>NZ_BMXW01000012.1 GCF_014651955.1 Shewanella fodinae | reverse complement strand
GCGGCTAATTCTGCCAGAGAAAAGGAAAAGACAGCCTTACCCAAGAGCTGTATTGAAAAAAGCGGCGAAATATCCTTCACGCTCTAGAGATAAGAACGCCACTCGCTCTTAAGCGAGTGGCGTTAACCTTCTGGGTGGCCTTTTTAGTGGTAACAACACAACTCAGTCGGCTTCGTCTATGAGTACCGGTTGCGCTTTCTCTGGCGCATACTTGTCCATAATCACTGCACAAGCCGCATCACCAGTAATATTTAATGCCGTACGGATCATGTCAAAAATACGATCCAGCGCGAACAGTAATGGCAAGCCATCGATCGGGATCCCCGCCGACAACAGCACAGCAACCACCAGGAATGTCGGACCCGGCACCCCTGCCTGACCGACAGCACCGAGGGTGGAGGTAAGGATAATCGCGGCATAAGCAGTCATATCCAGAGGGACGTGGTACATCTGCGCAAAGAAAATCGCCACCAGCCCGTAATAAATGGCATTACCGCTCATATTGACCGTAGCCCCTAGCGGTAAGACAAACGATGCGGTGGCATTACTGACTTTCAGATCCTGTTCGCAGGTCTGCATGTTGACCGGCAAGGTCGCCATCGACGACGCCGTTGACAAGGCCATCACCTGCGGCTTTTTCATCACCATGATGAATTTCAATGCGGAGACCGGTGACAGCAGTTGCACTAGCGCCGGGAAAAACAAGAAGGTGTAAATGATAATCCCCAGCAGATACACCCAGAACAGATTCAGCACCACTTTCATCGCACCAAAACCGAAGCTGCCTACCGCATCGGCCATCAGCCCGAACACCCCCAGTGGCGCTATCAGCATCACTTTAGAGATCATCCACACCAAAGCTTCTAATACGGTATTGAGTGCTGATTGCACCTGCTTAGGCCCTGCACCTTTTACCTTGGTCAGGGCAATACCAAAGAAAATGCTGAACACCAGGATCTGCAGGATATTACCACCGGTCAGGGATTCAAACACATTCGTAGGGATCATGCCAATCAACGTGTCTACGGCCCCGGGCAACGCCCCTTGGTCAGCGGTCACGGGGTCAAATGCTTTAGCATGTGCGGTAATATCAGTACCCAATCCAGGTTCAAACAGATGTCCCAGCACTAGCGCCAGCACGACCGCAAGCGCTGAAGTTCCCAGAAAAAACACAAAAGTGCCGAGGCCAATTTTACCGGCCGATGGTGTATTACCAAGACTGGCGGAACCCGCAATAATTGCGACCAGCACCAACGGGATCACCAGCATTTTAATCAGATGAATAAACAGCGTTCCCAAAGGAGCGAATATTGAAGCACTGCTGCCCATCGCCCAGCCCACTACCGCGCCGAGGATCATGGCTATTACTACCTGCACACCAATATTGCCAAGCCAATGTTTGCTTTTCATTATTGTTATCTTCCTTTTCAGACTTCCGGGGCAATCCCGGTATGGCAAACTGTAAAAAACAAGTTAAGTTACCATAGAAAATTCCGCAGATGGATAAAAAGGCCGGGGCGGAAGAAGAAAATCACATTTCCACCACCGGTAACAGCGAAAAGCTGATAAGCACAAACAACAAGGAACAACTGGCAGGAGTCTTAACCCACAATCAATACAGAGAATGCTGACTATTTTTGCGGACGGAAGCCACTAAAATGAACCTCGTCACTACAGCAATGCTGTGGCCGACACAGTGAGCTTTGCGGCACTGTCGAGGCGTGATGATGGCAACCACCACTTCCGCCACAACCACAACTTTCACCACACCCACCTTTATTCTGATGTTGCAATGATGGTCTGGCAGTGCTGGTATCCAACAAGCGTAACCGTGTATCACAGGCATCGTTCAACAATTGCTGCAAACTGCCGTTACGTTCTCTGGGGCGGCAAACACTGATCCCGGCATCCAACAATTTACCCAGCATACGTTCGCCAATCTGGTGCACCAGCACTATCTGAGCCCCTTGCTGTTTTATCAGATTGAGCATCGCACTCTTGTCCGCACAATTGCCCCCTAAGGCCGGATTATCGACTAATTGCTGCAATTGACCGTCTGCGCTAAAAAAGGCCAACTGCTGCGCTTTGGTAAAATGCCCGGACAAGTGCCCCCGACTCATAGGAATAACTATCATCGTTTCTACTCCAATTACGGCGTCGTCTGTATGACAACGCGCCTTACAATTATTAGCATATGCCAATAATTTGATTATTGAAGATCGATACGTCAGCTTCTGTGATCTGCTAGCGATTTTCAGGCTTAACTTGATTAAATATTGCCGGGGCATGGACATAAAAAAAGGATGCCAAAGACATCCTTTTGTAAGCGTTAATAACGCCGCCGCTATCAATCCTGCAATTGCCGGTACAGACTCGCATAAGCAGGTGTAGTGTGCAGCAGTTGCTCATGCGACCCACTGGCCGTAATCTGCCCACCTTCCAGCAGATGAATAGCGTCCATCTGTGCCATGCCGGTCAAACGATGGCTGATCATCAGTAACGTCTTACCTTGGGCATGTGCCAGTAATAATCGCAGGATCTCTTGCTCGGTACGCCGATCTAGTCCTTCGGTTGGCTCATCCAGTAACAACAACGGAGTATCGCGCAGCAATGCTCTGGCGACACCAATACGCCGCTGTTCACCACCGGATAACTGTCTGCCACCTTCGCCAATCCAGGCATTCAAGCCTTGATCCTGCAACAGATTAGCCAAGCCCACCTGTTGCAACACCTGTGACAATCGCTCATCGCTCACTTTCTCTGGCAGCGCTAATTGTAAATTGTCCCGCAACGAGGCACTCAGCAAAGCCACACGCTGGCTCACCACCGTCATTGAAGCTCGCAGACTCTGTTCGTCATAACACTCCAATGGTGTTCCTGCAAGTTGGATAGTGCCGTGCTGCGACTGCCATTGGCGGGTAATTAACGACAGCAAGGTTGATTTGCCACAGCCGGTTTTTCCCAACAACGCCACTTTGCTGCCAGCCGCAACCCGTAGCGACAACTGTTGCAAAACGGGCTGCGCTTGCGGGTACGCAAACACAATATCGTTAATCAGCAACTCGCCGTTAGCTGCCTTACCATTGCTGGTCGTCGGGAAGGTGATATCTGGTGTCTGCCCGGTAATATCGGCAACCCGGCTGGCGGCCAGCATAGTGGCAGATAGATGTTGAAACGCGCCCGCTAATGGCATCATTAATTCAAAGCTGGAGAGCACACAAAATACCACTAATGCCAACAAGGGGCCTGGCGGCACTGCAGCACCGACACCACTGGCAGCGTACCACAACATCAGCAATACCAAGCTTCCATGAAACAGGATCAGCAATCCCTGGCTCATACCACTAATCGTGGCCATTCGCTGCTGACTATCAAGCCAGTGTTGTTCCACGTGTGCCAATGTGCGACGGGAATCATCGGCAGCAGCGAACAGTGTTAGCTCCGCTTGCCCTGATAACCACTCCAGCAACCGCACCCGGTAATGGCGTCGCTGCTCAATAATCTGGCGCCCTGGCGCTTGTCCCAACTGATAGAACAATGATGGCAACACAATGGCAGCTAGCAACAAACCACCACACAGCAAAAATGCCAAATGCCAGTCAAACCAACCGACAAACACAAACAGTAACAACAGCATCAGCAGATAACTGGCAAGAGGCGTCAGTAATCGCAGATACAGATGATCCAAGGTATCAATATCCGCGACCAGGCGGTTCAGTAGATCACCGCGACGCATACCACTCAGGTTACGTTCACTCAGTGGCAACAGCGATTTCCAGGCCCAGCAGCGCAGATCGGTCAGAATGCGGAACGTTGCCTCATGCGTTAGCACCCGCTCACCATAGCGGCTGGCAGTGCGCATAATCGAAAACATCCGCACGCCCCCGGCTGGCGTAAAGTAGTTCATGCCCACACCGGCGAGTCCAGCCACAGCAGTAGCAGAAAGAAACCAGCCTGAAAGTGACAACAGACCAATGCCAGCAATCAAAGTCAGCACGCCAAGCACCAGCCCTAACATCATCATCAACCATTGACGACGGAACAATTTTAGAAACGGTAATAACACTTTCATGCTTGTGCGCCTCCAGCCACATCGTCCAACGACAGGGCTAACGGCAGCTGTGCCAACATAGTTGCCAGCAAGCCCGGCTGCTGCGCTAACTCGGCAAAGCGCCCTTCCTGCACTAACTGACCATGATCCAGCACCAGCACGCGGTCCATACGATCCAGTTGATCCAGACGATGTGTCACCATCAGGCAGCTGCAATGCTGCATTGCCTGCCATAAAGCATCAAGGACCCACTGCTCATTCTGACTATCGAGGCTGGCACTGGGCTCATCCAATAGGTACAACTCAGCGTTACGCGCCAATGCCCGCGCCAATGCAATCCGCTGCGCCTGACCCACTGACAAACCGCCGCTAAATTCCTGCACCCGATGTGCTAAGCCTTCTGGCTGAGACCGCACAAAATCAGCCATCTTGGCCTGTTCCAGTAATGCCCAGATGGCGGCATCATCAAGTTCAGGCTGCCCCAGACGCACATTGTCAGCAATTGAGCCATGAAACAGCTGGGGATTCTGTCCTAGCCAAGCCAGTCGTTGCCGCCAACTGGTAGGTGCTAGCTGTTGCAATTCCACACCATTCACCTTAAGACTGCCCGTATAGGGTAAAAATCCCAGTAAGGCGTTGAGTAAACTGCTTTTACCAGCACCACTTGGGCCAACCAATGCCAGCTTTTCACCTGCCTGCAATGTAAAACTCAGCGGGCCTACCAATGACTGCCCATCCATACTGAGTACCTGCAGATCGCGCGCTTCGATGCTGATGAGCCTCCCCTCCAGCATTTCGTTGCCCTGGCTCAAGGGTTCTGGGGCTTCCAGCAATGCCATCAGTGATTCTGCCGCGCCAATCGCCTGTGCTTTAGCGTGATAATGAGCCCCAAGGTCACGTAGCGGTTGATAAAATTCCGGTGCCATGATCAGCACAAACATACCGGTGAATAAGCTGATGGGCACGCCATAATGACCGAAGTTCAGTTCCCCCAGATAAGAGAAACCAAAATACACCGCCACCACTGCAATTGAGACTGCCGCAAAAAATTCCAATACCGCCGAACTGAGAAAGGCCAGTCGCAGCACCGCCATGGTACGCTCACGGAAATCTTCCGAAGCCTTGGCAATTGCCCGTTCTTCCGCTGCCGCGCGATAAAACAACTTAAGCGTTGGCAATGCTTTCAAGCGATCCATAAAATGTCCGCTCAACTGCTGTAATGCGGTGAAATGCTTACGATTAGCATCAGCAGCACCCATGCCAACTAAGATCATAAATAACGGGATCAACGGCGCAGTGGTTAGCAAAATCAATCCTGCGGCCCAATTTAGTGGAAAAGTACAACCAAGAATGATCAACGGGATAAATCCCGCCAGCGCCATCTGTGGCAGATAACGGCCATAAAAATCTTGTAGGTCTTCCACCTGCTCCAGCACAATACTAGCCCAAGCTCCGGCGGGTTTGCCGTTAACCCAAGCAGGCCCTAGACGACTGAGTTTGTCCAGCACGGCCGCCCGCAGCGTACTGCGCAAACGCCGCCCGGCAACAAAGCCCACCTTTTCCCGGCCCCAGGCTAAGGCGCCGCGCAACAAAATTAGCACCGCGAAGGCGATAAAATGTGGGACAAACTGTTGCCGTGGCAGGTTATCGATAATCAGCCCTTGCAGCATGGTCGCTAGTAACCACGCCTGAACCACCAACGCCACCCCGTTAGCAATCCCGAGCATCATGGAAAGTTTCAGATAGGGGCCACAAGCGCCCTGTTGCAGTCTTAGCCATCCGGCTAGTTGTTTTTCAAGGGATTTATCCATGAATATCCAAACTAATTACAGCGAAATACAAGGATATATCATCGGCATCAACGCCATAAATCCATGGCTTGACCGATGCGTTTAAATTCGCTAGGCAGTATCGCAGGCATTGCCATCGGAATAAACCTTCTGGCTGCTATTTTTGCAGGGAATATTGTACCGTGTGATTGCCGCCCAAAACGGCTGAAACATTCAGGCGCCCACAGCCCCAAAACGCACCAGCACATGCCACAGCAACTTGAACTGTTGGAGTAAATCCGCTTCATTGCCAAGCCCGCGCCAGCGTTCCGGCTCACGTCGTACCGAAACCTCGGCCTCGCCAAGAATCGCTGGGGTCAACACCCCGCCTCGTGCCACTTTAGCCGCCAATTGCGGCATGGTAGCACCACGGAAGTCCGCCGGAACATCTGTCGCCGCCATCACAAAGCCTTGATGCCAGCATAAGCGGATCTGATAACGATCGCACAATCGCTGCATCAATACTTCAATCGCCGTATCTTTATAGGAAGGGTCAGCCACCAGCACATCGATATCCTGGGTCAAGGATAATTCGCCGTGACATTGCGCCTCGATGTAATGATCCAAATCTCGGCTCATGGGCCGCAAAAAACGTGCATCCACACCACGCGGCAGTTCTTCACAAAGATAATCCACCAAGGCCGGTGGTCGCAGTGCATTTACACCTAATGCAGCGTCACGCTCAAAGGATTCATTAAACAGCGCCGCAAATACATCTTCAAAGCAGGCAAGGGTGCCCTTTTCCCGTGGTTCACGGCAGGAATCCAAATAACAGAACGTACACTGACTTAACAGCTCCGGTGTAGACAACAGATAACAGCTGCCAAAACGCGCTGAGGGGCCACTCTGATGTAAACCAATATCCAGCGCGCCGTACTTGGGTCGCAACTTGGCGCCGACATAACAGTGGCCGAACAGTTGATTTTCCCAGTGATCACGAGCACCACCGAGCTGCGGTGACAACTTGCCATTGGAGACGCGGGTTTCAAACTGACTGCGATATTCGCCATCAGACAGTAAACCGGCAATCACCGGCCAGCCGCGATAATCCAAACGATCGGGATGGAAATGAAAAGCCACTCGTCCATGCTGTGCCAGATTCAGCAGCCCATGATTAAGTCTGGGAGTGGCAATAGCAGACATCTGCTGCACATTGCGGATCAGCCCGAGGGCATAGTCCCGTCGAGTCTGTGCTTGTGCGCTGATAAACTCAATTGCTGTCATTGCCTGCATTCCTTGGTTATAACAGCATCAAGATACTGCAAATTTCTAGGCATTGGCAGTCCGAACCGTGATCTGGTTCAGCTAGCTGACAGCCTCGGACAAATTCTGCACTGCTCATGGCACTGCCATCGCTTTTGCTGTAAACTTGCCGCCCGCCTGAAATGGCTCCAGCTTCCGGCTTCCATGCCACCTAATATTGAGATTATTGCATGAGTTTTGCCTCCCTTGGCTTATCTACCCCAATCCTAAATGCGGTTATAGAACAGGGTTACAACGACCCGACCCCGATCCAACAACAGGCGATTCCCGCCGTACTTCAAGGCCATGATGTGATGGCCGCCGCGCAAACGGGCACCGGAAAAACCGCGGCGTTTACCTTGCCAATTTTGCACTTGTTAAGTGGTGGCACTCGCCCTAAAGCCAACCAGATCCGCACACTGATCCTGACGCCGACTCGGGAACTGGCGGCACAGATTGCCGACAATGTGCGTGATTACAGTAAAAACCTTAGTCTGCGCAGTGCCGTGGTATTTGGTGGGGTATCGATTAATCCACAGATGCTGGCATTGCGCCGTGGCGTCGATATTCTGGTTGCCACGCCAGGACGATTACTGGATCTGTATCAGCAGAATGCGGTGAAATTTGATCGCTTAGAAATTCTGGTGTTGGATGAAGCCGACCGCATGCTGGACATGGGCTTTATTCACGACATCAAAAAAATTCTGACATTGCTGCCGGCAAAACGACAAAATCTGCTGTTCAGTGCCACCTTTTCCAATGATATCCGTACGCTGGCAAAAGGGCTGGTCACCAATCCAACCGAGATCTCGGTTGCGCCGCCCAACAGTACTGCCGAACAAGTCACCCAGACCTTGTATGCCGTCGATAAGACCAAGAAAACCGCCTTGTTGATCCAGCTTATCCAACAGCAGCAGTGGTCGCAGGTGCTGGTATTTTCCCGTACCAAACATGGTGCCAACCGTCTGGCAAAACAATTAGAGGCCGCCAAAATCAGCGCGGCAGCCATCCACGGCAACAAAAGCCAGGGTGCTCGCACTCGCGCATTAGCAGATTTTAAAAATGGTGTGGTGACAGTGTTGGTAGCGACCGATATTGCCGCCCGAGGGCTGGATATTGACCTGTTGCCACAGGTGGTGAATTTTGACTTGCCCAACGTCGCCGAAGACTATGTCCACCGTATCGGTCGTACCGGTCGCGCTGGCGCTTCTGGACATGCCGTATCGCTGGTGAGCGACGACGAGCAGAAACAACTGGCTGACATCGAAAATCTGATTGGACAGCATATTCTGCGGGAAACTATGGCAGGATTTGAGCCCAACAAACCGCTGCAAGAAACGCGCTTGCGCGCCGATGGGCCGAAAAAACCCAAGAAGCCGAAGCAACCCAAACAGCCAAGAGAAGTGCAAACCGGTGAAACCACGGCTGAACGCCATGCAAAAACTAAGGCACCACGGCGCAAACCCAGCGCTGACGGACAACAACGTCCGCCCGCTAATAAGCCGAGAAAACCCGGAGAGCAACAAAGCCGACCTGCGGCAGCCCATCGCAATGGTAATAATCCCCGCCGCGGTAATCACACACCATCACGTGGCTGATGACTGACGCAAAACGTGTTGCGCTGATTTACAGGGCAACACGTTAATTCGCGATGCCACAGATGACGATACTCAGCGTAACGGCACGGTAGCCAACAGCCTCGAATGTTGCTGCTGTTGATACCAATTATTGAATACCAATGACAGTTGCGTCACCGCATGCCGACCAAAATCATAGTCACGATACTGTGCCAGATAATTCAACAGCCGCTGAGGTTGCTGCAGCGGCGCATTAAAACGAACTAAAGTGGCATGAGCCGTGGCAATTTTATAGCGACTGTCGATACTGCAAAGCAAACCTGAGTCTCGATACGCTTGGCGTAAACATTCACGCAGCGCCGATAATTGTCGCGCATCAGCCACAAAGCCCTGCAACAAAATGCAACTCGGCGATGCGGTAATGCCGTGAAACGCTACCTCAAAACTATCAACCTCAACCAATACCCGCTGAAACACCTCACAATAAGCCTCAACATTAAGATCTTGTAGCTGCAATCCTGAAATACAAGAGATTATCGACAGCATGGTCACATGCAAATCTGCGACGGGTTGCCGGTATTGCTGTGGTTCAAGCTCGCTCACACCCTGTAAAAAGCCATTAATCTCATTGACCAGTGGCTGACTCGCTTGCAGATAAGACAGTACAGTAACCCCACGCCTGTCATCGGCGGGATTGTTGATTAATGTATCGGTTTGATACTTGCCGTGGTCAATGGCAGCGGTAGCCTGTTGCCATAGGCGTTGATAAATTGCCTGCATCTAGCCCTGTTTTACTGCAATGATTAAGGTTGACGCTATACCTCAACCCCGAGGAAATACTTCACCGCGTAACCGATAAAGAACGAGATAATCGCCACCCCAAAGGTGATCGATGACATCTCCAACACGCGACTTTTGAAACTCAGGTCTTTGGCAACCGAGATGTAAAAGGTGTACAACACAATAGCAATCAGTGCTAAGACAAACATCAGCGCTAATGCCGCCACCATCGAGTGCAATACAAAAAATGGCAACACCAATACTGCGGTGGTGATGATGTACGCCCCCCCCGTATACGCTGAATAAGACAGCGCGCTGATATCTGGATTAGGATTTTCTTTAGACTCAAGATAAGCCGATCCGGCCATCGACAGCGAGGCGGCGATCCCCATGATCAAACCGGTCGCTCCAACCACTAGCGTTTTATCAAATGCCAGCGCAATACCACTAAGTGTCCCGGTCAGTTCCACCAGCGCGTCATTCATCCCCAAGACGATAGCTCCGGTATACAGCAGCTTTTTATCGTGGAGCATATCAATAAGCTCCAGCTCATGACTAACTTCTTGGTGATAAATGGCCTTCGCCTGCGGGTAGAGATCAAATAGCTCTTTGTAAAACGCTTCAGCGCCGCACTCTTTTTTCTCCAGACTTTTCAGCGCAAAAGAAGTACCGAGCAATTTCACCAGCAACACATACCACATCACCAGCCAGTTCTGTGGTGCCAACTGCCGTTGCGTAATGCCAACCCAGAACTGGTAATGCTGCTGTTCTTCTCTGGCAATTTTTTCAAAGATTTTCTTGTTTTTATCTTCGCGCTGCAGTGCCGCCAGTATGCTGTAGATGGTGAAATCATTAATTTCATTCTGCTGTTGTCGCAAGGCTTTTTTGAGATCGGCCGGGCCGAATTCTTGGGTCATTGAGTTCACCATTGGTGGTTGTCATCAGATACGATTGTTGGCCTGATAAGCGCACAACCTGTTACTTGTGATATTGCGGCGAGATCGCCTAGAGATAAAGCGCCTTTGTGCGAAAAGGCGCTTTAGAGACCAGATAATTGCCAGACTTATGCCTGCGGTGCTGGCCCTTTGACGGCAGTGACAAAGTCGTTAGGACGAATGTATTGCGCATAGGCTTTGCGAACATCTTCCGCCGTTAACTGAAAATAGGCTGCGGCGGCTTTTGACATGGCATCCAGCGGTTTACCTTCAATAGACAACTGCAATAATTGCTCAGCGATCCCCTCGAAGCTGGATTCCCCCAAGGGGATCTGGCGCAGCATAATGCCTTTAGCCTGTTTAAGCTCAGTTTCAGTGACTGGTGTTTGCTGCATCTGTTGCAAGTTTTTCACTACCAGCGCCTTAGCTTTCATCACTTTGTCAGGATCACAGCCGTATGCCACCTGATAAGTGCCACGATGTTTGTCCAGTGAAAAACCGGAAGCGACAGTATAAACCAAGCCATTTTTCTCACGCAGATCTTTCACCAACCGTGAGGCGTAAAAGCCACCGCCTAGCACTTCATTCCCCAGATTCAAAGCAAAACGCGCCGGATCATTCTCAGTGACGGCAACCGTCTGCACTAAGGCAACACTGTCTTGTACCGCCGATTTATCCGGGGTATTAAATTGCGCAGCTTGATTATTGGGAACCGCAGGATAATCGACATTCGGTTTAGCGCCGCTGCTATGCCAGTGCCCAAAATACTGACTGACCACCTGTTTTACTTGTGCCGGCTTAACATTACCAACCACTACGAGGGTCGTCATATCGGGGCGGAAAGTCTGTTGATAATACTGAACCACATCTTGATAAGTCAGTTGCATCAATGACTGCGGCGTTGCATAGCGCAGACTCGGGTCAGTTTTAGGATACAGTGCCTGTAACAGGTGTTGATGATTCAGATAATCTGGCGATTGCAACTCACCAGCGGTACTGGCGGCTTGTTGCTGCTGCACAATCTTAAACGCCTGTGGAGGCAACGCCGGATGCAGTTGGTTATCTGCCAGCAATTGCATACCTTGGGTAAAGTTAGCTGCTGGCACCGACAAGGAGAAATGACTGCCTGCCATCGCCTCAGCAGAAATATTGTCTAGTGCTTGCTGGTATTGCAACCGATTGAGATCTTTTGTACCAAAGCGGAATAAACCATCGAGAATATCGCTGATCCCTTCCTGTCCGACCTTAGCCTGCAGATCTTCATTGGTCTTAATTTCCCCCGTTACCAATACCGTATCACTGACAGTTTCCGGCTGGACGATCACCCGTAAACCGTTGGGTAAAGTGAAATCATCAGGATGTAAATCGGAGTTTGGCACTGATAGTTTGGCAAACGCCTGTTGCGCCCAATCGGGCAATACCACAGGTTTATCTGGTGCACTACTAAAGTTTTCCGCACCACCAAAGCCTTTACTAGCAACCGGTTTACCGGAACTTTGCGGTGTTAAGGTGGCGCTGATCGTTGCACCGGCTTTAAAGGTGCGCGCCGCTAATGCATTGACTGCCGCGGGTGTGACGGCGGCAATGGCATCACGAATAGCATCCGGTGACGACAATCCTTGCTCGACCAGCGCATCAGACCACGCATTAGCTAGACCATCGACAGAATTTTTAGCAAATTCTAGGCTAGCGATGGCATTTTGTTTTGCCGCTTTGATCAATTCAGGATCAATCCCCTGAATGGCGGCAATATGCAGAATACTGTCGATATGATGCCCCAGTTTGACGGCATCGGCACCTTTGGAAAAAATGCCAATGGCGTAACCAATCCCCGCATGAGGCAAGAACTCGGTATCAAAACCACCCGCCAGTGCGCTGCCATCCATACCCATGCCATACAATGCGGCACGTTGAGAACCCAATGCCCGACTCAGCACCAGTGCCGTAGCGTATTCGCTGGAGGTTAATCCTGGCATACGAAACGCTCTGATCTCATACCCGTAGGGCGTATCGGTATCCAGATGAATCTGTTTTGCCGCTACCGGTTGGAAATGGAATTCCGCTTTTGCCGGTAATGCCCCGGCAGGAATATCACCAAACAACCTTTGCACTTCCGGCAACACATGCTGCGGCTCAACATCACCAGCTATCACCAACACGGCATTGTTTGGCACATACCAGGTATCACGAAACTGCTTGAGTGCAGCGGCAGTGGTTTTATCAAAAGAGGCACGGGTTCCTAAGGGCGAATGCGCATAAGGGGTATCGGCAAACAACGACTGACGAATGTCGGTCATCGCCTTAAACACCGGACTGGACATATCCCGAGACACTTCCTGCTCAATGGCACCACGCTCATCTTTCCATTCGGCAGGACTCATCTCCACACTCTTCATCCGAATGGCATGAATACGTAGCGCGACATCCAGATCCTGCTTCGGTACGGTAAAAAAGTAGCGCGTCAAGTCCTCGCGGGTTTCGGCATTAAAATGGCCGCCCATATTGGCTGCCAATGCAGAAATTTGCTCTTTGTTCAGTCCTGGACTCCCCCGGAACATCATATGCTCGACCGCATGCGCGGTACCCGGAAAGCCGTCTGGCACTTCATTGCTGCCGACTAAGTAATTCACTTGGGTGGTGACGACAGGGGCCAATTTATCCTGCACGATCACTACTTGCAGGCCATTTTTTAACGTAGTGCGGGTGATTTGCTGCTGTTGAGCCTGAGGTTGCTCCGCGGCCAACGTTGGAACAGTAATGGAGCCAAACGCCAGCGCAATGGCCGCCGCGAGTTTAACTGATGTATGCATAATTCTTCCTTTATGGGAACCGATGCAGAATGGCGAAGTGACGCACCAATTACCGTACGGCGTTTTGTGATGACCAAGTTTAAGCCTGATACAGACGGTTGCTGCGGACACTATGTCACCACAAGACGCTCAAACACTGACTTAATGGGTAAGCAACAACTTACTCACGGTATTGCCCAATATCGCCGCATCGATTGCTATCTCATCCAGACCCACTTCAATAAACTCAGAAACACCTGAATCTTGTCTTAGGTCCATGTGATCTACGACCAATACAACCGCCGTCAGTTCATCCAAGAAAAAATTTGTTGCAATTACAAGACGAAGAAGTGCGCTGCATAAAAAAAGCCTGGGTCACAATGCCCAGGCCTCAATACTCAAAATTTCGCTATCAGTAGCCGACTGCAGCGCCTTGAGGCCGACGCGCATCATTGGCACCGTAGATATAGCCTTCACGGATTTTACCGGATACCGACGCATCGCTGACGTTCGAGTGTTCGTCACCGCTGACCACGCTGGGTAAACCGATCATTATCGCTTCCGCAGCACCCCATTGGCCTTTTTCAACCATGTTGTAACCACGCGTTTTGAGAATTTTCAGCGTGTCAGGGGAGATGCCGTTCTTTTCATACAGCACTACATCTGGCAACCACTGCTGATGAATCCGTGGCGCGTTTACCGCTTCCTGTAAGTTCATACCATAGTCGATCACGTTCATTACCGTGTTCAGCGTGATAGTGATGATCAATGAACCGCCTGGAGAACCTACCACCATAAAGGTTTTACCATCTTTGGTAACAATGGTCGGCGACATAGAGGATAGTGGCCGTTTACCAGGGGCAATGGCGTTAGCCTTGCCCTGAACCAGACCGAACATGTTTTTCTCACCGACTTTTGAGGTGAAATCATCCATCTCATCGTTCAGCCAAAAACCATAACCCGGAGCCATCACCCCAGCCCCAAAGCGCCCATTGATAGTGTAAGTAGTAGACACCGCATTCCCCGCTTTATCCAATACTGAATAGTGCGTGGTTTGTGGCTTTTCATGGGGAGGCACCCCAGATGCCAGTTCGCTAGAAGGCGTAGCTTTCACTGGATCGATGGTTTTACGGATCTCTGCCGCATATTCCTTACTCAACAACTTCTCCATCGGGATTGTTACGAAATCCGGGTCACCTAACAGACTGTTACGGTCAACGAACGCATGACGCATCGCTTCGGCAGTAAAGTGAATCGCATCAGCAGAACCATAGCCCATGGACTTCAGATCGTACCCTTCCAAAATATTCAGGATTTGACACATGGTCGTGCCCCCTGAGCTTGGCGGTGGCGCCGAAATGAAGTCATAGCCGCGATAAGAACATCTGACGGGAGTACGTTCTTTAGCAACATAGTTGGCAAAATCTTTGGCTGTGATATAGCCGCCGTTGGCTTTCGAGGCTTGCTCGATAGCTTTGGGGATATCTCCTTTATAGAAAGCATCTGGGCCATTTTTCGCAATCTTTTCCAGTGTGTCTGCCAGCGCTGGCTGTACTAGGCGATCACCAGGTTCTAACGGCGTCCCATCCGCGTGTAAAAAGATTTTTGAGGCTTGTTTATCACCGCGCATCTTGCTTAAGCTGGAGTCGATGACATCGGTATCACCGCGGGTCAGGATGAACCCTTCACGCGCTAATTTGATCGCTGGCGCCATAATTTGTGCCCGCGTCAGTTTGCCAGAACCATATTTGGTTAGCGCCAATTCCATACCGCGCACCGTACCGGGTACGCCTACCGCGCCCCAACCTAGTGTGCTGGCATGTGGAATCAGATTTCCGTATTTATCCTGGTACATGTTGGCACTTGCAGCTGCCGGTGCCATTTCCCGGAAATCGATAAAGTGATCCGAGCCATCAGCCAGATGCAACGTCATAAAGCCACCGCCGCCGATGTTACCGCAACAAGAGTTCACCACTGCTTGGGCGTAACCCACAGCGACAGCAGCATCTACGGCATTGCCACCCATTTTAAGAATTTCCACTCCCGCTTCTGAGGCAAAGCGTTGCGAAGACACCACCATGCCGTTTTTGGCTTCAACAGGCGGTAATGAGGCAGCCAAAGCATAGGTAGTGACAAAAGGTGAAATAGTGGACAGAACCAACAGTGAAGCCTTTAACAGGCGTTTTTTATAATACATTCCTTATTCCTGGCAATGAACTCAGATAGCCAACCCTATGGCAGCGCGTTCCAAATAGCAATAAGGCATTATTTATTTAACAGATAATAAGCAGCACTGGCAGGATATAGTTCAGTCAATCAGTAAATTAACGGGTATTTATTCAAATTTACTACAACGTTATTGCATGCTCATCAGTGACGTTCCCTAATCTTGGCTGGCACCGAGATTAGGGGTACGCCAAGACCATCGATTATTCAATGATCAGTTCAACCCGAATATTGCCGCGAGTGGCATTGGAATAGGGGCAAACCTGATGGGCTTTTTCCACCAAAGCTTGCAACTGGGCTTTATCCATCCCGGCAACGCTGATATGCAGTTCGACATCAATGGCAAAACCTACACCGCGTGGATTAGCACCAATCCCCACATGCGCGGTAATTTGCGGTTCTTGCGGCAAACGGAGTTTGTCCTGTGCTGCCACAAATTTCATGGCGCCGATAAAACAGGCAGAATAACCTGCCGCAAACAGCTGTTCTGGGTTAGTCCCCTCACTACCAGCGCCCCCCAACTCTTTAGGAGTACTGAGTTTCACATTCAAATGTTCATCAGAAGAAACTGAGCGACCGTCACGGCCACCGGTAGATGTTGCTTTAGCGGTATAAAGAATGTTCATAAGATTTGCTCCAATTAATTATTGCGATAACTATGTGCTTTAAAAAAATAGCCAGCCCGGCTTTACGACATAAAGTTATCGCAATAATTGTTATCGCGCAAACATTATTTTGAATGCTGTTGTAAATTATCCCGTAGGGAAATTATTTTATCTTTTAATTCAATCAGTTCAGATTGATCCATGGCGCATGCCTGAAACAGGCACTGATTGATATGTAATGCTTGTGTCCGCAAAGCACTCCCAGCCTCAGTTAAGCCTATGCGCAGTGCCCGCTCATCCAACGGATCTTTTAGGCGTTGCACGAGTCCTTCCTGCTCCAAACGTTTGATCACCGGAGTTAACGCCCCAGATTTTTGTCCCAATTGCGCTCCGATATCCTTGAGATTTAACTTATCTTCTTGCCATAGGATCAACATCACTAAGTACTGTGGGTAAGTCAGGCCTAATGGTTCCAATAGTGGTTTATACAGTTGCGTCATTGTCAGCGATGCTGAATACAGCGCAAAGCAGAGCTGATTATCCAGCGCCAGCGGATCTTTACTGGGCATGTGCGTTCTCTCATCACCTATAATGTTGCCTATCTTACCTTTGAATTCGCTTGTCACAGAAGCGCTAAAACGGGGAAAGCGTAACAACTTTGTACCAAAGTTCAGCTTGAGATCGCACTAGATAACCGCCTATGGTGTTATTTTGCACAACGCGGAACTAACAACAACTTAAGGGAATTAGCATGCCAACACCATATCCACTACAAGGAGGTTGTGATTGCGGTTTTATCCGTTATCGCCTCAACTGCAAACCGCTGATAGTCCATTGTTGCCATTGCAGTTGGTGTCAACGTGAAACAGGGTCGGCCTTTGCGGTGAATGCCATGGTGGAATCAGAACAGGTGGAACTGCTACAGGGCGAACCTGAGCTGATCAATACCCCCTCTGCCAGCGGTCAAGGGCAGCAGATTGCCCGTTGTCCTAAATGTCATGTGGCATTATGGAGCCACTATGCGGGCAGCGGTCCTCTGACCAAATTTGTCCGCGTCGGCACCCTCGACCAGCCACAGGTACTGCCGCCAGATGTCCATATCTTCACGTCAACTAAACAGCCCTGGGTAATACTGCCAGAGCATATTCCTGCGTTTGCTGAATATTATGATCGCCAGTTGGTGTGGAGCGCTGACAGCCTGCAAAGGGCAGAGGTGTTGATGCCGAAGCTCAAAGCCTATCGGCAATCCCTTAAACCGGCGTAATCTTGATGGACGAAGCCCTTATAGCCGGGCTTCGCTACGACGTTGATACTCAGTGATCATGCGGTTAATGGCGTCTTGGTCATACGGACGCAAGCCACTGAGTACCATCGTTTTACGGCCGGTACCGACCTGCTTGTCGCCGCTGAGCAAGGCAAATTCCAGCAATACGTCACCCCGCTTGCCATCAACCTGCAACTGCTTGTTAACAAGTTCCAGCGTCATCTCTTCAAACGCTAAGGTATCCAGTTCAAAACTCATGGTTTCGTAGATAACCAGTGGCCGCTCGGGGTTGATCATCACCTGATATTCCTGCATCAGCGGCACCAGCACATGGATAAAATTGAGTCCAGAAAAGGCCACATAACTACGAATAAACGCTTCTAGCTGCTTTTCGCAATAACGCTGTTCTCCTTCACGATGAACTTTAAGATAGCTTTTGCCTTTTTCATCTTCGATACATATCTGCCCGTCGCTGGCTTCAGGGAAATGCAATGCGACAACATCACTCACCATACCTTCAAAGCGAAACTGCATCTTGCGGCTAAGACCATATTTATCCAGCACCAAGGCAAACAACAAGTCACCCGGAACGCAAAAACGCTTGGCGTCCTCGTCGTGCAACGGATTAAAGTCGCCAGCGATGTCTTTGGCGAAGTTACTGGCCTGCGTTCTGCTGATGACAATATTATTATTTTCTTTTTTAAAATAATTAGTTAGAAACATCTATAATCAATACTCTATGACGGGTGGCAATACTTACAACGAAAACTGCTGCACAGTTTATACGTAAACGGCCTGATAACTCACCCGATGACTTAACAGCAATCGCCACCTGATCCACGCTAACTCGCGGCTACTTCAGGAGCCAATAACTGCAAGCTGGCAAACTCGCGATACAGAGGACTTTGTTCCAGAAGTTGTTGATGAGTACCGCTTGCCACTAAACGCCCTTTATCGAACACCAAAATACGATCGGCATTCAAGACGGTTGCTAGTCGATGCGCTATTACTAGGGTGGTACGTCCGACCATCAACCTGTCTAAGGCTTTCTTCACCATGACTTCGCTGACGGCATCCAGCGCACTGGTTGCCTCATCCAATAGCAGCAAGGGTCGATCGGCTAAAATTGCTCTGGCAATAGAGATACGCTGTTTCTGTCCACCGGACAAACGCACGCCTCGCTCACCCAAATAGGCCTGATAACCATCAGCAAATTCGCAAATGAATTCATCGGCATGCGCCGCTTGGCAAGCGGCAATAACTTCCGCTTCAGTCGCATCAGGACGCCCATAGCGCACATTTTCCAGCACACTATCGGCAAAAATTACCGACTCCTGCGGCACCAACGCAAACTGTGCCCGTAGCTGCGCCAGTGACACCTGTGAAATATCCACGCCATCCAAGGTTATGCGACCTGAGGTTGGCAGATAAAAGCGTTGTAATAGTTGGAATAGCGTCGTTTTACCCGCGCCACTGGGGCCAACCAGCGCCACCCGCTCTCCAGGTTCTATAGCAAAATTCAATTGCTGAAGTACCGCCTCTCCTGACTGATAAGCAAATTGCAGGTCCTTTACTGCCAAAGCGCCGCGTAAAGGTTGTGGCAACGGTAGCGGATGCGAAGGCTCAGTAATCACCACCGGCGTATTGGCTAATTCCAACAACCGTTCAGTAGCACCGACAGCACGCTGGATATCCCCCACCACTTCGCTGATGGTGGCGACCGCGCCAGCGACCATCACCGCATAAAACATGAAAGCCGAAAGTTGTCCAGCACTGATGCGTCCCTGCATCACATCATGAGCGCCCACCCAAGTGACAAATACGATGGCGCTGATACTCAACAACATCACCCCAGAAATCAGTAGTGACCGATAGTAGATGCGGCCGCTTGCCGCCTTTAACACCTGCGCCAGATGCTGATCAAAATGGGCTTTATCACTGGGCTCGTGACCATAAGACTGCACCGTATGGATCTCATGTAAGGTCTCATCCACAAAAGCACCGAGATCGGCTACCTTGTCTTGACTACTACGCGCCAGTCGCCGCACTTTACGTCCTAGAATGCCCACGGGTACTAGCACCAACGGCACCGCTAATAATACCAGTGCGGTCAATTTCCAACTGGTAATACCCATCATCACCAAGCCACCGATAACGGTCACCGAGGAGCGGAGCGCCATGGACAGACTCGACCCGACGACGGTTTGCAGTAACGTCGTGTCCGCAGTAAAACGTGAGATCACTTCGCCGGTACGCAATTTGGCAAAAAAATCTCGGCTCTGCCCTAGCAACTGTTGATAAACCATGCGCCGAATGTCGTTACTGACTTTCTCGCCGAGCCAAGTCATCAGATAAAAACGGCAAAAGACTGCGGCGGCACTCACCGCCGTAATTCCCAGAATAAACACAATAATCTGGTTCAGCCGATGTGGATCTCCGGCAGCAAAGCCTTGGTCGACCATCATCCGTACCCCCTGCCCTAAGGACAGCCAGGCCAAGGAGCCAATCAATAGGCAGACAAGTGCAGTCACCACCCGCCAGCGATAGGGCTGCAAAAAGCTTAAAATCCAGGGTAATACCTTGGCGGAAGCGGCTGAAGGGAAGTGATTATTGGCTACAGTATCAGTAGCGTCGGAAATGTTAGTGTCGGACAAACGAGTTCTCTCACCAAGAAGGCCTGTTGCGATTGTCGCGGGAATTTGCGCTGACGTCCAGCAAGGCGAGAAAAAGCCCGTATAATGGAGCGCAATTCAGGATCACCGGAGACCCTACATTATGCTGAGTAAAACGCCCATTTCTGCAGAAACTCAAGAACAGGCATTGCAGATCGCCCGTGCGACACAAAAACCAGGGCAGACGAAGGAACAGACAAAACTGATCGCGCAAGGCATCGAGAAAGGCATTGCCGAATACAAAAAACAACAGAAAGCCAAAGCCAGAGAACGCGATAAACTTGCCAAAAGACTACGTGCCACCAAAGCCAGCGTAACCCATGAGCCAATGGCGACCGAGGAAATGACCTATACCACATCCCGCCCATGGCTACCCTGGATATTACTGTTACTGAGTTGGTTAGTTTTCGCTGCCAGTTGGCTGTTTTAAGCCTTTGGCAACTGCAATATCAAGGCAATCTGGGTGAGATGGGTGCCAACCCAGGCACTGTTTATCGGTCCCCAGGTTTTGATGTGGTAATGACCAGCATTATTACGACCACCATCCTGCACAAATTCCACAGTAATACCAATGTCGCTGAAAGCCGCAATGGCATCCTGCAACGTACGCCGTGGCATACCAGTCTGCTTTTGCAAAGACAGCAGGTTGTGCTGCTGATCATCAATCAGATGGGCCAGATAAAGTTTCCGCAAAAATGCGATTTGCTGTTTGGTGACATGCTCAGGTTGCAACATACACTCGTTCCGTTGTGTGCCATGGTGGCAACAACCTATTGTTATTCGTTGATTTGCATAACGCTAATTGATAAGACCGTGGTGAGACAAGCATCATATCGCGCCAGTAAGCGCTGGCTCACACCCACGCACCCACCGCCCAGTGAAATTGACGCACCAGGAATACATTATGGCAATAGCGCCATCAGGCATGGAACCCAGAAGCGAATTTCTGGGTTCAGCCCACAACAGCTATTTCACCACCAATACCGGACAGATCGCCTTATTAGCGATTTCCTCAGACACATTGGTATTGAGGAAGTGGCTCAGGCCACTGCGACCGTGGCTAGCAAGCACTATCATGCCAACATCGGCATCTTTGGCTTCAGTGAGGATTTCTTCCACTGGATCACCACGACGGATGATAGTTTCCACATGCAGGGATGTGTCTAACTGCGCCAGCAACTTATGCATACTGTCCGCTGCCGCTTTTTCCATGCTCTGTGCCAACTCTTCCGGTGTCACTATCAGCAGTTGGTAACTGGCGTCAGCTACTGGCTGATCCACTACATGTAGAATACGTAATCCCACTTTGTAATGGTTTGCCATATCAATTGCGTATCCAAGCGCATGCGATGCCGTATCAGAAAAATCTGTCGGCCACAGGATATCTTTGTCGCGCATCATGACCTCCTTGCGGGAATAACTTCCCAGAGTATCAAATCGCAGGATTACAGAATGAACTCCAGCATTCTGCAAACCAGTTTCTGGTTACGGCCTACTCCCGTAACCAAGCCACGGCTTCCTGCCGATCTTCGAAAAATTTCACAGCAGAAGGGGTAAACCAGTCTGCCATCCGCGCCATCCACTCATGCCACCCATGGTGACCAAAGACAGCAATTTTTTTAAATTCGCGGCCATGCTTGATCCCTAACTTCAGATCGTCCCACATCGCCCTGGCTTCCCAGCCATCCATCTCGGTAACGTCCAGCAAGGCAAAAATCTGCGGTTGGGTCACCCCATCAATCGCAGCTTCCAATACGGGTACCATGCACTCGTAATCCTCGTGAGTCAAAGTACCGGTAGCTTTGATAAACAGCACAAAATCAGCACCGCCATGATTCTCAATACCAATGGAAATTCCATGTACTTTCATATTCATAGTGAACTCCTTGTGCATCACTTTTGCAACTCCTTTACAGTTAAGTCTAGTAAGCGGATAGCAGTTTTTCTGTGATCGCGATCAATATCGCTGGGCAGTTGTCTGGAAACGCTTGCTGACTTAGCATGGAGCCATCAAGGACTGTTATTTGAGTGCTGGCACCATGGAATCGTCATCGACTTCAGCTTTATCAACCACAGAAATACTGCCGCAAATATTGCAACAGCAACAGCAGGCGTTTGTGCAACAGCCCTATCCTGAGAGGGAACAACGTCTAGCGGCGTTGCAGGCGCTAAAGCAGGTACTACTTGAGGGGTATCCGCAATTGCTAAACGCCATGAGTCGTGATTTTGGTCATCGTAGTGACTACGACAGCCTGTTGGCAGATATATTACCAGTGCTTAATTATCTCAAATATTGTCAGCGCAATCTGGCACGTTGGATGAAACCGCAGCGACGCCATAGTGGACTGTTGCTGGCGCCTAGCAGTATAAAAGTACATTACCAACCCAAGGGGGTATGTGGCATTTTAGTACCGTGGAATTTTCCAGTGATGCTGTCGCTCAGTCCATTAATCAGTGCCTTGGCTGCGGGCAATCGGGTAATGTTGAAACTTTCAGAATTTACCCCCGCCACCAATCAAGTGCTGCGGCAACTGCTATCACAGGTGTTTGATGAATCACAGGTAGCCGTGGTAGAAGGAGATGCCAACGTCGCCGCCGCGTTTGCGGCACTGCCGTTTGATCATCTGCTGTTTACTGGCGCCACCGGCGTAGGTAAATCGGTAATGCAAGCAGCAGCTCATAATCTGACGCCAGTGACGCTCGAACTGGGAGGAAAATCCCCTGCCATTATTGCTGATGACATGCCGCTAGCCGTAGCGGTTGAACGATTGTTGTACGGCAAAACCCTCAATGCCGGACAGACCTGCGTCGCGCCGGATTACATTCTTTGCCCGCAGGCCAAAGTGGCCGAATTTGTCCGTCTTTGGCAAACCGCCTTTCAGCAGATGTATCCAGATTTCGCTGGCAACGCCGATTACAGCTTTATTATCAATGATCGCCACCAACAACGCTTGCTGGGGCTGCTCAACGATGCGCAAGCCAAAGGCGCCATATGCGTGCCTGCATGTGGCAAGCTTGAGGCGCTCACACAACAACGCCAATGGCCCACGGTTTTAGTTACCGAAGTGACCGATAAGATGGAAATCATGCAACAAGAGATTTTTGGTCCTCTACTTCCCATTATCGGTTACCAAACATTACCGCAAGCCGTGGATTATATCCGGCAGAAACCCAGACCGCTGGCGCTGTATCTGTTGACATTTTCACGGCAATTGCAGCAACAACTCCTACAGCAGACCCATTCTGGTGGAGTATGTATTAATGATTCGCTTTACCATGTAGCGGCGGATGATGCGCCTTTTGGCGGTATTGGTCCTTCGGGAATGGGGCATTATCACGGTGTAGAGGGTTTTCTAGAGTTCAGCCATGCTCGAACCGTGCTGTACAAAGGTCGCTTCAATCCCGCTAGACTGATGCAACCCCCTTATCATCGCTGGTGGCAAAAGCTGCTGCTGCAATATTTGTTGCGCTGAACAGATGCCAAGTTATGCTTGCTGTGTTAACTATATGGTGGATTTGACAAAATTTTAGCTAAAACCCTAAACCTACCTAGCTGGGTAAAATTAACATATTGATATTTAACATCTATTTTTATGGCATCTGTTTTGCTTAATTTCAGTTTTAATTCATAGGGAGTCAACCATGGGACCATTTGAAGTTGCTGTTGTCGCGATTGTGTGCGGCATCATCTACAAGCTTGCCAACACTTATCTTGAACATAAAGGCGCGATTGTAGCGGAACAGGAACTAAGCAAAATGCGCCAAGAGATGGACGAGATGAAACAGCGGCTGGTCACGCTAGAACAGATTGTGACGGATGAAAGCTACCAACTAAAAAGCAAAATCGACAGTCTCTGAAGGTAGCGAGGCGTCTATGCCAAACTCCCATCAAGGGTTTCGCAATAGACGCCTAAGATAATTTACAGGCTGAAATGTCTGACCATCTGATGCAGTTCTTGACCTAATTCAGCCAGATTTCCACTAGAACTAGCAATCTCATTTGAGGTCTCCGCTGATTGTTCAGTGATATCCCGCATAGAGATAACATTGCGGTTAATCTCCTCGGCAACCGCCGATTGCTCTTCGGAAGCCGCCGCGATTTGATGGTTCATATCTCTAATAGTCGACACGGCGTCAGTGATTTGCTCCAACATCTCACCAGCCGAACGTGACAGCGCGACAGCGTCAGTACATTGCGCTGTACTTTGTTGCATCATCTTTACTGATTGCTCACTACCGTTTTGTAAGTTGTTGATAAGATTTTCAATTTCAATAGCCGAACTTTGTGTACGACTTGCCAAGCTACGGACTTCATCGGCTACAACTGCAAATCCACGCCCAGCTTCACCCGCTCTCGCCGCTTCAATTGCAGCGTTCAACGCCAGTAAATTAGTCTGCTCAGAAACCGATTTTATCACGTCTAGCACTGCATCTATCTGTTCACTATCTGCCTGTAATTTGTTCATTGCCTCAGAGGTGTTAGCTAATCCCGTCGCCAACCGTTCAATCTGCTGGATTGCATGGTCCACCAAGGAGTTACCCTCACTGGTTTTGTTATGTGCCATGGTGACAGCTTGCTCTGCTTTAGCGGCATTATCAGCAACCTCTTGCACTGAAGACGTCATCTGATTAACGGCTGCGGCAACTTGCTCTGTTTGGCTGCGCTGTTCCTGCATACTGACACTGTTCTGCTCGGTTGCAGCGGACAGACGTGCCGCCGACTCGGTCAGCTGGCTCACAGAGGTATCTATCTGACCCAGTACATTTCTCAATGTCTGGTTCATGTCACCAATTGCCCGCAACAGTTCACCTAACTCGTCACGTCGCGCTGATGCAATATTCTTCGACAGATCACCTGCCGCAATCGTCTTTGCAATAGTAACCGTTGCCTGTAGTGGCTTGATGATCTGCACACCTATCCATCTAGCAACGAATAGTCCCAGTAACAAGGCGATGCTAACAATCGATATCAGCAATATTTTGCTATTGTTCTTGTTAGTTGCACTCAACTGTAACTGATGTGCAACCAGCCCACGGATCAACACTTTTAAGGCATCTCCAGTATCAGCCAAGTTAGTGCGGGCGTGCTGAATATCGTTATTGAGTGTGACCAGCGTATCGAGATCCTGCCGATATCGCCCCAATACATCGACTGCGGCACGAGTATCTATGCCGCGAACGGCGTCTACCTGCTGGTTCAATTCCGCCATCGCGTTTTTTGCCGTGCTCAGTGTTTGCTCAGACGGTGCATAAACATAACCGCGAATGTAGTATCGCAACATGGTCATCTGCTGGCTGATTTGCAGCGCCTGCGCCGGACTGCTTTGGCTCAGCTCGTTTACTAACTCAGCATAAGTACTGACCAAATTGGCCCCCACTTGCGCCCCGGTTACCATCATGTTTTTTTTGCGTTCAAAGACTTGCTGTAGCTGGTTAATAGAATCTATGTATTTAGCCAGAACCTGTTTAGCGTCATCTAGTTGCTGTTGATTCTGTTGATCTGCCAGTATCTCCGCTTGGGTATCGAGAATAGCTTTGGCCTCATCGCACACGCTGTTTAACGCCGCAAGCGACTTGCTGTCTCCAGAGGTCAGATATTCCATTCGCAATATTTTTGCTTGCAACAGCTTCATATCCAGACTGCTGATATCACCAACCTTCTGGTAACCATCGCTCATATCCGCATTAGCACGATAACCGATGAAGGCAACAAGCAGCAGCAACATTAATATCAGCCCAAAGCCCAAACGCAGTTTGTTGCTTACTGACAGATCTTCAAAACGATTTGCCAAAGCCCCCATTCAACTATCCTCTTTTAGCGAATTTGATATATTTGCCGACTTTAGCATCAAGTATTATTGTAATACTTTGAGGGAGTTAACTAAATTAACTAGTAATGTAATACATATGACTTATTTGTGATCTACCATGTTGATTACATAAATTTCGTGACTGAAGTGGCGTGCTGAGTCTTCAAGCCATAGCGGCTTAAGCAAGTTAACAACAGGTAAGGCATACGGTTAAAAACAATAAGAGGTGACGCGTTATACCGCCAGAAGCCATAAAAATATCGCTATTGGGCGGGTTGCCCTGACAATACACGGTGGTGGTTACTACGAGCTCGGTCCAGCACTTGGCACAACTGTGTTAATCCCTGTACTAAGCGTGGGGTTGGTCGTTGCAATAAATCGGCATCAATGGTGTAAATTTGCTGGTTTTTTACGGCGGGGATTTCTGGCCACTGCTGCCAATTCAATGATTGTGGATTACCGGTTTCAGCCGTTTTGATAATCACCTGAGGCTGCCGCATCAGCACCGCTTCGAGACTCACTTGCGGATAGGCCGTCGCCGCATCAGCAAACACATTGTCACCGCGACAGACTTGCAACAACTGCTGCATCCAACTGCCGTTGGCCACGGTCATTAATGGATTTGACCACAGCTGATAAAACACTTTCACCGGGGTTTTGCTGGCATTGCGCTGTTGGATAGTTTGCAGTTGCCGCTGATATGTTGCAGCAACTTGTGCCGCTGTTGCCTCATGTCCAGTAAGCTTTCCCAGTTGCAGCAAGTCGTTGGTCACATCCTGCAAAGTACGAGGTTGGCTGATATACAGCGGCAATCCCAGTTGGCGGATCCTAGCAATGTCCTGAGCCTGATTGCCATCGCCCCACACCACCACCAGATCCGGTGACAACGACAGCAACTTATCCAACTGTACGCCGTAATTGCCGCCGATACGCGGGATCTGTTTGGCCGCGTCAGGGTAATCAGCGAAGTCGGTAGTCGCAATGATCGCATCGCCAGCACCGATGGCGTAGAGCAGCTCAACCGTATGAGGGGATAATGCGACAATACGTTTTGCTACATCAGCAGGTGTTGCCGCCGCCAGTGCTGAGGCTGAAAACGTTATCAGCAGCAAACATAACCATCTCATCGCAATTCCCCATCAGCGTTCGACACAGACTAAAACATTCCTAAGACAAACGCGGGGAAAATATAGCGATATCGGCAAAAGATCAACAGCGGCAGGCGCTAAACCGTTGATAGTGTTCAGCCGCCTGCCAATAGTCCCTTTACAGTTTGAAATGGCCGAGCAGCCCTTTCAGTTGCAATCCGAGTGCCGCCACGCCTTCGGTAGCTTGTGCGGTTTCTTCCGTTGCCTGAGCGGTCTGCTCAGCAATGTCCCGCACCCGTACCACACTCTTATTGATATCCTCAGCTACAGCACTTTGTTCTTCCGCAGCGGCAGCAATCTGATGGTTCATATCCTGAATTTTTGCCACGGCACGCGCAATATCATCCAACATGCTCCCTGATTTACGGGATAGACTTACCGCTTCTTCACTTAGCTCACGACTGCGTTCCATCTTCTGTACCGAACTCTGGGTACCGTGTTGTAGATTGGAGATCAGCTTTTCAATCTCTTCAGTAGACGCCTGAGTACGGCTGGCGAGGCTACGGACTTCATCGGCGACCACAGCAAACCCGCGGCCAGCCTCACCCGCTCTGGCAGCTTCTATGGCCGCATTCAGCGCCAGTAGATTAGTCTGTTCCGCCACCGATTTAATGACATCGAGTACTGAACCAATGCTGTCGCTTTCGGTTTTCAGCTCTGCCATCGCCTCTGCAGTACTGGCAATTTCAGCGGATAAACGTTCAATATGCTGCACCGCTTCTGATACCATTTTATTACCGGTCGCAGTGACATTATCGGCTTCAATTGCCGCTTGTGCCGCCTGCTCGGCGTTACCGGCAACTTCCTGTACCGAGGCGGTCATTTCGTTGATAGCGGCAGCAACCTGATCGGTTTCACTGCGCTGACTCTGCATGCCGACACTGTTTTGTTCAGACACTGCTGACAACTGCTCGGCGGAGCTGGCAAGTTGTACCACACTGCCATCAATCTGACTCATCATATCCTTAAGGGTGTCGTTCATCTCACCCATCGCTCGCAGCAGTGTCCCTAATTCATCTTTACGCTCGCTGTGGATACTCTGTGTCAAATCGCCGCCAGCAATCCGCCGGGCAGCACTGACCGTCAAATGCAAAGGTGAAATAATCTGCTTGGTGATAAGCAGCGAACAAGCAATGCCCAATATGAGTGCCAGCACTGCGACCACCAGCACCAGTAGTTCCGCCTGTTCCCCATCAGCCAAACGTTTTGCCGATTGGGATTCCACTAAACTGGTGACACTGGACAATAGTTCCGAAGCGTCCTGCTCCAGAGTCGTCTTGGAGTCTGCAATACGTTTATCAATATCGACCAGGCCATCAAGTTTGGCTTCATACTCATCAAGCCCTGATAATGCATTGCTGAGCAGATTCTGTTCTGCCGCTGGAACTGTTAATGCTTTGCCCTGACGCCGGATATCAGCAATTTGCTGTTTGGCGCCATCTAAGTTTTTCTGGCTTGGTTCGAAGATGTAACCCCGTACATAATAACGCATCAGCGCAATCTGCTGATTGATGCGGGCAACCGCCAACGATGACTGCCAGTTATCTGCTTGCTGCACAAGTTGCTGGTCTAACTGAGAAAAACTATTGATAACGCCATTACCGATTGCCACCCAAGACTTACGCAACACAGATTTATCCGCCTGCAACTGTTTTACTTGGTTGAAACCTTTTTCATAGTTGGTTAGTGCAGTCTGGGCATCTTGGATATGCTGCTGATCATCTACATCATTTACATATGTTGTCGCTTCATGCTGCAGTGATTTATGGGTTTGGGCTATCAATTCATCGAATTTCGGCAGTTGCTGTTGATTACCCGTTTGCAGAAAATCCTGACGGATAATTTTTAACTGATAGAGAATATCTTTCAGTTCCGACGCCACCGCCACTTTTTGACTGCGGTCAATCATCATTCCTACACCGCTGTGGCCAACCCAAGCCACCGAAAATGTCAGCAACAAAACCAGACTGAAACCCAACCCGAGTTTGCGAGAAACGGTCATGTTATCCAATAAACGGTGCAATAGTGTCATAACAATATCCCTTTGACAGTGATTAATACTTGTACAGATAGAAGCAACCTACCGTAATAAATTATTTTAAGTATGAATTAGTTAGAAATTCCTACTGTGGCAATCATCACACTAAAGATCATCATCTACGTGAACGTCTGCTTACTTATATAGTGCCAATTATAAAGAATGTGTATTCGCCACAAGGCTAAAGTGACCGTTTTCTCAATGGCTCATAATCGCTAGCGTAATGCGCCGACGCCGCGTCTAACATCTCAGCAAAACTATAAATATTATTTACACTCAATAAGTTGTAATCATTATTCAAATATTCACAAACGCATTACTCATACATCGTCATGCAGTTGCTGAAAAATGATCTCATTAACGTTAAAAAGACACATCAAAGGGTAGCACGCAAACCACAATGCGTTAGAAATCAGCCAACGATATACCGTGGGTGAGTTGACGGAGAGTCTGAGATGGAGCATTGGATGTCGGCGGTCCCACATGGGCTGATGGTGCCCAATAGCGTGATAATCGCCTGCCGGATGCATCGGAAAATTTCAAATATATCCGTTGGCGACAGGTGTTGTCGGCACTAATGCACTAAGGCACTAAAGTTAGCTTAACGTGTGCAACGAGTTGGAGTGGATGAGGACAATCACGATGAGCATTCCAATCGATTGTTTGTCAACGTCCCACATTATCATCGGCGCTACAAGGTAACCAGAAGCGCACCTGTAAGCCGCCATCCTCACGATTGCTTATTGCCAGTTGTCCACCGTGGTTTTCGATGATTTCCCGACACAACGCCAGCCCCAATCCGGTGCCCCCGGCTTTGGTGGAGTAAAAAGGTAACAGCGCTTGGCTTAGCGCCTCTGGGGCCATGCCGTCACCACGGTCACTGACCGTAAGCCATTGTCGATGGGGCGTAATACGCAGTTCCAACAGAATATCTGCTGTGGCAGAGCCCGCTTCCGCAGCGTTTTTTAACAGATTGAGCAATACCTGCCCGAGCTGTCTAGCATCGCCCCAGCCCAACGCATCCGGTAGTGGTTCGACGATGGCGAAAGGTTGCAGACTTTGCAGCGTATTGAGTAGTTCCGGCCAATGAAAATGGCTGCATTGCGGTAACGGCAACCGCGCAAAATCGGCGTATTCCTGCAAAAAGGTATTGAGATGCGCACTGCGCTCACTGATGGTGTCGAATATTCGCCCCAACACTTTGGTATCGGCCTGAGTCTGCAATAACCGCTGGCCGGAATGGGCCATCGAACTGATGGGGGCCAGCGAATTATTCAGTTCATGGCTGATGACCCGGATCACTTTTTTCCAGGTTTGGATCTCGGCCCGTGTGAGTTCCTGGGTCAACGGTTTGAACTGATACAGATGATGCTGCACACCGTTCATACGCATTACCGCGCAACTCAGATGCCAAATCTGCTGTTGCTGCTCTCGATTGATAGAAAACACGCCGGTTTTTGCTTGTTGCAACAAACTGGCAATCTCATCCTGATCACCCACCAATTCCGGCAAACGCTTACCTTCAAGTGGTAAACCATGTGCTAGCAGATGCCGTGCGGCCAAGTTGCCATACAGCACCCGCCGAGTGTCATCAGTTAACACAATCGCCAGACTGGTGTTCTGTAGCACCGAATCCAGTAGCAATTCCCGTTGATAGATGTGTGCCCGTTGCTCACGTAACCGTGAGGTAGCAGTATTGAACAGTGTCGCCAGCTCGCACCATTCATCGCGACCGTCCAGCGTCAGCGACACCGAAAAATCGTTATCCTGAAAATTGAGCAGCCCGGTGGTTAGCGCCTGTAATCCGCGATTAATACGTTGAGTAATGCGACGTCCCAGCAACAACGCCAGCAGCATTGCCGCTAATCCGCCCGCAATCAACGACAGCAGCAGCGGCCATTGCCAAGTTAACAGTAAGTCTGTCACCGCTGCCATCAGCAGCAATGCCAGTATCAGCACTGATGTCAGTTTGCCTTCGATACTCAAGCTGAAGGGATCCCGTATTTTTCCATGCGCCGATACAACGCCTGTCGTGATAAGCCTAACTGCCGCGCCGCTTCCGCAAGGGAACTGGTGTTGGCCAGCATTTCGCGGATCTGGGTGACATCCGGCTCAAAAACTGGGCGCGGTATCACCCCGGTTGCCGCCGGTAATCCGAGATCCGCTAAGGTAATCTGCACCCCCTGAGACAGCAAATCGGCGCGGATCAGCGTGTTTTGCAACTCGCGGACATTGCCGGGCCAACTATAAGCTTCCAACGCCCGCGCCGCTTCGGTGGTCAATGCCCGTCCCTGCAAAAAATGCCGGGCCAATGGCAGAATATCATCCGGCCGCTCGTGTAACGGTGGCAGTTTCAGTTCAATCACATTCAACCGGTAATACAGATCTTCGCGAAATTCACCATTTCTGATGGCTTGCGGCAGGTCGCTGTTAGTGGCTGAGATCAACCGTACCCGACAGCGACGGGTTTGGGATGAACCAAGGCGTTCAAATTCACCGGTCTGTAGCACCCGTAGCAGCTTCATCTGCCCGGACAGCGGCAGATTGCCAATTTCATCCAGAAACAAAGTACCACCATCAGCCGCCACAAAACGGCCAATACGGGTTTTGTTAAGGCCAGTATAAGCGCCAGGTTCAGCCCCAAACAGCTCAGCTTCCATCAGTTCATTAGGCAATGCGCCAGCATTGACACGGATAAACGGCCCACTTTTTACCGCCGAATTACGCTGGATTAGTTCAGCGATTTTCTCTTTGCCTGCACCGTTGGCCCCGGTGATCAGTATTGGCACATCGGCCCGCGCCACCTGTAGTGCGGTTTCCACCAGTCGCTGCATAGCATCTGACTGGTAGATAAGGCCACTGAGATCAAAACGCTTTGCCAACTGTTGCCGCCGCTCTGCCAGCGCTTGTTGCTGCTGGCGTTGTTGCCGCGATAGCTCCGACAACTCCAACAGATTGGTCACAGTCGCCAGCAGCTTGGCGTCATCCCAAGGTTTACCCAGATAATCGGCGGCACCAGCTTTCACCAGTTCCACCGCCATTTCCAGCTCCGTCCAGGCAGTTAGCAGAATTAACGGCAGGTCGGGATGCCGCTCCCGAATTGCATAAAACAGCTGCCGACCTTCCTCACCACTGCTCTGGTCGCGACTGAAGTTCATATCCTGGATCACCAAGGCAATATCTTGCTGTGCCAACCGCTGCAAACCAGCAGCTGGCGTAGCAGCAGTCTCCGCATTGAAACCATGTACTGCCAACAGCAAGGACAGGGCATCGCACACTGCGGGATTATCATCAATGATCAGAATGGTATCCATATACGCCACTTGTATCAGATATTACGGGTTGCCAACGCTGGTGAAATCCGTATGGTGCGCCAGGCTGGCATCAACGCTGCCAAAAGTCCCAGCAGCCATACGGCCACCATGCCACTGAGCAGATAGGATACTGGCAGGGCGGTCATGCTGTAATGCTGCACCATCAGTTGATTAATCGCCAATGATATAATCACGCCAACCACAATACCAATACCGGTAATAACCACGTTTTCCAGCAGAAAATAACGGATGATGGCTAATTGCGTCGCCCCTAGTGCCCGACGAATCCCTATCTGTTTTCGGCGCTGATTTACCCACAACAATGTCAGCCCGACAATTCCTAATCCGGTCACCGCTGAGACCAGAATAATGGTGGCAGTCATCATCACCACCATTGAGCGGTCACGACGATAGGAGTTGTGTTTGTTATCCGCCATAGTGCGGACATTGCGCACCATCCGGTTAGGATCGAGTTTTTCAAGTAATTCAGGCACCTTAACCATCAGTTGTTCACACTGCTGCGGCTGACAACGAATCACATAGTTAGGCGGATAATTTGTGGCAAAACGCGGAATAAAGGCCACACCATCAGTGTATCCTGGAGCAACATATGACACCATGGCCGAAGCCACCACCCCCACTACTGGCAATCCGTTCAGCAGTTTACCGGTAGGATCCACGTCTTTGCCATAGAGTTTGTCTGCCAGCGAACGGCTCAACACTACCGCCTTGATGCTATTAGATCCATCCTCAAACGATGAGCTGGCAGTCACCTCCTGCTCCTCCAGAAAACGGCCTGAAAGCAACGTTAACCCTAACGTATTGAGACCATGACTGTCAGTCGAATACAGATCGACCATCGCTGCCATCGGTTTCTGAGGATCTTCCTCATTAGTCATATCGCTAGAACTGCCAGAGTTAGACAGCGGTGAAGTGTTACTGAATGACGCATCAATCACGCCAGGTAGCCGCCGGATCTCATGCAGATCCCGCTGCACATCCTGATAACTGAAGCTGGTTTCACTCAACGGTGCCAACTGCAGTGAAAACAGGTGTTGATCATCGATACCGGTCGGACGCTCAATAATCTGCCGCCGCTGATCGACCACAAACGCAGCGTTGGCGACAATACCCAGTGTCAGTGCGGTCTGAATAATAATCAGTATCGCACCGGTCTTGTTGCGCCACAGGGTACGCACTATGGGGCCAAATTCAAACATGGTGCTCTCCTATTGATTCTTCAGATAGTAGGCTGGGGAAGTTCGGCTGACGCGCCAAGCGGGGTAACAACCGGCGATAATACTTGCCAGCAGCGCCAGCGCGATGGTCAACAGCAGCGTCAAACCATCGCTGTATACCACAGCGGCTTCATCACGACTGACCAAGGTTCTGACCAATCCCAATCCCAGCTGGCTGAGCGCAATACCCAGCAATCCACCGAGCACACCTATCACGCCACTTTCCACCAGATTTTGAATGAAAATGGCGCTGCGACTGGCCCCCAATGCGCGGCGAATGCCGGTTTCTGGAGCCTGCTTCAACAATTTGGCTAACAGCAACGCTATAGTGTTGATAATACACACCGCCAGAAATACCAATGCCAGCCAAGTCATCACTCGGGTATCGTTGCTGACCACTTGATTAAGTGCCAGCCATTGCGATGGTGTCGAAAGTGCATATTTGAAGTCGCGTTCAAAAAAATCCGTTTTCCGCTGCTCGTCAAAGTAGTTACGTAGATAACTGACAAATGCATTCTTAGTGTCGGCATCCGGTAATTCCACCCAGTACTGCATCCAGAAATAACGCTCCTGAAGGATCTGCTCGTACTGCTGCTCCGGTGTCAAGGGCTCTTGCGGCTGGGGTCGAGGGTGACTGGACGAATAGGTCATACTTCCATAGGGCATCATTTGTAATGCCCGATGTAAGCCAAAGGGCAGATAGATACTGGCATTGCCCCCAAAAGCACCCTGCGTCAGATCCTGCACCGAGGGCAGTGGATTGAAATCTTCAACCACACCTACGACTTGGTAAGGGCGACCATCCAGTTGCAGGCTGCGGCCAACTGAATTTTCACCATTAAACAAGCGCTGATTCATGGTCCGGTCAATCACCACCTGATAACGGGCGTCGTTATCGGCACTTTTGTCCCACACCTGTCCATAGATAAATGGCACGCCAAACAACGCAAAGAAATCGCGACTGGTAACTCGCACCAGTTCTTTGCTAGGCCGTACCTGATTGTTCTCCAGTGACAACGCTGCCGCCCAACGATGCATTGCCACCTGATGCAACGGGATGTCAGAGCGCAACAGTGTGGTCACGGTACGATAAGACAAAAGATAGGGTAAACCGTTAGTTAATTTGTTACCGCTGCTAGTGCCACCATCCCCTGCAGAGGCATTATCGATCTGCAAGGCGTACAGGGTATCGTTCTTGGCGGCTAGACCGTTAGTGGACATCACATGTTGCAGTGTCAGCATGGTCATGGAGACCGCTACCCCTACCGCCAATGTCAGGATCATCAGCAATGACATCACCGGGGTGCGCCGCACCGATAGCCATGCCAATTGCAGGTAATAACTCAGCATGGTGCCTCCTTATACCGCTGCCGCAGTCGCGTTGAAGCCATGAAAATCCGCGACCTCACCATCCACTATCTGGATGTTACGCTGGGCGCGATGCGCCAGATCCGGGTCATGGGTTACCATGATGATAGTGGTTCCTTGGCTGTTAATCTGTTCCAACAGTTCCATCACCTGCCTTGCCATAATAGAGTCGAGGTTACCGGTCGGTTCATCCGCCAGCAGGAAAGCTGGCTCTCCCGCTAAGGCTCTGGCAATGGCGGCACGTTGCTGCTGACCACCACTGAGCTGTGATGGCAGGTGCTTTTGACGGGCGGCTAGCCCCACCTGTTCCAATGCCTTATCAATACGCCGTTGCCGCTCCTTACGACCAAAACCGCGGTAACGTAACGGCACATCCACATTGTCATAAATATTCAGATCAGGAATAAGATTAAATCCTTGAAATATAAATCCTATTTTTTCATTTCTGAGTTTGGAACGAGCGCTGTCAGACAAACCGCTGACACTGATGCCATCCAGCATATAGCGGCCGTTATCAAACTGCTCTAGCAGTCCGGCAATGTTCAAAAAAGTAGTTTTTCCCGCACCGGAGGGGCCGGTCACCGAGACAAACTCGCCTGATTGCACATGCAGATTAAAATCCCGTAACGCATGTGTGGCAACGGTTTCGGTACGATAAACCTTGCTGATGTTTTCCATCTGCAGCATAGCTGTGTTCTCCCTGTTGTTTCAGGTCGTCAAAAATTCAGTTAGCGGCATATTGCGCCGCAGCGTAAAAAAATACGGCACACTCCTTGTGCCAACGTCGGGAAGTCTCCTTAAAAACTCAATCAGTTAGCAGTAAGCTATCGGCCGTTTTAAAACGACTGGTATCAGACACTATCACCTGCTGTCCGGGTTTAACGCCGCTGGTAATTTCAACATATTTGAAACCACTGGCACCCAGCGTCAGCGGCACTCGTCTGGCCTGATTACCCTCGACCACAAACACACTGCGACCGTTATCTGAGTCGACAAAACTACCGCGCTCAACGCGAACCACCTGCAGACGATTCTCCAGCAGGATCCGTCCTGACAGCCGCTGGTTCTGGCGGATCTGGGCGGGGGTTTCTGCCGAGAAACGTAACCTTGCCACCACCTGCCCGTTGGTAATTTCTGGACTGATTGCGGCGATTTGCCCAGGATACTGGCGACCATCGGAGGCGATCTCTACCGGCATACTCAGTGCCAGCTCGTTGGCATAGCTTTCGGGCACCATCACCTCGACTTCATAGCCGGATAAATCCACCACTGTCAGTAACGGCTGATAAGCGGGTACGGCGGCTTTCTGCGCTTCGGCGAGACTCCCCACCATGCCATCCACCGGCGACAACACTTGCAGGTTATCGGCTTGCCGCTGCCACTCTGCCACCAGCAGTTGCTGTGCTTTGATCTGCTGCGCCAGCGTTTCCTCTTCATAACGGATAGATTGCCGCACCAATTGCAGTGAGGCTTCGGATTGCTTGAACACCACCTCAGCACGAGCCAGCTCATCTTTGCTGCGCTGGTAGTCGCGATCGCTGATCACCTTATCCTGCCGAGCATCAGCGTTGCGCTGCAACTCGCGTTTGGCAGCGTTAAGGTCCACCTGCGCTAAATCCTGAGCCTGCTGTTTTTCCAGTAGATCCCGCTGCGCTTTAATACGGTGCTGCTCCAATTCCCCTTGCAACTGCGCCAGTGTTGCCTGCTGCTGTTTAAGCTGTGACGTGGTCTGGGGGCTGTCGAGCTGTGCCAACAGCTGGCCACTCTTTACTCGGTCCCCAGCCTTCACTTCATAGGTCACAATCCCTTGTGCAGTGCTATAAAGCGTCGGACTGTTCGCCGCGACGACTTTGCCCTGCACACTGAGATCCCGCAGGACATCGCCAGTAGATACTGTAGCGATCTGCACCGAAGCCCTAGGCACGGTCATATCGGTGGCGGCAGCTCTCTGCCAACGTTGTACCAACATCACTATCAGCACCACCACGAGCAGTGCAACGGCTGCGTACATGCCATAGCGGGATTTTGACTTCGGCTGCAGTATCACATCCTGGCCGGCGGTATCTCTGATCATATCGTTCCCCGAAAGTTGTCTGACAGTGATTAAACAAATCTCGGGCCAACATTTAACATATTGTTTTATATTGTTTTAATTTATATAAAGTGTCCGTTTTAGGTGTCCACCGTCCGCCCGGCGTCCGCGCCATTTTAAAGTCAGATTTCTAGTCTATGCTTAAAAGCAGCAGATACAGGTGCTTTTGAAAGGGGAATCTCATAATGAAATTTTTCAAACACTTACCTATTCGGGTACAGATAGCAACGCCAATTATGTTGCTGACCTTGCTGATACTGCTGCTGGCGGTCATTGGTTGGTATAACAGCACACAATTAGTGCTTAAAATCCGTATGCTGACAGACCATTTAGCGCCAGCTTCTGAGTTGGTGCTAAATGCTGATCGCGACCTGTATCAGGCAGAGGTGGCATTACGTGATTACAACACCCAAGCCCAGCAAAAGCTCGATAATGCCATTATTAAAAAGAGTCGTGATGCCATAGTGGAAAACCGGCAACAAGCTTATGATCGCATGCTGCAGTCGCGAGCCAAGGCGTCCATTGAAGGCGTGAAGCTCTATCCAGAACGGGATGCCGACTTTGAGCGGGCTTATAGCGAATGGAAAGCCATCACCGAGCAGATAATGCAAGCCGTGGAGCAACAGAATTACGACCAGGCATACCAGTTGTTAGTTGGCCCACACGAGCAGTTATTCAGTACTCTGCGCAGCTTTTACGACAAATTTGAGGAGGAGTTGACCGAGCAGCGCCAGCGGATCTCCGAGACCACATTGCAACAGGAAGCGCGACAGCTATACACCGTTCTCGGGATTGCCTGTCTGGCAATTATCTTTGGCGTACTGTTTACGCTGATTATTCCTAAAACCATCAGCGACACTATTAATGACGTCACCACTAAAATGAGCCAACTGAGCCAGTCCGGTGGCGATCTGACATTACGTTTACCCTCGATGGGAGATAATGAATTAGGCAAATTGACCAATGCCATCAACGGCTTTATTCACTATCTGCAACAGTTAATCCGTCAGGTAAACGAAGAAACTGGCCGTATCCATGCGCATACGACGGCACTGGTTGATGCCTCATCGTCCACCGGTAGCAGTGCTACCGAACAGTTTCGTCATATCGAAGATGCAGTCAGTGCCGTGTCGCAGATGAATAGCGCCGTAAAAGAAATCACTCATCAAACCCAGCAGTCTTCAGATAAAGCCCATAACGCCCAGCAGGAGATGGAACATTCGCACCAGCAGATCACCGGCACCATCGAACAGGTCTCCAGTTTGGTCGAAGACATGAACAATGCCATTAGCACCATCAAACAACTTGAGCAGGAAAGCAAAAATATTATTTCGGTACTGGATGTCATTGGTGGCATTGCAGATCAGACCAACCTATTGGCGCTAAACGCTGCTATTGAAGCCGCTCGCGCCGGAGATTCTGGTCGAGGCTTTGCCGTGGTTGCGGATGAAGTCCGGGCACTAGCGATGAAAACCCAAGAATCTACCCAGAATATTCAGGGGATGATCGATCGGCTGAACCAGGGTGTGAAACATGCCGTGGAGGTGATAAACCTCAGTTCTGAACGGGTTAATAGCACCGCTGACAAAGCGTCAGCGGCAGGCAACGCCCTAGATCAGGTCGTGGTATTGTTAGACGACATGTTAGGAATTTCTATCCAGATTGCCGCCGCAACCGAACAACAAAGTACCGTTATTGACCACATCAACCGCAATATGGAAAACATCAGCGAGCATTCCCATAACGTGCTGGCTAATGCCCGTAACACCTCGACCGCCAGTAGTGAAGTCTATGAATCATCACAACGACTCAGCCAGCAAATGCAGCACTTTCATGTGTAATAGCTAATTGGGTGCGCTGCCTTTGTGAACAACTACAGCAGCAAAGGCAGCAATAGCGCCAACGACACGCCAAACAAGCTCATCCCCAGCGCGGAAAACGCACCACATTCTTCGCTTTCTTCCAATGCTCTGACGGTTCCTATGGCATGGGCATTAATACCATAACTCAGACCTCGTGCAGCAGGTTCTGTCACCCGTGCAAGTTTCAACAACCAGGGCGCCAAGGCGGCCCCAAAAACACCGGTGATCATGACAAATGCTGCCGTCAACGACATGCTGCCACCGAGACTGTCTGATACCAGAATGGCTATCGGCATCGTGACCGAGCGCGGTGCCAAACTCATCTGCAACATCTCAGACCCGCCTAGCAGCCAGCAAAACAGCACACTGAGGATGACCGTCAGACTGCCGCCACAGAGCAAAGTTATCAGGATCGGGCCAAACAACTGGCGGATACGCCGCAGTTGGCTGTATAACGGCACCGCCAATGCTATCGTTGCCGGACCGATGAGAAATGCCACCGGCTCCGCCGCCACCTGATAGTCGCTATAGGGAACATCCAACAATAGCAACACCGTAATCACCATAGTGACCGCCACAATGACTGGCTGTAACAGCACAATTTTGCTTTTGCGATAAAACAGTAGTGCCACTTGAAAGGCGACCAACGTCAAGCCGACCGCAAATTCTGGCGTAGATTTTAATGCTTGCAGACTCGCCAGCAACGACTCAATCATGACGACCTCTTTTTTGCTGCTGACGGCGAATTAACCACTGCATCAACCAACCACTGAGAGGGATGGTGATCAGCATAGCGCCAAAGAGTGACCCGGCAATCACCAGCCATTGAGACTGCAGTGTGTCTAAGTTATTCATCAGCCCAACGCAGGGCACCACCAGCAGCAACGGCAGATACTGCAATAACGGTGACGCAGCGGCTTCTAACGACTTAGGCAAGCGCCCATAAAATAGCAGCCAGATAAACAGTAACAGCAACCCAATGATTGGGCCGGGCAAAGTTGGCAACAACCATTGCTGCAACAAGGCGCCTAATAATTGCAGTACTACCAGCCAAGTTAAACCATTAACAGGCAATTTGTCCTCCGGTGACTAACATCCGCAACGTATTGCGGTAAGGCTCAAGACTACCCTGTTTATCAGCATCTGCGAAGATAGCATTGAGCATCTCTGACGGCCTGAAAGCAACGGTTGATGATTGTTGCAACAAACAATAGCAATCCGGACTTGCAGATGACAATCAACTGAGGCAGTGTGATCTTGATCAAATATCAACAAAGGGAAGTATCATGAGTATTTATGACATCCAAGTCAAAACCATTACTGGAGACAATCAACTGCTAGCTGACTTTCACGGCAAAGTACTGCTGATTGTCAACACTGCCTCTAAGTGTGGCTTGACTGGCCAGTACGAACACCTGGAAGCGCTCTACAAAGCAAAAGCTGCTGATGGATTAGAAATCCTCGGTTTTCCCTGCAATCAATTTCTAGGTCAGGAACCTGGCGATGAAGCGGAAATCCAACAATTCTGCAGTATGAACTACGGCGTGACTTTCCCAATGTTCGCCAAAATTGACGTCAATGGTGAGCACCGCCATCCCTTGTACAAAGCATTAGTTCTGTCACAGCCTGAGGCGATAGCTGCCGCAGATGGCAAACTCAAAGCCAAACTTATCGAACTGGGCCAGGCACCAAAACACGATGAGGATATTTTATGGAATTTCGAGAAATTTCTTGTTGGCAAAGATGGCACAGTGCTGGCGCGTTTTGCACCGGATGTGACCGTTACTTCTGAGGTATTTCTAACAGCACTTAATAAAGCGCTTGCCTAAGTGAGTCACAAAGGATGGCATTGCCATCCTTTAAAAAAACGCATTCGAGCGTTATTCAACGCCAACCACCACCGCTGACGATGAGTATGAATCTCGCTGGGAACAGGACGATGTGTTCCGGTGTTATTGAGTATTCAATTATCAGCAGCAATTCGCTGACCGCTTGAGAGGTAAGGCATAACAGCTCGTGGAATACTCGGTAGCAGTCGTGCAACTTTCAGTAGTCAAACCCCGCCTGCGCCTTAACACCATGATCAAAGGCATGTCTGACATTCTGGATTTCACTGATCGTATCAGCCAGCTCCAGTAACTGCCGATGGCAATTACGGCCGGTGACGATCACATGTTGCAACGGCGGGCGATTTTTCAGCGCCAGCAACACCCGTTGCAGATCCAGATAGTGGAAGCTCAGCATGTAGGTCAGTTCATCTAACAGCAATACATCAATTGCGGGGTCTTGTAACCACCGTTCGGCTACCGCCCACGCCTTTTCTGCCGCTAGAGTGTCATTGGCACGATTTTGGGTATCCCAGGTAAATCCAGTTGCCATCACTTCAAAGCGTACACCGGCATTTTCCAGTAACTTACGCTCGCCACATGCCCAGTTACCTTTAATAAACTGCACAACTGCGGCATTTTTACCGTGGCCAACCGCCCGCGCCACCGTACCAAAACCTGATGTGGACTTGCCCTTACCATTGCCGGTCAGCACCAGCAAGATCCCCTTTTCATCGGTAGCAGCAGCGACTCGTGCATCGACCGCTTGCTTCAATTTTTGCTGCCGCGCTTGGTGGCGGGCATTGTCATCATGATTGTCCGTCACAATATTATCCTGGAAAACAAATTAACTACGGGTGGCAGCATTCCAGCCAGCTAACACAATTATGTAAACCAATACTTCGGCCAGTTGCTGTCCGGCACCGAGCGTATCACCGGTATACCCATCAATCTGATGGCGGAACCAACGCGCCAGAATAAAACGCAACAGTAGCAGCCCCACCACTAGAGGAATGAGCTGCCCGCGGGAAAACAACAGCATCACAATTAACCCGGTAACCAGCAGAAAGCTCAATTCATTAATGCTTTGGCGTTGCACCGGATGGCGGTTCAGCCCCTCTTCATGGACGCAGGTTTCACCAAAAATAAGGCTGGCGGCAGTGACTCGACTGAGCGTGTGTCCCAACACCAGCGCCAATGCCGTCAGTGTCGGATCATATAACGCCAACTCCATTAACAGCTCAAACTTGAGCAGCAATACCAACACCAATGCTAACACGCCATAACTGCCAAGCCGCCGTTCTTTCATCATTTGCAGTTTCTGTCCGGCAGAATCGCCAGCACCAAAACTGTCTGCGGTGACGGCCAGCCCGTGCTCGTCAAAACCACCGGTCAGCCAGACGCTGGTGATCATCGACAACACTATTGCAACCGACAATGGCAGGTAGAGCGACAACAGCCACAACACCAGCGCTGACAAACCGCCCACCAAGGTTCCGACCAACCCATAATAACGGCTGGCGCGATTGATGGTATCGTTGTCAGGACTGGTGCGTCGCAATAACGGAATACGGGTAAAAAAGCCAACGGCAATGACAAACAGCCGTAGCTGCTCCAGCCAGAAAGCCCATTTACCCATTAATTTGCTCCCGTTCCGTTGCTGTTACTGGCATCAACACCATCTACAGCCGCCATTTCATTGTAGAAGTTCACCGCAGAGTGCAGCAGTGGCATCGCCAGCGCAGCACCGGAGCCTTCACCCAGACGTAAATTCAGATGCAGCATAGGATGCGCATCTAGCCGTGCCAACAATTGCTTATGGCCATAGACCGCCGACTGATGTGCAAAAATCAGATATTCACGGACACCTGGAGCCAATTTTACCGCCGCCAATGCAGCTACCGATGAGGTAAATCCGTCGACCACGACAGGCACGCCAAACTCCGCAGCGGCTAGCATGGCACCGGTCATCTGCACAATTTCATAGCCACCGAGACAAGCCAATACCCGCACAGGATCTGTTAGATTGGCATAGTGTAGCTGCAAAGCACGCTCCACTATCATACGTTTGCGTTTCAGCGCTTCTTCATCAATACCTGAGCCGCGGCCAGTACATTCTGCGACCGGAATACCGGTGAGTGCAGCCATGACGGCGGAAGCCGAGGTAGTGTTACCAATGCCGATTTCCCCAACTGCCAACATATTGCTGCCGTTATAGATATGGCGCTTCACCAGTTCTTTCGCCATTCTGAAACCTTCAAAAACGGTTTCAATAGACATGGCTTCTTCTTGATGTATTGGTTTAGTGGCATCACCTAGACGCTGATTTACGACCTGGGGTAATGCCAACTGATGTCGGGTACCACAGTCAATCACTTCCAGTTCCAAGCCATTCTGGCGGCAAAATACGTTAATTGCCGCACCGCCTTTGACAAAATTCTCAATCATTTCGGAAGTGAGTTCGCTGTCACCCACTGATACGCCGAAATCGGCTACGCCATGATCAGCGGCAAAGACCAGCATCACCGGCTTCTTGATAGCAAGTTTATCTTCAGGAGATTTAAACTGGATACGTGCCAGCTTCAAGGCGACTTCTTCCAGCTTGCCGAGCGAACCACGTAACTTGGTTTTATGGTGTATCCGCGATTTGATGGCATCATCAAATGCGTGATTGACGGGAGTTACCGAATACATAATAGCTTGACCTTAATCTAGGTTAATACTGTCTGCGCTGATGCAGAACAGCCAAAAAAAATACACTGCCGATTGCCGACGTAATAATGCCGACCGGTAGTTCCTGGGTGGGTAACAGGCTGCGCGCTACCACATCTACCCACACCATAAATAACCCGCCTGCCAGTGCCGTTAGCATCATTGGATGCCTTCCCGGCAATAGCAAACGCAGCAGATGGGGCACCATCAGCCCCACAAAACCTATACCACCGCACTGTGCCACCAGTGTTGCAGTAATCAGTGAACACAATAACAACATTCCCAGTCGCATTTGCATCACCCTAACCCCCAAGGTGTGCGCGGTCTCATCGCCGCTCAGCATTGCTAGGATTTGTCGTCGGTAACCGACTATCAGTACCAGTGCCACTAAAACCACCACCACCGGCATCCACAGGGTGTTCCAGTCGGCTCGAGCAAAACTGCCCAAGGTCCAGAACAACAATGATGCGGTCGCCTGTGGCGTGGAAAAATACAATAATAGGCTGGTAAAGGCACCGAACATAAAAGACACCGCCACGCCGGATAACAACAAGCGTTCTACCTGACGTTCTGCCTGGCTCCCTGCCATTATCAGTACCAACAATACTGACAGACAGGCACCGGCAAATGCCCCTAATGGTAACGATACCCACGCCAGCCAAGTGCCACCGAGTAGCGTCATTGCCAATACGCCACCGAAAGACGCACCGGCACTGATGCCAAACAGATATGGGTCAGCCAAAGGATTCCGGGTCACACTTTGCAGCACATAGCCACATAGCGCTAGCCCACAGCCAGCAACAAACGCCAGCAACACACGCGGGAATCGCAACTCCCACACAATCCGTTGGTCGATAGCAGACACTTGCCCCATGCCTGCTATTTTGTGGCCCAATACCCGGGCAACTTCCAGTACCCCGATATTATCGGCAGCACCAAAAGCGGTCGCGGCCAGTGGCGTCACCAACAGCCCTAACAACACCACTAACCAGCAGCTCTGTAATCGCCTATCCACGCGTAATGGTGGGCTTTCACTTAGCGACATAAAGCGCTCCGCTATCACGTCGGGCTGCATCAACTTCAGCTTTATCCGCCACTAACGGCGAATAACCATAAAAATATTGGATCAACGGCTTGCCTGTCTGCGGATGCTGACTGATCCGACTGCAAACACCGAAGACATCACTCAGCCGCTGTTCTGTCAGCACAGCTGCCGCCTCCCCCACTGCTACCACTTGTCCCTGATGCAACAACAGCAAGTCATCGCACATCGCTGCCGCCAGATTGAGGTCATGGATTGAAGCGATAACACTCACACCAAGGCTTCTCACCAGCTCAAGGATCTGGATCTGATAACGGATATCCAGATGATTTGTCGGCTCATCAAGCAATAGCAACAAAGGTTTCTGCACAATAGCTCTGGCGATCAGCGCCCGCTGTTTTTCTCCGCCAGAGAGGTGCCGAAACACTTCATCCGCCAGCGAGCTCAGGCCCACCTGAGTCAATGCTGTGGCAACAGCATTATTATCCTCTGCTGAATCGCGCTCGAAAAGTCTTTTATAAGGGGTCAGACCGGTTGCCACCAATTGTCGTAAACTTAGCTCTAACTGAGGCGGAGTATCCTGCAGTACAACTGCAACCTGACGAGCAAAAACTTGCAGCGGCATGCGGTTGATGTTTTCACCAAACAACTGGATATGACCGGTATCTGGCCGGATGTAGCGGTACAAACATCGCAGCAAACTGGATTTACCGGCGCCGTTAGGGCCTATCAGGCCCAGCACTTTTCCTTTGGTTAAACTAAAGCTGACACCAGACAGAATCGATTTTTCGGCTACCGACCAGCAAATATTATCAGCCTTCAGTGCCGGCTTCATAGGCCGTCTCCAGCAACTTCATCATCTCAGGCTCAATAGGCTAACAGGATATGGTAGTCTGCCGCCAGTAATCAGCGCGGCAGACCACTGGTGATGTTTATAATTGCCAGTGTAGTTTTGGTAAACATTGCCATTCGCCATCAACTTCATGGGCATCCACCACAATTTTCAACAATGAACCATAAGGCAACTCTAGGCTGCTGAACACACCGCTCAATGGTGCCTGTCCCGGATTAAGCACTTCGCTGATAAGAGTGCGTATTACCCCGCCATGAGTGATCAACAAGGCATTGTCCTGCTGGCTACTCAGCAGTTCTTCTACCAAATCTTGCCAACCACGGTTAACACGCTGGTACAGTTCATTCACGGTTTCGCCATGAGGCGGCGTATGATTAAGGGGGTCAAGGGCATAAGCCGCAGTGGCTTTAGGATAGTCGGCCTGCAGCGCGACCATAGATTTACCGTCCCACTCACCAAAATTCAGTTCCTGCAACCAGTTAGCGGTTTGTAGCGGACGTTCAAAAAACTCCGGCATTTCGCTGGCAAGACTGTCGGCAAATAGGCTGCAACGCTGTAATGGTGAACTTAATAACAGCAATTTGCCTTCCGGCAGATGATCACACAGCTCACGCCAAGCGTTCCACATCTGCTCTTGTCCCTGTTCGCTCAGTGGCGAATCGGTACGGCCTCTTAGAATATCGCCATCGGCGCAGTTGCCGTGGCGCATCAAATATACTGTCAATTTTCTGTAGCAGGACATGATGGTTCCTTCGATTTAACTACCCGGGCTAAAGGGCAACATTTTCACCTTGCCGCAGAACGTTGTAATCCTTATTATGGACGTCTATACGTATAAACATCCAAAACAGCCCTGTAGTTATTCCGCAGCCATACTATGATGCTCGTTTACTGTCATAATCACAGTAATGTGATCTGGATCATAACTCAATTTTAAAAGTTTGTATTTGTTAATTTTTATTTTAGTAATAGGTAATTAAGGCTTCGAATGATTAACACTTCTTCCACCGTTGCAGCCCGACAAATTCATGATGCGCTGGCGCAACGAATTTTGATTATCGACGGTGCGATGGGCACCATGATCCAGAGCTTCAAGTTGGAAGAAGCCGATTATCGTGGCGAGCGTTTCCGTGACTGGCACTGTGATGTCAAAGGTAATAATGATCTGTTGGTATTAACTCAGCCACAGCTCATCAAGTCGATTCACCACCAATATCTGCAAGCCGGTGCCGATATTATTGAAACCAACAGTTTCAACGCTACCACCGTCGCCATGGCGGATTACGACATGCAGGCGCTGGTCAGCGAAATTAACGAACACGCGGCCAGACTAGCACGAGAGGCCGCCGATGAAGTGGCAGCAGCGACTGGAATACCCCGTTATGTCGCCGGGGTTCTAGGCCCCACAAACCGTACCTGTTCCATCAGCCCCGATGTCAACGATCCAGGATTTCGCAATATCCATTTCGATGAGTTAGTGGCTGCTTACATACAAGCCACAGAAGCGCTTATCAAAGGCGGCGCGGATATACTGATGGTGGAAACCGTCTTCGACACCCTCAATGCCAAGGCGGCGTTGTTTGCTATCGATGAAGTGTTTGAAAAGCTCGGCATACGACTGCCAGTGATGATTTCCGGTACTATTACCGATGCCTCCGGCCGCACCCTCACCGGCCAGACTACTGAAGCTTTTTACAACTCACTGCGCCACATCAAGCCGTTATCGTTTGGCCTCAACTGCGCGCTTGGGCCGAAAGAATTACGCCCCTACGTAGAAGAATTGGCCCGCATCAGTGAAACCTTTGTTTCGGTGCATCCCAACGCGGGGCTGCCCAATGAATTTGGCGGTTACGATGAAACCCCTGCGCAGATGGCCGAAGTCATAGGTCAGTGGGCCAAAGAAGGGCTGGTTAACTTAGTCGGTGGTTGCTGTGGGACAACTCCGGCGCACATTAAAGCCATCCGTGAAGCCGTCAGTCAGCATCAACCCCGGCAGTTACCCGAATTGCCCGTTGCTTGCCGTCTTGCCGGGCTGGAACCGCTGACCATAGACACCAACAGTCTGTTTGTTAACGTGGGAGAGCGCACCAACGTCACCGGCTCTGCTAAATTCTTGCGGTTGATTAAAGAGGGACAATTTGAAACCGCGCTTGATGTGGCTCGCGAACAGGTAGAAAGCGGCGCGCAGATCATCGACGTCAACATGGATGAAGGCATGCTGGACGGCGTGGAGATGATGCAGAAGTTTCTCAATCTTATCGCCTCTGAACCCGACATCAGCAAAGTGCCAGTGATGATCGACTCCTCCAAATGGGAAGTGATTGAAGCCGGATTAAAGTGCATTCAGGGAAAAGGCATCGTCAACTCTATCTCGCTGAAAGAGGGCGAAGCAACGTTCATCGAACATGCACAACTGGTAAAACGTTATGGTGCCGCGGCAATCATTATGGCGTTCGATGAACAGGGCCAAGCCGATACCCACGCACGCAAAATCAATATCTGTACCCGCGCCTACCGCATATTGGTCGATAAGGTAGGCTTTCCGCCAGAAGATATTATTTTCGACCCAAATATTTTTGCCATCGCCACCGGCATTGAAGAACACGACAACTACGCGGTGGACTTCATCAATGCCGTGAAAGATATCAAGGCTACCTTGCCGCACGCCATGGTATCTGGTGGGGTGTCTAACGTCTCCTTCTCATTCCGCGGCAACAACCCGGTGCGCGAAGCGATTCATGCGGTATTCCTGTATCACGCCATCAAGGCGGGCATGGATATGGGCATCGTCAACGCCGGGCAGTTGGCAATTTACGACGATATCGACCCCATTCTGAAGCAGCGCGTCGAAGCGGTAGTATTGAACCTGCCATGCCCAGTTGCTGGCTCCAGCAATACCGAACAGCTGTTGGATATTGCCGAAAAATTCCGTGGCGGCCAAAGCGGTGTTGGCAAACAGGAAGATCAGGCGTGGCGGCACTGGCCAGTGAACAAACGGCTGGAACATGCGTTGGTCAAAGGCATTACTGAATTTATCGATGAAGACACCGAAGCAGCCCGCTTGGCCGCGACTCGTCCGCTCGATGTGATCGAAGGGCCGCTGATGGATGGCATGAATGTGGTCGGCGATCTGTTTGGTGCCGGCAAGATGTTCCTGCCGCAAGTGGTGAAATCGGCGCGGGTGATGAAAAAAGCGGTAGCCTACCTGAATCCGTTCATTGAAGCAGAAAAAGTGCAAGGCTCCAGCAACGGTAAAGTCTTGATGGTCACCGTTAAAGGAGATGTGCACGACATAGGTAAAAATATCGTCGGCGTGGTACTGGCCTGTAACGGTTACGAGGTAATAGACCTCGGCGTGATGGTGCCAGTAGAACAGATAATCGAAACCGCCCGTAAAGAGCAGGTCGATATTATCGGTATGTCTGGGCTTATTACCCCCAGTCTGGATGAGATGGTACATAACGTCAAAACCTTTGCCCGGGAAGGCCTGACCATTCCGGCGATCATCGGTGGTGCAACTACCTCAAAAATTCACACGGCGGTGAAGATTGCCCCGCACTACCCACATGGAGCCATCTACATTCCAGATGCCTCCCGCGCCGTGCCAATGGTCAGCAAACTCATCAACGATGACACCCGCGCTAAGACCATCGCGGATATCTATACCGAATACGAAGTGATGCGCGAGAAACGCCTAGCACAGACCAAGCGCAAAACGCTGGTGCCATTGCAAGCCGCCCGCGACAACAAAGTGCAGCACGACTGGCAGGCCAATCCACCAGTGAAGCCAAAGCAATTGGGCATTCAGGTATTTGAGGATTATCCATTGGAAGATCTGGTCGAGCGCATCGACTGGACACCATTTTTCCGCGCTTGGGAGCTACACGGCCACTTCCCGGAGATTCTAGATGATATGGTGGTGGGGGAAGAAGCCCGTAAGGTATATGCCGATGGCAAAGCTATGTTGCATAAAATCATTGATGAAAAATGGCTCACCGCCAAAGCAGTATTTGGCTTATTCCCGGCCAATACCATCAACGATGACGATATCGAACTGTACGACAGTGAAGCGCGTCAACAAACTTTGCTGACCACCCATCACTTACGCATGCAGCTAGAACGTGTGGGTAATCATAACTTCTGTCTAGCAGATTTTGTTGCCCCCAAAGACAGCGGTGTTGCCGACTATATGGGTGCCTTTGCGGTCACTGCGGGTCACGGTATTGAGAAACACTTGGCAAAATTTGAAGCGGCCCACGATGACTACAGCGCTATCATGCTGAAATGTCTGGCAGACCGACTGGCTGAAGCCTTTGCTGAACGCCTGCATGAAAAGGTGCGTAAGGAGTTTTGGGGCTATGCCGCCGATGAAGACCTCAATAACGATGCGTTGATCCGCGAAAAATACAAAGGCATTCGCCCTGCCCCCGGCTACCCCGCTTGCCCTGATCACACTGAAAAAGGCTTGTTGTGGCAGTTGCTGCAACCGGATCAACGGATTGATCTCCGACTCACTGAAAGCTATGCCATGTATCCAACCGCAGCCGTTTCCGGCTGGTATTTTGCCAATCCGCAGTCACGCTATTTTGGCGTCACCAATATTGGTCGCGATCAGGTAGCGGATTACGCCCAGCGCAAGGGCATGACAATCGCAGAAGTGGAAAAATGGCTGGCACCTGTGCTGGATTATGACCCAGAGTAATCGGCGGCAACGCAAATAGTTGCCGTCTATCAACAACAAAGAAGGCGTCCACAGGTGCCTTCTTTGTTTGTCAGCGGACAGTCACAAATATCATTTATGTATGCCTGAAGAGTGACAAATCCGTTGTGTCATAACAAATTGATTAACGCTGAGCACTGTCTTTTGACGGGGCTCTTTCCCCCACGGAATCCGCTGTCAGTGTGACGGGTAACAGCAACGTATCGATAATCATGCTAGGAAGAAAGTCAGCCATTGCTAAATACCCATACAATTCCCAGTTACCATTGCAATTCGGTAAACCACAGCGGCTGTGTTCACCACTAGCAGCCTTAATTGCTTGAATATTCTGAGCAGTTCCAGAATAAGGTGCGGCTTCGCCGTTAGAAATGGAATACACCGTAGAGCAAGCTGCTGTCATAAATACACTAATAATCGCCACACTTATCATCCATGACTTTTTCATATCCATTCCCATATTTCATGTATTTTGGTGTTATACCAAGTAATGTATCAACACAAGTGTTTGCACTGGTATATCAAGTCGCTACAACTTTTTTACTCACAACATACTATTTCAACTGAATCCTATTACTACCTTGCCGTTAGCGGTTAATCTTGTAGTCTAGCTGGACGCGACTGGTCGCGGCTACTGGTTCACCGTTCTCAAATTTAGGCGCATATCGCCAGCGCTCCAGTGCTTTGATGCTGCTGGCTTCAAATGCTTTGCTGCCTTCCCATTGCAACACCTTAGGATCTTTAACAAAACCGTCCTTGTCGATAGTAAATTCCAGTTGCACCCAGCCATCTTGCAACCTTTTGGCCGCCGTACGCGGGTATTCAGGTGGGACTCTAAACAATGGCGTTTGCTCTTGGTTCTCTTTCCACGGTGTCATACGGCCAATCGCCTGGCAGTGCTCTGTAGCTTTATCAGGATTATTTTGCTGTTGATAGAGCCTGACTAACATCGCATGCGCCGAAAGCGCGTAAGGGTGGGAATATTTCAGTACTGAAAACTGCTTAACGACGTCCAGAAAGAGTGGTTCTGCCGCCGCGTACTTCCTTTCAATAAAATATATTTTGGCAACTTCAAATTCAGTTTCAACGCGGCTGACAGCATCAACCGCTAATTTTTCCTTAAATACATCGTAGGCCTCAAATGCATAATCACGCACGCTACGGGTATAGGCACTGGAACCATAAAGATCATGAAACGCTGTCATCTTGATGCTGGCTGCTAACAGTTGATCATGATTATCTTCAGCAATATCGATGGCGTTACGATACACACTGTCAGCATGAGCCGGACTTTGTTCGGTTGCAGCCATTCCTAGCAGAGCGTCAATTAACTGCACCGAGTCGTCACCATAAAGGTGTTGGTAGATCTTTAGCGCCTGTTGATACAAGGCATTGGCCTGTTGACGCTTATCGTTATCCCGCGCAAACGTTCGTGAGGTATTGTGGCTCAGTGCTCGTGCCCAATTCATGGTGAGTGCGGCAAAATCGGCGCTGTCTTTGGCGTAAACGGATTCACCCAGCTTATAAACCTGCGCTGCCATCAACAGGATCTGCTGGTTATCCTTAGCGTCAACCGCTGACTGATATGCTTGATAGGCCACATGAAACTTATCACTATTACTGTCAGCAAACACCGGAGAAGACACAGCAACTGCCGCCGCTAAAAGACCGCAGTAAAAGGTTTTACGAGGAGAAAAAAACGAATGATTTAACAATGAAAACGCATCAATGCAACCTTGCACAGCTATATCCTTATGATAACAACGACCATGACAAGCTAACGCAATAATGGCAACGCTTCAATGAGATGTTTCATAGCAGTTGCTAATAAACAGTAACAGAAAGTTAGGCTATAGGCAGGAGTATAATGCTAGCAGACCAACGATCACAGCTGCCACACTGAACACCAGCACCATCGCGGCTAGCATGTCTTTCACATGTTTTATTTGCAGATGGATCTGAGGGTGTAAATGATCGATCAAGCCTTCTAGTGCCGAGTTAATCAGTTCTGCCGCCCACACCAGCGCAATACACAGCACAATAAGCGCCCACCATAGCGCTGCAGGCTGCAACCAGGCAAACACCAACACCACCAATAGCGCCGCCGCCAGATGACGGCGCATATTATGCTCTTGCTTTACCGCATAGAAAAAACCATCAACAGCGTATGTTAATTTCTTGATGAAAGACTGATTTTTCACGCAAAGTTCCGACAAAAAACTATCGCTCTAGAATGCCATATGCAAGTTCAAGCCGATACTCCCGCCTTCCGCATAAGCAGAAACCTGCACACCATGATAAGGCTCAGTAAAATAACGGGCATTAAGATAACCTATCAGCGCCCCAGCGAGTACATCTTTGGTGTGATGACGCTCTGATTGCACGCGAGTCCAACCAACATAACTGGCGGCCGCATAAAATGGCAGTGCGCTTTTCCAACCATAACGCTGCTGGATATAGGTGGCCGCCGAAAAGGTCAACGAGGTATGGGCCGAAGGAAAGCTATCATTACCGTCACCGTCCGGCCGCCGTTCATGGATGGTGTACTTCAACAGTTCGGTCGTCAGTAAAGTGCTGCCCATTGACCAGTAAAACTGCTGCTGGCCTTCATCATCATTCCACCATTCGCTCATTCCCCAAGCCAGCGCTGGCACCAGCACCAAACCAGCATCACCGGATATTTCAATAGTGCTAGCGGCCTGAGCACTAACGTTGTACATCATAGCACCACCCAGCAGTGCGGCGGTAAACAGTGATTGAAAAGGTTTCATCGCGTTCCTTGTGTTATCCATAAATAGCACGGCAGACCTAATCCTATGCTGTGCTGAGAGTCAAACTCGCCAAACTAAGGTGCAAAAATTAAGTAACAATTAACGCTAGGGAAATATCTCGTCACACTCGTAAAATTGTTACTGCTGAAAACTATCGTTTGGGAAATACAGCTGTATCGATGTCTGCACACAGAAAAGTGCCGACAATAGCAAAAAGAACTTACCTCCGCAGCCTAATTGCGGGTGATGGGATGAAAAGCTTTCGACTGACTATCTAAAATTACGCCAGATCGCTACAATCCTAAATCTACTCATTTCATTAACATTTCAGGTTAAAGCAACTCAGGTGTACAGTGATATTTCTCTGGCCCGCATCCGGCAATTTCCGCCACTGATGTGGATACTGCTGCTGGGGTCTTTCTTTACCCGTGGCAGCTACTTCATGGTGTGGCCGTTTCTCGCGGTGATCCTATATGAAAAATTTGCGCTGACGGCGACGCAGGTAGGCTTGGTGTTGTCCAATGCCGCAGTAATTGCCGTATTCACCAGTTTTATCGGCAGCGCGCTCTCAGATCACTTTGGTCGCCGTACGCTGATGTATGTTGCTGGCGGGTTGTACATCATCTCATTTTCACTGTTGGCGCAGGTCAATTCGGTCAGTGGCTATGTGGTAGTGATGACACTTTGTGCCGTTGCGACCTCGCTTTGGCGGCCACTGACGGCTACGACCATAGGTGACATTATTGCCGAGCCACAGACCCGTGAACTGGCAATGCAAGCATTATATTTTATGGTCAATGCCGGGTGTGCCGTAGGCCCCATCGCAGGTGTTTGGATGGGATTGACCGGGCAACAATCCAGTTTTTATATCACAGCGGCGGCCTTTGCCTTGTTGATGTTGATGTTGCATTGGGGCTTTCAACATCAGCCACCAAAACACCCGACGCAGGTCGATGATACACCACCGCCCGCCCGTTACGGTGTGGCCATGACGCTAAAAGTACTATTGGCGGACAAACTGCTACAGTGTCTGATCCTTGCCAATATTCTCTGCATGTTTATTTATGCTCAGACCGACAGTTCACTGATCCAATACCTGACCCGAGCGCAAGCGCCTGAACTTTTGTCGTTGATATCCAGTATTATCTTTACCAACGCCTGCGTGATCATCTCATCGCAGTTTCTGTTACTGAAATTGTTGGCAGGTTATCCACTAACACGACGCATTCAAATGGGTTTACTGTTATTGCTGATATCGCAACTATGGCTGGCACTGAATCCCATTGAACTATTCTGGGGCTGGATTGGTGCCATAGTGGTACTCAGTTTGGGTGAAACCATTCTATTTCCTACTATGAATGTGCATATCGACAGACTGGCACCGGATCATCTGCGCGGCGCGTATTTCGGCGCGGCGTCAGCCTATGATTTTGGCTTTGCACTCGCGCCCTTAGGGGGCGGGATTATTCTTGACCATTGGGGCGGACCCGCACTGTTCGCCACCGCCGCGTTGCTAACTGTATTGGTTATTGCACTTTACCGCATCTTGGATAGCTTACCGCGCCCAGATTTCAGCCGTTTCGACAAGCCCGTATCGAAGACTCCTCGCGCCGACTGATTGATATCAGCATGCGGCGAGTTACTCTCCGTACTATCCGCTCAGTTTATTTTCAACATTCGCAACTATAGTTAACACCGGAAATCACTGGCAGTTACGCTGCCACTCATTATTCCAAGGAGCCTGCGAGTGAAAAAAACAGCGTTAATTCTACTCTGTCTACTGCAACCAATGACGTCAGCACTGGCCGAAGCCAATAAACCGTTATCGGCAGAAGTCCTATGGCAGCTTAAACGAATTGGTACACCGGTGGTGGCCCCGGCCGGCAATCACATCATTGCCCCGGTCACCGAGTACGATGTTAAAACCGATAAAAGTTCGACCCAGTTATGGTGGTTTGCACCGAATGGCAACCAACAACGACCATTAACTATCGCCGGAATGAAAGTCAGTGAGCCGGTATTTTCACCTGATGGCAGCACACTGGCATTTATTAGCAAGCGCAACGACGACGAAGCGGGTCAGATATACCTATTACCGCTGAACCTGCCAGGTGAAGCGCAGCGGCTGAGTGATGTCCCCAGCGGCGTTTCAGGTCTCAAGTGGGTCGGCAAGCATCTGTATTTCATCAGCCATGTTTTTCCCGGTAAAAACTGGGAACAGATGAAAGAACAGCTGAAAGCTGACAAAGACAATAAAGTCAGTGCCCATCAATGGAATGCCTTGCCCTATGCCTATTTTGATCACTGGCTGGACGAACGCCGTGAGGCTCATGTATTTCGGATCCCGGCAGATGGGGGCGAAGTTACTGCGATTACCCAGCCATTAGGCCATGAGTTGTTCCGTTCTAACCAAGGACGCAGCAGCTACGACATTTCAGCTGACGAAAAATGGATTGCATTTTCCAGCTATGGCTCGGCTAACCGCGTCGATCCCAACTTGGACCTGTTTCTGGCGGCAATTGGTAGCAACAACGCCGAAAATATCACCCCGGATAACCCCGCGGCCGATGACGTTCCACAGTTCAGCCCGAACGGAAAGACACTGGCCTTTAACCAACAACATATCCCCGGATTTTATGCAGATATCGCACGACTGGTGTTGTTGGATCTTAGTAGCCGCAAACTGCGCAGTCTCTGCGACAACTGGGATCGCTCCATCAATAACTGGCGCTGGACACCTGACAGCAAAGGCTTTTACGCCAGCATAGATGATGCCGCGACCAATCGTATCTACTACATTGATGCCCAAAGCGGTCAGCACCGTGCTGTTACACATGACACCAATTTCAGCCTACCGTCAGTGAGTGACACAGGACTGTTGGTCGCCAGCAATGAAAGTTTCCTGCAACCACCACAGTTAGTCAGTATTAATCCCCAAAATGGCAAAGTGTCACGTCTGGATAAGTTCAACGATGACGTATTGCGCGATGTGCGGCTTGGTAGCTACGAATCCGTCACCTATAAGGGCTACAACGGGGATGATATTCAGATGTGGGTGCATTACCCGCCTGGATTTGATCGCAGTAAAAAGTATCCGTTGTTTCTGTTGATCCATGGTGGGCCGCACAATGCCATTGGCGATGGTTTTCACTTTCGCTGGAATGCCCAGACATTCGCTTCTTGGGGTTATGTCACTGCTTGGCCTAATTTCCATGGTTCCAGTGGTTTTGGTCAGGCCTATGCCGATGCCATCAACCCGGACTGGAAAAGCAAATCATTGGAAGACGTGCTGAAAGCTGCCGACTGGTTTAAAAATCAACCCTGGATAGACAGTGAACGTATGGTTGCTGGAGGTGGCAGTTACGGGGGATACCTAAGTTCTATCATACTTGGCACGCCACAACAGCCATTCAAGGCGTTGCTAATCCATGCGGCGGTGTACGATATGTATTCACAAATGGCATCAGACTTTGCCGTACACAGCACCCGCTTTGGCAACTACTGGGACAACCCAGCGTTGTACCAAACTATCTCGCCTCATTACTTTGCAGCTAACTTCAATACCCCAACATTAGTCAGCCATGGGCAACTGGATCTTCGCGTGCCAGTTGGGCAGGGATTTGAGCTGTTTCGCACCCTACAAAGCCGTGGCGTAGAATCACGTATGCTGTATTTCCCGGACGAAAATCATTGGATACTGAAACCCAATAACTCCATCTATTGGTACCATCAAGTGCAGGAGTGGATGGCAAAATTTGCTCCACCAGGGCCACAATAATACGCATATCCACTTAAAAAGGCGGCTGTGGCCGCCTTTTCGTTTGCAAGCATTTAACTGCGCAAGATCTGTAACAAGCTGTCGACAGCACGGCTGATATCTTGGTAACGCTGGGCTTTACTCAGCACGCGCATCCCCTGCATCTGCACTAACATCAACGCTGCCAAATCGTCTGCTGATAGTTTGAGGCTAATATCTCCCTGCTGCTGACCATTCTCGAGGGCGCTTCGTAGCGCCACTTGCACCTGACTAAACAGCTGCTGAGCCTGTGCCGTTACCATCGCATCGGTTCCTGCATACTCAACCACCGCATTTTGAATAAAACAGCCGAACGGATTGTCCTGCTGCCGTTGTTCAAACTGCCGCAAAAACACCTCTATTTGTGCTAACCCAGCGTCTGGTTGCATTAACGGCTGCAGGTGTTGTGTCGCCTTAGCCAAATAGCGCTGCAGTGCTGCTTCGTATAATGCCTGTTTATCACCAAAACTGTTGTACAGGCTGAAGCGGTTGATCCCCAATCGCTGCACCAAATCGGCTATTGAGGTGTTGGCAAAGCCTTTTTGCCAGAACAACTGCATCGCCTGTTCCAGTTTTTGCTCGCGGTCAAAACCGCAACTACGTGCCATAACATTTCCTCAAGTTATTCTTGACTGATCGTTCTGATATTATCTAGAGTGTAATCTAACCGATCGTTCCGAAAAAGGTCAGCGCTTGATGAAACTCTATGAAGTTGCCACCACCCCCAGTTGTCGCCGGGTTAATATCTTCTTGAAAGCCCTTGGTGTCGAAATTGAAAGAGTCACTGTTGATATTCGCGGTGGTGAAAACCTCTCGGAAACCTACCGACAAATGAGCATCAACCTGAAAGTACCGCTGCTGGAAATTGATGCCAATACCCATCTGTGTGAGAGCTTGGCCATCTGCCGCTACTTTGACGAAGTTACTCCGAATCAACGGTATCTGTTTGGTCAAACGCCATTAGAGAAAGCTCAGGTAGAGATGTGGAATCGCATTGTGGAGTGGCAGGGGTTAATCCCAGCCTTCCAGGCATTCCGTAATCTTTCCGGCGTCTACCGTGACCGAGAAACCTGTGTCAGTGCCTGGGGTGAAGAAAGCAAAAAGCGCGTCGCTGAGTTTATGCCATTGCTAGAGCAACAGCTGCAAAGCCAGCATTACCTAGCCGGAAAACACCTCACAGTCGCCGACATCAGCGCTTATGTATTGATCACCTTCTGCGAAGCCCGACTACAGTTAGTGATCATCGGCAACTACCCGCGTATCAGTGACTGGTATCAGATGTTGCAGCAGCATGATGCGTTTTTATAATCGTAAAGGAGTTCCCATGATTGAGTTGTATACCGCCGCCACGCCTAACGGCCACAAAATCTCGATTGCTTTAGAAGAACTGGGACTGGACTATCAAGTTCATGCGCTGGATTTAGCTGCCAAGGAGCAGAAACAGTCTGCGTTTCTAAAAATTAATCCCAACGGCCGTATTCCTGCCATTGTGGACCATGACAACGATGATTTTGCCGTGTTTGAATCGGGTGCCATCTTGCTATATCTGGCGGAGAAAACCGGAAAATTGTTACCGGTAGAGGCCAAAGCACGGTCACAAGTGCTCCAGTGGCTGATGTTTCAAATGGGCGGTGTTGGCCCAATGATGGGTCAGGCAAACGTGTTCTACCGTTATTTCCCAAAAAAGATCCCCGAAGCCATTGAGCGTTATCAGAATGAAGGCCGTCGTCTATTTGAAGTGATGGATAGTCAGTTGGCACACAGCCAATACCTTGCGGGTAACGACTACAGCATTGCCGATATTGCTAGTTGGCCTTGGGTCAATATCCATGAATGGAGCGGTATCAGCATTGACGGGTTACCGCACCTGCAACGCTGGCTGCAGCTAATCGCCGCACGTCCGGCAGTACAGCGAGGCTTGCAAATACCCGCGCCCAGCAACGAAACCGCTGAGGAGAAAGCTGAACGTATCCGCAATATGGTGAGCCGTTAATCCCAACCGGAGACAATCGGCTATCTCCACGGTTGTCTCCGGATTTTTTATACCACACCTTTTTGCTATTTTCTGCAAAAAGCAATTCATCATCATTCATTCAAGATTAATCATGTATTCATAGCATTTGTGAATACACCTTTATTTCACAGATAAATAAGCATTGAATATCCAGCTTATAGATTCTGCCATATAAATTTAAATCTAATTAAAAGCTAAAAATTATGTGATCAACAAATAATATCTAACACAATTAAATATGCACAAAATGACTAATTAGAGATTATCAATAAATACTATTAATTTATTGTTATTTCCCTAATTAAGGTAATAGGCATGTATTTTACATTAAAGTCTAGGCTTCTTATTTTTTGTGTTGTTTCTATATTGTTAATATTAACTTTGATGGTAGCACTGTCATCTTATGTCATTCGTGATACTTCACTTTCAAATACCAAAAGAGAAGTAAGAGAATTATCCAATACCTTTGCAGTGGACAAAGGACAATGGATACTTGACAGAAAAAATGCGGTGCAAAGCCTGGCAAAAACCCTTGAACAACATCTGGATGAATCTCCGGTGCCCTATCTGGTATTGATTCACGAAGCGATGCAATTCGGCTTGACCTCCATGGGAGATGAACAGGGCAATATGATCCGTCAGGATCCATCTATTGTGACCCCAGGCTTCGATCCACGGGTTCGCCCCTGGTACAAAGGTGTGAAAAGTACAAATGCAATGTTTGTGACCAAGCCTTATGTCAGTGCCGCCATGAAAAAAATGGTCGTCACCATTGCCACTCCCATCAGGAAAAACAATGTCTTTTATGGGGTAGCAACCGTAAATGTTGCCATTGATGAACTGACTGAAGCCGTACGTAAATTACACCTGCCAGGAAACGGCTACGGTATTTTATTTGATCATGATGGAACAATTATTAGTCATCCGGACGCCTCGTTCAACGGTAAACAGATGCGCGAGATCAATGACAGCTTTACCTCCTCTGAAATGAATTTAATGGCCAATTCTGACGATTTATATGAGAAAAATATTAATGACTCTGAACAGCTGATATATGTTGTTAACCTGCCAAATACTGAATGGGCTTTAGCCTTCATTATGGATAAAGACATTATTATGAGTGAGGCATCAGGTCTGGCGTGGAAAATGATTGTTACCGGCATTATTTTCCTGGTTATATTTGCTTTTGCCTCATACATGGTCTTTAAATTTCAGTTCCAAGAATTAGAGAGTGTATCGACTGCACTGCAAAATATCGCCGAAGGTGAAGGTGATTTAACGGTCAGTATCAAGGTTAAAAACGAACAAGATGAAATTGGCAAACTGGCCAGTGGCTTCAACCGTTTCGTTGCAAGACTTCATGGCATGATTTCCAGAACCCGTGACATTGCAGAACGGCTGCAGGAACAAGCTAAAACCACCACAACCTCCGCTGAAAATAACAGCCAGAATATCTCGGTGCAGCAGAATGAAGTCACCATGGTCGCCACCGCAGTGACCGAGATGGCAAGCGCTACCGAAGAGATTGCCAGCAATGCTGAGCAAACCGCGAATACTGCCAAAGAAGCGGTACTGCTTACCGATGAAGGTAAACAGCAGGTGTTAAAAAGTCACTCATCGATTAATGGCCTCGCGACTGAGGTCGAACATGCTGGGGTCATCATCAAAGAACTGAATAACCAATCCCAGGCCATCAACAGCATATTGTTGACCATCAGCAACATCGCTGAGCAGACGAACCTACTGGCGCTTAATGCCGCCATCGAAGCGGCCAGAGCGGGAGAACAAGGTCGCGGATTTGCCGTAGTTGCTGATGAAGTGCGAGTGTTGTCGCAGAAAACTCATGCCTCTACCCAAGAAATACAAAACATGATTGAAACCTTACAGCAAACCGCATCGAAAGCGGTGGACTCTATGAACTCCAGTTACGGCCTCGCCGAAACCAGTGTGTCGGATGTTACCGTTGCCAGCACCAGTCTGGAGCATATCTCAGAAGCAATCACACGTATCTCTGACATGGCCAGTCAGATAGCCACCGCAGCCGAAGAACAGACATCAGTTACTGGCGAGATAAACCGTAATACTGAATCCATCAGAGAAGTTTCAGAGCATTTATCCGATGAAGCGGTAGATGCCACTGGCAAAGCCCAGCAACTTGCTGTACTTGCCCAGTCATTACATCAAGAAGTGTCGCGCTTTAAACTGTAACGATGCGTGTGCCAGATAGCGGATTGACCAATCCTTAATCCGCTATCTGTGACTCAATCTAGCTTTTGCAACGTTACCTGCCCCAACTGCTGCATCTGGGTGCTGATCCAGTCCGCCCGTTCAGCCATATAAGCGGATGGTGGGGTGATGCGGTAATGCCATGGATTCGGTAATATTGCCGCTAGCAACGCCGCTTCGTAACGACTCAGTCTGGCAGCGGGTTTGTGAAAGTAATGGTGTGCGGCAGCATCGGCACCATAGATACCGGGCCCAAATTCCACCACATTGAGATAGACTTCCAAAATCCGTTGTTTGTCCCAACACAGTTCAAGTAACAGCGTAAACCAGGCTTCCAGCCCTTTACGCACAAAACTGCGCGAAGGCCACATAAAGAGATTTTTTGCCGTTTGCTGACTGATTGTACTGGCACCACGCAAACTATCACCTTTACGGGCATCGGCAATAGCATCGCTAATCTGTTTGAAATCAAAACCAAAGTGTTCAGGGAAACGCTGATCTTCGCTGGCGATCACCGCCAGTTGTAAGTTGCGGGAAATGGCAGAAAGCGGTTGCCATTGCTGCTGCACTTGGGTGATTTTTGCTGGCGGATCAATAGTCCGAGCTAAACGCCAACTCCAATAGGGCGGATCCACAAAACGCAGTAGCAGTACAGCAGTCAACGAAAGCAGCAACCACAGACACAACAGGCGCCAGAACCAGCGCCACAACCCTCGCCACCATCCGCTTCCGGCTGTCGCCATTAAAGAACTCCAGTTTCCTACTCATCAAGAGTGAAAAAGCTTATGCCGTTCGTCGCTAGCTGGCAACAGTCAGGGTATAAGCTTTTAGGAGCACAGCGGACTATCCGGCATTAGCATACTCAATGGCAAATTTGACCATCTGCGACGCGCACTGGAATCCTAATTTGTTTTTAATATTCTGCCGCACCGCATCAACAGTTTTGACACTCAGTCCTAAATTGACCGCAATTTCCTTGCTGGGGATCCCTTTGCCCACCATGGTAAAAATTTCTAGTTCTCGGTCTGTTAACGACTGGATGCCGAATGAAGTGGTTTGGTGATTGCGACCTTGATGTATGGCCTCGCAGAGTAACGATTTCGTCATACGATCGCTGAGAAAAATGCCACCTTGCTGCAGTTTGCGGATCGCAACAATCAAGGTATCTGGCGACTCACTCTTCATCAGATAACCTTTCGCACCAGCCCGTAACGCCCGCTCGGCATAAATCTCTTCCTGATGCATAGAAAAAACCAGCACGGCGATGCCGTTATCATGCTGCAGTATCGCTTTAACCAGTTCCAGACCATTTTGTTGATCCAGAGACAGGTCAACAATAGCCAGATCGACCTGGTGCAGGTTCAGTTGTTGCATCGCCGTTGCGGTATTCTCCGCCTGAGCACATACCCGTAAATCTGGACTCTGCTCGATTAGTCGAGAGATCCCTTCACGCACAATGGCATGATCATCCACCAGCATAATGTTGAGGGTATTAAGGTTCATGATTCTCTCCATTCTGGCCCGCGGTTGTTAATGGGACTTCACAGCTGATGCAGGTTCCCTGCGCACCGGTTGCAATTTTCAATTCGCCACCCATCATGGTGGCACGGTACTGCATTATCTTTAGCCCCATCGCACCTCGACGCTGACTGACATCCGCAATGCCACAGCCATTATCCTGAACCTCAAGCAATAGCCAGTGCCCTGTTTGTTCAAGCGTTATCCGCAATTGCGAGCACTGGCTGTATTTCATGGCATTGCTGACCGCTTCGCTGGCAATGTTGAATAAATGGGCGCTGATCACTTCATCATTAATCAACACGCTTTGTGGCTGATAAAAAGTACAGGCAACCCCATAAAGTTCCTGTACGGATTGCTGCAAGGATGCTAAAGCTCTGGTCAGCCCATCAGGCCCCTCTGGCACATGGCTGAGTCCTTGCAGTACGTTATACATGCGTTGGCGGGCGCGCCCGACTGTCTCAACGATTTTCCCCGCCAGTTCACTCAAGGGATCGCTGCGGCTTTGCAACTGATTTGCCATGGCACTAGCGAGGAACGACAGGCCCGTGAGTTCCTGCCCAACGCCATCGTGCAAATCGCTGCCAATGCGTCGCCGCTCACTGGTGCTCAGTCGCAGTAACTCATGCTCCAGATCACGTTGTTCGGTAATATCGCGGGCGACCTGCACCACCCCACTCAATTCACCATTTTCCTCCAGTACTGGATAGGCCGACACCTGCAGTAAACGTCCTTGGTTCTGCACTTCACCGAAGGCCGCCTGATGATTTTTAAAAACGCGATTTACCGGGCACTTATCGCAGGAATCCAGCTCATTGACACAAGGTTGCTGAGTTGGCATACATTCAGGAGCAGCATTGGAGCGAGCATTTTTGTTGGCCCATAGAACATGATGCTCACGATCGTGAAATGTGACACGCTCGGAAATAACATCAAGAATTAGCTGTGCTTTTGACTCCGCTCGCTGACATTCTTCACGGGCTAAGCGCTGCTCCGTGACATCGACGATTAAACAGTGGGTCTGAATAAAACGCCCATCAGTATCGTAGCGAACATTACCATGGACAATGACATAAATTTCACGTCCTGACTTGTGTTTTAATTTCCAAGGTTGATTACGAGCAAATCCATTACGTTTGAATCGGGGGAAAGTCACATTAACATGATATTCAATATCTTTCTTATCATATAAGAAAAATGAGAAAGGCTTCATATAAACCTCCTCACAGGAATATCCAGTTAATTCTGAAAAAGCATTATTAAAATCAATAATAGCTGCATTTTCATTCATGGACATATATGCCAAAGGAATATTATCAAACATCGCACGGTAACGTTCATGCGATATTAATAAATTATTATACTTATCCAGTAACGGCCCTTCATGAAAAGAACTAGCAAGAATGCTCATACGTCCCCCAACGCCAGCTTTTGCTTACGGCCATTTTAGCGTGGGATTAAGGCCCTGTCTGGTTTGACACCACCGACATTTGGGAGTCCAGTCACATATCTAAAATCTACCGATGAGATTTTATTTTTGAGTACCGTGACATGTCCTAATTATTAATAGGTAGTATTACCTATAATTTAGAATTAATTAAAAAATGATAATACATAACATACTGTTAAAAATAAAAATTATAAATCACAAAAAACAGCTTAGGTAATTTCACTTAGCAATCACTAGGTATTAAACATCTGGTTACTCAAATCAAACAAAATAAAATACCCATTGCAAAATAAAACTATGTCAAACCATTTTGCATCACCTAGAGAGGGTAAACCAAGATGAAATTAATCACTATCGCATTTTCTATGTCGCTATTGATATTAAGCGGCAGCAGTATTGCGCAAGCTCAGGAATTCCAGTGGCAAGCCTACCATTTAAAAAATGGCGTTAAATGCCAAAACTGCCATGGTGCTGATACACAAGCCGCTGTTAAAAACAGTAGTTGTCTGGCCTGTCATGGTTCTTATAACGAACTGGCCCAGAAAACTAAAGATATGCAGCAGAACCCCCATATGAGTCCGCACTTTGAGAATCTGGAATGCAGCAGTTGCCACTCCAGCCATACCCAATTAACCAACTTCTGCCAGAACTGCCACGGTCCTATCGTCAGGGACGCCAAGTTCAGCAAAATCAAGTAATCCGGGCCATAGAGGGTGACACATATGAAAGCAACATTGAATAACGTATTTGCCCTAGGCATTTTGGCCCTTGCCTGCCAGACTGCTTATGGAAAAACCATTGAATACACTACTGATATTGCCGTTGTCGGTGGCGGCTCAGTGGGATTAGCAGCGGCCGTCACAGGTGCAGAAGCCGGTGCAAAAGTGATTGTAGTAGAAAAAAATCCTTACCTTGGCGGCAGTTCCAATTTCGCCGAAGGCTTGTTTGCAGTTGAAAGCGACTATCAACGCGCAAAGTCTTATGGGCTCACCAGAGATCAAGCCTATGAACACATCATGGAATATTCTCACTTCAAAAACGACGGTGCCATCGAACGTGAATTTGTTGATGAATCTGCCGACAATCTGCGTTGGTTAAACAAACATGGCGTTGATTTTGAAGTGGTGCAGATTTCCCCTAAAGAACCGGAAACCTGGCATCTGATCAAAAACCGTGAGCATTTCGTGCATGGCGCAGCCCTGGTCACAGCGCTGCAGGAACATGCGGAAAAAGACGGGGTACAGTTTTTGATGCGTACCCCCGCCAACACCCTGATCTATGAAAACGGCAAAGTAACCGGCGTGAAAGCGAAGGATCACAAAGGCAATGACATTGTCATCCATGCCAAGGCGGTCATTATCGGTACTGGCGGTTTCGGCAATAGCCCGGAAAAAATCGACAAGTGGACCCACTTTGACGGTAAAGACTTCAAACCTACCCTGCCGCTAAACAAAACCGGTGATGGCATTGAGATGGGCCGTGAAATTGGTGCTGCCCACGAAGGTGAAACCTTAATGTTGCATCCAGGCACCGACGGGAAGGGGATTATTCCGCTGGGTAATATCTATACCATGACCTGGCAGCCCGCCAATATGTGGGTCAACGCCCACGGTAACCGTTTTGTGGACGAAACCGTTGCATTCAGTTTTGCTCATGCCGGTAACGCCATCGGTCGTCAGAAAGGTCATTACGCTTGGGCCATTTTTGATGATGCCGAGTTACAACACGCCAAGAATGATGGGGTTGATAATGGCGTAGGGGTATTGGTTCCGGTGATGACCAAGTTGAAAAACATCGATACCGAAATCAAAAACGCCCTGGCGGCTAAGAGCGAAAGCTTCAAGTCAGCGAGCAGTATTGAGCAGTTGGCCAAAGCCATCGATGTCCCTGTGGCCAATCTAAAACACGCTTACGACAGCTACAATCTGGCCGCAACCACTCATTACGATGAAGCCTTTAATAAGGATCGCATGTGGACACGGCCACTAAATCACGGTCACTTGTATGCGGTGAAGCTGATGCCCTATCACTTCACCTCTGTCGGCGGACTGCGCATCAATACTCAGATGTCCGTGGTGAACACTGATGATAACCCTATCAAAGGTTTGTATGCCGGTGGTAACGATGTAGGAGGTATTTACTCAGACACCTACACCTTGTGGGCCTCAGGACACGCATTTGGCTTCGCGACTTACTCTGGCCGCAAAGCAGCCCAAAATGCCCTTGAATACATCAAAACCGGTAAATGAGCGGAGACATTATGACTAAGTTAGCAGTTTTAGCTTCCGCCTTGGTGACTGCGAGTTTGTTCAGTAGCAGCGTACTGGCAACTGAAGGCGGTGGTGGTGTTTACCCGAACGGAGCCGAAGGCTATATGGCAGGAGCTTTGCCACCTGCAGGGCTGTACTATCAGAATTTTCTCAACCACTACACCGTTGACCGTCTAAACGATGCGGATGGTCACAACAGTGGCGTGAAAATCAACCTGCAGGCCAGTGCTGATGTATCGCGTTTTATCTACATGACGCATTACCAACTGTTGGGGGCCGACTACGGCGTGTATACCACCATTCCATTGGTACACATCAGTGGCTCTCTGCAAGCGGGTAGTACAGATATCAACTCCAGTGTCAGTGGTTTGGGCGATATTTCCTTCGCTCCCATCATGCTAGGCTGGCACTTTACCAACTGGCATTTTGGCGCAGCGCTGGAATTTACAGCACCTACCGGTGAATACAATCAGTACCGCTTTGCCAATCCTGGCCGTAACTATTGGGTAACAACGCCAGTATTCGTTGCGACTTATCTGAATAATGGCTTCGAAGCTTCTGGCAAGTTTATGTACGATATCAACGCCAAAAACGATGATACCGACTATAAATCCGGTCAGGAATTCCACTTCGATTACGCGCTGGGCTACCATTTGGCAAACTACACGCTGGGCGTAGCTGGATACTATTACCAACAAACTACCGACGATAAAGTGGGCGGAGTTGTTTATCAGGATGGCTATAAAGGCAAAGCTTTTGCTATTGGCCCTGCGGTAAAAATCGATGGTCAAATGGGCTCTCTAGAATTGAGATACCAAAAAGAAGTGACGGCGGAAAACCGTCCCGAAGGGGACAAATTCTGGGTCAAAGTGACCTTACCGCTCTAGCCTTCATCCTTGTTCAAATTGTGTTGTGTTACGAAATCCGCTGTGGTTAACCACAGCGGATTTCCCCTCAAAAAGTCACCTTTTACGCTCTCAAGAACCGCACTGTCACGCTGGTAAATACTGCAAGTTGATACCGTTGCAACAGCTATTGCCGCAACGCTTAAAGCAACGCACATCTGTCAGACATCATCAACCGTGCAATAGCGGCAGATCTTCTTAGTTCGTATTCTTGAAGAACGTTGCCATCAATCGCGTTATCGGCAGCGGTCTACTGAAGAAGAATCCCTGAAAATGACCACAGCCATGTTGTAACAGAAAATCTCGCTGCGCAGCCGTTTCTACCCCTTCGGCGATCACCTCCAAGGATAGCGAGCGGCAAATGCCCAGAATTGCCTCCACGATGGCCGCATCGCCAGGGTTATCCGTCACATCTTTAACGAACGAGCGATCAATCTTGACCTGATCGACAGGCAGTTGTTTCAAATAGGCTAACGATGAATAGCCGGTACCAAAATCGTCCAGGGCAAACTGCACGCCAGAGGCTTTCAACTGCAATATTTTCTGCTTGGCAGACTCGACATCCTGCAACACCGTACTTTCAGTCAACTCCAGCTTCAAGCGGTCAGCCCTCGCACCAGAGGTTGCCAGCTCATGGAGCACTTCGGTAACGTAATTACTGCGTAAAAACTGACGGGCACTGACGTTGATAGCAATGTGTAGTGCTTGGGTTGGCGACGATTGCTGCCAACTAACGAGTTGTCGGCACGCCTGCTGCAGTACCCATAAACCAATCTCATTGATGATCCCTGACTCTTCCGCTATCGGAATAAACTGCTCTGGCGACACCAGTTCACCCTGGGCATTTTGCCAGCGCAACAGTGCTTCCACCCCGAACATCCTGCCATGACTATCTACCTGCGGTTGGTAATAAAGCTGCAGTTCATGTTTCGGAATTGCTTGTTTTAATGCGTGCTCAATGTGACTACGGTAAGAGATGGCTTGCTGGATAGTCGCATCAAAAAACTGGATATTGTTGCGGCCACATGACTTAGCCTTGTTGAGTGCCATATCCACCTGCGTCAGCATTTCATCAATAGAGATGTCATCACCGCAGAAAATCGTAACGCCGATGCTGACCGTCGCCATATGCCCGACAAGCAACTGATCGATATCAAACGGCTGCAATAACTGCGCTCGAACTTTTTGGGCTATGGCGGTAGCCTCGGTAACCGCAATACTGAATTCTGAAGCGAGTCCTTCTAGCAGGATCATAAATTCATCACCGCCGATACGAGCGAGGGTATCCTGCTTCGGCAACATTTGTTGAATGCGTTTGGCAACTTCGACCAAAAGTCGGTCGCCCACACTATGGCCCTGGGTGTCATTAAGCATTTTGAAATTGTCGAGATCCAACATCAACAGCGCATCATAACGACCGCTGCGAGCACTGTTGATGCGCGCTGTTTTCAAACGCTCCAGCAGCAATCTACGATTGGGCAGCGCTGTCAGCGGATCATAAAAAACCAAAGTACGGATCTGCTCTTCCGCCTGTTTGCGTTCAGTAATATCGCGCATGACTGCCACAAAATAAGTTTCGCCACTTTGCTGCCAACTGCTCAGCGACATCTCAATCTGCAATTCGTGACCAAGGCGATGATTTCCCACCACTTCACTGATGCGCCCTACATAAGCTGCTGAACGCCCCAACGTCAGCCCGCCACTAGATAACCGCTGTGGCAGGTAGCGACTGGGGATCAAATTGGCTAAGGGTTTACCCACCATTTCATCTTCACGATAGCCAAATAGCAACTCGGCAGCATGATTACAAAAGATCACATCCCCCTGCTGATTAGCCTGTACGACCCCATCTTGTGCCACTTCAACCAACGTTCGGAATTTTGATTCACTTTCCTTCAGCGCGGCTTCCTTTTGCTTAATACGGGCAACCATCTGGTTGAATGCATGACCAATGCGACTGAATTCACCGGGTAAGATTTCCAATTGTGCTACTGGTGTTTTGCTGTCCCCCATGCTCTCAATGCCCTGGCTCAGCTTGGCAATCGGCCCAATAACATTGCGTTTAATCAATAGCAGAATCACCAGTAACAACAGCGCCGTGGAACAAAAAATCCACCAGAACTGCATGGTAAAAATATGCTGAACCCGCTGTGCCACAATCACGCCGGGGATTTTAATACTGACAATGCCGCGCAAATTGCCCACCTGATAGTTGTAGGCAGAGTCGTAGTGCGCACGAATAGTCGCTGGTGCCGATGCCTTGGCACCGTGGCAGCTCAAGCAATAGGGTTCCACCCAGATCGGTCGAGCATAATGATAAAACGCTCGCCCTTTGGTATCGGTGAAGGGGACAAACAACCGCTGCGCTTGCGGGTGTTGCTTAAAGTAGTCAATTGCCGTCTGTTCAACAGCATCTGCCTGGTGATCAGCATTACGAGGGACATCAGACACATTGTTGAATGAAAAACCGGATTGTTCCCAATGGGGGATATCCTTGGAGATCAATCCCAATGCGTGGGCGGGTAAGAAGCCTAACGTTTTATCCGTTAGTGGTAGGCCGCTTTCAAGAAACTGATGGTGGTAGACGCGGCGAGTCGCCATTAATACCGCCCGGATCCGCTCAGCTGACTGGAGTAGCTCCTCTTCTGACTCTCGCTGAATAAACCTATAAGTGGCGTATTGCAGAATAAAAAAACCTGCGACAAACACCGCCAGCACGGCAAATAATATTTTGCTGCTGAGTGACATTGACTGTGTCCTTGTCAAGCTAAGGCTGAAAAACACTAACGCTAATAAGGTTATTTTGCGGCCAGAAAGTCCAAAAATTCAACAAACAGCTAAGCTCTTTTAGCATAGTGCAAAACAGATCAAGTCACAGGTTGATATATTGTCATTTTTTCCAATCAAGACAGCAGGTTCCATCCAACCGATACCCGGCAACATTTGTCAGCACTAATCCGCAGAGTGCAGATTCTCACGCATCTGTTGCAGTACCTCATCTAGCTGTTGTAGTTGTGATGTGGAGATGCCTAACGTCATCTTGCTCACCACTTGCTGTTGTAACACGTCAGCCTGCGCCAGACAGGAAGCGCCTTTGGCCGTTAGTTGCAGTAATACACTACGGCGATCCTGCGGATGCGGGAGCTTCTGTAGCAGTCCTTGCTGCTCCATTTCAACCACCAAACGGGTGACCTGAGCCTTATCACGGTGCAGCTTCTGCGCTACTGACTGAGGGGTAATACCGTACCCCGCCCCCACTTGCCGCAGCACGCGAAAATATAGCAATGACATTTCTGGCAGCTCACGGTTAAACCGTTTTTGCAAGGCGGCTTTGTGCGATTCGAGCAACGCAAACAGGGATTGATTGATATTCATTGGTTGACTTTATCAACTAATCGGGATTTAATTGATTTTATCAACTAAATCTATAAAACAAAACTGTGACGGTGACGAATCACAGCGGGAATTTTCCTATGGCGCACCAATATCGTATTACGGTCGAAAAAATGGTAGACAATACCGCAGTGCAACAGATGAGCTTTGATACCACTAACCATGACGACATCTTTGCTATTCTGGACAAAGTAGATGACCGCTTGGATTTCAGCCATGAGCAAACCCAAGGTTTTATCGTGGGTTTGAAACTGTTTAGCGAAGTGATGCTGGCAGAACGTCAACATCCGCTGTTCAGCGAATTTGGCCCACAATTTAAACTATTTATGAAAAAACTAAAATCTGGGCGCTGAGTTACAGCGCCAACACCGTCTGCAACTGAATGCTACAAGTTGCCACTCGGCCATCGCTGAAGCTCCCCGACTACGTTATCGATAACCTTCCCAATAAAGCGGTCGTCCAGCCCGGTTGCTCATTAGTTGATTCGCTCGCCATCAACCGGCCAACTACCGATAATTTCGGCTCCACCCGCAACAACACCATCTAAGAGTTAATCTAGACAAAGCCCCCTGCTCTGCAATCAGCCGCAGAGGCCAAGTGGCAACCGCTATATCGTCACAATAAAAGGCCACAGATGGCTTACTGTCAGCGATGTGAGCCGATGTCATAGGTAAGAAATGTAGCCATCAAGCGACGATGAACTCGCCGCGGCTGGTAATGGTGGGAGATTGCTCCAACGGCACACAACACGATTGCCGCTAATTTCAGCGACCAAACCACAGTATGCCAATAGTCACAACAGCGCTGGAACCGTTCGCTATTCATGGTGGAGATTATGTGTACTCCCCCCCCAAGCTGTGGCGAATGTTTTACATACAGAGCGGGTGTTGAGCCGCAATAGTGTAGACTTCAAATTACTCAAGCGATGCTCGGCGCACCTTGTCGTTGCTGTCAAACTCAATCACACAACGATAATACCCTAAGGTGTAAGGGCTATCGGCCACTATGCGACTGCCATCGTTCAACGACTGCACGGACAGGCGTAAAAACTCGCCGGTTGCCAATTGTCTAAGCACTGAGGTTTTACTGACGCCAGGGGTAAAATTGCCGCAGAGAAAAACTACCTCATTCCGCGCTTCTCGCCAGACAAACAACCCGGTCAGTAACCAAGCAATCACCAGTAATGCGGCCACGATCAATACAGCCTTTTTCATAGCGCGCCTCACAAGGCTTATCTCTTTGATATTATTATGGCTTAATTTAGAAAACTTGCTTGATTACACCGCCTGTTCAACGATTGCTGGCAAGCCCACGCGCTGACTGCGACGTTCCATAAAGGCAACATCGCGCCAGACACCATGCAACTGTCCGAGTTTTTCGCGGATCCCCAGCAGTTTAAAGCCATACTTTTGGTGCAGTGCAATACTGGCAAGGTTTTCACTGAAAATCCCAGCTTGTAAGGTCCAGAAACCAGCCGCTTCCGAATCATCGATAAGACGATGCATCAAGGCCGAACCCACACCGCGCTGTTTAGCTTCATTAGCCACATAGATGCTGACTTCCGCAACTCCGGCATATACTGGCCGCGCCGATACTGCAGACAGCGCCGCCCACCCCAGTATGTTGTCACCAGATACGGCCACCAGCCGACACTGCGGCAGCATGGAGCCGTCCCACTCTTGCCAGCTTTTGTTGGCGACCTGAAATGTCGCTTTACCACTCGCAATACCTTGCTGATAAATGGCGCAGACAGCTGGAAAATCTGCCTCAGTAAACGCCCTGATGTCTAACATTACGGCTCCTTACTACAACTAAATACTGTGGCGTTATTCAGACGGTTCCTGCTGCCATTGCTCAATCACCTCTTTTGCAGCGCGAAAGGCTTCGATCCCCGCTGGCACCCCGCAATAAACGGTGGTCTGCAGCAATACATCCTGAATTTCGGCAACACTACAACCATTACGCAATGCCCCGCGCACATGCACTTTAATCTCTTCGCTAGCACGCAACGCCACCAGTGTTGCGATAGTGATCAGACTGCGAGTCCGAGGTGGGATCACCTCACTGCTCCAGATTTCTCCCCAACAATTGGCGGTGATCAACGCTTGTAGCGGCCGAGTGAAGTCAGTGGCATTTTTCAGCGAGTTATCAACATAAGCATCCCCCAGCACTGCCCGCCGTATCGCTAACCCTTGGGTATATTTATCCTGTGCCATTGTTTGCTCTCCATCGATTATTTCAGATAAGAGCAGCAATAATCGGTGACACTGTGCACTTTTAATGAAAAGCTGCTGTTACCCGGTACCGCAAACTGCTCACCCGCGGTTACGGTTAACCACTGCTCGCCACCGGGTAGCAGCACATCCAGTGCTCCGGCCTGGATCTGCATCAGTTCTGGCGCATCGGTGCCAAACTGATATTCCCCCGGCAGCATGATGCCCAGGGTTTTGACTGAACCATCCGCAAATGTCAGCTTGCGACTGGTCACTTTGCCATCAAAATAGATATTGGCTTTTTTCGCCACAGAGACTTGCTGAAACTCTGCCATATAAACCTCTTAAACCGGGGAAGCTCACCAGCATTTATTGGTGAAAGATTCGATTCTGCGCCAAGTTTCTCAGCATGAACAGTACTTTTGTTGCACTAACGTTAAAAAATATGCGCATGTTAAACGACACCAGATGGCCCATGTCTGTCAGCGCTAACGTGGCACCTTCACGCTATTGACTTACCATTGACGGTGACAGGCACAGCTAAGTTTATAGCAAGTGTTAAAGCTATCCCGGCAGAGCCACTCTGCCCGTCGGCAAAAATCTCTATGGAACTTTTACCAAGCAGGTACTGCGAAATTGCGGGGACAGCCGTTTACACTGACACCTCAAGACTACCAGCGACCACGTTGACCAGCGCATTCAAGGTATTGAGCGCTCAGAGCAGAAAGGTGTCACAGTTAAAGGCAAACGGCATTGCTCAACGACTAAGTCAATGGCCAGTTGCTGGGCGATGTTCATAGTTAGTCACCCGCAATTTGCAGATTGCTCTGAAGATCAAAACTGAGCTTTACTGACAGTGAATCAATTGATGCTAATATGAACAAGACTTCAGACCGTTACCAACATGGATCAACCGACAAGGAGTGTAAAATGAGCAATCTGCAGCAATCCACTTCCAGCCAATGCGACATCCATCAGGGATGTGGTGCCATAACGCAAATTATCCATCCGAAAGATAAAGATCTCGGCGGTTTCAGTGTCCGCCGGGCACTGCCTAATCAACAGATACGTCAGGTCGGCCCTTGGATATTTTTCGATCATATGGGGCCAGCAACCTTTGCTGCGGGAGAAGGCATAAATGTTAGACCCCATCCTCACATCAATATCGCGACGGTCACTTACCTATTTCATGGCGAAATCCTGCACCGGGATTCCATTGGTAGTGTGCAAGCAATCCGCCCAGGAGATATCAATTTGATGGTGACTGGCAGTGGCATGGTACATTCCGAGCGGGAAACGGCAGAGATTCACAATAGCGTCCATCAATTGAATGGCATACAACTGTGGCTGGCATTACCAGAGCAGGATGAAGAAACGGCGCCGGCCTTCTATCACTATCCTGCGTCGACTTTGCCGCAACTGCAACAGGATGGCGTGCCGCTACGGGTGATGATTGGCAGCGCTTATGGGGTCACCTCGCCCGTCAAAACCTTCAGCAGCACTTTGTATGTAGAAGCCCAACTGCGACAGGGGCAATCACTGCAACTGCCAGAAGCCCGCGAGCTGGGTTTATACGTGGTCAATGGTGAAGTGTCGCTCAAAAACACTGTGATTGCCGAACACGATATGGCCATCCTTGATGCCACACCCAGCTTAATTGTAACTGCCAGCCAAGACACTCAAATAGCCATTATTGGAGGAGATCCACTCGGCCATCGCTATATCGATTGGAATTTTGTGTCTAGTCGCAAGGAACGGATTGAACAAGCAAAACAACAGTGGTTGGCGATGGCATTCCCGCTGGTACCAGACGATGACAAGGAGTTCATTCCGTATCCGACACCCAAATAGTCATCGTCAGCGATTAATGAATATGCACATCGCGAAAATGCTCTGCTTACCGTAGACAAATCACATTATTAATGACGAGTAAAAAACCACCTACTACCATAGATGGTGTTAGTGTTGGCAATCTCAGCCGTGACTGCCTTTAAGGCCGGTCACTGTCACTGAAAACCAGGAGATAGCTGGAAGGTAGTACGCTTCTTAGAGCCTTCCATTGACGGAGCAAAGGCAAGCCCTATATTGTTGATAATCAAACCATCCACCAACAACGCAAGAGATAAATAGCTCAACTCCGATCCCAGGCTTGTATGGGCTTTGATGTGATGGACGCTAGAAAGGAGGTGCGTCCATCACATCAAAGCCGCTTGTTTGAGAAGAGGAACGCGAGCTGCGCCTCACGCTCCATCGATGGAAAATACTACTTTTTAATCTGTTACCAACGCAGTTCCGCCCCGATACCAATCACCCGTGGCGCCCCGGAAATGACATCCACATCGTCCCGCAAATATTGCACATAATTTTGATCGAACAGATTGTTGGCGAACAGGTAGGCACTCCAGTCGCCCTTATCATAGGCAATACGCGTATTAAACAGGGTTCGTGAAGACACGCGGGTACGATCAATGCCCATATCTGTATATACCTTGCTACGGTAATTGGCATTCAGATTCCAGCTGAGATGGTCAGTAACATAGATGTTAACCCCAGCGGCGGCAGTGTGATTTGGCGCGTAACTGAACGCCTCACCGGCATAGCTAGTGGTAGTGCCATTCACTATGGAATCAAAATCATCAAATTCGGTTTGAGAATAGCTGTATGACAGATACCAGTCGATGTCTTGCGTCAATTGCTGTTTGAAGGAGGTTTCTACGCCGTACAAATGGGCTTTACCGGCATTGACCGTATTGTAGTCATAACTGTTGAGGCCAAAATTGGCAGTAACCTGTTTGTCTGTCCAATTTACATAATACAGGTTGGCATTGAATACCCCATCGATGGCGGGCAAGGATTGCCGCCAGGCCAGCTCATAGTTGTCGGTATATTCCGGGTCATAAGCCACGACCGTACTACGGGCGATATTCAGGCTACTGCCCCCCGAGCGGTAAGCGCGCTGGTATGTGGCAGTAATAGACGTGTTGTCATCAATGTTAAAACGGGCACCAATCTTAGGCAGAAAGGTATCGGTGGTTGTCTCAGTTTCGGGACTACTGCCGCTGGCCTGTGCCACTAATCCCAATACGGCATTATTAATGCCCCCCGCCAGTTGATAAAGGAGGCTGCCTTCGGCACCAAAAAGCGTTGGTTCGGGCAGCATCCCGGCAAAACTGGAATCAGTATTGGCACTGAACCGATACTGCTGATGGTCATAGCGGAAACCCGCTTGCAGGCTCCAGCGACTGTTCAAGCGATACTCCATATCGGCGAACACTGCCTGGTTTTCTGATGTGCTGTCGTTAAGCGATTGGTAATCTACCGGAATTTGTGGCAGTGCCGAACCATAAAGGTTGGCAACTGAAGTGGCCGAGCTGCTATCGAGACCATATCCTTGCAGCAAGGTAGCAATAGTTGTCACCGGGGTATCGATATTGGTCAGGCTACCGAGCAAGCTATGGTTATCATGTTTGGCGGCATAGAGCCCGACCAATCCACTCAGCGCTTCTCCTTGGTAGTTAGCGCGAAGTTCTTGGGTGAACACTTTATAGTGGCTGTCTTGGTTCCCATAGTTGATGTCCTCGGCGCGCAAATCGACATCGTAAATGCGATCCACATCTGATTTACTGTAGGACGTAACAGACGAGAGCTGCCAGCGATTGTTTAACTGATACTCCACATTTAACGACGCCAACTCGGTGACAGCGTCGGAACGGTTATCACGATTAGAGGTATTCACTCTGCCAGCAAGATCGCGCCGATTGTAGGTGTACATGTATGGACCATCGCGATCGTCCCGGGTATAGCTGAGCAGTACTTTCAAACCATCAACTGCGGTCGGAGTCCACAATAGTTTTCCTCTAAGCATCAAAGAATTGAGTTCATCTTCTTTGCCACCGTGGGTGATGTTATCTGTAAACCCTTCAAACAGACGCTTATCTGCCGCGAAGCGAAACGCTAGCTCGTCTTCAATCAATGGCCCAGCAACGGCAACCGACATACGCTTGTCATCAGGATCAGACCATTGCACGCGCGCGCGGCCACTCCAGTCCATCGTAGGATCTTCGGTTTTAATCACCACAGCCCCCGCCAGCGCATTTTCCCCCTGGATGGTAGATTGCGGTCCCCGCAGCACTTCAACCTGCGCAACATCCCAGAGATCACTGGGGCCAGTGTCGCTGATCTGATTGGGCAACGGCACACCATCTACATAAATAGATGCGAGGGGATTATCAGCCCCCGATTCATTACTAATACCACGAATGGTAAAACCACGATTGCCGTACATCTGCGAAATATTGGGAGTTTTATTAAGAATGTCATACAGCGATTGAATATTTTCCTGCTCCAGTTTGAGTGCAGTAGTCACATCTACGCTCGCCGCAGTATCTTGAATAGAGCGGCGGGTTTTCTCCCCCATTACGGTAATTTTCTCAATGTTGCCGACCTCATCGGCAACAGCTGTTTGGCTGGTGACTAAGGTTCCTAATACGGCAAGTGACAGCATGGTTTTAGTCCGAGACAAATGTCCCATAGTTCCCCCTAGATTGATCTCTATCTTTAAAAAACAATGTGTTGGATACGTGTTTCAATATTTAGTAGGCAACAAGAGTCCTGCGCAATGACGTCGCCATTGCTGCAAAAACCTATAAAAATAAGGGAGCTAGCGCATCAGCCACGCCGCTGGCAGGGGCCAGGAGGTCACCAATGTGTTTCCTTGCCAAGTTTCCAGCGTCAACCACAGACGATCTCCGGTACTGAAACGTTCAGCGGCGAGCGCATGTACATGCTGTCCATAACGGGAGCCATGAAGGATACCCAAGTCACCACGCTCCATTTGAGATAGGGGTAAGGCGGTTTGGCCGATATTCATATAAGCCTGGCGAATTTGGGTAACATCGCCTTGCTTAAAGGTCACCATGAAATCTTTGATGTACTCGCCATCGTGCTGATATGGTGGTCCATCTTCCAGTGGCATTGGGACAATGCTGAACTCTCCTAACGATAATTCAGCCATAGCAGCAGGGAAACTGGGATGCAGCGAACGGTAAAGAAAATATACTGGCAGCAATAACAACAGGCCGCTTAGTTTAAATTTATTGCGATTCCAAAAGCTGGAGTTAAGTCTAGCCATCAGCAATGCTCCTCGACTTTCTTCCAAGAAGGTTGTGGCACAGCAGCTTTGGCCTTGACCAGACGCTGACTCCAAATAATAAAGCCAGTGATCGACATGCCCGTCAGCAAGCTGCCAAATACAAACCAGATTATCTTGGTCCAGAGCCCGCCAAAGGTACCGTAATGCAGCGGATCCGCAATATGCATGATACTTTGGATACCATTCATGTCCTTTGGCGAGGTGGCTTGCATAATTTCGCCCTGCCAAGGATTAACCGCAACCTGATAAGAATAATGGTCAAAGAAGATCTCGCCGCCACTACCATACAAGTGGTAGCTATCACGGTTATGCTCTGGCAACCCGATATAGCTGGGGCTGAAATTGGGATAGCGTTGCTGAGCCAACTGCAAAGCTTGCTCTAGCGATACCGGAAATACTCGTGGCTCAGTGGTCGGCAGTAATTTCCCTGAAATTGCCGGGGCATGAGGCTCAACTTCGATTCCTGTATGATAGATAACTCCCTGGATTAAATACCAAAATCCGGTCAGACTGATAATCAGAATGAACCAGATTGACCATACTCCCACCAATCGGTGCAGATCGGCTAACAAAGTCTTTGTACCTTGTTTGGTACGGATTTTAGGGGCGGAGAAAGCTTTCCAGAATTGCTTGTAAATCATGAGTCCACTGACGAGTGAACCCAGCATGACCAAACTCATAGCACTGACGAGGTAGTAACCAATGCTGTAACCATGTTGCCAGGGAAACAATAGCCAGCCGTGCAGCATGCGCATAAAGCCGATAAAAGTCAGACCGCTATTGATCTCTTGGATCTGACCACTGTATTGATTGACATAAGCAATAGCCATTGGTTGGTCATGATCACTAAATATCACCGCACTGACCAGATAAGGATCCATCACCATGACTTGCCCAATATCGGCCGTCGGGTGAGCCTTTTCAACAATTGCAACGAGTTCCGCCGGACTTTTGGCGGGCAAATTGTCGGGATTGGCGGCTCTAGCATGAGGGTTGGTCAACCAAGTGAGCTCGTGGCTGATGACGGCAATGGTGCCTGTCAGGCAGATAAAGCAGAACAAGACCCAAATGGGCAGTGAACACCAGCCGTGGAAAGAAAACCAGAACCTATTCGAAACCCTGAACATACCTTGATCCATTGTCACAAGCAGATTTGCGAATGGTATAGCCATTGATAATCATTATCAATAGAATAAGTCACAATGATGCCTTTTTATTGGCACATATCTCAGATACTGCCGATAGTGTGCTGTATGCATCGCGGAAATCTGCGATTAAGTCATTGCCTTGAGGCTTAAATCCACCGAAATTTCTTTCTCTATTTTTTCAGCACTAATGTTCCCGTTTTGACCAAAATCCGCAGCTTTAGCCAGTTTACTGGCTTATCACCCGATTTTAGGTAGTCTTCGGCTCATACCTTAACATCTGCTCTACTCTCACTATGTTGACCAACGCCAATAAAATCGCCAGATGGTTATCGTTTTATAGCAGCTTTCACAAAACCTCACTGGTACTTAATGATGCGAAACAGATGTTCTACCTTGGCTCAAATGCGGGCCTTCAGGTACTCAGTTCTGATGGGCACTTTGTTGAGTACGTGGATATTGCTTGAGGGTTCTGACTTTGTCTAGACATGCTGCTAAGCCAATCAACTTGCTCATCTACAAGGGGCTCACGCTTTTCTGCACCTTGATAACCAGCATGGGGGCTGACACACATTGCGCTTCACCGTGCAGTAAGTTGTCCAGCTGATTTAAATCGTGTTCATTCGCTGAGGTGGTCACCAAGCTAAGTTGTTGGGACTATTTCTGGCAAAGATTATATGAATGATATTCAAGTACTACCGGAAGCCATTTTTAACGCTAAATAAAACCTTCCACACATTTGCGTAACAGAAAGGGCGACATTCTGCGCCCTTTCTCATTATCACAAGCGTAATTACTGCTGCAATTTTTCCTGATTATCAGCTGTCATCATCAATGCTTTACCGTGTATTAGGCAGTCTGTCATTTTATAACGTGCAGATTTAACTAGATTCGCCAGTGTTTGACGCGAAACACCCATCTCTTGCGCGGCTTGCTGTTGCTGCATTCCCTGAAAATCCACCAATCGCAACGCCTCGAATTCATCAGCGGCCAAATAGACCCGAGGCAGTTCCGTCATCGGAATGCCGTTGGGTTTAAAACATGAGTCTGCCGGTCTACCACAGATCCTGCGTGGAATTTTCGGACGCCCCATAGCTGCTCCTGAAAAATTAAGGTTATTTTAATAGAGTAAGCATTCAGCAACGTGAGTAAAGCATTATCTGCCGTTACTATGACCTGTATCGACTGATGTTGTCACCTACAGGGGCCATTTCAATAAAAAACCAGTCATAAAGACTGGTCTTTGCGACTCATGAATAGCTTATTTAACCAGAGTGAGATGGGCGCGACGCTTCGCCTTATCAGGTGTCGCCGAGACATCAGCCTTTTCATCTGCTTCAGGCTCTGAGTCCTCAACAACATTGAGAAAAGACTCTTCACCCTCTTCCAGCAGATAGGCATCTTCCATGTCAAACACAGTGCCAGCACCATTTTCTCGCGCATAGATAGCGACAATTGATGCCATTGGCAGTATCACCTGTTGTGGAACGCCACCAAATCGAGCGTGAAACTCGACACTGTCATTCCCCATCTGTAGACCACCAACCGCAGAAGCTGCGATATTCAGTACAATCTGTCCATCTTTAACGTACTGCAATGGCACCTGTGTACCCTGTACATTGACATCCACGACAACATGGGGAGTCAGATGGTTATCCATCAACCATTCATAATACGCCCGTAACAAGTACGGGCGACTAGGGGTTAAACCTTTCATTACAGGCCCATGCGCATTTCGCGCTCAGCTTCAGTCAGAGATGCTTTAAATGAATCCCGTTCGAAAACGCGAGTCATATAAGCCTTGATATCCTTGGCTGATTTGCCTTCCAGTTCAATCCCCAATGCAGGCAAACGCCATAATAATGGGCCAAGGTAGCAATCGGCCAAGCCGAATTCTTCACTCATAAAGAAGGGCATTTCGGCAAACACAGGCGCGATAGAAAGGATGCTGTCCAACAGTTCCCTACGGGCGTCGTCAGCACGATCACTTTTGCGAATGCGGTCAACCAAGCTATACCAATCTCGCTCGATACGATGCATCATCAGACGAGTCTGTCCGCGGGAGACCGGATATACGGGCATTAACGGCGGATGTGGGAAACGTTCATCCAGATATTCCATAATGATACGGCTTTCATATAACACCAGTTCCCGGTCAACTAGGGTTGGCACTGAATTGTAGGGATTGAGTTCCAATAGATCTTCCGGCAGATCATTAGGGTCAACCTGCAAAACATCCACTGTCACCCCTTTTTCAGCTAGCACAATACGTACCTGATGGCTATAGAGATCGTCAGCCCCGGAGAACAGGGTCATGATAGAGCGTTTATTGGCAGCGACAGCCATTGATACCCTCCAGAATCGAAAAAAACAAATGTAAACGAGGGGCTAAGCCCCCCGTTTACATTATGCGGATGGTATATTCTACCTTGTAACCGCAGTTAGTGTACATCTTTCCAATACTCTTTCTTAAGCATCCATGCGAGAAACAGAAATAACAATAAGAAAGCCATCACCCACAAGCCAATATGTTGTCTTTGTTGCTTCATGGGCTCCGCGGTGTAGGCAAGATAACTGACAAGATCTCGCACTAAGCGATCATACGCCTCGGCGGAAAGTTGCCCGCCCTGAGCGGCCCCTACCCCCACAACTTTCTGTCGGCTGCGACCATCAACTGTTTCTGTCTTATAAATAGGTTCAGCAAGACCCTGCAAATCCTGCAACACATGTGGCATAGCAACATAGGGGTACTGCAAATTATTCACCCCAAATGGCCGTTTCGGATCATGATAAAAACCGTGTAAAAAACGGTACAACCAAGCTTCCCCGCGCACCCTAGCGACCAGGGTAAGATCCGGCGGCGCCATACCAAACCAACGCACAGCCTCTTGCTTAGACATGGCATTTTCCATCAGCTCAAAGGGTTTAGCATCGGTCACAATGGACGACTGCAGTTGAGCTTCAGACAACTGTAAGTCTGTCGCAACTTGATTATAACGTTGGTAATGAGTGCTATGACAACCGGCACAATAGTGCTGAAAGGCAGCGAAACCGCGCTGCATTGCTGGCAGATCGGCATTGCCAAGATCTGTCGGTAACGGCGGAATACCATCTGCCGACAGCGCCAATCCCGGCAACAGGAGTAATAAGGTCAGCAATCGCCTCATCTGAAAGTCACCCTCTCTGGCACAGGTTTGGTGGGTTCACGTTTACTGTAGAACCACAGCGCCACAAAAAAGCCAAAATAACCTAGAGTTAAAATACGGGCGATCACCTTGAGCAGCATGGTCTCCTGCATCAAACCTATTACCCCTAATGCAATAAAACAGCAGGCAAACTGCAAGAGATTAAGTTTGTGCCACCAACTGCGATAACGTACGGATTTAACCTTACAACGATCCAGCCAAGGAACTACAAACAACATACCCACCGCCATCGCCATCACCACCATGCCCCCTAATTTATCTGGAATCGCCCGTAACATGGCGTAAAACGGCGTGAAATACCACACGGGCGTAATATGATCCGGCGTTTTCAGCGGGTCGGCAGCTTCAAAATTAGCGCCTTCTAGCAACAAGCCCCCGCCTTGCGGCATGAAAAAAATCAGATAGCAGAACACCAACAGAAAACCGGCAATTCCCACTAAATCCTTAACGGTGTAATAGGGATGAAACGGAATACCATCCAGTGGCCAACCATCTTCATCCTTATACTTTTTAATCTCTATGCCGTCGGGATTATTCGAACCAACTTCATGGAGTGCAATAAGATGTAAGAATACCAGCACGACCAAGATCAATGGCAAGGCAATGGCATGTAACGCAAAAAAACGATTGAGGGTGGCGCCGGAAACCACATAATCCCCTCTTACCCACAGCGCCAAATCATCACCAATAACCGGAATGGCACCAAACAATGAAATGATGACCTGCGCCCCCCAGTATGACATCTGACCCCACGGCAACAGATAGCCCATAAAAGCTTCTGTCATCAACACCAGAAAGATCACCATACCAAAGACCCACAACAATTCGCGTGGTTTCTGGTAAGAGCCATAGAGTAAGCTACGGAACATGTGCAGATAAATAACGAAAAAAAACGCCGACGCACCGGTAGAGTGCATATAGCGCAGCAACCAGCCATATTGCACATCTCGCATAATGTATTCAATGGAAGCAAATGCGCCTTCTACGGTGGGAACATAGCTCATGGTCAACCAGATCCCAGTGAGCAACTGATTCACCAGCACCAACAACGATAATGCCCCGAAAAGGTACCAGAAATTAAAATTTTTAGGTGCGGGATACTGACCCACATGCCGTTTATAGGTAGCAGTTACCGGTAAGCGTTCATCGAGCCACTGTAACAATCTACTCATCAGCCAATTTCCTCATCCACGCCGATGATTACCCGTTCATCGTCCAGATAACGATGTGGCGGTATCACCAGGTTAAGTGGCGCCGGTTGCCCTTGAAATACCCTTCCCGCCATATCAAATCCTGACCCATGGCAGGGACAAAGAAATCCCGCGGCAATGCCTTCCATTTGCCCTGAAAAACCATCACGCTGATAAACAGGAGAGCAGCCCAGATGAGTACAGATACCAACCGCAATAAAAACGTCTGGCTTTATCGAACGAGTCGTATTGGTGGCATAAGCCGGTTGTTGAGGCTCAAGTGACAGTGGATCGCGCAGTTTGTCATTGTGAAGCCCCAAGTCTTGCAGCATCTCCTGTGTGCGGCGCACCACCCAAATGGGCTTGCCCCGCCATTCGACACGGATCATCTGCCCTGGCTCCAGCTTGCTGATATTGACCTCAACCGGCAATCCTGCCGCCTTCACCCGCAAGGTTGGGTTCCATGACTTGATAAACGGAATCGATGCCGCTGCTACCCCTGCACCACCAACGGCCGCTGTTGTAATCGCCAAAAAGCGGCGTCGACCGTTATCAGTTGCTGCATCACTCATCCATTATCTCCAAAACTTCTTGGCATTCAGTTATTTTTCTTAAGCTGTTAATGCCCGACTACCATACAGACAGATGACCTGCGGCGCATTATAAAAAAAAATCAGATGCAAATCATGATAATTACACAAAAGGTAACGAACCATTGCTGCCCCGCCGCAGTTGAGGTGGTACTGAAGGTCTCGGTTATTGGCTAAGTGATAAATAAAGAAGCCCGGTACTTACCGGGCTTCATTCAACAACAGCGTTTTAATAATCGATTAATTATTATCTTCTTTCTTCATGTATTTGAAGAAATCACTGTCGGGGGCTAACACCATCACGTCAGATTTGCCATTGAAGCTGGCACGGTAGGCGTCCAAGCTACGCAGGAAGCGATAGAATTCCGGATCTTTTTTGTAGGCATCCGCGTAGATCTTAGCCGCAATGGCATCGCCCTCGCCTCGCATGACCTGCCCTTGGCGTCTAGCATTTGACAAGGTAACCACGACGTTAGCATCAGTACGCGCTCGGATTTTTTCCGCCTCTTCCTTACCTCTAGCACGGTGTTCCTTGGCCACTGCTTGACGTTCAGCTCGCATACGTTGGTAAATGCTGTTACTGACGTTAGCGGGCAAGTTGATCTGCTTAACCCTCACATCAACCACTTCAATCCCAAGGTCAGATGCACTTTTCGCCGCATTTTCCAAGGCTCGGCGCTGCAGTTCATCACGGGTACTACCTTCTCCCTGGCGACTAGCATCTTCACTGACCCCAGACACAATTTCCTTAATGGTGCGTTTACCAAACTCAGTACGCAAATCACTGTTGATCTTACGTTGTAATAACGCTTCGGCATTAGCTTTAATACCGCCATTAGTGGCCAGATAGTACATTTCAAAATCTTTGATACGCCACTTCACGTAAGAGTCCACCATCAGGTCTTTCTTCTCGGAAGTAACGAAACGATCTGCGGCACCATCCAACGTCTGGATACGAGCATCCAGATAGCGGATTTTATCGATCAATGGGATCTTGAAGTGTAACCCTGGGGTGTATACCCGGGTCACCATCTTACCATCAACATTGTCTTTCACCACTTCACCGAAGCGCGCCACAATTGCCCGTTCGCCTTCGTTCACCACCATCAGCGAAGACAGCACAATCCCAACACAGAAAACAGCAACTACCAATAAAATTCTGTTCATGGATTATTCCCTCCCCTGGCGAGTACGATCTTCACGGGGAAGCCGTCCAGAAATACTGGTATCGCTGTCTCCAGCGTTACGAGACTTCATGCCGAAATTAGTGACAGGATCGCCGCCATGACTATCGGTCGCGGCCGATGTTGGCGATGGAGTCGCTGTGTGCTGTCCTGATAACAATTTATCCAGCGGCAGATACAACAGGTTGCCGTTGCTTTTCGTATCGACTAACACCTTGCTGGTATGGCTATAGACATCCTGCATAGCATCCAAATACAAACGGTTGCGAGTCACCTCTGGCGCCTGTTTATATTCAGGTAATAACTTTTCAAAACGAGCAACCGCACCTTCAGCATCTTGGACAACCTGCTCTTTATAAGCACGAGCATCTTCACTGATACGTTGTACCTGACCACGCGCTTTAGGCTCAATTTCTCGTTCATAAGCTTCGGCTTGACGAATATAGGTCTGCTCATCTTCCTGTGCAGCGATGGCATCATCGAAAGCTTCTTTTACTTCTTCCGGTGGTCGTGCTGGCAGGAAGTTCACATCGACGATGGTCAACCCTAAATTATAAGGTTTGACTATCCGTTCAATTTCCGCCCAGGTGTCATCACGGATCTGTGCCCGGCCTGTGGTCAGGATATCATCCATATTGGAGTGACCCACCACGTAACGCAGAGCGCTGTCTGTCGCTTCGCTGAGGCTAGAACGCGGATCCACTGCACTGAACAAGAACTGGTAGGCATTAGTCACCTTATACTGCACATCCAGTTCCACCTGCACGACGTTTTCATCACCGGTCAACATGCTGCCAGAGGCCGGCAATGAGCGAACAGATGAAATATCCACAGGTGTGACGCTGTCGATGAATGTCGCTTTCCAGTGCAAACCGGCACCAACGTCCCCAACATGCTGGCCAAAACGTAACACCACGCCACGCTCAGCTTCCTTGATGGTGTAAAAACCAGAAAAGGCCCATACAGCCACAGCAATCGCCAGCACAATCACTACTGCGCCGATGCTAAAACCTGATCCGCCTCCTTTGCCACCAAATCGTTTGGACAGATTGCGGAACACTTCGTCCATATCTGGCGGTCCTTTGTCATTGCCGCCCTTATTTCCCCAAGGATCATTACCCTTGTTACCGGGCTCATTCCAAGCCATTTAATACTCCGTTAAAGGATGAATTAAAGAGAATATTAACAGACTGCATTATCTTCTTCAGGAATGTAGACCAGACGCATAATCTCGCCTTCACTCTGTTTGATAAGCCGCTGCCAATCCGCTTCAGGCAAACGCACGGACAGAATACAGTTCCCCAAGTCGTCATACGCTTTCTGCTGTATCGCGTCCAGGTTATAAAACTGGCCAAGATAATGGCCTTTCGCGGCTGGGATTTTTAGCGTCACACTGACAATTGTGCTGCCGGTGATCTGCTCAATCGCCTGCTTCAACAGATCCAGTCCCAAGCCTTTTTGCGCTGAAATCCATACTCGAGAAGGATGTCCATCAGCGTCGATATCTATCTTAGGTTCCACCTCATCAAGCAAATCAATCTTATTGAAAACAACTAGCTGCGGTATTTCACCAGCATCAATTTCACGCAGCACTTCCTGTACTTGTGCAAAATTGTCATCCATATTGCCATCGGCACAATCCACTACGTGCAGCAACAAGTCTGCCTGACGAGTTTCCTGCAATGTCGCTTTAAATGCCGCGACCAATTCATGAGGCAGATGACGGATAAACCCCACGGTGTCCGCCAAAAATACTGCACCATGTTGCAGATCCAGTTTACGTAATGTTGGATCCAACGTTGCAAACAACTGATCCGCTGCATAGACAGTGGATTCAGTTAACGTATTGAAAAGCGTAGATTTACCCGCATTGGTGTAGCCCACCAGAGAAACTGTGGCAAGATCGCTGCGCTGACGAGCTCGACGGCTCTGTTCGCGCTGCTTGTCCACTTTCTCCAAGCGGCGATTGATATACTTGATGCGACCGCGCAATAAACGACGGTCAGTTTCCAACTGTGTTTCACCGGGGCCACGCAGACCAATACCACCTTTTTGTCGTTCAAGGTGAGTCCAGCCCCGAACTAGGCGCGTTGACATGTGGCGCAATTGCGCTAGCTCCACCTGCAACTTACCTTCGTGGGTACGGGCGCGTTGGGCAAAAATATCGAGGATCAGCGTGGTACGATCCAACACCCGGCACTGGCACAACATTTCCAAGTTGCGCTCTTGAGCAGGACTCAACGCGTGGTTAAAAATCACCACATTAGCCTCTGTCGCCGCTACCATTGTGGCTAATTCTTCGGCCTTACCGGTCCCGACAAAATACTTGCGATCAGGTGCCTTCCTGCTACCAGTGATTACCCCAACCGACCGAGCGCCGGCAGACTCCACCAGTAACTGCAGTTCCAGTAAATCTTCCCGACTATCTTCATCGGTAAATTCAATGTGCACCAGAACGGCAGTTTCCCCCGCTTCATAGCGTTCAAACAAGAAGTAACCCCTCGCTATTACTGCTCACTGCTGCTGTCATCACCGGCCGTATAACCAGCGGCTTGCGCGCCTTGATGACCACTTCCCATATTGAATGGACGGGAAGGTACCACTGTTGAAATCGCGTGCTTGTATACCATCTGACTTACAGTGTTTTTCAGCAGAATCACAAACTGATCAAAAGACTCTACCTGCCCCTGCAACTTAATGCCGTTAACCAGATAGATTGAAACCGGAACACGTTCACGGCGTAACGCATTCAAAAATGGGTCTTGTAAAGATTGCCCCTTAGCCATTTTTATTTCCTTTTTGCTTTATATGTATTAATCCAACAGTGACACTTTCTTATTTAGTTTTAGTATTATACAGCAAGGACCATTAAGCTAGCGGCATTGATGTATAAGTGTAACTAAATTTCCTGCTGCACCGCTCTCGAGCCAATTCAGTCCAGGCCATCCCCGTAACCATGTTAATTGACGCTTAGCCAATTGCCTAGTGGCGGCTATGGCTTTTTCTGTCATAGCAGTGTAGTCATAATCGCCATCAAGATACTGCCAACATTGGCGATATCCGACACATCGCATCGAAGGCAAATCCAGATGCAGATCACCCCGAGCTTTTAAATTGGCTACCTCATCGATAAAACCGGCAGCCAACATCTGTTCAAACCGCAACGCAATACTTTGGTGGAGCTGTGCACGCTGCGCTGGAGCCACTGCAAATTGCACCACGTCATAAGGCAACGCATTACCTTTCGTCTGCGTTAGTTCGGTCAACGTCTTGCCACTGATGCGATAGACCTCTATGGCCCGCGACAAGCGCTGCGGATCGTTAGGATGGATCCGTGCGGCGGCATTCGGATCGATCTGAGCGAGTTGTTCATGCAGTGCCAACCAGCCGTTGCTGGCAACTTCTGCCGCTATCTCCGCCCGGACGTTTTCGTCAGCACTAGGCAATGGCGATAATCCGTCCAGCAATGCCTTGAAATACATCATGGTGCCGCCCACCAACAGTGGTGTTTTCCCTTGTGCCAGCACCGCTTCAATCTCCCGCAGACAATCTGCGCGAAAATCCGCTGCGGAATAACTTTGCAACGGGTCCAGAATATCAATCAAACGGTGCGGAGCCCGTTGTAACTCTGCCGCCGAGGGCTTAGCGGTACCTATGTCCATCTGCCGGTAAATCAGTGCCGAATCGACGGAAATGATTTCACAGTTGTGGTGCTCCGCTAGCGCTAACGCCAGTGCTGTTTTTCCGGAGGCTGTCGGCCCCATCAGGGTAATAACTCTGGGTAATGCCTCAGTCACACTACAGTTCCAACCATTTACGCCAAGGCAATACCTGGGCCAATTTAAAAATCCGCGCCTTAGCCGTGTCGTCCAACACGCTGAGCATCTGCCAAACGGTTGGGGCTGAGACAAAGCCTTGCGTACTCTTTTGCGCTAGCCATTGCGCCAATTCGCTATCTGCCGGAACGCCTTGTAGCAACCACTGCAACAGTTCCGGCACCAGTTCCGCAAGCTGCGTGTCTCTGAGATATGGGGGTACTTTTTTGATTATCAACTGCTGATAACGAATATTGAGTTCTAACCCCAAGCGATTCAGTAACACTTGCTGTTCCTCAAGCACAGACTTCCATTCTTCGACAAGATCCAGTGCCACGGGCATCAACAGCGGCTGCGCAGGTAATCCCTGAGGCAGCTTATCGGCAATCTGCTGATATTTGAGTTGCTGCGCCACAGGTTTTATCGGTAACAACAGCAGTTTGTCAGCGTCAGTCAGTACCCAGAATTCACCATCCAGCAGCGGCGGCATTGTGGGCACAACATCGCTTGTTTCATTGACGTGTCCAGGAGTACTGAGCAACGCCCCGTAGCTGTGCAGAACGGCTTTAGATGGCGTTGTAGGTGCCGTGGAAGTCCTTCCGCCACCGCTATATGTCGCTGTGGAACTTGTTTCCCGTTGAGGAGCAAAACTCCGGTCATCAGCAGGTTGCGAAGCAAATGACCGCGGCGGCTCACTATACGGATACTCGCTTAATTGCGGCTTAATGGGAAATGGGGCTGTCGGCAACAATGTTGCCGATTGTTCCAATGCCGACGTTAATGCCTGCAGAATAAAATCATGTACGTATCGCGCCTGATGAAAGCGGACTTCGTGCTTAGCCGGATGCACATTCACATCCACTTGATGAGGGTCTAACTGCAACATCAACACATAACCTGGCTGCTCGATTTCATCAAGATCTGCAAACGCCTGCCGCACCGCATGATTGACCAGTCGGTCACGCACGAGTCGGCCATTGACATAAAAGTAATGGGTGTCCTGTAATTCTCGTTGTTGTGGTGATTGCAGATAACCGCTCAGAGACAGATCATCATGCTGGCATTCAATTTTTACGGCTTGCTCGGCAAAACTGCGGCCAGTGACCTGTGTTAAGCGTTGTAAGAACTGGTTGTCAGTATTGGCGGGCCGATAATGCCGTACCTGCTTGCCGTTGTGCTTGAGTGTTAGCTGAATATCCGGGCGCACCAACGCCATGCGTTTCAACCATTCATCAATATGGGCAAATTCAGTCTTATCACTTTTGAGAAAACGCCGACGCGCCGGAGTATTGAAAAACAGATCGGCCACTTCAATGGTCGTCCCCACGGGATGTGCCGCAGGTTGCAGCTTCACCGCCATTTCTGAACCTTCGGCGTATGCCATCCAGGCCTCGGACTGTGCAGAGGTGCGGGATGTCAGCGTCAAACGAGAAACTGAACTGATACTTGCCAAGGCTTCCCCACGAAAACCAAAGCTAAGAATCGCTTCCAAATCATCTAAGGTATGTAGCTTTGAGGTGGCGTGCCGCGACAACGCCAGCGGCAAATCATTTTGTTCGATGCCACTGCCATTATCCTGAATACGGATCAGCTTGGCCCCACCTTTTTCAATGTCGATATCGATGCGGGTTGCGCCCGCATCAAGACAGTTCTCAACCAGCTCTTTAACGACTGACGCCGGACGTTCTACCACTTCACCGGCAGCAATCTGGTTAGCCAGTTGCGGCGGCAATATCTGAATAGCCATGTCAACCTCAGGCTCTAGGAATGATCAGCTGCTGACCGATACGCACGACGTCTGATTTCAGATTATTGGCCTTTTTAATCGCGGCCACAGACACCTGATAGCGCTGCGCAATAATGGATAATGACTCACCGCTGGCAACCTTATGTTTGATGTTGCCGCGTTTAGCCAACAAGGTGCCTTCCGGTGGATAGCTCTCAAAATACTGGCGGATCCCCTGCGCGATTGCAGTGGCCAGTTGTTCCTGATGTGTTGGGCTTTTCAGCAGTTTTTCTTCTGACGGATTAGAAATAAAACCGGTTTCCACCAGCAAAGAGGGGATGTCTGGTGCCTTCAGCACCGCTAGGCTGGCATACTCTGGATTTTTCTTATGTAAACGCGTCACTTTGCCAAGATCACTGAGAATATTGCTGGCAACCCGATAGCCTGTTGAGCGGGAATTATCCATTGACATGTCGATCAACGTCCGCATCAAATACTGTTCATTATCGGTGTTTTGAACAATTTCACCCACGCCGCCGAGCAGATCGGACACCTTTTCACTTTGTTCCAGTAATCGTCCCATTTCACTGTTGGCGCGACGATTGGACAATACCCACACCGATGAGCCTCGGGGTTGCGGTGAGGTAAATGCGTCGGCATGAATCGACACTAGCAGATCGGCTTTAGCTTCACGAGCCAACTCAGAGCGCCGATTGAGTTCAACAAAATAGTCTCCGGCGCGGATGCGAACCGCCTTAATTCCTGGAACTGTGTTCAGTTTAGCCGCCACTCGATTGGCAATCTGCAACGCGACCATTTTTTCGTAAGTACCCGAAGGGCCAATAGAACCTGGATCATCACCGCCATGCCCCGCATCAACAGCAATCACCACATCACGGTCGTCCGCTGCGCGATTATCCACTTCGCGGGCGATGCTGCTGGTGCCACCGAGTTCAAAGTCCACTACCAGTCGATCACCATAAGGGCCGGTGGGCGGCAATGAAAACATATTGGCTTTCGCTGGTTGGTTGAGGTCAACCACCAAGCGCAACGTGCCCTTTGCCGGTGGTGAACTGAAGCGTATACGTTTAACCAGCTTGCTGTTATGGCTGAGTTTTTCAAGGACTGACTTGGCACCACGGGTATCGCTCAGGTCAATCACCAGGCGTTCAGGATTTTTTAGGGTAAAAGAGTCGTACTGAGGCTTTGTCGCAAGGTCGAACACTACCCGTGTAGAATCCGGTGCTGCCCAGATCCGTACACTGTTGAGTGTATTGGCCGCCTCGGCAGGAAAAACCACCGTAAAAAATAGAAAAAAAACTATATATTTTAATAAGATGTTATTAGTTCTAGGCATCGTTCTGTAATTTTTCTAATAGCATCCTTCCGGAATCCGAGCAGGCGCTGATGACAACTTCTCGCTCAGTATTAACATACTTAATATGCAGCTGTATATCCGCTGGTGGTAAACAGCCGTCACCGCGTTCTGGCCATTCAACAATGCACACGCTGCGGTTGTTGAAGTAATCACGGATCCCCATGTACTCCAACTCTTCGGCGGAACTTAGCCGATACAGATCAAAATGGTAAACGTCCAGCGGTTCGAGCTCATAAGGTTCTACCAACGTATAGGTTGGGCTTTTCACGTTCCCCTGGTGACCGAGTCCCTGGATCAGTCCACGACTGAAAGTGGTCTTTCCCGCCCCAAGTTCACCGGTAAGATAAATCACCAACGGCGGAGCCAATAAGCCAGCAAAGCGTTGACCTAAAGCCACGGTTTGTTGTTCATCCTTAAGATGCAAAATTAATGATTGCAGACTTGTCATTTTCTCAGGGATCCAAGCTCAGGGCCTTCTGGCCCGTGTTATTCCGTATTCACTAGACGACGGATCCAAGGCATCAGATCACTGGCAAGCATCCCACGTTCACCGTCGCGCGCTGCGAGGTCTGCCGCCTCACCATGCACTACGACTGCGGCAACTGTTGCTCGGCAGTTATCTAACCCTTGCGCCATCAGCGCGCCGATTATACCAGATAACACATCACCACACCCACCGCTGGCAAGGCCTGGATTGCCAACCGGTGCAACATACAGCATTTCACCATCGCAGATCAGTGTGCCCGCACCTTTTAACAGTACCGTACCACCATATTTCTGTTGCAATGCACGCACCGCAGCAAAGCGATCGGTCTCGACAGTTTGTCCATCGCAACCGAGCAATCGGGCGGCTTCTCCGGGGTGAGGCGTTAACACCCACTTGGTTTGTTGTTCTGGTTCACTACTGAGCATATTCAGGGCATCAGCGTCGACAACCGCTCGTTTATCCGTCAATCCCGCCGCCTTAAAGAGGTTATAACCCCAGTCTTGACGACCAAGGCCCGGTCCCAACACTAAGACATCAGCCCAGCCGAGTCGCTGATACACTTCCATATCCACCAGCTCACAACTGCGAAACATCAGTTCCGGGCGACCATCGTTGATGGTCAACTGATGTTCAGGACGGCTGATGACGGTGACAAGACCAGCACCGGCACGCAGACAGGCCTCACCGGCGAGTCGGATAGCACCTGCCATGCCGTGGTCACCGCCGATAACCGTCACCTTACCTGACTTTCCCTTGTGACTATCACGTGGTCGCGCCTTAAAACAGGCAGACAAGAAATGCCGATCCACCCGTAATACATTGGATTCGGGCAAATAAGGTGTCAGACCAATATCGGCGAATGACAGCTCACCGCAACAATGACGGGCTCGACCGGTAAGCAGCCCCTGTTTGACCGCCCCCATAATCAGAGTGATATCCGCCATAACGGCAGCACCGGTGGCGGCGCCAGTATCTGCCACAATACCTGAAGGTAAATCCAGACTGAAAACCAAGGCTTGGCTGTGATTAATACGTTCAATCAATGCCGCCACCTGTGGTCGCAATTCGCCACGCACACCGGTTCCCAGCAACCCATCGACAATAATGTCGGCTTCAGGCCATTCATCAGCAGTTATCTGTGCAAACTGGAACGCCTGCAACTGTTGCCAGGCCTGCTGCCATTCGGCGGTGGGCATGCGGGCAGGATGCAGCAGCAACGATGCCTCAACCCCGGCCTGCAGTAAATGGCGCATACATACCAAGGCATCGGCGCCATTATTGCCTTGTCCGGCAATGACCAAGACTTTCTGAGGTAATTTGAGATGTTGTTTGAGCAGCTCGAATGCCGCTTTACCAGCGCGTTCCACCAGTTGATAAAGAGGCCCTTCGTCAGCCGCAACCCAGGCAAGTTCAGCCTGTCTGACCGCGGCGGCGGTATACAAACGAGAAGGTAAGTGTGACAAGTCCTGTGCCATAGCTGTTCTCCGGAACTTTCTGTACTGCCGAGATATAAGTTCTGTCAGCGTATTGCTGATCTTACGTTAGGCAGACTAACAACCCTGTCACCAGCGGTTTATGACCTATATCAGAAGATCATACTATTGCCATAAAAAAGCCCGGTGAAAACCGGGCGCAATAAAAGTGCTATTTATCAACCGTAAGCATTAAAACTTAAATGTCTTCCATTCTGATAGTGCTGTGAACCAGACGATGCTGGTGAATTTTTTCCACCCGCACGAGGTCTTCCAGCGCACTTTTTACTTCCGCTGAAGAGGAGGAGGCTGCGGTTTTTTCCAGCAATGCAATCAAAGCATTGTCGAGTTCGAGATGCAATTCAAGTACATCATCTTCACTCATGTTCGCTGGTAACATCACATCCTGACAACGCTTTTTAAAATCTTCAAACACAAAGTCTTTATACCAAGCATCAAGGATCTTTGACGGTGCCGCGTCGATATAGTCTTCCAGATGCTGGGCGACATCTTTCTGGTGTTTTTCAAAATATTCCAGCACCAGTTTTGCCCGGGAAGAATCAGCCTGATTATGTAATCTGTGATACATCTTGGCCATATCAAGACGACATTCAGCGATATAATCCAGAAGTTCACGCAGTTGTTGGATACGCATCCGGCACCCTCCATTTTGGTAGCGATTTGCTGAGGTTGATTCGAACTGTGTTCATTATGAAAGCAAACGCCTGTTGAATACATGACTGCCGTCATAATTTGCAGGTAACGGCCAACCTTATATTAGTGATCATGCAACAAACCTGCGATGGATCACGAAATCCGTCTCGTCAATCCTGAACACAGCAACAGTTATTCCGCGCCAGTATAATCTGCTTTAAAAAAGAAAAGCCAATGTATACAGCAAATAAGCAATTTTGATTGCCGCTGCTATGGCTAGCTAAATAGGGCTGAAAGGGAAGATTGGAGCGACATACCGGGTTCGAACCGGTGACCTATACCTTGGCAAGGTATCGCTCTACCAACTGAGCTAATGTCGCAAAGAGAAAAACACCCGAACTTGGAGCGACATACCGGGTTCGAACCGGTGACCTATACCTTGGCAAGGTATCGCTCTACCAACTGAGCTAATGTCGCATCTACTGTCAAAAACAGTAACACTATTCGGGAGTTGGAGCGACATACCGGGTTCGAACCGGTGACCTATACCTTGGCAAGGTATCGCTCTACCAACTGAGCTAATGTCGCACCGCATTCCTACCAGTGTTGAGAACCAGCAGGAAGGTGAGGCCGCATTATAGGCAAATTTCTACCCCCTGCAACCCCCCTGATGACAATTATCTGTCAAACGCTCAAATTTTAAATACCCGCTCCCGGTAAAACTTCAGTTCCGCAATAGATTCCTGAATATCCTGTAAGGCTTGGTGGGTATTTTGCTTTTTGAAATCTTTCATAATTTCTGGCTGCCAGCGCCGCACCAGCTCTTTGATGGTACTGACATCAATATTGCGATAGTGGAAATAATTTTCCAGCTCAGGCATGTATTTGTTCAAAAAACGCCGATCCTGACCGATGCTGTTGCCACACATGGGAGACACACCTTGCGGCACATACTGCTGCAAAAATGCAATCGTTTCACGAATGGCATCCTGTTCACTGTAGTGGCTGGCCTGCACCCTGGCGATCAAGCCAGATTCGCCATGATGTTGCTGATTCCAGTCATCCATGGCCGCCAATACTGCATCACTCTGGTGGATGGCAATTACCGGGCCTTCGCCAACAATATTGAGCTGTTTGTCTGTCACCAAGGTGGCAATTTCAATTATGCGGTCAGTTTCCGGCTCCAGTCCGGTCATTTCCAGGTCTATCCAAATCAGGTTTTCTGCATCGGCTGCCATAGTGCGCCCTTCTCTCTGCTGCCATATTCAGGCTTTTTTATTCAAGACCGTGTATCATACTGCTTTTTTAAGCCAGTCAACAAACCAAGGTATCCGTGAGCAAAAAGAAGCTGACCCATGGCCAGTTGCGCCGCATGAAAGCAAACCATGAAAAACGCTTGCAACGCGGTAGTAGCACTGAGACTACAGCCACTGAATTACAGGATAATCTGCTGGGGCCAGAACAGGAAGGCACAGTGATATCGCGCTTTGGCCAACATGCTGATGTGGAAACAGACACCGGTGAGCTAGTACGCTGTAACCTGCGCCGTACCATAGGCAGTTTGGTGTGTGGTGATAAAGTGGTTTTTCGCCAAGCGATTGATGCTAATCACACAATTCCAGGGATCGTGGAAGCCGTGCATGAGCGCCACTCCAGCCTTACCCGCCCTGACCTTTATGACGGTGTGAAAGTAGTGGCGGCCAATATTGATCAGATCCTGATTGTTTCCTCCGTGGTCCCAGCATTTTCCAGCCAGATCATTGACCGTTACCTAGTGGCCGCTGAAGACTGTGGTATTCCCCCGGTGATAGTGCTCAACAAAATTGACTTACTGACAGAAGAACAGGCTCCCGTAATTGATAAAGCGTTAGAGCAGTATCGCGCTATTGGTTACCAAGTGTATGAAGCCAGTGGCCGCACTGGCGCTGGCATTGAAGAGTTAAAAGCCTTGTTGGATGACAAGGTCAGCATCTTTACCGGCCAGTCAGGTGTAGGGAAATCGTCGCTGATCAATGCCGTGTTACCCAATGCCAAACTGCTTATTGGTGATATATCAGACAACTCTGGGCTGGGCCAACATACCACGACAACATCAAAACTATTGCACCTGCCATCAGGTGGCGATCTGATTGATTCTCCCGGTGTACGAGAATTTGCCCTGTGGCATCTCAGCGCCGAGCGTGTTAGCTGGTGCTTTGTAGAATTTCGTGATTATCTGGGCGGCTGCAAATTCCGTGATTGCAAACATCTGGACGACCCCGGTTGCCGATTGCGAGAAGCAGTCGAGCAAGGCAAAATTGCCCAGGATCGCTTTAACAACTACCACCGCATTATTGCCAGTCTCGATGAACAACGTCATGCACGTCAGTTCCGCGCTGGTGTGGATGATTTTTAAACATCGTAAAGAAGGAACTCTACCTTGGACAAACTGAAGATTGCACTGCAATACTTGTTGCCCAAACATCTGCTTTCTAGAGTGGTTGGCAAATTGGCTGCCGCGGAAGCTGGCGCGTTGACAACTAACGCCATTCGCTGGTTTATTAAACATTACGGCATCAATATGGCCGAAGCGCAGCTCCCAGAGGCTGCAGATTACCGTAGTTTCAACGCATTCTTTACCAGAGCGCTAAAAGCGGGAGTCCGTCCATTGTGCAATGACCCGCTGTATCTGGCCCATCCAGTCGACGGTACCGTCAGCCAATGTGGCGCCATTGTGAATGGCAGGATTATTCAGGCCAAAGGTCATGACTATAGCGCGTTGGCGCTGCTGGGCGGTGAAGAAGCGCTCGCGGCACGTTTTGATGGTGGTGACTTCGCCACTATCTACCTAGCCCCTAAGGACTATCATCGTATTCACATGCCAATAGATGGCGTGCTGTCAAAAATGATCTATGTTCCCGGCGAACTATTTTCAGTCAATCCGTTGACCGCCCGCCATGTCCCAGGACTATTTGCCCGTAATGAACGGGTAGTGGCAATTTTTGAAACCAGCATCGGCCCGATGGCGATGGTATTGGTAGGCGCAACGATTGTTGCCAGTATTGAAACCGTCTGGGCGGGGACAGTAACGCCACCAACCGGAGATAAGGTATTCACCTGGGATTATGATACCCAAGGAGACAACGCCATCACCCTGCGCAAAGGTGAAGAGATGGGGCGTTTTAAGCTCGGTAGCACAGTAGTATTGCTGTTTGCTAAAGATGCACTGGCGGAATTTGCTGAGGGCGTTGAAGCGGAAGCAGTGACCCGTATGGGTGCTGCTTTTGCCAAGATTGCTGACAGCACCGAGATCTGAACAGATGTTTACGATGTCGGATATCGCCATCGCAATGAAAGGCTGATGTGGTTGTGAGAGGCTGATTATGTTGGTTTTTGCACATCGAGGTGCCAGCGGCTATGCGCCAGAAAACACCCTCAAGGCGATGATGTTAGCTGCAGAGCTAGGTGCTGATGCCGTCGAGCTTGATGTACATAATGTGGAAGGTGAGTTGTTGGTGTTTCATGACCGGCAGTTGGCTCACAAAAGTACTGGCAGTGGCCTAATCCACCGTAAAACACTGCAAGAGATCGCCGAATTACGGGTGGGCGGTGAACCGATCCCGACACTTAAGCAAGTGCTACAAGCGTTGAATGGCCGCTTACTGGTCAACATCGAATTGAAAGGGATCGGCTGCGTGGCGCCATTTCTAGTGCAATATCCAGAGTACCTTAACGCGCTCGGATACCGTCCTGAACAACTATTGATTTCCTCCTTCAACCACCCTTACCTACGCCAGGTAAAGTTACAGTATCCAGAGGCACATGTTGCACCATTGCTGGCCAGTATTCCTGAAGATCTGGCGGCCTGCGCCAGTGCCTTAGACGCTGTAGCACTGCATGTGGATATCAACTTTATCAGCCATCAGTTGGTTGCCGATGCCCATCGCCGTGGTCTGAAAGTAAATGTCTATACCGTTGATGATGCTGACGATATTCGTGCCCTCCAGCAACTCGGCGTCGACGGCATTTTCAGTAATTTGCCAGATAAAGCCAAGCAAGTCCTTGGGGAGACTGGCGCGGAGAATTACAGCGATTGGTTTGAGTAAACTCAGCTTTGATTATTGCGCTGCGCCCAGCTACCTACAACAATGAAGGTAGCGACAACCAGTAATAACATCCACATGGCTGACATATGCGCCAACTGTCTGGCAAGCCAAGGGCTGACAACCACGATTAACATGCCGTAACCAAATGCGTTCAACACAATGAAAATCAGCGTGCGCACAACGAAGTTGCGTGCGCCCAACTGGCGCCGCAACCAGCGGTTTACATCGGCACCAAACACCAGCACGATGCATGCAACCATAGCAGTAGCAATTTCACTCAGCCAAGGATGCAGCATAGCGCCAAATTTGGTTAAATATTCAACAAGATAATGCATTTTATAACAAGCACTGGTCGTAGATGACTGCCAGCATATAGGTATCTGAAATGGTTCACAAGTTGCTACTGCTTACCCGTGAAAATCAACACTACCAGACACTACTGCAACAACTGGCATTACCAGAACTGACATTACTGGATGATTCACCTACGGCTATTCGCGAAGCTGATATCTGGTTAGCCGAACCTGCGCTGGCAGCGCCATTATTGCCTCTCGCCGCTAAACTGCAGTGGTTGCAATCGACTTTTGCTGGGGTGGACAAATTGCTCACGCCCAAGAGTCGTCAAGATTATCAACTTACCAATATCAAGGGGATTTTTGGTCCGTTGATGAGTGAATACGTTTTTGGTTATCTGTTAGCACACTGTCGTCAACAGCAGCGGTATCGACAACAGCAGCAACAAGCGTTGTGGTCTCCCGGCGAATACAACAGCCTACAGGGAAAACAGATGTTGCTGTTAGGTACAGGTTCTATCGGTTGTCATATTGCCACTACCGCGCAACATTTTGGCATGAAGACCATCGGGCTCAATCGCAGCGGAAAATCAATAATGCCGTTTGCGCAAATCATTACTGAAAGCCAGCTAACGCTAGCGTTGGCGGCAGCCGATGTGGTCGTCAATACCTTGCCAGCATCAGCTGCAACCACAGAGATACTCAATAGAGAACGTCTTAACTGTCTGAAACAAAGAGCGTTACTGTTCAACGTCGGTAGAGGCAACGCTATTGACTTAGAAGCACTGAGTGAATTGTTGCTCAGCCGGCCCGATATCACCGCCATCCTGGATGTGTTTCCACAAGAGCCCTTGCCTGCCAACCATCGCTTATGGCAGCAGACTAATGCATTCATCACACCACACATATCAGCACCGAGCTTCCCGACACAAGTGGTAGAGATTTTTGCTGATAACTACCAACGCTGGCGACAACACCATTCGCTGAAGTATCTAGTGGATTTCAGCCGTGGTTACTGACGCTATCGAATATATCGCACCTAATCATTAGGTTTTGACGCCCTCAAGAAATGTAACCTTTTGAATTTTTTATTGATTAAAAAACAACATGTGATCCCCCCAGAAAAACCATCAAACACTATTGTTATTGAGAACTATTTTTATTTATAATAATAACAATTCCCATTTCAAGTGTTCTGGAGTCTAGCAGTTATGTATGTTTGTCTGTGCCACGCCATTACGGATACTCAGATAAGACAGGCTGTCAGCCAGGGAGATACCAGTCTTAAAGAAGTTCGCCAGCGTTTAGGTGTTGGTGATCAGTGCGGTAAGTGTAGCCGTATGGCAATGCAGATCATCCAGCAGCAACTGGAGCTGGAACCTAACTACTACGAAGTCGCTTGACGTCAATTCTTAATAATGAAAAAGCCGCAGAGAATGCGGCTTTTTCATTACGCTTCAGTCATTATCTAACGGGACATCGCTACTGGTATCTGCCACTGGCGCGTCCTGATTGATCTCAACACTGTCTACCCGCTGCAAGCCTCTTGGCAATTTCGCACCACGGCGCCCACGTTCACCACGATAATATTCCAAGTCACTGCTTTTCAGGGTTAACTTACGTTTACCGGCCCACAACGTAACACTGGCGCCCTGCGGCACCAGATACAGGTGCATCAACAGCTCTTCACGCAGTTTCGCACGCTCTGATGGAATGCCGATGATTTTGTTCCCCTTGCCCTTGGCAAGTTGCGGTAAGGCATCAACCGCGAACAACAACATCCGCCCTTCATTAGTGATCGCTAGAATGGCGTAATCCACCCCGCTTTCCAAGCGCCGTGGAGTTAACACCTTGGCATTGGCCGGTAGACTCAATAAGGCTTTGCCCGCTTTATTGCGTGAGACCATTTCCTTGAATTCACATACAAATCCATAGCCAGCATCACTTGCCAGCAGGAACTTGTTGTCATCGTCGCCAAGCAACACATGTTCCATAGTCTCACCTGGAACTAAGTTAAAGCGAGTGGTGATAGGCTCGCCCTGACTACGGGCAGAAGGCAGTGTATGCGTTTCGGTAGCAAACGCTCGTCCTGAACCGTCGATAAATACTGCCTGCTGATTGCTACGGCCGGTGGCCGCACACAGGAAATTATCTCCCGCTTTATAGGAAAGTCCTGCAGCATCAATATCGTGGCCTTTGGCACAACGGACCCAGCCTTTCTCCGACAGAATGACCGTAACGGCTTCAGTCGGGACCAGCTCCTGTTCTGACAACGCCTTGGATTCTGCGCGCACCACCAACGGTGAACGACGATCGTCACCGTAAGTTTCTGCGTCTGCCTGCAGCTCTTTCTTAATCAAAGTCTTAAGGCGACGTTCGGAACTCAGCAACAGTTGCAATTGTTCCCGTTCTTTTTCCAATTCATCCTGCTCAGCGCGAATTTTCATCTCTTCGAGCTTGGCCAAATGCCGCAGTTTCAGTTCCAGAATGGCTTCAGCCTGCTTGTCACTGAGATTGAAACGGCGCATCAGTTCTGCTTTAGGTTCCTCATGAAAACGAATAATTTCAATAACTTCGTCAATATTGAGGAAAGCAATCATCAAGGCTTCGAGAATATGCAGTCTGGACAAGACCTTATCTAAACGAAATTCCAGACGCCGACGTACCGTGGTGGTGCGGAAAGTGAGCCATTCGCTGAGCAGTTGCTTCAGACCTTTCACCTGTGGCCGACCATCCAATCCCAATACATTGATGTTGATGCGATAGCCTTTTTCCAGATCGGTAGTGGCAAATAGATGTGCCATCAATTGTGCGCAGTCCACCCGGTTAGAACGCGGCACAATGACCAGTCGCACTGGGTTCTCATGATCCGATTCATCACGCAGATCGGTCACCATTGGCAGTTTCTTGGCTTGCATCTGCGCGGCAATCTGTTCCAGCACTTTGCTAGAACTGGATTGATGCGGCAACGCAGTTACCACGATTTCACCATCTTCCACGGTATATACCGCACGCGCTTTGATGCTGCCACGCCCGGATTCGTAGATTTTGGCAATCTCTTCCGGCGGCGTGATAATTTCCGCTTCAGTTGGGTAATCGGGGCCGGGAACGAACTCCATCAAACGCGGCAGATCCGCAGTGGGGTTGTCCAGCAATTCAATACATGCCAACGCCAGTTCGCGAGCATTATGGGGCGGAATATCGGTGGCCATCCCCACCGCAATACCGGTAATACCATTCAGCAGAATATGTGGCAGTCGCGCCGGTAACACTATCGGCTCTTTAAGAGTCCCATCAAAGTTGCTGCCCCAATCTACAGTGCCCTGCCCCAGTTCACTGAGCAGCACTTCCGAAAAGCGCGACAGACGCGCTTCAGTGTAACGCATAGCAGCGAAGGATTTTGGGTCATCCGGGGCGCCCCAGTTTCCCTGACCGTCCACCAGCGGGTAACGGTAAGTAAAGGGCTGAGCCATCAACACCATCGCTTCATAGCAGGCACCATCCCCATGTGGGTGATATTTACCCAGCACATCGCCCACGGTACGAGCTGACTTCTTATATTTGGCGGTCGCTGCCAGCCCCAATTCGCTCATCGCATAGATGATGCGCCGCTGCACCGGTTTCAGGCCATCACCTATGTGAGGCAGTGCGCGGTCCATAATGACGTACATTGAGTAATTGAGATAGGCATCTTCCGTGAAACGCCGCATCGGGATCTGTTCCACGCCATCCATACTCAGGGCCAATGGATCACTCATGATCGTTTTCCTGTACCGTAGTTATGATTGTTATTCATCAGCTTCATCTGCACTGTTGCCTTTATAAAAAAGCCGGTAGATGTTGCCTTTCAGATCGTCAGAAATATATACCGAGCCATCGGGAGCCAATGCCAGAGAATAAGGCCGCGCCACGGGGAACTCACCATCAAGGAAACTTACCAAGGTAGAACGGCTGACGACTTTATCGCCCTCCATTTTTAACAGCACAACCTGGTAGCCCACTTTACTGGAGCGGTTCCAGGAACCATTTTCCGCCACCAGCATCTGGTGCTGATATTCCGCAGGGAACTGACTGCCGTCATAAAACAGCAACCCCGTGGGAGCGACATGGGCGGGAAGCTCAAACACGGGAGGTTCGATAATGAGGTTTTTCGGTTTGTCATATGCGGGTTCCTTAATGGATTTACCATGCATATATGGAAAGCCGAAATGCTCACCTGAGGCATCAACTCGATTAATTTCATCTGGCGGAATATTGTCCCCCATCCAGTCGCGACTGCTGTCGGCAAACCACAGTTTGTTATTCACCGGATTCCAATCAAAACCGACGACCTGACGGATACCAGTAGCAATCTGCTGCGATTCACCGCTATCCACATCTAGGGCGATGATACTACCAAACGGCGCGACGGGCTCACACACATTGCAAGGTGCGCTAATTGATATATACAGCCGTCCATCCGGCCCGAATTTAATACCGCGGGTACTTTTATTCCCTTTGCCAGGCAACCGGTCATAGATCTCCTTTGGTCGACTTGGCCGCTTAAGCCTTTGTTCAATATTGTTAAACACCACAATACGATCATCCAGAGCGGCATAGAGATCACCGTTATGAAACGCCAGTGCTTCTGGATAACTCAGATCTTTAGCCACCAAATACCGCCGATCGACTCGACCATCGTTATTACTATCGACCAATGCGGTTATAGTGCCACTCTTACGAGAACCCACAAACAGCGTTCCCTGATCCCCCACAGCAATCTGCTTGGCATCACCTAACTCTGTGGCATAAAGAGAAACGCCAAATCCTTTGGTTACGGTGATCATTATCGACTGCGCCGCATTAGCGGTGCCGTATCCTAAGGCTGTTCCCAGCAGTAACAAACCTGCACCGGCCTTCCTGCCGATTCTGTTACAGAAATTCATCATAACCTTGCCTTTGCTCTTGGTTTCAGGCATTTGTGCAATCAAAACTCGGCCAGATCTCCTTTGGTTTCCAGCCAAGATTTGCGATCACCAGCCCGCTTCTTCGACAACAGCATATCCATCATTGCGTCGGTCTCCTCCGCATTATCAATGGTAAGCTGTACCAAACGGCGGGTATTGGGATCCATGGTGGTTTCCCTAAGCTGCAGCGGATTCATCTCCCCCAGCCCTTTAAATCGGGTCACCTGCACTTTGCCCTTTTTGTTATCTGCCGCTAAGCGGCTGAGGATGCTTTGTTTTTCTTCTTCATCCAGTGCGTAATACACCTCTTTTCCTATATCAATACGGAAAAGTGGTGGCATTGCTATGTAGATATGGCCCTGTTCAACCAAGATTTTAAAATGTTTTAGGAATAATGCGCACAACAACGTCGCGATATGCAAACCGTCTGAATCGGCATCCGCCAACACACAGATTTTGCCATAACGTAATTCGGAAATATCATTGCTGTCTGGATCGCAGCCAATTGCCACCGAAATATCGTGAACTTCTTGTGAACCAAGCACCTGCGAACCATCAACTTCCCAGGTATTAAGAATTTTACCGCGCAGCGGCATGATAGCCTGAAACTCTTTGTCACGTGCCTGCTTGGCACTGCCGCCGGCTGAGTCACCTTCCACCAAAAACAGTTCTGTGCGGTGATTGTCTTGACTGGTGCAATCGGTCAGTTTCCCTGGTAACGCTGGTCCGGCAGTGACCTTCTTACGTGCAATTTTCTTGGCGGATTTGAGCCGTTTTTGCGCGTTGCTAATGCACATTTCAGCCAGCAACTCGGCTTGATCCGTATGACTGTTAAGCCATAAACTAAATGCATCCCGAACGATACCGGCAACAAATGCAGCACATTGGCGGCTGGACAGCTTCTCTTTGGTCTGTCCAGCAAACTGGGGATCCTGCATCTTTACCGACAGCACAAACGAGGCTTTATCCCAGATATCTTCGGGGCTCAGTTTAACGCCACGTGGAATAAGATTCCGAAACTCACAGAATTCGCGCATGGACTCCAATAATCCTTGCCGAAACCCGTTAACATGAGTGCCCCCCAATGGGGTTGGGATCAAGTTGACATAACTTTCGTTAAGGCAGTCGCCACCTTCTGGCAACCAAGTAATCGCCCAATCAGCAGCTTCAATCTTGGTGCTAATGCTGCCGACAAAGGGCTCTTCCGGCAACGTCAGCGCATCTTTAATAGAATCTTTCAGGTAATCGGTCAGACCGGCTTCATAGAACCATTCTTGTTCTTCACCCGACTGTTTATTGACAAAACGAATGCGCAGACCGGGACACAACACCGCTTTAGCACGCAGTAAATGCGTCAGCTTGCTGATGGAAAAGTTGATCGAATCAAAGTAGCGCTCTTCGGCCCAGAACTGCACCCGGGTACCGGTATTACGGCGCCCACAGCTCCCAGTAACATGCAACGCTTCAACACGATCGCCATGCTCAAAGGCAATATCATAGACTTGACCATCGCGGCGAACGGTAACTTCAACCCGCTTTGATAGCGCGTTAACTACCGAGATACCCACACCATGCAGCCCGCCAGAAAATTGATAATTTTTATTGGAGAACTTACCACCGGCATGCAGTTTGGTGAGGATCAGCTCAACGCCAGGGATGCCTTCTTCCGGGTGAATATCCACCGGCATACCACGGCCGTCATCAATGACTTCCAGTGAGTTGTCTGGATGCAAAATCACATCTATTTTACTGGCAAATCCCGCCAACGCTTCATCGACACTATTGTCGATCACTTCCTGCCCCAGATGGTTGGGCCGCGTGGTGTCCGTATACATGCCGGGACGACGTTTGACCGGATCCAGTCCGTTCAGAACTTCAATGGCATCAGAGGTATATTGATTTGTCATAGCGCGTACTTTTTTATTTTTCCGGCCATCGTGGGCCGCACAGATCTGATTGTCAAGGTAAGCATAAAAAACGGCTCACCGCATCCAGCTTATCGCCATAGCCCACAAAACTGTGATTGCCACCAGCCTCAAGCAGCATCTCACAACAATGATATTTAGCCAATGCTTGACGATAATCCAACACCTCATCGGCGCTCTGTAACATTACCAAAAAACGCTCAGGATTGAGAATGACGGGCGTATCATATTGCTGTAACTGCTGCTGATGTTCCGGTAACAATTGATAGTGTTCGCCGGTATAAGGGTTGAACTGCGGTCCGAGGTACTCGGCAAATAGCTCGTAGGGCTTTACCGCTGGGTTTATCAGCACCGCCTTACCACCGTACTGCTGTACCAACCAACTGGCAAAATAGCCCCCGAGTGACGAACCGATAAAACACAGTTTTTCACCCTCAGCCAGCGCCTGTTCCGTGATAACTTGCAGTAATGCCATCGCGGGCTTTGGCGCCGCAGGCAACTGCGGTGCCACCACGCGCAGTTGGGAAAACTTCTGCTGCATGTAAGCTTTGGTTATTCGCGCTTTATCGGAATCGGGTGAACTGTTAAAACCGTGAATATAGAGCAGCATAGTTCCTCACACTGGCAGCCACGCTGGGGAACAGATCAGTAGCCACTCGCCTGAATATCTGGGGCAAAACGCTCCCCGGGGATTCGGTGTACATTGGTCAGCATGCTACCATCCGCTCGCAACTCCAGCAATCGATAGCCAGGTTGCAGCACATCCAGTGCAAAATAGGGCGACAGCGGTTTGAACTGAATGCAAGTGGATGGTGTCGCCATCAGCTTAATTGACTGCTGCTGGCCTTGATAATGGCTATCGAGCTGCTGATGTACATGTCCCCACAACATCCCCTTCACCTGCGGTAACTTGGCCATTTGCTGCAAAAACTCATCACCGTTATCCATCCAGTGTTGATCCAGCCAGGCACAGTTCACTTTAATCGGGTTGTGATGCATTACTAACAAAACATGTAATTCAGGGGCAGCCTCAATGGCACTGCGAATGATGGCAAACTCTTCTTCGGCCAAATGGCCGCCCGGCTTTCCCCGCACGGTAGAGTCCAGCATGATAATCTGCCAGTTACCGGCCAAGATTCGTCGTTGACCATAGATTTGCTTTCCCTGCATATGCAGATGCATTATGCGCGGATCATCATGATTACCAGGTAGATAATGACAGGGAAGATTAAGCGGTCCGATAGCTTTAACAAAACTTTGGTAGGATTCACCAGAGAAATCCTGGCTGAGATCACCGGTTGCCAGCAATAGATCGGCAGGATAACTGAGCGCCTTGATGGTGTTGATAACGGCTTCAAAACTATTGGCAGTATTGACACCCAACAAATGCCCTTCCGGATCGGCAAATAGATGAGGATCGGTAATCTGCACTATGCGTACGCTATGATCCTTTGGAATACGATAAGTGATAGCCTCTTTCAGCACATTGATTACCTAATACTATGACTGACAAACAAGGCGCGCACGACAGTCGATTTTCAACAACTCCTCCAGAAAGGCGTTAACCTGATATTTCTCATTCCGGTGATACATACGCAGGTTCGGGTAATCGTACACCGGTCGCAACTGGGAAATCTGCTGGCTGCTTAACACTTCTGCTAATTTAGCATCGTGATAGACTCTCACCGTTACCTGTGGCACTGGCACCAAGTGTGCCGCACCCATGCCCATAGGTCGCGAGATACTCACCACCTGTGTATACGGCGTACTCTCAAGCAAGCTGACCTGCAAGCAGCCAAACTCGCCCTCCACCAGCCACTGCGCACCAGTGTGACAATCGTCGGGTAACCAGCGGGTAATGTGGGCGTAATTTCGCCCACACAGCGCCAGAAAACGGCTGACATCCGGTTGATATTTATCTTTTGCTTTCTGCATCCACATTCATCAGTTGTTGATAATTTAGTTGCAACCACTGCAACCCAAGGACAGTCGACGCATTGTCGATACGACCATCCGTGGTCATGGCATAAGCCTGTTGCCGCGGCAACACTACCACGCGAATATCTTCGTGCTCTTCTGCCAAGCCGTGAATCCCACTCGCTTGACTGGCATCAACGGCCGCCCAATAGAAATAAAACCGCTCAGTACTACCACCCGGACTAGAAAGAAAACTACTGATGAATTGCATACTTCGCGCTTGCAGACCGCTTTCTTCCTGCAGTTCACGACGAGCAACCTGTTCCGGGGTTTCGTCGCTATCTATCATACCGGCGACTAATTCCAGCAACCAAGGAGAATCACTGGTCATTAAGGCTGGAAATCGTAGTTGCTCAATTAATACCACCTGATCAGTCAAGGGATCGTACGGCAATACAACCACTGCATGACCGCGCTCAAATACTTCGCGGCGCACCTCTTGGCTCCAACCGCCAGCAAACAAACGGTGACGGAAGCGGTATTCTTCCATAGAAAAGAAGCCGGAATAAAGTGTTCTTTTCGCTAAAATCTCAATATCAGTTTTGGAGAATTTTTCAGGTTTCATTATTGCTCCGTTTCTGCGATAACTTGTCCACACCGCAACAGATATTTCGTCACAATTGAGCGGCATCATTTATTCATAAAATCTGTTACACTTCGGAGTTGACTGGAAATCAGATGGTTTTTAGTATTCTGCCAACAAGTTTTGCTGTATCGGGAAGCGTCGGGAAGCGCAAACCGCCTTTTTAAGGCATTAACAGTCTAACGAAGTTAAACCACCTGTACAGGGTGTTTGTCTATAAGGACAGCTAATGAAATTCAAGATCCGCACTTTATGCGCGGCGTTAACGCTCGCAGTTTCTGCATCTTCAGCGCACGCCGATGATTTGCTTCAGATATACCAGCAAGCACTCACGAATGACCCAGTGGTTCTGCAGGCTAAAGCACAACGCGACCAGCTATATGAAGCCATTGAAGAAAATCGTGCACCGTTGCTACCAAGCATCAGTGCTGCTGTAGGTTACAATAAAGCTTGGCTGGATCCGGGTAACGATACTCGGGGGCTGACTGGCACCGTATCGCTAAACCAAGTGATCTATGATCACTCTGCGTGGGTCGGGCTGAGTCTGGCTGAGAAAGCGGCCTCCCAAGCTGATGCGATTTATGCTACCTCGTTGCAGAATCTTATCACTAGGGTGACAACAGCCTATTTCAACGTGTTGCTGGCTAACGATACTTATGCTTATCAGATTGCTGAACAGCGCGCGATTGAGCGGCAGTTGGAACAGACCAAACAGCGTTTTGCCGTTGGTTTGACTGCAATTACTGACGTCCATGAAGCACAAGCACAATATGATTTGTCCACCGCATCGGTGATTTCAGCCAAAAATCAGCTGACAAATAGCTACGAAGCGTTACGTGAGATTACCGGTTTGGATCACTCAGATCTGAAAGTACTGGATACCAACCGTTTCTCAGCTTCTATGCCTATGCCAAGTAAAACCGAAGAATGGCAGAAAATTGCTGAAGATAGTTCACTGTCTTTGCTGACTGATAGAATTGCCAAGGATATTGCCCAGGAAACTATCTCCCTGCGTAAAGCGGGCCATATGCCATCGGTGAGTTTGAATGCCGGTTACACCAAAGGGCTGGATCAAAACACCAATGGTACCAGTGAACCTGACTATGATCAGAGCAGTGTTGGTTTGAATCTAAGCATTCCAATTTTTGAAGGTTTCAAAGTAACATCTCAGGTCAAACAAGCACAATTTGCTTATGTTGAAGCCAGTCAGGCATTGGAACAGACTCATCGTCAGGTGATTAAGAGCGTACGTAGTGACTTCAATGACGTTGCGGCGGCCATCAGTTCCATTAAAGCCTATGAGCAGTCTGTGATCTCTTCTGAAAGTGCACTTAAAGCTACTCAGGCAGGTTTTGAAGTCGGCACCCGTACTATCGTAGACGTACTGAATAGTACCAGAACGCTCTATGATGCCAAGCGTCAGCTTGCTAGCGCCCGTTACAGCTACATTAATTCAGTCATGGCACTGAAACAGGCCGCAGGAACATTGAACGAAAACGATATCGCCGGAATTAACAGTGGTTTGACAGCCGAAACGCAGCCTCAGCCATAAGTGATGATGATATGCATAAAAAAACCGCCTTTCGGCGGTTTTTTATGTTAAGTGGGCTTAAAAAACCACTTCAACACCTGCAAAGATGCCATCAAATTTCATGTCGGCGCTAATGTCGTCAATATCATCGACATCAAAGTTGAAGGTACGATAGCCAGCATGGACTCGAGTATCCAGCGCAATACCATCAAACTGCCAACCGACACCTATCTGATAATCATAAACACTAGACTCATCAATACCGGTGAGAATATCGGCATAGGCAAACAATCCTGTTCCCGGCAACCCAAGTTCAGCATTGGCATACCCCATAAACACGCCTTTACTTAACTCCAGTGTAGCCGACTTGCTACCCTGGTAGACGCGGAACGAACCATCAAATTTCTTGTATCCGGCACCCACGTCCAACGACAGAATATCGTTATCCAACAGTTCGTAATAGCCAATAAAATCCGTGTTACTCAAATCGATATTGGCGTAGGTTTCTCCGGTATAACTGATCCCGGAAAACGACATGTCGGCATCCGCCAATGTGCCATCCTCATCTAGATGGTTTTCACGGATCTTCAAATTAGGCAAAAATGGGATCGGGTGTTCAATAGCAAACCACAAACTGTAGCGAGATGAAGAGTCATAGCCAAACTCCTGTTGAGGCTGCCCTTTTTCAGCAAACGTACCACTGGCATCCGCGTTCCAGTAATCCCCCCCGACTTTAAACCCGAGTACAGTTGCCGCTTGTACGGAACCCGCAGTCATGGCAGCCAGTAAGGCTACCGCCATCAATGTTTTTTTCATCACTTAACCCTGTGAAAGTAAATTGGTTAAATCAATCACCGCCGCATTGGCACGAGATACATAATTGGCCATCACGAGAGAATGATTGGCCACAAATCCAAAACCTGAGCCATTGAGAATAATCGGACTCCACACGGTTTGTTGAGTGGACTCCAGTTCGCGAATAATCTGCCGTAGACTGACTTCGGCATTTTTCTTCTTTAAGACATCGGCAAAGTCAACTTCGACCGCCTTCATAAAATTGAGTAAGGCCCAAGTGGAGCCGCGCGCTTCGTAAAATACGTCATCAATCTGCCACCAACCGGTTTTCACCTGCATTTGCGATTGCGATGGTGTTGACTGCCGCGCCGCACTGTCACCGGCAAGATCGGTATTCAACCGTTCCTGGCCAACACTGGCAGACAACTGTTGTGACAAACTACCCAAACGCTTCTGTACCTCTTTCAACCACTCATTAAGATTGTCGGCGCGGGCATAAAACTGCGCGTCCTTATTCTGGGGGTCGGCCATACGGGCACGGTAAAGTTTCAGTAGTTTCACGGCATCGCGGTATTCACCTTCAGCACTGGGCACTAACCAGCTGGTGTGATCGATATTGAGTTTGGAATGCGCTTCAAGCAGATCTTTATCGGCAGTGGACTGCGATTGAGAGCGGCTAAATTCTTTACGCATCACCAAAGCTAAATCGCGGATTTGCTCCAGCGCACCAAATTCAAAGGCTGGCATATTGTCCATCATCACTGAGGGTGGCATGACGTCATTTGACAACCAGCCGCCTGGCTTATCCAGCAAGGTATCGATGGTGTCAATCAACGATGTCGTTGTGGCATAACCGATAACTGGTTGACCACTGCTATCATTAAGTACCTGCGGTTCCAGTACATCCGGTTCAACACTCCACCAAACACTTATTACATACATGACCACTGCTAACAACACGGCAGTTCCGGCGGCATATTTCCACTTTGCTTGCATCCTGTGCATTCTCCTCTATGTGATATGCGGCTATTGCGGGATCCAGCATTTATCAACACTCAAAAGTGCGTTGCCGACCATTACCGCTCAAGAAAACTCAAACAACTGTTTGAATATGGCATTGCTTGCCTTACACTGCCAATCAGGCAACGTAACTATCAGGGCAGATATCATGACCACCATACAGGTTCACGACACTCAGGGAGTACGGGTACTCAAATTCAACCGCCCGGAAAAACGTAATGCGATCGACCTCGGTATGTACCGACAGCTCACAGAATACCTGATCCAAGGGGACACCGACAACGACATCCGTGCCTTCATGCTGTGCGGTAGCAGTGATTGCTTCACTTCTGGCAACGATGTTGCCGAATTTTTGCAACACCCCGATTTGGGGCCAGAGCATCCCGCTGTACGCTTTCTACATTGTCTGAGCGAGCTGAAAAAACCGCTGTTAGCGGCGGTCAGTGGTGCAGCAGTGGGCATTGGCACCACCTTGCTATTACACTGCGACCTAGTTTATGCCGATGAGACAGCCCGCTTTAAAATGCCATTTGTCGACTTGGCGCTGGTGCCAGAAGCCGGTGCCAGTCTGTTATTACCACGGCTGGTGGGTTATCAGAAGGCAGCGGAACTACTACTGCTCAGTGAAAACTTTGATGCTGACCAAGCAAATCAGTTTGGACTGGTTAATCAGGTAGTCAGCGCAAACCAATTATACGAATTTGCGTTAAGCAAAGCGGCTGCTATTGCAGCCAAATCGCCCAGCGCGGTGCAGCAAACCAAGGCCTTGATGCGCGTAGGTAAAGAGGCACTGCAGCAACAGATGCAGCTAGAACTGACATTCTTTGGCGAACGCCTGCAAAGCCCGCAAGCCAGGGAAACCTTTATAAAATTTCTGCAGCGCTAGGTGTCAACAAACCCCCGCAGATAATCAACGTTGAGGTGGCTGCTCTCGTAAAAGCGGCTAACTCAACGCTGGTTATCTGCCTGTAACGTCTTACCTACGCCCCATGCGGCCAACACCAATAACAATAACGGCCACAATAATGAAAAACCACTGAGCAACATTACCATCGCGGCACCACTACATATCACGACAACCAATGCCATTAAGCTGAACGCGGCACAGATCCACAGCAATAACAACAGCGCCGTTAATCCGGCCAATAATAACGTCCAAATACCATCATCCAACCACAACAGCCCAGAAGGATCGAACAAAAACATCGCGCCGCTATGACCAAATGTGATTGCCAATAGGACGAGTACACCAACAAATCCCCACACCAAAAATTGCGGCCGTCGCCGATAACGCCGATAATTCCCCATCGACTAGCTCCTTATCTTGGGATAAACCATTCCGCCAACAAAATACAACACCACACCCCATAATGGCATCAGCAGCGTCACCGCCACCCACACCAGTCGCAGCCAGAATACAGACCATCCAAAGTCACTGGCTAACTGACCACATAAACCACAGACCCACTTACTCGGATCACGCAAACGTTGCTCTAATCTCATCTGTTACTCCGAAATCCGTTGTAGCACAGCAAGTCCAACAGCGTTATTTCTTGGCAGTTAAATCGGCTACCGCAACGTTATTTGCGGGAGTTTCTGCAATGGTATCCAGTGTTTCTTGTACCAATTCATCAGTGACTGCCGCGATACTGTTACCTAATTCCCGCTGCAGCGAAGCCATGATTTCGGCTTTGGCACTGTGTAACATTTCTTGAGCCTGCACCGTCAGCGTAGTGCTCACAGCATTCAACACCGCGCCTTTGCTAGGCAAATTATCATCGGCCATAACAGTGCCACACATCAGGCTCCCAGCCAGAACAGCAGTTATCGCAAATGTAGAAGTTAAGCTTTTCATGATTGTCGTCCTTTTCCAGTTAAGCTGAACTATTTCAGCGTTCGCAGGAGATAATTCAAGCGGTGTGCCAACTTGGAAAATATTTCATAACATCATGTTTAATAAATATTTTATTTCAAACTTTAAGATAAAAAATAAAACTCGGAAGGGAGAATAAGAATAGAATGGCGAGAATCACCAGATCTGTAGCAATTTTCGCCAAATTTTGTCGTTAGCGTTGATAAACACTATTTCTGGCTGCTAGCAGTACCTCAATGCCAGCCTCAGGTTTATGCGCATTTTCACTGAGATAACGGCGCCAACTACGGCCCCCAGCAACACCTTGATAAAGACCGGTCAGGTGCCGGGTAATATGGTTTAAACGCCCACCCGCTTGGAGATGTTGCGCTACATACGGCAACATAGCATCCACCACCTCATCACGGCTTAGAAGCGCACGGTTCATGCCAAATAGTCGCTGATCAACCTCCGCTAGCAGATAAGGATTTTGGTAAGCCTCGCGCCCAACCATCACGCCATCGAGCTGTTGCAGGTGTTGCGTAATATTGTCCCAGCTTTTAATACCACCGTTAATACTGATGTTTAACGCCGGGAAGTCCTGTTTAAGTTGATAAACTCGAGGATAATCCAGCGGTGGAATTTCCCGGTTTTCTTTCGGACTCAGCCCCTGCAACCAGGCTTTACGAGCATGGATGATAAAAGTATTACAGCCCGCCTCACTGACCTTACCCACAAAATCGGTGAGGAACAGATAAGAATCTTGCTCATCGATACCAATACGGGTTTTTACCGTTACCGGAATGCTGACCTGTTGCTGCATCGCATTGACACAATCCGCTACCAACTGTGGCTCAGCCATTAAACAGGCGCCGAAACGACCATTCTGCACGCGATCTGAAGGGCAACCCACATTAAGATTTACCTCATCATAGCCCCGTTCCTCAGCGATCCGCGCACATTGCGCCAACGCTTGAGGATCGCTGCCGCCCAGCTGCAATGCCAACGGATGTTCAGCTTCGTTGTATTCAAGGTAATCCCCTTTACCAAACAAAATGGCGCCGGTCGTTACCATTTCGGTGTACAGCAACGCTTGTGATGACATCAGCCGCGCAAAGTATCGATAGTGTCTATCAGTCCAATCCAGCATCGGTGCCACCGAAAAACGGCGATGTTTTGTCAAATCCGTTACTGTTTTTGCCGAATAATCTGTCACTTATTAAAGTTCCTCAAATACCTGGTGTCATGGGTGGTTTCATTGTATGGTGCCGTACAGTGCGCTATAAAATGAATAGCACGAATGAAACAGTGCATCGGATTGTTGATGAAACCGTCACTTCAGGCAGGGGCGCGATTATACACAGGAACAACTGAATAATCAGCCGTTGTAAATGTACGTGCATGGTGACATAAACCGCCGACACAGGAGCATAAATGCAGGATAAAAGGGCTGTACAGGTGGGCATTATCGTAATTCTCACGATTGCGGTAGTGTTGGTGCTGTACTTTACCTCAACGCCGAGCAAAGATAATTTCCGACCGGCAACGCCAAAAACGACTAATATTCAAGCAGTTCAACCGATTGAACAACGACCACCCGCGATAGATATCAACCGTAGTTGGCCTACGCAGATTGCGGCGTTAGCGCGCCGAGCGATGTCCTATACCGTAATAAAATCGCAACTTGTCCACGAACGCCGCCCCACCCTGTTGGTTGTGATTACATCGCCCTACGCTAACGGCTATGAGCAGTTTCTTGGGACTGCCATCAAAGTTGCCCGCAGTATGGCGATTAGTCGTAACGTGGCCGCGGTACATGTACTACTTGAACCAAATGAAGTGCTTATTGGGAAAGGCTATCAACTCGCTGACGTAGCATTATACACTGATGGCAAAGGTGAAGATGGTCAGACGTTTAATGGGGTTTACTGGCAAGCCTCGGCCATGCAAAACCCTTATTCACCTCAGCAATTGCAAGTAGCTAATCTCTGGTTTCAGCACCAGAGTGAATATCTGGATAGTCATGGCAAAATCAACGAGTCGGAATTAAAAAGCTATATTGCAGAACAACTGAATATTCCCGATTTTGCCGTCAAACTGCCACAGTCAAATCGGTTGCCACTGACCATCGATAATCAACCGTCCGACTGAGCTAACGTATTGGCAATGGCGGCATATGTGAGCATCAGTTCTGCCAGCGAATCAACCTGCATTCCGCGCATCAGATTCGCTCGATGGATCTCCACGGTACGCACCGCGATAAATAATTCATCGGCAATCTGCTGATTTTTATAACCTTTAGCGATCAGTTTCAGGATTTCTCGTTCTCGCGGCGTTAGCTTTTGATACGTTTGTAGTTGCTGCAGTCTTAGGGCGTTAGCCTGTGAGCTTTGCATCGCCTTGGTAACCGCTTGTGCCAGCATGGCGCCATCTGCTGGTTTCTGGAAAAAATCTACCGCCCCCTGTTTTAACGCATCCACCGCCAATGGCACGTCGCCATGCCCGGTCAGATAGATCACTGCCAGTGGACTCTGATGTTGCCTCAGCAATTGATGCAGCTGTTGACCACTGAGTCCGGGCATCCGCATATCAAGGATCACACAGCCGGTCTGTTGCCAGACCTCTGCGGCAATGAAAGCTTCCGCACTGGCAAACTCGCGTACCTGGAAATCGTAGCTTTCCAGCATGAAACTCAGTGAGCGCAACACGGACGCATCGTCATCCACCAAATACACCGTGTGTTTATCTTCAACCATCGGTTTGTTCCTTTAAAGACAGGCTCAGCTGTACCAGGCAACCACCTGAATCGGCATTACTCATCGACAGCTTCCCGCCGTGGCTTTCCACAATTTCGCGGCAAATCACCAATCCTAATCCCAACCCTTGGCGTTTGGTGCTGGTAAATGCCTGCATCAGTTCACAGGCATCACGGCTTAGCCCTGGGCCATTATCCTGGATCTGCACCATTACCTGCTGCGGCTGGCGGTAATCCAGTAACACCTCAATCCGTTTATCTGTCTGTGGGCATTCTGCCAGCGCATCAATGGCATTTTTCAGCAGATTAACTAGCAGTTGTTGGATGGCGACAGGTTCCAGCCATTGCCGCTGTTCACGACCCAGTAACTGCCACTGTAACTGGATCTGCTGTTTATCCAGTTCGAACTGCAACAGTTCGACCGTATCCAGTAACAGCGGTCGCAATAATTGCTGCTGTTTCGCAGCGGGCTGTTTTTTCAATAGACCGCGCAATCGTTGAATAATCGCCCGAGCACGCCCAACTTCAGCGTCTATCTGCTGTAATGCTTGCGGCAACTTTTCCAGCTGCCCTTGCTGCAAACGCACACTGGCACCATGGCAATAATTACCGATGGCCGCGAGCGGTTGATTCAGCTCATGGGCCAGACTGGCCCCCAATTCCCCGGCAACAGCTGCGCGTTGAGCGTGTTCCAGCAGTACCAGATTCTCACTGAGTTTACGTTGCGCTTGCGCCAACTGGTGGCCGCGACGGTTAAAACGATATTCCAGCCAGAAATGGTAGGCGTTAAGGGAAATCAGCAGTAGCAGAATACTCCAGCCCCATTGGCTGTGCTCTTTGAGCCACACCATCGCCCGTTGCCACCAAGGTGCCTGCAATGGATGCATGTCGAGATCTTTATACATTCTATCTATGGTCAGTTGGCTAACGGCTGTGGTCCAACCGAGTGAATCTGCCGCAGTGGCTGCTGCGCTTTGCTCCGGCAATGCCAGCAAAGCTTGCGTTACCTGTTTTGCCAGTTTCTGCCCGGCGCGACTGGTCTTGGCCAATGACCAGTTAGGATACAGTGCTGTGGAAACCTTGCAGCCCAAACCCGCGGGAGTGTGGTCTTCCACTATTCGGTAATTATCGGCATTAAGTAAATGCTCAGCAGCCATCTGTTCTAGCTGACACACAGGCACCACAGCCGCATCGGCTTTGCCATCGCGCAAGGCGTACAACAGATTGTCCAACGGGAATCCTGTCGGTAGCAATTGCGCAACCGTATTGGGCAGATCAATCTGCTGCTTCCAGGCGGCATACACCAAGGTCAGATAACCGCCAAAGGCGTGTGGGGAGACAATAGCTAAACGCTTATCTTTTAAATCCGCAAACGCTTGGATCGGCGAATCGCGCCGCACCACCAGCGCCGACCCCACCTGCATCGGCTGACCGCCGTTGAGGCGACTCTTCAATGTCGCCAGCCAGCTTAGTGAATACTGCCGCGCCAGCAATACCGACTGCCCAGGATTGGTGATCACAAAATCCAGATCCTGTGTGGCAACGGCATCGGACAGTTCATCTAGCGTCATCGGATGCAAACGGAAGTAAGTGCCGGGGATCTGCTGCTCCAGCCACTGCATGGTTGGTTGCCAGCGGTTGATGCTATCGCGATAGCCGCGAATAGCCAGCACACCAACATCCACTAGCGCGTATTGGGTTTCATCCACCGGCAGCGTATCTGCTGTTACCGACGCATTTATCGACAGTAATGGCACTAGCAACATCCAAAGATACAAGCAGCTCAGCTGAGAGGTTTTGCGCATAGCCGTGACGTTTTCCCAAAAATTTTACTCAGTTTGCCGGTCATTCTAACGGGATTTTATTGTTCTGGATCAACCCTGCGCCCGGTATGTGGAAAACCACTATAGAGCCATACTGGTCACTCTGCCGAGAATACACTCAAGGCGCCCACCATGGGAAAGCCGCCCACCAAGCTTCAAGGAGTGTGTAATGGATACTTCAAAACGCCGGTTACTGGGGCAAATTGCCGCCATTACCGCCGGTGCGGTGTTTATCCCATTGGCCGAGGCCGATGGTGACAGCACCCCGACCAAAGGCAAGCGCTATGGGATGTTAATTGACCTGCGCCGCTGTGTTGGCTGTCAAGCTTGCACTGTCGCCTGCACCATTGAGAATCAACCGCCACTGGGCCAATTCCGCACCACAGTGAATCAATACGAAGTGACTGAAGGCGACAACAGCGCCTTTATGATGCTGCCACGCTTATGTAATCACTGCGAAAATCCGCCCTGTATCCCGGTCTGCCCCACAGGGGCCACGTTTCAGCGTCAAGACGGTATCGTGGTAGTCAACAACGACTGGTGTGTTGGCTGTGGCTATTGCGTGCAGGCTTGCCCTTATGATGCGCGTTTTCTCAATCACGAAACTAACACCGCCGATAAATGTACTTTCTGCGCCCACCGTCTGGACGCCGGATTACTCCCCGCCTGCGTTGAAACCTGTGTCGGTGAAGCTAGGATCATCGGCGATCTTAACGACCCTGATAGCCGCATCAGCCAACTGCTGACACAACACCGCAATGATATCAAAGTACTGCGGCCCTCCATGGGCACCCAACCCCGGGTGTTTTACCTTGGCATGAACCAAGCGTTTGCCGAACGTATCCGCGGTGAAGCACCAGTGCGGACGCTAATGACCGCTAGTGGCAAGGAGTTACATCATGGACATTAAAGAACTGCTGACCCCAGACTTTGCTATCACCTGGCTGCCGTGGGCCGTGCAATATTTTTTTTTGATTGGGCTGGCCTACACCTCGGTATGGATTGCCGCCATTGCGGTGCTGTGGCCGGGTCAACGGCAACAACGCCTGCTAACGCTATGCGGCAGTCTGATTTTCAGTGCCGCGATTGTGGCACCGGTAGCGTTGCTGGCAGATCTGCATCAGCCGCTACGCGCCTGGCACTTCTACATGCAACTGCGCCCCGATTCCTGGATGTGGTTTGGCGCCTGGTTGTTGCCGGTGTTTATGGGCTCAGGCTTACTGTTTGGCTATCTGTTGCTGCGGCCGTCACTGCCGACCACAGCCACTGACCGTTGGAGCCAGCTTGGCTGCTGGTTGCGCTTTGGCCGTTGGTCAGAAAAACCCCTGTTAAAACCGGTAGCGGTATTAGCCTTCCTCAGCGCTTGCAGCATTGCCTTGTATACCGGCATAGAAACCATGGCGGTACAGGCGCGGCCACTATGGCACAGTCACTGGCTACCACCATTGTTTGCCGCCAGTGCGTTGTTGGCTGGCAGCGGCATGCTGGTGTGGCTCAATTTTCTGTTTAAAGGCCATAACACCAATACCGATCGCTATCTGCTGTTGTGGCTGCGCGCGGCCTTTACTCTGTTTGGCCTATTACTTATCGGCTGGGCGCTGGCAGGCGGCAAAAGTGCCGCTGAGGCACGCATGCTGTTAAGCCACAGCCCTACTTGGCAGTTGGCCGCAATCTGGGTCTTGAGCACGCTAGCGGTGCTGGCGCTATTACTGGCCACCAGTCGCCAACCACACTGGTTATTGCTGCTCGCAGGCTTTGCTGCTGTGCACCTCGCTTGGGGCTTCCGCTGGCTGGTACTGATCCAGGCGCAGACCGACCCGAAATACGGCGCTGGCACCTATTTCTATGAACTACCTTGGGGGCCAGAAGGCTTGCTGGGCATTCTTGGGACCTTCGGCCTGTGGCTGGCATTAATCACCCTGATTTCTGAGTTAGTACGTCAAACCGCGATGACTCAGGAAGGAGCAGCATAATGGACAAGAGCAAACGCAGATTTATTAAAGGTGCGGCCATTACCGGCGGCGCCGGTTTATTTGTCGCAGGTTACAGCCATACACTAGGGCAACTGGGCAAAGGTATTGCCACCGGCAGCTCTGGCACAGTCGCCGACTCGGCGATTCACGGTAATTCGTTAGCGCCTGAACTACAAATCGACCTGAAAACCGGTGCCATGACTGCCAACGCCGAGCAGCGCTTGGCGAACTCTATGTGCCTTGGCTGCTGGACTCGCTGTGGCGTACGAACCCGCATCGACAATAAAACGGACAAGATCCTGCGCATTACCGGAAATCCTTACCATCCGTTGTCCGCCAGAGAACATCTGGATTTTGACACTTCCATCAAAGATTCGCTGTTACATACCAGCGCCTATCAGGAGCAAGGCCTGGATGGCCGCTCTACCGCCTGTGCTCGCGGTAATGCCATGCTGGAACTGCTAGACAGTCCGCATCGGGTCACCCACTGCTTAAAACGTGTTGGCCCTCGCGGCAGCGGCAAATGGCAGACTATTGCCTTTGAACAACTGCTACACGAAGTCGTGGAAGGTGGCGATCTGTTTGGCGAAGGCCACGTAGATGGCCTGCGGGCCATTCATGACATCAAAACACCGCTGGATGCCGATAACCCAGAATATGGCCCAAAGGCGAATCAGCTGTTAGTCACCAACGCCTCAGATGAAGGCCGCGATGTCTTTATCAAACGCTTCACTTTTAACAGTTTTGGGACCCGCAACTTTGCCAACCACGGCTCCTACTGTGGCTTTACCTACCGCGCCGGCGCCGGTGCGTTACTGGACGATCTGAAGAAATACTCCCATCTGAAACCCGACTGGGATAAAGCCGAGTTTTTGCTATTTATCGGCACCTCTCCGGCGCAATCTGGCAATCCCTTTAAACGTCAGGCCAGACAGCTGGCATACGACCGCACTGAGCGTAACTTCAGCTATGCGGTGGTATCGCCAATGCTGCCTAACAGCTCCAGTTTGGCGGCGGCACCGGATAACGTCTGGCTGCCCATTCGCCCGGCCACTGATGCCTCGTTAGCCATGGCGATGCTGCGCTGGATTATTGATAATAAACGTTATGCAGCGGCCTTCCTTAGCGCACCTAATGCCAAAGCCGCCGCTGCCGCAGGTTACCGAGGCTTCAGCAATGCAACCTTCCTGATCCATAGCGATCAACAAGATCCGCGTTATGGCCAGTATCTGCACGCCAGCGAACTCGGCTTCCCCTTTAGCGGCGAAGCTTTCGGCAAAGAAGACCCAATACTGGTGCTGGACAATGACAGCGGTAAACCGATGGCGGCAGGCAAATGCAATCAAGCACGGCTAGAAGTCAATGAAATCATCAGCAACGGTGTTATCAATATTCGTTGCCAGAGCAGTTTCAGCCTGTTGGCGGAGTCGGCCCGCAGCCAGACCGTTGAGCAATACAGCGCCGAATGTGACATTCCGGTTGCCGACATTATTGCCTTAGCTGACAAATTCACCAGTCATGGCACCAAAGCCGCAGTAATTACTCACGGCGGCACCATGAGCACTAACGGCTTTTACAGCGCCTGGGCGATCATGATGCTGAATGCCATGATAGGTAACATCAACCAGCCAGGTGGTGCGCTGGCTAAAGGCGGCGCTTATCCGGCTTTCGGTAGCGGCCCACGCTACAATCTGGCGGAGTTTGACGGCATGGTGCAACCTAAAGGGGTGTTTCTGTCCCGCTCAAAATTTCCTTATGAAAAAAGCTCCGAATACAAACGCAAGAAGGCTGCCGGTGAGTCGCCTTACCCCGCTAAAGAACCTTGGTTTCCGATCTCGTCGCCACTACTCAGTGAACATCTGACCGCCGCCGTGGCAGGTTATCCTTATCACCTGAAAGCCTGGATAAACCATATGGGGAATCCGCTTTACGGGCAGGCAGGATTAGTTACCGCCATTGGCGAACAACTGAAAGATCCCAAAGTGCTGCCACTGTTGGTCAGCATTGACAGTTTTATCAACGAAACCTCAGCACTTTCTGATTATATAGTGCCCGATACGCTGACCTATGAATCCTGGGGCTGGACCTCTGCCTGGCATGGTACCATGACCAAAGTATCAACTGGGCGCTGGCCGGTAGTCACACCCCGAGTAGAACACACCAAAGACGGCGATCCTGTGTGCATGGAGAGCTTTCTCACTAACGTTGCCCTCAAACTGGGGTTGCCAGGGTTCGGTGACCATGCGGTACAAGCGGCTGACGGTTCGTTGCACCCGTTGACTCGCGCTGCCGACTACTCACTTTACGGTGCGGCTAATGTTGCTTGGGCCGGTCAACCCGTACCCGATATTGATGACGAAGATCGGCGCTGGTCTGGAGTTGAGCGCATCATCCCCGAACTCAAAGCACGCTTGCAACCCGAAGAAGTTGCCAAAGCCGCCTATTTGTTTGCCCGTGGTGGTCGCTTTGAACCTATGGCAAAAGCACGCGATGCCGATGGCAACCCAACCCATGTCTGGCCCAAACCATTGATGTTATGGAATCCCGAAGTTGGCAGCCGTCGTAATAGTCAGAATGGCGAGTTTCTCAGTGGCTGCCCGCGCAGTTACGGGCCGCGACTAGCCAATGGTCAAGCCTTGCGCGAAGCCTTTAGCCGCGAACAATGGCCATTATTGCTTTCCAGCTACAAATCCCATGTGCAGAGCGCTATGAGTATCGGCTCTGATCGACTCCGGCAGGTGCATCCCAACAACCCGGTGCGAATTAACAAAACCACCGCTGAACGGCTTGGTATCCACACTGGCGATACCGTGCGTATCAGCACGCCAAACGGTAGCGTTATCGCGCTGGTAGAGTGTGTCTCTGGAGTGCATCCAGAATGTATTGCGATAGAACATGGTTTTGGGCATAAGGAGTTAGGCGCCCGAGATACCATCATTGATGGCAAACTGATCGCGGCGAATCCGCTGACTCAGGTTGGCGTTAATCTGAATGACCTGTCAATTCTGGATCCTAGCCGTCACGGCCGCTATCCACTCGTGGACTGGGCCAGTGGTTCTGCCGCACGTCAGGGATTACCCGCCAACATCGAAAAAATTACGATATAACTTCGCTCAGTCAATACTCATCAGTAAAAAGCCCGGCAAATGCCTAATGCCGATCGCTTTAAGTAATTGAACGATCCTGAGCAGACTTCATAATCGGTCTCAACATTGTTGAGGCCGATTTTTTATGTCCGAATTTTCTAAAGAATTACAGGTTACCGCCGAGTTTTGC
>NZ_BMXW01000011.1 GCF_014651955.1 Shewanella fodinae | reverse complement strand
TAACGCAGCAAAGCTGCAACCAGCGTTTGCATGAATAGAGTGAAGATGACGAAAACGGTAGTACCACCGGAGTAAAACCTGATAATAAAAACAGCAGTCAAATGCTTTGGGCTTTTTGAGGATATTCTGGCGCGGAACTCATCGTGGAGCGGTAGGCGAGAGCCTCCAACAGAGACTCCGAATACATTAGCGCAGACCCACCTCGTCATTGGATTTTATGCTTGCAACAACGAGGCGGACCATACATTTTTTATGGAGTTTGTAATTTTCCGTGTCGTCATCGGTGACATTGGCCAATAATCTGTTGATGATGGCTTCTGGCGTTAACGTTGGTATTCGCCGCAGTTTGCCGTTGCTGAGTGTATTTGCTTGGGGACACTAATGTTGCTGTTGGCAACATAGACTTCTAGGTATTGTTTCTGCCGTTACAGTGGCGACAGTATGCCTTTGACTGGATTATCTGTTGTACTTCTCATGGTTGATTGGCCGCAGCAGTGCGGTTACTGTCATAGACAGATTAGCTTGTCCTTTGGGTTTCATGAAAGGATGATTGTTTCAATGGGTGAGAATACTAAGGCGTGAGAGTCGCTGTCGGGATGAACACTGCCGAGGTGATAACATCACATTGCAGTTGCTGTTGGCTACAGCAGTGTTTCTGTGGTTTTTTTACGTGAGTCAGCATATGGCCGCTATAGGTGCATCTGCAACCTTGATTAGCAAGAGCCCGCCATCGTCAATACTGCTTAGGCAATGGGCATTGTTGGCATTCTCTGTTCTGCCAATGTTGGCTGAGTTGTTGATGGGTTCCTAGGATTATCTTATGAATAAATTGCGACTGTTTAAACGCTTGGGAATTGGTGTTGTACTGTTCTTGCTGCTCGGTGTGGCACTTTTGTTGTTATCGCGTTCCCGGGATTTTCAGCTGTTTGGCAAGTTGGTCTCTCATATTGATACTGCCGTCCCCGTAGTTGCACTGACTTTTGATGATGGGCCCTCAGCACAGTACACCCCCGATGTGCTGGCGACGTTGGCACGTTATCAGGTCAAGGCGACATTTTTCGTTACTGGCCGTGAGGCATCACAGCATAGTGCCATGACCAAGGCAATTGTTGCCGCAGGGCACCAGTTGGGCAATCACTCTTGGTCACATCCAAGACTGGTTTTTCACTCATATGCTGTCATTGCTAATGAGATTGAGCAGACGGATGCCGTTATTCGAGAAGCCGGTTATCGTGGTCCTATCTATTTCCGTCCGCCTTATGGCAAAAAATTGCTGCTGTTGCCTTGGTATCTTAAGCAACACCAGCGAGTGACTGTGACTTGGAATGTGGAAGCTGACTCTGATTTAGGTGCCGATGCCGACACCATTGCGCAACGTGTCATTAGCGAGGTGAAGCCGGGTAGTATCGTGCTGTTGCATGTCATGTATGCTAGCCGTGAGGCATCAAGAGCTGCGTTACCATCCATCATCGAAGGATTACGGGCAAGAGGCTATCGATTGGTCACGATGGCAGAACTGCTACAAGACTCGCAGCCATAAAAAACGGCGCCACGGCGCCGTTTTTTCTATCAAAAGTCAGACTATTTTTGACTGGCTTCCTTGTGGAGCTTGATTACCCCGTAAGCTTGGCCTTCTGCGTGGCAGTAGTAACAAGTTTCGTCACCCGCCTTGTAGATACGACCAGCACTGGCGTTATCTTCAACTACACCACCAAACTCTTTGGCGTGACCAGCCCAGTCGGCAACCTTGCTGTGGCAGCCAGCACAGGTGGCTACTGTTGGTGACAGTTCGGTCACTTGACCATCGGCAGTGGCGCCTACCGTTGCCACTAACTGAGAGTTTTCAGTTTTCAGCCCAGTGAAGTCTAACTGACCTTCATCGTGACAGGCTTGGCAGTTGGCTGCTGATTGCGGATAAGTTGTCTCATCCCTCGGCGCACCCATACCTTTAACAGTACGAGTTCCTGCGTGCAGAGAATGCACCATTTCACGATAGTTGAGCGTGTTATTTGCAGTGCGGATTGACTTGATATGGTCAGCTCCAGCAGTGTGGTAAATATCGGCACCCATATAGGCAACAGTGTCATTGTTGTGACAGCTGTTGCAGCTGCCATCGGTCAGTGCTGTGGCACTTACTGGATTATGACAACTGCCGCACTTATCGTTACCTGGTGCGAAGTTAGCATTGGTTGCTGCATTGCCGGCAAGCGTATGTGCATCAACAATTCGCTGCTGCATTTCACTATCATGACATGCTTGACACTTGCCTTCGTCAGCCACGATAGCGCGGCTAGCGTTAGCTCCGGTCAAATCCAGTGCGTTAGCAGACATAACTTCAACCTGAGTTGCTGCCTGATCACTGTTACAGTCAACAGATGTCACTGAGTCCTGGTTGGCACATACCAGCATTTTGGCCTTCACTACAGCAGAGGCTACATCGCCAAAATCGGCAGCAGTAACACCGTTGATAGTCGCTGTCAGTTTGTTGCCATTCATGGTCAGAGTGACGTTGCTATTGGCTTTACTGATATCCCATAGCTTATGCTGACCATTATTGACCGGACGGGCAATAACATCAGGCTTACCGTTGACGACCAAATACAGCGCACTGATAGCACTATCCTGAGCTGGGAAGGTATTGAGTTTGTCAAAGTCAACGGTTGCTGTCAGTGTGCCGGTTCCCAAAGCAACAGAACTCAGGGAGAGACCGTACAGATCTTTAATGCTGCTGCGAGTCTGAAGTAACTGATCGTGGATCAGGCCGGCACCTTTAGGATTATTACTGTCTGGATGACAACCGGCACAGCTGTTCGCCCATGCTTTGGGAAACAGTTCGCGGTCATGGAACAGTGAAGCAGCAGTACCGTTCCAGGTGTTGGGAGCTTGGCTGATTTTGTCTTTATGGCAACTCAGGCAGCTGTTGTTTCCCGGAATATAATACTGATCTGCTTGCGGTGCAGCATTACTGATGTGACAGCTCTGACAATCTGCAATTTCACCTGGATAATGCACACCACTGAAATCGTTCATGCTGGCATTATGTCCCACAATTTTATAGTCAGCCTGATGGATTTTATGCACCAGCGTGGCCATATCAATAGGATTACCGGTTTCAGGATCGGCAGAATAGGTGGTGTGACACATGACACAACCTTCAAAGTTGAACCGTTTACCACCATGCATCAACAAACGATGTTCGCTACTGCCTAAATTGGCAGTATGGCAGCGATAGCAACTTTGCTGCGGATCAATCAACTGACGGCCTTCATCGGCTTTAGCAACTGCGCCGGTTGCCGGTATAAAATCGTAAGTGATATTGATCAGTTTTTTGGTGACATCGCTGTCACTTGTTGGCAGCAATTCCAGATAGATGCGGGTAGTTGCATTGGCATCATAATTGGTATCCAATCCTTCAAATTGTGAATAGGCATTCAATGCCTTACTGAAGGTATAGCGATAATGCCCGCCGCCCAGATTTGTAATGCAATCTAGTTTGCAGCTGGTTTCAATACCGGCTTGCCATTCAGTGGTCGCTTTTGTTCCTGCGCCGGATCCCGGTGCCACTTGATTATTGATATAACTGATCCACTCCTCACCTTCGGCCATTTGGTCTTTGGTATTGTAATCAGCAACAGCATCTTTGTTTGGCAGCAGTGGTTGTGGCTGACCAAGTTTGGCAATACCGACACCTAAAGTGGCGATACTATCAAGCTTATCAAGGCCAATCACCGCCACCCCATTGGCGTTACTCAGATAGAAATCCACACTGACTTGTGTTTTATCGTCAATGTTGACCGCTTCAATCTGCGCACTCAGCGTTGTGGCATTGTTGATATCCACGTCCACATCGCTAACAGGCGGAGTGGGATTATCCACTTGGTTATTATCATTATCATCAGAACATCCTGCTAATATTCCGTAATTTAATGATAATAATGACAACCATAAAATATGGGTTTTGGTCTTCATATATTTCATTCCTTGTTTAGAAAAGTGTCGGGATCTAATAGGAATGCACTCGAGAATATACTCTATTTATTTATGAGGATATGTGTGTGATGAATCTCTGGTATTTGGTTTGTTAATTGTTAAGAGTGGGTCAACGCTAAAATATTGCTTTTTCTGAATCAGCATTTTCATTTTCAGCAAAAGTGAAAAAATAAATTTGATAACATCAGCAAAGCGTATTTCACAATGCAATAGAATTTACTAACTGTGACTTGAACAAGAAAAATATAATCTCTATTAACATTATGATTAATTGTCGGGATATACCAGGAAGCATATTTTAATTATATTTCTTTAGCTAATAAAGGGAAATAAGATGATCACCAGACGAGGAATGCTGAAAGGTAGCATGGGAGTTGCTGTAGGTACAGTATACAGTGGTACTCTCGTCAGCTTTTTGACAGGTTGCGGTAGCGACAATAATGATAATGGCAACGGCGAAGTCGTTGTTATGCCAGGCGGATTAATGGTTGTAAACCCAATACTATGTGTTGGTTGCCGACGCTGTGAAGCCGCTTGCGGCTGGAACCATGAAGGCGATTGCGGACCAACAATTGCCAGGGTAAAGGTCGCTCATAATATGAACTATGGCCCACATGGCGTTCAATCAAATTATTATGAACAACGTGGTGAAAGCGGCGATTTTACTCTGGTGCCGCAAACTTGCCATCAATGTAATGTCTGTATGGAAGTGTGTCCACAAAAGGCTATTTCAATTAATGAAAAAACTGGTGCAAGAGAAGTGGATGAATCACTTTGCGTCGGTTGTGGTTATTGTGCAGACAAATGTCCACAGCAAACAATTAAAGTTGTTCGCAGTAAAATGAAATCCGTTAAATGTGACTTGTGTCAGGGTGAACCTAATTGTGCTCAAGTGTGTACTACTGGTGCAATTAAATTCTATACCTGGGAAGAAGCAGAAGAAGCATTGGAAATATATAACAACTATACCGGTTTGGTCGGATAAGAGGTAAAGCAAATGGCTATGAATTACGGCGGATGGGCTGGTAAAGTTTTATGGGTAAATTTAACCACCAGCGAAATTTGGACCGAGCCCACAGAAAAATATCTCGATTATCTTGGCGGTTCTGGTATTGGATATAAAATTTTGTGGGACCACCATGTTGACGGACAATTAGGCACAGATCCTGAAAATGTGATCGTTTATTCAATTGGACCTTTAACCGGCTCTGGGGTTATCTGTTCAGGACGTATGACGGTCACCTCAAGAAGTCCTGCTACACCGGGACATCTGATTACCGATGGTCACGTTGGTGGACACATTGGCCCAGAATTTAAATATGCTGGTTATGATGCTTTGGCGGTTATTGGTAAAGCGAATTCACCAGTGTGGATCCGTATTGAAGACGATAAAGTCAGTATTGAATCAGCTACTGCTATTTGGGGAAAGGGGACTTTTGATAGTAACGCTGAATTGACTAAGTTGATGGGGCAGGACGCTCAGGTATTTTCTATCGGTCAAGCGGGTGAAAATTTGGTGCCCATGTCCGGTTTTATGACTCCAGGTGGTCATGCGGCAGGTGGTCATGGTGCCGTCATGGGGTCGAAGAATCTGAAAGGTGTGGGGGTTCATGGTACAGGCACCTGTACCATCAAAGCTTCTCGCGATGAGATGCGCGCACTGGATGACCATATTCTCGGTATTATCGGCTCCAACAACAATAACGTGGTACCGTCGACTCCGCAGTCTTGGGCTGAATACTATAGTTCTGGCAGCCGTTGGAAAGCTCGCGATGAGATTAAATGGGGGGCCGCGGACGAACCTGTAGAACTGGGAGAAGTTGCTTGGAATGAAAGGAATCGTATCGGTTACCGCTGCTCAATGGCCGAAATGTATGTTGGGGTGGAATACACCAACAAGTGGTTAAAACGCATGGGCGGCTGCCACGCATGCCCAATTCGCTGCTATTGCGAAATGAAAGTGCCTGAATTAAAGAGCCGCTTCAAATTCAAATCTGAATACATTACCAACACTTGCGGTGGTTTCATTTGGGGCAACTATTTGATGCCAACAACCGCAGGGACAGAACAGTATGCACTGACAGCGACTGCGGGCGCATATTTACGTGATGACTACGGTATTTTTTCTGGGTACGGGCTGACTCATCATATCTTTAAAGATATGAAAACGGCCGATCTGTTCAAGCATCTGCTGTCAGCGGAGGAGTTCGCGGATGTTCCTTGGGAACAATGGGACAATAACGAACCTGAATTTTTGGTTGATCTGTATAAACGTGTTGCTTTCCCTGACAGTTACCCTCATGAAAACGCGTTGGGCCGTATGATGGGTGATCCCGTTTCCTATATTGATATTTGGAAATTGGATGGTACTAACCCGGCGATTGATAACTGGAATATCTATGCGGAGAGCAATGTGCATTTGTTCAACCGCAGCATGCGCCATGCTCTGCACCATGCCAGTGAATGTGCTAGCCAGGTAGGTACGTTGATCAACGTTATCTTTAACCGTGATCCAATGTGCCACTCTCATATCAACGTGGTTAATGGTGGTTTACCTTACGATATTCTGGCAGAAGTATGCGCAGAAAAATTTGGTGAAGGTGCCTTTGACCCGGTGAAGTGGTATACCCCCATCAACCAGGGCAAAGTTAACTTTGCTAAGTGGTGCGTGGTCAAAAACGTGCTACATGATTCATTAACTATCTGTAACTGGGTGTTCCCATTGATAATTTCTCCAGACAAAGAAAAGAATTATCGTGGTGATAGCTCTATCGAAGCCCAAATGTACAGCTTGGTGACTGGTGATAAGGTTACTGAAGAAGAGTTGGATATTATGGCCGAACGTACAGTGCAGTTGCACCGTGCTTTCACTGCCCTTGAGATGAACTCTAATGACCTGCGTCGAGATCATGATGTGTTGTCTGATTGGGTTTATGACATAGATCCAGATAAGAACTTCGGTGATCAGGGCACCATCAAAATGGATCGTGATGACATCCAAAAGGCGCTGGGTATGTTCTATGAAGCGTGGGGTTGGGATAGTGAAACTGGTATACCCACTCGTGCAACTCTGGAAAAATTTGGTTTAGGTTACGCAGCTGATAAGCTGGCCGCCAAAGGTTTGTTACCGGGGTAATCGACCATGCAGGATCTGGTGAAATACATCAGACTCTTTAGCCAACACGGAAAACTGGTGACCCTGCCACAAGTGGCAGCGGTCATCGGTCTGGAAGAAGAGCCTGAAGATGAAGATGTTGTTGGGCAATATGTTCAACTGATATTGGCACCGGAGTATGCGGACATCTGTATGAGGAAATCTGCCGATGAGCATTATTTCTTCTCAAGAAAGCATATTGTGGATAGCTATGCTAATCGCTGGCTGGCTATCCGCCGTGGCGAGGTGTTGCCAACGTTGGTGCAGCAAATCCGTGAAGCCAGTTGTCAGCATAATGCAGTCGTTGATGAGTCGATTCTGAATTACAAGCCGTATGCGCTTGATAGTGAAGGACGCGAAGCTTTGCGGGAGCAGTTAGCGGCAGATCCTGAGTGTTGTGACATTGCGTATGCCAAAACCGCACAAGGAGAAGGATACTTTTATTCCACTCGTGGTTTGAACGCCGGTTATGCCAAAGTGCTGGCAAACTACGATCCCAACGAGTGGTCGTGTTGAATCAATAAGATTTACCCATCGTTGCTATCGACATTTATCAAGGAAGATTCGTTTAAGTGATTGGCCACCTTATTTAGGTGGCCTTTTTTTACTGATGGAATAACCTATTGCTGCAGCTTTTCTACTAAATCCAACTGGGCTTGCTGCGGATCGGTCAGGCTTTGAGTTGCGCTGATACCTTGAGGTGCAATCCACAAAAGGCGATCAGTTGTCGGTTGGTATTGTTGCCACTCTGGCAACGATGTGCCGTTGGGATTGCCAGTTTTGGCGAAGTTTACCCAGTACTGCTGCATCATGTTGGCCACTTGTTGATCTTCAGTTGTAACCTTATCCCCATATACCGCTGGCAGCGTATTAAATATAAAGGGGATTTCACTGGCGTGCGTGGCACCAGCGCCATTGTGCTGCTGACGCTTGGCTACATAACCGAAGCGATATTGCCACACTGGCGTATTATGCGCCGCAAAGGTTCGAGCAACAAAGCGTGCTGGCTCCAGCATCAGTTTCTGCATGGCAATTTGGTATGCCAGTGCATTTTTATCGGTGATCCCGCTGTAGGCCATTGCCGCCGCACTGCTGTCAGCACCAAATTGCGCCAACACGGCTTCACGGTTAACTGGTGGCGTGGTAACAAACCCCAAATCTGCACTATTGGCACCTACTAATAATGGCACTCTGGCAAAATCTCCCCGTTGATAAGCAACTTGAGGTTCCTTTTCCACCACCTGACCATCAGTCATTGGCCCGGAATAGGTTTGATGATTTTTCGCCATTGTCCACAGGTTAAGATCGCCAGTAATTTCAGTCGCAGGAAGGGCTCTGAGTGCCTGTAGTGCCATTTTGTCGGTACCGCCAATGCCATGAGCTGCCGCAAACGCCATTCCTATGGTTTTTGCCTGTTGCCAACTCTGCTCTCCTGCAAGACTGTGACGACCATTTCCTGATTGTATAATCGCTTTTTGAAACAGATCGCGACCAAAGCGACTGCTCAGCAACGCATTGATACTATAACCGCCAGCGGATTCGCCAAACAGGGTGACATTGCGGGGATCTCCGCCAAACTGGATGATGTTGTCCTGGACCCAGCGTAAGGCTTTTATCTGATCCGTCAGGCCGAAGTTTCCGACAAACATATTGCCATCCATTGCCGGATGAGCAAAAAATCCCAACCGTCCAAGTCGGTAGTTGAAGCTGACAAAGATAACACCAGCACGAGCAAATGCGGCACCATCATATACCGGGGAGGCACTACCGCCGTTGACAAAACCACCGCCGTGGATCCAAACCATAACCGGTGTTGGTCCTTTTAATTGGCTGGGACGCCAGATATTTAAGGTAAGACAGTCTTCGCTGTAATTATCTGGAAGTGGGGCGGCATCATTTGGCAGGGGGGCTTGCATGCAACTGGGGCCGAATGTGGTGGCTTGCCGGATACCACGCCATGCGGGTGCGGTCAGTGGTCGCTGCCAGCGCAATTCTCCCAGCGGTGGTTTGGCGTAAGGAATGCCCAAAAAAATATCCACATCTTGTTGGTGCAGACCTGCGATTCTTCCAGACTGGATCTGGACAATGGGGGCAGATTGGGCACTGACGAACGGGGAACTGAGTAGACATCCTAGTGCTAGACAAATTTTCAACAGCTTCATGCAATAACCTCTGACGGAAAATCTGACCCGTCTCCAAAAATTGCTACATGATACAACAAACGGCCAAGCAGTGGGGATGCCGTTAGCCGACCTCGTATAGTCTAGCCACGACTGGCTAGTGCTAGCTTAATTCCAAGGGACACAAACAAAGTGCCGACTAGCTTGTTGAGCCAAATGCCTAGTTGCTGTCGCCCTTTCAAGTGTTTACTTGCGCTATCGGCGAGTACTGCCAGCAATAAGCAGTAGAGCATGCTGTTGCACTCAAAAATCAGCCCCAGAAACATAAAGGCAACAGCCTTATGATCTGCATCCTGGCTGATAAACTGCGGCACAAAGGCTAAAAAGAACAGTGCTACCTTAGGGTTAAGGGCATTGGTAAAAAAGCCTTGGACATAGACTTGTCGCAGGCTTTCGGCAGGCATCGTTTGTGTTTGAGCCATGTTGGTGTCGGCGTGATTGGCTTTCTGTAATAACGCCTTTATTCCAATATAAATCAAGTAGATGGCGCCGATGATTTTGACAATTGTAAAGGCTGTTGCAGAACTGGCGAGGATCGCCGACAAACCAAGCGCCGCAGCGAAAATATGGACTAACAAACCACTGCCAATCCCCAATGCGGCAACACATCCCGCTCGCCAACCGTGAGTGGCACTTTTGCTTATAATCAATAACGAATCGGGGCCAGGGACTAAATTTAGTAGTAAACCTGACAGCATAAATAGTGCAATATCATGGGTGCCAAACATAAGAGGCAATTACTCCTGTGGTGAAGTCGTGCCTAGTGCAAAGTCTACGGCTTTTGCTGCATGCAGGGTGGTGGTATCTAACAGCTTGATGTGGGTGTCTTGTTGCTGCACCAATAGCCCGATTTCAGTACAACCAAGAATCACCGCTTCGGCACCACGGGTTGCCAGTTCATCAATGATGTCGAGATAAGTTGCTTTTGAGGCGGAGAGTATTTTACCTGCGCAAAGTTCCTCATAAATCACTTGATGCACCAACTGGCGTTGTTGAGGTGGTGGGATTAATACTTCAAGTCCAAATTTCTGTCGCAACCGCTCTCGATAAAAATCCTGCTCCATGGTAAAGGCTGTTCCCAGCAATCCAACGGTTTTGATCCCTTGCCGCTGCAATACTTCACCTGTGGCATCGGCAATATGAAGTAACGGAATGTTGATTGCGGCAGCAATTTCATCGGCCACTTTATGCATGGTGTTGGTACAGATAAGCAGAGCCTGGGCACCCGCTTGTTCGATGCTGTGTGCTGCTTGGCACAGTATCCGGGCTGTTGCCTGCCAGGTCGCCCTGATGTTGTAGCTGTTCTATTGGCGAAAAATCAACACTGTACAACACTAATTGGGCTGAATGTAATTCTCCCAACCTAGCGTTGACACCCTGATTTATCAATCGATAGTAACTTTGAGTGCTTTCCCAGCTCATTCCGCCGAGTAAACCTATGGTATTCATTTGACACCTGTTTCATGAATTTGCTAGCTAACACAAAGAAGACGTTAGGACACCAGTTATACAGCCGCAGGATTTTAAGCCCGAGGAGGATGAACAAGTGTGTACGGATTAAACGATAATCATCTACTCAATCCCGCTCTCAGCAAGCTTATTATCCTAGCATCTTGAAGTCATTACCCCGTTTAGTTATTTCACAATGTTAATACTGCTTCAACAGCTAAAGCGGTGTTCTCCTTAAAACCATTTTGCCCTATGAGTATCGATGCGCTGGTTCTGTGATGTGTTATCAACTTTTTTATATTCATGAAAGCAAATGAAATCTTTTGAATAGCAGCTCGCAAAATGGACGATTTTGCGAAGCGCTGCAAAGACATAAAGTATCGTTCTTTTGGTTATATGTCATATGTAATATATTTAAAAATGTTTGCAGGATGTGTGATTTTTAATCAGTTTTTTCACGATCTCACTCCAATTTTTTTACAAGAAATTATATGCAGTTATAACCAAAGACAGCGTCATGGTTAGCAGTAAACACTGTTTGCTTACGTGGGTCTAGGGGGAATGAAAATGAGTAAAGGAGCCCAATATGAGTAAAGACCATTCTCAGAAAAAACAAGAAGTCGACCAATATACAGCTAATGTTTTACAAAATGGCATCTCACGCCGTACCTTCCTTAGCCGTATGGCGGTTGGAACAGGTGGTTTAGCAGTTGCTGGTCTGGGCGTAGGCACTGCTAGTGCCGATCCGCTTGTCGTCGGACAGCAATATGCAGAAATTGGCGGCGCAACGCTTGGATTCATGCCTAAACCAAAAGAGATTTCTGATGCAGAAATCGCCTCTACCCAAACCTTTGACGTAGTCGTTGTGGGTGCCGGGGCATCAGGGGTTCCTGCAGCATTGTCTGCCCGTGAATCAGGTGCTTCCGTAGCTTGTCTGCAAAAACAAGCTACAGCTATTTCGCAAGGTAACACTGGTTCAGGTATCGATCTGAAAAACAGTGATAAATCTGCTATCGAGGCTTTGGTAAACCGTTTAATGGCGGACAACCAGCACCGTTCACATCCTGGGCTGTTGAGAGAATGGGCATATAACTCAGGTGAAGCGGTTACTTGGGTGATTGATCGTATCAAAAAGGGCGGTGGTCAGGTGGTTGACCAAGGTACTGGCCCACAACACGGTATTCACGGTATTGCTGACAAAGGCGACCGTTTGAACTTTGTTACCTCTTTCTGTGGCCCTAAACCTTATACCACTGGCGATGGTATGCGTGCGCTGGCAAAAACTGCCGAAAAGGCTGGCGTGAAGTTCTTTTACAATATGCCAGCAAAACAACTGATCCAAGAAAAATCAGGCAAAGTTGTCGGTGTTATTGCACAAGACCGTGATGGTAAATACCACAAATATATGGCGAAGAAAGGCGTTATCTTGTCTGCTGGTGACTATCAGAACAACAAAGCCATGTGTGATTTCTTCATCCCTGATCTGAAAAACTTCGAGCGTAAGCAACAAGATCGTATGGGCGATGGCTTTGCAATGGCTTACTGGGCGGGCGGTGTTATCGAACCCGTTGGCCACACCAAAATGCTGCATGACTTCGATGCGGGCCCTGCGTCAATGTGCGATATGCCATTCTTGGCTGTCAACCGTAAAGGTGAGCGTTTCGTCAACGAAACTGTTGAAATGTCTTTGATGAATAACTACTTGAAAGATGAAGTGAACCAAGGTCACTACTCTCAAGTGTTTGATGCAGATTACATGACAACTGCCAAAGATTGGCCAGGTCATCTATATAGCCCCGAAGAAATCAAAGTGTATATGCCTGAAGAGCCAGGTGAAAAACCTGGGGTATTCCCGTCCATCACCAACACTTACAAAGCTGACACACTGGAAGAGCTGGCGAAGAAACTGGAATGTGACCCTAAGACCTTTGTTGCCAGCGTTAAGCGTTATAACGAACTGTGTGCCAAAGGGAAAGATGAAGATTTCGGTAAAACTGCAAGCCGCATGGTGCCTGTACTTAAACCTCCATTTTACGGTATCCACCGCCGCATGCGTATCTCTACCCTGTGTTCTGGTTTGCTGGTTAACACCCATCACCAAGCACTGGATGCAGACGGTAAAGAAATTCCAGGTCTGTTCATCGTGGGTAACATGGCGGCGGGTTTCTACGGCGGCGTTGACTATCCGTTAACTGTATTCGGTTTGTCATTAGGCCGTTGCTACACCTTCGGTTACCTTGCAGGCAAATATGTTGCCAGCCTGTAAGACGCGCTGTTAGCAGAGGGCGTCTATGATGTGGACGCGTATTACCGAATGAGAAAAATGGAAAAATCAAAATGAAGAAATTCAATATATTCAATGTATTAATTGTGGCGGTGTTGACAGTTTTTGCTGGAAGCGCTATGGCTAAAAGTGAAATGTTGTTGGATCAGTACCACTTTTCTAAAGGGGTCAAGTGTGCCTCTTGTCATGGTGACGCTCAGCCACGTGAAGCTGTGACTATGATGAAGTGTGTACAGTGTCACAACACCAAGAAATTGGCAGAAAAAACTAAAGATATGAAACCAACCAATGTGCATAACAATCGCCACTTTGGTACTGAAACTAAATGTCTAAGCTGCCATAAAATACACCAGAAATCTGAAAACGCTTGTGTCAGCTGTCACCCACGTTGGAACTTTATCGTCCCATAACTGTGCGATGATAAAATGGCGTTAATTACAGACCACCTTAGCGATAAGGTGGTTTGTTTTTGCCAGCTTGTTTTGCTTTATTTCCACCTTTGAGTGCTGATGTTGTGCGGTTCAACAAACAAACGTTGCCGATAATGCAACAGCTTTCAGACCTGAGCTAATCACGCTATTGGCGACTAATTAGTTAGTTCGTAAACTAAGGTATTTTTCCAAGAATGAAAAACGTTAACTGACCCATGATGATGTTTCGCAGTTTTATCATCTTTGTGATGATGTGTTGCTGGCAAGCTGCCGAGGCATCAGAACATAAGCCGCTAATGCCTTTCGTCTCCGCCATTAGTTACTTGCAGGACGACAGTGTTACAGAGCTATCTCTGGCTCAAGTACAACAAAGATTCCAGAACGGGGATTATATTGCGGTGGCTCAGCCATTCCTCACCTTCGGGATTAACCGCAAAACTGCTTGGGTAAGACTTTCCATCACCAATCCAACCTCAATGCAATTGCGGCAAAGTTTGGTTGCCGCACAAACGTGGGTTGAGTCGGTTGACGTTTATCTGCAACAACACCAGCAAGTGCTCAAACACTGGCATGCGGGAGATGCTGAACCCGCCAGTGACCATTTGGTGCCAACGATTGGTTATATGTTTGATGTTGATATACCACCCGGAGAGAGTGAGATTTTTATTCGGGGAAAGTCGCTTGACCCGCTGACATTGCCAATTGCCCTGACAAGTATTGAACAAGCGCGTTCACAACAGATCAAAACCCATGTTGTGCTTGGGATTGTATACGGTTTTTTACTGGCGCTTGTCGGTTTTAATATGCTGTTGTACATCAGCCTAAAGCAAATCGTCGCTCTTTATTATTCTTTTTATATTGGCTGTTTTGTGGTGATGAATCTAAATAACTGTTCCAAATAGTAGATCACAGGAAGGGAACTCAGTCCTGTTTGAGCGATCAGATCTATCGCCAAACAAACCCACCACTCGCCGAGGACTGGGAATGGCCATCTTAGCACCACTATGCCGCGCTGAGCGCAAGCGCATGCAAAAATTGATTCAAAAAACCAACGATAAGCACTTTGCCCGACGTCTTATTGCGATGTTGATGTTGCATCAAGGGCTGCCGGTTACCCAAGTTCAGCACATTACCGGCGCAGCCCGCTCCAGCATCGGCCGATGGTTGGGCTGGTACACCCAATGTGGCATTGATGGACTGAAATCAGAGAAACCGGGGCGGCCAACCGTCTTGCCTATTAACCCGATATTGCTCTGTCTGTCACTGCTTATCCAGCTTTGTCCGGAAGACTTTGGTTACCAGCGTAGCCGCTGGAGCAGTGAGCTGCTTGCCAAGGTGATTAATGCACAGCTTAAGCTATGCGTCGCTGCATCAACCATTCGCCGCCTGTTACCCGAAGCAGGCATAGTCTGGCGCCGCTCAGCCCCGACGTTGCGCATTAAAGACCCATACAAAGCTGAGAAAATGGCCGCCATAAATCAGGCACTTGAGCAGAGCAGTGCTGAGCACCCGGTATTCTATGAAGATGAAGTAGACATCGACCTTAACCCCAAAATCGGGGCGGACTGGATGCCCAAAGGGCAACAAAAACGCGTGGTCACCCCGGGTAACAACCGCAAGCACTACTTGGCAGGAGCGCTGCATACCAAGACAGGAAAAGTGCTTTATGTGAGCAGCGCCAGCAAGGCGTCGGAGCTGTTTATTGCGGTGCTGGAAAAGCTCAAACGACATTACCGCAAAGCCAAAACTATCACGCTAATTCTAGATAATTACATCATTCACAAGAGCCGTAAAACCCTGGCTTGGCTCAAGAGCAACCCCAAGTTCAGGTTGTTGTTTCAACCGGTATACTCACCTTGGGTCAACAAGATAGAGCGCTTATGGTTGGCACTACATGAAACGGTAACCCGTAATCACAGTTGCCGAAACATGCGGGAACTTCTTGGCAAGGTATGGCATTTTATGGAAACCGTTTCGCCTTTCCCCGGCAACGGACACGGCATCGCGAAAATGTAGCAGTATTCGGATCAGCTATTTAGGTTATGAAGGTTTTGCCTTTTCCTGGTTTTATCCCAACTCGCCGCAGTTACAAAACTACAGCACATTGTTTTTTATGGTGTTACACGGCGTATGTGGGTTGATATTCTTGAGCAGTTATCTGCCATTAAGCCGTAAGCAATCACCGTTGTCGCGAATGCTTAAACTCTATGTTGCGGTGGGGATTATCAGCAGTGTTATCGCCATTTTTTTGCAATTACACCTGCTCATGTCGTGGATTGCCTTTAGCTTTGTAACGCTGACGACGTTGATAATGATAGTGGTAGCGTTGTTGAATGTTGCCGCGTCAATTGATGCCCGTTATCTGTTACTGGCAGTGAGTTTTAGTATGTTTGGATTGCTAACGAGTGCCTTATCGGTGTGGGGGATTATTTCATACACCTCCTGGGGCTTTCATGGGGCTGAAATCGGGGTGGTATTCGAAGCCATGATCCTCGCAACAGTATTAGCTTCTCGGTTACGAAACATCGAGCAAGAGAAGATTACCGCACAGTATTTGGCCACTCATGACCTGCTGACTCGCTTACACAATCGTCGAGCGTTTGAGGATATTGCTGGACAATATCTGCAGCAAGCAGAAAACCATCGTAAGCCGGTGAGTTTTATTATGATAGATATTGATCATTTTAAGGCTATCAATGACAACTACGGCCACCAAGTGGGGGATCAGGCGCTTCATCAGGTCGCGGTCTTGCTGAGTCAGCAGCAGCGGAAAAACGATATTCTGGCCCGTTGGGGCGGCGAGGAGATGGCAATTCTATTGCCTGATACTGCGTTACCTCAAGCTGTCAGATATGCAGAACAGCTTCGTGTTCTGCTGGAGTGTAACCCGCTGACAGTTACACATAAGCCGATCCGAATAACCGCCAGTTTCGGGGTCGCCAGTTGTCTCATTGACATAAAGCAGAATTGCTTGGAGACATTGTTTTTAGAGGCTGACCATATGTTGTATATAGCTAAAGACAGTGGCAGAAATCTTGTCGCTCCTGCTGTGGCAACTGTAGGAATCTCGCCCCCATCAGTCTCAACACTTTGACGCAGTATTACCGATGGCGGTTGTTGATCATGTCGGTTTCAGCGCATTGTTAGTGAGAGGATGACAATACTAAGCAATAAATCTCTACCGGCACGCGCTTCCCCTGGCTATCAGGTCGCACATCTGCAGCAATGTGTTGCATCCCAGCATGATGCATGACTCGCCCTGATGCAGGATTACTGCGTAAATGCACTGCGCTAATGCTCGTTAAGTGGTAGGTATCAGCCGCAACTCTGATTAAGGCTTGCAGCGCTTCTGAACAATACCCTAGGTTACGAAATTCCCGCCCAATCCAGTAGCCGGTCTCTGCCTGTTGTGCCTGCAGTAAGGTTAAACTGATGGCACCAACCACAACACCCGAATCTTTTAAGGTAATGGCCCATGTGTGGCTATCGCCGCATTGTGTTTGTTGAGCCTGTAGCTCTAACCAGAGCCGCGCATCGTCTTCACTGTAGGGGTAGGGGATATTGAGTGTGTTATCGGCTATGTCACGATCATTTGCCAGCATGGCGATAGTGGGGATATCCGATGTAACAAAAGGACGCAGCAATAATCTTGGGCTGGTAATCTGCACTTGCTGCTTGAGCACGAACATGTTGACCCTTCTACTTGTACCCTGCAATTGTCATCTTTGTTGGAAGTCTTGACGACGGATGGCGAACTGCAACTCTTGACATATCTCACCTTTGTACTGCGCTTCACGACTAACTTCAAGCGTCATATCTGCGCGAGACAATGCGTTGATGCAGGCAGTGTTGCGATGATCCGTACAGGCGATGATGCGTTGTACTGGTGTCGCCGCAAATAGCAACGCAATGATTCCGCTAACGGCTTCAGTACCATAACCCTGTCCTTGAGCGTTATAAGTGATACTCAGGCCAAACTCTGCCTCGGTAAACGTGTCTGCGAGCCAGATGCCTACATCGCCAATTAACTGATCATTGGCTACTAACGCCAGCGCCAATTGTTGCCAGGTGCCCGCTTGTGGGAAGACTAAGCGACTTTGTTCGTTAATAAACGCCTCGCTCTGAGATAAGGTATAGGGCGTCCATCCCTGTAACCGGGCAACGCGGGGATCGCTACGGTACCCATGAAACGGGCTAATATCATCCGGGCGTAATTGGCGCAACTGTAGACGTGCTAAACGCCATGGCAGAAGACTCACCGAAGTCATTGCTCAAGCTGTCCTGTCAACAGGAAGACCGGATAATCACCATGGGGCTTGCGGGCAATACTGACGTTACGGATTTTTACTGCTGTAAATCCCACATGGCGTGCGGCGGCGGCAATTTCCTGGTGTTCAAAACCAAAATGACAGACCCCAGTGTCATCGGTGTGAAAACTGCCGTCTTCTTTATCCAGATCGGCAATGGCAATGAAGCCTCCCGGTAGCAACATCTGTCGGAACTTGGCAAACATCGCCGTAATATCTCGAATATGATGCATCGTCATGGAGGAAATAATGCCATCAAACGCACCATCAATATCCTCTTGTTCCAGATTTGCCTGGATAATCGCTAATTCACACGGCAGTTTGTCCTGCTTTTCTGCCAACTGCTGATGCATTGACGTTGAAATGTCCACCGCCGTAATTTTTTTTACGTGCGGGGCTAATCGTTCCAGCAACAGCCCAGTGCCTGAACCAAAGTCCAGTAAGTGCATCTGCGATGACAATGTAACTTGTTGACGGATGGCATCGGCGATATTACCAACGTTATCAACACGGTTATTATCCTGCTCATAAATATGTGCTTTATGGGAGAAATAGTCTTTGCTCATGCCCCTGGTTCCTGCGTTGATAGCCATAGATTACTCGTCGTTTGCATGTTATACGCCTTCATCATCAATCAAAGCCAGCAGATCCGTAACGCCTACGTCAATACCTGCTTGAAACAGCAACGTGGATAGCTGTCCTCGGTGATGGGTCTGATGGTTGAAAAAATGCTGTAGCACCGCGGCAAACGGCTTACGATGTAGCACACCTTTACTGTTGCGGTAGGTTAACACTCCGGCCAGTTGCAGCTCCGTTAACGTCGTTACCCAGTCGTACAGCTGTTGATCTAGCCATTGTCGCTGCGCACTTAATGGAGACAACTCAGGATAAAGTATCTGATCTAACTGAGAAGGCGGCGTTAACGCTGCCACTGCCGCTAGCTTGCCATTGTCATACTGGTTGGCAAAGCGTTGTAGCCACAGAATATCAGCCACTAGCAGATGATTGAGTGTTGCGATGATAGAGCCGAAGAAGGCGCCGCGCTGCTGCTGTAATTGGGCCGGTGTTAAGGTCGCGGCTGCATCATATATCTTAGCATTCATCCAGAGGTTGTAACGGGCCATCAGATGGTAGTTGGATAACTGCGACATAAGATCTCCTGCTCATTTCTACTGTGCGCTTCCCCGATGTTAGCTGACGTTAATAAAGATACACCAGCGACTTTTCCATCAGATAGTTGGTCAATTGCTGATCACGGATGGTGACTTGCTGCATGCGGATTGTTTGAAAATGCCAGCGCTCAAAAAAGGGTTTGGCGGTAATGCTGACATGCGCATACATCCTCTGCAGTTGCAGCTGTTGCGCCTTGATAAACAACGCTTGCATTAATGCGGAACCAACCCCTTGCTGCTGATGGGCATGATGGCAGAAAAATTGGTCGATAAGACCGTCCGGTTGTAGATCTGCATAACCCAGTATCTGTTCATTGGCATAAGCGAGTAAAGGCTGATTACACAGTAGACGCTGTTGCCATCGCCGTTTATCAGCGGTTTCAGGTGCCCACGCCTGCAATTGCGCCAGAGAATAATCTCTGCAATTGATGGTATGTACTGTGTCATAAAACAGTTGATAAACAGCATCAGCATCCGACTGTTGGTAGGCACGGATCGCTACCATTATTCATCAGTCCTACCGGGAAGTTTTGCAAATTCTGGCAGTGTCGCGAGATGGCGATCCCAGTCGGCTCTGCTGTCGGTAAAAATGTGCGCTTCTGGCATAATTCCCAACGTGGTATCCAGACAGCCTGCGGGGACGACCAGCAATTTATTATCCATTTGCAGCGTTGGCAGTGCTGAACCGCAGTGGCGGCAAAAGCTCTTGCCGTGCAGTGTTCCTGCTAACCGAAAATGGGTGACATCCTGTTGGCCACTTAACCATGTCAACTGGGCACTGAAAGAAAACAGATTGGCGGCATGGGCTGAGCCGGTATCTTTACGGCAACGGCTGCAATGACAGAGTAAGAATCGATCAAAATGCCCGTCAATTTCAAAAGTGACGGCGCCACATAAACAGGAACCTTTGGTGACAGTCATCCGCTATCCTCTCGGTGAAGGAAAAGAAAAGGAGCCTTGAGTGGCTCCTAACAACAAAAGCTTAAGACTGCTCAGTATATCAATAAATAGTCGGGTGAGCTCAGTATCTACGAGGCTGGATAAATTACTTTGGTATCGCCAGCGGTGATCAACGATGCCTAGAACTGGATCATTGGAGCCGTCGCAGAGTAAGAATGGCTTACTGGCGAGTGTGGCGAAAGCTGCGCACCAAAGTACAAAATTAATTGGGGGCATGTTCAAGTTGCTGTTGCGTGTGGTATCGCCGCTTGCAAGATATAATGGCTTGCTTGAGTCAATTGATTAGGCGAATAACGGATGACGACAGACGTAAAAATAGAAGATATCCAGCTAGGTGACGGCAAAGCCGCAGTGCGCGGTGCACTGATCACCGCACATTATCGAGGCTGGTTGGAAGATGGTACTGAATTTGATTCCTCTTATGGGCGAGGTCAGCCATTTCAGACGGTGTTAAGTCACAAAAAGGTCATTGCTGGCTGGGTGGAAGGTATCAGCGGTATGAAAGTGGGCGGTAAACGGCGGTTGTGGGTGCCGGCATCGTTGGCCTATGGTGAACGGCAGATAGCGAATATGATCCCGCCAAACAGCAATCTCAATTTTGAGATTGAACTGCTGGAAGTGTTAACCCGTGACGATTAACTATCAATAAAGGGGCTAAAAATAGCCCCTTGTGCGTGCGTTCAGGCAAAACTGAATTGCAAGTCCAACGCCACATTTGCCATCTGTTTCTGTTCCCGTTGTAGATCTTTTACAAACAGACTGATGCGGTGTTTGGGCTCTTTTAAGGCCAGATTCAGCCCTTGTTCGCTAGTGCTGACACTGCTGATGTGAATGCCGCTGGCAATACGCCCTAGATTCAGCAAAACTGCCAGTCTTATCAGGGCAATCAAGCGGATAGAAAGGCGTTTTTCTGGTTCATCCAACTGTGTCAGTCGTTCCAGATCCAGTTTTTTGCGCTGGTTGCCAATTAAGCGCGCCAGCAACTGTTGTTGTTGTTCACCAAATCCTGGCATATCGCTGTTCGCAATGATGTAAGCCCCGTGTTTATGATGGGCACGGGAACTGATATGAATACCAATTTCATGCAGAATGGCAGCGTATTCCAGCGTATGTCGCTGATCCGCTAGCCCCCAACTGTCGGCCACTCCGTCAAACAGTGTCATCGCCGTCAAACGTACTTTCTCCGCATGTTGTCGGTCAATGTGATAGAGTTGCGCCATGCTGTCTACCGTACGTTGTCGGATGTCGCTGAAGGTGCCGATACCGGCTAACTCATACAATACACCCTCACGTAGTGCACCGTTGGCAAACTCCAGCGAGGTTACCGGTAACCGCCGAAAGAAGCTGATCATAATTGCCAGTCCGGCGGGCAACAGTGGGGCACGTTTGCTGTCAACATTTTCTAGCACAATGTTGTTAACATGCCCCCAACTAATCAGCTGTTGTTTGAGCTGCTTGAGTCGCGCCATGGTGACGGTATCGTCACTGTAAAACTGCAACAACGCTTCGCAGATGGCTTTGACACTGCCGGAACTGCCGAGCGTCAGATCCCAGTCACCGCTGAAATACTCTTTGGACAGTGAGGCAAACTGTTTGTCGGCCGCACTGAGTGCGGCGTTAAAGGCCGCTGCACTGATGACTCCATCTTTGAAAAAACGCTGGTTATAGCTGACACAGCCACAGCGCAGACTGGATAACGAACTGGCACGACTGCGACTGCCTAGCACCACTTCAGTAGAGCCGCCGCCAATATCAATCACCAGATTACGTGCCGCTAACACTTGTGTATGGGCAATACCACTGTAGATAAGCCGCGCTTCTTCGTGACCCGATACCACTTCTATGGGGTAGGGCAGCACTTTTTGCGCGGCTTCCAGGAATGCTTCGCGGTTTTTTGCCACCCTCAAAGTATAAGTGGCGACCATTCTGACTTGTGGCAACGGCAGGCTGGAAAAGCGTTGCTTAAACTCCTGTAAACAGGCTATGCCTCGGCTAATGGCTACATCACTGAGAATGTTGTTGTCATCCAGTCCATCGGCCAACTGTACTAACTGTTTTTCTTTATGCAGGATCTGGATGCTACCGTCCTGCTCCCTAGCAATGACTAGATGAAAACTATTGGAGCCCATATCCACGGCAACAAAGTGCTTGGCAACCTCGCTCAAATGCTCCTCTCCCGTTAACTGTTTGTCTCATCAGCCATCTGCTGGCTGAGCAATTGCAGGCATTTCTTCTCATAATTAACCAGATACTGGTAAACCGCAATCTGCGATCTCACCTTACGCTGGTTGCCGCGTTCACGGTAGGGGTTGGACTGATCTTTATTGATGATACGCGCCTTGGTATTGTCACTGAACTGAATCGCCAGAATATCCATTAGCATGCGTTTTAGCTGTGCATCCTGAATTAACACACTGACTTCCACCCGGTTGTCGATATTGCGCGCCATCCAGTCGGCAGAACACAGGTAGAGATTGTTTTGCCCACCCGCGTAAAACAGCATAATACGAGAATGCTCTAGGAAGCGGTCGACAATACTGATCACTGAAATATTATCGCTGATGCCGGGGATTTGCGGGATCAACGAACACATACCACGGATTAACAACTTGATTTTGACGCCAGCAGCGGATGCTTCGTACAGCTTCTGCACCAGCATTTCATCCACCAGGTTATTGAGTTTCAGCGTAATCGCTGCTTTGCGTTTGGTTTTGGCATTTTTTATCTCGATATCTATCAGCTCCAGTAATTTACTGCGGGCGTTATAAGGCGAGACGATTAGCTGGTTGAAGTCAAAACGGCGATAAGGATGTTCAATTAGTTCAAACACCTGCGCGACTTCGCGACCAACATCTTGGTTGGCGGTAAACAGCGAAATATCGGTGTAAATCTTGGCAGTACTTTCATTGAAGTTACCTGAGCCTATATGGCTGTAGAGCTGCAGTTCACCTTGCTCCTCGCGGCCGACCAGAAATAGTTTGGAGTGAATTTTCAGGCTGGGAATACCGTGATGCACTCTAACGCCAGCTTCGGCCAGCACCCGGCTCCATTCAATATTGGCTTGCTCATCAAAACGGGCGCGTAGCTCAATAACGGCGGTGACCTGCTTGCCATTTTTAACGGCATCGATCAACGACTGGATCACCCGTGATTTTTTGGCCGCGCGGTACAGGTTGATTTTGATGAATTTCACCGCCGGGTCATAGGCCGCTTGGCGCACCAGCTCGGTGAAATGGGAAAATTTATGGTACGGGTAGTACAGCAAGATGTCCTGCTGGCGGATCGCTTCAAAGTAGTTGTGGCTGCGGTTGAACAGCACACTGTCCAAGGCCGAAATTTTCGGGTTCTCCAGATATTTTCTGCCAGGATTTGGAAAACCGATAAAGTCTTTAAAACTGTGGTAACGACCGCCGGGAATAATACATTCGGTGTTGGAGATATTCAGCTGTTCTGTCAGCATCGCCAACATGTGCTCCGGCATATCACGGTCATATACCAGTCGCACTGGTTCTGCGGTTAGCCGCTGTTTCAAGCCTTTGGTGAGTTTTTCCAGTTGGCTTTGTTCCAGCTCATCGTTGAGGTCAAAGTCAGCATCGCGGGTGAACTTCATCGAGTACACGTCCATGCTGTCATACTCAAAAAATGGCGAGAATAGCGCATCCATGCAATGGCGGATGATATTATCAAGTAAAATTAAGTATTTGCGTGATTTTGTTTTTTCCGGTGGCAGTTGCACAAAACGTTCAACATTCTTGGTCGGCACTTCCACCAAGGCATATTGACGCTGCTCTTTGGTATAGAAACAGACGGCCAGATAAGTGGTGTCGTCATTAATGTGTTTCACCAAATCGGAATTTTTGTGAATAATCAGCGGGGTAATGTGGCGCTTTAGGTGATCTCTAAAGTAATTTTTCAGCCACAGGCTGTGAAATTCACTCAATTGCTGCTCATTGATGAGGAATATATTGCGTCTTGCCAGTTCGCGCATCAATTCTACATAAATGGCATCAAAACGTTCCTGCAACGCCAGCACTTTGGTCTGAATTTTAGCCATCAGATGGCGGCTGTAATTGCGACCATCCTTGAGACTGGAAAGTAAGGTTGCGCGGCGGACTTCAGCAACTCTGACCCGGAAGAACTCATCCATATTGTTGGAGTAGATACCAAGAAAGCGCACACGCTCAACCAGCGGCACGGAATTATCTGCGGCTTCTTGTAATACTCGCTCATTGAATGACAGCCAGGATAACTCTTTATCCAGAGAAAACTTTTCAGTGGAAGGGGACACCGCAGACTCCTTAAGGGCATAATTCCGGCGTGGCCATAGCCAGTTCCGACTGCCGGACAGAATTAACATAGCAGATGCAATCCGGCAAAAGGCGTCTTGAATCACAGATATGCGGGACGCCGATAGAGCAACGGATTCTGCAGCGCAAGGCTAGCAAGCTTTTATGAATGAAAGATGACAAATCCTTGCTTAAATGACATTTTTGTTGCGGCAATATGACGTCGTGCACCAGCGCTGATAGTTTTGGGCAAACTTAGCAAATGGCACCCGCTAGGCCGCCATTTTGGGGCGATAAAGAGAAGGAACCATATGAAAAGTTACAGATTTATGGGAATGCTGCTGTCATTGTGGCTATTGGCCGGATGTGGCGATGATGTGGGCAAAGTCAGCCTGGGCTGGTTTACCACTAAAGATGTGGTGATCGATGCGATAACCGACCCCAAAGTGCCGGGGGTGACCTGCCATATCAGCCGCATTGAAGCCAATCTGAATTTGGCAGATCCATCTGATATGAGTATCGCCTGTCGCCAAACTGGACCTATTCACAAAGCGGATATTGACGCTATCGACAAGAGTAAGTCTGGCGAAGTGGTCTTTACCGAGTCGTTAAGCGTGCTGTTTAAGAGTCTCAAGGTGAGACGTATTTATGACAGCGAACATCAGACCTTGCTTTATCTGTCATATTCCACCAAGGAAACCAATGGTAGCCATAAACATGCGCTGTCCAGTGTGCCTTTGTGGCGTACCGATGCCTGGGAACAGCGGCCACATCCAGCGGAAGCCACCAGTAAATCTTGAATGGGGATGTTCAAATATCGCTAAACGACTTAGTCTGTAACCTCGGAAGGTCAACCTAACTTATACCAATGGATGTATTAACGACGACGCCATCGCCTGGCAGATGGCGGGTTATGGCTGTCAATGTATTACTTATCGCATTACCACCGTTGTTTTGGGCGGGTAACTTTATTGTCGGCCGCGCGATTCGGCACGATATTCCCCCGATCACCTTGGCATTTTATCGCTGGGTGATTGCCTTGCTGATCCTGTTACCTTTTTCTGCCATGGCGCTGAAGCGGGATTGGCGGCACTATCTGCAGCATCCGTGGCTGATCCTCGGGCTGTCTGTCACCGGTATTACCGCGTTTAACACTTTGTTATATATAGGCTTGCAAACCACCGCCGCCACTAATGGCCTGATCCTTAATAGCTGTGTACCTCTGGTTATTTTGTTATTGGGAGCGTTGTTTTTCAGGCAACCGCTACGGCGACAGCAGATAGTCGGCATGCTGCTGTCTTTTAGCGGGGTGTTGATGATTGTGAGTCAGGGCAACTGGCAGCTATTGTTGGCACTTAAGTTCACCCAGGGCGACCTGATTATTTTCAGTGCTTTGCTGTGCTGGGCGTTTTATACCCAGTGGCTGAAATGTGTACCACCACAGATAAGTCGTGTTGGGTTAATGACGCTACAGATGTTGATTGGCTTGCTGTTACTGGCACCATTTTATGCGTGGGAATCTAGCCGACAAGCTATACCACAATGGAACCTACACGCACTGCTGGCGCTAGCGTATGTGGGCATTATCCCTTCGGTTGCCGCTTATCTGTTATACAACGCTTGTGTTGACCGCTTGGGACCCGCTCCGGCTGGTATGTCGATCTACTTGATGCCGGTATTTGGCGTGGTGTTATCAGTATCGCTGCTGGGTGAGTTAGTGCACTGGTATCATCTCACTGGTATTGGGCTGATTTTTCTCGGTATCTTCGCTGCCGGTATGTTGCCTAAATGGCGCGTCAAAGGTTGACTTCAGCGTTAACACTTGTGGTGGTATCTAAATTATTACGATGCTACGGCAAGCGGGCGCTGGAGTGTGACCCAGGTTGGATTCTTGCAAGTTAGTGCTGTTACAGCAGTCGCTTATAGATGACGTCAGTCACGGCTGAGTGCTATCGTGTATTACGAATTTTATTTTTGTAATATCGACGCCGCTCGCCGCCGATGCAACTTTCCGGAGTTTCTGATGTTGCGAAATCTGCCTCAGCTGTTGCTGACTGCCATATTATTCTGCTCATTTACTGTCAGTGCCCATTTTCAGGAATTGATCCCGTCACACGATATTGTGTCGACCCCCAGCGAGAGCAGATTATCGCTGTCGCTGAAATTTACCCACCCTATGTCACAAGGGCCGTTAATGAATATGGCGAGGCCGGTGCAATTTGGCGTTGTCGGCCCAGAAGGACGACAGGATCTATTAGCTTCTCTACAGCCCCAATCAATACAGGGTGCGCAAACTTTTAATGCGTTGTACCAGATTAAACGTCCGGGGGATTACCTGTTTTATGTGGAACCCGCCCCCTATTGGGAGCCCGCTGAAGGCAAGATGATCGTGCACTACACCAAGGTAGTCGTGGATGCCTTTGGTATGGAAGATAACTGGGATGCAGAAGTCGGTTTACCGGTGGAAATCGTGCCATTGACTCGGCCTTTTGGTCTGTGGACGGGTAACCTGTTTCAAGGGGTCGTGAAACGCAATGGCAAGCCCGTACCTTTTGCTGAAGTGGAAGTGGAATGGTGCAATGATGGCAGTGTTACACCACCAGCAGATCCTTATATCACCCAGGTAGTCCGCGCTGATGCCAATGGCACCTTCAGCTATGTGATGCCAAAGGCCGGTTGGTGGGGATTTGCGGCATTACTGGAAGGCAAAAAGCCGATGAAAAATCCGGAAGGCAAAGAGGTCCCGGTAGAACGTGGCGGGCTTATCTGGGTATTTACCCGCGACATGAAGTAAGGAGCACATAGTCATGGCTCATATCCCCGAAGGTGTGCTATCGGCACCAGTGCTGATTACCGGAGCGCTGGTTACCACCGCGGCGGTGGCTTATGCCATTCGTAAATTGGATTACGAGCGTTTACCACAAGCTGCCGTACTGGCTGCATGTTTTTTTGTGGCATCGTTAGTCGCTGTGCCAGCAGGCCCGAGCAGTGTACATCTGTTACTCAATGGCTTGATGGGATTGATGTTGGGGTGGCTAGCAGTGCCGGCTTTGCTGGTCGCCTTGTTATTACAAGCGGTGTTTTTTGGCTTCGGCGGTTTGCTGGTACTTGGGGTTAATTGCCTCAACATTGCGTTGCCCGCTTTACTCAGTTACTACCTGGTGTCACCGTGGCTCAATAAAGCATTGCTGGCCAATAACCGGCGGCAGCTATTTATGAGTGGTATGGTTGCTGGAGCCATTGGGGTTGCTGGAACGGGGGCCTTGGTATGTCTAGCCTTGGTGTTGACTGGGCCGCAGTACCTGGCCGCGGGGAAAATTATCCTAGTGACTTACCTGCCTTTGCTGGTGGTGGAGTCACTGATCACTGGCGCGATTGTGGGGTTTGTTGCCAAAGTAGCCCCGGAATTGTTGCAGAGACAATTACCACAGCCTTTAGTGGCGGAGGAATCTCATGCGACAAACTAATAAATGCCTGTTGCTTGGGTTGCTGTTTAGCCTGTCCGGAATTTGTAGTATGCCGGTGTCGGCTCATTTGCTAAAAGTCTTTGCGTGGGCGGAAGGTAACGAGATTGTTGGCAATGCTTATTTTGCTGGTGGCATCGCCGCGGGTGGCGCACATATCAAGGTATTTGATGGGCAGCATCAACTGGTGGCAGAAGTGAGTCCCGACAGCAAGGGCGACTTTCGGATTAAAGTCCCGGGCGCGGCAGATTACAGCATAGTCGCCGATACCGAAGACGGTCATGTGGCGCACTGGGAGATAAAAACCGCTGAAGTCGCTGCTCCAGATGTCAATCCTACTGCTGGCGTTACCTCCAACGTTACCCATAATGCCGTCACTAGCGGCCCCGCAGCGGTCGCAAATAGCGCGATTGATAAAGCCGCGCTAGAGCAATTGGTGCAAACCGCAGTCGCCAAAGAGGTTGGGCCGTTGCGGATGGAATTGCAGCGCTATGCCGATCGGCTGAGATTGTCTGATCTGCTGGGCGGCATTGGTTTTATCTTTGGCCTTACGGGTGGTGCGCTGTGGTGGCGTAGCCGTAAACAGCAGCAATGACTAGTTTCTCCTTGCAACATCAGGCACTTGAGCCGAGCTGGTTTGCGGCGCTGGATCCCCGTACCCGTTTGTTAGCTGCGGTGTTTTTTACGTTGAGTGCTTTGTGTTTATCCGCATTATGGCCATTGATAGCATTATTGGCCTTGGCGCTGCTACTGACCATACTGCTTGGCTGCCAGTGGCGACTTATCATTAAGCGCCTGCTGGCATTTGAAGGGTTTATGGTGCTGGTAGTGCTGTTTTTACCGTTCACTGTTGCTGGCAAACCTTGGTTTGCCATTGCCGGAATGGAAGCCAGTTATCAGGGGGTAATCCAAGCCTTGGTGATCCTGCTGCGCGGTAATGCCGTAGTGCTTGCTTTGCTGGCATTAGTCGGGTCGATGGAACCGGTAAAACTGGGTTACGCGCTAGCGGGGTTAGGGATACCCGAAAAACTGGTACAGCTGTTTATGATGACGGTGCGTTATATCGGTGTGTTATTCGATGAGCACCAACGGCTGCGCACCGCCATGAAAGCGCGGGCGTTTGTCGCAGGTAGCAACTGGCACACTTGGCGTAGTTATGGGCACTTGCTGGGCATGCTATTGGTTCGCAGCATGGAGCGGGCGCAACGTATAAGTGGTGCCATGCGTTGCCGTGGTTTTAACGGTAAGTTTCATTTGCTGACCCCGGTTAAATGGCATCGCCGTGACACTGCGGTACTCACCCTGGCCGTGTTACTGTTTTTACTGCCGCTAGAATGGCAGTGGTGGCAATATGGTTTCTGAGAATATCAAACAAAGAGATGACCGCGTGACGGAGACTTCCCATAGCGCTTTACTCAAAGTTGCCGGGCTGGGATTTGCTTATGCACAAAAGCCGGTGTTCAGTGAAGTGAATTTTGAGCTGTACCCAGGCGATCGTCTGGCGTTAATTGGTGCTAATGGTGCAGGGAAATCCACTTTGCTTAGAGTCTTAGTCGGTTTGGCAAAACCCAATAGTGGCAGCATCACCGCATTTGGTCAGCACTGTGTCGGCGAAGAAAGCTTTCAGCGGGTGCGGCAGCGGATGGGCTTGCTGTTTCAGGATTCTGACGATCAGCTGTTTTGCCCCACCGTATTGGAAGACGTGGCCTTCGGACCGTTGAATCAGGGATTAACTGCTGAACAAGCGATTGCTAAAGCCCAGACGACATTGACATCACTGGGCATGGCGCAGTTTGCCGAGCGGATAACCTATCGGTTATCTGGCGGAGAAAAACGCATGGTAGCGTTGGCAACCGTGCTGGCGATGTCACCGGAAATATTGTTGCTGGATGAACCCACCAACGGTCTGGATGCTGCCGCAGAAGAACGATTGTTGCAACATCTGCAGGCGTTGCCGCAGGCAATGATTATTGTGTCTCATGATCGGGCGGTGCTGGAGCGACTGGCAAACCGGGCAGTTATCTTACAGTCAGGGCAACTGGATGCGGCGGTGATGCACCGACATCCACACCAACATGCTCATGAGCATCTGCATGTGCATCCCTCATCAGAGGTGGAAGCGGGCAAACACGGTGCTAAAGAGCATCACTGAACCGTCACGTTTTTGTATAAAAAAGCCAGCCTTGCATAATAGCGTGACTGGCTTTTTTATGTGATATCAGCAAATTAGCCCTTGGGAATTTGCTGGGTGATACAGTGAATATTGCCACCGCCTAAGAGGATTTCCCGCGCATCAACGCCCACCACTTCATGCTCAGGAAATATCTGCTGCAGCTTAGCTTTGGCGATGTCATCCGTTGCCGGGTCCAGCAGCGGGAATACAATCCGCTGGTTGCTAATGAGGAAGTTCACATACGAACCGGCCAAACGACCACCAGCTTCACGTGGTACACCAGAGCCTTTAGCGACACCTGCGGCTTCTTGTTCAGTGCAATAAAGCGGCCCAGGTTGCGGCAGTTTATGAATGGTCAGTTTACGACCTTTGGCATCCATGGCGTTCTGCAACACCGCATAAGCGGCCTGAGAGCGCGGATATTGCGGGTCGTTTTCATCATCACACCAGTGCAGGATCACTTCACCCGGACGGGCAAAACAGCACATGTTGTCAATATGGCCGTCGGTTTCATCCATGTAGACACCCTGTGGTAACCAGATGAACTGACTGACGCCCAGATATTCCGCTAGACAGGCTTCAATCTGAGTCTGACTCAGGTGCGGGTTGCGATTAGGATTCAGCAGGCATTCGGCGGTGGTCAGCAGTGTGCCTTCACCATCCACATGGATGGAGCCACCTTCGAGGATGAGCGGTGCGGCATAACGGTCAAAGTCGTGCTCGGCCAGGATCTGCTGTGCTACCAGTTCATCCTGATCCCAAGGCGAATACAGACCACCATTATTTCCGCCCCAGGCGTTAAACCCCCAGTCAATGCCGCGACATTGCCCCTGACCGTTGATAACGATAGTTGGTCCGGTATCACGCGCCCAGCAGTCATCGCTGGCGATGGGCACCAGTTTGACGGCGGCGGGCATAATTTCCTGCGCTTTGGCCATTTCCAGCTTGGGTACCGCCATATACACCGGCGTTGCAGCACTGATAGCGCTGGCAACCGCGGCGAAGGTTTGCTGCGCAAAATGGCCATCCTCGCGCCAGTTATCTGGGCGATAAGGCCAGATCATCCACACGGCTTGCTGTGGCACCCATTCCGCAGGCATGTAAAAGCCGTGCTGTTGTGGTGCTCCCTGTAAGGTATTACTGCTCATGGAATATTCCTTACCAGACGTTTTCGCCATCAGAGGTCAGCAGGGTTTCGTACATGGCTGGACGACGGTCACGGAACAGACCCCAACTGATGCGTTGTTTGTCGATTTCTGTCAGATCGAACTCATGCACCAGCACACATTCACTGGTTTTGTCGGCCTGAGCGACTAACGCCCCGGTCTGATCGGCAATAAAGGAAGAACCGTAGAAAGTCATCTCCAATCCTTCAATAAACTTGCTTTTTTCCGTACCAATACGGTTGGAGGCAATCACCGGCACCAGATTGGCGGCGGCATGACCTTGCTGTACGCGAGTCCAGTGTGGCTGAGAGTCAATGTCAGGATAAGCGGGTTCAGAACCGATGGCGGTTGGGAAGAAAATCAGTTCAGCGCCCATCAATGCTAGGCTGCGAGCGGTTTCTGGAAACCACTGATCCCAGCATATGCCTACGCCAATCTTGGCATAACGGGTTTGCCATACCATGAAGCCGGTGTCACCTGGGGTGAAGAACTGTTTTTCCTGATATGCCGGGCCATTAGGAATATGGGTTTTACGATATACGTCCAGCAAGCTGCCATCGGCATCAATCACCACCAGCGAGTTGTAATGGGCGTTACCTCGACGTTCAAAAAATGACAGCGGCAGCACCACTTGCAGTTCCTTGGCAATGTTCTGGAAGTATTTGATCAGAGTGCTGTCTTCCAGTGTCTGTGCCAGGGCAAAGTGCTCTGGGCTCTGGTCAATGCAGAAGTAGGGGGCTTCGAATAGCTCCTGGATAAGGATGATCTGTGCGCCCTCAGCGGCCGCTTGCCGCACCAGTTTTTCAGCGCGGATCACGTTGGATTCAATATCCCAGGAACAGGCCATCTGTGTGGCGGCAACTTTCACTTTTGCCATAACAACGACTCCTTTTGGTAAGAGGCAAGGGGGTAAGCAAGTGCTGTTCCCCAGAATAGCGCAAAGTGTATGAAGTTGTTATGTATCCATCAAATGAATATTATAAATCTATCTATTCATATGGTGAATTTAAGATGAAGCTGAATCAGCTGGATCTCAACCTGCTGCTGGCATTTGATGCCTTAATGCAGGAACGTAATGTCACCCGTGCGGCGGAGCGGTTGTTTATCAGTCAGCCGGCGATGAGCCATGCGCTGAACCGCTTGCGGGCAGCTTTTAACGATCCACTGTTGGTCCGTACGCCTCAGGGGATGTTGCCAAGTCGGCGAGCTGAAACACTTTATCCCGGTGTGCAGCAGGCGTTGAGACTGTTAGAGCAGCAGTTGAGTGAGCCGCAACCGTTTGATCCGGCCAGTTCTCAGCGGCGATTTGTTATCAGCACTACGGATTATGTCGAGTGTGTGTTGATCCCGCCGCTGATTGCCCAACTGAATCAGCTCGCTCCCGGCATCAATATTGAAATCTCCATTCTGCGCGATCAGTTGCCGGAAGCGGAACTTGCCAATGGTGACATAGACTTGGTATTGGGGTTTGACGAATACATGAAAGTGCCGCCACATCTCAGCCGTGAAACCTGGTTGACCGAACCGTTAAGTGGTTTGGTGCGCAAAGGGCATCCCAGTATTACTAGCGCTGTGGATTTGCAACAGTTGGTGACAACGCCGCATGTGTTTCACTCGCCGCTGGGCACCCGAGACTCCATCGTGGATCGGTTTTTAGCTAGGCAGGGATTAAAACGACAAATATCAGTCAACAGCCAGAGCTATATGTCGGCGGCTGCCATTGTCAGTCAGACCGATCATCTTTTGGTACTACCTCAACGGGTCGCCACTATGTTGGCGGCTAGCGCAGCATTGCAGCAAGTGCAGTTACCAGCAGCAATGCCCAGCTATCATCTCAATTGTGTCTGGCATCCGGTGCAGCAGTCACAACCGGCATTACAATGGCTGAAGAGGTTGATGCGGCAACTGGTAACGGCGTAAAGTGATCTGCAACAGTATCCTATAAATAAAGGGGATTATCTTGGACCATGCGCAAGGGCTAGTAGCGTTTAAGGTGGAGGTGGCTGACTATCAGCAACCACGGCATGCTGAGGCTATTGTGACATTAATGCAGCACTATGCTAGTGAGCCAACGGGCGGTGGCGCAGCTTTACCTAATGCCGTCGTCACCAACTTGGTGTCCACCATGGCACGGCTTGATTATGTCTTCAGCTTATTGATTTTTGCCGGAGAAACTCCGGTCGCGCTCGCTAACTGTGTGCTCGGATTTTCTACCTTTAAATGTGCGCCACTGCTCAACATTCATGATTTAGTGGTACACAGTGAGTGGCGTGGACGCGGGCTCAGCCAACTGTTGTTACAGGCGGTGGAACAGCAAGCGATACAACGCGGTTGCTGCAAAGTGACGCTGGAAGTGCTGGAAGGCAATACCGTCGCTCGTCATGCCTATCTCAAGGCGGGCTTTGCACCTTATCAGCTGCGGCCGGAAACGGGGTCAGCCATGTTTTGGCAAAAACCATTAACGTTAGGCTAGCGGGGCTTTGGCTTATATTCGCCGCGTGTTGTTGCTTTAACAAGCGTGCAAAAAAAAGCCTCCACATACGCAGGAGGCAAAGTAAAAGCACTTCAGAGGTGAGTATTCTCACGCATACTTGACAAAATCGCTCATGAATTAATACCATGAATTCATGCCAATATGGCATAGTGATTCAGTTTGTCTTTACCCTCTGGAATAACGTTTGGCACCGTGCCGTTACTTTTTGATCCAGTTGCCGCTATTATCTTGGATCATGTGGCCTTTTTCAGCCTTGGCAATCACTTTGGCCGCAGCTAACTTGGCTACATCGGCGACCGCAATGCCATTCTGTTTGGCGATTTTTTCATACTGTGCTTGCCGCTTGGCATTGATATCTTTCACTAGCTCTGCAACACCTGCTGCTGGTTTCACCACCGCCAGATAACCATTTAACTGCTCACCAACTAAACCTTGATCCTTGGCGTCCTGTAAACTGATGGCGAAACTGGAGAAGCTCAGCAGCGTTGCGCAGAGCAGGGTTATTATTCGGGTTCTCATCTGTCAGTTCCTCATTGGGATCAAAAAAGTTCGTCATTAGACACCAGATCATCCAGTGCTTTATCCACTTTGATACGGATTTCGTGTTCAATCTTGACATTAAGATTGATCACTATCGGTTTATCCGGTGGTTCTATTTTGACCGTAGGGGTACAACCGCCGAGCAAGATGCCCAGCAGTAAACAACTTGCTGTTACACGCGGGAGACGATTCATATCCGGTTCCTGTTTCACTGCATGGATGCTTCAAGCTGCGTTTGCAATCGGTCACCGATCGACAGACTGCGAAGCAGTTGCAGCAGATTTTCTTGATGGCTGTAGTTTAACTCAATCGGCCGTTCAACACCCTTACCGTGGCCTTTGATCATCATATTAAGCGTGGCGTTGCCATCGGTGTTCATATCAAAGGTGCTGTAGATTTCTTGGTATTGCAACTCCTCCAGTGTAGAAAACACAAAATCAAGATAGGGCTGACCGGCACGCATCTGCTGAACTGCGGGATTGTTACCGATACGGATAACTCCTCCGGGCGCGCGCGATGCTAGATGTCCGCCGCTGACCGATAGCTGGTTATTGGTGATGGCAAGTGGTAACACACCGTCAAATAAGCCACTAGCATCAATGCCTTGTTGCGGATTGGCTTGTAGTAATTGATGCAGATCCAGCCCTAACAGCATTAGATAGGCGTCCGATGGTTGCTGCAGTTGCAGACGAAAACGCGGCAATGATAGTTGTCCGCCAAGAGCATTGGCACTGGCTGACAACTGGATATCAGCATCATTAAACCCCGGTAGCAACCAGTTGCTCGCCCGTTGACGCTTTTGCATATCCAATTCGGGCGTGAGTGAAATATCACCTTCGAGGTTGACATTATCCAGCACTACGCCCGGATTAAATGCCGCCATGTTCAGTGCCAGTCGTTGACAGTTAACCGCTGCTGTAGTGGGTTGGTTGCTGGCATTATCCAGCACGAAACGGCAAGCGCTGCTCGCCTGCAATCCTTCAAACGGTAACTGCCGATAACTGCCCATGACATCATGGAGTTGTGGCTGGAACTGTCCACTCAACGTAAATGCTGTTCCCCGTTGTTGCAGTTCAATGTCGGCATTAAGGTGAGCGTTGCCATGCAACTGCCAGTCACCGGATAACACCAGATTTTTGGCCGCTAATGCTTGAATATCAGCCAATTTTGCCTGCATTTGCCAATGACCGAGTAGATGGTATCCTGCAGCGTCCACAGATTGCAGATCAGGGCGTAACTGATGCTGGCTGGTAAACTGCAGTCGGTCCAACTGCCATTGTTCCTGACTGCTGAGATGATTGCCATCCCATTGCCAGTGTTCGGTAAGTGCGGCGTTGTCGAGATTCAGAAGGGTTTCTGTGCGTGAGCCGAGTTTGCTCTGGCGCTGTTGGCTGACATGGATAGCTTTGGCATTGAATGCTAGCTGCTGTTTAAATGCCAAGGCTTGTAGTTGTGTTAAAGCCTTAGCTTCGCGCCAGTGCCACTGTTGTTGAGACAGTCCCGGTAATGTCAGCTTAAGTTCGCCGATACTGGCCTGAAGCGTATCGGCAGCGGCATTCAACGCGGTCAATTGTTGCTTAAGTTCCGGCCAGGTCAACTGTAATTGCTGCGGTGTCAGTTTGAATTGTAGGGGTTGCGTGCTGCGGCTATCGCTGCTGGCGATATTCATCTCCAGTTTATCGGTTTTGATCTGTAACTTTTGGGTTTGTAAGTGCGCATCTTCAGCGATAGAAACCAAGAGTTCAGCGCTGTCACCTTTGAGTTGTAGTTTGCCCGCTAAGCTGGCGTGAGTGCTTTGGCTGCGCACGCTAAAATCCGCTTGTTGCCACCGTAACCCTTGTGGCAAGTTAAGCTGTAGTTGCCAATCGGCCTGTAACTGCAGCGGCGGTAACTTCGGCAACAGTTGGTACAGCTGATGCTGCAGGGTATCGCTATCTTGCGGCATCAGGCCTATGGATGGGCGGGTGGCTGGCGCTAATATCAGGTGTTTGATATTGAGTGTCAGCCAGTCGCTGGCACTTGCCAATGAAGGAACTAGCTGCACTGCTGGCAGTGTCAGTGCGTGTTGCGTTAGATCCAGCGATGCGCCCTCGGGGATATCCAGCGTTAAGCCTGCCGTAGGCGCGGTGGTGGGTTGCTGGATAACTTGGCTTAGTTGTGATAATAACGATTCGACAGTCTGCCGGCTGTCTGACAATTCCGGCGCCGCTTGCCAGCTTGCGAGCCACTCAATTAGCGCCTGTCGCTGCGGTGCTGAGGTTTGCAGCGATAGTTGCATGGGAGCCAATGTTAATTGCTGTTGTTTATCCGTGGCGTTAAGGGTTAACGATACACTATTTTCCGGGCATTCTGCCGTTGCTTGGGGGGTGAGGTTTAAACGACCAACTGCTGGCAACCATAACTGTGGTGCTGACCAACAGACGGACATCAGACTATTACCTTGCTGTAACCCCAGTTGAACGTCTGCCTCAAGCCTACCGCCAATACGTGGTAACTTTTGCAGGAAATCTGTCTGTAACCAAGGGTATGCGGTCTGCAATGCTTGGACATTTTCGTCATCAGCCAACTGTGCAACCGCTGATTGCAGCGCATCAGTGGTGAGGAATAATTGAGCGTGCCAGGAGTGTTGTGGTGCGCCGCCATCTGTTGCTAGCTGCGCCTGCAGATCACCTCTAATCGCCATGAGTTGTTGCCATTGTGTTTGCTGCTGCCATTGCAGTTGACTGGCAAATTTTCCGTCACGGGTTAACGTCACCTGTGGCAGTCGCAGTCGTAAACTATTAGATGTGGCATTAGTAAAAGCCACTTCAGTGTTATTGAGCTGGATGTCTGGTACCCCAGCGGCAACAGGTAATGGCAGCGCATTGTTACCATCTTCCGGTAACAGCAGTTGTGGCGTCAATAACAGTCTGGCGCGCTGGTAGCTTACTGCGCGGATATTTTCTAACAGCCATTGTGAGCTGCCCATAGCTAACAGCGGATCATCTTGCCAATACCATTGCCATAGTAACGGAAGGGTTACTGGATGTTGCAGACGGATCTGCAACTGCTCAAAGTGCAGCTGGTTGCCTTGATAATTGAGTGTTAGTTGCGGCAGTGTCAGTGTATCTAAAGCCGGTATTTGCCAACTAAGTTGGGTGATTTGCAGTCCTTTCCCTTGTAACTGCTGGTTGAGTTGCGGTAACCACCAAGTCTGCTTCTGCGTGAGCAACCACCAGCCTGTTGCCAACATCAGCGAGAGTAGCAAAAAGCCACCTATCAACAACCTTATCAATAGGTAAAGCAGACGCTTACCGCTCATCATGGCTGATGACCGCTTATGCTTGCCAACTGATTTCAGTGGTCAACTCATGACGCTCACCAGGGGCGAGCGTTACCGCGTCCTCCAGTACATTAGCCGCTTCTAGACAGACCATCTGTAGGTAATCATCATCGTTAAAACGCGCCAATCGCCGTGACTTTTCTACCCAAGGATTCCATAACACGGCGGAGTGGCTATGCTCTCTTTTAACCACGATGGTGCCATGCGGAGTATGCAATTGCTGCACCGCTCCCAGACCGTTATAAACCCGGTCAGTTTCCCGCTCAAAGTGAACGTTGTCTTCGGTTTGCACATAAGGGCCTTTGCCAAACTCGATGTAGTGTGCGCCTTTAAACCCTTTAGCAATCAACTGATGAATATCACCAATTGGAAAATAACTGTGAAGTGCTTGCGTCAGCGTAACCGGGTGATCATCCAAATTGATGTTAACCAGACTGACGCGCAATTGTTGGCCAAATCGGCAGTGTAATTCTACGCGGGTGTTATGTGGCCAAAAACGCCGGTCAGCCGCTGCCAGCGGCAATACCAATTTCAGCGTGACTATCTCATCCTGAACCTCTGTGCTGAAGTGGTGCCATTGGCGATTTCTGGCAAAACCATGTTGTGGCCAATCGGCATTTGGGTGCTGACCAAACCATGGCCAGCATACGGGTATGCCGCCACGAATGCCGTTCCCAGGCTGGTAGTCATCAGCGCTGGAAACCCATAACAATGGTGCCTGGCCTTTAGGAATAAAGCTGTCAATTTGCGCACCTTGCAACAGTATCCTGGCGTAGCACAGCTTGCTGTTTACTTCGATATACTCAAGTCCGTTAGCGTGGACGCTGGTTGTTATCACCGCCATAGCATTTCCCTCTATTAACTGCCTATAACTGCCTAAGGTCGCCGTCATGATTACTCCTTATAGCTTAACGACTTTTGCTGCATCCTTTAAGCATTTGATCTTTATGGGCTGGGCAAATGGTTAAAGATCTGGTAAACCTGCATGCCTTCAGTTGCTAATGGAATCACTTGAGATGGATTTGACTTACGACAACAACAACGTGTTTGCTCGGATTATCCGGGGTGAACTCCCTTGTATCAAAGTGTATGAAGATGCCGAAACTTTGGCATTTATGGATATTATGCCGCAAATGTCAGGGCATCTGTTGGTATTACCAAAGGCTCCGGCGGTAACGCTATACCAGTTGCCGGATGACGCGGCTCTGGCCTGTTTCCGGACCATTAAAAAAGTGGGCACCGCCTTGCAACAGGCCATGGGGGTCTCAGGCAGTAGTTTAGTGCAACACAATGGGAGTTATGCCGGGCAAAGTGTGCCACATGTCCACTTCCATCTGCTGCCAGGGCCGTTGAAGGGATTAAAGCCACATGCGCAAGTCTCCGGTGACCACACCGAAATTGAAGCCATTGCTGCCCGTATCCGGGCACTGTTGGCTGAATGATAAACAATGTCACAGCTCACAGAATCCGTTGCTGATTGGCTCCTGGTGACTTTGGTAACTAAACCCTCCTTCGAGTTAGTGCGATCATTTTTTACAATAATCGGGGAATAACAGACGGGCAGGGGAAACCGATGAAACCTGTGTTTAAAATCGAGCATTCGCAACGGGAACACAGCGCTGAAGCCAGAACGCTCTGGTGTGCGCAACACGAACGCTGTGATTATGTGGTGATAGAAGGTGATGACGAAGTGCATTTTACTGATTACGCTCAGCCTGGCAGGCTGCAGTTGTTGCGGGCGGCGAAAGTCATCGACAGTGCTGAAGCGTTGTTGCAGTTTGCGCAGCAGGATTATCAACAGCGTTTTGCTGACTGAAGCCAATAAAAACCGGGCGCATAGTGCCAGTCCCGGTTTTTATTGGCATGAACCTTAATAAACTATTTCTTCAATCTGGCTGCAATATTTGCAACGCGTTCACCATATAGACGGGCACTTTCTAAATCACCCTCAGGGATTTTGTCTGCGCCAGCATCAGAAGGTGATTGCACCAACAGTCCCACTGAACCGCCGAGATTATTAATATCGTTACGGGTAGCGGCCATGGTATTAGACGGCAATTGACCGAGACTTACCCACAAGCCACCATGCTGAGACGCTAGCGTTTGTAGTGAGATCAGTGTGACTTGCTTGTCACCATTCAGGCTGGCACTGTTGGTAAATCCGCCGAAAACTTTATCTTTCCAGCCGCTGGTGAACCAGATTTTAGATGTTGCATCGGCAAATTTCTTGAATTGCCACGGCACTCCTCCCATATAGGTGGGCGCACCAAAAATGATGGCATCGGCAGCATTGAGGGTGTCAAAATCAGCATCGCTGATTTCTCCCTGCTCATTAATTGCGATCAATTGCGCGTTGGCGCCTTTAGCAACATATTCTGCAACCCGTTTGGTATGACCATACCCTGAAAAGAACACTACTGCAGTTAACGCCATAACTTCCTCACTTTGTTCTCGGTTATTCGACAGTGCCTAGGACTCAGAAACCTTTGGCCAGCCTCATGGTATATTTTGGAAACCAGGTATACAATAAGTGGCTTTAAAGTATGTTGGTTATCTGGAGGAAACCATGACCGAAGCACTTTCCTATAATGTCTATTCTCGCAACTGCCCGGCTCGCTGGTTTTTTGAACGGTTGGCGGAGCGATGGGTGTTATTGATTATAGGATTACTCCGTGATGGTAAACCGTTGCGCTTCAATGAATTAAAACGACAAGTGGACGGTATCTCGCAGAAAGTGTTGTCGCAGAAATTGAAACAGTTGGAGCGTGATGGGTTGATTGTGCGGCAGGTCTACGCCACTGTGCCGGTGACAGTTGAATACCAGTTAACTCAATTGGGGTTGTCTTTTGCCGACACCATTGAAAAGGTGTCGCAGTGGGCAGAGGCTAACGTGGAGCAGATGTTCCAGGCGCAGCAGCAATATGATGCCCAGACAGACGCCATGACACCACGTCCGTCAATGCGTTATCTTGGCTGAATTGACGGTTGTTGGTAGTAGAAAAACGCCCGTATAACGGGCGTTGTCTGTTTTATCAGCGCTTAGCGCTCAAATCAATTTGATACACGGCAAATCCCAGTTCATCAACCTGCAGTTTGCGCATGGGGCGATGTCGATGGGCGTTGATAAAATGATCGGCCTTGTCGCTGTTTTGAGTGGTAAAGCGGATATCTAGCGGGATATCGCTGCGAATATCGGCAAAGTCCCAGTTGTAGTCTGCCGCCGGATTAACCATGGTTTGATACTGACCGCTGTCGGCATCAAACTTGGACTGTGTACTGATGTAATTCACTAGGGCTTCGCGGTTACTGCTTGGTAACTCCATCACCACATGTTGGCTGCCAGTGCCGGCAAACTTTCCGCCAAATGCCCGATAGTTGTTCGTTGCCACAATAAACGTTTGTTCAGCCATTGCTTTTCCCGTCAGCAGTTTGCCGCTGTCTGTACGATAACTTAAGTCAACAATCCTAGATGCGTGTGGATCTACAACCTGGCATTCGCGGTCGAATTTGCTTGGCTGCGTTACGTCAATTCGGTAACTGACGCCATCGATAATATCGAAATTGTATGTGGGATGATTGTAGTTGATCAGTTGCTGCGGCTTGCTGCTATGAGGGTCAATACGGTTGAACTGATTCGCCGCACATTCCAGCCAGTCTTTTAATTCGGCACCAGTGACTTTGACGGCAACCATGGTGTTGGGAAACAGATAAAGATCGGCGGCATTTTTGAAGGTCAAGGTGCCCTTGGCAACTTGGATGTACTGATCAGCATCACTGGTGGTGCCGTGACGCCCACCCGCTTTAAATGGCGCGGCGGCAGATAATACCGGCAATCCTTTTAGTGTTTCTGGTAACTGTGCTTTCACCTCTGCTATCTGCGCATCCGCCACGATTTGGACGGAAGGATCATCCTGCACTTGCGCCAGATAACTGTACATATCCGTGGCCGCCGCGCCAATAGGGCGCTCCATATACGCTTGAGTCCCTTGGTGCTCGGCAGCCACGGCCTGATGAATATGTTCATCGGCGGTGACTAACGCTTGTTTGCGAATGCCATCGTAGATTGGGATGGCTTGGGCGCGGGCATCGACAATCTGCCAGCGGTTCTGCTGTAACTGCAGGGTAAAATCGACCTGTCCCATGTTATCCCCCCAACGCCCTGGCATAACGGCAGGAATACCGTTCATCAGGCCTTTACTGATATCAGTATTGGGCAAACCACTGTAACGGGGCGCCGGGAAAATCGAATGGCTGTGACCAAAGAGTACTGCATCTATGCCGGGTACTTGCGTGATGGCATAAACCGCATTTTCAGCCATTGGATCTCCCGGATTCTCAGTTGAACCAATCCCCGAATGCGGAATGGCAATAATGATATCCGCACCTTTAGCCTTCATCTCGGGCACCAGCTTTTTAGCGGTCTCAATAATGCTGTCGGCGCGCACTTTTCCGCGCAAATTCTGTTGATCCCACTGCAGAATTTGTGGCGGCACAAACCCAATATAGCCGATATTCAATGTGTGACTGTGACCCGCAGTATCCGTCACCTGCGTAGCTTTAATCAAATAAGGTGTGAACAGATGTTGACCTTGCTTAATGCCATCCCAGCACTGTGCTGCCGCACAGTAAACGTTAGCGTTGATATAGGGAAAACGGGCGCCAGACAGCGACTTATGCAGAAAATCCAAACCATAGTTGAATTCATGGTTACCAATATTACCTACGGTGTAATCCAACAGATTCATTGCCTTATATACCGGATGTATCTGCCCAGGTTGCAAGCCGGTATGGGCCATGTAATCTCCCATCGGACTGCCTTGTAACAGGTCACCATTATCTACCAGCACTGCATTGTCGGCGGTTTTACGGGCCGCGTCTATCAAGCTGGCGGTGCGTGCTAGACCAATGGTTGGATCTTCTTTGCCCGCATAATAGTTGTAATCCATGATATTGGCGTGCAGATCAGAGGTTTCCAATACTCGCAGTTTGACGGTTGGGAACTGCTCGGTCTGCTGTGCGAAGGCTGTAAAACTAAAGGCAATCGCCAGTGTCAGTAGTGATGTTTTATACATAAAAAGTCTTATCAATTATGTTAGACGGATGGATGCTCGCTCAAGGGGCGTAGTTTGCCGATGAAACGTGACCAGAGGTAGGTAAACTTAGCGGTTATTTCTTAAAATTACCGGAATTTTTGTAACAGAAGCTGACATAGGAATCGCTGTTTTACAGTCATCCCTATAAACACGGTATGTTCTTCGGTTTTGTTGAGAATTTTCAGCATAATAGGCTAATGTCGGCGGCATGGGATATCGGCGACCGTGTTGGACAGAAAATTCTTACAGTTCAGTGATTGTTCCTACTTGGCAAAACTTGGTAAGGTTGGTGCGGGAATCAATCTAGGTTGTCGTGCCCGGCCGCGATGAGTGGCTTTTCATAATCATAAACAGGCGACAGCATAAGAAAAACGGAGTCACAATGCATAAAACAGTAATTGCTACTGCCATCGGCGCAGCGCTGATCCTCAGCGCTTGTGGTGAGCAGAAAGCGCAGGAACCCAAAACAGCAGCTAAGGTTGCAGCACAGCAACTGGCAAGTGATGCCAGTAAGATTGCCGCACCGGCTGATACCAAAAAAGACACTAAGAAAGTGGGAAACGTATTGCTTGAACCAAGTCCGCTGACATTCCAGGCGCCGCAGTATGACCTGATCACCAAAGCGGATTTTATGCCAGCATTCAAGGCGGGCATCAAAGAACACAGCGAAGAGATTGCGGCAATTGCCAATAATCCAGAAGCGCCAACTTTTGCTAATACTATTGTGGCGATGGAAAAAACCGGTGCCATTCTGGATCGTACCAGCCGGGCGTTCTTCCAGTATTCCGGCCTGTTAGCTGATGATGAAGTACAGAAGATCGAAGAGCAGGCAATGCCAATGCTCACCGAGCACTCTGACAACATCTATATGGACCCAAAACTGTTTGCCCGTGTGCAGGCGGTATATGACGCTAAGGATAAGCTCACTGACAAAGTGGATCAGCGCTTAGTCCAGCATTATTACGACCAGTTTGTCCGTGCTGGTGCCAAACTGAACGATCAGGATAAGGCTAAACTGCGTGACCTCAATGGCGAACTGTCCAAGCTGGCAACCGAGTTTTCACAGAATATTCTGAAGTCATTTAAAGACGACACAATTCTGGTTACCGACAAAGCACAGCTCAAAGGTCTGAGTGACGATGAGATAGATGGTCTCGCTGCCGCTGCCAAAACAGCAGGTAAAGAGGGATATCTGATCTCTTTGGTGAATACCACCCGTCAGCCATTACTGATGCACTTAGATAACCGCGAACTGCGCCAGAAAATCTGGGAAACCTCAGCAAATCGGGCACAGAGCACTAACGGTCCAATCGTATTGAAGTTGGCTGAGCTGCGTGCCGAGAAAGCCAAACTGCTGGGTTATGACACTTGGGCCGACTATGTGCTGGCTGATCAGATGGCCGGTAAGCCTGCCGCGGTATACAGCATGCTGGACAATCTGGCACCTAAAGCTGTTGCTAAGGCTGAGCATGAAGCTGCAGATATCCAGAAGGAGATCAAAGCCGAAGGTGGTAATTTTGAACTCAAACCATGGGACTGGAACTACTACGCCGAGAAAGTGCGTAAGGCCAAATATGATCTCGATGAAGCACAGATCAAACCTTACTTTGAGTTTAACCGCGTACTGAATGATGGCCTGTTCTTTGCCATGAACAAACTGTATGGCATTACCTTCAAGCCACGTACCGATCTGCCCGTATGGCAGGAAGATGTCAAGGTATGGCAGGTGTTTGATAAAGACGGTAGCCCGTTGGCGTTGTTCTATCTGGACCCTTATGCCCGCGTGGGTAAAAATGGTGGTGCTTGGATGGATGAGATTGTCACCCAGAACTATCTGCTGGATGGCAAGCCTGTCGTATATAACGCACTCAACATTCCAAAACCCGCAGCCGGACAGCCAACGCTACTGACCTTTGACGAAGTGGTGACCATGTTCCACGAATTTGGTCACGCCGCACATGGTATCTTCTCCAAAGTGAAATATCCGAGCTTGGCAGGAACGTCTACTGCTCGTGACTTTGTGGAGTTCCCGTCACAGTTCAATGAAGATTGGGCCATCAATCCAGAAGTATTGGCAAATTACGCCAAAAACTACAAAACTGGCGAGCCAATTCCCGCGGATCTGCTGAAGAAAATCCGTGATGCCGCCACTTTCAATCAAGGCTTCAACACCGTGGAATACTTAGGTGCCGCGTTGTTGGATATGGAATGGCACTCAGTGAAGGCTGGCAGCAAAATCACCGATGTCAACGCGTTTGAAAAAGCCGCTCTGGAAAAACACGGTATCTACTATGCACCCATAATGCCGCGTTACCGTTCCTGCTACTTTAGCCATGCGTTTTCTGGTGGCTACTCTGCAGGTTACTACGCTTACCTGTGGACAGAGGTATTTGCCGCTGATGCCTTCTCTTACATGAAGGAGCATGGTGGTTTGACTCGCGAAAATGGCGACAAATTCCGCGAGGATGTGCTGTCAAAAGGCAATAGTCAGGATCTGATGCAGGATTACATCAACTTCCGTGGTCAGCAGCCTACTATTGATGCATTACTGAAGCGTCGTGGTCTGGTAGACTGATATCGCCTTAAAGGTATCGACACCCGCCTGATGGCGGGTGTTTTTTTGTATTCTGATTAAGGAGTTATCATGGATGAAGTTCAGTATCCGATTCACGGAAGCTGTCAGTGCGGTAATGTAACTTACGAATTGCTGGCACCACCACAACGGGTTGTGGCTTGTCATTGCAAAGCGTGTCAAAAGCTGTCTACCAGCGCCTTTAGCATTACCGCTTTGGTCAACGCAAAAGACGTGGTCTTTCACGGCGAGATGAAACGTTGGGAGCGTAAAGCCGACAGCGGTAATATTAATGCTGCCATGTTTTGTCCCGTTTGTGGCAACCGCATATATCACGTTAACCCAGCACATCCAGAGCAAATCAAATTGAAAGCGGCGAATCTGGATGACACGCGCATTCTCCAACCGACAATACACGCCTGGATTAGCGAAAAACAGGACTGGTTCCAGATCCCCGCGGGTGTGAAACAGTTTCCCCGTCAGCCAGAGTAATTAACGCGATTTCCAGCGGTTGGCGTATGGACTCAAGTGTTAATGTTGGCGTAAAAACGGCGCTGGTGAAAAAAGGAGTAAACATGTTGATTCGACGTATGACGGCGGCAGATGTTGATGCCGTCAGCGCTGTTTGTATGCGTTCATTCAGTAAAACCGTTGCGGCCTCATTGCCGCCAGCTGGAGTGCAGACCTTTGCTACCGTGGCCGCTGCTACAGCTTTTTTACAGCGGCTCCAACAGGGAAGCATTATTTTGGTGGCAACAGATGCGGCACATATTACCGGCGTGATAGAGCTTAGCGCTACTAGTCATGTGGTGATGTTTTTTGTTGATCCTGATTTTCAGCTACAAGGAATAGGTAAGCAGTTATTGAAGGCAATACTGCAACATGCCACCGCCAAGGCGGTCACAGTGAACGCATCACTCTATTCTATTCCTGTGTATCGCAAAGCGGGTTTTGAGTGTCACGGCGAGGTGGCGGAGAAAGCCGGATTAATCTATCAGCCGATGGTTCTACACCTGTAAGCCGTGAGTTACAAAGATTGCCGTTATCACCAATCTTGAAATGAGTTTATCGACAGTATGTCTGTAATGCAGTGGTGTTGCCGTAGCCGATGACTTAATGGCAATCACTTGTGATTCATCAATAATTTCACTAAATCCTGGCTTCTCAAAACCTTTGGCTCGGATACAATGTCGTGAAAGAAATGAGCTGTTAGCACTGTCTGGTGGCGCAACGTGACTAGCTGACTAGCGATATAGGGGATACATGCAGGAGAAAATGATGATCGAACCGCAGCAAACAACCAGACCCGATGACAGTACTTTGTCGATCATGATGTCGCATTTTATTCATCTGGATCAGGTCATGTGGAACCGTGTGCAGTGGTTGATAGCGATTCAGACGGCGGCCATTGGCGGGGCATATGCCTTAAAATCTGATCCACATAATTCTGCTGTTGTTCTGTGCCTTTGTGCTTTTGTTACGGTGATCCTGTTGTTGATGATGCGGCGTGATGAAGTGATCCGTGATGCTAACTTGCCGTTATTGAAAACGTTGCATCCTCAATTCACCTTCAGCCCTAAATGTTCAAAAGGCGCGCCCCTGAAAGGAAGGCAGTTAAATGGCATTCTGTTTTTTTCGTTTCTGTTGATAGATCTGTTTGGGGCTATTATCTTCATTATGGTTCCGGCAACGATTAAATAGCACTGGTGGATAATGGTCGTAGTACAAAAAGAGCTGCACTGCAGCTTTTTTTATGGTTTTTTTCTCAAAATAATTGCGTTTAATGACAAGTAATTGCCTATGCCAATGGGGCAAAAAAAGGTATTGTTAGTGGAAGTTGCAAAGATGTAAACGGACTCACTCCATGAGCAGAACAGGTCATCTCCAACCATGACAAACTGTATCCGTTTGTTGGCATTTGCCACGCTATTTTTTGCTTTTGAATTACTGGCTGCCGCAGCAGAGACTGTTGACGCCAGCAATATTGCCCCCCTGAATCGTTATTTCAACGAGATCTGGACGACGCGCCAAGGGTTACCCCATAACACTGTTAACAGCATAGTTCAGACCCCTGAAGGTTACTTATGGTTGACTAGCTGGGAAGGCGTTGCCCGTTTTAATGGTAATAAATTCAAGATGTTTGGTCGTGATAACACCACTGGATTACCGGATGTTGGCACTCGGACCTCCTATCTGGATCAGCACGGAAGGTTGATTATCGGGGGTGCCAGAGGTGGGCTGACGACAGTAACAAATGGCAAATGGCTTCCGTTGCCACCTGTCGGCGTGTTGATCAACCGTATTTGGGTGGACCAACACAACACCATGTGGATTGGCACCGAGGGTGGCGGAATGTTCCGTCAGGATGCTGATGGGACCCGTCAGCAGTGGACGACGGCGCAGGGACTCCCCAGCAACACAATTTATAGTTTTGCTAAGGCCGCAGATGACAGTATCTGGATTGGTACTGCTGGAGGCTTGGTGCTATGGGACCACAAAAAATTTACCTCTATCGCGGCGCTGCATGAAACGCCTATTTTTGATCTATTGAATACCGCAGAAGGACTTATTGTTGCCAGCGAAACTGGTGTACGTCGCAAGGTGGGAGAAAACTTCGAGTTTCTGCATCCGCAATTACAAAATGTGGCGGTGTCCAAGTTGTTACTCGATCATCAGGGAAGCCTGTGGATGGGCACGGTCCAGCAGGGTATTTTCCGCTTGAGTCAGACTTATGGGTTAGAACATCTGGATGCGAGTCAAGGTATGCCTAGTAACCGGGTGCTGGATATCTTTGAGGACAAGGAACAAAGCATCTGGATTGGTACTAATGGCGGTTTATTTCGCTTGCGGGATGCACCGTTTTCAACGATTACCACCAAGCAGGGTTTGGTCGGTAACTATATTCGAGCGTTGCTAGAAGCTGAAAATGGTGATATCTGGGTGGGCAGTTCCCGCGGATTGAGTCGCTATTCCCCCGAAAAAGGCCAAGTCGTTGACAATGTGCTGGCAGGCGAATCTATCCTCAGTTTGGCGCCCATGGATAAGCAGAGATTACTGATTGGCACCTATACTGCGGGGGTATTTATTTATGAGAATGGCAAAACTCACTTGCTTGCTGATCGTAACTCTGGATTAGTTTCCAACGAGGTGAGGGCGCTCCTGCAAGACCCTGATGGCAGCGTCTGGATCGGCACGGCACAAGGTCTGGCGCATTGGCACGACGGTAAAATTGATAACCTCACGACTCAGGATGGTTTACCGGGCAACTTTGTAGTGGAATTACTGCGCTGTGACGACAAAATGTGGATTGGTACCGGCACTGGCATTGCCATCTATCAGCATGGCAAGTTCACTGAAATGCCTATCCATCAATTTGATCAGGCAGAATATGCTTTTGGCCTTTATCCGCAGCCAGAGAAGCGATTGCTTTGGGTTGCCACTGACCGTGGCTTATTACGTTTGCGGCTGGACACCGGTGAAATCAACCTGATTGGTCGTCGCAGTGGGTTGCCCTTTGACAAATTTTTCCAACTGCTGATCGATGGATTTGGCAATATCTGGATGACCAGTAATCGTGGCATTTTGCGCTTTAATGAAGCGGATGCCAATGCGGTGGCCGATGGCCGGATGGCAACGTTGGCAACTGTGCTGTATGGCGAAAGTGATGGCATGCTGAGTGCGCAGGCTAACGGTGGTTCAAATCCTACAATGGTGGCGAGTCGTGACGGTACTTTGTGGATGGCGACCGCCATGGGCGTTACCTCAGTAAGACCCCAGCGCTTGCAACAGTTTGCTGAACATATACCGCAGGTCGTGATAGAGCACATCACCCTGGATAGCGAATCGGTACCACTGAGTGCCGAGTTGACGGTGGCGGCTGCGGTACAACGTTTGGAAATTCAATATGCCGGCCTCAGTTTCATTATGCCAACCCGGCTGCGTTATCGCACTAAACTGGAGGGTTTCGAGCAGGAATGGCGCGATAAAACCGGCCAGAACCAAGTGGAATTTACCAACTTGGCACCTGGGACCTATGTGTTGGATATTCAGGCCGCCAATCCTGGTGGACACTGGAGTCCGTCAGCAAAATTGACCATAGTGAAATTGCCATTCTGGTGGCAGACATTACCCGCCAAATATATCGCATTAGCAGTAGCAATATTGTTGATTGTTGGGTTCACTTACTGGCGTACCGCTAGTTTGCGGCGTTCCAAGCAGTATCTATTACAGCAGGTGGCCAACAAAACCGCAGAACTGCAGCGGCAGGCTGAAAATCTGGCAAGCGCCAACCAGGAAAAGTCGGTATTGCTCGATAAGTTGCAGCAGCAAACGCTGGCGTTAGAAATTCAAGCCAAGCAGGACTCACTGACGGGATTAGCCAATCGCCGAGCCTTCGATGAACACCTAGCACAGGAATTTATGCGGGCAAAACGACTGGTGCAGCCTTTGACGCTGGCATTTATCGATATTGACCATTTTAAATGGATCAACGACAAGTATTCCCATAGTGTTGGTGATAAGGCGCTGATCCGTTTGGCAAAACAGCTGCAGTTATCCTGCCGCGGCATTGACATCGCCGCGCGTTGGGGCGGCGAGGAGTTCTCCTTGTTGCTGCCAACCACTACCAGTCAGCAGGCGTTGCAGGTTTGTGAACGGTTGCGTATTGCAGTGGAATCGATGGACTGCAGTGATATTGCCCCAGGGCTGAGATTGACAGTCAGTATTGGGCTCGCCTGTTCTGATGATATTACGGAATCGTGGCAGCTGTTAAATGCCGCCGATGATGCACTATATCGCGCCAAGAATAACGGTCGTAACCGTGTTGAAAGTTATCTTTAACCGTCATTTGGTTATCGCGCTTTGACGTTGCCGACAAAGCCACAATGCGACCGCCATGCAGAGACATCCCAACACTAATCTTGGCCAGTCGTTAACTTGTCCGTGCCAGAACCACACGTTTACCATGATCCCGGCAGGGATCAGCATATTATTCATCACCGCCAGTTGCTGAGCATTCACTAAGGTTGAACCATAGCTCCAGCCCAGATAACCCAGCCCAGAAGTGACAACGCCCAACCATAGCAATACGCCTTGCTGCTGCGGCGTCCATGGCAGTTTTGACCAGTCTGCCAGCCCTAACATGGCGGCACTGGTGATGACGGCGGCGCCGAGAAAAAACCAAAAAAAACGCGCGCGATGGGGCAGCTGATTTTGCAGGCTTTGGTGGCGATACCACACCTGACCAAAGGCAAAACAGGCGTTTGCGGCCTGGATTAGCAAAAACCCTTTCCAGTAATCTTCACTGAGTTCGGTCCAGCGGATCACTGCCGCACCCGCTACTGCGAGCAAAGCCGGAGCCCATAACTGTTTGGGCCAGCGTTTGGCAAACAGGTCGGCAAATAAACTCACGTAAATTGGCGTGAAAATGGTAAATAACAGCAGCTCTGGCACACTTAGATAGTGATAGCTGCGATACAGAAACAGGTAAGTCATACCAATTTCAATAGCACCGGTGGCCATCATTATCAACGCCTGACGCCAGTGAACTGGCCGCCAGAACGGTAGAAATATCATTAGCGCTAACAACATTCTAGAGGTAACCGCAATGTAATCATCTACCTGTCCTGAGAGACAAGCGCCTATCAATGAAAAGGAAACAGCCCAGAGTGCAGTGATCAGCCACAGCAATGCCATGTTAACGTCCTGAAAAAGTCAGTGGGCTGTCGGCCTAAAGCCTCGATTTTGTTGTATCGAACAGAACCACACAAGTGGGGGCAGTTTAACAGAAGTGATTGGCATTCATGATTGACTAATGGCGAAATTGTCGGCACTTCCACTGAGGTAAAACAGTGAATGACCATGACAGTCATTCACTGCTAACTGACATTACACCCTGAAGCCTGCCACCATTCGCTGCAACTCATTGCTAAGCCGCGCTAATTCATTGCTGGAGGCCACTGTTTGTTCACTGGCCGCCGCAGCCTGATCGGCCGCATCACGGACGTTCAGAATATTGTGGTTAATATCTTCTGCCACGGTGGTCTGTTCCTCAGCTGCGGTCGCAATCTGTTGCCCCATATCGCGGATGTGATGGGTCAGCTCGGTAATAGTATGCAACGCTGAACCGACCACATTCACATGCTGTACGACGCTTTGCGTGCTTTCATGGCTGTCGTTCACTTGGGTAGCCGCTTCACGGGCACCTTGTTGCAGCCCTAAAATCAGCGATTCAATCTCTGAGGTCGAATTGTGCGTGCGTTGTGCCAGATTCCGTACTTCATCAGCAACCACGGCAAAACCACGACCAGATTCACCGGCTCGGGCGGCTTCAATCGCGGCGTTCAGCGCTAGCAGGTTAGTTTGCTCGGCAATCCCTTTAATCACATCCATGATGCTGCCAATTTGCTCGCTGCTGCTCACCACATGATCCATCGCCTGCGATGATTGCTGCATTTTTTGGCTTAGCAGCTGCATCTGCGCGATGGTGTTGTCCAGTTCCTGATTCGCAGCGGCGGTTTGCTGGTCAGTTCGCTCTACGGCACTGGCAGATTCTTCCGCGTTGCGGGCGACTTCGGCAACTGTCAGGGTCATTTCGTTGATGGCGGTGGCAACCTGATCGGTTTCCTGTTTCTGTTGTTGCGCGCCAATGCTGGTTTGCTCGGTAACTGCCGATAACTCGGTAGCCGATGATGCTAGCTGTACCGCGCTTTCTTTCACCTGACTAATAAGCTGCCGTAGACTCTGAGTCATGGCAGCAATTGCCTGCATCAGTTGCCCCATTTCATCTTTGCGTTTGGCGTTGCTCTGCGCCGTCAGATCGCCTTCACCAATGCGTTTGGCAACGTCCAATACCTGCTGTAAGGGTTGGTTGATGCCGCGACTTATCACCAAGGTAGCGCTGAAGCCGACAAACAAGGCGGCCAAAGTGGCGATGGTCACGTAAATATAGGCAGAGTGCGTGATACTTTGTTGCAGATTAGCCTGCGCTACGCTCTCCTGATTGGCGGTGTCCACCAGTGTCTGCTCATCTTGCTCCAGTGCGGCACTGTTTTTTGCCAGTGAGCTCATCAGGCCGGGTAGGGTACTGGCAATTGCCACGTATTGTTTGAAACTGTCACTGATATCAGTAAGTAACTGTTGCTGTGAAGATGCTTGAGTCTGTAACTGGGTGATATAGGTGTCAAACTCAGCCGCGGTATCTTGCAGTTTTCCCTGTATATCATCCCCTCGTAGCAGTTCTATCACTAAAAAGCGCGCCTGATAAAAGCGCTTACCAAGTTGCGCGGCCAGATGTTGCAGGCTGTCATCACTGGCAGGAATTGCGGCTGTTAACTGCCGCAATAGTTCACTGGCATGATTGATGTGCGTTTGTAACTGGTTTTCAGCGGTAATCCTGGCGCTCACAGATTGTTTAAGTTGCGTGAAAGAATCATCATATAGCTGTAGTTGTTGCGCCAAGTGATTGAGACGTTGGCTGCTGTCACTGCTACGTTTTAGTTGCAAGTCATGATCTACCAGCGTCTTAGCGGCCTGTAATTCAGTGGCGATATGAGCGGCGATGTCGCCATTAAAGTCTTTGAGGTAGCCTAAGCGACCGCTCGCCAATTGACTGATATGATTGTTAAAAATGATGATATGTTGCTGTTTTTCAGTCTGACTCTCAATTTGATTTATCACCATCAGACCGATGCCACCAACGAGGAGGGTCAATAACAATACGGCTCCAAAACCTGTTCCTAATTTAAGCTTTACGCTCCAGTCATTAAACATCGAATATCCCCTAAAAAATTATTAATTACATATACTTATATTATTTTTTGTTACTAGGGTGAGTTTAATATTAACTGTGCCATTAACGGGTAAATGTGCGTGTTATCCAAATTATCTTGTGATTTAATGTTTTTGGTAACTTTTGTGACACATGTTTATTTAGTGGTTGATAATATAGCATTAATTAAAAGGCGATAGTTGTGCTTTATTAGGTGGATTTACTCAATCGGCGGCTGAGGGCGCTTTGGGTGATCCCCAACAGTTTAGCGGCAGCACTCTGATTGTTATTGGTGCGTATTAGCGCCTCATGGATCAGCTGTTGTGTGGCTTCGCCGATGGTGGGCAGATTTTCTGGAAATGTCAGGCGTTGTATTAGCGGCGACTGTGCGGGTTGTTCTAATACCTGAAAAAATGGTGCCATCGCCAGTTCGCTACCACTGCTGACATTGACAGCACTGTATACCAAGGATTTCAGCTCACTGATATTGCCCGGGAACAGATAGCGTTCTAAACGCTGTGCCAGTTCATGCGGTAACGCCAGATAATCTCGCCCCTGCGCCTGACAGGCCTGTTCGGTAAAGTGCTGTAATAGTAAACCGATATCTGCCTGACGTTCTCGTAGCGGTGGCAGTTTTATCCGCTGGGGGCGTAGGGTGTAGACCAACCCCTGAGAAAATCCTTGTTGTTCCAATTGCTCCAGCGACAGATGGCTGCTAAGTAGCAGACGACAGGCTAGCGATTTCTCTCGTAGCGAGCCGCGCGGAAAATAACGTTTCAGTTGGCACAAACGGGTGATAACACTTTGGATTTGAGGTGATGCGTCCTCCAATTGTGTCAGTAATAACATGCCGTTGCCGCATGCCTGTAACAGTCCGGGGTGTTCGCTGTCGCCAAACAGCCGCTGCTCCAGTTGGGTCAGTGTTAACTCCGCCAACGACAGTTCCAGCAGCGGCATTTCTGGACAAAACAGTTGTTGCAATGCTTGGCAGAACAGACGTTTGCCCGTTCCACTTTCACCCTCCAGCAGGATAGGGTCATTGCTGTCACCCAGCGTTGCCGCATAAGTGAAGCAATCGTGCATTTTGACATCGGTCGTCAGTATGTCGCTAAAAGCGCTGAGGCTGCGACGATTAAAAAAACCATCCTTGATACGGTGATAACTGCGCTCCAGTGTAATCACCTCCATGGCCCGACGTACACACAACAACAGTTGCTCAGTAGAGCTGGTTTTGGCAATAAAGTCATAGGCGCCTTGCTTCATACACTCCACTGCAACTTCGGTTTCATTGAGTCCGGTCACCACAATCACTCTGACATATGGCGTGTGTTCGCGGATGTCACGCAGTAGCTGGCGGCCGTCCAGGTAGGGCATATTCAGATCCAGTAGCACCAGTGCAATATCCAGATCACGGATCAGTTGCAGCGCCTGACGACTGTTTTCACAGGTATGCGTCTGAGCCTCGGGAATATGGCGATTGAGCACCATGGCGATGGTACGCAGCCAACGGGTTTCGTCATCGATGACCAGAATATTACGACACAGTTTCATCCAATACTCCTGAACAACAATTTCATTTCGGTGCCCGTTCCCGGACGGGAACGGATTTGCCACTGTGCTTGATGCTCGGCGAGGATCTTGTTGCTGGTAGATAGCCCCAGACCGGTGCCGCCCTGACTGCGCCGGGTGGTGAAGAAGGGTTCGCGGATGCGCGCCAATGTTTGTGGGTCCATACCACAGCCGTTATCAGCCACCGTGACATAGATACTGCCATTTTCAACACCGGTACAGATCTGCAACTGTGGTTCGGCTTTGTCCATCGCCAGGCAGGCATTTTGGATCAGGTTGACTAACACGAGTTGTAGTTGCAGTTCGTCACCTTCAACTTTGGGTAGTGAATCATCCAGTTGTAGCGTTAATTGCAGCCGTTTGACGTTGTTATGGGTCAGCCGTAGCGCTGTTTCCACCACTTTGTTGATGCTGACGGCTTTGGGGTGCATCTCCAATCCAGGCTGGGCGAAATTTTTAAGATCGCGCACAATACGGCCGATACGGGCCGCGGCATCGTCCACCGACTCGCAACTGTAATCCAGTTCGGCAATCAGTGTGTTAAACGCGGTTGTTGATGAATTACCATCGGCACTGCTCAGTCGCAGATCTTCCAGCAGATCGCGCATCAGGGTCACCGACTGAGTGATAAGTCCCACCGGATTATTAATCTCATGGGCAATTCCTGCCGATAGTTCACCCAAAGACGCTAAGCGGGCAGACAGCTCGGTAGTCTGTTTCAGCTCGTATTGCTCGGTACAGTCTTCGATAAACAGCACCAGCATTTCCTCCGAAATACGGTGCAGTTGCAGCTTCCAACGTTTATTGTCGAGGGTAAACTCGCAATTTTGCGAGTCCTCGCCAGTAAAAGTGGCGGTCACCAACTGCGCCAGTTCCAGCGCCGGTTGTGCTTGAACCAGTTGTTGCGGTTGTAACACCCAGGGATATTTACCATTGTGCCAAATCAAGTGCTGATCCCGTGCCAGCAGGCACACGCCGTGGGGCAAACCATCCAGCACTGAATGAAATTGTGCTGACACCCGTTTTATCTCTGCTTCTGCCTTACGGCGATTCACCAGTTCTTGTTTCAGCGATTTGGTTTTTTGCCGCAGCACCAAGCTGATATACAGCGTAATCAACATTCCCATGCTGGAGATGATGGCGGTAAGCAGCGCTCCCTGAAAAAAGTCACTGCGTACCTGACCCAGTTCAATTTTCTCTTTACCGAAGCCCACCCATTTATTCAATAAATCATCAAAGTAACCATTGTTATAACTGTGCTTGATCACATTGTTGACTGCAGTGACAAAGGCGGGGTCTTTATTCGACATGATGAGATAAAACTGGCTGTAAAGCAGCGGCTTGCCAGCAGTTTTGGCTAGTGGATATTTACTCAGCATGCGTCGTGAGCAATAGAACTCGGACACCACATAGTCCACTTTACCCGCGGTTAGCAATGCAAACCCTTGCTCATTGGTCACGACTGGCACCATGATGAAATCCTGTGGCGACTGCAGCAGGTACATGGCTACCGACGACGCCTGTTTGATGGCAACCCTTTTACCTTTAAGGGCTTCCCAGGTATCGGCATCGCCTTCACCACGCCGGTTGTAGGCACTGACATAGGTGGGAAGTAGTGGCAATGCTGTATTGATATCGAGCTGACGTCCGGCGGGTACCGCAATCACGGCCAACTGCCAGCGGTCGTTGGTCACTGAATGTAATGATTGCTTCAGCGTTTGTCGTTTCACTTTAAGTGAGTAATGCAGTTGTTGAGCAATATAACGCGCCAGCTCAACGTTAAAGCCGCTTTCTTCACCATTTTCATTTTGCCACTCAAATGGCGGGGTATTACTGTGCACATTTAAGGTGATTTGTGGCGATGCCTGCGCGGCAGCGCTAAGCAAAACCATAATCAGCCACAGTCCAAGGTATTTTAACCATTGCCATACCGCACACATCACCCGCATTACTTGGCTCCACCTTTCAACTCCCCGCTACCTTAAGCGGCAACAGCCGTAATTGGCAGCCTTTTTGTTTGGTTGTGCCAATGAACTCACAGAATGTCAGTAATTGTGCATATACCTTGCAAAAATTGGATTTAAGTTATTGGTTCTAAAGCGTTATGCAAAAATGCATAAAGCAATGTGCGGGAATCAAAGTTTTGCCAGACAGTGGATCTTTGGCCGGATTTTGCATTTTGTTATTGCGCTGAAAAATGTTCGCTGGGGTAGATTGGCTGCCGTGAGCTAATAAGCAACCATAGGAACCAAAACATGAATAACAAAGCGCTGAATGCGGATCGTCGCGAGTTTCTGACTAAAGGTGCAGCACTGGCCGCTGCCGCTGGTACGTTGGCCATTTCTGCAACCTCTCCCGCCCATGCAGCAGAGGGTATTGCAGTGGCTGCCGCTGCTACGGCGGAAGCCCCCAAAGCTGTTGCCGGTTATGTTAAAGAACCCAAAAACCTCAAAGATGTCCTCAGTAATGCCCGTAAGATCATGGATACCTGTGCTGCCTGTGATATCGCGGGCGCCGGCCGCTGTAATGGTAAGGGACCTTGCGGTGAATCGGTTCCAGGGATGGGCGGTAAACGCCAGAGCTTTGTGCGCAATATCGAAGCATTCGAAGGCATGAGTTTGAACATGCGTACCGTGCACAACATTTCTCACCCGAAAACCGAAATTAACCTGCTTGGTGTAAAACTGGCAATGCCAGTTCTTACTGGTATCACTGGTGGTCTGACATACAACATGGGTGCGGCCAATAAGCTGGCGTTTGACGGCGAACTGATGACCGAAGAAAAATACGCCCGTGGCATTATTGAAGGCGCCGCCAACGCTGGCTGCCTCGGCTGGGCAGCTGACGGTATCGGTGATCCACTGGAAACTTACAAACGCCGCATGACAGTGGTGAGTGAGTTCAAAGGCCGTGCCGTGGCACAGATTAAACCGCGTACCCAGCAGGAGATCTTTGAACGTCTAGATATTGTGCAGCAGGCGGGGGCACCTTTCTTCGCTATTGATATTGACTCCGCGGGACGTGCAGCCAGGGCATTACCCGGTAAAACTGTGGAGCCCAAGGATCTGAAAAAGCTCAAGGAAATCGTTAATTACGCCAAAATCCCCTTTGTTGCCAAAGGTATCATGACGGTTGATGAAGCGCTGATGTGTGCTGAAGCAGGTTGCGGTGCGATCATCGTTTCCAACCATGGTGGCCGTGTTCTCAGCTCCACTCCAGCCAGCATGCATGTGCTGCCAGCCATTGTAAAAGCCGTTCGTGACCGTGGTTATAAGATGCCCATTCTGGTGGATGGTGGCGTGCGTGACGGCGGCGATGTGCTTAAAGCGCTGGCTTGTGGTGCTCAGGCAGTGCTGGTGGGACGTCCGATGTTACGCGCCAGCCTTGGCGGCGGCGTAAAAGGGGTTGAAATGCTATTCAACCGTTTCCACACCGAACTGGTCTCCAGCATGGTGCTGACAGGCGTAGCTGACGTAAATAACGTCGATCCCGCCATCCTGACGCAGGAGGTGTAATGAAATTTACCACAGCATATACAGGTCTGTTGGCCGCTGTGGTTGCCTCTGGGCTGGTGTTGCCACAAGCGCTGGCAACCCCGGCCGGACAGGATCGGCAATACGGTGGCGGAGGTAAGGGCGCTGTGGTGTTTTCTTATGAAACTCACGCACGAGAAGGCTTTTACACCTGCAACGACTGTCACAGTACCAAAGATGGTGAGGCATTATTTGAGCCTATCCGTTACAGCTTTACCCTGAAAGATCACAGTAGTGGCAAATACTGCTGGGCCTGCCATGACGGGAAAACTGCTGAACGCGACTGCAAAACTTGCCATTACTAATATGGTTACCCACGAATAACTTTCCGGGCATTGCCACAGTGGTGCCCGTTGGGAGTGTGTAATGAAACTGCAAATAAGTTTATTGATGCTTGGTTTGGGATTAATGGCCGGAGCGAGTGCACTTGAGCCCGGCCATCTTTTTAAGATGGCTCCTGAAACAGGCATGACCGATCTAAAATTTGTTGATGTGACGCCGGGTTCTTCTTGGACAGAAAAAGACGGTGTACTGATCAGCAGTGGCAAAGGTGAAAGTTACCTTATCACCCAAAAGGCTTACGGTGATTTTGTGCTGGATTTGGATTTCAAGCCCAGTGATGACATTAACGCCGGGGTGTATATGCGCTGTCAGGATGAACAGCGGATTAAGGCCGACAGCTGCTATGAAGCTAATATTTGGGATAAAAGCAAAAATGCTCAATTTCGCACGGGTGCTATCGTACAACGTCAGCCCGTCACAGCGATTCAGGACACTGTGGGTAAGTGGAATCATTATCAATTGACGCTGCAAGGCGACACCATTGAGGTAAAACTCAATGGGAATGTGACCGCGATCCTGAAAGACAAACAATTGAGCCAAGGCTTTATTGGCTTTCAGCACAAGGGCAGTGGTACTATAGAAATCAAGGACGTGCGGCTAAAAACACGCTAAAGTCGCCATTTAAATCCTACAGATCACAGTCGGGAAATGGAGGTGGTAGCTCAGGCACTTGTGGCCTAGGTCGCTGCTTTCCCGGCGGTGAGACTGCCGATATCCGGTGCTCGGGTATCGGCAGTTTTTTCTATCCTGCTGTTACTTTCTTGCCTCGTCACTAATTTTTCAAACCGGACAGTCGTCTGTGTTTTTTCAATAATGAAGCCCTTGCTGCACGAATGGTTGCTGACAATTCATAACTATAAATGAGAAAACCATCCTCTCCAGGAAAGCTCGACAGGTGAGCCGGAAAACAGAGTACTGCGATATTTCCGGCCCACAACTTACCAGGGGGTTCTGCCGTCAGGCTCTATAAACGCACCGGATTCATCCCCTTCCAGGGCATATTTAACCGGCAGCCGCGCCCCCTCTGCTGGCGTCATTGTGCCATAGCCCGTAAGGTCCGTTTTTACAAACCCAGGGCTGACAGAATTTATTTTTATACCTGTGTCCCTCAACTCTTCGCTCAGTTGAACAGTAAGCATGTTCAGAGCTGCCTTGGAGGCATTGTAGCCAATAAATTGTGAGGAATAATATGTGGAGGTCGGGTCACCGTTAAGCGTAAGCGAACCTAAAGAACTCGACACGTTGACTATCCGGGCAACAGGTGCGGCCCGTAGCAGCGGTAGCATTGCCTGGGTGACTGCCAGGGTCGAGATAAAATTCGTTTCCATCACATAACGGACTGCCTCGATGGCAGCTTTACCCGGAGGACCATCTGCATGATCAAATACACCGGCGTTGTTGACCAGAATGTCCAGCCTGCCAAATTCAGCTTTAATTGATGAAACCGCAGCGGCAATACTGTCATGCCGGGTGATATCGAGTTCACAGTGTTGCACGGGCAAGCCTTGCGTCTTCAGCACTTCTGCAGCAGCGTTACCGCGTCCAAAGTCTCGAGCTCCCATGATGACAACCACGCCTGCCTGCGCCAACTGACGCGCAATTTCAAAACCAATGCCTTTATTAGCTCCGGTAACCAGAGCGATGCGTTGCTCATTCATCCAATATTTCCTCCGTATGCAGTGAAGAGTTAATATATGAAGCATCATTCACATTGGAATTCGCTTTTTGGCCATCTCCAACCACAACTCCCTGAAGCCTCGCAGAACGCCGCGTCAGGCCCGTGCAACAGTGACGATGGATGCCATTTTTGAAGCCACCATTCAGCTTCTGGTAGCGGATGGCATACATCGTCTCACCACCACTCGCGTCGCCGAGCGGGCAGGCGTGTCCGTAGGAACGATGTATCAGTACTTTGCCCACAAAGAATCTCTGGTTTATGCCCTGAATGAACGTTATTTAGCAGCGCTTGCCGACAGGATTGAAATCACCTGTCGGAACCATCGTGGCGCGACGGTTAGCGCCATGACCGAGGCATTAATCACAACCTACTGGCAGGCCAAAACAGAGCGCATTGAAGTGACAAAAGCGCTCTATCGCTCGGTGGCAGAACTGGATAACCAGCCGCTGATTGACACGTTTGCCAGCCGGGTAAACCGTGCGACGATGGTGATGTTTGAGAGCGCCAGTGACATGACGTTTCAGGATGTCAGCAGCGTCAACCTGACGCTTATTACTGTCATATTTGGCACCGTGCGTAATGTTTTTGAGCAGAATCTGGCTCCGCCACACACCGAAAGCGTGCTCCGGCAGCTCACCATCATGTGTAACGCCTATCTGGATACCTTCAGGACCCGTTAAAATACCTTTCTGCGGAAATGGCACCAGATCCGGCAAGCCGGACGCTACTGTGGGCGGCTTTCATATCGCATTTCGGACACATGGAAAATCAGTAATATATGAAATTAAAGCGAAAGATGACATGCTCAGCATGCATGGCTGCTATAAATGCTGTCCTGACCGGCTCCCCGCATTTTTACTCACCGTTGCGTTAGTAACGTCCGCTCAGGCACCAAAGAGACATGTTCGAATACTGGCAGACTGCGCCCGGAGGATAATTTATTCGCTGGCGTCCTAAAACCACCAGTTGAAAAAGTGCTCAGTAAATGGTTTTATCACTAATTAATAATTATTCACTATTGCTGCATAAGGTCATAGCCTAGAACGCTGCTTTCCCGGCAGTGTTTTATCTATCCTGTTGTTACTTTCTTGCCTCGTCATTAATCTTCCAAACTGGACAGTCGTCTGTGCTTTTTCAATAATGAAGCCCTTGCTGCACGCAGTTGCTGTTGCAGTAATGTTGGCAATGGCTGCTGACAATTCATAACTATAAATGTGCTGTCACTTTTGACAGTTGTCGGTGATAGACGTCACCGACAGGTATGAGAGGAAGTTATTCATGAAGAAGTCCCTGATCGCCTTGGCGCTTACCAGTTTGTTGGCACTCCCGGCACTGGCTGCCGCCACTGCAGAGCAACCGCAAATTTATAATCTGCAGCAACAGCGCGATAAAATTGTACCGGTGCAAATGACCGCCAATACCGCTTTTCTCAGTGATGAGCAAAAACAGGTGGTCAACAAGCTTATCCAGGCTGCCAAACTAATGAGCGAGATTTATCTGCGGCAGGTAAACGAGCATAACCCGCAGATCCGCGAACAGATTGCTTCCAGCAATCTCAAAGATAAAGCCTTAGTGCTGAACATGTTTGATGAGCATTTTGGCCCTTGGGATAGCTTAGCCGCGGGGCATCCATTTTTTGGCGGCAAAACCAATGCGTTGGGCTCTGGGTTTTATCCAGAAGATCTCACCAAAGCGGAATTTAACGCTTGGATCGCCAAACATCCAGAAGATAAAGCCGCCTTTACCAGCCTTTATACGGTCATCCGTCGTCAAGGAGACAAGCTAGTCGCCATTCCTTATTCTGAATATTATCGGCAATGGCTGGAGCCCGCCGCCAAGTTGCTAGAAGATGCGGCGCTGATCACCCATAACCCTAGTCTTAAAAAATTCCTGGTATTACGGGCACATGCTTTCCGTACCGACAACTATTTTGCCTCTGAAATCGCCTGGATGGATCTCAAGGACACACCAATCGAGGTCGCCATCGGCCCTTATGAAACCTATACCGATGGTCTGTTCGGTTATAAGACCGCCTTTGAAGCTTTTGTTACCATTAAGGACCCAGAAGCCTCTGCCAAGCTGGATCGCTTCAAGAAATATCTGCGCGACATGGAAGCTAATCTGCCAGTGCCTGACAGCTACAAGAATTTTAAACGTGGCTTTGCATCCCCAATTGCCGTTGCGGACCAGATCCAGGGCGGTGGTGACAATGTACCAGGTGTGCAGACTATCGCCTTCAACCTACCAAATGATGAAAAAGTCCGTGAAGCCAAAGGTGCCAAGAAAGTCCTGTTGAACAATGTGATGGCAGCCAAGTTTGAACGTATTATGAAGCCGATGGCTGCACATATTCTGGTGCCGGAACAGGCGCAACTGCTGGATCAAAAGTACTTCGGTTATGAGACGCTGTTCCATGAAATGTCTCACTCTTTAGGCCCAGGTTCCATCGTAAAAAATGGCAAAGCCACCACGGTTGCCGCCGAGTTGCAGGAACTTTACTCCGGTATTGAAGAAGGCAAAGCTGACGTGATGGGCGCTTATAATATTTTGTTCCTAATGCAAAAAGGTGAGCTGCCAGTCGCGGAAAAGAACAATCTGTTAGCCACGTATGCTGCTGGCTTGTTCCGTTCTATGCGTTTTGGTGTGCATGAAGCCCACGGTATCGGCGCGGCGTTCCAGTACAGTTACTATGTGGATAAAGGTGCGTTGACCCGTCAGGCTGATGGTTTGTACAAGATTGATTTTGCCAAATTGGAACAGGCGATAACCAGCCTAGTACATGACGTGGTTGTGGTACAAGGTGACGGTGATTACAACGCGGCCAAAGCTTTTCTGGCAAAGTATGGTCATATTGATGACGGTGTACGTGCTGTTAATGCTAGCTTAGGCGATGTTCCTGTTGATATTCAGCCGATTTATCCAGCGAAAATCTGAGTTATTCTGGGCGAGTTTTAAAAATCCGGGTGTTCAATACATCCGGATTTTTATTGTCTAGGGCTGATACCTAGCGATAGGCAATAACAAACGTACTGATATAAGTGTATAGAGGTAATTTCATTGAACAGGATGCTATTAGCAGTTGTGCTGCTGGGAAGTACCAAGATTGCCACCGCCGTGGAACTTGGCTTTAGTGGTATGGCGCAGATGGATGCTAATTCCTACTTGGTGGTGCAGGATAAGAAAGTGGATGAGCCAGGCAGTCGCCTCGGGGTGCTACAGGTAAAACCTGACGGTATATTAAACTATACGCCGCTAACGATTTCAGACTGGAAAGACCAAGATGGTCAATCAAGCGATCTGGAATCTGTCTGTCATTTACCCGGGCAGACGAATGAATACTTGCTGGCGGAATCTGGTTATTGGGACGGCAAATTTGGCCGGATATTTCAGGTGGCTGTCAGCAGCGATGTAGCCATAGTTAAGCAGGTTTACCATGTGCCCAAAATTGTGGCGGGTGGCAAAGGTATTCATGGTGACAATTTCGAAGGCATGGCCTGTATCGCCCAGGGGGATTCCGTGCTGGTGGTATTAGGTGAACGCGGAGGCAATAAACGCTATAAACGGGGTTATTTGCGTCTGGGGGTCCTTGACACTGCGGCGGGTCAATTATCGTGGCAGCAATATGCTGACCATCCTGTTGAAATCACGGCTCCGAAAACTGACGCCAATAAAAAACGCACGATTTCAGACCTGTATCTGGATAAACAAGGCGTGATTTGGGCCGTGGCAACTGAAGATGGTGGCGACCAAGGACCTTTTAGATCGGTTATTTATCAGGCTGCAACGGTTTCAGGGCCAGCTGAACAGTTAAAAGTCACTGCCGTACGCTACTCTAAAGCCCAATGGATCGTGGATGGCTTCAAAGTGGAGTCACTGGCGGGGCCTGCTGCCAACGTTCCCAACAGTTATATGAGCATCGGCACCGAAGATGAAAACTATGGCGGCAGTTGGCGACCATTGTTTGCGCCATCCAAATAACTATCCAATGTTGTGGGACAACGGCACCGGAAACACTCGCTCGCAAAGGAAATCCACTAATGCTCGCACCTTTGGCGACGGATGCTTACTCGCGGGCCAAAGCACATGAAAGATGCCGGTTCGTTCCACATAGTCGGACAGAACAGACTGCAACCGGCCATCGGCTAACGCTATGGTCGGTAGACCTCTGACGCTTTCGCTTGGCGTGTTGGCCAGGTCACCGCTTGGAATCTTGCGATTGCGGGGGGCGGCATAGTTGGTGGCCTATTGCTGGATAGTTTCAGCGCCGAGGTGTTTCCACCTACGCTGTCGCTGCTGCTGACGATAACTTTTACGGTAGTTTGGCGCTCTAAAATGTCTGGCTTCCCGCCAACTCAGTGTTAATTTGCAATGACGCTATCGCACCTTGTGGGGGAGAACCGGTTTCAGTTCGTCCCCTCAAGGTGCGGCATGTCGCCGTTATTTCGTACCATCATAGCGCTGTTAGGGAAGGGCGTGAAACCAGCACAGTGACACTGCACATTTTGCGATTTTTTGTACAAAATATGTAGGAAATTTAGTGTATTATGGAACGGCTTCAACTTACATATTGTGTCATTGCAGCAGTAAGCGCCTTTAAAGCATCGGAATAGAGACGCATCATTCTAAAGTGCTTGTTGTCCCGCTGGTGTTTAAGGGGATGGGTCATTGCCCAATGCGCTGCTATTTAGCAGGAGAATGCTCCATGGAAAATTACCTGAATTATGCAGTAGCGGGTCTGCTGTTACTCTCAACCGGATTACTGGCAATGTTGATCCCCGGAGGCCCCATTGAAAACAGAAATTTTTCACATATCTCCCCTTGGGTGTTAGCAATGTTCAATATTTTTCTGACCTTGTTAGGAATAGCCAGCTTGGCTTCAGCCTATTTTTCTGTGGTCGGTAGTGGCGTGGCTGCTGTGATATCGGTGATATGTGGCATCTCGTTTTTTTTGGTATATGCACTGGATTTAGGCAAAATATTTCCGATCTCGCCAGATAAGATGCCTCGTGCATTATTCGTGATAGAAGTTAGCGGGCTCATCCTAGCTATTCCTCTGACACTGCTGTCGCTGCTCGAAATGGCGATGCCAAACCGTGGTGCAGCGACAATCAATATGTCTGCGACCACTATTATCAGCGTGTTAGTTTTGATGGTGGTTTTGGGGCTGGGCATTGTTATCTTTGCTACCAAATCCGCTATGCGAAAATAACGGTCAAAACGCCATAACATATTCAGTATAAAGGGCTTCCTTGAGGATATTTCTCCGTAGCCGTGCTGAGTGCATTACCAGCAAAATGGCAGTAGCTCCACAAAACACCGTCATTATCAGGTTGGGTGGAACAGCTCCCAAGCAGTAAGCGTTTATTCAGGTGAATGTCTGTATAACTGCGCTAGCGCCAATAAGCTTAGGTGTCGTTACGGACAATAACCCTTTAGTATCAAAAGAGAAATGTAATGGAAAAAATCAGCTTGAATAAAACGTTGGCCATGTTAGCCGCTGTTGCTTTGTTAATAAGCTCTGTGTCGATAAGAGCACAAAACCTTCCCCAGCAGGCGATTCAGCAGCAGCTTTCTGCTCTTGAGGCGACAACAGGTGGGCGTTTAGGTGTAGCGCTGATTGATACCGGCACTAACGCACAACTACTCTATCGCGCTGATGAACAGTTTCCGATGTGCAGTACCAGTAAGGTGATGGTTGTTGCCGCGGTCTTAAAACAAAGTGAGCAGCAACAGACGTTATTGACACACAAGCTGGCGATAAAACCAACAGATTTGGTGAACTATAATCCGGTCACAGAAAAGCATGTCAATTCAGAGATGACCGTGGCTGAACTAAGTGCTGCGGCGCTGCAGTACAGCGACAATACCGCGATGAATAAATTGCTGAGTTTGCTTGGAGGCACGGCGCGTGTGACACAGTTTGCCCGTGGCATTGGCGACCCGGTGTTTCGTCTGGATCGTATCGAGCCTGAACTAAATACGGCTATTCCAGGCGATGAGCGAGATAGCACTTCGCCTTTGGCTATGGCTCAAAGTCTGCGGCAACTGACATTAGGCTCCGAGCTTGCAGCTCCGCAGCGTCTGCAACTGGTTGAATGGCTGAAAGGTAATACAACCGGTGCCGCCAGCATTCGCGCCGGGTTGCCTCCGTCTTGGGTTGTAGGCGATAAAACGGGTAGTGGGGAATATGGTACGACAAATGACATTGCCATCATCTGGCCAGAAGCCCATGCACCGCTGATCTTAGTGACCTATTTTACCCAGCAGCAACAAGATGCTAAAGCCCGCAAAGATGTGTTAGCGGCGGCGACCCAAATCGTGACGCGCCATTTACAGAAATGAAAATAGTGTAATTCGAACAAATCACTGTTCTTGGTGAGAGCCTAGCGGCAAGCTGTTATTTCCCCCTCGGTGTTATCTAAATAAGTGTTCTCAATACCAGATCACAGAGGCCATTCCCAACGTCGACACGCATAAACCCGTCCATGGGGCTCCACCGCGCCATCCCTGACGCGGAGGGTCGACTTATCGGAATAACCTCTATTCCTCGGGTGAAGCGCAATTAGGAACAGCTATTTAGGCAGTGAAAATAGTTCAGCTACTATTTCTTTCCTCTGAGTCTTATCTCATTAGCGAACAAGCACCGCAGGCGGTAAGCATTACGGTAGATTGTTGCTACCATTTGCATTACTTGCCTATCAGTCTTGGTTCACCCTTGGTTTTTAGTAACTACCATTCAGCCAGCATCGCCATCAATGGCCGCCGGAGATGCTGGTTGCCTAAGAGAGATTAGCTGTCGCTGCTTTTCTGATTTTCGAGCTTGGCTTTCTGGTTACTTAGCATGGTAATCTGGCCGCTGATCATTCCCATCTCTGCCTGCAGTTGCTTTCGTTGATCATCAGCTTGTTTGGAGTTATCTCCCTGCAGATCTTGCAACTGTTGCTGCAGTTCCTTCAGTTGCTGTTTTAACTCTTCAATCTGTTTGTCGATTCTGGCGACAGGATCGGAATCATCTTCTTTACTGTTATCCGCGGCGCTAGCTTTTGTCTGGGTGGCATTGTTATGCAGTGTGGCACCGTTATCGGATGACAATGCTTTCAGCGCATCGGCAGAGATGGAAACTGTGTCTTCAGTATCACTATTGCTGTCACTGCTGATGGTGGCGGCAACGGTAGAGGTATCCTCTTCGGGAGTGATATTGACGGTCATTGATTTCAGCGAACTGTTTTGACCGCTGAGTTGGTTTAATCCATTCACGTTCATCTTGTTATCCCCTTGGGGTTATCAGTGACGACGGTTTAAGTGATGACTGAGACAACGGCCACTTAATCATAAACTTGATAGCGACACTGCCTGACGGGGGATAATTTATTCTGGAGTGTCAGATAGATCACATATTCTAGTATTCAAAAATAACAACTGCGACTATTTGCCCCATATGTCAGTATTGAGTTGCGTTGTGGTTTCTGTGGCTTTTATTTTAGTGGTTTTGACGTCGCTGGCAGGGGCTTGCCGCAAATAATCAGGCACCGGTAACCCTTGCATCGTCAGATACAGACGCTCAACTTTGGCTCTGGCCCACGGCGTTTTTCGCAGAAATTTGAGGCTAGATTTGATACTAGGTTCGAAATTGAAACAGCGGATATTAATCTGCTGTGCTAGGCCGTCGAAACCATAATGAGCAACCAATGCTTTCAGCAGATTTTCTAGCGTGATGCCATGCAGCGGATCTTTATTGCCTGTCTGCGGGGTGTCGTCTGCGGGAGTGACCAAAAGAAAACCTCATACAAATGTTGGGAAGACGCTGCTATTTTAGCACGAGTTCCACATTTGTATGAGGCTTAACAATTCGAAGTATGCTGCAATCTAGTGCTGTGCTTTAAATGCTTGCAGTTGCTGCAAACCTCCAGCGTTGTAGACATCACTGTAGCCTACTTTTTCTAACGCGGCCTTGGCGATGCCCGCACGATGACCACTGCGACAATACAATACCAGCGGCTGGTCTTTCGCTATCCCCAATTGCTGTAGTGCTGGCACTATCTGTTCATAAGGGATATTGGTGGCGTCAGGTAAATGTCCGGCAGCAAATTCTTCGGCGGTGCGGACATCAATGACCTTGGCCCCTTTAGCTATTTTAGCGAAGGCGGTAGCGGGATCCTGTGTACCGTTGTTGCCAAAAGCGCGCACACTGACAAACACCACCACTGCCAGCAGCACTAACAAGCTTATTTTTAACATGCGTAAAGTTCCGATTATTTGCTCAGGGCGATTTCAGCTTCAGTTTTCATGCCCAGTTTACGCATCAGCATGCTGGCAGGGCAGATACGAGTGAAAGCACTCTGGAACAGGTTGGCACCCACAAACAGTGTCAGCCAGATAAAACCATGATGCACGGTGGCGGTGAGCAGCATGGACAGCATCACCATAAAACCGGCAAACGCCATTGTGGCACGTTCTACAGACATATTACGCTCCTTTGGCTTCTTCGGCCATTTCGGTTAAATGTGCAATACGGTTACGCATTGCCGCATAGTAAAGTACAGGGATAACTACCAGTGTCAGCAGGGTAGAGATAAAGATACCGAAGATCAGACTGATAGCTAAGCCATTGAAAATCGGGTCATCTAAAATAAACAGGGCACCAATCATTGCCGCTAAAGCGGTAAGAATAATGGGTTTGGCCCTCACTGCGCCTGAGTGGATCACCGCTTCTTCAAACGGTCGACCCGCCGCAGTTTCCAGATTGATAAAGTCCACCAACAAGATGGAGTTTCGCACTATGATGCCCGCGAGTGCGATCATGCCAATCATGGATGTCGCCGTGAACTGTGCGCCCAACAAGGCATGTCCCGGCATTACGCCTATGATCGTCAGTGGAATTGGCGCCATGATGATCAACGGTACTAGGTAGGAGCGGAAATGCGCTACCACCAGCAGATAGATGGCGATCATACCGACAGCGTAGGCAATGCCCATGTCACGGAAGGTTTCATAAGTGATCTTCCATTCACCATCCCATTTTACACTGACGGCATTAAGGCCATCTGGCTGATGAATGTAGTACTGGTCAAAGCCTAAACCGTTAGGGCTGTTGATGTCAGATGCCATTTCAAACATTCCATACAGCGGGCTGTCCAGTGGCCCGGCCATATCGGCCACCACCATGATCATCGGGATCATGTTCTTGTGGATGATCGGCATATCAATGGTGCCTTTGTTGATCTTTACCAATTCTGACAGTGGCACTGTGCCACCGAACTGGCTATCGAGTTTCATCGACAGCAACTGGGTAAGATCCGGTTTATCTGCTTCACTCAGTTCCAGACGGATTGGCACCGGGGATTTTTGCATGCTCTTGTGCAGCACGTTGACATCTTTGCCGCCCACCGAGGTTGCCACCAAATCCACAATATTGGCGTAAGGAACTCCCAGCAGGCTGGCTTTGCTACGGTCAATACTGACTTGCCATTTCTGCTGCATGGCGGGCAGGTAGATATCGATATCCACCACATCTTTGGTCTTGTGGAACAAATCCATCAATTCATGGGCCGCTTGCTCGCGAATAGATTCACTGGGCCCATAAACTTCGGCAACAATCGGTGACCACACGGGCGGTCCTGGCGGCACTTCTACCACTTTGACATTGGCCTGATATTTTTCGCCAATGGCCTGCAACGGCCCACGTACCGCCAGCGCAATATTGTGGCTGTCGCGATGGCGGTGGTGTTTATCGGTCAGATTGACCTGAATATCACCGGCTTCCTGTGTGCTGCGCTGGAAGTAATGGCGCACCAATCCGTTAAAGTTAATCGGTGCATGCGTTCCTGCATACAACTGCATATTACGCACTTCGGGCACGGTGGACAGATAACCGGAAAGCGCTTTCAGTACTTTTTCGGTTTGCTCAACCGGCGTGCCTTCTGGCATGTCAACAATCACCTGAAATTCCGATTTATTGTCGAAAGGTAGCATTTTCAGCACCACCAGCTGCGCCACTGGCAGGGCAACTGCCATGATGATCAGGGCAGCTACACCCCCTGCTAAACCTAAACGTGCCTTGCGACTGTCAAGAAACGGTTTGATCAACCGGGTGAAGATACCAAGCATTCTGGGATTCACTGAATCCGGGTGGTTGCTGTCTCCTTTGTGCGCTTTGAGCAGATGACGACTGAGCCAAGGCGTTACCACAAAGGCGACACACAAGGAAATCAGCATCCCCATGCTAGCGTTAATGGGAATAGGGCTCATATACGGCCCCATTAGACCAGAGACAAACGCCATAGGTAACAGCGCCGCAATCACGGTGAAAGTGGCCAGAATCGTTGGACCGCCCACTTCATCAACCGCTATTGGGATCAGCTCTTTGAAGGAACGTTTGCCCATTGACATATGACGGTGGATATTTTCCACCACCACAATGGCGTCATCTACCAGAATGCCAATCGAGAATATCAGCGCAAACAGCGACACCCGGTTCAGTGTAAAGCCGTAGGCCCAAGAAGCGAACAAAGTAATCGCCAACGTGATACCAATCGCAATCCCCACCACTAATGCTTCCCGCAGCCCCATAGTGAACAGCACCAGGATCACAACAGCGGTGGTGGCGAAAATCAGCTTGAAGATCAACGTATTGGATTTGTCTGCCGCGGTTACCCCATAGTTACGGGATACGGTGATGTTAACCTTTTCAGGGATCAGCACGTTACGGGTCTGGGCCACCTTGGCGAGAACGGCATCGGCGACATCAACGGCATTCTCACCGGGTTTTTTACCGATAGAGATAGTCACTGCCGGGAACAGACCTTCCGGTAACTTATTACCGTCACGTACAGTGTTGTAATGCCAGGCACTGGCGTTTGGAATATCGGCTTTAAGGCTGATATCGGCTAAGTCCTGAAGAAAGACTGGGGCCGCATGGCCGTTGGCATCAGTATTGACCGCCACGACCAACTGTTTTACATCATCGACCGATTGCAGAAACTGACCCGCTTGGACTTTAATCTCTTGATTGCCCTGTACCAGCGACGCAGGCATTGACACGGAATTGTTGGCGGTCAGCGCCGTGCGGATCTTGTCATAACTGACACCGTAGTAGTTCATCCGCTGTGGGTCGATACGGACATTTAGCACCAAATCATGAGGTGCAACAGTGCTCACTTCTCGGGTGCCAGGGATACGTTTGAGTTCGGTTTCCAGACCATGTGCCACATGTGTCAGTTGCTGCGCTGAAATCTGCGGATCTTCTGACCACAGTGTCAGGCTAACAATCGGGACATCATCGATCCCCATAGGTTTGATTTGGGGTTGACCAACTCCTGCACCCGACGGCAGTTTGTCCAGATTGGAATAGATCTGATTGTAAAGCTTGACGATAGCGTCATTGCGCGGCACGCCAACCTTAAAGATCACAATAATCAGCGCGCCATCGGGACGCGAAAACGAGTACAGCGTGTCAATGCCCTTAATCTGCGAAATCACCTCTTCTGCTGGCAGAGTCACCAGTTGTTCAACTTCGGCAGGTTTGGCGCCGGGGAAGGGGATATACACATCGGCGAAGGTCACATCAATCTGCGGTTCTTCTTCTTTGGGGGTGACTATGATGGCAAACAGCCCCATCAATAATCCCAGCAACGCCAGTAATGGAGTAATGGCGCTGTCTTGGAACATGGCCGCTACGCGACCGGAAATACCTGTTCCTGTTGTTTTACTCATAACCTTGGCTCCCGCTTACTGCTGTACAGGATGGGTGAGTAACACCTGATAAGCGTTAGCGGCAATAACGTCTCCCGCCTGCAATCCGGCTAGCACTTCTACATCGTTTCCGCGGGTTTCACCCAATCTGACCTGCTGCAACACAAATTTATCGCCTTGTTTCAGGTACACGCCAGAAAGTTCATTAACACTGTAGAGCGCGCTTTGTGGAATTAAGGTGATCTCCCGTTCATCCACAGGGAATCGGGCTTTAATCCAACTGCCAGGCAGCAATGCTGGCGTATTCTCTGGCAGCGGCAAACGCACCTTGTAAGCATGGCTCTGTGTGTCGGTAAAGCCGAAGATCACCGGATTGGTCACCTTGAACTGCCGACCATCCGCCAATGATACCTCTACCATACCCGCTTTAATCAATGCATCTCGATAGCGCTGTGGCACCTGAATAACCGCTCGCATTTTGTCGGTGGCGTAGCCGGAAAGCAGTGGCTGCCCAGGGCTGACGGTTTCCCCTTCCTCTACATGACGGGCGGTAACCACACCAGAATAGGGGGCCGAAACCACCGTATATTTCAATGATTCACGGGCTTTGGTGATCTGGGCGCTGGCGGCACTAGCGGCTTGCTGAGTGGATTTGGCATTGGCAATCGCCTGATCCATTGCGCCTTTGGAAATGGCACCCTGAGGAAACAGTTTTTGGTAACGCTCTAACGTTTTTTGCGCTTCCACATTTAACGCTTGTGCTCGGGCGTATTCGGCCTCGGCGGCGGCCAACGATGCGCCTTGCTCTTTGCTGGTGATCTCCAACAGCGAAGCACCCGCGGGTACCAGATCGTTGACATCAAAATTGAGTTTCACAATGCGACCATTGGTTTGCGCAGAAACGGTAGCCGATTTCACCGCTTCCAACGTGCCATCCAGCACCAGAACATGGGGCGCTTTCTGAGTCGTCACCGTCACAGTTGCCACTTCATTTGCGGCTTGCAGCGCCGGGCTGACCGCCAGTCCTAACCCCACCATCACGGTAGTTAACAACAGTCCTCGCATAGTTTTTTATCTCATAAAACCTATTTATGAGAAAATTCTAATGGATGATCACTCAATACGCAACAGCGTACGTGAAAAAAGAAAAAATTAAGTAAACCCTGAATTAACAAGAAAAAAGCGGCCATGAAGGCCGCCGCTAACATTAGTCTTTCAGATAATAGGTAAGGGTGGAGACCACCCTGACGCGTTTGATATAAGGGGTATTGCTATCGCGATCGCTGATAGAAAAAGTCCCCTGACTGGCATTTTTGATTTTGCCAAGTGAAGATTGTGAATCGCGGGCAAATTTCTCTGCCACTTCCCGGGCATTCTCTGTTGCCTGCTGCACCATCTGTGGCTTAATACTATTCAAATCGGTATAGATAAACTCGGTGCGACTATCATAATTCTGTGCCACCGCAATGCCGTCTTTTGCCAGTTCCAGCAGTTTTTTACGGCTCTGCAAGACTTTGTCTATCTGCTGGGTATAAACCGACAGTGTCACTTTGGCGTTGTAGCGAAATTTAACGTTTGGGTCAGCATATCCCTGTGCCTGACGGTCTTCTATCGAAGGCTGCGATACACTGATCTCCTCTGGAGTAAAACCTTGTTCCAACAGGAATTTCATTACTCTGTCGGTTTTTTTCTGAACCGAGCTGTAGAGATTATTCAGGTCGTTGTCGACATCATTAAATGCCACAGGCCAGATTGCCACATCGGCTTTCACTTCCTGTTCTGCCAGTCCTTTAACCGTGACCACGCGATCCATGGCTTTCATGGCAACTAGGCTGTTGCCAATGCCACTGCCGAGCAGATACAGCCCGCCACAGATAAATGCGCCTAACAGCGCTGCCGCCAATGCCGATGATTTGTTCATTCCGTGAGACTCCTTGAGTGCACAAACAAATTGGAAATTTCCATAAGAGGTGGCACCAAGATAGCAAAAAGCGGGCGAACAGGTCACCCGCTTTAATCCGTATGCAACGCGGTTTCAGCGATTAGAAACGATAGTTGAACTGCATTGAATAGTAAGTCGCGGTAGATTTGGTATGTGCGTTAACGTCACCGGCCAGCGCACTGGTTTCTGTCAGTGATTCTTCAACACCACGCACCAGCGCTGCGCCCAAGTCAACCGTCATACTGTCTGACAAGCGATAACTGGCACCAAGGGTATACCAGTGGCGATCGGAGTCAGGGATAGACAGTGAACCGAGTTGATCCACCACACCATTATCGAACATATAACCGGCACGCAGCGTCAGGGTGTCGTTAACGGTATAAGTACCGCCAACACTGAACAGCCAGGAGTTTTTCCAGTGATATTCTTTCAGCGGTGCCTTCACATTGGTGGCCACTTCAGTGCCCGCATAGCTGCCGGTGGCAATGGTAGCGGTACCCTGTTTAGTGGTGATCTGGTCAAAGTCGCCCCACAAGGTGTACTGTGCGGTATAGTGAACCGCAAAGCGGTTGGTCAACTGGTGGAACCCGGCAAACTGAGCGATATCGGCTAAAGGTACATCCAGTTCGTTGTAGTCAATGGCAATCTGCTGTGTTCCTAGCCCAGGAAGCTGCTGACTGGTCATCACATTGATATCGCCTGTCACTGTGACTGTTGGGCTGAAACGATAGCTCAGACCAAAGCGGTTATCTTTATTCAATTCGAAGGTGGCGCCTAGGATACCACCGAAACCCACGCCATCGGCATCCACATCCACTAATGGGATATTGCCTGCGTAACGGGTAAGGTTACCTTTGCCGTACACGGCATCGACACCGGCACCGATACTGAACATTTCATTAATACGATATGACAGGCTGGTATTCAGCGTCACTGTGGTGACTTCAGTGTTACCGATCAAATCGTAGGGAGCAAAAGTAGCACCTTTAAGCAGCGAGCTGGTGTCAGTGCCAGTACCAAAATTGGAAAATGCCGCTACTCCGAATGCCCATTTATCATTTAACGGTTGCACATAGTAGATATTCGGGATGAGTTTGGTACTTCCCGCATCATCAATACCGCCTAAATCAACTTGACCATCGGCAAAATTCACATCTTTCACGTCAACTTCGATATTGACATAAGTCAACCCAGTAGACAGTGCAGCGCGATCAAATAACGCCATCGCGGATGGGTTGCGTGACAATACCGAGGCGTTGTCGGCAATTACCGCATCACCCGCGAAAGCACGGCCGATACCGGTTGCTGACTGGCTGTTAAGCTGAAACCCAGCAGCATAAGTCTGAGTAGCGCCCAGCATCAAGCTGATCGCCAGCAGCGATTTTCTGAAGTTAGTCATATTGATTGTTGTTCTCTTAATAATGTTGCGCTTATCTATTGGCTGACGCCAACGTCCCCGTTAAATCAGCGGGCATGTTAGGGGGATGTTTCTGTGCTAACAAGTCCGACCAGCAGCTTACACCTGTGTTGTTTAACAGAACGCGGAAATCTGTGCAGTAGATCGATGAAAAATTATGCTAGTGGGGCAGCAATACTTGAGTGTGGTATGACTATTTCATTGATTTTTATTATGTTGATAAAAAATTAGGCCTGATAAATGGGAAATATAACGGCAATTAGCATCTCTTTATGGTGATGCAGCTAAGCTAACAGATGTACGCTTAGCTGCACGGGTATCAATATTAGAGTGCTTGCTTTATGGTGTGATATTGCTTGACAGTGGTTGCCGCTGGCGGAAACAGCAGGCTGACGCCAACGCCCGCAATGGTGGCGAAAACAAAGCCTGGTAACAATTCGTATAATGCAAAAATGCCGCCATTGGCCAGTTTCCACAGCACTACGGTAACGGCGCCGACCATGATACTGGCGATGGCACCCTGACGACTATAGCCGTGCCAAAATAGTGATAGCAGAACCACCGGGCCAAATGCTGCGCCAAAGCCAGCCCAGGCATAACTGACCAGCCCTAGGACGCTGCTTTGCGGATTCAGCGCAATAACACCGGCCAAGATGGCAATTCCCAGTACTGCTAGACGCCCCACCGCCATCAGTTCGCGGTTGGACGCCTTTGGACGTATCCAGCGGCGGTAGAAGTCTTCAGTGACTACGCTGGAGCATACTAGTAACTGCGAATCAATAGTCGACATGATGGCTGACAGAATTGCTGCAATCAAAATACCGCCAATCCATGGGTTAAATGCCACTTGTGTCAGGTGGATAAAGACAGTTTCTGGGTTATCCAGTGGTTTATCAGCAAAGTACAGTATTCCGGCAATCCCGGTGGCTAATGCCCCGAGGAGGGACAATAGCATCCAGCTCATGGCGATGCGGCGCGACACTGGCAACTCCTTGGTACTGCGTATTGCCATGAATCGGCATAAAATATGAGGTTGACCAAAATAGCCTAAGCCCCAGGCTAAGGCTGATAGCAGGCCAATCCATGTCATTTTGTCGCTGAAAAGTGATAGCAAAGCGGGGTCTAGCGTATCAAGACTTTTATGGCTTTCAGGATGGGTAAACATACTGATAGGGACAATTAACAGCGCCAGTAACATCAGACATCCCTGAAAGAAATCGGTCCAACTGACGGCAAAAAAGCCGCCAACAAAGGTATAGGCCACGATGACGACCGAACCGACGACCAGCGCCAGGCGATAATCCATGCCAAATACTTTCTCAAACAGGATGGCACCGCCTACCATGCCGGAAGAGGCATAGAAGGTGAAAAACACCAGAATGGTTAGCGCCGACACCAGTTTTAACAGGCCGCTTTTATCGGCAAAACGTTTCTCAAAAAAGTCGGGGAGGGTGAGGGCGTTATCGGCCATTTGTGTGTATACCCGTAAGCGTTTAGCAACAAACAGCCAGTTGAGCCAAGCCCCGAATAATAGGCCAATACCAATCCAGGCTTCACCCATGCCCCCAAGATATACCGCGCCAGGGAGGCCGAGTAACAGCCAACCAGACATGTCCGATGCGCCGACACTGAGCGCAGTGACTGCCGGGCCCATCTTGCGGCCTCCCAGAATATAGTCGTCGAGTGAATCAGTTGCCCGGTACGCCCAGTAACCGATTGCCAGCATGGCAGCGAGATAACCAATAAAGGTAACAGCGATAGGTGTGTCGATCTGCATGGGAGTTTATTGTTTGTTATATGGTTGTTATTGTTGTGGCGTCATCCTAGCAGATATTTGAAGTGGCTCACAATGCTGTTGTGGATGTTGCGCTTGTTCACACAAAACCGTCATCGAAAAAAGGGGCCAGATGGCCCCACGGTTGGAAATTGTCCGCTGTTATGGATTAAGCGATGACAGCGGCGATTTCTGCTGTTTTTGTTGGCTATATTGGTGACGAAATTGCGCCAATGCTTGCAGCAATATTTGGTACAAAGGCGCCGTATCCGTTGGTGTGCGACTGTAATGTGCTGATTGGATCTGCGCTGCGACCTCAGCCAGTGTGGGTGCGATTGACGCTAGCTGTCCAAGTGACAGTTCTTTGCCAGTAATAGTCGCGACTTCTCTTATTAATGCATTCAGCACTTGTGCGGCATCATCGTTGGCAATGGCTGTCTGTAAGGATGGTGCTGCAACGGCTGGCTGCGGCGCTGTGACAATTTCGCGGTGAGCATCCACCATGGGTGTTTTGCGAGCCCGCCACCACAATCCCAGTGTTAGTAGCCACAGTCCGGCAAAAACGGCAGTAGCTAGCGGCCAGTAACCGTGTGCGGTCGGTACTGCCTGTGGCGTGGCGACACTCAGATCTGGCGCTGGTGCGTTGCTGGCTGGTTTCACCTTAATATGCCGTGCTGGTAGCGTGGCATATTCTTCTTGGTTTAGGTGCGGATTCCACCAGGCCACTTTGATTTCCGGTAAGGTGTAGTTACCCGCTTTGGCTGGCACGATGGCGATGGTTTGGGTCAACTTAGCTACCATCTGACCGTTACGAACATAGGTTTTTTTGACGGGTTTATCGGGGTAGCTGCGCATGTCGGCCGGAAGAGGAATATGCAGATCTGGTAAGCTGGTTTCATCGGCATTGGAGGCCAGCAGTGTGATGTTGCGGGTAATGGGTTGTCCCGCTTCATAGCTTTGGTTATCTTTCCAGTCTTCTTGTAATGCCACTAAATCGGCCACCAGCCAATCCCCCACATAAGCTTGAGGAATGGGCTTGATGGTGACCACTAGACTGTCACCTTGCGCCTGTACCGGCCGACTTTCTTGGAAGGAAAACATCCCGCTGCTCGGACTATTCATCAGCACATCGCCAGAGAAATTAACGCCGTTTATCATTAACTTGCCCGGATTGTCGGCAACAATACTATAGGTACGCTCGATGACCCGATAGCGGCGACCATTAACGATTTCATTACTGTCTTTATCATCGCCTACCTGTTTGATCTGAGCGCCTTCAATATTGGGGGTCGACAGTACACCCCGTTGCAAATCAACCGCCAGATATAACTTTACCTTGTAGGTGAGCAACTGGCCGATATAGGCTTCATCGCTGGATACGCTGGTGCGTAAAAACAGGTTTTTCATCTGTTGTGGTTGACTGCCAGAATCCACCACCTGTAGCTGGATCGGATTGGATTTGACGCCGTTAATCTCAAATGCCGGAATGGTGACCTGTCCCAACTGTTTGGGCGCAAGCAGGATCTGCCAGCGGGTTTCTTTGCGAGTATCAAAATTGATGATCTGGGTACTGCGACCAACGCTAGTGCGGCCCACAATAAAGTCTTTCAGTAGCGCGGAGGTATCCAGAGCCTGACTTTGCAGATCGTCATCTGCCGTCACCGTTAATGCAACGTACTCTCCCTGCGATACTGGATTCTTATCGACAGAGGCTTGTAATTCGGTCAATGCCAGTGCTTTCAGTGGCAACAGGGTTGCCAGAAGCAGCCAGAATGGAAAGCGTAGTTTTACCACTGTTGTTGTTCCTTGGGTATATCGCCGTTCTGCCGGCGTTTTTGATATTCCAACTGCATTTTGTTGCGCAGCAGTGCGGCCGGATCGTCAACCACAGCTTTTAATGCCCGCTGCATATCTGCTGGCAACTTGTCCTGATTATCCAGGCTGGATGCCGCCACAGCACCATTTTGCGGGTTTTGTGGCGCGGGTTTATCCGCTGTTTGGGCAGCACTGGCATTTGCCTGCTGTTTCGCCGCGTCAGTCTGGTTATCCTGACTAGCATCAGCCTGCATTTGTGGTGCAGGTTGTGCGTTCTGTGGTGCACTGTCTGACGCTGCTGCTTGCTGCTGGTTTGCTGCCGATGATTTATCCGCTGCTGTCTGCTCCTGCTGCTTATTATCGGTAGCAGAGGATTTAGAAGAAGCCTTGTCCTTAGCGGCAGAGTCTTCCCCTTGGGATGCTTGCTGTTGCTCCTGCTTGTTAGCAGATTTATCACCTTGCTGCGGCTGTTGACTGCCTTGATTATCTTTACCACTATTTTGCTGCTGATCCTGAGGTGACTGTTGCTGCTCAGGTTTATTCTGTTCAGAGTTGTCGCCTTCCTTTTTGTCTCGTTGATCGGCCTGGTCATTGTTCTTATTCTGTTTATCAGTACCCTGCTGTTTTTGATTGCCAGACTGATCATTGTTATTCTGTTTTTGTTTGTTTTTCTTTTGCTTTTCCTGTTCTTTAGCGATTTTTAAGTTCGTTTGGGCATCTTTCATATCAGGTTCTTTTTTGAGTGCTTCGTTGTAGCGTTTTATCGCTTCGTCATATTCACCCATCTGCATCAATGCATTACCTTGATTGAAGTAACCGTTCGCGCTTTTATCTTGTTCAAAAGCCTTAAGTGCACCTTGATAGTCACCAGCGCGATATAAGGCGCTACCTTGCCAAGCGGGGTTGGCAAATTTATCTGCGGCAGTCTTAAAGTCTTGTTGCTTAAATGCCTGCATCCCCTGCTGATCTCGGGTATGCCACAGGTTATCCCATGTGTTGGCCTGTGCTTTTGGTGTTAGTAAGTTGCCACACAATGGCAGCACTAACAGCCAGACGGGCAAGCCATATCTGAACATCGCCAGCATAGGCAACAGCAGCAGTAATGCTAGGTAGGGGCCGAGATCTATCCAACTATCTCCTGCAAGGTGGGTGGCTTGGGCATCTTCATCAGTACTCAGCCACTGCCGCAGCTTGATTAGGTCTGAGCCATCGTTGGCAAAGGGGATCAGGCTACCATGACAGCTTTGTGCAAGTTCATTCAACTGCCCATAATTGGTGCCAGGTACCACGACTTGATTACTGCTATCACGCATAAGTTGACCATCGCTCAAACGTACTGGTGCGCCTTGGGTAGACCCTAACGCCAATACGCCTAGCCGATAATGGGTGTCCTGCAATACCGCTTTGGCCGCATTAAGCTGCGCAGTTTCCACGCCATCGGTGACCAGAATGATATCGCCTTTAATATGCCCCCCCTGCGACAATAATTCCTTGGCTTTAGTGAGTGCTGCCGGCAAGTTGGAGCCCATCACTGGCATAATATCTGGGCTGAGTGTTGGCAACAGATTTAATAAAGTGTTGCTATCGCGCGTGAGTGGACTAATGACAAATGCATCTCCGGCGTAGGCGATCAATCCGGTTTCACCTTCTTTAAGCCCTTTCAGTAAATCGGTGACCCGGAATCTCGCTTGTGTCAGGCGATTGGGCGTCAGGTCAGTGGCATACATCGACAGCGACATATCCATCACAATGACACGGCCTTGGGTAGACGCGAAGACCGGCAGCGGCTTTTTGAATAGGGCAGGACCGCTTAATGCCAATACGGCTAACAGCCAACAACTGGTCACCAGAGGTAGCCAGTGGCGGCGCTGCTGGTCGCCTTTGCTGATCAGTACATTTGCGAGATGAGGGGCGATGTACTTATCCCACTGGGAGTGCTCACCTTGATGTTTCAACTTTGACCACAACACCAATAGTAATGGCAACAGGGCGATAAACCATTCCGGGCGGATGAAATGCAGACTCATTGAGACCTCCCGGCAGATTTTCCTGTGGGCAATGTCATACTCAGACTCAATGCTAAACTAAGCAGTAATGCCAGCCCCAGTGGCCAGTAAAACAGCTCAGACTGCGGCCGGTAAGTAAGCGGATCTCGGCTTATCGGTTGCAAACGGTCAATTTCCTGATAAATCTGTTGCAGTTCTTTCGGGTCGCGTGCGCGGAAATATTTACCATGGGTAACATCGGCGATGCGTTTTAACTGGTCTTCATCCAGATCCGCAGATGGATTGACCCGCTCGATACCAAATAAAGTGCGGCGCTCCATCACATCCGCTCCCACCCCGATGGTGTAGATGGTGACATTACGTTTGGCGGCAATCGCGGCGGCCTGATCTGGGTCAATACTGCCCGCGTTGTTGGAGCCATCGGTCAGTAGTACCAATACGCGATTACTTTTATCGAGGTTATCAAACCGTTTTACCGCCAGCGCGATAGCATCACCAATTGCCGTTTGTTTACCCACCAGACCTATCTGTGCTTCCTTGAGATATTGGGCAACGGAACGGCGATCCTGTGTTAGCGGCGCTTGTAAATACGCCGCGTCGGCGAACAGTATCAGGCCGATACGATCACCCGCGCGGCGTTCGATGAAATCACTGACGACTTTCTGGATCACGCTAAAGCGATCAACGGTTTTGCCATTCAGTACCATATCTTCAATCTGCATACTGCCTGACAGATCCACGGCAACCATCAGGTCGCGCCCCTGGGTTGGTAACTCAATGGGGTCGCCTAACCATTGTGGTCGTGCTACTGCCAGAACCAGCAAGGACCATAACAGCCAAATCATCCAAGGCCGCCGTTTTGGGTTATGCATTTCGGCTATTGCATATTGGCGAATGCCCGGCATTTGTAATTGACCTCCGGCCACTTTTTGAGGCCGGAAGCGGATCAATAGTGGCAACGGCAACAACAGTAGCAACCAAGGCCAAGCGAGATTTAGCATGACTTGCCTCCTTTGCCTACACGTCGATAAAAACTCGGCGCGCATAGCAGCCATTGCTGACACAGCGTTATGAGTTCTTCTGCATCCTCGGCCGCGGGATGCATCTGGTAACGCTGTTGCAGTAACCGCTGGAATTTCCCCTGCTGCTTGCTTGGCAATGCTTGGTCCAGGTACTGATACCAAGGCTCGCCTGTAAGGCTGGCAACGTGTTCACGGCCACCGTAACTGATGGCACAGCGTTTCAGCAAGGCACTGAGGTGCAGCATCAGTTGCGGATCTTCAGTATCGAGTTGTGACAACAGTTGTAGCGCAGCTTTGGCCGGGGCTTGCTGGCGTTGTAACCGTTGGTGGCGTCTATACAGCCACACGCTCAAGGCGATGAGTGACAACATCGCCAGCACCAAAAGTGCCAATACTGCAGGCGCTGGCGGCCAGAAGCCTATCTCAGGAGGCAACCTGATATCCTTCATGGCGCTCAGCGCTGGATTGGCAGTTGCAGAAGTCGGCATCATCGTAACAAATTCAGTTGTTGGTTGAGGTTGCGTGCGGCATCAAGCAGTCGCACGGGGATATGCAGTGATTGCATCATCTGTTCAAATTGCGCTAAGGCATGCTGTTGTCGCTTGAGCCAAGCGTCATAACTGTGGCGATCCAGCAGTAAAGACTGCCCCTGATCCCGCACCGGTAATGCAAAACGTTTGGGTAATGGCAGACTACCGTTGCGTAGCGGATCGGTGATCACAAAGGCTGATACCTCGCTATGGCGGCAGAGATCTGACAGCGGTTGCCGACATTCATCATCAAAGCCGCTGCCGTCAGTGATCAGCCACACCTGTGAGCCAGGTTTCGTTAAACGAGCGAGTTGCCGACAACTCTGCGCCATTAATGCCGAAGGCTCGGGGGTACGCTGCTGCAGTGTTTGCAGCTGTTGCTGATGTACCTCTATCAGCGCCGATATCAATGCAAGGATCCCTTGTTCACGGGTCCGCGGCTTCAGTTCGCGGCGTTTGTTTTCACCAACAATTAAGGCCCCCAAGCGGTCTCCTTGCTGAATGGCTTTCCAGCCCAAGGTGGCTGCTAGATGGGCGACTTGCACCGCTTGCAACAGCAAGGTTGAGCCAAAATACAGGCTGTGTTTTAGGTCTACTAGCAGTAAAACCGGACGTTCCCGCTCTTCCACAAACAGCTTAGTGTGGGCTTTGCCAGTGCGTGCTGTGACCCGCCAGTCGATGGTGCGAACATCGTCACCATGCTGATAATGGCGCACTTCGGCAAACTCCATGCCGCGGCCTTTGATGAGGCTACTGCGATTACCGGCCAGTGCAGCTCTGGCACGCACTTGGTTATCTGGCAATGCCCGTGCTAGGTTTCTGCACGCCAGCAATTCCGCTTCGTTCAGATGCACGCCATCAGCAAATAACGGCAGCGTATGTTCAGACTCAGACATCATTAGGGCACGGCCACCTGGCTGAGAATATGGTTGATCACTTCATCTCGGCTTACTCCTTCCGCTTGCGCCTGATAACTTAGCAATAGGCGGTGGCGCAATACGTTAGGCAGCACGGCTTGGATATCCTCCGGTGCCACAAAATCTCGCTGGTATAACCAAGCTCGGGCGCGGGCGCAGCGTTCAATGGACTGGGTGGCGCGAGGGCTGACACCATATTCCAGCCATTTGGCTAACTCGTCGCTGTAGCGCTGTGGTTGCCGGGTCGCCATCACCAAATCAACGATATAGCGCTCCAGTGGTTCGGCCAGATAAATCTCCAGCGCCTGTACTCTGGCATTGAAGATGTCGTCCTGGGAAATAGGCGTCATCTTTTCCATGCTGCGGGTTTTGGCTTCATTACGTGATAGCCGCAAAATTTCCAACTCTGTGTCTGCACTCGGGTAATCCAGATTCAGGTGCATCAAGAAGCGGTCGAGTTGTGCTTCCGGCAACGGATAGGTGCCTTCATTTTCTAACGGGTTCTGCGTGGCCATCACCAAAAACAGTTGTGGTAACTTGTAAGAATGCTTACCGACGGTCACTTGACCTTCAGCCATCGCTTCTAACAGTGCCGACTGCACTTTGGCGGGCGCGCGGTTAATCTCATCGGCCAGAATAAGATTATGGAATATCGGTCCGGCTTCAAATTCAAAGGTGCCGGTTTGTGCCCGATAGATGTCGGTTCCGGTTAAATCTGCCGGGAGGAGATCCGGGGTAAACTGGATCCGGTGAAAATCCCCTTGAATACCGTCACACAGCGCTTTGACGGCGCGGGTTTTTGCCAGTCCTGGTGGGCCTTCTACCAACAAATGGCCATCGGCGATCAGTGCCAGCAGCAGGTTTTCAGTTAATGACGGCTGACCGACGATGACGTGGTCAAGGTATGTTCTTAATGCGTGAAAACGACTTAACGGCATAGGGCTTCTCTTATCCAGCTCGCGCAGCTTCGGCTGCAAGGTTTTCCTGTCATTGTGCGGAATATTACAGGGCGATTGAAGTACAAAATGCTATGAATTAAAAGTTAATTTTTCTTAAGACAGATTCGGTTGTTAGCACGAAAGTACATCATCTGCACTGTAGTCATAGACCCGTGCTAGGCCGGAATTATCCCGCAGCGTTCGCAGTTGCCGATAATTTATCCGCTGGAAAATCCAAACAAGTGTTTAAAACCTATCGAGAAGAAGTTAGAATCGGATCACATTTTGATGGTCAGACCTGTTGGGTGTATGTCTGACTAGGAAATTTAAGTCTGTGGTCATGGACCAAATATAACGAGGATAACAGATGAGTGACAGACAGCAGGTAACCAATGCCAAGGGCGAACGCATTGCCATTGTGGCAGGTTTGCGTACACCGTTTGCTCGTCAGGCGACGGCCTTTCATGGCATGCCAGCCGTAGATCTGGGCAAAATGGTGGTGGCTGAATTACTGCAGCGCACTGAGCTTGACCCGGCACTGGTAGAACAACTGGTGTATGGTCAGGTGGTGCAGATGCCTGCTGCTCCTAACATTGCCAGAGAGATTGTGCTGGGAACCGGCATGAAGGTGACCACCGATGCTTACAGTGTCACCCGCGCTTGTGCTACCAGTTTTCAAAGCACAGTAAATGTGGCTGAAGCGATTATGACTGGCAATATTGACATCGGCATTGCTGGCGGCGCTGATTCCTCCTCTTTATTGCCTATCGGTGTTTCTCGAAAACTGGCGATTGCGCTGGTGGATTTAGGCAAGGCGCGCAGTCTGAAACAAAAATGGCAAGTGCTCAGCCGACTGCGGCCGAAAGATCTGTTACCGGTTCCACCGGCGGTGGCTGAGTATTCCACTGGGTTATCGATGGGACAAACCGCCGAGCAGATGGCCAAAAGCTACCATATCAGCCGCGCCGATCAGGACGCGTTGGCGCACCGCTCGCATACACTTGCCAGCAAGACCTGGGCTGAAGGCAAGCTGAAAGAGGAAGTGATGGTGACCCATGTGCCGCCATACGACAGCTTTATCGAACGTGATAACAATATCCGTGACAATTCCACCTTGGAGTCCTACGCCAAATTGAAGCCAGTGTTTGATCGCAAACATGGCACGGTCACGGCGGCAACCAGCACACCGCTGACCGATGGTGCTTCAGCGGTATTGCTGATGAGTGAAGGCCGAGCCAAAGCCTTGGGATATCAGCCTATTGGCTATATCAAGAGCTATGCCTTCAGCGCTATTGAAGTCTGGCAAGATATGCTGATGGGGCCGTCATATGCAACACCACTGGCGCTGAAACGTGCAGGGATGCAACTGGAAGACTTGGATCTGATAGAGATGCATGAAGCTTTTGCGGCGCAGACGCTGGCCAATATCCAGATGTTTGCTTCAAAGACCTTTGCCGCAGAGAAGCTGGGACAGAGCCGCGCCATTGGCGATATCGATATGAGCAAATTTAACGTGCTGGGTGGTTCACTGGCTTATGGACATCCTTTTGCGGCGACAGGTACTCGTTTGATCACTCAGGTGTGTAACGAGTTGAAACGTCGTGGTGGCGGAACTGCGCTGACCACCGCCTGCGCCGCCGGGGGCCTTGGTGCCGCCATGATCCTGGAAGTGGAGTAAAAGGCCATGGAAATGACAGAAAAAACGTTTGATCTCAATGTCAGAGATGATGGCATCGCTGTGATGACAATGGATGTTCCCGGCGAAACTATGAACACTTTGCGGGCCGAATTTGTCCCAGAAATGACCGAACTGCTGGCGCAGATCCGCGCCGATCAGCGCATCAAAGGGCTGGTGGTGATCTCCGGTAAAAAAGACTCGTTTGTTGCGGGTGCGGATATTGCCATGTTGGATGCCTGTGATACCCGTGATAAAGCCAGTGAGCTATCCGCCGCCGGACATCAAGTGTTTGGTGAACTGGAAAAATTAGAGATCCCGGTTGTTGCGGCCATTCATGGCGCATGCCTTGGGGGCGGGCTTGAGTTGGCACTGGCATGCCATAAGCGTGTTTGCACTGACGATGGCAAAACTATGCTGGGGTTACCGGAAGTACAGTTAGGACTGTTGCCTGGCAGTGGCGGCACTCAACGTTTGCCAAGGCTGATTGGCATCGCCAAAGCCTTGGATATGATGTTAACCGGTAAACAAATCCGGCCGAAACAGGCATTGAAAATGGGCTTGGTCGACGATGTCGTGCCCCAGACCATTTTGTTGCAAGCGGCGATAGAACTGGCGCAAAAGGGCAAGAAACGCCCTAAGCGCAAAGCAACCTTGATGGAACTGGCGCTGGAGCGCACTCACTTTGGCCGTAATATATTGTTCGATCAGGCATTAAAGCAAGTAGAACGTAAGACTCAGGGAAATTATCCCGCGCCGCCAAAAATAATTGATTGTGTGCGCATTGGTGCCGATGAAGGCATGGCTGCAGGTTTGGCGACAGAATCCCGTTATTTTGGTGAATTAGTGATGACGGCTGAATCCGCCGCGCTGCGTTCGATCTTTTTTGCCACTACCGAAATGAAAAAAGAAACCGGAGCTGACGGCTCTGAGTCAAGACCGCTGAAAAAAGCGGTTGTGCTGGGTGGTGGTCTGATGGGCGGTGGTATTGCCTCGGTCACCATCAGCAAGGCCAAGTTGCCGGTGCGGGTAAAAGATATCAGCGAAAAAGGGCTGTCTAATGCCTTGTCCTACGCCTATAAACTGCTGGATAAAGGTGTTAAGCGGCGCCATATAAGTGCAGCGCAGCGGGATAAACAGATGGCGCTGATGAGTACCACCACAGAATATATTGGCGTACACGATGCGGATATCGTGGTAGAAGCGGTGTTTGAAGATCTAAAACTCAAACATCAGATGGTGCAGGATATTGAACGCGAATGTACTGCACATACGGTATTTGCGTCCAATACGTCGTCTTTGCCAATCGGCCAGATTGCTGCCGTGGCTAGCCGACCAGAAAATGTTATCGGTTTGCACTATTTCTCACCCGTGGAAAAGATGCCATTGGTGGAAGTCATTGCCCATGAGAAAACATCTTCTGAAACCATCGCCACCACTGTTGCTTTTGCCCGTAAGCAGGGAAAAACCCCGATAGTGGTAAAAGATGGTGCCGGATTTTATGTCAATCGTATTCTAGCGCTCTACATGAACGAAGCAGCACAACTGTTGTTGGAAGGCCAGAGTGTGGAGCATCTTGATCAGGCACTGGTGAAGTTTGGTTTCCCGGTAGGTCCGATTACATTGTTAGATGAAGTGGGCATTGATGTCGGTGCCAAGATTGCGCCAATTCTGGAACAAGAGCTGGGCGAACGTTTCCGCGCCCCAGCGGCGTTTGAAAAACTGCTGCAAGATGAGCGTAAAGGGCGTAAGAACGGCAAGGGTTTTTATCTTTATGGTAAAAAGAAATCCAATAAAAAACAGGTGGATAGTTCAGTCTATAAGGTGCTGGGCATCACCCCCGGCGTGGCTTCAGAGAATGCGCAGTTGGCACAACGTTGCGTGGTGCAGATGTTAAATGAAGCAGTGCGGTGCTTGGACGAGGGTATTATCCGAAACGCTCGTGATGGTGATATTGGTGCTATTTTCGGTATCGGTTTCCCGCCATTTTTAGGCGGACCATTCCACTATATCGACACTCTAGGGGCGGCCAAGCTGGTGGCGATCCTTGAAGGCTACCAGCAGCAGTTTGGCCAACGTTTTGCCCCCTGTGAACGGTTGAAAACGATGGCAACGACAGGCCAGCGCTTTTTTGGATAACATTTGTCACTTTGCCCCAAAACGCCCGCAACAGTGGGCGTTTTTACTTGTAGATGGGCGTGTTGAGTATGATGGTTTGCAGTTTATGGTAAAGCGGGTTAAATTTACTGTAAATTTATACAGCACTATAGGGCTATGATTTTATATATTGCTGAAAAGCCGAGTCTTGGCCGCGCTATTGCTGATGTGTTAGCTAAGCCGTTGCGCAAACATGAAGGCTATATTGAGGCGGCTAATGGTGATTGTGTGTCCTGGTGTATTGGGCATCTGCTAGAGCAGGCGACCCCAGATGCTTACGATCCGCAATATAAGTCTTGGCGGGCGGAGCATCTACCCATTGTGCCGCAGCAATGGCAGTTATTACCCAAAAAAGGCAGTCGTACTCAGCTTGCCGTACTGAAAAAACTGATCAAACAGGCTGACCAGCTTGTCCATGCAGGCGATCCTGATAGAGAAGGGCAGTTATTGGTGGATGAAGTGCTGTCTTATCTGGGTACCAGTAGTAATAAGCAGTCGGCGACACAACGGTTGCTTATCAGTGATTTAAACCCTCAGGCCGTTAGTCGTGCTCTCGGGCAGATGCGCAGTAATCGGGAGTTTGTGCCACTATCCACCTCAGCCCTGGCGCGCAGTCGTGCTGACTGGCTGTATGGTATGAATCTGTCGCGGGCTTATACCTTGCAGGGGCGCAAGGTCGGTTATCAGGGGGTTTTGTCGGTAGGTCGAGTGCAGACACCGTTGCTAGGCTTGGTGGTGCGTCGAGATGAAGAGATTACCGCATTTCAACCAAAGCCGTTTTATGAGGTGTGGGCACAGCTGCAATGTGACGATGGTGCCAGCTTCCGTGCGCGCTGGCAGCCAAGTGACGCCTGTCGCCCTTGGATGGACGAGGACGGCCGCGTATTGGCAAAAGGCCTTGCAGAGAACGTTATTCAACGCATCACCGGACAAACTGCAACGGTGGCTGCACTAGAGAGCAAACCCAAACGACAGGCACCACCGCTGCCTTACAGTCTTTCGGCGTTGCAAATAGATTGCAATAAACGCTTTGGCATGAGCGCGCAGGAGGTACTAGACACGGCGCAAGCATTGTATGAACGCCACAAATTGCTGACGTATCCGCGCTCCGACAGTCGTCATCTGCCACAGGCGCAATTTACTGACGCTGCAGAGATCATTGCGGTCATCAGCAAAGGCGCGACAGAACTGCTACAAGGGTGTGAACCCCCCGATGCTAAACGCAAATCTAAAGCGTGGGATGACAGTAAAGTTGATGCCCACCACGCCATTATTCCTACCCGCAAAGTGGCTAATCTTGCAGGCTTGTCTCAACGCGAACGGCAAGTCTATCTGCAAGTTGCCAGGCAGTATCTGGCACAGTTTTATCCCCATTATCAGTATCTAGAGACACAGGTTCAGTTGCAGATTGCTGGTGGCCTTTTTATTGCCAAGAGCAAGCAGGAACAACAACTGGGCTGGAAACAGTTGTTCCGGCAGGAAACGAGTCATGATGAAGAGGAGGCATTAGCCGGAAGCTTGCCGCCACTCAAGACGGGTCAACAACTGCAATGTGTGAATGGCGAATTGCTGGAAAAAGTCACCCAGCCACCCAAGCATTTTACCGATGCCACACTGTTAGCCGCGATGACCGGAATTAGTCGCTTTGTCAGCGATCCACAAATTCGTAAAGTACTTAAGGAAACCGATGGTCTCGGCACCGAAGCCACTCGCGCCGGTATCATTGAGTTACTGTTTAAACGGGGATTTTTACAGCGGCAAGGCAAGAGTATTCTGGCTACAGCGGCTGGCATCGGGCTGATCCACAGCTTGCCGGACGTTGCCACAACACCGGATATGACCGCACAGTGGGAAAGCAGTCTGGAGGCCATCAGTCGTCGTGAAATGAAATATCAGGCATTTATGCAGCCACTATTGCAGCAGCTTACCGAGTTGGTTAACCAAGCACAGAACAGCTTGCCAACAGCACTGTCCGGGATAAAAAACCAGCCGCGAAGTTTCCGCCGAACTGGCAGAAAAACGACATCGAACATGAGCAACAGGGCTGATAAGAACAACAAGGCAAAGGCTAATTCCGGTCAGCGAGCTAGGCGCCAAGCGAGACCTAAACCGGGAGAGACGAAGCCTAGCGTCTAGACATCACGTACTTTGCGGTACTGATTAGACACCATATCGTACTCATAACCGAATTGATTTAATTTCTGCTCCAATAGCTGAGGCGATAAGTCAAGTTCGTATAACAGTGCCTGTTTGTCCTGACAATGCAGACGGAGTTTTTCATTGACGATACCGAGCAGGATCTCGGCCGGCAGTTGTTGCAGATCTTGCATGATAGATACCTCCCGGAACATCTTCTAAGCATAGCTACTGAACGGCTGATATCGTGGAAATAACCATAAAATTATAATGGGAATTTGCACCTTACTATTGCCATAAAAAAGGCCTGCCGCCTGGGCAGACCTCAAAAGACTATTCAATTCAAATGGTCACGTATTGGCAACGAAACCGAGACATATTATGCCGTTGCCTAATTAAGCAGAACTGAAATCAGCGCAACTGTGAGCCGTTATTCAGCGCTATTAACCGCTCCAATATATGTTCGCCGTCGATACGAATGCCATTGTGCTCGTACTCGGAAGTCAGCCAATAACGGAGATTCGCAACCTGCGCGGCAGTTTCCAGGCTGAATTTCCGCTCCACATACATGTCGTCACTGTAGATAGCGGCAGCCACCGGTACTTTATTAGCCGCAAGCTGTTGCAGATTATAGAGTGTCGGCCAATCCTGCTTGCTGGCCAGCAATTCGGCACATTCTTGCAAAGGACGCAAATTGCTTATCTGTTGCAGCATCCACGGATATACCATTTCACCGGTAAGTAGCAGCTCGTCAGCTTCCGGCGAAAATTCTGGATATTCAGCACGTAGACGATGGGCGGCCCACGCCGATGATGTTTGCTGGCAATAGATGGCTTCATGCAACAGCACATATAACGGATTGGTGTGATAGCTCAACATCTGGGTGAAGTGCTCGGCAAATAGCGGGTTGAGAGTGCTGCCATTGACTCCCGATACCAGCGCTTGTTCAAGCAAGTAATAGACGGCTTCAGGCCCTTGCATCATGCCAAGATGGATCCCCAGCAGTTGCAGCATTTCTACCGTCAGCAGATCGCCATTGGGCAGGTATTCCTGATGTTGTCTCAAGTGCGCAGCCAGTGTGTTGAGTAACTTTGGCGCATCAGGGAAGCGGCGTTGAAACTCGCGGTTTTTGCTTAAAACCCGTTGATAAGTGGCGCGATAGACCTCATCGGCACTGCGCGTCAGCGAAGGAATACCGCCGGTAATAAAGGCTTGTTGCAGTCCTTCGGGCGCGACGCTGAGGTAACGTAGGATGCAGAAACCGCCAAAGCTCTGACCGAGTACACTCCAGGGCGCTTGCGGGCTGAGCTGCTGACGAATAGCTTCGGCATCCCGTACGATATTGTCAGCACGGAAATAGCTCAAATATTGTGCCTGTTGGACGGCAGTTAACCCAGCCAACGTCCGGTAACTGACGGGTGATGATAAACCAGTGCCGCGTTGATCTAGCAGCAGTACTCGATATTGCTGTAGGGCGCGTTTTATCCAGCCACCGTTGGCTAATGGCCGCTGCGCGGCGAAACCTGGCCCACCTTGAAAATATAATAACAATGGTAGATTTTGTGCGCCTGGTTGTAACCCTTGCAGTTCGCGTGCGAACACTTGAATGGTTTGTCCCTGGGGCGCGGAATAGTCTAAGGGTAAGCTGAAATAATGCTTATGGCATCGCATTCCTTCGAGTTGTGTAATATTGTCCATCATGGTCATCTTTAGCAAAATTTTTGAGCGATTGTACAATGAAAATGCCCCTTAGGATGCCCAAAAAGTAATTTGCTCGCGCTTTCATTGACGGGAAAAGCTAAACTGGCAATCGCTCATAGCTTTTATGGCTCGGATCAAATTTTATTGCTGGTAATTGATCGATGATGGCAATGTTTATCATGGACAGATAAAACCAGCCTGAGAGTAACAACTATATGAAATATCAAATAATTCCCGTAACGCCGTTCCAACAGAACTGCAGCCTTGTCTGGTGTGAACAGACGCTGAAAGCCGCAGTGATCGATCCCGGTGGCAACATTGACCGGATCCTCGATGCTGTGCGTGAACATGGACTGACGCTGGAAAAGATTTTACTGACGCACGGACATATCGATCATGTTGGTGGCGCCGCTAAGCTGGCTGAACAGCAGCGGTTGCCGATTATCGGTCCACATGTGGCTGACAAAATGTGGTTAGAGCAACTGCCTATTCAGAGCCAAAAATTCGGCTTCCCGGCGAGTGCGGCATTTGAGCCCAACCAATATCTACAAGATGGTGATGAAGTTACCGTTGGTAACAGCGTGCTGAAGGTGTTTCATTGTCCCGGACATACACCGGGTCACGTGGTTTTTTGGTCTGAGGCAGACAAATTAGCCTTTGTGGGGGATGTCTTGTTCCGGGGTTCTATCGGCCGTACTGACTTCCCTGGTTCTAGTTATCAAGCGTTGATCGATTCAATTAGCCATAAACTGTGGCCGTTGGGGAACGATACCCGCTTTGTTCCAGGCCATGGGCCGATGTCAACTTTTGCGGAAGAGCGCCAGAGCAATCCGTTTGTGGCAGACCAACTGCTGCAATAATGGCTTTGGTTCGAGTATGACGCCAGCCTCGGTGTCGGCGCGTTATTTGGCAGCTTTAAATCGAATCTAAAAAGGCCCGCAGGGCCTTTTTACACACTTAACTCACCGTTAACCGAAAGTACCGCTAACGTACTTGCGGGTGCGGTCATTCACCGGATTCTGGAACACCTGTTTGGTTTCACCAAACTCGATCAGCTCGCCAAGATACATAAATGCCGTGAAGTCAGAAATACGGGCGGCCTGCTGCATATTGTGAGTCACAATTACGATAGTGTATTCCTTACGCAGCTCGGTGATAAGCTCTTCAATGCCTTGGGTCGCAATGGGATCCAAGGCTGAGGTGGGCTCATCCATCAGGATCACATCGGGTTTTAGGGCAATAGTGCGAGCAATACACAAACGCTGTTGCTGACCGCCAGAAAGGCCAGATGCTTCGCTGTGTAGCTTGTCTTTTACTTCATTCCATAACTGCGCTTGCTGTAGCGCTTCTTTAACGCGATGGTCCATATCTTTCTTGGACAGCCGCTCATACAGCTTGATCCCAAAGGCGATGTTGTCATAAATGCTCATGGGAAATGGCGTGGGTTTCTGGAATACCATGCCGATTTTGGCACGTAGATCGTTCAGGTCTACTTTCCTGTCCAATACTGAGAGTTCACCCAGCATGACATTGCCTTCGGCATACTGATGTGGATACAGCTCATAGATACGATTAAGACAACGCAACAGCGTGGATTTGCCACAGCCGGACGGACCAATCATCGCGGTGACGCGATTCTGATAAATCGGCATGCTGACATCAAACAACACCTGCTTGTCCTTGCCATAGTAAAAGTTCAGATCCCTGATATCCATCCGCTGTACTAGCGGTTTTACCTGTTGGGGTTGTTGATAATCTTTTAATTGCGCGACCAGACTCATCACGACCTCCGCTTTTTCAACTGGGGCAGTACCCGAGAAATAATGTTCAAAAACAAAATAGCCATAGTGATCAGCAGTGCGCCTGACCAGGCCAGTTGGTTCCAGGAGTCATAAGGACTCATTGCAAATTGGTAAATGGTCACCGGTAGGTTTGCCATCGGTTCGTTAGGATTCACTGTCATAAAACTGGAGTTAAGTGCGGTAAATAGCAGTGGGGCAGTTTCACCACTGATACGGGCTACCGATAACAGAATGCCGGTGATAATGCCGGTGCTGACAGCGCGATAGCTTAGTTTAACGGTCACCTTCCAGCGTGGAGTACCAAGACCTGCGCCCGCTTCACGCAAGGTGATGGGCACCAGTTTCAACATCTCTTCAGTGGTGCTGATGATGACTGGTAATGCGATAATCGCCAGCGAAATAGCACCGGCCCAACCCGAGAAGTGGCCCATAAATACCACCACCATCTCATAAACAAACAAACCGATGAGGATGGACGGTGCGCTCATCAACATACCGTTAAGAAAACGGATAGTGTCAGCGGTTTTAGAGTGCTGCCCATACTCCGCTAACCAAGTTCCGGCGAGAATACCGATGGGGGCCGCAATAACAATCCCTAACAGTGTCATGATGAGACTGCCAACAATGGCGTTGGCCAGTCCGCCTTCGCCGCCAGGGCCGGGAGTGACTTCTGTAAACAGGCTCCAACTCATACCCGCCATCCCTTTTTGAAACAGGGTAAACAGAATGATCACCAGAATGCCCAGTCCTATTAAGGTAGCCAGCACACACATGGCGCGGAACAACTGATTTTTAAACTTGCGGATCATTGAGCTTTCCTCCGCAGCAGCACGCGGGCGGTGCCCATCACGATAAAGGTGATCATAAACAGCACCAGACCCAGTCCGATTAAGGCTGAGATGTGCATATCACCGGTTGCCTCATTGAATTGTTCGGCAATTGTGGCCGAAATCGAGGTTGCCGGCATAAACAGGCTGGATTCAATACTCTGGGCGCCACCTATCACAAAGGTGATCGCCATGGTTTCGCCCAGTGCTCGCCCCAATGCCAAGATTAAGGCACCAAAAATCGGTCCTTTAATGGCTGGCAACAGTACCTTGATAATTACTTCAAACTGCGTGGCCCCAATACCATAAGTGGCTTCACGTAACACTTTGGGGACTGTTGACAGCGCTTCTTTGATCAACGAGGTCAGGATTGGCAGGATCATAAATGCCAGGATGATGCCAGAGGTTAACAGACCGACCCCCATAGGCGGGCCACTAAACAGTTGACCAATGATGGGTAACTCGGACAGATGCTCTCCGGCCCACACCTGAAAACCTTCAGAAAACCAAGGAGCAAAGACAAACAGCCCCCACATACCGTAAATAATACTCGGGACCGCTGCTAGCAGTTCTATCGCAATAGACAGGGGCCGAGATAACCAAACAGGGCAGAGTTCAGATAGAAAAATCGCAATGCCAAGGCCAACGGGGAGCGCGAGAAAAACGGCAATGACAGACGATACCAGTGTGCCGTACAGTGCATTGGCTGCACCAAACTCTTTGGTCACTGGATTCCATTCGCTGCTGAAGAAAAAGCCCACACCAAATTTTTCCAGCGCTGGCCAAGCGCCAATACACAGCGACAGCAGAATGGCAAACATCAGCACGGAAATCAGTCCCGCGCTGGTGAGGCAAGCCCGACGAAACAGATCGTCACCTTGCCAAGGAAGTGCTCTTAACGATATTGCAGTCATAAAGTCACAACTTTTTTAGAAATGGCTAAGCCCCCGCCAGAGGCGAGGGCTCGATTCGAATAACACTTAGTAAACAGCTTTGCCACCGGCTGTTTTGATATCGCTGTGCCACATGGTTTCAACCATCTTCACAACGTTATCTGGCATTGGTACGTATTCCAACTGAGAGGCCAGCGCGTCACCATTTGCATAGCTCCATTCAAAGAACTTCAGCACTTCTTTGGCAGTATTTTCATTTGCCTGAGATTTGTGCATCAGAATGAAGGTTGCTGCAGTCATTGGCCAAGAAGCGGCACCTGGCTGGTCGTTCAGGATCAGTTTGAAGCCAGGAGCATTAGCCCAGTCTGCGTTAGCGGCAGCGGCCTGGAATGCTTCCATTGTTGGCATAACAAACTTGCCATCTTTGTTTTTCATCTGGGTATAGGCCAGATCGTTGGTTTTCGCGTAAGCATATTCAACGTAACCGATAGAGCCTTTGGTACGTTTAACGAAGTTAGCGACACCGGCGTTACCTTTACCACCCAGCTGATGGGCTTCCTGTGGCCAAGCAACTTCTTTATCAACACCTACTTTTGACTTCCAGTCGCTGCTTACGCGTGCCAGATAATCAGTGAAGTTGTAAGTGGTACCTGAACCGTCTGAACGGTGCACGGTGTAAATTGGAGTATGAGGCAGTTTCACGCCGCTGTTCAGCTCGGCAATTGCCTTGTCATCCCAGCTTTTCACTTTGCCCAGGTAGATGTCTGCCAGCAGTTCACCTGTCAGTTTCAGCTCACCAGCCTTAATGCCAGGCAGGTTAACAACGGCCACGATTGAACCCATTACGGCTGGAAACTGTACCAAACCTTCTTTGTCCAGTTTTTCCTTGTCCAGTGGTGCATCAGAAGCCCCAAAGTCTACCGTTTTGGCGATAATCTGTTTGATACCACCACCAGAACCGATAGCCTGATAGTTCAACTTAACACCGGTTTCCTTATTGTATTGCTCTGCCCACTTAGCATAGACAGGGTATGGGAAGGTAGCACCGGCACCGTTGATAACAGTATCTGCATATACAGAAGCTGATGCGGCAATGGTACAACCTAACAGGGCGCCTTTAAGCAAGTTGTTCATATAGCAATCCTAAAAAGTGACTTTCCGTCGTTTGGTTAATTGACGGTGCAATTTTTAACATTGCTAAATGACAGCTATGTGACAACTGGAAATATTTTGCTTTTTTGCGTTGAGAAAATGACAAAAGCTCCTAGAGGAGCTTTTGAATAATGGCGACTTGATAAAAATAAATCCTATACTCTCATTGATTTATCGCCACGTGCTAGGCCGACAATGCCAGAGCGAGAAACTTCTACCACTTTCGTCGTTTCCGATAATGATTGTACGAAGGCATCCAGTTTTTCGCTGGTCCCGGTCATCTGAATGGTATACAACGTTGGCGTGACATCAACAATCTGACCACGGAAAATATCGGCAGTACGTTTGACTTCATCGCGGGTGTCACCAGTGGCTTTCACTTTGATTAACGCCAGCTCGCGTTCAACGTAACTGGATTCGGTGATATTGGACACTTTAAGTACGTCAATCAACTTATGTAGTTGTTTTTCTATCTGTTCCAGAATCGATTCATCGGCAAATACTGTCACCGTTAGCCGTGACAAGGTGGCGTCGTCAGTTGGCGCAACGGTTAAGGTTTCAATGTTGTAACCGCGTTGGGAAAATAGGCCGACAACTCGTGACAAAGCGCCCGGCTGGTTTTCCATCAATACAGAAATAATTCGGCGTTTCATCAGCATTTCTCCGTTTTGCTCAGCCACATGTCACTCATCGCGCCACCTCGGATCTGCATCGGGTAGACGTGCTCCGTTTCATCAACACTGATATCGACAAATACCAGTTTGTCGGTCATTGCCAGCGCTTCGGCCAGTTTGCTTTCCAATTCGGCCGGATTGCTGATAGTCATGCCCACATGACCATAGGCCTCGGCAATTTTGGCAAAGTTAGGTACTGAGTCCATGTAAGACTGAGAATGGCGACCAGCATAGATGATGTCCTGCCACTGCTTAACCATACCCAGAAAACGGTTGTTAAGATTGATGATTTTGACCGGAACCCCATATTGTAAGGCGGTTGACAGCTCCTGGATATTCATCTGAATTGAACCATCACCGGTAACACACACCACGGTTTCATCTGGCAACGCCATCTTGACGCCCATGGCGGCCGGTAGACCAAAACCCATAGTGCCGAGCCCGCCGGAGTTGATCCAACGCCGAGGCTTATCGAACGGATAATAGAGGGCGGCGAACATTTGGTGCTGGCCGACATCGGATGCCACATAAGCATTACCGTGAGTTAGCTTGTACAACACTTCTACCACTTGTTGCGGTTTGATGCGCTCATTGGATTTCTGATAATTCAGACAATGGCGCTCACGCCAACCCGTGATCTGCTGCCACCAGTTCTCCAGCGCGGCTGCATCCTGTGCGGGGAACAGTTCCGATTCCCGCAGTAGCTCCAGCATCTCGTCCAATACGTTGTCTGCAGAGCCCACAATCGGGATGTCGGCATGCACGGTCTTAGAGATAGATGAGGGATCAATATCAATGTGCATCACGGTGGCATTGGGGCAATATTTGGCAACATTATTGGTGGTACGGTCATCAAAACGGACACCAATACCGAAGATCAGGTCACTGTTGTGCATTGCCATATTGGCTTCATACACCCCATGCATGCCCAGCATCCCTAAGTTCTGTGGGTGACTTCCCGGAAATGCGCCTAACCCCATCAGTGTATTGACTACTGGCAAATTGAGTTTTTCCGCCAATGTGCGGATTTGCGGTGCACATTCAGCAATGATGGCTCCACCGCCCACGTACAGTACTGGTTTTTTGGCTTCCAGCAGTGCTTGCAATCCCCGCCGGATCTGGCCTTTGTGACCAGAAATGGTCGGATTATAAGACCGTAGTTTAACGTGTTTGGGGTACTGGTATTCGTATTTGAGCGCCGGATTTAGGCAATCCTTCGGCAGATCTACCACCACCGGCCCGGGACGGCCAGTGGCGGCAATGTAAAACGCTTTCTTGATGATATTGGGGATTTCTTTCGGATCCGTCACCAAGAAACTATGTTTCACCACTGGCCGCGAGATGCCGATCATGTCGCACTCCTGAAAGGCGTCGTTACCAATCAGATTGCTTGGCACCTGACCTGAAAGAACCACCAGTGGGACGGAGTCCATGTAAGCGGTGGCAATGCCAGTGATGGCATTGGTTGCACCTGGGCCTGAGGTGACCAACACTACACCTACTTTGCCAGTGGCACGTGCATAGCCATCAGCCATATGCACCGCCGCCTGTTCATGACGAACCAAAATATGTTCAATATCCGATTTTTCGTGTAGTGCGTCGTAGATGTCCAGAACGGAGCCACCAGGGTAGCCAAAGATATGTTTAACGCCTTCATCGATCAGTGATCGCACGATCATGCTGGCGCCGGAAAGCATCTCCATTGTTATTTCCTTAAAAAAATAAGATACCGTTACGGTAAACAGTAACTTTTACAGCGACGGTAATCGCTCTAATCATCGGCAAGGAGGGTAATCCTCGCCACCCTGAACCCGGCCATTGCGGCTTATCACCTTGTAAGGTAGGGGTTCTCGTCCAGATGGACAGAAATTCATCATATTGAAAAAAAGTGAATTTGCAAGCATAGGTCTAATACATTTTGGCAACATGAGAGATTTTCACCAAGACCCAGACCAGATTTACATAAAGCCCGTCGTGATGACGGGCTTTATTTTTTTGCGGTGGTAAACGTTATTGAAATAGCGGTGCAATGCTGCTGCTTGTCAACGGATGGTAAGCGCTTTTGGCCTGTGAGAATATTCTTGCTGCCCAGGCTCTCTCTGGTGATTTGGCGAGCTTTTCGTACAGGGGTAACACCAAGCGTAAGCGACCAATGCGTTGCAAATATTGGCCTAGCGCTGGTTTAACCGCAAAATCGTTGTAATCCAATGCCAGTGAAAACCAGGAAAACGCAATTTCATCGTTACCGGTCGTGCTGAAATTAAACTGTTTATCTAGCGCTTGTAACTGTGCGCTTGTCAGTGGCTGTTGACTGGTTGCGGCTGGCATTTGCTGCAAGAAATGCAGCCATTGCTGGGCATTCCATTCTTGTGTAGCCAGTTGCGGCAGTGGCGTACCACTTAACCAGGCATTTCTGGCAGCATCTACCACTTTGAAGGCATCTGATTGAGGGACTGGTGTGAACTCGGGTAAGCCGGTGCCGTATAGCCAGGTGTGTATTTGTTGTTGGCTGACAACATTAGGATATAGCGCCAACAGGTGTTGTTGCAGATATTGCTCAAAGCTATTGGTATCAATACTGCCAAACGCAAAATGGGCAAAATATTGTTTTACGAAAGTATCGAAATGCTTACGGCCAAATTTTTGCTCCAGAAATAGCAGGAATAGTTGTCCCTTGGTGTAAGGAATGCCACTAAAAGCCGTATCGGGGTCGCTGTCTTTGAGATCGGCATGCAGTGCCGTTAGGGCTGTGGGCAGTGTTGGCAACTCTTTTTGTAGTTCACCATAAGCAATCGCCAGCTCCATTTTGGCTCGCTCGCTACCATAAAGATCTTCTACTACCCGATTTTCAACATAACTGGTAAAACCTTCATTGAGCCACAAATCTTGCCAACTGGCATTGGTTACCAGATTTCCGGACCAAGAGTGCGCCAGTTCATGGGCGATAACGCTGACCAGACTGCGATCTCCGGCGATAATGGTCGGCGTAATAAAGGACAATTTGGGATTTTCCATACCACCAAAAGGAAAACTTGGCGGCAGAATTAACAAATCGTAACGTCCCCAGCGATAACGACCATAGCGCTGCTCGACCGTATTGATCATTTTAGGGGTATCAGCAAATTCGTACTGTGCTTGTTTTAGTTGTTCGGGTTCCGCCCATACTCCCGAGCGGGCATCAAACGCGGCAAAGGCGAGGTTCCCGGCAGCGATGGCGATCAAGTATGACGGGATTGCCTGTGGCATCTCAAAGCGGGTCACCGTGTCGCTTACTGGGTGGCGGTCGGCACTCATTAGCACTGTCAGGCCTTTGGGCGCGGTTACTGTGGCATTATAGCTGGCGCGGATCGACGGGGTGTCCTGCAGCGGTAACCAACTCCGTGCATGAATGGCTTCATTCTGACTGAACATAAAGGGTTGTTGCTTGCCTAGTGTCTGGGCGGCAGTTAACCACTGCAGTCCACTGGCAGCGGCGGCACTGGCATGGCTGATACGCACTTTAAGTGGCTTCAGCTTATTGGTGTCTATGGTGAGCTTTTGGCCCAGTACCGGGTCTTTTGCCGCGAGTGTAAAGGCCAGTGGTTGCCAGCGGCCATGTAGATCAAGTCCCTCAACATTGGTGATCGTGAGATCGCGGCTATCAAGTACCAGTGATGCACCTGGCTTGGACCAATGCAGTGTCAGCGTGGTGACGCCAAGGATCTGCTGATGGTCAAAGTCGAGTGCCAGTTGCAGATCGATATGCCTTGTTTGTACATCTTGAATATTGGCATAGCTGAAGCTGTCGGTAACGGCATGAGCACCTGGAGTGACTAACAGCAGTAGTGTCAGTATGGCACCAAGCCGCCGTAGAATAGGTATTAACAACAAGGCAGATTCCTTATAAATCATCAGCAACAGACAACCTCCATATGCTGGCGGCTTATCTGTTATTTTACAAAACGGACCATTATAATGCCGAGCAGTTGCTTGGGCAGTTACTGTCAGCGTTATCATGCAATATTCGCTGGTTTATCTGGATGTCAAAAATGTAAGGAACTGTCACAGTGAATCTGAACTTCTCGGGTGGGCGCTTGATTCTCAACTCGCGTGAACTGCAGGTGCGATTGCAGTCATCACCGGTTGTGATGACAGTTCTGGCAGAAGATATTCGCTTGTTAGCATCAGCCAGATTACTGCTGGCTGATGCAGGTGCTGTGCGGTGGCAACTGTCACTGGATAATGATACCCAACTGCAGCAATTAGCCGAATTTTACGGGGTCACCCCTGAGTAGACTCAATTGTCCAGTCGATGGCGTTGATGTGGCAGCGAAAAATCCTGTAGTGGGCCTTTAGGCACTATGCGTGTGGGATTAATTTCACCGTGGCTATAGTAATAATGCTGTTTGATGTGCTCAAAATTCACCGTGGCAGCGACACCCGGTTGTTGGTAAAGATCGCGCAAGTATGCCGATAGCTGCGGATAATCTGCCAAGCGCTGGCGATTGGTTTTGAAATGCCCATGGTATACCGCATCAAAGCGGATCAATGTAGTAAATAGGCGCCAGTCGGCCTCGGTAAGTTGGCTGCCCGTTAGATAACGTTGTTCACATAAACGTTGTTCCAGCCAATCAAGAGTATTAAACACATCGTCAAATGCCTGTTCGTAAGCCTGTTGGCTAGAGGCAAATCCTGCCCGATACACCCCGTTGTTGATATTGTGATAAATGCGTTCGTTCAGGGCATCTATCTCTGATCTCAGTGGCTTAGGATAATAATCCTGCGAGTTCCCCGTCAGGCGGTTAAAGGCGCTATTGAACATACGGATAATATCCGCGGATTCATTACTGACAATAGTATTTTGCTGTTTGTCCCACAGCACTGGAACTGTGACTCGTCCGGAATAATCTGCCGCCGCTTGCAGATAAAGCTGATACAGATAGTCTTTGCCATACAACGGATCGGCTTCGGCGCCATGAATGTGTCGCGCATTGTGGCTTTGTTTGGAACCTGCAAACTCCCAACCATTTTCCAACATGTGTGGCTCGACGACCGTTACGGCAATCAGGGATTCCAAATTCTTTAATGTGCGGAAAATCAACGTGCGGTGCGCCCAAGGGCAGGCGAGCGAAACATAAAGATGGTAACGACCGGCTTCTGCTTTAAAACCGCTATCACCCGTAGGGCCAGCATTGCCATCGGCTGTCACCCAATGGCGAAAGCGCGCTGCTTCTCGTTCGAATTTACCTTCAGACTTGCCCGTGTCATACCATTGATCAACCCATTGGCCTTGCTGCAGTAATCCCATGAGTCCCCCTTACGTTTATTGCCGAGAGGTTAAGTGTATTAACGATATAGTCTGATATAAAGCAGTAAAATTCGCCTCTTTAATCCTAAAAAATAGAAATGACATACCATTCCCATGGTTATGTGCTTTGTATAAATATTGACCTTTTGAGCATTATCCCCCTTGAAAACGGGTCCCACGACCTTATCTAGTTGCTATCGGCGGTAAAATAATATTGCCGATACAGACCGCGCCATTGGGCGGTCGCCGTAAACCGGGTGCGAATGGTTCGGCCCGTTAACTTTACATATTGCTTACGAGGATATGACTATGCGTAACTATGATTTGACTCCACTTTACCGCAGCGCTATTGGTTTTGATCGTCTTGCCCGTTTAGCTGAACTGGCTGCCAATAATAATGGCAATGCCGGTTATCCTCCCTATAACATCGAGCTGTTGGGCGAAAACCACTACCGTATTACCATGGCAGTTGCCGGGTTTGCGATGAATGAGCTGGAGATCACCAGTGAAGGTGAAAAACTGCTGGTAAAAGGCACCAAGAATACCGAGCAAACCGAGCGTCAGTACCTGTATCAGGGAATTGCTGAACGTGGATTTGAACGAACCTTCCAGCTCGCAGACTTCGTCACTGTAGAAGGTGCTCACCTGGAAAACGGCCTGCTGAATATCGACTTGGTTCGGGAAATCCCTGAAGCGATGAAACCGCGTAAGATAGAGATCGGTTCAAATAGCGATAAAGTGTTAGAAGGTGAAACCACCACTGTACGGACGAAAGCCGTAGAAGCCACGCCAGCCGCCTAACCGTTACTCGGCGAGTCAGTCTGCATTAAAAGCCAGTCCTAGGGACTGGCTTTGTGCTTTTTAAGGTGCTATTGATTGCGCACTGAAGTAGGACAAGAGGATCCCATGGAACAGTTGCTTTGCTATAAAACGTTGCCATTATGGCATAAAGATACCGTGCCTGATGTTTTTAAGCAGTGTCACAACACTCAGGCCGGCACTTGGGCTCAACTAAAAATAATCAAGGGTCAACTGACGTTTGAACTGCTCACAGAGTCGGGTACGGTAAGTGAATCTCTGGTGTTTGATGTAGAACAACAACCACCGATGATTGCACCGCAGCAATGGCATCGGATTGCATCGATGTCAAACGACATCGAATGCCAACTGAGTTTTTTCTGTGCGCCTGAAGAGTATTACCTCAAAAAACAGTACGATCTCAGCAAAACCCACTCGGAAGTGGTGGCTGCCATGCCGCATTTGCGGATTGGCACAGCATTGGATCTGGGTTGTGGACATGGACGCAATAGCCTGTATCTGCATTTGCACGGCTTTGATGTCACAGGCTATGACCGTAACAGTGAGAGCGTTGCCTACCTGCAACGGTTGATTGCTGATGAACAGTTAAGTGGTATCCGTGCCAGCCAGCAGGACTTGACCGAATTACAGATCCAAGGTGCATTTGATTTCATTCTATCCACGGTCGTCTTAATGTTTCTGCCACCGGCAACAGTACCGGGCTTGATAGCGCAGATGCAGCAACATACGCTGCCGGGGGGCGTTAATCTGATCGTGTCAGCCATGGATACCGAGGATTTTCCGTGTACCGTAGGGTTTCCTTTCACCTTTAAAGCCAATGAGTTGCTTAACTATTATGCTGGTTGGGACATCATTAAATACAATGAGAACGTTGGTGAGCTACACAAGCGTGATGAGCAAGGTAACTATATCAAGTTACGTTTTGCCACCTTATTAGCCCGTAAGCCATGATGACATATTAAGCTCAAAGAAAATAAAAACCCGCTAAAAGGCGGGTTTTTATCAGAACGTGTAAAGAGGGGATTACTGCTGATTTTCCAGATCGCTAAACTGTCCGACAAACAGCGGAGAAGACAGATACCGTTCTGCTGCTGAAGGCAAAATTGCTACTATGGTTTTATCCTTGAACTCAGGCAGTTCTGCCAGTCGCACGGCGGCAACCGCTGCGGCGCCTGAGGAAATCCCCACTAGAATGCCTTCTTCCTTCATCAGTCGATGTGCCATGGCAATGGCGTCTTCGGAAGTAACGGTTTCCACTCGATCAATCAGCTCCAGATCCAGATTGCCAGGAATAAAACCGGCACCTATCCCTTGGATTTTATGTGGTCCGGGTTGTACCGGTTCGCCTGCCAGTGTTTGAGTGATCACTGGTGACTCTGCAGGTTCTACGGCAACTGAGGTAATTGCCTTGCCTTGGGTCTTTTTGATATAGCGACTGATCCCTGTAATAGTACCGCCAGTACCCACACCGGCAATGACTACATCGACTTTACCGTCGGTATCATTCCAGATTTCTGGACCGGTGGTCTTTTCATGAATTTCTGGATTCGCCGGGTTTGAGAATTGTTGCAAAATGATGTACTTATCTGGATCGGTTAAGCGTATTTCTTCGGCTTTTTCAATGGCACCTTTCATGCCTTTCGCGCCTTCGGTCAGTACCAGATTGGCCCCAAGCGCTTTCAGCAGTTTGCGACGCTCCAGACTCATAGTATTGGGCATGGTCAGCGTCAGTTTGTAACCGCGAGCGGCGGCTACATAAGCGAGGGCGATCCCGGTGTTACCTGAAGTCGGTTCAATCAGTTCTTTGTCTTTGGTGAGCAAACCTTTCTTCTCAGCATCCCAGATCATATTCGCGCCGATACGGCATTTGACGCTGAAACTTGGATTACGTGACTCAACCTTGACCAGAATGTTGCCGTTGCCGATACGATTAAGACGTACCAGAGGGGTGTTACCGATAGTGTAAGAGTTATCTTGGAAGATTTTGCTCATAGCTTTATTAGCTCCTTAAATTGCACCCATCAAGCATAAGTCCCTTTATATCAAAGAGAAGTGAATCTTTGTTATTCGTTATGCAATTTGGTTATTACATGACGTCATCATATTGGCAATTACCTAAAGTCTCACTGTTCGATGCTTGCCTGGGAAAGGAAAGATATTCTGCTTGAGTATAAGTGACCACATAAAAAATGTCCGCCGTAGCGGACATCTACTCAGATAAGTGACAACTTATTCCGGTGCCACTTTAGGATTGCGGTAGGCATCACGATAACGCTCGACCCACATTGCGGTTGCACCGCAGATGGCAACTGGCATGACAATAAAATTTAACACCGGGATCATGGAGAACAGCGTCACAGCTACACCAAAACTGACGCTGGTGCCTTTGGTCTGTTGCAACGCAAATTTCATGTCATGAAAGGCCACTTTATGATTATCAAAAGGATAGTCACAATATTGGATTGCCATCATCCAGGCACTGAAGAAAAACCAGATCACCGGGAAAAGCGTTTGGCCTGCAACCGGCACGAAAAACAGTAACAGCACTATGATGGCGCGTGGCAGGTAGTATTTGAGTTTCTGCCACTCGCGGCCAAAAATGCGTGGTAGATCTTTTACCAGATCCAACGCTCCGCCAGTGTTGAGTGGTTTGCCCGTCAGCAGTTGCTCGGTTTTTTCCGCCAATAAGCCGTTGAAGGGGGCAGAGATCCAATTCATGACTGAACTAAAGATAAATGACAACAGCACCAGTAAGGTCACGATGGCTAATGGCCAGAGGATCACATTAAGCCAACTGAGGTAATCGGGCAGGTGGTTTTGGATCCAACCAAACACCACATCCAATTGCTGCACTGCAAAATAGATAGCAATACCAAAAAGCACCAAGTTCACCAACAATGGGATCAGTACAAAACGCCTTAACCCTGGACGTTTTATCAAACTGAAACCATCAATAAAGTAGCTGATGCCACTTTTCTTCTGAGTAAGCGACGATGGCATAATGAACCCCTCGAAAAAAGCATCACATGATGTTGCCGATTTTGAGTAACCGGGCGCACGAAAACAAGTAAAAATCTTTGATAAGTGCATAAAAAGCGTTACAAAATGCATGGCGCTTTGTTAAAGTGAGTTAACTTTTCAGAGGCGTTAACATTCATTGGCGCCGATAGATATCCGCGTTATTTTTCAAGCGATTGGCATCGGAAATAGATGAGACTCAAACAGATAAAACTTGCGGGCTTTAAATCGTTTGTCGATGCCACCAAAATTCCTTTTCTGAATCCGCTGACAGCGGTCATTGGCCCTAATGGCTGCGGTAAATCCAATGTGATTGACGCTGTGCGCTGGGTGTTGGGAGAAAGTTCTGCCAAAAACTTACGGGGTGATTCCTGGGCAGACGTGATTTTCAATGGGTCAAATGCCCGTAAACCGGTGTCAGTGGCCAGTGTGGAACTGGTGTTTGATAACACTGAAGGCCGTATTGGTGGTGCCTACGCCAGTTATGATGAACTGGCAGTGCGGCGGCAGGTCTCCCGCGATGGCGAAAATCTTTACTATCTCAATGGTCAGAAATGTCGTCGCAAGGATATTACAGACATTTTTATGGGCACCGGTCTGGGCCCGCGCAGCTATGCCATTATCGGCCAGGGCACGATTTCGCGGCTGATTGAATGTAAACCGCAGGAGTTGCGGATATTTGTTGAGGAAGCTGCGGGTATTTCCCGTTATAAGGAACGCCGCCGCGATACTGAAAACCGTATTCGTCATACCCGTGAAAATCTGGACCGTCTTGGTGATATTCGCGCAGAGCTGGGTAAGCAGTTGGAAAAACTCACGCTTCAGGCACAAGCGGCAAAGCGCTACCGCGAATACAAGCAACAGGAACGCACTCTGCATGCGCAACTGTTAGTGATGCGTTATCTAGAACTGCACGAATTAGCTGAAGCAGAAAATAGCGAAATTTCTCGGCTAGAGACAGAACAACTGCGCTTGCAAACGGCGGCGGAACATTTGGGCTTGCAGCTAACTGAACTCAAATTGCAGCAAGATGATCAGGAAGACATCGAACAGCGTCAGGTGGCAGATTATTACCAGTCCAACACAGAAATTGCCAAAACTGAACAACAGATCAAATTTCTGCGCGATCAGGATCAGCATTTGGCGAAGGAATTGGCGCGGATACAAACGCAACAGCAACAGTTGCAAGGCCAGTTGCTGCAGGTCTCCGAGAAAGAACAGCAGTTACAAGCTTCGCTGACCGCGCTACAGCCCACTCAGGAGCAATTAGACGAAACTCACTGGGAACTGACGGGGCAGATGGAAACTCTGGAAGCGCAACTACAGCAAGTCAGTGAAAAATCGCGGCAGGCGACGACGGCGCTAAGTGAACTGCGACACCAGCAGGAATTGGCGGCCACGCGAGAGCAACATTTGAAACAGCAGATGGAACAAGACCGCCTGCAATTACAAAGGATTACCGAACGGCTTGCCAGTGAGTCTCAAGGCGATGATGCTGACAAGCAAGCATTGGTGTCGCAGTTAGCCGCTGCGCAGAGTCAACTGCAACAACTGCAGCAGCAGCAAGTGCTGTTGCAACAGCAACAAATGGAAGCGCAACGTTATCAGCAACAGCAGCAGCAAGTGTTGCAGGAACAAAAGCAACAGTTGTCAGCATTGCAGATGCGGCATCAGATGTTAGGCCAATGGCTTGCAGCCCAGCAGCCGCAGGCGGACAGTGGCCAATTTCCACCGTTGTGGCAGGAAATCACCATTGCCGCGGGTTGGGAACAAACGGTTGAACAATGGCTAAGTCCGCTGTTGGCCAAAGCGATAACCGATAACGCCAACGGGTCAGGTTTTTGTCGGATCGAGCCGCAACGCTGGGGGCCGGTGACCGCGCCTGCAAACCTTAGCCCCTGGTTGGCACGGATCCGTTGGGCCGACACCGCGTTAGATGCGCAAAGGTTACAATCACAACTGGAACCGTCAGAGATTATTCTGTGTGCCGAAGGTTCCGTTTGGGGGCGGGATTTCAGTTGGTCATTGCAAGCCAATCAAGATTCACTGGTCGCTATGGCGGCGGAGCAGGAAAAACTAGCAGCCATGATCACCGAGGCCGAGCAACAACTTGTTGCCGCTGAGGAAGCGTTACAGCGTGCACAGCAATCTGCCAGTGCAGCGACGATAGCGCTTGAACAAGGACAGCAGCAGTTGCAGCAACAGCAACTGCAACATGCTAAGGCGCAGATGGCGCTAGATAATATAGTGGCAAGAGCGCAGCAGCAGGCGCAGCAGCGACAGCAATTGCTAGACGACAAACATACGCTGGCAGAGCGTATTGCGAACTGTGAATTAGATCTGGAAGCGCTGATTGAAAGCCAGTTTGCGGCCGATGATGAACTCTATCAACGCCAAGGTGACGATAGACGTTTTAGTGAACAAGCATCGGCTTTGACCTCACAACGGATCGCCTTAAAAAGCCGCCTTAATGACACCGAACGCCAACTGCGTGATGCTAACCGGCAATTGAATGAACAGCAGACAGCACTAGCATTAATTCAACAGCAAGCGACTCAATTACAATCACAACAACAGCAATTGCAGCAACAACTGACAGAACTTCAGGAATACCGCCAACAAGACACCCCAGAAGGGGATGCCATCGACGTGCTGGAGCAGCAGTTACAGCAATTGCTGGGGATGCAACAACAGCAACAACAATCACTGGCGCAGACCCGCACGCACATTGCTGATTTGCAAAAACAGTCTGAAAGTCTCTCTTTAAAGCAAAAACAACAGCTTGCAGAGGCTGAACACTTGACTCACTCTATCAGCACGCTAAAGTTACGTCGCGAAGGGTTAAAAGGACAAGCGGAGAGTCAACTGGCGCAGTTACAGGAGCAGCAAATCCAGTTGGCGGCGATAGCCGATACTCTGCCTACGGATGCGTCTACCGACAAATGGCAGGTTGAATTGGACGCTGTGCGAAATCGTATCAGCCGTTTGGGGGCCATCAACCTCGCGGCCATTGACGAATTCGAACAACAAAAAGAGCGTAAAAATTACCTTGATGAACAGGATAAGGATTTAAATCAGGCGCTAGCGAGTTTGGAAGAGGCAATACGCCGTATTGATCGTGAAACCCGCAGCCGTTTTAAAACCACCTTCGAACAGGTTAATAGTGGCTTGGGTGAGTTGTTCCCCAAAGTCTTTGGTGGTGGCAGTGCTTATCTGGCACTCACGGATGATGATTTACTGGAAACCGGGGTCACCATCATGGCAAGGCCACCGGGAAAAAAGAACAGCACAATCCACTTACTTTCCGGTGGAGAAAAGGCGTTGACCGCTTTATCATTGGTGTTTGCTATATTCAGGCTCAATCCAGCACCATTTTGTATGTTGGATGAAGTAGATGCACCACTGGATGATGCCAACGTAGACCGCTTCTGTAGACTGCTACAGGAGATGTCGCAAAATGTGCAGTTTATCTATATCAGCCATAACAAAATTACCATGGAAATGGCCGATCAGCTGATAGGGGTAACCATGCACGAGCCTGGCGTATCGCGTATTGTCGCGGTCAATATTGAAGAAGCAGTGGCCATGGCCGATGCAGGATAACAACAGGAATAACAGGTAACCAATGGAATATTTTCGACTGGTATTGGCTGTCTTGGCTGCAATAGCCATCATCGCCGTTTTGGTTCACGGGTTCTGGTCTATTCGCAAACAGCAAGCCAAACCTTTGAAAGAAAAACCGATGTCGGGCTTCTATCGGGAACAGGCTGCCCGCAGAGATCAGGAGGGTTTTGACTCTGATGGTATTGGCGAAGTCAGGGTTCGAAAAGCGTCTCCGGATGATAAGCCGCCAAAATTGAAATCCAATCGGGTACGGCCGGAAAACGTCAAGTTTAAGCCTCTGGCTGACGAACAGGAGCCACTATCGATGGTAGACACCGATGGCGCTGCTGATGATTTTGCGCTGTCAGCAGTCACCGAACGCTCCCGTAAAAGCAGTAAAGCATCGCGACAGGAGTCGTTACTGGGTGACGAAGAACTGTTTGAAGAAGAGTTGCAGATGGAACTTGGGCTAGCGGCGGATGAACAAAGTTCGGCTACAGCAGAAGCATTGGATGTCGAAGAGCTAGATGAGCAACCACGGATGGAATCCGTGACAACCGCAAACAAGACGGCAGAACCCCCCGTTGTTGAGCCGCGTGATGTGCTGGTGCTGCATGTGGTTGCCCGGCCAGGTAAAACCTTGAGTGGTGCTGAGTTACTGCCGTGCTTATTAGCGCTAAATTTTAAATATGGCGATATGCAGATTTTTCATCGCCATGAAGATCATGCCGGGAATGGTAAGGTGTTATTCTCATTGGCCAATATGGTGAAACCTGGGGTTTTTGATCCCGACAATATGGAACAATTTACCACCCATGGCGTGGTGTTGTTTATGACGTTGCCCTGCGCTTCGGACCCGGTGATGAGTTTCTCCATTATGCTTAACTCTGCCTCGCAATTGGCAGACGATCTGGATGCCTTACTGCTGGACGGTCAGCGCAATCCGTGGCAGCTGTCCACCAAGAAAGAATATCTGGAACGCATTAAAGTTAACGGTTGATAATGGTTAGCGAGGTTCCTTCGGCGCTTTGCACCATAATAATTTGCACCATAATAAATAGTTACAATACGGGCCGCTGATGCGGCCTTTATTTTCAGCGGACCTTTTTATGCAACTCACAACAGAACAAGAAATTGATCAACTGATCCGTGAGATCAACGAACACAATATCCGCTATTACGTGGATGATAATCCGTCCATTCCCGATGCTGAGTACGACCGTTTGATGCGGCGGTTACAGTCTTTGGAAGCTGAAAATCCTCATCTGTTGCGACCTGATTCCCCCAGTCGCCGTGTGGGTGGTACTGCCTTGGCGAAATTCGAGCAGGTCACTCATCTCAAGCCGATGCTGAGTTTAGATAACGTGTTTGATGATGCGGAATTTTCAGCCTTCCATAAACGCGTTAGCGATCGAATTGGCAATGTGCAGTACTGCTGCGAGCCGAAACTGGATGGGCTGGCTGTCAGTATCCTCTACCGTAATGGGCTGCTGGAGCGGGCGGCGACCCGTGGTGATGGGGCGGTAGGCGAAGATATCACCGAGAACATACGTACCATTAAATCGATTCCGCTGAAGCTGCGTGGTACTGGGTATCCGCCATTGCTGGAAGTGAGAGGCGAAGTGTTTATGCCACGGGCCGCGTTTGAAGCGCTCAATGAACGTGCGCGCGCGCGAAATGAAAAGGTGTTTGTTAACCCACGAAATGCCGCGGCGGGCAGTCTGCGACAACTTGATAGCAAAATTACCGCCTCGCGTTCTTTGGCATTTTATGCTTATGCCCTAGGGGTCGTTGAACCGGAATCCTTTGTCATGGCAGATACCCATCGTGGCCAATTGGCACAATTGCAGCAGTGGGGCTTACCGGTAAGCAGTGAAATCAAATTGGCGGACTCATTGGCGGAGGTAGAAGCCTACTACCAGCAGATCATGACACGGCGTCCGACGTTAGCATTCGATATTGATGGGGTGGTGTTTAAGGTCAACAGTATTGCTGCCCAGCAGTCCTTAGGATTTGTGGCGCGGGCGCCGCGCTGGGCGATTGCCTATAAATTTCCGGCACAGGAAGAGATGACAGTGCTCGAAGGCGTGGATTTTCAGGTCGGCCGTACCGGGGCCGTGACGCCTGTGGCTCGTTTGAAACCGGTGTTTGTTGGCGGTGTTACTGTATCCAATGCAACGCTGCACAACGCTGATGAAATTGAACGTCTAGGCGTGAAAGTAGGCGACACTGTGATTATTCGCCGTGCGGGTGATGTGATCCCGCAAGTCGTGGCAGTGGTACCGGAAAAACGCCCAGAAGATGCACAGGCTATTGCGTTTCCACATGATTGCCCGGTATGTGGCTCGCTGGTGGAACGTATTGAAGGTGAAGCGGTCGCCCGTTGCAGTGGGGGACTGTTTTGCAAGGCGCAGCGTAAAGAGGCGATAAAGCATTTTGCCTCACGTAAGGCGCTGGATGTCGATGGTCTTGGCGATAAAATTGTTGAGCAACTGATTGACAAAGAGTTAATAGAAAGCCCGGCTGATCTGTTTCAACTCAGTGTTTCTACCTTGGCATCATTGGAACGCATGGGGATGAAATCGGCGGAAAATCTCAAAGCTGCGTTGATCGCCGCAAAATCTACAACCTTGCCCAAGTTCCTGTATTCCCTTGGCATACGCGAAGTCGGCGAAGCCACGGCAGCCAACCTTGCTAAGCATTTTAAAACGCTCGGAGCATTGCGGCAGGCAACCGTCGAGCAGTTAATGGCCGTGGAAGATGTGGGCAATGTGGTGGCACAGCATGTAGTACATTTTTTTGCACAGCCCCACAACCAGCAGGTGATTGATGCCTTGCTGAGCAATGATATTGGTATCCACTGGCCCGCCATTGAAACGCCAGCTGCAGAAACCCTGCCCCTAAAAGGCCAGACCTGGGTCCTGACGGGGACGTTGACACAATTCAGCCGCAGTGACGCCAAAGCGAAACTGGAAGCTTTAGGCGCAAAAGTGGCTGGCAGTGTCTCTAAAAATACCGATTGCGTGGTGGCGGGGGAAGCGGCGGGTTCTAAGTTGGCTAAGGCAACAGAGCTTGGGGTTAAAGTGATTGATGAACAGCAGCTTCTGACAATGTTCAACGGCTAAATGGTAATTTTTTGCTGGTGACTTGAAAAAGCCAAAGAATAGCGCCATCTGATCGGTTCCTGCTTCCCAATTTCTGGAAAGAAGATGTTCACCATTGATGATGTACATTGGCTCGATGATAACGGACACGTGCGGCCGCCGCTGATGCTGTACTTGCTGTTATTATTTTTAGCGCGCGGCTGGGCGATATTGGTGATGTCGTTAACGATTACCAGCGATCGCGCCGAGCTGGTGAAATTGTTTTATCCAGAAAAGGTCGACTTTCTGACGGCGCTTGCTGCTGGTAGCGGCGCGGTGTTGGCGTTTTTCTTGGTGATTGCAGAGCGGCGACGTAAACCGCAGTGGTGCCGTAGTGCGTTTAGCTCACTGCGCATTCTATTAATGGGGTTGCTGGGACTGGAAGCCGCGTTGCTTTTTACACGGTTGAGTCACAGCCGTTTTCTGTTTGACTGGCCAATGGCGCTGGACGGGTTATTTCTGTTCTGGTCGGCGTTGTATTTATATCGCTCAAGACATCTGAAGGTCTATGTCTCAGACTGGTCAAAACACGCTGAAATAGCGGAAAAATAGATTTGTTTTTATACAAAAGTTCAGCGATATCATATTTTTATAGTCAAATACTTCCTTATTCAATCGCTTGGACTATAGTTGTAAAATTCGTGCAATATTGGCCTGTTCAGGCGTAGCCAGTCATTCAATAGGGGAGCTAAGTGGCCAAAACCGAAGAGATCCATCTGCCGGTGTCGCAGTTGCAGAAGGGGATTACGGTCAAGTTACCGCTTTCATGGACGGATCATCCCTTTCTATTTAATAAGATAGAGATTACTTCAGACACTCAAATTAAAATGATCCAGCAGTTGGGTGTTCCCTATGTCATCCTTTTATCTGGAAAGCTTAAGACAGAGCGTCAGCCAACGCAGCAGGTGCGTAAGCCCAAAAATAGCGATGCGGTGATGTCAGAGCAGGAGAAACTGGCACGAAAACATATCCGCCAGAGCCAAACGCAGTTTATCAGCGCAATTAATGGCATCCGTGGGGCGTTTGGTAAAATCGTCAGTGACCCTGAAGGCGCGAGTCGTGAGACCTCCATACTGGTGGAAACCATGCTCGACCAGTTGTACAGTGCTGAGCAGGTAAAGCTGGCCTTGGTAACCTCCGGTGAGCCTAATGCCTCAGCGACACAGCATGGCGTGTCCGTCGCCGCTTTATCGATGATGATAGCTAAAGGGTTGCAACTGACTAAACCACAAATACGCACCATTGCCACTGGCGCATTATTGCATGATATCGGGAAATTAAGGGTGCCCGAAGTCATACGCAATAAGCGTAGCGCTTTGACAGTGCCAGAGAAGAATTTCATTGCGATGCATCCTAATTATGGGGAAGAACTGCTTAGACGCAGCGGCATGTTCAATGAGGATGTATTAGATATTGTGCTACATCACCACGAATTTATTGATGGCAGTGGTTTTCCCGATGGATTGAAGTCTGAACAACTGGCGATTACCACTCAGATAGTGGCGTTGGTTAATGATTACGATAGTTTGTTGTGGCGCGAAGAAATCGTATCGCCGCAAATTGCTTTAGGATACCTATTTAAAACTCGAGCCGCGCAGCACAGTGACACACTGATCCAGGCGTTGGTGAAAGTCCTTGGCATCTATCCACCAGGAACGCTGGTGAAGCTGACGGATAATTCATTGGCAAAAGTGGCGGTGACTACCGATGATGTCAAACAACCCCAAGTCTGGTGCTGCCAGCGCGATGGCAGTAAAGGGCGTTATCGATTCTTACAACAGGAAGACACTAGTGTGGACAGTATGCTCAAACTGGAAGAACTCAGTGAGGGGGCGCGTAAAACCCTAAATCCGGGAGCGGGCATCAGTTTCTATTTCTGCCCGCAGGGATAGCGATTGCAGCGTGGGGATATCAACAGGAGAATGAGGTTGAAACATATTGCGGTATTCGGTTGTGGCTGGTTTGGCTTGCCGCTGGCAAAAGCGTTGCAACAGGCGGGTTTTACAGTGTCTGGCAGTAAGACGACGGCCGAAGGTGCCGCGGCGTTAACCGCTGCAGGTATTCGAGGTGTTGTGCTGCAACTGACAGCTAGTCAGCCACTACCCGCTGATTTACTTGAAGATTGCGACGCTTTAGTGGTGAATATTCCGCCGGGATTACGCCGGGGGGAGGATGATTATCTGCACAAGTTGTCACAACTGGCGGCGTTGGTCAAAGAGAGCAGGGTACAGCGACTGGTATTTGTCAGTAGCACTGGCGCCTACCAGCAAGAGGGGGTTCTGACGGAGGCGGATTTGCAACTGGCAACCTCTGGTAGTAGCGCCGTCTTGCAGCAAGCAGAGCGGATGTTTCAACAGTTGGCATCTGATAAACGCAATGTCACCATTATTCGTTTTGCCGGGTTAGTAGGGCCTGCGAGGCATCCAGGTCGTTTTATGGCGGGACGAACAGGTTTAACAGGTGCCTCGCAAGCGGTAAATTTGGTGCATCTTGATGACTGTATTGCTGCAGTGATATCCATACTTAAGGCTCCTCAACCGGCGGCAGTTTATAATCTGAGTGCTCCTTTGACCCTAGATAAGCAGACTTTTTACTGCCTAGCGGCTGAGCAGTTGGGATTACCTGTGCCACAATTTGTTGCGGAAGAACCTCGCACATTGGGTAAACGTATCGATGGTTCATTTATTTGCCGAGATCTTGGTTTTAGTTATCGATATACTGATGCCAATTCGCTGTTGCAGGCCTGTGACAGTTGCATTTAGTTGATTATGTTGTCCAATGAGGGGGAACCATGCTGTTTTCATTTGTGGCCAAAACTACCACGGCATTACTACTGTTAAGTGCCGTGCTGATCCCCGCCACCGCTGCAGAATATCAAGAAGGTCAGGATTACATTACGGTAACTGGCATTCCAGAAACCACTAAACCAGTTGTCAGGGAGTTTTTCTCTTATAACTGCCCACATTGTTATCAACAGGATCCCGTCATTGAGAAGACTGCGCAACTGCTCAAAGGTAAAGTAACGTTAGCGCGTACTCCTGTCGGTGCGCGCCGTCCCGCCTGGGTCTTGAGCCAAGAAGCTTACTATTTGGCGCAGAAATTTAAAATTGTCAATCAGGTGCATAGTAAGATATTTGCACGCATTCATGAACAACATCAGCCATTCACTACTGAAGCAGATCTTGAGGCTTTTTTTGTCAGTCAGGGAATTGATAAAATTTTGTTGGAAAAGACCATTGGCTCTGCCGATGCTAAGCTAGCAATGGAAAACTACGAAGCGCAAACTCAATTGGCACAGGTTCGGGGTGTCCCGTCTTTACTGGTGAATGGCAAGTATCTGATCAAGGCTAATGTTTCAGACGCAGAAGCGCTTTCAGAATTGATCCTTTTTCTCGCTAAAAAACCGGATTAATCACAATTATCTCGCCTTCATGACCGGCATTTGCCGGTCTTTTTTTGTCTTTTTCAAGGCATTTGCTGTTCGACATTGGTCTAATTCTAATGCTTAGTCACTATCAATCATTTTTTTCTAATTTATTTTTTACATTATGATTTATATATGATTTTTAAACATGTTAAGCAGTTGTAGCACGTTGGTTAGACTAAGGTCTTGATTGTGAGCTAAGTCGCGGTTGCTAGATTAAATGTGACTTAATAACAATTAGTAATGGGGAGTCGCACAATGGGCTTTGAAAATAACGAAAAGGCACTGAGCTACTGGCGTGAAAACTTGCGTCTGGTGCTGGGACTGCTGGCTGTCTGGTTCGTGGTGTCCTATGGCTGTGGAATTTTGTTTGCAGATGTACTCAACAATATTCACTTCATGGGCTTCAAACTGGGCTTCTGGTTTGCGCAGCAAGGTTCCATTTATGTGTTCGTGGCGCTGATTTTTATCTACGCCTTCAAAGCGAACGCCTTAGATAAAAAATATAACGTACACGAAGACTAAGGGGAACAGACTATGGATGTTCAAGCACTGACATTTCTGATTGTAGGGCTGTCGTTCGCGCTCTACATTGGTATTGCCATCTGGTCCAGAGCCGGCTCTACCAAAGAATTTTATGTTGCTGGCGGTGGGGTCCCGCCAGTGATGAATGGTATGGCTACTGCAGCTGACTGGATGTCAGCCGCATCTTTTATTTCCATGGCGGGGATCATCTCGTTTGTGGGATATGACGGCAGCGTGTATTTGATGGGCTGGACTGGTGGTTATGTACTGCTGGCGTTGTGTATTGCTCCCTATTTAAGAAAGTTCGGTAAATTTACCGTGCCAGATTTTATTGGTGAACGTTACTATTCACAGACCGCCCGAGTCGTCGCTGTGGTGTGTGCCATCTTCATCTGCTTTACCTATATTGCTGGACAGATGCGTGGGGTAGGGGTGGTATTTTCTCGCTTCCTCGAAGTGGACGTGAATACCGGTGTTTATATCGGTATGGCTGTTGTGTTCTTTTATGCGGTTTTGGGGGGCATGAAGGGCATTACTTACACTCAGGTAGCCCAATACTGTGTACTGATCTTTGCTTTCATGGTGCCAGCTATCTTTATCTCGGTGATGATGACCGGACATGTACTGCCGCAGATTGGTTTCGGTTCTACTGTGTTGGATGCCGCAGGAAATGATACGGGGGTTTATCTACTACAAAAACTGGATGGCCTATCTACTCAGCTTGGTTTCAATGAATATACCGAAGGCGCCAAGAGTACCATTGATGTCTTTGCAATTACTGCGGCGTTGATGGTGGGAACCGCAGGTTTGCCGCATGTAATTGTGCGTTTCTTTACCGTTCCTAAAGTGAAGGATGCACGTACCAGTACTGGTTGGGCTCTGGTGTTTATTGCCATTCTTTATACCACGGTGCCCGCGTTGTCGGTATTCTCTCGCGTTAACATGATTGAAACAATCAATGGCGCTGATGGTCAGGGCGTGGCGCATGCAACAGCACCATCTTGGATCAAAAACTGGGAACAGACCGGGCTTATCAAATGGAATGATAAAAACGGTGACGGCAAAATGTTCTATGGCAAAGGCAAAATTGACGACAGCTCAACTAATGAGATGAAGATTGACAACGACATCATCGTATTGGCAACGCCTGAGATTGCGGGTTTGCCCGCGTGGGTGATTGCGCTGGTGGCTGCTGGTGGTCTGGCAGCAGCATTGTCTACATCTGCAGGGTTGCTATTGGTGATTTCTACCTCGGTGTCGCATGATCTACTGAAGAAAAATTTCATGCCGGATATTTCCGACAAGAAGGAACTGATGTTTGCCCGTATTTCTGCGGCGATAGGTATTGTGATCGCTGGTTACTTTGGGGTTAATCCTCCAGGATTTGTGGCCGCGGTGGTGGCATTTGCCTTCGGTCTTGCTGCAGCGTCATTGTTCCCGGCAATCATTATGGGGATTTTCTCCAAGTCCATGAATAAAGAAGGTGCAATCGCGGGGATGGTATTAGGTTTGGGCTTTACCGCTTCTTATATCATCTACTTCAAATTTGTTAATCCGGCCGCTAACGTGCCCGCTAACTGGCTCTTCGGGATCTCGCCCGAAGGTATCGGTTTGATCGGGATGGTTATCAACTTTGTGGTGGCAACTGTGGTGAGTAAAATGACCGCTGCGGTTCCCGATGATGTGCAACAAATGGTGGAGTCCATTCGTTTCCCTAAAGGAGCGGATAGTGCACATAGTCACTGATAACTAATTAATAAAAAAGGCGCTTCGGCGCCTTTTTTATTAGACCAAAGGCAGATGGCTGCATAGTAAAACAACAGCCATTATTAACGCATCGATAACGCGGCAGACTAATCCTATGGACGAAAGTGAATTGTTGCCCATCCGTAATTTCCTGGCCGAAATTGCCCCGTTTAATGAGTTACCTGCGGAACTATTGGAAGAGTGCAGTCGCAGTGTCAGCATTGGCTACTACAGCAAAGTTTCGGGCTCGGTACCACTTAGCTCCGAAAACCCCATGCTTTACATTGTTCGCAGTGGGGCTTTTGAAGTGCGCAATGCGGAGGGGGAATTATTAGACCGGCTGGGCGCGGGAGACTATTTCGGTTTTCCATCGTTGATGTCTGGGGAGTCTATCAGCAACAAGGTGCTGATCTTGGAAGATGGTTTGGTTTATCACCTGACGTTGTCCCTGTTTGAAAAGCTGCGAGCTGGCTGCCGGGCGTTTGATCGTTTTTTTAACCGGGCGTATGCCAAGCGTTTACGGCACCAGAAAGCTTCACATAATGTAGCGTTAATGACGGCAAACCGTATTAGCAGTTTAATGGTGATGGCGCCTGTGAGTGTGGATCATAAAACCCCGGTTTGTGATGCCGCAAAACTGATGCGTAAGCACCGCGTTTCTTCAGCCTTGGTTATCGATAATCAGAAATTGGTGGGGATACTGACTGACAGAGATCTGCGTAATCGGGTTTTGGCCGAGGGATTAAATGGTAATGTACCTGTATATCAGGCAATGACTTCCGCTCCGGTAACTATTGATGCCAATGCTTTAGTATTTGAAGCAATGTTGCAAATGAGTCAGCATAATATTCACCATTTGCCGGTATTGGAAAATGGCCAACCGGTCGGCATGGTGACCAGTACCGATATTATTCGCAGTCAATCCTCTCAACCGATATTTTTGATTGGCGAAATAGAAAGACAGCAGGATGTTGCCAGTCTTATTCATGTCAGTAAACAGATCCCGTTGTTGCTGCAAAATCTCATTGGTGCAGATGCCCGAGCTGAAGAGATTGGCCGTATCCTTACCAGTGTGACTGATGCTTTGACCAGACGGCTTATCCAGTTAAATCAAGCATTGCTCGGCGAGCCTCCGCTAGCGTTCTGTTGGTTGGCATTCGGCAGCCAGGGCCGGCAGGACCAAATGGCCTGTTCAGATCAAGATAATGGCTTGTTATTGGCAAAGGAGCCGGACGCGGCGGCAACAGCTTACTTTGATGCACTGACACATGCCGTGTGCAGTGGGCTTAATGACTGTGGTTATGTGTTTTGTCCCGGTGACATTATGGCGCAGAATCCTGCATGGAGAATGTCGTTAGAAAATTGGCAGCAGAAATTTTCCGGTTGGGTGAATACGCCGGAGCCCAAAGCATTGATGCATGCCAGTATATTCTTTGACATGCGCTGTGTTTTCGGGCCAGAAAGTCTGTTTACAGCGCTGCAGAACCAAGTGTTAGCTACCACTTGTGATAACGATATTTTTTTGGCTGCATTGGCCGGCAATGCCTTGAGCGAATCTCCACCACTCGGATTTTTTCGACAGTTTGTGCTGGAACGCGACGGTTCTGAGGAAAAGGGCATAGACCTCAAACATCGGGGCAGTGTGTTGATCAACGATATTGCTCGCGTATATGCGTTGTCTGCCGGGATTAATGAAGTCAACACGGCTAAACGTATTCGTGTGTTAATTGCGCAGGGGATTCTCACGCGAAAAGATGGTCTCAATTTAGCCGATGCACTGGAGTTTATTGCGCATATGCGTTTGGCTAACCAAGGGCGTCAGTATGAGAATCGAGAAGCACTCAGTAATTATCTCCGGCCCCAGGCATTGTCATCATTGATGCGCCATCAACTGCGAGATGCCTTCAAGGTTGTTCACGATGCGCAGGCTGCGCTGAAGCTTAAATTTATGCGGAGCTTCTGAAATGAGCCCGTGGCAACAATTGTCTCTGGCATGGCGGGCGCGCGGTGCCGCTCCTCTTTTGCGGGAATATTATCAGAGTTTACATCCACTGCTGCAACGCCCTTTGTCTGACGTATCATTAGTTGCAGTGGATATGGAAATGACGGGACTGGAACCGCAGCAAAATCAGATTATTTCTGTCGGTTTAGTGCCCTTAATACAGCAGCGATTGCAACTTGCCACAGCTGAACACCAGTTAGTTGGCATCAGTGGCAGTGTCGGCCAAAGCGCCGTCATTCATGGGATTGTTGACCGCCATTTGCAAGCACAGACACTGGCACAGCAGCATCTGTTGTCTTGGTTATTGCAGCGGGTTATGGGCAAGTTAATGATTTTCCACCATGCGCCACTGGATCTGGCATTTTTATCGGCGTTGGTGCCGAAAGCACCGGGCTCCGCGTTGCGATTTCCGGTGGTGGACACCCTGCAGATTGAACGGCGCCGATTGTTACGTGAACGCCATATTCTGCCTCAGGGATGTCTCAGACTTGGTGCATGTCGACAACGTTATCATCTACCTGTTTATGCCGCACACAATGCGTTAATGGATGCAATTGCCTGCGGTGAACTGTTTTTAGCGCAGACAGCATCCATCGATCCTCATGTGGCCGTTGCTGAATTTTTATGGTGGCCGTGAGCCATAGTGGTTCAGGAAGGAGATAAAATTAAAGCCCTGTTATGAAAGCAGGGCTTTAGTCATTTCAGCAAATCAGCTTGATGTTATTTTTGAGTGCGATGACAGAAATAATTCACTGCTTTCTGGATCAACTGCAATCCAGTTTCATCGCAGGGGGGGAGCGTTGCATCAGATGTTTTCAGCGGTGTGATGCGTTCGCCCCATTTCAGCAACAATGCGGCACTGGTGAGTCCGGCACCAAAAGCACAAGACAAAATGTGTTGTCCTGGCTGGATCATCCCTTTGGTCAATGCATCGCAGATTGCAATAGGTATGGTCGCGGCAGAGGTATTACCGTATTCGGCAATATTCACAAAGGCTTTTTCTGGCGGGATTTTCATTTTATGTACTAAGGTATCAATGATGCGCTCATTTGCTTGATGTGGAATTACCCAGTCAACATCATCTTTCTCAATACCACATTTATCTAAAACTTTGGCGCTGAGGGTACTCATACCGTGGATGGCACGTTTGAAGATCTCTTTGCCATCAAACTGGATGTAGAAATCTAGTGACTCGGCAACATAACGATCCATTGAGGTTCCAAAGCTGGCTTTCAGAATTTCACGGCCTTCTGGGTCATTATTCAATTCGTACCCTAGTACACCGCCAGCGATATCAGAAGCCTCAAGCACCACAGCCCCTGCACCATCACCAAAAAGTACCGCTGTTTCTCGGCGTGACCAGTCAATATAAAAACTCAGGCGCTCTGCTCCGATAACTAGAACTTTCTGGCACTGGCCACTTTTTATTTGCGCAGTAGCCAATCCCATTCCATACAGGAAACCGCTGCAGGCAGCGTTGATATCAAAGGCCGCACAGTTAGCACCAATATTGGCTTGTACGGTAGAAGCGATGTTGGGGATCAAAGTGTCAGGGCTGGCAGTTGCCAGGATAATCATGTCAAGTTCGCTGCCCTCTATGCCTGCAGCGGCCAGCGCGTGTTTGGCGGCGACAGTAGCCATCTCTGATGTATTGACATGACTGATGTGGCGGCGGCTGATCCCGGTTCTTGGTTTAATCCATTCATCGGATGTCTCCATGAAGGTTGCCAGATCATCATTGCTCAGAATGGCTGGTGGTACACATTTGCCCCAACCGGTAATAGTTGCATACTGCATGGAAAATCTCTCGTTAAGAAATCACCCGAGACGGTTCTTTCAATTTGCTGTTCACTTATCGGCTTAACTGCAGCGCTGGCGCTTTGGCATAAAGCTGCAGAGAGATGTTAGCGTCCCGACGTTTGGTGTTCTGTGCTATTGGTTCAGAATAACGGCTATCGCCAGACGACTCAGTGCAATAACGGCTAGTATACTATATTCACCCTAATTGCTGTGGCTAAGGTTACCCCTAGTCAGCGCATAAATAAAGCATGTCGCAGGGGAAAATGGCGTCAGGATGTGGACAATGATGGTTTTTATCGATTATTTACGCTAACTGACTTATCTAGCTCACTGGCGATAATCCATCGATGCATTTTCGTCAACGCAATGGAATAATATAGCCAACAAAATAGTGGGAGAGCGCTAGCGTGAACAAAGCTGTATTTCTGGATCGGGATGGCGTGATTAATGTTGATCACGGTTATGTCCACCAAATAGATGATTTTCAGTATATTGAAGGAGTATTTGACGCCTGTCTGGCCCTAAAACAGCAGGGTTTTAAATTAGTGGTTATCACCAATCAGGCGGGTATTGCTCGTGGCTTATATAGTGAAGACCAATTTCATCAGTTAACAGAGTGGATGGATTGGAACTTTGCTGATAAAGGCGTTGATCTAGATGGTATCTATTATTGTCCCCATCACCCCGACAAGGGGATTGGCGAGTATAAACAGGATTGTGATTGCCGCAAACCCAAGCCTGGAATGATAGTAAGTGCACAGCAATTCCTGAAATTGGATCTATCTGCCAGCGCACTCGTAGGTGACAAAGCCGATGACATGCGGGCTGCAAAAGCTGCCGGAATCCCGGTACGCATTTTGGTCCGCAGTGGTAAAGCGCTAACCCAAGAAGGCATTGACGAGGCAACAGTCGTTCTGGATTCAATTGCAGATGTGCCAGCGTACCTTTCAAAACTGGGTAATTAATAGTGTTTAATAGTGTTTTTGGCTGAAAACTAAGCATCCGTGTAGTGTTAAGCAAATTTAAGGCAATTTAGATGTTGCACAAAAAAATCGATTCCCTATAATGCGCATCCACTGACCGATGCAACGGTCCAGAATAAGTCGCTGACACAAGCTGATTTGTGGCGCGGCTTTTTATTCGCTCTTTAACAAAATATCAAGCAATCTGTGTGGGCACTCGCAGTGAATGAAATCGCAAAACGATTTAAAACTCACTGAAGAGTGTTCGAATAGAACAGTCATTCATTAGAGTCGAAAAACTTTTAATTGAAGAGTTTGATCATGGCTCAGATTGAACGCTGGCGGCAGGCCTAACACATGCAAGTCGAGCGGCAGCGGGGAGTAGCTTGCTACTCTGCCGGCGAGCGGCGGACGGGTGAGT
>NZ_BMXW01000010.1 GCF_014651955.1 Shewanella fodinae | reverse complement strand
TCACAGTTGCCGAAACATGCGGGAACTTCTTGGCAAGGTATGGCATTTTATGGAAACCGTTTCGCCTTTTCCCGGCAACGGACACGGCATCGCGAAAATGTAGCAGTATTCGGATCAGCTATTTAGCGCTAGCATCGGGGGTTAACTTCTGGGATACCGCTGATATTTATGGCCCGCACACCAATGAAATACTGCTAAGTAAGGCGCTGAAAGGCCGCCGCCAACAGATTTTCCTCGCCACCAAGTTTGGTATTGTGCGAGATGCTGCCGACCCTCGAAAACGCGGAGTTTGCGGCCGACCGGAATACGTTAAACAGGCGGTTGAAGACAGTCTTCAACGCCTCAGCACCGAGTATATTGATCTTTATTATCAACATCGGATGGACCCAGATGTGCCGGTCGAAGAGACCGTTGGCGCTATGGCAGAACTGGTTAAAGCCGGGAAAGTACGTTATCTGGGGCTGAGCGAAGTTGACCCAGAGCGCCTGCGCCGAGCCCATCAAGTGCACCCAATTACCGCTGTGCAAAGTGAATACTCACTGTGGACCCGCGACCCCGAATACGGCGTACTGGATACCTGCCGCGAACTCGGCATAGGTTTTGTGGCCTACAGCCCACTGGGGCGAGGCTTTCTCAGCGGTGCAATTCGCAGTGTGGATGACTTTGATGCCGATGACTATCGCCGCTTTAATCCGAGATTTCAGGGAGAAAACTTCCAGCGCAATCTGGCACTGGTGGATGCAGTGACTGAATTGGCGCATGCGAAAGGCATTACCCCGTCACAACTAGCACTGGCTTGGTTATTGGCGCAGGATCAACATTTAATCCCACTGTTTGGCACCAAACGCCGGAAATATCTGCAAGACAACATCCAAGCGGCAGAGGTAAACCTGTCAGCCGAAGAGTTAGCTGCTATCGATAAAGTTTTCCCCGCCGACAAGGTCGCTGGCAGTCGTTATGCCGCCAATATGATGTCACTGTTACCAAAGGTGCCGCATAAATAGCCGGCATTTTCTCAACGGGCTCAGTAAGCAGGTGACTGAGCCCGCTGCTATCTCTGTGTTATAGCCTCTGTGTTATAGTGCCATCTAAATTGAATGTTTTGGAGCTAACATGACGCGTCCCTATTCAGTGCTGGATTTGGCCCCGGTTGCGGTAAACAGTGATATCGCCACCGCGTTTGCACAGTCTCTGCAACTGGCCCAGCATGCCGAAAGCCTAGGTTATAGCCGCTACTGGCTGGCAGAGCATCACAACATGCCAGGCATAGCCAGTGCCGCAACCTCAGTGCTGTTATGTCATCTGGGCAATGGTACTTCCCATATCCGTTTAGGCTCTGGCGGCATCATGTTGCCCAACCATTCACCGCTGGTGATCGCCGAACAGTTCGGTACGCTGGCAACGCTGTTTGGTGACCGAATCGATCTAGGACTTGGCCGCGCCCCCGGCACCGATCAACTGACAATGCACGCGTTGCGGCGTCAGCCTCAGGCCGCGGTTGACAGTTTTCCGGAAGATGTGGCCGAATTGCAGCATTATTTCAGTGAGGCAAACGGTGCAGTACAAGCGGTGCCTGGAAAAGGTTTACACGTGCCATTGTGGTTACTGGGCTCCAGCCTTTATAGTGCACAATTAGCGGCGCAGATGGGGCTTCCCTTCGCGTTTGCTGCCCACTTTGCCCCGGAAATGATGGTACGAGCATTAACGCTGTATCGCAGTCAATTTCGCCCATCAACCCGCTGGGCTAAACCCTATGCCATGGTGTGTGTCAATCTGGTGGCGGCAGACGATAAACAGCACGCCCATTATCTGTTTAGCTCGGTACAGCAACAATTCCTGCACCTGTACCGTGGCACTGCCGGTAAAATCCCCTTGCCAGTAGCCAAACTGGCAGATGACTGGGAACCACATGAAATCAACGCGATGGAACGCACCTTAAGGTATTCACTGGTGGGCAATAGTGATGATATTCGCCAAGGGATTGATGCATTACTGGCGGAAACCCAAGCCGACGAACTGATGTTCAACGGACCGATTGTCGAGCAGCAAGCCCGCTTACATTCTTTCAGCATCGGCGCAGAGGTGATGCAATCGTTCGCTTAGCCAACGTTCAATGACACGGCGTCACCGGGCTGGAACCGTACGCGGCAATACTCAGTTAAGCGCTGTTTGCTTTCTGAAGAGCAATAAAGCCCCAATCAACTATTGAGTGGCACCGATATAGGTCTATTGGAATAGTCAGACACCACTATTTGTTGCAAGGTTTATTTTATATGCCAATTTCAGCGTGGCTGTCGGTGCTATAGGCAACCCCAAATAGCTATAATTAATTGAATGTAATAAGCTATTTTCCGATAGTTAAAATAATCTTACCCGTTACATGCCCTTTCTCACTAAGTTGATGAGCTTTGGCAATATCGGCCAAGGGAAATTTCTTTTCAATTGGCATCTTAAGCTTATGGCAAGCCAACATCTCGGCTAATGCGCTTAGTGTCAGAGAGGGATTTTCTGGAGGACCTTTACAAAATCTTGCTCCATATTTGATTGCACCAAAGTCAGAAACAGAAACTACCTTGTAAGGATCGCCTACAAGCTCGATCAATTCTGGAATAATTCCCACGCCAGTCACATGCAAAACAGCGTCTATCGTTTTTTCAGTAACACGGCGAATTCTTATGTTGAGTCCATCACCGTGAGTCACAGGCATCGCCCCAAGCGCACGTAAGTAACCACTATTTTTATGACTACAACTCCCCACAACGTTGATTCCATGGGCGAGTGCCAGTTGCACAACAGCAGACCCCACCCCACCAGACGCGCCACTCACAAATAGGGTTTCATCCGCTTGCATCGCCAAATATGCAAGGCTTCTGGATGCCGTTTCAAAAACGACCGGAGTACATGCAGCCAATTCAAAAGACACGTTGGCGGGCAACTCGACCCAATGGGTGAGGACCGCCAATTCAGCTGCCGTATTTCGTCCGAATCCAAATACAGATTTTCCTATCCATGAGTTAGATAAATTTTCACCGACAGCTTCAACAACACCTGAAGCTTCAACACCAACACCTGCTGGAAACGTGAGTTTTTCATACGCTTGATACACCCCCTGTCTGCGTTTCCAATCTGATGGATTAACGCCTGATGCCCGTACTCTAATCAATATTTCAGTTGGGCCGATTGCAGGCGACGGAATATTCACTAAATGCATCGTTTCAACGTCACCATATTCATAAAATTGAATGGCTTTCATAATATAAAATCCGATCAGCTCCGATAAAAAATGTCTAATTTTTTCAAGCATTAGTAAATAGCAATACTGGGAGATGGCCGATTTTATCGATTAGAGCGCCAAGAATTGGCGAAAACACAAATTGCATTAGTGCGCAAATTGACGCCCATAAGCCAACATAGAGTGGAATATCTCCCGAAACATTCATGTCTTGAAGTAACTTCGGCGATATTGGGAATACAATACCAATGCCAGTAGCATCAATAGCTACGGTGATGCAGATGATAAAAAGCAACTTATTCATAGTGCGTTCCTGGAAAAGTTCAGGCAATGCACTCGTAAGCGTCAGCCTGAAGTGGTGCCTGTATTAGGCATTCAGTTAACGCTGGCCGAATAGAGAAACTCTCTAGGCTTATGTGTCACCCATTATTTTTAATGGTGATTTTTCGCGGAGAGTTGAAACTACCGGAAGTTCGGTTGTTTTACAAGCTGAGAATCACTAGCGCTACGGTAGACTTTTTGTGTATGTCTCCAAATAGCTGAAAAGACACATATATGGTACAACAGGCCCCTAAGGTCGAGACACAAATTGCGACATATCCTCATTTGATGTTAGGGCTGATGATATACCTCAAGAAGATTTCTATCCCATAACACTGTCTTCAGCGACTTGTCTGGTGCAATGCCTTGTTATAAGAAAAAGTTCGATTAAAAAAGCTCAGCACTTGTCCACTAACCCTGTCATGCACTTGGGCCCGATCAACTGTGGGGGGATCTGTACACAAGGTTTTCACGTAGGCTTTACCCAAATCAGTGCACTCAGCTAAAAAAGTGTAGTGCCCTGCACCTTCAATTTCGGCGTATTCAGCACCGCTGACAAGAGACGCAACTCTTTTGGCATTTGATGTAGCCAGCGCTACGGTATCTTGTGTTCCCACTATAACAGAGACTGGGATGGTAATTCCTTTCAGACTATCGTCGGTAATCGACTGAACTACCGCGGGCGACAATACCACTGCCGCTTTTATTTGATCGATTTTATAAGAGTCATGCTGCCGTTTCAGCGAAGCTTTGACAATCTCAGAGTCTTTAACTTTGTTAAATTCCTCTTCAATATTGGGAAACTCTACTTGCGAGTCACAGGTGAAGTCCCTTTTATCGCTGTTGCAAAATTTCGCGAATCGGGCCTTGTCGGTAATGCCGCCGATAGCGGTAATTGCCGTGTATCCACCCAACGAAAACCCCAGCACGCCAATGTTCGTCGGGTCGATATAAGGCGACCATTTTTTATCGTTGCTGATTTGCTCCAATACGACAGCGACATCTCGGCTCCGTTCCCACCAAAGGACAAAACCTTCAGCGTATGTTTTAGGCTCTATTGCCGTATTGCCATGATGGTTTATACCGACAACCAGATAGCCGTTTTTAACCAGCTTTTCTGCCAACCACAGCATTTGCAGCGCCGAGCCTCCTGTGCCATGTGACATTAGAATCAAAGGCAACTTTTTTTCTTCTGCTGGAGTGGCATGCCAGATTGCATTTCCCGCAGCAAACAGTTCCTCTCCAGGCAGACCTAACTTAATTGGGGTTGGCGGGGTAACGTGAGTAGGATAAAAAACATGCACAGTAATAGGACGTTGATGTTTTCCATCCCAGGCCATCCGTTGCCCATCGTTTAAATCCAATTTTGCTATGCCAACGTTGACCGCTGCGATGGTCAAACAGGGAAAAAGAGCAATTAACAGACACAAAGTTACTTTCAGATTTTTCAAACTAAGTTCCTTTTAAGCTTTTCAATATCTGGTATCCAAATGTTTGATTACCGCTACAACACAGATTGCTTAGCATGACACATTTCCCGTCGGCACGGGCCACTACCCGATAGTGTCATGGGTTGGTTATGCCACCTACGAAGCCAACCGCTTAGTTTTGAACTAAAAACTCACCAGCTCGCACACTAAAGCCTAACAAAGGTCACATTTCGTGCTACTCTATGGCGACCTGGATCACAGAATTCCAGCTAATCAAACAAGACGCCAATCGAAGGTTCGCTATGGACGATAAAAAACGCCCGCTGTATTTGCCATTTGCGGGTCCTGCACTTCTTGAAGCTCCACTTATTAACAAGGGCAGCGCTTTCACCGAAGAGGAACGGATGTTCTTCAATCTGGATGGATTGCTGCCTTACTACATTGAAACCATTGAGGAACAGGCATCTCGTGCCTATGACCAGTTCCGCAGTTTCAATAACGATCTGGATAAGCACATTTATCTGCGCAATATTCAAGACACCAACGAAACCCTGTTCTACCGTCTGGTACAGAACCACATCAGTGAAATGATGCCGGTTATCTATACACCAACGGTAGGTCTGGCCTGTGAGCGCTTTTCTAAAAACTGGCGCCGCAACCGTGGGTTGTTCCTGTCTTATCCTTATAAAGATCGTATCGACGATATCCTCAATAATTCCACTCGCCATAAAGTAAAAGTAATTGTAATGACCGATGGCGAACGGATCCTGGGTCTTGGGGACCAGGGGATTGGTGGTATGGGGATACCTATCGGGAAACTGTCGCTATATACCAGTTGTGGCGGTATCAGCCCGGCTTATACCTTGCCAATTACGCTAGATGTGGGCACAGATAATCCGCATCTGCTGGAAGATCCCATGTATATGGGCTGGCGCCACAAACGCATTGGCGGCGACGAATACTACGAATTTATCGAAGCCGTCATGCAGGCCATTCACCGCCGCTGGCCCGATACGCTGATCCAGTTTGAGGACTTCGCCCAGAAAAATGCGATGCCAATCCTGGAACGCTACAAAGATAAGTACTGCTGTTTCAACGATGATATTCAGGGCACCGCCGCTGTGACAGTTGGTTCCCTGCTGGCCGCCTGTAAAGCCGCCCACAGTAAACTCAGCGAACAGCGCATTGCCTTCTTAGGTGCAGGCAGTGCGGGCTGTGGTATTGCCGAAGCGATTGTGGCGCAGATGGTATCTGAAGGCATCAGCGACGAACAAGCGCGGCGGCAGGTATTTATGGTGGATCGTTGGGGTCTGTTGCAGGATAACATGCCAAATCTGTTGCCGTTCCAGCAAAAACTGGCACAGAAACGGGACGATATTGAACATTGGCAGAACTTCTGTGACAACATCTCGCTGTTGGATGTGGTCAATAATGCCAAACCTACCGTACTCATTGGTGTGTCTGGGGCGCCGGGGTTGTTTACCGAGGAAATTATCCGCGCCATGCACAGCCACTGTTCGCGGCCGATTATCTTCCCGCTGTCAAACCCCACCAGCCGGGTTGAAGCAACGCCAAAAGATATTCTGCATTGGACCTCAGGTCAGGCACTGGTGGCCACTGGCAGCCCATTTGAACCTGTGGTAATTGACGGTCAGACCTATGAAATTGCCCAGTGTAACAACAGCTATATTTTTCCCGGTATTGGTTTGGGTGTATTGGCGACTGGCGCTAGAAGAGTCACTGACGAAATGTTGATGGCGTCTAGTCGGGCGCTGGCAGAATGTTCGCCGCTCGCCATTAATGGTGAAGGTTCGCTATTGCCTCGACTGGAAGAGATCCATAACGTCAGCAGACACATCGCGTTTGTCGTCGGTAAAACCGCCATCGAACAAGGCCACGCCTTACCAACCACCGATGAATTGTTATTGCAGGCCATAGAAAGTAACTTCTGGTATCCAGAATATCGTCGCTATCGTCGCACATCATTCTGAGTCAACGTTATTATAAAAACAGAACATCTGCGCCATATTGGCAGATGTTCTGTTTTTTATTTTCCGTATTACCGCTTTTTAATTAAATGACAATACTACTCAACTGAGAGCAGCCAACATTTAAAACCTTTCCTTTCAATCTGTTATATCCCAACTCGTCGTTAACATTTCTACATCAATTGTTTTAAATAGAAATAAGTCATTATTATCTTTACACAATATATTGTTTTTAATAGATAAAATAGAAAACAGTAGATAAAATTCTTATCACCAATTTGTTAATTTACTGGTCAATAATTTTGCAATAATTTCACAATATATCCTTGCTAGAGTCATGAAGCGTCAATAACATGCTTGATTGCTTAATAAGCAAACCCAATAAGGAACAAGGATGAAACTCAATAAATCACTTTCGGCCATTGCCTGGTCTATTGCCAGTCTTTATACGGTCGCCGCACATGCAGAAATCCCTACACTGTTTATTTCCGAATACCTTGAAGGCGCTAGCAACAATAAGGCGCTGGAACTCTACAACAACACCAGCAGCAGTTTGCTACTGGATAACTACCGTGTGGAAATCTATGCCAACGGTAAAACCAGTGCCAGTTCCACCATTAAACTGAGCGGCACGCTGGCTGCAGGCAAGACTTATGTGATTGCCAACTCCGCTGCCGTTTTTGCTGACAGCGCCGACCTAACCAGCGGGTCACTGAATTACAACGGCAACGATGCGGTACTGCTCAAGCAGGGTGACACCGTTATCGACAGCATTGGTCAGGTTGGCAACGATCCCGGTAAAGCTTGGGGCAGTGGTGATATCACCACCTTGGATCACGACTTGCGCCGCGCCAGTGCTATAACCGATATTGATCCTACTGATGAATACGATCCGGCCGCCCAATGGTTCAGTTTTGCTAAAGATGATTTTTCAGATCTAGGGATTTTTGGCAATGACAATGGATCTGGTAACGATAACGGAGACACGCCAGTTGTTGAACTCAGCTGTGATGATGACACCGTTGCCATTGGCAGTGTGCAAGGGAGCGGCTTAACCACACCGCTGGCAGACCAACAGGTAGAAATCGCCGGGGTGGTAACGTCTGTATTTCCGGGGTTAAGTGGATTTTATGTGCAGGATGCCGGAGATGCGGATGCGACCACCTCTGACGGTATCTTTATCTATGCTGGCGCAAAAGCCATGGATAATGTCACCGTAGGTGATGTATATGTGATCCGCGGCATCGCAGCTGAGTATTACGATAATACTCAGCTAAAGAATCCTGACTGGAAACAATGTGGTACCGCAAATTTGCCTGCTGCAGTAAACGTAACGTTGCCCGTCAGTGACTTATCGACCCTAGAAGCGCTGGAAGGCATGCTGGTGCATTTTGACAGCCTCACTATTAATGATGTCAATGATCTGGCTAACTATGGCGAGATGACACTGAGCAACGGTCGACGTATGACTCCGACTCAGGTCGCCGAATCCGGTGAGGCTGCTGCCGCAATTTATGATGAAAACCGTCGTAACGCGATTGTGCTGGATGAGGGGGTATCAGGCAAAATTAATGGCACAACACCGCCCTATCCCTATCCTGGTTTTTCTGCCGATAACTCATTACGAGTTGGTGATACCGTCAGCAATATCACCGGGCCACTCTACTACTCGTTCAACCAGTATCATGTATCACCGATAAATACGGTCACATTTGATAGCAGTGTTAACCCACGCAGCGATTACCCCGAACTGTCGAGTGAAGGCAATTTACGGGTTGCCTCGTTTAACGTATTGAACTTCTTTAACGGTGACGGTGCAGGTGCCGGGTTCCCAACCTCGCGTGGCGCATCCACCTATGAAGATTTTCTGAAACAGAAAGCTAAAATTGTCGCCGCACTCAGCAATATGCAAGCCGACGTCATCGGCCTGCTGGAAATCGAAAATGATGGCTATGGTGAACAATCTGCCATTGCTGAATTGACCGCAGCGTTGTCTGAAGCCACGGGGCAGCATTGGGCCTATGTCAATCCTGGTGTGGAGCAGTTGGGTACAGATGTAATTACCAGTGCCTTTATTTATCGCGCAGATGTGGTGACGCCTGTCGGTGCCGCCAAATATCTGGATAAAACCAACTCCATAGTAGATGAAAACGGCGTACCGCTGTTTAACAGCGACAAAATGCGGCCATCACTAGGCCAGACCTTCAAGCTCAACCATGAAAAGGCCATCTTGACTACAGTGATTAACCACCTGCGTTCTAAAGGTGGTAGCTGTGGTACTGGTGATGATGACAATAGTCCTGGCGGCTCTGGAGCCTGTAATGGCACCCGTACCCGCGCAACCACAGCAATTGCGCAATGGGTTGCCGATAACTACGCTGATCAACCAGTGCTATTAATGGGTGACTTTAACGCCTACGCTAAGGAAGACCCGATCCTCACACTGGAAGATAGCGGGTTTGAGCGAGTTGACGATATTGTGGGTAACAGCGACAGCTACAGTTATGTATTTGACGGATTGAGTGGTCAGCTGGACCACGCACTTGCCAACGAAAAATTGGCCAATGCCGTGGTTGCGGTAACCGAATGGCACATTAACGCCGATGAAACATCGTCACTGGAATATGATAACAGCTACGCCGATGGCAGCCTGTTCCGTTCCTCTGATCATGATCCAGTGGTGATGGAATTGGATCTGCGTAAACCGCATGGCGTAGGTCATCACCCGCACGGCCATCATCATGGTTGGGGTTGGGGCTGGAGCCATGGCTATAGCTGGGGCTGGGGCTGGGGCTGGGGCCATGTAAAAGGTAACAGCCATCATTACCAACACTATCCTGACTTTTATGTCTATCGGCGCTAATTGCCCGCGAACACAGCAGCCCCGTCAATGACGGGGCTTTTTTACTGCGGCAAACCTATCACTTGTCGCATGCTATTGAGTAAGCGCCTGTCTGTACGCGCTTTTTTAATTTTACGCACACTTTCCCGCAGCGCTTCTTTGGCAATCCGCGCATAAACGCCTGCATATTCTTGCTCATCAATGCTTCGTTCGCCTTCGGCCTGCTCGGCTAACCGCTGCCCAATCATGCTCAGTTGCAACCAAGCTGCTGCGATATAAAAACCGTGGAAACAGGGTCTTGGTAGCAGTTTACTAGCACTCGCTGGCAGATTTACCCACGCTTCAGCAAACTGGGCATCTTTGTCCGCCAGCAGTTCTTCAAATAGACTGTCATAGGCGTCTTTCAAACCTGCGGGTAACTTATCCATTGGCAATACAGAAGCGCAGATATTGATGGCAGCAGTGTGGGCCTGCTCACGATACTGGGCATCGACTTGACTCATAAAAAACTCCGAAAACCAGAAAATGGGCGGCAGTATAGCACTCAAGTGCCATACAAGGCAGCGTCCTACATTAGGCAGTCACCGCGAGTATTGGTATCATCAGGCTCAGTCTTTTACCGCTGTCCAAACACCATGTCCACTACCGCCATAGATCCTCACTGGTTAAATCAGTTGGCCCGAGATATCAAAACCTGGGGCCAACAGCTGGGTTTTGCCAAAGTGGGGATCTGTGATATCGACTTAAGCGCCGAAGAGCCCAAACTACAGCAGTGGCTAGACGCAGGGTTTCACGGTGAAATGCAGTATATGGCGCAGCATGGCATGATGCGAGCAAGGCCACAGGAGCTGCACCCCGGCACGTTAAGAGTCATCGCGGTACGTATGGATTACCTGCCGCCTGATGCGGGTTTTGCCAGTAATCTTAGCGACCCACAATCAGCCTATATCTCCCGCTACGCCGGTGGTCGCGATTACCACAAATTACTACGCAACCGTTTAAAAAAACTCGGGGAACGGATTAACCAAGCACTGGCTGAGGCCAATCTGGACGATTGTGGCTTTCGGCCATTTGTGGATTCCGCGCCGATATTGGAACGGCCACTAGCCGCCAAAGCCGGTATTGGTTGGACCGGCAAACATTCGCTGTTACTGAGTCGTGAGGCCGGTAGCTGGTTTTTTCTGGGAGAGTTGCTCGTCAATCTGCCCTTACCAGTAGATATTCCGCTAGCTGAGGGCTGTGGCAGTTGCGTAGCCTGTATCACCAGTTGCCCGACCGACGCTATCGTCGCGCCTTATACGGTAGATGCGCGCCGCTGTATTTCCTACCTGACCATTGAACTGGCGGGCGCGATCCCCGAAGAACTGCGCCCGTTGCTGGGCAACCGTATCTATGGCTGTGACGATTGTCAGTTGGTGTGTCCGGTAAATCGTCAGGCACCACTGACCCAAGAAGCCGATTTTTATACGCGCACGTCACTGCAACAACCGCAGTTACTGACCTTGTTGGGCTGGGATGAAGCGACTTTTCTGAAAAATACCGAAGGCAGCGCCATCCGCCGTATCGGTTATGAACGCTGGCAGCGCAATATTGCGGTGGCACTGGGCAACGCCCCAACCAGTGAACAGATTATTCAGGCATTGCGGCAACGCCTGCAAGGGGCGAGCGAGCTGCTGGCGGAACATCTGCACTGGGCCTTGCAACGACAACTACGAGCGACTACTGAGGACGACACCCATCAGCGTAAAACGCAGCGCGTGATACGTGCGGTACAAAAAGGGCTGCCGCGGGATGCCTGAACGGAGCCGTTAGTCGGCAGCGTCCAGTGTAAAGCCTACTTTTACAGTTACCTGCCAGTGCGCGATCACCCCGGCTTCTAAATGACCGCGGGTCTCGATGACTTCGAACCAGCGCAGATTGTGCAGCGACTGCGCGGCAGCAGCGATAGCATTTTTAACGGCGTCATCGGAGCTGATGGGTGATGAACCAGTGAGTTCAATAATCTTGTAGACATGACTCATAACATCCTCCTGAGCATAACAGACCTGCAATAACCTGACCTGAGTATAGTCACAAATAACCCGTGACAGCAGATGTTAACCTTTTGTATATTTCTCAATAGGATAAACAGGAAATGCAGGGAACAGGCATGAATAGTCCACATTCAGGTTTAGGGATTAGTTCTTTTATCGTCAGTCTGGTGGCCGCCATCTTAATTTTTATCACGTTAGTGATTGCCGGAAACTTGGCAAACACCACTCCGGGTGGGCTGGATGAAAACAGCCGTGCGGCAATGGCCATCGGCTTCGCGATTATTGGGTTGGTGTTATTGTCACTGGTGGCGTTGGGTTTAGGTATTGCCGGCCTGTTTCAAAAAGACCGGCAGAAAGTATTTCCCATCTTGGGTACTGTGTTTTCCAGCTTCACCATCCTTGGCACTATCGGTTTGATCCTGTTGGGATTGTCGCTCACCTGAAACGACAAACCATTAGCCCAACTGTCGTCTGAGTTCGCGAGCCGCCGCCACCATATGCCGTAACGCCGGTTCCACTTCTTCCCAGCGGCGAGTTTTCAAGCCGCAGTCAGGGTTTACCCATAACTGGCGCAGCGGGATGCGTTGGGCCGCTTGTTGCATCAGCGCCACCATCTCTGCCACCGTAGGGATATTCGGTGAGTGAATATCGTAAACACCGGGGCCAATTTCATTGGGATAGTCGAATGCTTCGAACACATCCAGCAGTGCCATATGGGAGCGCGAGGTCTCGATGGTGATAACGTCGGCATCCATGGCGGCAATGGCTTCAATGGTGTCGTTAAATTCGCTGTAGCACATATGGGTGTGGATTTGGGTATCATCTCGCGCTACTGACGCGCTGAGACGAAACGCCGCCACCGCCCAATCCAAGTATGTCTTCCAGTCGCTCTGTTTCAGCGGTAAGCCCTCCCGGAATGCCGGCTCATCAATCTGGATGATGCGGATCCCGGCCTGCTGCAAATCCGCCACTTCATCACGGATAGCCAACCCCAGCTGATAGGCGATGGTTTCTTTGGGTAAATCTTCCCGCACAAATGACCAGTGCAAAATCGTGACAGGTCCGGTCAGCATGCCTTTAACCGGTTTATCGGTGAGACTTTGTGCATACTCAGCCCAGGCCAGTGTCATTGGCTGCGGCCGACTGATATCACCATAGATCAACGGCGGTTTAACACAGCGCGAACCATAACTTTGCACCCAGCCAAAACGGGTAAAACCTATCCCTTGCAACTGCTCGCCAAAATACTCCACCATATCGTTACGCTCAGCTTCGCCATGCACCAGTACATCCAGTCCCAGTTTCAACTGACGCTCAATGGTGTCGCGGGTGATCTGTTGCAGTAAACGGGTGTATTCCACGTCCGCCAGCTCGCCACTGCGCCAACGGTTACGCAACTGCCGAACCGCAGCGGTCTGCGGAAAAGATCCTATAGTGGTAGTGGGTAATAACGGTAAGCGTAACGTCGCTTGTTGCTGCACTTGTCGCTGTAAAAAAGCACTTTGGCGCTTGAAGTCCTCGGCACCAAGTGCTGCTAGGCGTGCGGTAACCTTAGCATCCACAGCGGCGGCTTGCTGTGCCCGCCGCTGCTGGCAATGCGCGATAATTGCCTGGGCCGCGTCACTGGTCGGATACTGCAGCAATTGTTGCAACTGCTGTAATTCTGTCAGCTTCTGCCGCGCAAACGCCAAACGGGCTTTCAACTCAGGCGCTAGCTCGGTTTCCAGGGTCAGGTCCACCGGGGTATGCAGCAGAGAACAGGACGGCGCCAACCATAAACGCTCACCCAATTGTTGAGCATAGGGAGCCAATGTTTGTGCCAGCAGATCCAGCTCTGCCGCCCAGACGTTACGACCATTGATCACTCCGGCCGACAACACCTGCGCTGGCCGCAAAGCTTCTGCAAACAGCGGTAGTTGCTCCGGTGCTGTCACCAGATCCAAATGTAATCCCGCCACTGGCAACGCCGAAATCAGCGATTGATGATGTGCTACGCTGCCGTAGTAGCTTGCCAGTAACAGTTTCACCGGAACGGCTTGCAGTGTTACATAAGCGGTTTCATAGGCCTGCTGCCAGTCTGGCGCTAACTCCAGCGCCAGCGCCGGTTCATCCAACTGCACCCACTCAACGCCTAATTCGGCAAACCGTGCCAACAACTGCTGATAGCTTTGCAGTAATGACGGCAACAATTGCAGTTTATCAAACGGTTCACCCACAGTTTTGGCCAGATGCAAAAAGGTTACCGGCCCCAGCAAAACGGGTTTTACCTGATACCCCAGCGCCTGAGCTTCCTGAACTTCCTCAAACAACTGTGGCCAACTGATGCGGAACTGCTGTTCACTGCTCAATTCCGGCACCAAATAGTGGTAATTACTGTTGAAATATTTAGTCATTTCGGCGGCTGCGGCTGGCTGACCGCTGGGCGCGCTACCTCGTGCTACCCGAAATAAAGTATCCAGATCAATCTCGCCCTGACGATGGCGCGGCGGGATCACGCCCAAGGTTGCACTTAAGGTCAGCACCTGATCGTAATAAGCAAAGTCGCCCACTGGCAGTAGGTCAATCCCGGCTTCGGCCTGCCATTGCCAGTGCGTACGCCTAAGTTCAGCCGCTACGGTCAGTAACTGTGGTTGTGTCAGTTCGCCACGCCAATACTGCTCAAGGGCAAACTTCAATTCGCGGCGGCGGCCGATACGGGGGAACCCCAGATTATGTAATGTCATGCTCAAACTTCACTCCTTGCAATAGACAGATGACGCTAAAAACAGCAAATCAATTTAGGCGTCTAGACGTCTGGAAGTTTATTGTGATAGTCTCTGGCTAGGCAAACGAATTGGCTTCAACACCAACATGAGCGAGATTCATACGGGATGAGCATGATAGAACTCAGGCACTTGTGGACATTATTAGCGTTGAAAGAATGTGGCAGTCTGGCCGCAGCGGCCAAAAAACGCTTTGTGACACAGTCGGCACTGTCTCACCAGATTAAGGAACTGGAAACCCGTATTAACTCTTCGGTGTTTATTCGCAAAAGCAAACCCCTGGCGTTTACCGAAGAAGGCACGCGCCTGCTGTTGCTAGCGGAGGAGATCCTGCCCAAAGTGCAAGAAACTGAAAATCTGCTGAAACAAGGCAGCAATAGTACTCACGGACCATTACGGGTGGGGATTGAATGTCACTCCTGTTTCCGTTGGCTAATGCCAGCGATGGAGGCCTTCAAGCATAAATATCCAGAAGCACGACTCGATCTATCTAGCCGTTTTCTGTTTGATTCGCTTGAGGCGTTGGAACAAGGCGAACTGGATTTAGTGCTGACATCGGATCCGGTCGCCAGCCACACGCTCGCCTATCAGCATCTGTTCGAATTTGAGGTTAAGTTAGTGGTCAGCAACGAACATCCACTGGCAAAATTTGACTATGTACTACCACAGCAATTACTCAAACAACCGATTATCAGCTATCCGGTGCCATTAGAGCGGCTGGATCTGTTCCGCTATTTCCTCGAACCTGCGGGCATTGCCCCAGGGCCACAGAAAACCAGTGATTTAACCAACGTGCTGTTACAACGGCTGGCGTGCAATGAAGGAGTAGCTGCATTGCCAAACTGGTCAATGCGCGAGGCACATGGACTCAGTTTGAAAGCGCTACGACTTGGCAAAGAGGGGTTGCGGCGACCGCTGTTCGGCGCTTATCGGCGCAATGCCAGTAACAGCAAACTGATCCAGCATTGGCTGACATTGGTGGCGGATGAAGCGGCTAGCCCGCTAGACAGCCATTAACAACACGCCGAACAATTTAGAGCGAATTCAGCAGCAAACCACGTTGAGCCAAGATGCGTCGTAACACCAGACCGGCAGAGTTAGCATCACGAGTCTGGCGTAAATTATGCGCAATCATAAACTCGTGCTGTAGCTCATCATCCAGACCTAGCGCCTCAAAGGCACCCAGCGTTAGCGATTTCTGCTGGGTATCAATAAGACTCTTGATAATGCTCAGCGGGAAACACTGATCCTGCTCGGCATTGAGGTAGGCAAAAGCGGTCAGTGCAATAACCTGACCGAACACACTGAATAACGCCAGCGTCTGCACTTCATCAGCATCAATGCTCACCCCCTGCATCTGATGCAAGCTATCTACCGCCTCGGTTGCAATAGCCTCCGTCAGCCGCCAGTACCCCTGCACCAACTTGCGATAGGGTTGCGGCAGCTCATCCAGCTTTTCTTTGAGGTAAAAGGTAAAGGCATAACGGTAGATATTGACCTGTCCCAGTCGTACCAAAGCATCTTTTAGACTGCGGTTAGGATGCAGTGATGGCGCCATAGCACAATTACTGCGCCACAGCAGATGGGCAGCTAAGGCGGGATCGGTAGAAACGATATCAATGACATTGCGAATATCACCGTCAGCAATAATCGCTTTCTTCAGCGGCACCAAGGTAGCACGCCGACCCAGCACCTGCTCCTCATTGGCGATAATTGCCCTGACCTCTGCGAAAACTTGCTGCTCAAGATCTGTCATAGAGAATTTAACCTGTTGTTATCAGGACGAGAGGTCCATTTTTTTACAAAAGATTTACCCACAAATGCCACCCAAGGGTCAAGCCCATTTCAACGATTTTAGACATGTCATTGCCAATCAGAAAGCTCCGGCATGTTGAAGCTTGCGGTAGATCGCCGCCGCCAACTGTTGATAACCTGCAGCATTCAAATGGACGGTATCAGATTTCAACGCTGGAGAAGACAGTAATCCACTCAGCACATCGTTCATAAATAAACTATCATTCTGTTTTGCAAGCGTTTTATAAAATGGTGCGGGTTGCAGAAAAACGTTTTTCTGTGGCACAGAGATCAACAACACCGGTACCGCCATACTCTGCGCATCCAATAACATCTGCTGCAGGTTATCTTGGATCTGCTGTGGTGGCACACCTTGTAAAATATCGTTACCACCTTCGAGCAAAATCAGCAGATCCGGCTGCATTTCATCTAATAGCGCTGGCAACCTTTTACGACCTTCGGCAGTTTGTTCGCCAGAAACCCCAGCATTAACAACTTCGCACCCACACAGTTTAGCCAACTGTGTCGGATAATCCTCATCTTTAGCAGCACCTTTCCCGGCAGTAAGGCTGTCACCAAACGCCAGAATGCGCCCCGTGGGTCCAAGATAGGGTAATGATGGTTCTGAGCAGGCGCTCAAACCCAACAGCAAGAAAAGAGATAAGGCAACACGCGGTAGCATAAGCATCTCCATTGCAATGATTGCCAGCATGGCTCCATCATGCGCATAAAAAAACCAGCAAGCAAGCCCATTTAGCTATCAACACTTGCCATAGGTTTTAACCCATTTGGCTGTAGAAGTGTTGACACAAATCGGCACTACTGTGCTTAAAACTCGGCGGCTTTATGCTGAAAATCGAGATGAAAGGAATACAGCCCAAACTCTGGTTAGAAAGTGGTGAGCTACCGCGCTCACACTGTGGCCAAGGGGGGATGCTCGGCCCTCGAACGACATCCTTGTCTTACGGCCAGCTCGCCATGCTTGGCTCACGCTCATAAGCTCACTCATCGACGATAAGTATTTGCCCTTATAATCCCTAAAGACGCCCCCACGTTGCTGACAACTCCTCGGGTTTATGGTGAAAATGGCTACACTCAGGATTCGCGGCCAATCAACCTATCTATCCGTTTGATGTTGTGCTTTGGTGCCACGGCGACAGCGATATTATGGCCAAGTTGAATCAGTACAGTTGATTGTTATCCAGCAATACTGCTGTTGCAACCATCAGAGAATTAAGCTGTTTTTGATGCATTTACGGACATTGCTTTTTGAGTAAATAGTGTAAGATGTGGACATCACTTATGGCGTTGGGTCTGCTAGTTTTTTGGCGAAATCAATTAAATCAATCAACACCATGCGGGTCTACTGAATTGAATAAAAAGGGAATTATCTGGGGATTCCCCAGCGTTGGTGTTATACGAATTTAAAATACAAACCGGGCAATTAAGCCCGGTTTGTATTGATTACCGTGACTCAGTTCAGAAGCGGTAGTTGATGCTGGCTTTTACACTGCGGCCGTCACCGACATAGTAGCCATTGCCCCAACTGCTGTAATAGCCGGAGCTGACGTAATCCTTGTCAAACAGGTTGTCGATACGCAGACTGGCTAGCCAGGCGTTACGGCGGTAGTTTAGCGCCAGATTACCCAGCCAGTAGCTATCAATCTGTGCCCCTTCGTTGGCATCATCACCTTCCATATAACGTTTACCAAGGTATTGCGCCTCTAGGTACAGCTGCCAGTGACGGGTCATATCAATGCTGGTGTAAGCACGGCCAGCATGTTTGGCAACCCAGGACAGCTGTTTACCATCATTAGCCCCAGCGGTGAACTCGGCATCCACATAGTGGTATTCGGCCCCTAACTGCCACAGACTGAACGGTTGCCAGGCCCATGACACATCGGCGCCATAGCGGCGGGATTTATCGGCATTAACATTGGCACCATCGAACAGGCCACCCACAGGTTTTGCAGCGCTCATGTCATAAACAATTTCATCTTCTAGCTTAAGCCGGTACAGTTTCACGCCCAACTGCTGGGTACTGGCCTGCCAGTCCCATCCCGCTTCTATTGAGTCACCGGTTTGTGGTTTCAGGCCATTCACCCCTGGCGAGGTATAAGCCTGTTCATCGACTTTAGCAAAGCGGAAATTTTGATCGGCCCGCAGATAAAAACGCTGACTGGTGGTGGGACGATAGTTGACCCCCAACTCCAGCGCATGAGCATGTTCATCCAGCACAGTGCCATCGGCATACACTGCTGCGTCACGCAGTTCATCCTTCACCTTGGCATAGCGACCACCCACCACATATTCCAGTGTGGAAGTTAACGGCACTGTGGCTTGGGCGTATGCACTGGTCATGGTCTGCGTATTGCTGCGGTTGGTGCTTGTGAGATCAAAATCGGCTTCGCCGCGATGCAGATCGGCGCCTAACACCCATTTCAGATTGCCCACGTTAGTGGCGTAATTCGCTAGGAATTTGGGGTTGAATTCCAGCAATGAACGGCTATTCTGGCCGCGACTGCCATAGTTGACACTACTTACCTGCGAGTCACTGTAGTTGAGATCGGCTACCATCTGCCAATGTGTGTCTAACTTCTGTTGTAACTGAGCGCGCCAGGCATCGGTCATTTCATGAAGGTAATCATCAGGCTGATAGATGGATGCCTGCCGTGGGTTACTATGCAGTTGCTCTTCGGTCAATGCACCGGGATTTTCACGCTTGTTGTCGTAATAACTGCCTTCAACGAAAAACTGCCGTTCATCGGTACGATATTGCAGTCGTCCCAGCAGTGAGCCGGTATGATTGGCATTGTGATCACGGTAATTATCGCTGCGGTTATAGGCACCTGACAGGTAGTAGCGCCAGTTATCACTGACGCTGCCAGCCACATCGCCACGACCTTCTGCGGTATTGAAACTGCCAGCCGCCAACGCCACATTTCCTCCCGTGGCTTGCGGTGCTTTGGTGACAATATTAATCACCCCGCCCACGGCCTGATCGCCGTATAACACGCCAGCACTGCCAGAGAGGATTTCTACCCGCTCTATCTGACTAAGCGGTATGGCGCTAAGACTGGCAGCCGCGATATCCATATTGTTGAGGCGACGCCCGTCCAGCAGGATCAAGGTGTTATTCGCCGCTTGAGTGCCACTAAAGCCACGCATTGCCAGCGTTGGCCCGGTGTTGCTATCTGACACCTGAATGCCACTGCGCCCCCGCAGCAACTCTGTCAGTGACGTCACACCACTTTGCTCAATCTCGGCAGCATCAATCACGGTAACATTGGCGGCAATATCCAATGGCGTTTCTGCCTGACGGCCAATCACGACGATAGTGTCATCAATTTTCTGGGGTTCGGCATAGACGGTGCCGCTGATGGCGATGCTGCAAAGCAGCGCCAGAGAAGAAGGTTTGAATCCCATTTCCTTAGCTCCTTAAGGGAACGGGGCAAGATGCCACGGCAGAAGCACTAGCCCTGCCGCATTTCGCGATATGCCCACCGAAATCAGCGAAATCCCTTCAGGGCCGGTCTCCGGACTTTGGCTATGCAGCAATCAATGCTGCGCGACAAGCGACTTTAAACGTCTCCATTTTGCAGAAACGCGCCGTTGTCTCACCATTTACCGTTGCGGGGGCAGTGCCGGAATTACGCCGGCTTCCCGATTATCCCAACCAGTAATCGTTGGGCACCACAGAAGGTTGACGAGTATTATCCCTCGGTTGAGGGACGGGCATTATAGACATCTAGGCGTATAAAAGTCTAACTGACAACCATGACTCACCGATAAAAAAAGCAGACAGATGTCTGCTTTTGAAGAACTGGGCGGGCTTATTCAATCGCCACATCCAAGGCTTTGGGATTGCTACCATACTCGTTTTCACCGGCATCACTGTCTTGGCACAGAAAAACTATCAGCACAATCCAGCCAACAACCGGGATCAACCATAGCAGTTGCCACCAGCCACTGCGGCTGGTGTCATGCAGACGGCGCGCTGTGACCGCCAGCGATGGCAGCAGTAACACCAACCCGTAAACGATACCCAACCATTTGGAATTACCCGCAACATCAATTGCCGAAATAATCAGTGAAATGATGTTGTAGATCAGCACATACATCCAGAAATTGCGGCGACGGCAGCGACCGGTAAAATCAGCATAACGCCGGATCGGGTCTAAAAAGTAATCCATGATAACTCCTGTTTTAATGATTACCTGGCTCGGCAGGCTTGTCCTGTTAAGCAATAAATATTAGCTAATTCAAATGGATATTTTTATTAGTGGGCTTACTTTATCACAAGAGGAATTGTTTAAAATCTGTTGCCTGCGAAATTTTAATCCCGGTAATGCTAACTGAGGTAAAAAAAGCCGCAATTGCGGCTTTTAGTCAAAAGCTGAACAGATGATCAGTGAGCAGAATGTTCGCTACGTCTTTCTTTGAGTTTTTCGGCAAACTCTTTTTGCAATTCGGTCATCTTCGGCAATATGGATGCCATAAAAGACTGCGAGGCAGCCATACTTTCCTGCATCACCTGTGGCATTTTAGCCACCATAGAGCGGCCACTCTCACTGGCATAAAAGGCGGCCATATCGGCAATTTCCTTGTCAGTGTAATGCTTGACATAGATATCCACCAGCGGCTGCTTCATCTTGTCCCAGCTCAGTTCCTCACGCATCATTTTGGTGTATTTATGCGCAAATTCTTCAAACAAGGGCTTTTCATCTTCGCTAATATTGAGCTGCTTTTGCATATTCAACAGCATCTGTTCCATCTGGTCGTACATGCTGTTGAGGGTGGTGTCCATGTGCATTTCTAACAGCAACTGCTCGACCTGCGCTCGGCGATTGTTCTCATCGGCGTGAGTGAGGGGCGCCAACAGCAAAGATGCGCCTAACAGCACAACGGCCAAACTTTTATGTGATTTCATTAAGTGCCTCCATGGCATATAAAAACAGCAGGCAATCTAGCACAATTCTACCGGATGCGGTCAATTGATAATTGATTACTTATCGACGTGCGCTGTTTGCCCGATAACTATTCAGAACCAACCAATAGAAGCGAAAGCCACTGAGCACCAGTTGGTTGGAGAAAATAGACGGTGGGCCTTCAGTCCATAGATCCTCTAGCATGGTTGGTTCCACGTAAGCCGTTTGTCGCAGTTGCTCCAGATCTATGCGTTGCGGTTCTGCTGACAAGTTAGCAATCACCACCACTTTCTCAGATGGATTGATATAGTTGTATCGCACATACCCAAACACCGCATCGTTACCGAGTTCCAGCAAGTCACGATTGTTGAAATCAGCAAACGCATCCGTTTGTTTACGCAGGCTGATCAGCCGCTGCATGTCGCTGAAAATCTGGTTTTCAAGGGTTCCCGGTTGATGGCGCCGTGCCATTTTCTGCCAGTCCAGCGTGGGGCGATGCAACCAGCGGCTGTCGCTGGATTTATCGGTATCACGCTCATAGTTATAATCATTGAGCGTGGCCACTTCATCGCCGTAGTACAGCAACGGGATGCCCCCAAATGACATGATCAGACTGTGTAACATAATGATATGTTTGTGGCTGTTGCGAATGAGCTGCTCATCGCCGGACTCAATCCCCGCTTGCAGCCCAACCAGCGAAGCCAGCGAACCGGAAATCCGCGCATCTCCGGTCTTGTCATTTTTGCCAAATGGCCGACCACGTGCAGAGCTGTTCTCAAAGTCACCAGTGAAGTAATCCACCAGGAACCTGCGGTGCATTACTGGGTTATAGCCGACACTGGCAATATCACGGTCGTCAAAGCCAAAACCGATATCATCATGACAACGCAGATAGTTGAGCCAAGTGGCGCGCTCCAGCTTCATCGGCAAACTCTTAAGCCCTTGATTTAGCAGTTTGGCATTTTTGGTGGCAACGGTTTCCCACAGCAATGCCATAAAGGTGGCGTTGTAGGCGATGTCGCACTCTTTGGCGACCACCGCATCTTCGCCGAAATATTTGATAATTTCCGAGGGCGACACAATCGCTTCCGCAATGAAAATCACCCCCGGTGCCACCACCTGGCAACAATCTTTGAACAGCTGCAATACCTTGTGGGCTTCGGCTTCATTCTGACAGGCACTGCCAATTTTCTTCCACAGAAATGCCACTGCATCCAAACGCAAAATATCTACACCGTGATTGGCCCAATACAGGATCACATCCAGCATCTCGATAAATACCTCGGGATTGCTGTAATTCAGATCCCATTGGTATTTGTGAAACACCGTCATCACCCATTTCTGCGCTTGCTCATTCCAGCTGAAATTACCGGGATCCGTTTCCGGGAAAATCTCCGGCATGGTCTGTTCAAACATGTCAGGGATGGTGCGGTCATCGAACATGTAGAAATAATTCTGATAACGTGCATCGCCAGCCATCGCCTGTTTTGCCCAGGCGTGTTGATCCGAGGTGTGATTGACCACAATATCCAGCGCAATCAAGGAGGATTGCCGATGCAGACCATCGATTATCTGTTGCAATTGGGCATTGGTACCCATGCGCGAATCCACTTTGCGAAAATTACTGACCGCATAACCGCCATCACTTTTCCCCAATGGGCATTCACAAATTGGCAGAATGTGCACCAGATTGACGCCGAGCTCGGCAAAATAGTCCACTTTGTCACATAAGTCGCTGAGGTTTTTGGCAAAGCCATTGGCATATAGCGCCATTCCTACCCAGCGCTGATGCAAAAACCAGTTGTGATCTGCCTCCCGCTGCCGATCTACCTGCTTCAATGGGGCACTGCGCTCGATATAGTTGCGCACCATCACTTCCACCAGTTGTCCCAACTGCTGCTCAAAGTCACGGCGGTTGCCATAGAGCCGCTGGAATAAGTTGTAAATACCGTAAAAATTGGCACCGAGACGGCTGTAAAAAAAACGCAGATCTTTAGGCTCAATGGCAGGTTTGAGCTCATCCAATATCCGGTTCAGCAGGGTATGAGATACCTCTTCATACATGTTTTTGCCCTCGCTACTGGATTAAATCAGGCCCCAAAGGCGTTTGAAATCACAATAAATGGCTGGATTATCTGACAACGCCCCCTGTTGCCCGACAATGAAACCAGCAAACTGTTGCGCCCGCTCAAGCGTGGTACGCCAGTCCCACTGATGCAGCATTCCCAGCAGCAAAACCGCCGAAAACGCATCCCCTGCGCCCACGGTATCCACAATATTGCTGGTTTGTGGTGTCAGTTCTGGCGTGACCACATTGCCGGTCTCATCCACCAAGAACGCCCCAGCGGCACCGAGGGTTACAATCAGGTGGGTAATGTTATTGGTCAGCCGATAATTAAGCGCGAGTTCTTCTAAATCACAGTGTTCGCTAGGTGCGTCGTCAAGGGCAGCCAGTTGCGCCAATTCATGTTGATTCAGCTTTACGCAGTAGGCCCCATGAACCATAGTTCGCAGCCAGGTTTTATCCCACCACGGCGCACGTAGGTTGACATCGATAAAGGTTTTTTGCCCAGGCAATCCGTGCAAACGCTCCAGGGCGGTTCTACTGCCGGGACAACGTGCGGCCAGCGAGCCGTGGTAAAAAAAGTGCTCACCGATGATCTGCGGTAACTGTTGCTCGCTGATATGATCATATGCAGCGTTAAGCACTATGTCATAGCTAGGTTCGGCATCAACAATGGTGACATTAACCGTACCGGTTGGATGTTGTCGATCCTGTTGGATCTGTGTGGTGTCCAAGCCCCACTGCTGCATTTGCTGGCAAATATTCTTACCCAAGGCATCATCACCGACCGCACTTATCATCACTGGCGCCACATCAAACGCCTGTAGATGCCAAGCGACGTTGAACGGCGCGCCGCCTAACATGGGAGCATTTTCGGGGAAGCAGTCATACAACACCTCCCCGAAGATATACACAGGTAATAATTCATTCATCGCCTTGCCTCTTTGCCGTCAACCAAGATTTCAACTCTGGGAAGAAATGCAGTAACCCTTCCACAATGCCCGCGCTGTAGTTGCCATTAAGCCCCAGCTCCGGCAGCCCTTGTGCCAGATACAAATGATGCTGATTACCCTGTGCCTTACTGCCTTGCAAGGCATTAGTCACCACTTCGGCAGTGGCATTTTTTACCAGCACTGTGCGATAAGGACTAATCAACACATCCAGATCGTTACCACTGTCGCCACTGAAAAAAACCTGCGATGCCACCAAGGACAATGACTGCACCAGAAAATCGATAGCTTGGCGCTTACCTGCGCTGGCGGGCAGCAAATCGACTAACCCTATGTCTTGGGTTTCATCCACGCTGCCGATAAGTTGCCAGCGGATTGGCAATGCCTGTAATTGCTGCTCCAACTGCGCCATGCCAGCCGCCATGTCAACGGCCGGAACACACTGATAGCTGAGCTTATACTGCTGCTGTTGCTGTGCAGACTGCAACTGTAACGGCGACGGCGTCAGCAACTTTGCTAAGTCACGGCTGTCAATACCGGGCCAGTCCTCAGCAATGTGCTGTTGCCAGCCGGATAACGGCTGATAATCGTTGCCAATACGCTGATAAATCCTGCTACCGACATCAGTGACCATATAATCCGGTTGTGGCAGTTGATAGTCGGCTATCGCCTTTAGTACCAGCGTCAAATCTCGGCCACTGACATAAGCCAACCGCAGGCCCGGATAACTTACCGCCCGAGCAAACCACCGTCGAGCATGGGGTGATTCCGCCTGTAAGCCGTTCGGCAGTAAAGTGCGGTCAAGGTCGGTACACAGCAATATTTCAGGCATCTGGCGCGGCTACCTCGACCCCGGGAATTTCATCAAAGAAATGGTAATGTTCAATCGCTTCCAAGATGCCCAGGGCATTAGGTTGAGTCGCAAAAAACACATTGTGCCCTTCTTGCTGATTTTCCAATGTTTCATGTTGGCGATTATGCACCACCACCGATAAGGTGTTGCCGGTGATCATATCTTCATCGGTACCAGCGCCAGCCGCCACCAACACCCGTTCTAACGGAATGCCCCAGATTTGTGCCACATAGCGCAAGGCTAACCCTTTGGAGACTCGCGCGGGCGTAATATCCAGATTTTGTCCTGCAGAAACAAAGACATTGACGCTCTGTTCTTCTTGGCGCAGCAATGACACTATTTTTTCCTTGGTGAGGATGCCCTGCTCTGAGGGATCAATATGAAAGGAGATTTTGAACTTACTCTGTTCAGAATCTTCCTGCAGTGTCAGCCCGGGAACGTCACGCAGAATGCGGCGGATAGCCCGTGGGTTCCAGTCATGATCCACATGAGATTCCCAATCGGTACTGACTTCTAACTCGCGGCCATAGTGGATTTGAGAGCCCAGACTGGAGATCAAGATATCCGGTTTGGGGATCCGATATTTCTTCAGCAATTTCAGCACCGAATCCAGCCTTCTAGCGGTGGCAATCCCAAACGCTACCTGTTTGCGACGCTCCCGCAGCATCTGACAAAATTCCCGCAAGCCAGTAGGGTTGCTCAGCAAGGTTTTATCCAGATCCGACACTATCAAACGGTCAGCAAAGCGAGAAGCTCGTAGAATAGCCGGCGAGAATTGCTGCGGTTTATGGGCTTCCACCAGCGGTTTTATCTGTTTTAAATAGCTGCGGGCATGGGCATCCCAAGAGTATTTCAGCGCGACATTTTTAATGCCATTGGCGGAAAATTTGCGCCACAGCTCACCGTCCAGCAGCAGGGTTTTCATGGTTTTACCAAGATCGTTGGCACTTAACGGATCGACCAGAATGCCCGTCTCACAGTTTTCCACAATATCCTGCGGGCCACCGTTTTCAGTGGCAATAAAGGGCAACCCGGTAGCGGCGGACTCCAGTAATGTCAGGCCAAAGGGTTCGGTTAATGCCGGATTGATAAAAATACCACAAGAGCGCGCGGCCATGCGGTAAATGGCAGGCACTTCGCTGGGTAGATGTTTTTTCGGTAACGCCAGTTTGCCATACAGATCGTAGTAATCGAGTAACACCAGCAATTCGGTGAGGACTTCTTGGGCACCATCATTCATCTCTCGGATATCATCGCGATTCCCAGCCACAATGACCAGATTGGCCATGGTGCGCAGCTCTGGCGATTCACCATAGGCGCGTACCAGTGTGGCAATATTCTTGCGCGGATCGGGCCGTGACAGCGCCAGGATCATCGGTTTATCCGGTTCATCCAGAAAGCGACGAATGGCACTGGCAATTTGGGTCTGAGCCTCTCCCAACTGCGGTGGATGAAACTGGCTTAAATCGGTGCCGGGCGGGATTACCCGCATACTCTCTGGACAGTAGTAATCATAGAGCTCGTACTGCGATTCAATCTCCTGACGGGTACTGGTGATCACCAGATTAGCATTGGCCAGCACCTGTTCTTCCGCTTCAATGCGGCGCTGCATATTGTATTTCTGTTCCACTTCAGACGAAGGCATACCTGATGCCATCAGGCGTTTACGTTTATCACGGCCTAAAGAGTGGCCGGTATGTACCAGCGGCATCCCGAGAACATGGCTAATCTGAGTTGCCACATAACCAGCATCGGCATAATGGCTGTGAAGCAGATCTGGCATACGCTGCTGTTGCTGAAAGAATCGCAGTAGATTGTCAGAAAAGGTATCGAGGTGTTCCCAGAGTTTTTCTTTGGCAATGTATTGTCTGGGACCACAGTCGATGCGGATGATCTGCGCCCCAGGGGCTTCCAACGGTTCCTGCTCTTCGCTGTAACTGCTATCAAGCCGTTCATCGATAACCCGCCGGGTGATTAAATCGACCCGAGCAACCCCAGGTTGCCGAACCAGCGCATTGGCGAGATCCACCACATATTTGGTTTGCCCACCGGTATCGGCATCTCGCCCCAGTTCTAAATCGCGCCCACGGATCAATCCATGAATACTGATGAGCGCAATATATAAACCATCAGCGGAGCCGTTGTTCTGATTTTGCTGCATAGACGTCTTCTCCGTAAGATTAGTCAATATGCGCCGCCTGGACAGAAGGGAAATAGGCTCCCGAAGGAACCGGAAAATTAAGAACCACCCGTGATATCTGTCCCAAAAGTTATGACAGTGTTGGACACCTTGCTGGTGCCCAATAATCACTTAGAAAACAACTGAGGTAGCGCTTTGCCAAAATCTGCAATGACCTAGAATGGCGGGCAGACTTGACGAAAAACATCCATAACTGCTGCTTTTTTCACCCTAACATAAACCATCAGGATCACCAAATGACCTGCAACCCAACACTGAGCGAGGGGCACGGGCAGATAAAATCAGGAGGGGTAAGAAGCTAACTCATGGAATATGAAGCAGTCATTGCGAGTTAACGCGGGGGATACTCGTCGGAGACAGCATAATCTGTCTCCGACGTGCATCATCTTATTTATTCGTTTCAAAAAATGGCAGGGTGCTGTTGGGCAACATGGTGCTCGGTAACTTGCCGTCCCATTTTTCAGCTTTTGTCAGTTCAATCAGATCTTTATTTTTTGCCAACGCATCAGCGCGACTCTTGATGGCTGACGCTTCCGCTTCCCCTTTGATGCGAATGGCTTCGGCCTCTGCTTTAGCGCGCGCCAGTTGCGAATCCGCTTCGGCCTGAGCTTTAGTGACAGCAATCTGGGCACTTACCCGCTCTTTTTCCAGATTCTGTTTCTGGGTCTGAACTTCCACTTCAGCCCGCATACGATCTTCTACTGATTTTTCATATGCATTTGAAAAATCGATATTTTCAACTTGTACTGAGGTAATATCGATGGGCCCATGCACGGAGTTTTTCAACGCCTGGTTGATATCCATGACAAATTTAACACGCTCCTGTACGGCAGAAATGGCGGTGTACTGACCAAAGATATTCTCAATCTGGGTCGGCACCTGGCGGTCCACTAATCGGTCAACCATGCCGTCGATGCTTTTAAATTCGGCATACACCTCTGTCACTTTATCTTCTGGCACGCGGAATGTAACAGACACGCGGATAGTGGCCGGTTGCTGATCACGGCTGTACGCCTGTAATTTGGGGTAACTCACGGTGTGAGTCTGGGTGGAAATCTTTACTATTTTATCAAACATCGGCAGCTTGAAGCCCATACCTGGCTCGGCGGTGCCGATTACTTTACCATTGCGCAAGTGTACCCCGCGCTCCCCCTGATCCACCGTAAACCAACTGCCAAAACCTATAACGACCAGCAAAATGATCACCAACAGTGGCACCAGTTTAGCCACGCTAAAATTTGCAGGAGTACTATATTGAATCGCCATTACCACTTCCTTTTTTCTTGCGGGGCTTAATCCCTGCGCCTGTTGTTACGCCGAACATGTTAACAATGGTTCAGCTGGCATAAAATGTTAACCATATGAAACGAATTAACTATTTAACCACAACAGGATTAACTTTGCGCTGTCGATTGTCCTTTTTTCATTTGGGGATGCGATGCGTTCGACTACAGCTTGGGAAAATGCGCAATATCAATCAGGTATTGCTTTCAGGCAACTGGCACACTGGCCGCAGTTTCTGAAGAGGGAAGCCGCATGAAAGTACTCAGTGAACGACATCAACAAAGCATCCTGCGGGTATGTGAATATATTCAGCAGCATCTGGATGATGAGCTAACCGCAGAACAACTGAGCGATATTGCCGCCTGTTCCAGATTTCATTTTCACCGGGTGTTTATGGCGTTTATGGGATTGAGCACGACGCGCTACATGCAGTTGGCTAAATTGCGGTGCGCATCATTCCGGCTGGCATTTGAACAACACAAGATTATTGATATTGCGTTGGAAACAGGCTTCAGCAGTAGTGAAGCCTTTACTCGTGCGTTTAAAAGCAGTTTTGTACAGACTCCCTCCCAATTCAGGAACCAACCTAACTGGCAGCACTGGCATAGTGTGTTGCAGTTACCCTCCATCCCTAGAGAGGAAATGATTTTGAACGTAAAAATTGTAGATTTTCCCGCGACGCATATCGCGTATGTGCAACACCGTGGTGCGCCACAACAAGTACTGGACAGTGCCGCCAAGTTTATTGCCTGGCGCAAACAAACGGGGTTGTCACCTATTGCTTCAAGCGAGACCTTTGGCATTCCGTACAGCGACCCCAATACTGTGGCACCTGAAGATTTCCGGCTGGATATCTGCGGCACAATTAAAGCATCGGCGATACCAGACAATGAGTTTGGCGTTATTGCCGGAGTCATTCCTGGCGGTCGCTGTGCCATAGCGCGCCACTATGGCAGTCATGACACCATAGCAAATACCGTCTATCAGCTGTATCGAGAATGGCTTCCAGACAGCGGTGAGGAGTTACGTGACTTTCCCTGTTTCTTCCACTGGATAAATTTCGTCCATGAAGTGGACGAATGTGAGCTGCTGACCGATGTCTATCTGCCTATCAAATAGTTTAGCAATGGGGCCTAGTGCCCCTTTAAGCAACGGCGCAGGCTGGCGACAACCTTAGACATTTAGCGTCGGCCACGCAGCCGACGGTAAGTTAACACCAACAAATGCAGTAGCAATAGCCCAGAGAAAGCACCGCAGAAAAACAGTAACGCGATAGAATTCACCGTGCGCGGCGTAGTGTGATACAACCAGTACCATAACGGCCAGCAGATGGCTGACAACAGCGCTAATTGCCACATACAGGTGGTGCAACGTCCGAGTTTGCGCCTGAAAATGGTGCCAAAACACTCTTCACATGCCATATTTTGCATCTCATCAAGCAGTTAATGTCCGCAACATGGTAACCGCAACTGCGCCGTAAATCTGTCAGCCACCAGCACAATTATCGGTTAAAACGACCTTGCCGCGCATATCTATCACATCACGACAAATAGCCAATGTGCAACGACCATTCTCAACTCACACCAACAAATAAGTGGATAAGTTGGCAAGATTGCTGAACTTTTCCTAGACTGCTAAACGGACGTTTAACTTGGATATGGATATCAGTAGGCCATGATGCGCATTCATTCAATCAGATTTAAAGTAATATTGCCGATTGCATTTTTGGCAGTGATTCTGGTGGGACTCTTCGGCTTTATGCTGTTGATGACCAAGGTGCAAAACGAAGCCATCCGCAAGCAGGCTGAGCACTATTTCGAAGCGGTATCGGTAGTGTTAAATGCCGACCGGGACTTATACCAGGCACGCATTGCCAGAGAAAAATTGCTGCACGGTGAGGGGAAAACTGAAGATAACCTCAACGACTTTAACGAAAATGCTCAGCAAGTACATGACCGCTTCAATAAATTTCGCGAATATCTTGCTGATGAACCAGAGATCATTAACCCGTTTCAGCGGTTTGATAGCCTCTACGACAAATGGTTAGCGGCCAGTAAAACGCTTATCCAATCCGGCCAAGTACAGATTGAACAAAGTGACGGTCTGCAGCAACTGGAGCAACAATTTCAGGCCATCAGAGAGATGCTCAACGACGCCGGAGATGGCCTCAGACAACATACTCGCGATCCCCAAGTACAACAGCAGCAAGATTTGAACCTATACGTAGAAGCTATCTCCGAGGTACTCAATGCCGATCGCGATATTTATCAAGCACGCTTGGCGTTATTGAAATTCATCAACGGCACTGGCGTATCCAGCGAAAATAAACAGGATTTCGAAGAGAATGCGGCGCAAGTCCTACAGCGTTTTCACAACTATCGCAGCTATCTAATCCGCGAACCGCAACTCGCGGCGCCTTACGAAAAGTTCGATCTATTGCTGGCGAACTGGCTGAAAGATTGCCGCCAGTTGATGAACAGCACCCAACAACAGCAGCAACAACTAAGCGGTGAACAGAAGGCTGCCGATGTCAGTTTTGCAGATATCCGCCAAGCACTGGATGAGGCTGGCGAAGCGATACGGCAACACGCCCGTACCGCCAAAGAAGAAGTCAAAAAGACCATCGATAGTTATCAGAGAATTGCCATGGTAATTATTGGCATCGCCTTTATTATCGCCTTGCTGTTCGGCTATTTTGTGCCGTTGCGGCTAACTCAAAATGTTAACGACATGACCCAGCGAATCCGGGAAATTGCTGAAGGTGATGGCGATCTAACCCAACGTATCAATTCCAGTGCTAAAGATGAATTAGGCGATCTCGCTAAGGAGTTTGACGGTTTTGTTGAACACCTGCGCAATATCATCCTCAATATCCAGAGCCAATCGGCCGCGTTGGGTGATACCACGCAGCTGATGAATCAGGTGGCAGATCAAGCAGGCAATATCACATCTGCATTGGTAAATGCGTCCGATTCCATTGTCAGCGCCAGCAGTGAAATGAGTATGTCGAACCAGCAAATGGCCGAGCTTGCCAAAGGCACGGCGGCTGAGTCCAACAACTCCAGTCAGTTGACCAATGAAGGTATCAGCGTGGTTAATCAGGCCAATAACGCCATTGAAGCATTGGTAAGCGACATTGAAACGGCACAGCGAAGTGCCGCCGAATTAGAGCAGAGTTCCGACGCCATTGCGTCAGTATTGGAAGTGATCCGCAAAATCGCCGAACAAACTAATTTGTTGGCGCTCAATGCTGCCATCGAAGCTGCCAGAGCCGGAGAACAGGGCCGAGGGTTTGCGGTCGTTTCAGATGAGGTACGGGTGCTCGCCACACGTACCCAAGCCAGTACCGACGAGATTGAATCTATGATTGAACGCTTACGCCGCAGTGTGCAGCAATCATCTCAAGCTATTCACAACAGCCGTGGCAATGCCGACAATACCGTTGAAAACTTCAGCGAAGTGATCCGTATTTTTAATACACTGAAGTCATCGTTCGATGATGTACAAGGCATGGCAGAGCAAACTGCGCAAGCTACCGAAGAGCAGTTTACTGTTGCCAACCATATCAACCAAAATCTGGTATCACTGAAAGAACAAACCGACAGCGTGCGCACCATGTCGGCGCAGGTACAGCAACAGTCAAATCACCTTTCCGAATTATATCAGCAGCTTAGCAAGCAAGTAGAAAGTTTTCGGGTATAGTGTCACCATAGCATGTCTCTTGGATGCCCTGAGTAATGAGGAAGGATAGCGATGAAAATCACAGTCATTGGTGCTGGTGGAGTGGGTGGTTACTTTGGTGGTCGACTTGCGGCAGCAGGCGAAGATGTCACCTTTGTCGCCCGCGGCGCGCACCTCAAAGCGATGCAACAGCAAGGATTGAAAATTAACAGTCCGTTGGGCGATGTGTGGTTACCCGAGGTTAAAGCGGTGGATCATCCCGCTAAGGCCGGAGCCGCAGATCTCTACATAGTGGCAGTAAAGTTGTGGGACACGGAGGATGTTGCGGCGCAACTGCAGCCATTAATTAACGGTGATGCCGCAGTCCTGTCACTACAAAACGGCGTTCAGAAAGATGACATGTTAAAGCGCTACATTCCTGCGCAAAACATCATCGGCGGTGTCAGTTATATTGCTGCCTCTATCGCCGAGCCTGGGGTCATCCATCACGGCGGTAAGTTACAAAAATTGGCATTCGGTGAATACGGCCAAGCTACTTCGGCCCGGTGTGAAGCTTTTCAGCACAGTTGCCAGTTGGCGGGTATTGACACAGAACTTAGCGACGACATTACACTGCGGATCTGGGAAAAGTTTGTATTTCTAGTGGGCTTTTCCGGCACCACTACGCTGTTTCGCACCACCATAGGCCCCATCCGTAGCGACAAAGAAAAGCGGCAATTGCTGCTCACCGCTATGCAGGAAGTCGTCAATGTTGCTCAGGCCAAAGGCATTGCCTTTCATCCAGAATTTGCCGAACAGCGACTACTGTTCACGGATACCCTACCAGAAGATATGCCTTCCTCGATGAAAATCGACCTGGATCGTGGCAAACGACTGGAACTGCCTTGGCTCAGCGGAGCCGTCGTAGATATGGCAAAAAGTTTAGGGATCGCCGTGCCCGCCAATCAACACATTGTTGATGAACTATTACCGTGGGCGATGGGAACTGCAGCAAAATGAGTATGAATGCGGTCTCGCATTGAGACCGCAATCTTTGGCTCACAATGCTTCAGCTACTAGCTAACAGTGACATTAATCAAGCCCAGCAGCTAACAATGCAGCACCATAGGCACCGATGAACTGTGGCTGTGGTGGCACCAATACCTGACGTTGCAACGCTTCTTCCAGAAACTGTACCATGCAGGCGTTATTTGCAACGCCACCGGTGAACACAATGTCACCGTCGGTTGAGACCCGGTTGAGCATGGTTTTTACCCGCCTGACCACACTCTGATGCAAGCCTCTGGCAATCGCCTGACGGTCCTGTCCCCGACCAATTAGCGACGTTACCTCTGACTCAGCAAATACCGTACACATGCTGGAAATATTGATATCACTGGTTGCCGCCAGCGCTTGTTCGCTGAATTCAGCTAAACTGAAGCCCAGTGCTTTCGCCATTATCTCCAGAAATTTTCCGGTGCCAGCGGCGCAGCGATCATTCATCTCGAACTTTTTCACTTTGCCAGTGGCAAACAACGCAATTGCCTTACTGTCCTGACCGCCAATATCCAATACTGTTTCTGCTGTTGGGAAACAGGCTCTGGCACCGCGCGCATGGGCTTTTATCTCTGTCACCGTGGTGGCATCAAACGAGATCTCAAACAGATTACGACCATAACCCGTTGCCATAATCTGCTGATACTCTACCTGCGCCAACATCCGTTTAGCTTCGGCCATAGGGTCAAAACCTGTGTCAGCCTGCAAACGTTGCTGCACCTGACCAGCGTCGTCCACCAACACCAACTCTATTGAGCGAGATCCGATATCAATTCCGGCGAAACCGCGCACAGACCCTCCCACTATTTCAGCTGTTCAATAAAGGCTTCGACGCGGGTTTTAAGTTGCCCCATATCTTCCATGCTGTAGTCCGTTTCAATGCGCAAACAGGGAATATTCTTCTGTTCCAAGGCTTTTTGCACTGGCATGGACTCCATCAGATACGGAGTACAGAACTGTAAACCATAGTGAATAACGCCGTCAGCGTTGTAGGCCTTCGCCATCTGCTCAATATGCTGCAAACGGTCACAGTTGGGCGTGAAGATGGCGCAGTCCACTTTGAAATAACGCTCAACAATAGCATCCAGCATTTCGTCAACGGTAGTGCCAGATTCATCCACCAGATTACGGACACCGCGTTCTCCCACACAGGACTCTTCGCCCACAATGACGGCCCCCGAAGTTTCGATAATGGCGGGCAGTTTCCAGTTCGGCATAGCTTGTGGACAGCCAGAGACCAAAATCCGTGGCATTTTTGCAGGGAAAGCCCCCGTATTATCTTTGATACGCTGTTCCAGCTCATCACAGATCTTGTTCACCGATGCAGTGAAACGTTCTGGGTTATCATAGAAAAACACCTGATTTGCCAACAAGGCATCAAGTCCTGATATGGGCGCAGGATCTGCTGCCCGCAGCTGATATAAGCGCTGCATTGCCGCCCGTTTGGCGTTCACTAACTTGATGGCGGCCTGCAATGACTCGGCAGTCACCTGCACCCCTGTCAGTTGTTCTGCGGCTTCTTTAAACCTGACATATTCAGCCTTAAGTAACGCTTTACCGTTAGCTGACTTCACCTGCGGTAGATCCATCACATACAGATTATTAATAATATCTTTGAAGGACTCGTAGGCTTTCTTTTTGCCGTCGCAGGTGTTCTCCCCCACCACCATGTCAGTAGTTTCCAGGTATGGGCACACCCGCCCGAGTTTAAAACCAAAGGCAGATTTAATCAGGGCACAGGTATTGCGTGGTAAGTATTTTTCCACTTCTTCGGTGGCAAAATCAGCACCGGTGCACAGGCCAATCAAGGTGGCGTTGGCCGCTAGCGCAATTTCCTCTGGCACAAATACACAGTAAGAGCCGATGATCTTGCGTCCTGCGGCTTTCTCATCCAGTAGCTCTTTAATACGCAGGCCATGGACTTCGCTCATCACAAAGTCAAAGTAACTCATGGCTTCTGGACGGTTGTCCTGCGCCATGAAGATATTCTGATACGCCTCAGACAATACGCCTAACAAGGCATCATGGGCCTTGAGGTCGAGGCCAAGTTCAGTCCACATCTGTCGATAATTTTCGCTCATGCCACACTCCAGTTGTTGTTTTTGCGCCACCAATAATCCCCTAACTTAATGCAACTCATCGCCGTCAGTTGGGGAACCGCAATACCGATAAGCTTGCGGCGTACACTTGGCAAAATTGGATTAACTGGGATGGGGAGCCGTGCAGAAAGCAGCAAAATAAGGTGCAGTTCGCTCGACCAATCAGACCAATATCCCGCCAGCCATCGGTTAACCGTTGGTTTGCCATTGGGTTGGTCCGGCGTGCTCTGCTGTTGCTGACGAATGCTGCCACCAATAAGGAAGGGGCAGATATACCCGTTCTGTCATCCGAGATTGATGAACAGAGGCGCCAGTGCAAAAGAGGAACTAAATCTCACGGACACATAAATTGCTTCTACAGAAGCAGCATCAGTCTACGCAGTTACCGCATCTGGAGAATTGATATAGGTAAAGGTTTTGCCGGAAATTTCCTCAGTCATGCCGCGGCAGCTAACACTTTTGAAATTTAGCGTAGTGAAAACGCAATCCACATCAGAACAGACGGAAATGTAAGAATAAAATTTTACTAATAATACAACATGAAGAAATATTTTCCCCAAATAACCATTTACGGCCCATAAATAGCAAGGCTATTCTCCAGTAATCCCGCTATCTTGGTGGCATCCAATTTAACGAGAGCCGTAAGAATGCATACTGATTTATGGGACCTGTTTATCAATACGGTTAAGGCCGAAGTCATCCCGGCGCTGGGTTGTACAGAACCGGTTGCAGTTGGGCTGGCCGCCGCCATTGCCCGCAGCAAATTGCAAGGGGCTCCAGAATCGATTCAAGCCGAAGTATCACCCAACCTGATGAAAAATGGCATGGGCGTACGAGTGCCAGGCACGGGTATGACAGGGCTGGCAATTGCGGCGGCCGCTGGCGCCATCGGCGGCGATGCCGATGCCGGACTGGAAGTGTTTCATACGCTCAACGATGCTAAAGTAAATACTGCTAAGACCTTAATAGAAAAAGGTAAAGTTAAAATAACTGTCGCAGATACATCGCGCGCATTATTTGCCAAGGTGACGCTGTTTGCCCAGCAGCGCTGGGTTCGCGTCACTATCGCAGATACCCACACCAACGTGGTAGCCATTGAAGAAAACGGGATCACCACCTTCCGACAACAACAGCCAAGTAGCACTGCGCCCGACAGCAATATGCCCAAGTTGCCATCACAAACAACGGTGCAGGATATTTATCAATTCATTACCGAAGTGCCACTACAACGACTAGCATTTATTGAACGGGCGAAACAACTCAATGAAGCACTGTCACAGGAAGGACTCAATGCCGACTACGGTTTACAAGTAGGGGCGACATTGCAACGCCATGTGGCCCGCGGCTTGCTCAGTGGTGGTCTACTCACCGATGTGATCAGCCGTTCTGCTGCGGCGTCAGATGCGCGTATGGGTGGCGCTATGTTACCCGCTATGAGCAATTCTGGCTCTGGCAACCAAGGCATTGCTGCGACGATGCCAGTAGTAGTGGCAGCTGAATATCTGCAATCGTCCCACGAACAGTTATTGCGGGCATTGATGTTGTCGCATCTACTGGCAATTTACATTAAGCAGCACCAGCATAAACTATCTGCATTATGTGCCGTGACCACTGCCGCTATGGGTTCGGCTGCCGGGATCACCTATCTACTGGGTGGCGATTATCAACAGATCAGCTATGCCGTCAGCAGTATGATTGGTGATGTGGCGGGCGTGATCTGCGATGGCGCTAAAAATGCCTGTGCCATGAAAGTATCCTCCTCCGCAGGTTCCGCAGTGAAGTCCAGCTTAATGGCAATTGATAATATCCACGTCACCGGTCAGGAAGGTATAGTCGCCGATGATGTTGATAGCTCCATTCGTAATCTGTCAGCATTGGCTAACGGTGCCATGAGCCATACTGACCAGCAGATCCTCGATATCATGGTACAAAAAGCGTTGTAACTTATAACGATAGCGCTGTGGTGTATTTCAGCGATTCCATGGCAAACGTTGATGTCACTTTCGAGATCCCCGCAACACAGTTGACGAGTTTTTTATAAAACTCGTCAAAGCTTTTCATATCAGTCACCAGCACCTTCATCATGTAATCATATTCACCGGCCATACGATAGAATTCCATCACTTCAGGAAATTCGGTGACGGCGTTGACAAAACGCACATACCATTCGTGGGAATGATCGTTGATCTTCACCATTACAAACGCGGTCAGTTCCAGTCCGACTTTTTCTGGATCTAACAATACGACACGCTTGTTAATCACCCCGGCATCTTCTAGGCGTTTTAAGCGTTTCCAGCACGGTGTACTGGTCAGATTTACCGCTTCTGCCAATGCATTCAACGACAAGGTGGCATCCTGTTGTAGCAGTTGCAGCAACGTTTTATCTGTTTTATCAAGTTCCATGGTGTTATTCCAAAGTGGATAATGACCTTATGATAAAAATTTCACTCAACTGACTCAATGTAAGAAAGAATTTTCTTTTTAAAACAGAGTCAGTACAAATTTTTCCTTTACCGTTATCAATAACGACTCTGTCGAAAAATAATCACCTATTCTGCTGTTGGCACCCTTGAAAATACATGCAAAAAATCTCATATATTTCGTAGTATCTATTTCAAGCGTGTTTTGGAGTTGTCATGAGTCAAACAACCGCCGTTCAACTGGTATGCCCACATTGTGGGGTAATTAACCGTATTCCTGCCGACAAACTTAGCGCTCAGCCACTGTGTGGCAAATGCCGTAATCTACTTATCAGCGCACATCCGATAATGGCTACTGACCAAAACTTCCAGCGCTTTATCGACAAAAACGACCTGCCCGTCGTGGTCGATTTCTGGGCCCCCTGGTGTGGTCCATGCCGTCAGTTTGCGCCGGTATTCAGTGATGTTGCTGCTGAAATGGCGACGCAAGCGACCTTTGTCAAACTTGATACGCAAGATAATCAGATGACGGCTGGCCGCTTGCAGATCCGCTCCATTCCAACACTGGCGGTATACCATCATGGCCGTGAAATCGCCCGCATCTCTGGCGCATTGCCCAAAGGGCAGTTTAAACAGTGGTTACAGCAATATTTGTAAGATGTCTGCTGTCTGCGAGTATACAGAGCTAATACAGGTTCATGCAGCCACTTGCTATTTATGACATTGACAACACTGGATATTTTTCAGCAGCTATTAGCCAATAGTGGCTTTATCTGTATGGGAATTGCCACGATGATAGGAACACTGTTGATGGCTTTAACTAGACGCCCTACTCGGGATTACAAGAATCAATGCGCCAATCTAGATCACTAACTATCTTGGTGATGAATGGTGTGTTGCTGGCAACAGCATTTATTGTATTGCTATGGCATCTAGCAAGTGGGCAGTAACATCAGAAATGGGTGGCTCGCAAAGATTGTGATCGCGCCTATACCCGCTGTATCTTACTTCTGCTATGCTTTGGTCGGTTAATTAGGCACTGAAAGGAGATCTTGATGATTGTATTACTGACCCACCCGGCAAAGGTGTCTGAGTAGATATCGTTTAGTTTTATCCTGCTGCTTGCCCCATTTGCCCGGTGTATTCTCGACCGGGAACACCAACCAATCTTGTTGCAGTTTTTCAACAACTGCTAGTTATAGTTCCCTCAACATTCGCTGATGTGCGCTCATCATTATGATGCGCGTAAGGAATGCATATGAGTTCAGCAATTTCTATTAACCGACTGGGATGGCAAGCTTTTTTTCAACAACAGCTCCACCTAGAAGAACTGGAACACGCCAGCATTGCCAGAGTCTGTGGACATCACAGAAATGGCTATCTATTACACACGATACAAGGCACGTTGACACTCCACGCCAATTCAGCTTTGCCAGAAATGACGCTAGGCGACTGGTTACTGCTGGATGAGCAACAACATTTTGTACGTCTGTTGGAGCGCAAATCACTGTTCAAACGCAAAGCTGCTGGCACGAGAGTCACTGAGCAGCTCATTGCGGCGAATGTCGATACCTTATTCATTGTTTGCTCGCTCAATCAAGATTTTAATCTGAGCAGAATTGAACGCTACCTAGCACTGGCACATGAAGCAACAGTTACGCCTGTAGTGGTGCTAACTAAGCAAGATTTATGTGCGGATGTTGAAGATAAACGTCAGGCAGTACAAGCACTCGACCCATTCTTGCAGGTAGAAACTGTCAATGCACTCGATAAAGACAGTTGTTCGAGTTTATTGGCTTACTGCGGCGCCGGGCAAACGCTGTCGTTGTTGGGTTCATCCGGTGTCGGTAAATCCACGCTGGTCAACAGCCTGCTAGGTTACGATATTCAGAAAACTGCCACCATCCGTGAAGATGACAGTAAAGGACGTCACACCACCACAGCGAGAACCATGCACTTTCTGCCAAGTGGTGCCGTGCTTATCGACACGCCAGGGATGCGCGAGCTACAGCTCACCGAGTGTGAAACTGGCGTAAGACAGACATTCGCCGATATTGAACAGTTGGCGCAACAGTGCCGTTTTAACGACTGTCAGCATCAAAGCGAACCCGGCTGCACCATTCAGCAAGCCATAGCCACCGGAGAACTGGAACCGAGGCGACTGAGCAACTACCTGAAACTGCTTGCCGAGCAAGCACATAATAGTGCGTCACTGCAGCAACGGCATGCCCAGGATCGACAGTTTGGCCGTATGGTCAAAACTGTCAGCACGGTTTCGCGCAAACTGAAAAAAGGTTATTAACGTCACCAAACCGCCCCAACAGTCATGCTGGGGCGGTATCGCCCCTGTCTTAGCGTAAGCAGCTAAGGTATAGTTGTGGCAGTTCAATCCAAGAGCAATCCGTAAGCCCGATTTATGAACGAGCATCAACGAAAGCTTGAGCAGCTGATAGAGGAAAATCGGCGCTTGCAACGCGAAAACAAACGCCTTGAAGAGAAGCTAAATGCGGCTCTGGATGGCACTGGATTGTGCTTGTGGGAACAACATGTGCCAACCGGCAAGCTGACGATTTTCAATATGGAATGGGGCCAGATGCTGGGCTATAGCTCGCAGGAACTGGAAGCAACCGTTGATATCTGGAAAAGCAAGTTACATCCAGATGATTATCAGAAAGTCGTCGGTGCGCTGGAAGATCACCTATCTGGCAAAACCAGCTCCTATCAAGTAGTTCACCGTATGCTGCATAAAAATGGCAGTCATAGCTGGGTATCTGACCGGGGACGCGTGGTCGAGTTTGACTCGCAAGGGCAGCCGTTGCGGATGATGGGCACACATATCGACATCACTCAGGAAAAACGCTATGAACTAGAGCTGGCAAAACTTGCCAGTAGCGACCCACTGACAGGGGTACTCAATCGCGCCAAGTTAGAGCAGGAATTCCATGCACTGAATCAGGCAGACGCCCCTCAAAATGCAGCACTGATTTTTATCGATCTGGATGATTTTAAAGCGGTAAATGATCAGTTAGGTCACAGATCCGGTGATGCACTGCTAATTCAGGTTGCCAGAAGACTCAGTGAGATTGCCCCAGACCATACCTTGGTGGCACGCATGGGGGGCGATGAATTTGTATTACTGTCGCATCAAACATCACGGCAAACCCTCAATACCTTCGTCGAAACCTTATTGGAATGGGGCAAACACGCCATCCCCTTAGAAAATGGTGTCGCCAACATAGGTTTCAGCATCGGGGTCTGCCAGTTCACCACACCTTACACCGGGTTCAACTTACTCTACAACTTAGCGGATCAAGCCATGTACCAGATTAAAAAACAGGGTAAACATGGCGTCGCCTTTGTGCAGGCAAACTAAAAACGCCCACATTGACGGCGGGTTACCCATGCCTTATACCGTCACCCCAAACCAGTGCCCTACTACAGCAGTTAGTAGCATTGCCATGGCCCCCCAAAAGGTGACTCGGGCACAGGCCCGCCCGATCGGCGCGCCGCCAGTCACTGCGGCTATACTGCCAAGCAGCGCTAAAAACACAAGCGAAGCGAGCGCCACCAGAGTAATGAGTTGCGTCAATGGCGCAAACCAAGCAACCAATAAGGGCAGCATAGCCCCGACAGTAAAAGTGGCGGCCGATGACAGTGCCGCCTGGATCGGTTGCGCCTTGCTGTCTTCGGTAATGCCTATTTCATCCCGAGCATGAGCCCCCAGCGCATCATGTTCCATTAACTGTTCCGCCACCTGATAGGCCAACTTAGGGGTCACACCGCGCTTTTCATAGATCTTTGCCAGTTCCTGTTTCTCAGATTCAATATCTTCGGCCAATGATTGTCGCTCAAGCGCTAGGTCCGCATTCTCGGTATCCGACTGTGAGCTTACCGACACATATTCCCCCGCTGCCATCGACATGGCACCGGCCACTAGTCCAGCTAACCCCGCCAGCATAATTTCACTTGTGGTGGTATTGGCCGCAGCCACGCCAATGATCAGACTGCTAGTTGAAACAATGCCATCGTTGGCCCCAAGCACTGATGCCCGCAACCAACCAATACGGTGGGAACGGTGATTTTCATGGTGTGTCACGGCACTCCCTCTTCGATTCATTCTGACCAGCCATATTTAAAAATCCCACAACATAACCTGAATAACCTTTTATCCAAGTGTGGCTGACACTCTCTAAGTGTAGTCTCAGCGGCAGAAAACGTCGCTGATATGTAATATATCTCTCTGAAACAAAAACGCTTTATCAATCAAGCGTAATCCTGAGGCAAAGTCGTCTATGCTTAGAAGACTGGACGGTTAGGATTGAAAGGAGGATTTATGCTCGCAGCGGAAATACAACTTAAAATTGACGCCAATAGTGCCCAGATCAGAAGTATTGCCAATCGCATTCATATGCTGGAAGAAGAACATTTAGCCGAGCCCGGTAACGCCGACTATGTCGAGCTAAGAACCCAGCATAAAAAACTGGTGGATGAAAACCGCCGACTGACAGACGAACTGCTGTCTGAATAACGTTTACCGTTATCGGCAATGAGGCTGATGTATCGGGAGCCAGATGGATGGGCAAGGATTACCACAAGCGCCTGTCATGTTGCCATCTCGCTCCCGCGCGCAAATTCAGGTGAATTGCAGCAGGCCAGTGCGGGTCGGTTCCACCGCAATAGCATTTTTGCCTGCATCACAACTTGCGCCACCCAAACAGGCCATCAAGCTTTTTTGACAAACTCCGATTTAAGTTGCATCGCGCCAATGCCATCAATCTTACAATCGATATTATGGTCACCTTCAACTAAACGGATATTTTTCACCTTAGTGCCCACTTTAACCACCAATGAGCTACCTTTCACTTTTAAGTCTTTAATCACAGTAACGGTATCGCCATCCGTCAACAACGCGCCATTGGCATCCTTGACTACCAGCCCATCATCCTGCTCAACCACTTCTCCCACAATCCATTCATGACCACACTCCGGGCACACCAGAGTGCTGCCGTCTTCATAGGTATAGCTGGAATCACAACTCGGGCAATTTGGTAAATCACTCATCAATCAGTTCTCTATACTTCTGGTAGCAAACAAAAAAATAGATACCAGCCACTGCGAAATTGGCTACCACAGCAGCGTTTTATTCTCTGGCATCATAAAGTTAAGACAGCATTTTACAATTAATGGCAGTGATTTAGCAAAAACCATCCGATAACTGAGATTTCAGGCATAAAAAAGTAAGTAAAAAAATGATTTCATAGTGGTTTAACGTATATTCACGTCATCTTGGCTGAGACGATTTAACTCTCATATAAGACGAAAAAATTTGATATAGCACGGCTAGATAGCCGTTAGTTAGTTGGTTGTCGCATCATAGGAAGCGTGTTTTATTACTCTATACTATAGTGTTAATCAAACGACTGATGGATCTATCGACAAGCGATTTAGAGCTACAGTGAAAATGCAGCTCCTTAAGTGTAGGCACGATGGGAGAACTGGGAGATGAGACGTAATTTCAATTGGTTATGCTACGTCTTCCTTGTTTTAACCATCACTTTCTACAATAACGCGCTGGCAGAAACTACCGAATTTCTGACCCATAGTGTCGAAGGCAAGGTTTATATTGACGAACATGGTGAATTGCGCGGTCTAAAGCATGGTGGCAGGCGAGCGTTCAATGTGGAGCTTGTTCGTGAAATGATGCTTCTTGTAGATCACCAGGTTCAATTCCAAATAGTGCCATTCGCACGAGGTCAGCTAGCGCTTAAAAAGAAAAGAAAAGCGTTATTTAATATCGCAAGAACCGAAAAAAGAGAGGCACTGTATAAGTGGGTAGGCCCACTCCAAGTTGATAATGTCTATTTCTATGAATCAGTTAATCAATCAAAGCCCGTCACCGATTTTGATCAAGCTAAAAATGTATCTGGGATCTGCGTTCTTCGCGGAACCTCTCAACATGAGAACTTGCTTGCGCTAGGCTTTAAAAACATTTTTGCAAACAATAGTTGGGTCGCTTGCTTACAGATGCTGGCAATGGGGCGGATAGATTTGGTTCCAATCAGTGACTCCTTGGTCAATACTCTGATGGTTGAGGCTCATCTCACCTATAAACAAATCCGCAAAACACCCGTTATGGTTCAAAAAAATGCCGGATATATCGCTTTTTCAAAAGACCACTCAGATGATGAAATTGCTCAATGGCAACAAGCCTTGGATAAATTGAAACGCTCTGGCAAGTACGATGAACTCGTTCAAAATTATCTACATTGATATGGAACGGGACCGCTTATCTATGCTCACCCAAGACAGGAACTGAGCACACCAATCTACCGCACCCGCAAAGGCGGCGTTTTTATATTTCGAGAACAACCGCACATTCACCTTCGATCGCAGGATGTCGGAAATATTCAATATCTTGATTGTCTCCTTCCTTATGCTCTAAAAAACAGAGGAGAAAGGCTATGTCAAAACGCATCAATTACATCAATATCGCACCGAAGGCCATGGACATTTTGTACACGCAGGAAGCGTACTTCCACGAGCAGTTTCGCCAATCGGACACCATGAATATGACCATCTGGGAGCTGGTCAAGTTACGTGTGTCGCAAATTAATCAATGCGCCTTTTGTATTGATATGCATAGCAAAGACGCGCTAAAAATGGGCGAGAAACCCGAACGTATCTGGGGACTGAGTGCTTGGAAGGATATGCCATTTTACAGTGATGCCGAACGTGTAGCTTTGGCTTTAGCTGAACAACTAACCGCAGGTCAACCGGTGGAAGATGAAGCTTACCAGCTCACCTTGAATACCTTTGGTGATAAAGCTATGGTGAACTTAACGCTGGCGATCAATGCCATTAATAGCTGGAACCGTATAGTAAAAGTGTTTAAACCAGCAGTGGGCTTGTACCAACCCAAGTAATTGTCACGAAGGAATGCCTGTTTGGATATAAATTTTAAGATCTTCAAACCACGGGGATTTTTAGCTGACCAGATCCAGGCTATCTGGTCAGTTTCTGTTATGCCTGCAACAGAACAAGCAGTGCGTAAACAGTTACTCAGCGATGCTGGGGCGGGGATCATTTTCATCTTGCAGCAGCAAGTGCAGATGGATAACGAATGGCTGACACCAGGCGTGGTGTTGCAACCGGTTAGTACATTGGCGCATCAAGTGGTTTTGCCACCTGGATCGCTTGTGGCTGGTGTCCGTTTTCATCCCGCTGTGAGCTATCAGTTGCTTGGTGAGCGCATGGATAAGCCGCTGCGTATTGAAGACGATCATCCGCTTAAGGCGTCTGCACTCGATACCTTTACGCAGCTTAAAACCGAGCGTTCACCAGCGGCCAGAATTGCCACCTTATATCGTTGGTGTCGAACGTTGATCATTCAGAGCAAACCACAGGATGTTGGTCATATTATTCATCAACAACCGGAGACCCTCTGCCTACGGCAACGCGAACGGTTGTTTCAGAAATGGCTCGGCATTACGCCGAAACAGTATCAGCGCATCGTGCGAGTTAAACAGACATTAGAACAGTTGCGCGCACAGCCCTACATGTCACTGGCAGAGCTAGCACTGGCACAAGGCTTTGCTGATCAAGCCCATATGACGCGAGAGTGCAACAATATTGCACACGTCACCCCCAAACAATTTATACGTCAGCGAACATCCTGATTGTTATAATAAAAAGCAATAAAAAGCATCGAGATATCGCACCAACAAGCCGCCACCTCAGGGAAAGATATCCTGGCCACAGTCACTAAACCGTGTTTCCGCTTAAATAGTCATTTGGATTCTACAGGGGGAATAAAAGTTTAAACTGATTAGAATATGAAAACATAACCTAACCAATGTAATTTATATGTTTTTATTATTCATTATTAAAATAAAAAGTTAGTTTTAAACTATATCACCTCGTAGACGTCTAAAACTAACTTTAAAGTATCATTTCTTACTAATTATCAGCAAGCCGTTGGGTCTACCCTACAGATCTGACATACTCCATTATATAAAGCACAAGCTGATGAACTAGGATCCTCAGCACAGATTTTCCCTAATGTTTCGCATGAACCTGCATCTGGGGCTGAGATTGCATTATTAATACCGAAACCTAATGTAAGACCAAATATAACTAAGAAAGCTTTTAATTTACTATTCATATAAAAATTCCTTTTTGTAGTTACTTCAGTTTTGAGGTGATAACTCATTCAATTCAGAGTCGAGTAATTTTTCATCAAACCCGATAAAAACTTTTCCTTTAAGTACTATTATTGGTATTGCTTCCTTATTAATCGATGCATATAGGCGGTCTATTTTTTCATTATGAATTTCAATATCTCTGTCTTCATAGGCAATCTTTTCACGATTAAGATATGCTCTAAGTTGCTTACAATACGGACACCATTGAGTAGTATATATAACAATTTTTTTATCCGTACCTAAAAAATGGGCATCAGTATTTTGCTCAAAAACTTTGCTCGGTGTGTTATACCAAGCATAGACTTGCGTTACGCCATAACCAGAAAATATAGCTGCAATTAGAATTAAAAAATATAGCGAAAATTCCTTTATTAATTTGGTGTTCATATTATCACTGTCCTTAGCATTTGAACTTTACAGATTAATAAAAAGCAGTCGCTCTAACTTCACATCTGTTTTGCTATGACACAAGTTTACGTTTGTAACATTTTGTAAATAATTTACACCATCAATAACAACATAAGTGTAACAATTAAACATATAAGACTATGAAAGAGAAAACGTTTACCTCTCTGACTTAAGATTAAATGACAATAGGAGCAGCCATAACGAACCTATGAACCACTCATAAAATTTTGTGGCTGTCCTGATTTTTCACTACAACAGAAATTAACATCTGAACTAATACAGGTCACGTTAACCGTAACGGTGACATCATTTGCTCAAACGAGTATGTTACTCAATTCCAACATAAATATATTTGCTTGTTATCCGTACTTATGTCGAACAAAACCTGCGTCCATATCGTTTTAGCTTCTATCTTGCTGCTCATTGCTGGCTGCGGCTCAACCCCGGATAGTGTGCCGTTATCCGATCGTGATTATTGTGCTGTGCGACAAACTAGCACCACGCGAACGCTCTCTGAGTTTACTGCGCCCTATGCCACTGAAATGCAGCATAAGACCGGTGTTTATGTATTGGAACAAGGTACAGAGGCGATGATGTCTCGGGCTTGGTTGGCCGAGCGAGCGGAGAAAACCATTGACGTACAATACTTTATCTTTTCCATTGATAATGTGGGTTTGATTGCCACCGACTATTTAGTACGGGCAGCAGAACGCGGCGTTAAAGTGCGGGTGTTGGTGGACGACATCATGTTGGAAGCACGCGGCGATGAGCTGTTAATGTTAGACGCCCATAAGAATATTGAGATTAAAATCTACAATCCAAACGTGAACGTGGGTAAGAATATCGTACAAAAGGTTACCGCACTGCTGACCGATTTTCACGGCATCAACCAACGCATGCACAACAAAGTCTTTCTGGTTGATCAGCAAATTGCCATTACCGGTGGCCGCAATATTGCCGATGAATATTTTGGTTTCGACCACGAATATAACTTCAGAGACAGAGACGTGTTTCTGGCCGGTAAAGCCGTTAAATCAGTGGAAAGCTCTTTTGAGCAGTATTGGCAAAGCAAGCTCAGTGTTCCTATCACCGAACTGTTTGATAAACTGCCATCCCCAGCCAACCCCGAATTTTCACGGCTACATTCCTACGCCTGCAACCCCGCCAATTTCAGTCCAGAGATTAGGGCAGAGATTGAAGACGTACCCGCCACCTTCAAACAGCTTGCGGATGAAGGTAAGTTTTTATTTGTCGATAACGTGGAATATGTGGCCGACATGCCGGGCAAGAATGATCGTAGCCATTTCCTCGGTGGTGGCAGCATCACCCACGATAAATTGGTAGCACTGGCTGAAACCGCCACCAACAGCATTGTGATTCAAACACCCTATTTAATCACCACCAAAAGCGACCGAGCATTCCTGCGTAAATTGGTTAAGCAAGGTATCAGCATTAAAATTCTCACCAACAGTCTGGCCTCCAACGACAACCTAGAAGCGTTTAGCGGATATCAACGCAACAGAGCCGCATTGCTAGATACCGGCGTAGAAGTTTATGAATTCAGACCCGACGCCAAAATCAGGCAACGAGTGATGTCGGAGCATATGTACAAACGCTCAGCCACCGTGCCGATATTCGGCCTGCATGCCAAAACCATGACCATTGATAACCACATCACCGTGATTGGCACCTACAATTTTGATCCCCGTAGCGCCAACCTGAATACTGAAAGTATCACAGTGATCAACTCGCTAGCGATCACCCAAGAGGTAAAAGCCTCCATGCTAAAAGAGATGGAAGCCGACAACGCCTGGCAAGTCACCAAAGACTTTAACCCCGACAGCGAGGAGAGCTTATCCAAACGCATAGGGGTGAAATTACGCAGAATCGTGCCGAAGAATATTCTTTAAGTAGTTATTAGGCAAGAGCTGAACAAGCAAATCAAGACAGATACAAGTTTCGTCGCAGATCTAGTCTGAACTAATACAATTGACCTGTTGAAGCCTGCACGTAATAATCCCGTTTACGGTGAGACGGTTATTTTTACTTGTCTGACCAAAATATTATAATCAGCTATCCCCTTCTTTACTATTGATACACTGCCAAATAGGCTCTTCATCTTCCCACCAAACCAGACTAATAAACATGTCGTTATGGTACTGAAAGGCGTGTTCATGGACTGTTCCATCATCCGCCCAACCTTCTCTGCACCACACACTACCATCTACTTCACCAGGACTAGATTTAATGCCATTGAATATCAAATCATGAATTTTAGATCCTTCTGGGGCTATATTGGTTGGGTAGAAACATCCAGGTAAATTACTATTCTTGTCGAACAGATAACGGCTTCCATCTTTACGATAGATAACAAAGTGGCCCATATGGTGATCGCTGGTAATAACACGTCGCATGGTCATCATGAAGCTTGTGTCGAAGGCTGACTTAACTGAACTCATTAAGTCTAAGTCGAGGCGACTACCTGCCAAATGAGCTTTTAACAAGTAACTAGGCACAAGCAGTTCAGACGCATAACTATTGGCAATGTTTTCACGATTTTTAGACACACCACTAGGACTCTCCATATCACTGTGTGAGCACAAGTTGCCCACTTTCCCGCGATCTTTAAACCAATGGCCAAGCTCATGTCCAACAGAAAACCGCTTTCTCGGTGTGTTGCTGGCTGAATTGACAGTGATAGTCGCTTTGTCTCCAGCACCAATAATCATTGCCTCGCAACCATTTAGAGGTCTTTCTAATACGATTGCCTGATGTTCATATGCAATTGCTTCAATATCTATTTCTTTTGGCTCTGAAATAGCAAATTCGTCTATGTATAACGATTCGACAAAATCCTTAATCGCCTTTATCGTCAACTTCAATCACTCCCATAGCTATCAAGTTTGCAACGATCTGATTTGCATCTTCATCATTGAATTCTTTGCCTTCTCGAAATGCCAAAGTAAGGTTTTCAGGCAATTTTTGTTGCATTAAAAGTTCAATAAGAACCTCCTTTGCATCTTTCCCTTTTTTCGCCAAATAGCTCATTACATCGACTGTTTCATGTTTTTTCTTTTCTGCTTCTAACTTTGTTCTGGCTGCCGTAAGTCTCGCTTTTTTGTATTGCTGTTTGCACTCTTTCACTCGATGTAACAAACGCGCTTGAGTCGTCTGAATTTCATCAGAAGTTAGCTTGTATTCAGCCATAAGCTCACTAACGGGAGCGCTGGCAATATGCTCGATCATGATATCTTCGAGTAAATTGTTCATCTCTTTGTTAGCCATCATCCAGCCTCCTTTAGGTACTTTTGTCCGTTTCTTACAATACGCCTACGAGTCGTGTCGTAGGCAGTTTCATCACCGGCAAAGACTGACTTCACGATTTCCGATTTATTCTGGCCTTCTTGTGTCGCGGCCAAAAACCTCATAGCGCCATCATCTTGACTAAAGATACTCATCAAAATTCTCCATCTTGGGTCAGTATCGTCTTCATTATCATCAGTGGTATCGGTAATTGTTTCGCTGTAACCATCAATTGATTCTGAGTATTTGAAAACCTTTTCCTGATTTCGTTCAGCCATTCCGTTGCAGATACTCCGAATCACATTACCAATTGTGACTGTAAGAGGGATATCTTTCGGCATATGCCTGGTATCGCTGAGAATCCGCATTAATGCTTCGTTGAATACCTCATCAGCTTCAACTGTCAATCTTGATTTTTTTACGAGGTACTTAGACAAGATTGTCGTTCTTGTTAGTACTTCATCAGTATTTGACTCCAGCGCCTGCAAAATCTCATCGACCGTGTAGTAGTCGTAGTCCTTCATTGCTACTCCCTAAGACGGACAAAAATAATTTTCTGGACATTGTCCAGTTTTAAACCTGAGTTTCGCCTTATTAGGTATAGGGCAAAACTGCACATTTAGATGTTACCCAATTAATTTGGATAAAAATAATTTTCTGAACAATGTCCAGTTTCTGACCAGCGTTCCGCCTTAATAAATAGGACAGAACTGAATATTTAGATGTTACCGAATTAATAAGGATAACAATATATGCCAAACGCACAGACGCATATGTTGGTTGGTGCTGGAGTGAGCGTAACAACCACTTTACTTGATAGAAACAAGCATCCAGTTAGCCATCATATTGCCATTGCTCCAGTTATTGGAGCCTTAATGGGAAAACTACCGGACATTTTAGAGCCTGCATGTCATCCCAATCACAGACAGTTTTTTCATGGCGTAACCGTACTGACATTACTTACCGCTGGATTGGTCAAAGCTTATCGGTGGTCGCCAGAAGAACCGTTCGAAAAATTTATCAGGGGGTTAATGTTGATAGGTGGGGTAGCTTACCTTAGTCACTTAATATGTGATGCATCAACGCCAAAAGGCCTTCCTTTCCTTGGAAAACTTTGATGGAGGTAGGCCATGACCGCACTATTTACTAATGCCCGTGCTCTAAGCGAGCACAAGAAAACCATGTTGGTGGAGATGTTGGACTCGGTGTTTAACAACCTTGACCTTACAAAAACCCAGCGAGAGCGTATTGAGACAGCCTATAAAGCTGTCGGTAATTATCTGGCGAGTTGTGACCATCCTCTACTGAAAGATGCTCAGATATACCCTCAGGGATCCATGAGATTGCGAACGACAAACAAGCCGTTATCTCAGGAAGAGTTTGACGTAGATCTTATTCTGTTTTTACCACACGCGGGATATGCGACACGAGACGAGATTGTTGAAGTGGTTAAACAGCATCTGTTGGATAACGACGTATACAAGGACTTGGTGGAAGACCTACCAAGGGGTCTTCGGATCAACTACAAGGGCGATTACCACTTAGACATTACGCCAGCAAAGGAATATAACCTTCTTGGATTGCCGGGCCATCCTCTATGGGTAGTTGATAAACATACTAGCTTCAAAGAGTCTAACCCGGAAGGGATGGCTCAAGGATTTGATAAAGCCTGTTCCATGTTGCCGGTAATTCGCAGAAGGCAAATATTACTAGAAGCTTTGACCAACAAATCCGTTACGGAATTACCGGATCAGTCAAAGAAGAAGCCGCTCAATCGAATTGTCCAAATTTTGAAACGCCATCGGGATGTTTGGTCTCAACTTGATGGAAACCTACACGCTGATTTCAGACCAATCTCTGTGATAATCACGATGTTGGCCAGCCAAGCTTATGTAGAAGTTGTGAAGTCTGGAAAAGAATACGACAACGAGTTTGACTTGATCCTGGACGTTATCGAACTGATGCCTCTACATATCGAGAGCAATTTTGATGAGGTCCTTGTTACAAATCCCACAATGAGACCTGAAAACTACGCTGAAAAGTGGAATCGTGTCGAAAGGCTAGAGGGGCAAAGATACCGGAAGGCATTTTATGCGTGGCACCAAGCCGCAGTCGATACGTTTGAGAGTCTGGCGGGGGCAAATAACCAAGGCATGGATAACGTTTTTGCAGCACTGTCTGGTGCATTTGGTCAAAGGCCAGTACTTGCAGCCAAAGACCTAATTATCAAGTCCTTAAATGCGAATAGGGATAATGGAAATCTGGGCGTAGCGCTGGGTACAGGAGCGATAATAGCAGCCATCGCAGGGAAGGCTCATTCGGCTTCACGAGTTGTTACCCCAGTTATGCCTGTTAAAAGGAATCAGTTTTATGGGGACTGATCCTTCGTTTTTAAGGCGATTGGAACAGCCGATAATTGGTATACGCGAACAATACCTAGCTCTAAAGCAGTTTTGCCCCGGAACAGTAGTGATATCCGATAATGACAAAACGGTGCAGTGGGAGGGAACGATTCAGCCACTGCCATTTTCTAGGGAATACCGGGTGGTTATTCGATATACCCTCAGTCATCCCCCCGTATGCGTCGTTAGAAATCCTGATTTATCAACCTTGGCTCAAGGCCGAAAGATACCTCATATCTATCAGAATCAAACTGGTATTAGGGGCACTCAACTCTGTCTCTACTTACCGGTGGTCAAACAAAAAAACAAAGTCAGCGAATGGCAACCAACCATGTTCTTGGCAAACACGATCCTGCCGTGGGCTTCAATGTGGCTATTGTACTTTGAGTTTTGGTTATCCAGCGGTGAATGGGACGGCGGTGGTGTTGAACATGATACGATTGAGGATAGCGGAAGATGAAAAAAGCTATCAGTTATTTTATTGAAAAAGCCGCAGATTGGTTGTTTAGGAAGCGTTCACCGGCATTGATGGTTTTCAGGGCTGGGGTTTACTTTTTACCTCCGACGTTGGCTGGGAGTTGGGCTGTATCGTTCATGTACAAAGATGCAGAGAGAACCTTGGTGTTGGGCTATCAATCTTCAAGTACGGCGCAGTTTATTGTAGGTATTTGTTTAATTGTCGAAATCGGGTTGATTGTGTTCGGAGCGGCTTGGGAATACCAGCGCTATAGGGACGAAAAAAAGCGGAACAACAAAAAGAAAACCATAGTCATCGAACAACGAGGCTTGGTCGATACATCGGATTCACCACTAAGCGAGTTTATAAAAAGCAAGTGCTCGTGGCAGGTCGAATCAATAGTTAATGACATCCGGGAAAAGATTACCGACAACGTAATCACTAGACCGGATGTGGCGTTAGCTAGGGTTAATAATTTGAAAATGAGTCTGTCAGAGAAGACGGCTCAGTTAGCGGCATCTGATATTTCAATCGCCTATGGCGGAGTTTCGCCAGTTCCATTTACGTTTTATACCGGCTACCTGCTAGATGACGAAAGCCAAATCTCTGTTTATGACTGGGATAGAGATATTGCGGACTGGCGAGGACTGGATGGCGCTGACGACGCAGAGCAATTTACCATTGAACCTTCATCGGTCAAAGGTAATTCCGTTGTGTTAGCGGTTTCGGTGTCTTACCCCGTTGATAGGCAGGCCATTGCTTCAGTTTTCTCTGGATTGCCGGTTCACTATTTGTCGCTATCTACGCTGGACAGAAACAACCACTGGTCGAAAGAAAAGCAAGATCGGCTAAGCGGGGATTTCCTTGAATATTGCAAAAAACTGCTGGGTCAAGGGGTCGATCACATTCATTTGGTGTTGGCCTCACAAAACAGTGTGGCGTTCAGATTTGGACAGGCCTATGACAAGCGCAATCTTCCCAGCGTTTCAGTTTATCAATACGAACGTCACCAACCAGTGAGATATCCCTGGAGTTTACTCATTCCCCATGAAGTAGGCGAAATACCGTCAGTCGTTCAAACCGAATTCAAGCATGTCGTTTGATGTTTAACCGTGAAAAGGAGTCAATTATGACTAACAAAAAGCAAAGTTCATCAAAGATGGCATCATTGGCTTCGTCTGTACTGACGGACAGTGGTTCATCTCAAATCCAGAAAACCTTGGCAGGTTCAGTCCTCAGTCAAGCTGGAACATCGCACCAGACCGGAACTGAAATGGAGAGCGTGGCGTCGGCAGTACTGCAAAGCGACAAGTACAACGAGACGACTAAGTCTCTGGCGGCTTCCGTGCTATCACAGTCAGATAAAAAACGTTAGTACGTTTAGGGCTGCGTATGCAGCTCTGCGTTATTCAGGATTGCTCAGAAGATGGGTATGAGGTTCACTTTTCTCATATTGGTTGTGAGATGAAAGTTAGTGCCTTCATGACGGTATCAGAATTTTCTAAATATTAAATGGAGTGTTGCGTGAATTTCCATGAAGCTAAATCGAAAGCGTTGTTTAAGAAGATTGTTGGGGTAGTCATGGCATTACCAGCTATTATATCCACCGTCATTTCTGTGCTTAAAATGTTGTACTTTCGATTGGATGATGGCACGGCATTTGGTGGTGCTATTGCCATGCCTTTCAAACAGTTGGTGCAGTTAATTTACGAGAATACACATATATTAAATATATTTTGGCAGCATTCTCCAACGCCAGATTTGGCAGATTTAACGAATATACAGAATTTGTACTTCTTTGCAGTGTATGTATTGTTTTTTGTGGGCTTGGCGTATTTTGCTTCGGGAGGAAAATTAAGCCACCGCTTAAAAAAAATAAGCCAAAAGATTGAAGACCAATTAATTGAAGAGTCAATTAAAGTGGCTGGAGGCAGAAATCGGCAACAAATTGAAGAGTCAATCGAGGTGTCATCTTCAACTATATTTTCACAATTGCATCAGTTGTACGTTGCCCCGGTTGTTACAGCCGTTGTTGGCGCTGTAATCTTAAAAGTAATGGGGATATAAAATACAAGCAAAAAGATTTTTCCCTCTTCACAGCCCGTTAAAATACCCAATTATCGAGGCGTTTTTATCTTGGTAATTTCAGTACTCCACACTCAGCTTAATTCGGCTGTTAGAAAAAGGTACTTACCGCTGTAAACCGCAAACTTACAGCCCATATTTTTTATCAGTAACATATGACTCTACAAACCAAAAGAGCGCCTTACGGCGCTCTTTGTATATGATTTACTTTCAAACTTTATTCGAAAGTGACAGATAAGAAGCCATTTACTTGTACTCAGAAACAGGCACACAGCTACAGAACAAATTCCGGTCGCCGTAAACATCATCAATACGGTTGACCGTCGGCCAAAACTTGTTGGCACGCACGGCATCGCATGGGAACACGGCCAGTTCACGACTGTAAGGCCGTTCGTCAAACGCTGGGTCCATGATATCAGCCATGGTGTGCGGTGCGTTGTGCAGCGGGTTATTGTCCGCTGGCCATTCACCGGCGGCCACTTTGGCGATTTCGCTACGGATAGACACCATGGCGTCGATGAAGCGATCCAGTTCCACTTTTGATTCAGATTCAGTTGGCTCAATCATCAGCGTACCCGCGACTGGGAAGCTCATGGTTGGCGCGTGGAAACCGTAGTCGTTCAAGCGCTTAGCAATATCCATTTCAGTGACACCGGAAGCTTCCTTGAGCGGCCGCAAATCGATGATACATTCGTGTGCCACGCGGTCGTTACGGCCACGGTACAACACGGGATAGTGCTCAGACAGCTTCTTCGCCAGATAGTTAGCGTTGAGCATGGCATTCTGAGTGGATAACCGCAGTCCTTTGGCGCCCAGCAGTTTGATGTACATCCAACTGATGGGCAGGATGCCAGCGCTACCGTACTGCGCCGCCGCAACCGCGCCGTTGTTATCACAGGCTTTACCCAGTTTTACCACGCTGTGACCAGCAACGAACGGTGCCAGATGCGCTTTGACACCGATAGGGCCCATGCCTGGGCCACCACCGCCATGCGGGATAGCAAAGGTTTTATGCAGGTTGAGGTGTGACACGTCAGCGCCGATAAATCCGGGTGAGGTAATGCCCACCTGCGCGTTCATGTTGGCACCGTCGAGATACACCTGACCACCGTGCTGATGGATCACTTGGCAGATATCGCGGATGGTTTCTTCATACACACCGTGCGTTGACGGGTATGTAATCATGATGCAAGACAGATTGGCGGCCATATCACTCGCCTTGGCACGCAGGTCATCCATATCCACGTTCCCCTGCTTGTCACATTCCACCACTACCACCTGCATGCCCGCCATGTGGGCGGATGCGGGGTTAGTACCGTGAGCAGACTGTGGGATCAGGCACACGTTACGATGTGCTTCACCACGGGATTGATGGTATCGACGAATTGCCAGCAAGCCAGCGTACTCGCCTTGGGCGCCAGAGTTTGGCTGCATACATACGGCATCGTAACCGGTGATTTCCACCAGCCAGTCACTCAGGTTCTGTACCAGCTCGTGATAACCTTCCGCCTGATCCTGTGGGCAGAATGGATGCAGATTAGCAAATTCTGGCCAGCTGATCGGTTGCATTTCCACCGCGGCGTTGAGCTTCATGGTGCAAGAACCGAGAGAAATCATTGAATGGTTCAGCGCCAGATCTTTGTTTTCCAGATGTTTGATGTAACGCATCATCTCGGTTTCGCTGTGATAGCGGTTAAACACCGGATGGGTAAGAATGGCGTCATCACGCAGCAGTGCCGCAGGAATCGAATTGCTGCCCGCCGCCACAATCGTGGCATCCAGCGCGGTGATATCCAGCCCGTGACCAGTACCGAGGATGATATCAAACAGCGTAGCAACATCGGCGCGAGTGGTGGTTTCATCCAGGCTCACACCCAGGGCACCATCGGCATCAATACGCAGGTTGCTTTGTGCCGCCAGCGCGCGGGCGATAACCGCGTCTTTGTCTGCCACCTTGAATGTTAAGGTTTCGAACCAAGTGCTATTTAGCAGTGTTACGCCTTTGGCTTGCAGTCCGGCAGCCAAAATATCGGTCAGCCGATGAATGCGATTAGCGATGGTTTTCAGACCATCTGGGCCATGATACACGGCGTAGAAAGACGCCATGTTAGCCAGCAGGATCTGCGCCGTACAGATATTGGAGTTAGCTTTTTCACGGCGGATATGCTGTTCACGGGTCTGCATTGCCATACGCAATGCCACGTTGCCGCGGGTATCTTTAGATACGCCAATGATGCGGCCAGGCATAGAGCGTTTATGTTCGTCTTTAGTGACGAAATACGCCGCGTGTGGGCCACCGTAACCCATAGGCACACCAAAGCGCTGGGTGTTACCAAAGGCGATATCTGCGCCCATGCTGCCAGGAGACTTCAGCAGCACCAGCGACATGATGTCAGCGGCAACTGCAACAACGGCTTTCTGTTGGTGCAGTTGGGCAAACAGTGCGGTGTAATCACGGATAGCGCCCTGCTTATTGCTGTACTGGAACAGCGCGCCGAAAATTTCGTGGTTAACGGCTTCGTCAGCCGGGCCGACCAGCACCTCAAAACCAAAACATTCGGCGCGAGTTTTCACTACGTCGAGTGTCTGCGGGAATACATCATCCGCCACATAGAAGATATTGGCTTTTTTAGCTTTAGAGACACGCTTGGCCATGGCCATGGCTTCAGCAGCCGCGGTAGCTTCGTCCAGCAGTGAGGCGGAGGCCAGATCCAAACCGGTCAAATCCATGGACAGTTGTTGGAAGTTGAGAATGGCTTCCAGACGGCCTTGGGCGATTTCGGGCTGATAAGGCGTGTATGCGGTATACCAGCCGGGATTTTCCAGCACATTACGCTGAATAACGGCAGGAACATCGGTGCCGTAGTAGCCCATACCGATGTAACTTTTGAAGACTTTATTCTTGGCGGCAATCTGCTTGATTGACTCAGTACCGGCGGCTTCGCCACAGGGATCATCAAGCGCCAGTTCCCGGTTCAGACGAATCGATCCCGGGACTATCTGCGCGGTCAAATCTTCCAGAGACTCGGCACCGACATAATCCAGCATCTGTTGTTGCTGGGTGTCATCGGAGCCAATGTGGCGGCGGATAAAGAGATCGTGCTGCTCTAGCTGAGTGAGGGTTTGCTTGGTCATGATTAACCTTAATTCTGTATTCGCCGATATGCAGCCGTAGGGCGGCGCTGTATCGGTCTCTTTTTTAAACGCACGAAGCCCTTAACAAGGGCTTCGTTGACACCCACGATTATTCTTCGTCGATGACAGCCTGATAGGCTTCTGCGTCCAGCAGGTTGTCCAGTTCGGACACATCTGAAGGCTTGATACGGAAGAACCAGCCATCACCATAAGCATCGCTGTTGACCAGTTCGGGACTGTCTTCCAGTGCTTCGTTAACCGCAATCACTTCACCTGACAGCGGCGCGTAGATATCAGATGCAGCTTTTACAGATTCAGCCACGGCGCAATCATCACCAGCATCAATGGTATCGCCCACTTCTGGCAGCTCTACAAATACCATGTCGCCCAGCAGTTCCTGTGCGTGTTCTGTGATCCCGATGGTGTAGCTGCCATCAGCTTCTTCGCGTACCCACTCGTGCGACGATGTGTACAGTAATTCGTTAGGAATATCGCTCATTCTTGTTAATCCTTTCCCGTGTTTCAGAATGCTTGTTTGCCGTTGCGCACAAAGCTTGGCGCAATCACTTTAACCGCTACGCGTTTTTTACGCATTTCCACCTCGGCTGAATCCCCGATTGATGCAGGAACCCGAGCCATGGCAATAGAATAGCCTAATGTGGGCGAGAAGGAACCACTGGTGATCACGCCCTGCTGCTCGTTACCGTTGGCATCGGTGAAAAATACTGGCATGTCGTGGCGCAGCACGCCTTTTTCTTCCATCACCAGCCCCACCAATTTATCACTGCCCTGCGCTTTAATGGCAGTCAGTGCGGCGCGGCCAATAAAGTCGCGGTCGGCAGGTTCCCAAGCAATGGTCCAGCCCATGTTGGCGGCCAGTGGATTGATGGTTTCATCCATATCCTGACCATAAAGATTCATCCCGGCTTCCAGACGCAGAGTATCGCGCGCGCCCAGACCACAAGGTGCAACGCCGGCATCTTTCAGTGCCTGCCACAGTGCTGCGGCTTCGTTTTCTGGCACCATAATTTCGTAGCCAGCTTCACCGGTGTAACCGGTGGTGGCAATAAACAGGCTTTCTGCTTGTACGCCAAAGAAAGGCTTCATGCCGTCAACAGCCGCTTTTTGGGCATCACTGAATACCGTTGCAGCTTTGGCTTTGGCATTCGGACCCTGCACGGCAATCATCGCCAACTGTGGCTGCTCAGTAATGGCAACGGCGAAGGCTTTAGCCTGGGCGTTGATCCACGCCAGATCTTTTTCACGCGTGGCCGAGTTCACCACCACCCGATAATAGGTGTCACTCAAGTAGTAAGTGATCAGGTCATCAATCACCCCGGCTTGTTCGTTCAGCATACCGCTGTACAGCGCTTTGCCGGGCTGTTGCAGTTTGGCTACATCGTTAGCCAGCAAATAACGCAAAAAGTCACGGGCACCATTACCAGTCACATCGACTACCGTCATGTGGGAAACGTCGAACATGCCAGCGTCATTACGCACCGCGTGGTGTTCCTCAATCTGGGAACCATAGTGCAGAGGCATGTCCCAACCGTGAAAATCAACCATCTTGGCATTGCTTTCAAGATGCTTGTTAAAGAGTACAGTTTTATTAGCCATTGTTATCCCTTTCTGTCGGGGCCTTCAGGTATTTATCACACCTGACATCAGTTTGAAGTGCCGGAAAAGTATACCTTGCGTGCGAAATATGTATACATGGGAAATTTCTAATCCGAAAGTTTCGGATTAGTTTTTCTTATTATTAACTTGAATAAAATTCACCTAGATAACCGCCGATAAAAAACAAAAGCCCGGAAACTCGCAGTTTCCAGGCTGTTTTTAAGGAGTTACTGAACTGGTTTCAACGGCCGTTATCGGCTCGACAAAGTGGGGGTAAGTTGAATTTTTGTCCCATGGCCTGTTGCATGAACACAGTTTTCACGGGAGCAGTATTATTCACCAAGTTGAGACCTAAATCGCGCAGTGCTTTTTTCAGCGGGTGACTGCCACTGAACAGCTGTTTCAAACCTTCCATTGCGGTAATCATCTGCATGGCATCAGCTTTACGCCAGCGCTCCAGCGGACGCAAATTCTCATAAGCACCAATATCTTTACCCGCATCATGTAACTTGGTAACGGTGTCGATAATCGCCGCGGCATCCAAAAAGCCCAAATTGACTCCCTGCCCGGCGAGCGGATGAATGGTATGTGCTGCATCGCCAGCCAGTAATAACCGATGCTGAGCAAAATGTCGGGCATAACGCATCCGTAACGGAAAACTCTGACGTTCACTAACCAGTTCACATAACCCCAGTTTGCCATCAAATGCGGCCGTTAGCTGTTGGCTAAACTGTTGTGGTGTTAACGCCAGTAGTTCATTGACCTGCTCCGGCGGCAGTGACCAAACGATAGAGCACAAATGCGCATCATATAACGGCAGAAATGCCAGCGGGCCTGCAGCAGAAAACACCTGCCGAGCGCAATTGCCATGTGGTAACTGGGTGCGGATAGTGGCCACAATGGCATGGTGATCATAATCCCAGAATGTCAGCGGGATCTGACATTGCTGCCGCACCCAAGAATTAGCGCCATCGGCGGCAACCACTAAGGTGGCCGATAAGCTGTCGCCATTTTCTAGCGTCAACCAGGCTTCACGCTCACCAAATGCCAGTCGCTGCAGACGAGAGTTTTCCAGTAGTGTCAACGTATCTAGTTCGGCAGCACGCTGCGCCAGCGCATAATGGATAGCATCGTTCTCGATAATGGCACCTAGGCTATCCGCACTCAGTTGTTCGGCATCAAACTGAATACGGCCCATGCCGTCTTTATCCCACACATCCATTTTGCTGTAAGGCGCCAAGCGCGCCTGAGGCAAGTTACTCCAAGCGCCGAGATGTTCCAGCAATGTCCGGCTGGCCTCATTGATGGCACTGACACGCAGTTTAGGCTCGCCACTGACAGGTGCTGCCGCAGCGGCATCAATCACCAATACAGATAATCCGGCTTCGGCTAGCCCGCAAGCGGTCGCTAGCCCCACCATGCCACCGCCAACAACGGCAACATCATAGCTTTGCGATTTAAACATCATCGACTCCTTGCTAGTGCCATACAGGCTTCGCGGCCGTGCCACCCCATCGCCCGATGTGCCACCGGTACCTTTAATGGTGGCAACCAAGATAACAGCCGCAAGCCAAGATTACGCCCCGCCACCAGCGGCCAATATTGATTGGAGAAACCACGCACTAGAAATTCAATATTATTGATGGTTTGTCGCCGATCATTTTCACGACAGGCCAAATAATCATGGATCACCGTCACTGCGCCCACATCACCGCCTTGTTGTAGCACGGGCGTCAGCACTGCCAGCAAGCCGCTGATATCTCTGAGTCCTAAGTTAAAACCCTGACCAGCTATCGGATGTAGCGTTTGCGCGGCATTACCAACATACACAGTGCGGTGAAACGCTGGTCGCGGCATATAACTTAATGCCAACGGATAGCTGTGGCGACTGCCAACCGCCGTAAACTGTCCAGCGCGATGACCAAACGCCTGTTGTAATGCGTCAAGAAAATCATTGTCCGATAATGCTAAGCGCTCAGCCACGGCGTGTTCGGGCATGGCCCACACCAGCGACAGCCGCGGCTGACCGTTACTATCTGCCATCGGCAATAAGGCAATCGGGCCATGTTCAGTAAAACGTTCCCAGGCCATGCCCTGATGCGGACGCTTGCTGGCAACGTTAGCGATAATGGCGCTCTGCCCAAAAGCGCTGATCTGCTGTGGCTGTTGTTGCAGTTGCCGCACTTTGGAATGTGCACCATCCGCCGCCACCAGCAATTGACACCGCAGCTGTTGCCCATCGCCCAACGTCAGAGTGTGGCCTTGGGTTTCGCTATCAATGCGAATGAGTTCCGCAGGACAAAATAGCGCGATGTCGGTTTTTGCCAGCGCAGCAAACAGCGTTTGCCCCACCCGTTCCAGTTCTACCACTCCCCCTAAGGCATCGAGGTTAAAACTACGGCTGTTGATCTCGGTCATACCGAAATGGCCTCGATCCGACACATGAATATCGTGGATAGCCGTGCCAAGCGGTGCCAGTTTCGGCCAGATCCCCAACTGTTGCAGTAGATGACGCGAGCCGTGCGCCACGGCAATGGCGCGGGCATCGAACCCGGATTGTCCGGTGCCAGGTGCATGGGCTTCAATAAGCGCCAGTTTTAACGGCCGTTTCAGCTGACGCCCAAGATTATCCAACGCCAGCGCCAGCGATGCGCCCACCATGGCACCGCCGACAATGGCAATATCAATATCAGTGGATTGCGGATTCATTCATCCCTCACTGGGCCGCGGTTAGCGGCCAGTATTAATGCAGTATGCCCTGTTCCTGGGGCTCGGCATCCGTTTGCTGATGCAGCACAAATTCGGAATAACACAAAATAGCGGACATGCGCACAAACTCTAGCAATTCTTGGAAGGCTTGCTCACATTCATCGTCTTCAGCCACATTGAGATCCACCTGAGTTATTTCAGCCAGATCCTTGATCACCTCACGCACATCTTCCGACGCCTGATTCAGCCCCGGCTGCGCAATAGCAATGCCGGTCAGGAAACTCTGCGTCCACAATGATAGGGCTTCCAAGCGTACGGCGAGCAATTCTTCCTCTTCCGGTAACAGCAGGGCAAATCCAAACTCCGCATCCTGCAACCGATTAACCGTATCTTGCGCCAGCTCCTGAATAAGGCCTGCCAATTCCGACGGCAATGGCTGCCCGTCGTTCATTAGTTCCAGCAAAGGTTGATGCCATTCTTGCGACTTTACCGCTCCGCCACAGATGATACCTACCAGTGCACCGTGAACCTCAACCGGATGTTGGCCGATCTCAGCGCTGTCCAGCGCCAACTGGAGATTGTCAATTCGTAATGATGGGGGAGTTGCCATAACCAAGTTGTCCCGTAGATAAATACTTTGTCATGCTATCAGAACTGTGACTTTGCACCAAGGGCAGCAAGGAAAACTGCGGTTATTGCCATGATTTTCAACGATTGCTCAGGGAATCGGCAATCACTCGGTAACCATGGAAAACTGTGGTCAGGGCAACTTGCACTTTACCGGCGAGGCTTATATAGTCCGCCTCAAGAGCCTGGCAAAAGGAAAGTCGCGCAACATGAGTAACTGTGCTGTAGATATCTCCCTGATGGGGCGCACATACTCGATTGCCTGTCCGAAAGGACAAGAACAGGCGTTGCAGAGTGTTGCCCGTCAATTAGAGCAACAACTGGAACAGATTAAAGTCCGCACTCCTGCCCTCAGCCGTGAGGATATGGTGTTGATGGCAGCGCTCAATATTGGTCACGACCTTTATGTTGAGCAACGTAAGAATCAGGATTATATGCAGCAAATGGATGAACGCATTCGTTTGTTACAACATACTCTCGAGCAAGCGCTGGTTGAGCGCAGCCGCAGAGAAGACTAAACTAAGATTAAGGGCCAACGCCCAGCCGAATTTGCTCCCTGGGGTGTACGATAGTCGGTAATGTCCCTGTGCCGATATTTTTGAAAAAAGGGCTACTTTCTTACTGACATTGCGCATGCTCGGCTTGTACCGAGAAGCCTTAGGAGGTAACCAGCAGCCCGCCTTGAACTGTTAGGTTCAAGGGCTTACACCGACACCGGCATCGCCGGGGAGCATCCTAACTTTAGCGCCTATGACTTCTATGCCCGTGGCACCTCATCCCAGTCATCACGCCCAGCGTCAGGACTTATGGTCTGAGCGGGATGAGGCATGTCGGCAGTTAAGGCGTAATATCCGCAGGCAACGACGAAATCTCAGCCCCGATGTTCAACAACAGGCTGCAATACAGGCTAAACAACGGCTGCTGCAGTTGCTGGATGAACTGATAGTAACCGGGCACCCCATCAACACCGTATCGCTGTATTTCAGCGGCGATGGCGAACTGGATACAACGGCGTTATTTCCCGCATTGTGGCAACAGGGTATTCAGACGTGTCTGCCGGTGTTACACCCGTTTACCCCGGGCAATCTACTATTTCTACATTACCGGGCAGACTCGCCCATGACGCTTAACCGTTTTGGTATTCCAGAGCCCAAGCTGGATGCACGGCAAATCGTGCTGCCATCGCAACTAGATGTGCTGCTTACGCCCTTGGTGGCGTTTGATGCCAAAGGTAATCGCATGGGCATGGGCGGTGGCTATTACGACCGCACATTAACCATTCCACACATGAAGGCCTTGGCAGTCGGCTATGCTCACGATTGTCAACAAGTTGAAACGCTGCCGCTAGCCCCATGGGACAAACCACTACCCGTTATCGTCACACCAACATCTATCCTGGATAATCGCTCTGATTTTTTTGATTGATTGCTGAACTAGGTATTTAAGGATAAGCTAAAAAGGTGTCGCAGATCACATTCTTGCTTATTGTTTGACTGTGATTACATCGTTAACCAATGGAGAGGTTTATATGATCAAAAAATCAATTGTTACCCTCGGTCTGGCATCACTGCTATGTTCCGCAGCTACCATGGCGGCAGAAACTGAAGTGAGCGTGTCCTTGCTCTCCGATAAAGGTAATACACCGATAGGTACTGTTGCGTTAAGTGACTCCGCCTATGGCCTGGTACTGATACCTAAATTGCATGGACTGACACCTGGGGTACATGGTTTCCACATTCATGCCAATGGCAGCTGCGAAGCTTCAACCAAAGACGGTAAAACCGTGCTTGGCGGTGCCGCTGGCGGTCATTTTGATCCTGATAAAACTGGTAAACATGGTTATCCGTGGACTGATGACAATCATAAAGGTGACCTACCGCCGTTGTTTGTGACTAGTGACGGCAACGCCATAGAACCCGTGCTGGCACCACGACTGAAGGTAGCTGATGTCAAAGGCCATGCATTGATGATCCATGCCGGTGGTGACAATTTCTCCGACTCACCTAAACCATTAGGTGGTGGTGGGGCACGCATGGCTTGTGGTGTGATTGAGTAACCCGTTACAGACAAATGCTGATGAACCAAAACGCTGCCTCGGCAGCGTTTTTTATTCACTATGTAATGTGCGTTAGTTGGATTTAGCGCGAAATTTTGCTCGTAAATGGCTCAGCGACGTCATCACAACTAACACTATCGCCCCGGCTATCAAACCGTAGATAATTTGCAACAATAATGGCAAGAGATGTGATAACAGCGAACCAAACGTCGCCATTTCCGAAGCGGCCGCTGCCAAGTGGTGTTCCAGTGTCGCCAGTGGTGCAATGCCATGAGCAAGAATGCCGCCACCCACCAAAAACATTGCAATAGTGCCAACGATCGTCAGCAACTTCATCAACTTGGGTGCTGCGCTCACTAAGGTCAAGCCCAAGCGTCGTAACCACGACATCACGATTGAACGCCCTTTACGGTGACTGAGATAAAGTCCAAGGTCATCCAGCTTAACAATGGCGGCGACGACGCCATATACGCCGGCCGTCATCACCACAGCAATAATGACCAGCGTCGCTAATTGTGTAAAAAACACTTGGTCGGCGACAATGCCCAGTGTCAGCACAATGATCTCCGCAGACAACACAAAATCGGTGCGGATTGCGCCTTTTACTTTTCGCGCCTCCCACGCCTGCAAATCTTGCACTTGTTCAAGCGCCTTGGCGGCCTTAGCTGCTTCATCAGCACTATTTTCAGTAGGGTGAGTCAGCTTATGCCAGACTTTTTCAAAGCCCTCAAAGCTCAGAAACAAACCGCCTAACATCAATAACGGCAAAATTAGCCAGGGCACCACGGCACTGATCAGCAATGCACCAGGCACCAAAATTGCCTTATTACGCAATGATCCTTTAGCAACGGCCCACACCACGGGTAATTCACGGTCAGCGCTGAACCCGGTCACTTGCTGTGCGTTCAGCGCTAAATCATCACTCAGCATCCCGGCGGTTTTCTTGGCAGCGACTTTGCTCATTACCGCCACATCATCCAGCAGGGTGGCAATATCATCCAGCAACATCAGCAGACTTGCTCCAGCCATTAAAAACTCCGTGTTGTTATTGTGTTGGTAAAACCTTGGCATATGTTACCCAAGCGCCAACAGCCGCGCAGTAAAAATCCACCACTTGTCGGCAAAAGCTGCCGCAATCTGGGTGCAGACAGTTTATAATGGCGTCAGCGAATTTCCTTTCCACATGGATTACAAATATGACCCAAGATGAATTGAAAAAGGCGGTCGGCTGGGCAGCCCTGAAATATGTAGAGCCCGATAGTATCGTGGGTGTCGGCACTGGTTCTACCGTTAACCATTTCATTGATGCCCTCGCCACTATCAAAGCGAACATTGAAGGCGCGGTATCCAGCTCTGAAGCCTCAGCTGCACGCCTGAAAGCAGCCGGGATCCCAGTATTTGACTTAAATGCTGTCGATTCATTGTCGGTATACGTAGATGGTGCAGACGAGATAAATCATCATAACGAGATGATCAAAGGCGGTGGTGCCGCGCTGACCCGCGAGAAAATTGTCGCGGCAGTTGCCAAAAAGTTTGTCTGCATTGTTGATGAAAGCAAACAGGTGGACATCCTCGGGGCTTTCCCGTTGCCAGTAGAAGTGATCCCAATGGCGCGTTCCTATGTGGCACGTGAGCTGGTAAAACTGGGTGGCGATCCGGTATATCGGGAAGGGGTGATTACGGATAACGGCAACGTTATTCTGGATGTGTACAATCTGAAGATCCTGGATCCCAAGACACTCGAAAAACAGATCAATAATATCGTTGGTGTAGTAACTGTTGGCCTATTTGCTGCCCGTGGCGCTGATACCGTATTAGTGGGAACGCAAAACGGCGTAGTGACAAAAAACTAGCTTGCCACTGCTGACCCACCTATATAGCAAAACAGCCACAATTGTGGCTGTTTTTGTTGATAGGATAATTATGATGACCGTGCCCGCTGTTTAACGGTAAAACACCGTCAGCCAAATAGTGAGTTGCTGCGGTGCCGTCCAACTGACCCGATGACGGCAATGTGCAGGAATATCCACACTATCGCCGACGTTAAGCAATATTTCACTGCCATCAGCGTACTGAATGCGACCCGCACCTTGCAGTACTAGCACCCATTCATGCTCTACCTGATCGTACCATTGCCCTTCTGGGGTGACCTGCCCGTAAGACAAAATACGTTCAACACGCACGGCTGGCCGCGATAACAATTCATCAAACTGCTCCGCTGTCAGTTGTTCCGGCAATGATGCAAACAGATTCAACGTAACATCTCGGAGTTACCGCTGGCCACACCGGATTTACTGACAGCCATTTCACGGTTATCAATCATGGTAATGTAGCCATTATCCGGATCCAGCATCAACTTCACGGTATATTTGAACGGCTGCGGCGGTGTATGTTCGTCGAACACCACATTGACATCACAGTTGTATTTGTGACCCTTAAGTAGTGCTTGCTGTAGTTTGACAAAATTCTGCCGCGCTTGGGGTGACAACTCGTATTGGTAACGGGCACGCACCTGAGTGGTAAAGATCCAACTCTTACGTACTGGCAGGATCTCTTTGGAGATCAGCGTTAGCGGAAATTCCAGCTGTTGCACACCATCGGCGGCATTGATCTGCGCCTTCAAGGAGATGTCTTTGAGTTTTACAAAATCATCCACCACCAATCGTGCGCGGATTTGGTTGGGATCCAGTGCGGCAAAGTCCTGCTCGTCAAAGGTGGCAAAATGCGTCAACGTTGATAAAGGAACGGACGAACACCCAGATAACAACAGCAGCAATACCATCAACAAATACTTCATTTAACTCTTATCTCCTCGCAACGACCCACCGATGGATCGCACGGTCAGCCCGCGCCACTGACAATACACAGGATCTTGCGAGCGTTGTAAAGACGTAAACAAATTATTTACATTTTTTCTGTTCTGTGAGGAATTATTGATGAAAATTGTGGTCTGAGTGCAATTATCGTATTGGATAAGCGGCCTTTTGTGATCTTGCTTAACTTTTCAGCGGTTCCAATTGTTCCACTAATAACTGCAAGTTGCTGTTACCGCGAAATTCATTGACGTCGAGTTTATACAATAATCTCACCCGCTCAATTGTTGCGTCAGGCCAGATGTTCAAATCAACATTGAAGGCGATGGCGTCGGCCATCACACTACCGCATTCGCTTTCTAACACCAGTTTCAAGTGTTTCTCACCCACCAATCGCTGCTGCAATATTCGAAAATTACCGTCAAAAGTGGGCTCAGGAAATGCCTGTCCCCAAGGTCCGGCATCGCGCAGCAACTGTGCTGTATCTAAAGTGAAATACTCAGCGGCAAGCTCACCGTCGGACCAGAGTTGGCCCTGCAGATCTTCCTCCGCTAACAACTCACGTACCGTACTGTCAAAAGCGATGGCAAAGTCGCTAAAAGCGGTTTTCGCCAGCGTTAACCCGGCGGCCATGGCATGCCCACCGAATTTGCTGATCATTCCCGGATGGCGGCTATTGATCAGCTCCAACAGATCGCGCATGTGTAAGCCATTGATAGAACGGGCAGAGCCTTTGATCTCGCTGTCAGAAGCTTCAGCAAAGGCAATCACCGGCCGGTGATAACGATCTTTGATCCGTGAGGCTAGAATACCGATTACTCCCTGATGCCAGTCTGCCTGATATAAAGCGATGCCCCAAGGCAGCTGCTGCTCGCCAAAATCCATGGTGCGCAAAAACTGCAGCGCCTCTTGTTGCATCCCGGCTTCCAGTTCGCGACGTTCACTGTTAAGCCCATCTAGCTCGGCTGCCATGCGGCGGGCCTGATACAAGTCATCACATAGCAGTGTCTCGACCCCCAGCGCCATATCATCCAGCCTGCCCGCTGCGTTCAATCGAGGACCAACCGCAAAGCCAAAATCCGCGGCGACCAGACGCTGCGGCTCACGTCGAGCGACTTCCAGTAATGCGGTGATCCCCGGACGGCACTGCCCGGTACGCACACGTTTAATCCCCGCTTCGACCATGATGCGATTATTGGTATCTAAGGCGACGACATCAGCCACTGTGCCCAATGCCACTAAATCCAGCAAATGTCCAAGGTTAGGCATCATGAGGCCATTGGCCTCAAAATAACCACGAGCGCGCAATTCAGCCCGTAGCGCGGTCATCAAATAAAATGCCACGCCAACGCCAGCGATGGACTTTGAGGCGAATCCACAACCGGGCTGATTGGGATTAACGATAGCGTCAGCAGTGGGCAGTTGTTGTCCCGGTAGGTGGTGGTCAGTAATGATCACCGTCATACCTGCAGCTTTGGCAGCCGCCACCCCTTCGATAGAGGAAATACCGTTGTCAACAGTCACCAACACCTCAGCTGCCTGAGCAGCGGCCACCGCAACAATCTCTGGGCTAAGTCCATAACCGTAATCAAAGCGGTTGGGGATCAAAAAGTCACAGTGGCGAGCCCCCATCTGCCTTAATGCCAGCAGGCAGACACTGGTTGAGGTGGCACCATCGGCATCAAAATCGCCAACAATCACTATGCGCCGTTGCTGTATCAGCGCATCGGCCAGCAACTGTGCAGCTTGGTTCAACCCTAGCATGGTGTCGGGGCGCAACAGCCGCGTTAACACCAACTCACAATCCTCGGCACTGAGACCACGGCTGGCGTATATCTGCTTCAAAAGTGGCGGTAAATAGGCGGGTAAATGACTGTCATCCACGCGGGGGCGGCGCACAATTTTCTGGTTCAAGGCGGTTTCACTGGCTAACAAATGCTGCAGGCAAGATAGCAAAAAGGCGAGCATTTTGCCCGCCTTTTTGGCCCACGCACTATTGGGTTAGTGCATTTTCAGGCTTTGCAGCAACTGCTCTGGCGGCAGATAGCCGGGCACCATAGAGCCGTCTTCTAGGATCATCGAGGGGGTGCCGGTAATGCCCATTTTTTCACCCAGTTGATACTGTCCGGCAATATCGGCATCACACTTGGCAACCATGATGTTTTTACCGGCTTTGGCTTCATCCATGGCTTTTTTAGGATCTTTTGAACACCAAACCGCTTCCATCTCATCAGCAACGGCCGACGGTACGCCCTGACGCGGATATGCCAAATAACGAATGGTGATGCCCAGATCGTTATACTGCTGCATCTGGCTGTGCAGTTTGCGGCAGTAACCACAGGTGACATCAGTAAACACAGTCACCACATGTTTTTGATCTTTGGCTTTATACACCAGCATCTTACTTTCAAAGGGCTTGAGCATTTGCAAGCGCGGTCCAGACATTGCCGCTTCAGTGAGATTTTCCATGTCATTATTCAGATCATAGATATTGCCATGAAACAACTTGCTACCGTCTTCGCTGACATACAACACGCCGTGGCTAGTGACCGCCTGCAGCAACCCGGCAATGGGAGACGCTGAGAGCGATTGCACCTCAATCCCCAGCACGCTACTTAATCTTTGTTTTAGTTGATCGGTCTGACTGGAGGATGCGGCGTGTACCAGCGGTGTAACCGCCAGCGCCAGACACAGGGAAAGTGTACGGGTTAACTTCATGAGAATTCCTTGGTTTACGGTCTGCAGAACACCAGTTATCGATTCAGACCTGTTCAGTGGTTGAAAGTTACCGCCAAGTGCATCAGAAAGCAAATTCCTCAGCCTCGCGGGTGATGTGCCGCATGCAACGCCTGCAGGCGGGCGTTGGCAACATGGGTATAGATCTGCGTGGTCGACAGCGAACTGTGTCCTAGTAGCAACTGTACCACCCTTAAGTCAGCACCGTGATTCAATAAATGAGTAGCAAAGGCATGCCGCAACGTATGTGGTGATAAAGCTTTATGGATGCCCGCCCGCTGGGCATACAGCTTAATACGATACCAGAAGGTCTGGCGGGTCATCATGCGACCACGGTTAGACGGAAACACCACATCACTTTGACCATAAGCCAGCAACGCCGGACGGTTCTGCTGCAGATACCGCTCCAGTTCGCTGATAGCGACTTCTCCCATCGGCACCAACCGCTCTTTGCCGCCTTTGCCGGTAATACGCACCAGCCCCTGCCGCAGACTTATCTGCTCCAGCGTTAAGGCAACCAGTTCACTGACACGCAAACCGGTGGCATACAACAACTCCAGCATTGCCTTATCACGCCCTTCAACGGTGTCCTCACTATTGGGTTCGGCCAGCAACGCATCCACATCAGCCTCGCTTAACGTATCCGGCAGTTTTCGCGGCAACTTTGGGGAGGCGATTAATGCTAGGGGATCTTCGGTAATCAGCTGTCGGGTCAGCAGGAAACCATAAAAACGTCGCAAACTGGAGAGCAAACGGGCACTGGATGTACTGGCGGCCCCTTGCTCAAAGCGCCAGCCGAGGTAATCCTGAATCACCTCGCGCCCAGCATCACGCAACGCGACCTGACGTTGCTGCAAGTACGCTTCAAAATGCTGCAAATCGCTGCGGTAAGCGCTGAGGGTATTATCACTGAGGCCCCTGTTGGACCAGAGTTCATCAAGAAAGCCCTCAATCAATGGATCGGGATGGTAGGACGGCTGGGCCATGACGTTATAAACCCTCGGTGCGATAACGACCAACAGCATAACGCCGTCATCGCACAGATACTATGTCAGCTGTTAATGGGCGGCTTTTTACCGAAGAAGAAACAGCCTATCACCACAATCAACGTCGGCACCAGCCACGCCATGCCCTGATCATATAGCGGCATCTTCGACATTACGGGTGAAACCCCTTCAACAAAATGTACCAAGGCCATGGTAACAGGGCTTTCCGATTTAACATCAAAGGATTGCAACGATGCCGCCGCCACTTTTAGCCCGTCAAAAATCCCAAAAATCAGTGCGACACTGAGTGCCGCCCGGTGTGCCAGTCGCGGATTGCGGAACCAGTTATTAACGAAGGTGACCAGTACCAGCGCGATGGCAACGGGATAGACCATCATCAACACCGGGATACTGATAGAAATCAACTGACTCAACCCAACATTTGCCACGACGGCACAGATAACACTTAATACCACCACCAACATGCGATAAGTCAGCTTCGGCAGCAAACTGCTGAAAAAATCGGAACAAGCACTGACTAGCCCCACCGCTGTAGTCAGACAGGCCAAACTCACCACCACCGACAACGCAATGGTGCCGGTATAACCAAACTGATGCGTCACATAATTGGTTAAGATCTGCCCACCATTTTCGGTGCCCTTGGCCAAATCGCCTGCCGTGGCCCCCAGAATAAACAGCGAGACATAAACAAACGCCAGACCCGCCGCCGCAATCAACGCGGCCCAGATCAGGTAACGGGTCTGTAAGCTGGTGTCATGAATATCTTTTTGACGCAGCAAGTCAATAATTAGCACGCCGAACATCAGCGAAGCCAGCGTGTCCATCGTGTTGTAGCCTTCGACAATCCCCTTACTTAGCGGATGCAATGCATAATCACCGGTTGCGGCGGGCATAGGGTTGCCAATAAATTCCACCACCGACAGCGCCAATGCCACCAGCAGTAATAGCAGCACAGGCGTCAACACCTTGCCAACACTGTCCATTAACCGTCCGGGGAAAGCGGCCAACAACATGACCACCGCAAAAAATGCTGCGGTGAAATACAACTGTGCTTCGTTGAGCACCAATCCACCGATAGTAAGTGTACTCTCCACATCCGTTAGAAACGGCCGGGCACCGATTTCAAAGGCCACCAGACTAGTACGTGGTGCAGCAAACGCAGGACCGATAATAATATAGATGGCAGCCGCAAACAGTGTTGCCGCCGTAGCAGGCAGCATGCGCATCACCCGCCCCTTGGCTTTGGCAACGGCGATCAGCCCAGCCAATGGCAACCCCACCGCCGTGATCAGAAACCCCAACATGGCAGTATAGCTATGATCACCAGCTTGATAGCCAGCAAATGGTGGGAAAATCAGGTTTCCAGCACCCAGAAAAAAAGCGAAAGTCATGAACCCCAGGCTCAGGGTATCAGCGACTGTCAATTGTTTATCATGCACAAGATGCCTCTGTATTTATTATGTTTTTATAAAGAATTTATGATTATAAACGGCATATCTGTCCGCAATTTTTAGCCGAAATGCACCGGAAAAACTCCCCGCAATCGGCCATTTCAGACAATCAGTCACTGTCGGCAAAACTGACCACTTAGCGACAACTGACGCTGTTTTGTTTCATATATGTGTGTTTTCGGCTTTCACTATTACCAAAGGCAACCGACAGGGGCAAGAGCACTCCAGTAAAAAAACGGCAGCCGTTAGTTCGGTTTGCGTTGTAACTCTCAGCATAAGTTGCCAAAAACAGCCATCGCCACAGCGACAACAGGACAAAAATACCAGGCAGGATTACAATGCGCCGGCGGAATTTTTGTGTTTCAGGATGTTAATCGTGGGCTTTAGTTTCAAACAATTTCATGTCGATGATACCGGTTGTGGCATGCCCGTCAGTACCGATGGCGTACTACTGGGCGCGTGGGCACCACTACAACAGGCGGAGAAAATACTGGATATTGGTGCTGGCAGTGGTTTGTTGAGTCTGATGGCCGCCCAGCGCAGCCAGGCGCAGATTGATGCGGTAGAGCTAGATGCTCAGGCGGCAACTGTATGTTTGAAAAATTTCGCGGCCAGTCCTTGGTACGAGCGTCTACAACTGCATCACTGCAGTATCCAGCAATTCAGCCCGCCAAGCTCCTATGACCACATTCTGTGTAATCCGCCTTATTTTGAAAACGGTCCGCACGCATCATTGCCAGGCAGAGCGAGTGCCCGCCACACCGATTATCTGAGTTATGCCGAATTGGCGGCAGCGCTTGCGAGATTATTGCAGCCGCAGGGGGTAGCCAGCCTGATCCTGCCGTGGCACAACGTGCCTTCACTACAACGTCAGTTACAACAGGTCGGTCTGCATCTGCTACAACAACTGGATGTTAGTGGCCGCCCCGGCAAAGAGCCCAACCGCAGCCTGTTGCTGGTCAGCAAGCAAAGCAGTGACACAGCACCGTTAATGTCGCCAATCTGGGTACGCGATAGTGATGGCCGTTATTCCACCGCGATGCGACAGCTCACCCAAGATTTTTATCTTAAACTCTGATGCTAAAGTGTTCGGCTACGCTATAAAGATTGTTGACGAGCAGGTATACTGCCGCGCGATATTCACTGAGAGTTCCTGCATGCAATTTGAAGAGTTCGAACTGGAGCCAGAACTGCTGGCATCCCTGAAAACCATGGGGCATAAAACCCCCACTACTATTCAGCAACTGACCATTCCGCTGGCCATGGAGCAACGGGATGTGTTAGCCCATGCGCCAACCGGCACCGGCAAAACTGCCAGCTTCCTGCTGCCGGCATTACAACACTTGCTGGATTTCCCACGGCGCCGCCCAGGTCAGGCGCGAGTATTAGTGTTAACACCAACGCGAGAACTTGCCAGTCAGGTGCACCGTTATGCCAGCCATCTAGCCACTCATGTCGATCTGACTATGGGCATCGTCACTGGTGGCGTGCCCTATGGTCCACAAGAGCAAGCGCTGCGCGGCAATATCGATCTCATGGTCGCTACCCCGGGTCGTTTGCTGGACTACATGGATAAAGGGCTATTCAGTGCTACCGAAGTGGAAATACTGATCATCGATGAAGCTGACCGTATGCTCGACATGGGCTTTGCTCAGGTAGTGAAATCGATTGTCATTGAAGCGCAGAAACGCCAGCAAACCATGCTGTTTTCAGCCACGCTGGAAGGGAATGGCGTGCGTAATTTTGCCAAGGAATTGCTACACGATCCGGCCGTTGTCGAAGCCGAGCCACCTCGCAGTGAGAAAGCTAAAATCCATCAGTGGGTGCATCTGGCGGATGACACAACACATAAATTTGCCCTGTTGTGCCATATTCTTAAACAGGAAGAGGTCACCCGTGCCATCGTCTTTGCGAAAACCCGCGAAGTAGTCGCCAGTCTGGAAGGACAGCTGCTGCAAGCCGGTATTCCTGCCGCATTTATGCGGGGGGATATGGAGCAGAAAAAACGCTTTCAGGCGCTGGGCCGGTTTACTAAGGGTGAAGTTAATGTGCTGCTTGCCACCGATGTGGCCGCCCGAGGCATTGATGTGGATGACATTACCCATGTGATCAACTATGACATGCCACGGACCGCTGACATCTATGTGCATCGTATCGGTCGAACCGGCCGCGCTGGTAAGAAAGGCACGGCTATTTCGCTAGTGGAAGCGCACGATATGCTGATCCTCAGCAAAATCGAACGCTATACTGAGCAAAAGCTGAAACGCCGGGTGATTGAAGCACTACGGCCGAAACATAAAGAAGCGCGGGTGCCGGTGAAAAAGAAACCGAGCAAGGCTACTACGAAAAAAATGAGCAAAAACAAAGCTAAAAATTAGTAATAAATGATATATCGGTAAACAAGGAACCTCAGGGTTCCTTTTTTCCAGGATGGCGATTGCCCCGCCACCACACCGTTAGTTTTTGATACATTTGTTTTACAAAAACTCGTTTATCGGTAGTGGTGTCTCTGGTAATTTAGGCCGCAGATTTCGCTGCCAGTATGGACAGAAAAAAGCGTATGAATATCTTTTTGAGACGAGTACTTCCTCCCGTTGCAATCATTCTAGTTGCTATTGTCGTGGTCGGTGTGTTGTTCGCCACCAAGAAAACGCCGCCGCAGAAACCAGAAGAGGTTCCGGTACCAGTAGTCGATGTACTAACAGTGAAGCCGCAAACGATATCGCTGGCGCTGCCCTCCTATGGCACCGTCAATCCTAAATACAAAACCCAACTGGTAAGCGAAGTGAAAGGCCGTATTGTCACCATCGCCCCAAGTTTTGTTGCTGGCGGAATGGTCAAAGCCGGTGATGAACTAGCCGTTATCGAACCATTTGATTATCAAGCCGACTTGCGCCAAGCAGAAGCGACCTTGGCACAAAATAAAGCCGCATTGGATGAAGAGATCGCCCGCGGCAAAGTCGCCAAAGTGGATTTTTCTGGCTTTAAAGGTGTCCCGCCAGAACTTGGTCTACGTGTGCCGCAGTTAAAAGAAGCACAGGCAAATGTCAAATACGCCGAAGCAGCGCTGGATCGTGCCAAACGTAATCTGGAACGCACGGTTATCCGTGCGCCTTTTGATGGCCTGGTTCGCAGCCGTAGCGTCGATTTAGGCCAATACGTCAGTGTGGGCAATCAGTTGGGCGAACTGTATGACACTGCCATTGCCGAAGTGCGTTTACCGTTAGCCAACAAAGATTTGGCTTATCTGGAATCCATCGACCATCCCTTTACTGAAGTGACCCTGAGCACCCAGCTCGGCGGTAAAACCATTAACTGGCGCGCCACAGTAGTACGCAGTGAAGGTGTCATCGACCCTGATAACCGCATGGTGTATCTGGTTGCCGAAGTAAAAGACCCATACCTGCGACAATACCGCGAGCCTGGTCAGCTGCCGCTGAAGTTTGGCAGCTTCGTGGATGCCTCTATTCAAGGGCGTTCAGTGGATGACGTCGTTAAACTGCCTAGTCATCTGGTACGTAACAATCAAGTCGCAGTGATTGGTACAGATAGCAAGGTGGAGATGCGCAAGGTCAATGTGGTGCGCACCGATCTGGATTCGGTATACATCAAAGACAGCCTCAAAGACGGCGAGCGGGTGTCGCTGACATCACTTAACCATATGAGTACCGGCCAGTTGGTAAAAGTTGCGGGTCAGGATAAAGGCTCATCTCATACACCACAGGACGCACAAGACGACCAGCGTCTGGCTAATGCCGGAGATCGCTGATGGAAAAGGAAACCGGAATTATTGCCTGGTTTGCGCGTAATAATGTTGCGGCAAACCTGCTGATGTGGATCTTGATTATTGGTGGGGTGGTGTCGGCATTTACCATCAATAAAGAGATATTTCCGACATTTGATCTCAACTATCTGCGGATCTCGGTGGCCTACCCAGGTGCTGCCCCGCAGGAGATCGAAGAAGGGATCACCATCAAGATTGAAGAAGCCTTACGAGATGTCCCTGGGATCAAGAAAATCACTTCAGTTGCCGGTGACGGCGTAGGCAATGTCACCATCGAAGTGCAGGATGGTTATGATCCTAAAGATGTTCTTGACGAGGCCAAGTTGCGGGTGGACGCTATCGCCACCTTCCCTGCGGCCATTGAAAAGCCCAACATCTACCGCATTCGGCCGGAAAACAACGTTATCTGGGTGTCGGTGTATGGCGATTTAGCACCCCATGAGATGAAAGAGCTGGCCAAGACCATTCGCGACGAACTCACCAGTTTGCCTGCGGTAACTCAGGCCAAAGTCTCCGGCGTACTCGATTACGAAATCGGCATCGAAGTTTCTGAAGACAAGATGCGCGAATACGGGCTGACATTCACGGAAGTGGCGCAAGCCGTACAGAACTCCTCACTGGACTTACCTGGCGGTGCTATCCGCGCAGAAGATGGTGATATTCTGCTGCGTACCAAGGGCCAAGCTTATACCGCCGATGATTTTGCTAAAATCGTGGTAAAAACCCAACCTGATGGTAGCCGTATCATGCTGCCGATGGTGGCAGATATTAAAGATGGTTTTGAAGAACGGATGGACTATACCCGTTTTGATCAAAAACCCGCAGCCATTATTGAAGTGACCAGCATTGACGACCAAAACGCGTTGGACATTGCCGATCAAGTCAAAGCCTATATCGCCAAACGCAAGGCAACGCTGCCGCCAGGCGCGCAGTTGGATTACTGGGGCGATCTGACCCATTACCTCAAAGGCCGTCTCAGTATGATGTTATCCAACATGGCCTATGGTGCGCTGTTGGTATTTATCATTTTGGCGTTGTTCTTGGATATCAAACTGGCCTTCTGGGTGATGATGGGGCTGCCGGTCTGTTTCCTCGGTTCACTGGCGCTGATGCCATTGGAACCGTTTAATCTGTCGATTAATATGCTGACGCTATTCGCCTTTATTCTAGTGCTAGGGATAGTGGTAGACGACGCCATTGTTATTGGTGAAAGCGCCCATACAGAAGTGGAAGAGAAAGGTTTCTCCGTTGACAACGTTATCCGTGGTGCCAAAAAAGTCGCCATGCCAGCAACTTTCGGGGTACTGACCACCATCGCGGCATTTATTCCGATGTTGATGGTGCCAGGGCCGATGGGCATTATCTGGATCTCTATCGGGTTGATTGTCACCTTGTGTCTTAGCTTCTCGCTGATTGAATCCAAGTTTATTCTGCCAGCGCATCTGGCGCACATGAAACAAAGCCACAGCAAACCCGGCTGGATAGGACGCTTCCGTCAAGCCTTCAACGCCCGGGTGCAGTACTTTATCAATCATAGCTACCGTAACTTCATGGAGCGAATGATCCCGCATCGCTACAGTGTCGTTGCAGTATTCATTGGCGTTTTGCTGATTTCCATTGCATTGGTGCAAACCGGACATGTGCGTTGGGTCTTTTTCCCAGATATTCCATCGGACTTTATCCAGGTGCAGCTAGAGATGGATGAAGGCAGCTCGGAAAGCAACACCCTGAAAGTCACTCAGCAGGTGGAAGATGCGCTGTATGCCATGAATGACAAAATGGAAAAAGAGCTCGGCTATCCTGTGGTCAAGCACAGTTTTATCAACATGGATAGCCGCACGTCTGCCTTTATCTTTGCCGAGCTCACTAAGGCTGAAGACCGGGCGGTAGACGGTGTGGCAATTGCAGATGCCTGGCGCGCCCAGTTACCGGAAATGGTGGCGGTGAAGAACCTCAATATCAATGCCAGCACTAACGGTGCCGGCGGCGATATCTCCTTCCGACTGATTTCAGCCAACCTGGAAGAACTGTCAGCCGCGGCGGCTGATCTGAAGCAGAAACTGGCAACCTACGATGGTGTTTATGATATTACTGACAACTTCTCTTCTGGTAGTCATGAAATCCGCCTGAAAATCCGCCCAGAAGCAGAAGCACTGGGGCTGACCTTGTCGGATCTAGCCCGCCAGGTGCGTTATGGTTTCTACGGTTATGAGGCGCAACGTATTCTGCGCAACAAGGAAGAAGTGAAAGTGATGGTGCGCTATCCACAGGATCAGCGCCGTACCATAGGTTATCTGGAAAATATGCTGATCCGCACAGCCGATGGTAAATCAGTGCCTTTCAGTAGCGTTGCGGCCATTGAAATCGGCGATTCCTATAACTCTATTACCCGTGTTAATGGGCGTCGTGCCATTACAATTACAGCCAATGCCAATAAGCAGAAAGCCGAACCTGCTAAGGTGGTCAGTGAGATCCAGGAAAAATTTATTCCTGAATTACAGAAAAAGTACCCAGATATCGCCACGACTCTCGATGGTGCCAGTCAGGATGAACAGGATGCCGTAGTTGGCCTAGTCAAAGGCTTTATCTTCGCCATCTTTACCATTTATGCACTGATGGCAGTACCACTGCGCTCTTACAGTCAGCCGTTGATCATCATGTCGGTGATCCCATTTGGTATGATTGGTGCGCTGTTTGGTCACCTGCTACTGGGGCTGTCAATGAGCGTCTTGAGTCTATGTGGTATCGTGGCGCTGGCCGGGGTGGTGGTGAACGATTCACTTATTCTGGTGGACTTCGTTAACCGCGCCAGAGAAGAAGGCCACTCAACGCTTAAAGCCGCGATTAATTCAGGTTGCGAGCGTTTCCGGGCAATTATCCTGACCTCACTGACCACCTTTGTCGGACTAGTTCCCATTATTATGGAAAAGAGTCTACAGGCCAAAATTGTCATCCCCATGGCGGTATCCTTAGCCTTTGGTATTCTGTTTTCCACCGTGGTGACACTGATCCTGGTGCCCATGCTCTATATTATCTTAGAGGACTTTAAACGCGTGTTCCGGCGCTTTTTTATGTGGTGGTGGAAACCTGCGGCCAATGTCAGTCCCACAGTGACTGAAGACAAATCCTAGTGATAATGCCGGTCCTTTGACCGGCATTTTTATTCCTATCTGGAGGTAACTGATGCCTGCGCACGAAAAACTTAACTATCTGGAATTTCCTGCAGTTGCGCCAGAGGCTACCAAAGCATTCTTTGCCGCAGTCTTTGGCTGGCGTTTCGTCGATTATGGGCCAGACTATAGCGCCTTTGATGGTGCAGGTATTGATGGCGGTATCTATCGCGCGCCGATAGCGACTACCACCAGTAATGGCAGTATGCTGTTGGTGTTCTATAGCCGGGATATTCTGGCCACCCAGGCGAAAATTGAACAACATGGTGGTCACATCATCAAACCACTATTCAGTTTTCCTGGTGGCTGTCGCTTTCATTTTCTGGAGCCCAGCGGCAATGAGTTTGCCGTATGGTCGGAAAAGGCTGGAGAGAATTCAGAGTACTGATTTTCTGATCCGGGTGACATTTACTCAGGAGCAAAAACGCTATGCTGCTTTCATGCATTTTTGTTGCCTGAAACTATGAACACTGCCGCACCCAGTACCTTGGTTTACGACATTCGCCAAAGCCGCTATCTGAATATCACAGGCCGCTGCACTCTAGCTTGCAGCTTCTGCCCGAAAAACAACGGCAGCAAGCAGTTACATCAGTACCAATTAGCGTTAGATCACCAGCCACAAGCAACCGAAATTATCCCGCTGCTGGGTGATATCGGCCAATTCAGTGAATATGTTTTCTGTGGCTATGGCGAACCAACGCTCAATTTGCCAACCTTGTTGGCGGTCGCCAAGGAGATCAAACAACGCGGCGGTAGAGTGCGCGTCAACACCGATGGTTTGGGCAATCTGTTCCATCGTCGCAATATTCTGCCGGAACTGAGCGAATGTGTGGATGCGCTATCGGTATCGCTCAATGCCCAGAATGAGACCTTGTATCAACAGCATTGCCGACCAAAACTGAAAGGCAGTTGGCAAGCAGTGAATGCTTTCATACAAGACGCGCCACATTATATTGCCGAGGTTCAGGTGTCAGCGATTGATGGATTGGACGGGGTGGATATTCACGCTTGTCAGGCATTGGTGGAAGCGGCGGGTTGCCAATTTAAATACCGCAAGTTAGGTGCGCTCGGTTGAGAATATAAGCAGCGCTGGCTGTTCGCCTTTTTCGTGTTAACATAACTGCCATCACTGGTCGCCGTCCAAGCAGTTTGATGTTGAAAAAGAATCCCGCTTCAGCGGACACGCGGTTATTGCACCACCTTCGCGGTGTTCACTGGTCCCGTCAACGGTTACTGGCAATCGCCAGCCAACTGAGCATGCTAGTAATCACGATTTTTCTGATCACTAACGTGCTTATTACGCTGGGTGAGCGGCGACTGCAGGAAGAATGGGCGGTCCAGCGTTATAGTGAACTGCAGACCATTGGCACACTGCTGGCTGACAAAATCTCCTTCCAACAGTTTCGCACCCAGATGTTCTCCCGGGCGGAACCGCTCAGGCACTATCTTGATACCCCCGGTCATCAGGAAGAACAACGACTGCAACAAAGCTGGCAAAGTCTCAAAAACAATATTCCAGAATTAATGGACATTGCCGTTTACGATGCCAGCGGGAAATTTCGACTGGCCAGTAGTGGTAATTTCGGTAACACGCCGCTATCAAAAACGCTTCTAGACAGCATCCGCAGTATAGGTGGCACCGACATTTACACCTCAAATGTGGAATTTGCCCCGGTTGAAGACCGGCTGGAACCCTATCAGTTACAAATGACAGCACTGGAAAACGCCGACCAGAGCATCCGCGGTTACTTGGTGACCTATAACTCTGTCAGCCAGATGCTGCAATCTATCAAACCCGCATTTTCCAGCAACGACTCACCACTGTTACTGCTGGATGACCAAGGGCAACTTTATGCTGGCGCAACCAATCTCGATCCGTTGGCGGGGATCCCAGATACCTTAGGCAGCAGTCTGCGTCAAAGCTATCCCGAGTTGTGGCGTGATTTGGCTACCAACAATTTTGGTGAATTCCACGGCGAGCAAGCTACTTTTGTCTATCTGAAAATTCCACTAGCCTCGGCAAGTCAAAAAGACAGTGAGTATATGCTGCTGTCTTATATTCGTAACGAAGACATCAGTGTCCGCTTTGCCCAGTGGCGCAATATTTTGCTGGTGACGGCGGTGATAGTGACGCTGCTGGCGGCGCTGGCAATGATCTTTGCGCACTTGTTTCGGCTAGAACAACGGGCACGTCTTAGCAGCATTTTGCTGGCTGATGGGCTGTTCCGTGCTGATTTCGGCTGCCTGTTGGTCAATGAAAGTGGCCGGATTATCTGCGCTAACGACCGAGCGGCGGACATCCTCAAACAACGACAGCATGAGATCGAAAATCGCAGCTTGCAGAAATTACTGGAGCAGGATCAGCAGTGGTACGAATCGGTGCGGCAGCAGTTGCAGCAAAACAAAGTCTGGCATGGCGAAGTACAACTACAGGCGCTGGATAACATAGTGCTGCGCTTTAATATTCGGGTGGTAGGTGAAGGTCGTGATGGCTATGCGTTGATCTCTTTTGAAGATATCAGTGAACTCAAACAAGTACGTCAAGACGCTTTTCTTAATCAACTGCTCAGTGATTCGGCCGTCGCCACCGCCCTACTCGCCCCCAATGGTAAACTGGTGCGTGTTAATGAAACCTTTGATCAGCTGCTGCAACTGGATGGCAGCCTGGATCATACCCTCAGTGAATTACTGCAGAATGATCTTGATAATCAATGGCCACGCATCATGCAACTGGTGTCAACTCATGGCGTGTGGCAAGGGCAGATCCTCTGCCAGGACAAGCGTCCAGGTTGTATCCAGGCCACGCTGAAAAGTTATCAGGACAGCGAAGGTGAGCTCAGTTATCTGGTGTGTACCCTAGAGCGCGCCGCGAATGTACGGGAACTACCGGGGCCGAGGGTTCCACACCGCACCAAGGTGATGCCGGAACTGGAAGATCTGGAAAATTTCTTCAATGCCATGTCACCCGATGAGCAGCAACGTAGCTGTCTGATGTTATTGGATATCAGTCCTGAAGCACTGCTGAGCCATATGAGTGAAATAGAATCACTAGAAAGTCGTCAGCAGCAGGTAGAAACTCAGGTGCTCAACGATTTACCACGAGGCTATCAGATGGCTACCTGGCAGCTAGGCAAAATTGCGATACTGGTGCCGAATAGCGATGCCATCAACTGCCATGACTTTGCCGCAAAAACTTTGGAAAATCTTGGACAGCACGGGTTGGCTGATGGCATCTGTATTGGTATTGCGGCCTATGCTACCGGGCAGACAATAGAGCAATTTCTCAACAACGCCGAAGTGGCGCTAAAACGGGCCAAACAAAGTGGTGAACGTAATATCTGCCAGGCGTTTACCCGCCAACAATCCTCTTAACCCGGCGTCCTAGCCTTGAAGCAGGAACGCCTTCAGCAATGTTCACTCTTCAAGGTGATGGCGACGCCGTGTCAGCTGTTTTTTTGATAAGTTGTCCAAATACACCTGCAGTCCCAACAACAGGAAACCACCAGCAAAACAAACACCTCCGAAATCCAGATAACGGAAATTATGGTGCAGTTCATATTGTTGGTTAAAATCCGCCCCTTTCAAGGTCGGGATCAGAATATCGACAATCCAGAGTCCGAAAAATATGCTGGCCGCAATAAACGCCACCAACCAAGCATACTTGCAGATAAGGCTGAAAGTCAGCACTTCGATTGGCTGGGCGACTTGCAAGTCATCAGGGCTGATCTGATAAACGGCCGCCAAGGCTCGCGTGGTTTCCAATGATGCCTGACCGGTTTTTTCAATCCGTTGAATAGTTCTGACACTGATGCCACAGGCGACTGCCAGTTGCTCCTGACTCCAGCACCTCATCGTTCGCAATTGTTGTAGTTTGCGCTTGTTTAATTTCATGACCGTACTCATGTTGTGACCTCTTCGCTGAAAAACGACGCTGGTCATCATAAAACATCACACAACCGGATCCCTGACAACAGGGCGACAGTCACCCGCCAATCCCATGACATTAACATTACACATGGACGCCAACCCGCGGCGATAGCCCATAATGAACCAGCTATAGTGTTTTCGGCGTTGCCTCTGGGCTGGCGCGGGTATCATCCAATACCGGCGTTGTATTGCGATCCAAACGGGTGGTCGCTGCTGGCAAAGTAGTCTCATCCACCAACTCATCAATCAGTGGCAATGTGTCCGGGATATCACTGAGGCTTAAATCCACAATCTGCGACCAATTCATGGTAATTTTGAAACGGGCATATTGTGGCGGCTGTTTCTCTTTATGGCAGACAACCACCAAATTCACTTGGTAACGCCGCTCTACCGCCTCAGAGCTAATAACCCCGTTTTCTTCCGAATAAATTTTATCTTTTCCCCGCTCCAGATAGCGCGCAAACGGCACTAGACTGAATACCACCTGTTCTTGGATAGTGTTATATCCCGAGAGAAAGTCAGTATCTTCTACCTTAGTGCTGATACCATAATGCAGGATTTCGGCTTCAACCTTGTTCTGACTGTGACGCCGCCGCAGAATCTCTTGTACCGCTTCAGGCAGATCCTTTTGCCGCATAAACTCGAGCCACACCAGTTGTTTAGCGATAAGATTCTGCGTAGTAGTATCGCGCAGCATTCGACTCCAGCGCGGACGCCCGCGTTGCACATAACGCCACATGGCGTTGCGCACATCGTCCTTAAAGATTTCGCGGGCACCGTAAATCAGCGCCAATACCAGCACCATCACCATGGTGACGCCATTAAAAACCCCCTGCGCTTTGATGATCAGTGACGACACCACTAGCATCACCAATGCCGTTGCCAGCCCGGTGGTCAGTTTTTTAAGGCCAACGCCGAGGGGTTTCAGTTCTTCTTTAAGCACAACCCCTTGTTGGATTAACCGCCGGAGCAGCAACATCTTGTTGGCAATGCGGTTAGGCTCGGTCATTGTTTGGGAAGAGTTGTATTGGTGATGTTCCCGATGATGATGCTCCATATGACACAGCGACAAGACTTTGTCATACACATGCTGGTATTGCTCAACCTGTGATGCCCCTGCTAGCAGTTTCAGCAGTTGTTGCTCACAAAACCAAGAAAGGTAGTTATCGGCGTTCTCAAAGTAATGCTTCCACTTAGCATCGGCAGGCGCATTGCGGCGAAAACGACGTAATAACGTGGCACAGTGTACTGTCAGCTCATTGAGATCCTGATAAAACTGTTGCGGGTCACTCTGCCGTGCCAGCTCCTTGGCGTCATTTTCCATTGCTACCACAAACTGGTAGGCAAACAGATTCATATACAGGCGATATTCTTCCAGAGTACGTTTCTTCTGGCTGATGAACCGCGACTGCACCAGCGGCAGATGCAACCCTTCAGAATAATAAGAACGGCGTCCCATGACGGCACTGAAGTAATACTCTTCTTCATTCAGACTTTGCGGGCCGATCCCCATCTCTTTGGGTAACGAAAAGTACAGATCAAGCTTACGCCGCTCGCCAACCCCCAAAAGATGACTGAATTTAATGGAAAGCTGTTCTTCCTGCTTGATACGAAGTTTTGACACGCTGGCTGACGTCTCCCACAAAATACTTATGAATCATCAAAATAGTTTAATAATGATGGGAGAGAATAACGGGTTTACCAGAGTAGTTAAAGGCCTATTGCTGTAAGCGACAACCGTATACACCATTGCCAGGCTGCACCCGCACCACTGCGTACTGTTGCTTGTCGTCAGCATCCAGCACTTCCAGCGTCATGGGATGGACAGCATGGTTATTGAGGTTTAGATCGCTGATATATGACAGGTACTGCATATGCTCCGGTATCTGACCATCGCCCAGTTGCTCCTGCTTATCGCTGATGGCGATCTGATAGTTAACACCTGCTGCACCGCGGGTGATCTGACCGTGCATCATGACGCTGCCAGCCGGAGCACCATCGGTATGGAAATAACGGTAATTCACCAGCGCATCATGACCTGAGGCTTGCAAATCTAACAACAGAAAATACTGAGACTGCTGTTGATCATGGTGGTCATATAGTTCAGAGCTGCAATTAAGCAATAGCTGACGCGGTTGACGCTGACCGCCATAATAGATATTGACTACTGCCACTAATGCCAACAACGCCAGCAGCAGCCAAGGCCAGGCCTTAGTCACAGAGATGAACCCCCTGGAGCCATTGTTGATTGATGAAACCCATCTGCCGATCGCTATCGTCAGCTTTGATATTACGCAATGCCAAATGGCCATTACGCTCGCCTTTAAGGCTGATATTCAATATCTGTTTTTCATGGGAAATTGACAGATATACCTGTTGCCACGGGGATTTACTGCATTGCATCAAGGCAGCAGATACCGTGTCGGCAGTCGCTTGCAACAAGTGATTATTAACCCGAGAGTTAGCAAACAGCAGCAACTGTACCGATTGCCCAGATTGCAAGGTGACGGTCTGCTGTGCCAGTGGCAATATCGCATCGCTGACCGGAAATTTTTTGATGAAATAAACACTAACGCCGAGCATCAGCAGCAATAGCATAATCACCGCCACCATCCGAGGTGCGGGATTGATTTGCTCACCCAGCAAATACTTGGGTGGTTGAGGCTGAGATAATGAGTTAAGCATAAATTTCTGAATCATTTCCGTTATCAACACAAGGTTCTGGCAGCAGCCGTCAATACCACTTTCTGCCATTAGCGCTCAGTATAGGCAGCGAAAACTACTGGTACTGTGATCCTGGTAACCGGAAATCATGTCTTTCTTAGAGCAACTTACGAAATAGTGATCCACACCAAAGCTTGGCAATTTATGTTTGTGAGTTCTGGATTTAACTGAAGTTGTGAGCCCTATGGCATACACCGGCGGGTCTCAGAATAACATTAGCAACGGCACACAATGCGCATCACTACCATCAAACAATGGCAATATGTCGTCTTGTAATTCACCGGGTCTAAGCTCAACGCAGTAGGTTGATAAGGCCACAAATCGGGGAGTTCCACCGGTAAATGGTGCCACAGTAGCATCATCACCAGCAGCGTTGTCGCGATAATGGCACAATAATGCCGCCATGAGATCCGCAGGCCACCAAATCGCCCCACACTCAGGCGCCGCGGCACACGCTCATGCAGCATATATCCCTCAGTGGCTACTCGCTCTAGCAACTGTCCATGAGGATCGTCTAGTTTTTGCTGCAACCGAGTGATCCCCCGCGCCAGTAACCGCTCATTGGTTGACCCCAGGCTCTGCAACAGCTGATAGCGAGATACCACTTGTTCTCGATGTTGCAGCAATACATTCAATAAGCGTCGTTCAACCACCCGCAAACGCTGGCATTCATCTCCGTCCAGAGCGCGCAGTTCTCCTTGCTGTGCGGTATACCAATAGTTCCCGAGTTGCATAGTTCACCTGTCATCGTCAATGATGTGATTATAAAAACAAACGGCGCCGAAACTGAGCGATTCAGCACGGCGCCGTGATTTTTATCCGAGAAGCGTGATCCTCTTCTCAGGCTGTCGGCAACAGATAAAATGCCGACAACTTATTGAAACAACTACTTAACTAAAACAAACTATGATTCAGCAACAGGTGCACCAAAATACTGGCAATGTAACCAAGTGCAATCACTGGAGTCCAGCGCAAATGGGAACCAAAGGTGTAAATACCCCGCGCTTGCCCCATCAACGCTACTCCGGCGGCACTACCAATAGACAACAAGCTACCACCAACACCGGCGGTCATGGTCACCAGCAACCACTGGCCTGTAGACATATCAGGGTTCATCGTCAATACCGCGAACATCACCGGAATGTTGTCCACCACAGAAGACAACACCCCAATAGCAACGTTGGCATAGGTTGGGTTCCAATGACCATACATGGCCTCTGAAACGCTGGCCAGATAACCGATAAAACCTAGGCCACCGACACACATGATCACGCCATAGAAAAACAGCAGCGTGTCCCATTCAGCACGGGCAATACGGGAGAACACATCAAATGGCACCAGTTCGCCGACATTCGCCAGACGCTTCTCGTCGTGCTCATTTTCAGCTTCTTGGCGAATACGCGCTACTGCTTTGTTAAAGTTACGACGCAGATAGAAACCAAAGCACTGCAGCAGCCCCAGCCCGGTCATCATCCCCAGCACAGGAGGCATTCCCATAAATGAGTGAGCGCACACCGCTAAACAGATGGTGAACAGGAACAGCGCCACAATGCGGCGTGCACCGGGTTTCATATGGACTTTCTCAACCATGGCAGAGCTGCCGTGGTTGGAGATAAAGAAACTCATGATAGCCGCAGGCACCACGAAATTCACCAGCGCCGGAATAAACAGATCAAAGAACTGTGCGAACTGAACTACACCTTTTTGCCACACCATGAGCGTGGTGATATCACCAAAGGGGCTGAAGGCACCACCAGCGTTGGCACCGACCACGATATTGATACAGGCAACCGTAATAAAGCGTTTATCATCGCCCGCCATTTTCATAACGACAGCACACATCAACAACGCTGTGGTCAGGTTATCGGCGATAGGTGAAATAAAGAATGCCAGAAAACCGGTAATCCAAAACACCTGTCGCAGTGTAAAGCCTTTGCCTACCATCCAAGCACGCAAGGCATCAAACAATCTTCGCTCTTCCATTGCGTTGATATAGGTCATAGCCGCCAGCAGGAACAGGAATAACTCGGCATACTCCAGCAAATCGTCTTTGAATGCAGTTTCCGCGATATGCGGCATACCGTGCTGAGTATAAATAAAGCCAATAACACCCCAGATTAATCCGGCTGCCACAATCACTGGCTTGGATTTTCTGATGTGTAATTTTTCCTCCATCATGACCATCAGATAGGCCAGGACAAACATCGCGATTGCGAAATAGCCTACGCCGGAGTGGGTCAGTGACAACTGTGCCTCAGCTTCAGTACCTGCCATTACGGCGGGAGAAACCATGGCCAGCAAGCACGCCAGAACGACTGCAGGTCCTCGGTACATATGCTTCAACTTCATTTTTATCTCTCATTATGGGAAGGGATTTTTTATTAGAAACTACCATAGCCCCGGAGCAATCGTGATGGATGATCAGTAAACTTCTGGTGACTCGGCAAAGCAGATAATCAGTCATCCAGCGACGCGATCAACTGTTTTTTTACGTCATAATTCCATGCTGGGACAGAGATCACAAAGGCACCCTAAGGTGCCTTTTTGGTTGATCACAGAATAAGCGCCCAAAACTCAGAAAGAGTACAGCAACGTCATGTTGGTTTCTGTGTCAGTGCTTTTCTTGTCATCCAGTGGATCACTGTTATAACGAACAATCACTGCAAACTTCATCGCCAGTGCACCGATGATATTCGCCGTGACGGAAGTTTCGGAACGGGCGTCCAGTTTATCACCATAGTCAGCAACAAACATCTGCTTGAACTTGGAAGTTTCACTGATTTCCAATTCATAGTTCAACACACCATGTGCGACCCAGCTGGCTTCAGAGGTATAGCCCAGCTCCTGCTGCTGTTCGCTGTCTAGGCGCTGATACTGATAACCAGGACCAATTTCGCCATCTAGGAAACTGCTGTTCCCCTGATAGAGGCGGTAACCATAACCGGCCGCAGTATTGAATTTGTAGTCATAGCCTGTGAACGGGTCAACTTCATATCCGCCGGTGGCAAACATATAACTGCGGCCATCAAAGCGATAGTTGCCCTGAATACTGCCAAGATAGCGTTTGGCAGTCACTTCATCGGTGTCTTCCTTGTACAACCCTTCAATAAGATACTGATTTTCCCATTTGCCAAGTTCCTGCTTCATGGCCAGTCGTCCCTTAACTGAGGTAGTTTCAGTGTTACCTGTGGTCACTGTGGCACCTAACTCAGCTTCGCCGGCAAAGGTTGCATCGCCTTTCACAAAGTCGGACGCCGCGTGGGTACAGGGGGCAATGGCTAACAACGCGGCCATCCCGAGCAGTGATTTCATATCATTCTCCAATTGTAAAACAGATGTTTATCCCACTAAAAATCTGCTGGATCTTAACATTCAACGGCAAAAATTGTGAAATAAACCGCATTTATCCACAGCAAGCCATACAAAAACGTAACTTAACGCTAACGCTCTAGTCTTTTTTACCGCAGCCAGGTGGATTTCTTCGCCGAAGCGTTACAATAGTCGCGTCGTACCGCACGCCATCGACACCTGTGCCCACAGGCTGTCAGGAGCGGTATGAGCCAATTTTACTGCCGGGTTCCCGGTTATTCTGTGTTGGAATTTTTAATGCGCAACCCACATCGTCAAGGGCCAGGCTCACTGTTTATGCTGAGCTGGCCATTGTTTATTGATCTGTCATTGCACTTTCTCACTGGTGCCATCAACACCTTCATGGTCAGCCACATCTCTTACCGGGAAGTGGCGGCACTGGCTGTAGGCAACCAAGTGTTCAGTCTGGCAATTACCCTATTCAGCTTTGTCAGTATTGGTACCAGCGTGGTGATCACTCAGTATCTTGGGGCTGGTGACAACGCCAAAGCCCGCACGGTCATCCACACAGCAATCAGCTTCAATCTAGTAGTGGGACTGTTGGCCGCAGTGGGAGTTATCAGCAGTGCCACACCGATTCTGACGTTGATGAATCTACCGCAGGACCTACTGGCGGATGGTCAGCTATATCTGATGATTGTTGGTCTGTGTCTGTTACCAGAGGCCGCCGCACTCTGTCTGGCGGCCACCTTGCGCGCCCACGGATATACCCGCGAAGCGATGTATGCCACTGCAGTAGTGAACCTGATAACCTTTGGCAGCAATCTGTTGCTGCTTTACGGCTGGTTTGGACTGCCGCAGATGGGGGTTGCTGGGGTTGCTATCAGTACCGTTGCCGGACGCCTGTTTGGTCTGGTGTTATTAGTCTGGTTACTGCAACGCAATACCGGTATTCGTTTATTGCCCACAGAGCTGCTGCGCCCACAGCGCGAGATGCTTGCGAAGGTATTGAAAATCGGTTTGCCCGCCGCCGGAGAGAATCTTTCCTGGTTGCTGCAATTCATGGTGGTAACTTCATTTGTTGGGCTGATGGGTGATCAGGCACTGGCGACTCACGCTTACTATTTTCAGATCTGTACCTTTATTATGCTATTTGGGCTGTCCATCGGCATGGGCAATGAAATCATCATCGGCCATCTGGCCGGTGGCAGGCTGTTTGAACTGGCTTATACCCGGCTACTGAAAACCCTCAAGATAGGACTGTTGGCCACCATTATTATTGCTACAGGCTTTGCATTGAGCGGCCGCAGTATCGTCGGATTATTTACGGGTGATGAAGGAGTACTGTCACTGATCGCACCGCTGTTTTTTATCAGTGTCTTCATGGAGCCCGGTCGAACGTTTAACTTGATTGTGATCAACGCGCTTCGAGCAACCGGAGATGCCCGTTTTCCGTTGATGATGGCACTATTTTCCATGTGGGGTATTGCAGTGCCGCTGGCCTGGTTATTAGGGATCCACTTTGGCTATGGCTTGGTAGGCATTTGGTTGGCACTGGCGTGTGATGAATGGGTTCGCGGTTTAGCAATGTATTGGCGCTGGTGCAGTCGCCGCTGGCAAGGCAAAGTGTTGGTAGAGCCACTACAAGCGGCAACTCATTAACCAAAAATGAAGCCCCGAGGTATATCGCTGTCGGGGCTTCATCTCATCAGAGCTAACCTTCAGTATTAACCTGAGAATTAGTGAGTAATCACCATTTCATCCAACAGATTGTCGGCATGGTCAAGATACTTCATCACCCACAACATATAACGACTGTCGACATGGATTGAGCGATTGATGTCATCGTCATAGTTCCAGTCACCGATGATGCTCTCATACACCCCGTCAAACAGGAGTCCCACCAGTTCCGCACGGCCATTCAGCGTGGGTGAACCAGAGTTACCGCCAGTGGTATCAACTGTCGACAGGAAGTTAACTGGCACCGAATCTAGTGCTTTCACGTAATAGTCGCCATAGGCTTTATCTTTGATGAGCTTCAACTCAGCCTTAGGGGCATCGAACGGTTCAACGCCGGTATCTTTCTGGGCGATCCCCTGCAAACGCGTAAATGGCACAGCGTACAGGCCATCTTTAGGGGAGTAGCCTTTGACATTACCATAAGTGACACGCAAGCTGGAGTTAGCATCGGCATACACAGGTTTACCTAAACTGTGGTAATAGGCGATGATAGCAGCCATATATTGCGGCCGTACTTTCATCAGCTCACCATCCAGTTGTTTCTCAGCATCGCGCAGTTGTTTATTGGTGTCATACATGGCAACCGCAAAACGGATCATCGGATCTTTAGACTGTTCAAACTCCGCGACGGACTTATCCATCCAGCCCAGTCTGACACTTTTATCTGCCAATGTTGTTGCCGCGTACATTTTATCCAGTTGCTGCTGCAATTGTTGCAGATTGAGTTTGTCTTTAATACCAAAGAATTGGTCCAGCGCCGGTAAACGTTCGGTCTTAGGTAAGGCGGCATAGCGTTTCAACAACTCCAGTGTCATCGCCTTATCCACTGAAGCAGCATAGCGCCGATCAATGCGTTCCAGCCCAGAGGTAAAACGATTCATATCACGCTGCTGGAATCCCGGTTCCCGTTGCATATCGGGCAGTTGTTTCTCATGGGCTAAACGCAACAGACGTTCGGCAGTTGGCATCATGGTGGTGTAACCAAGATAACCGAGGATCAGATCTCGCTGCTGGTGTTGCTGCCCTTGCTGCACCAGTGTATCGAGCTGATGAAGCACCTTGCCATACTGTTGTTCACGCTGTTTATCTGCCGCTAACCATTGGTTCAGTTGCTGCTCCTGCGCCTTTTTGTCACTCAGCATCGACGACTTGCCATAAAACTCTATCATGGAGGTAAAGTTTTTAGCGTAGTTTGCCAATCCTGCCAGCATGCTTTCGTATTTGATCCGCGCTTCACTGCCTTCTGGCGCAGTATCACGGATGATGTTGATCAGTGTTTCTCGCAGTTCTTTTGCTGCTGGGTAGTAGTGCTCAAACTGGTTTTGCACTTCTTCAGCAGTGCGATAACGGTTGGTACGTCCTGGGTAACCGGCCACCATGACAAAGTCACCTTCAGCCACACCTTTAGCCGAAACTTTCAAGAAGCTCTTTGGCTGATACGGCACATTATCTTGGCTGTAATCTGCAGGCTTGCCATCTTTACCAACGTAGGCGCGGTAGAAAGAAAAATCGCCGGTGTGACGTGGCCACATCCAGTTATCGACATCTCCACCGTATTTACCCACGCTGAGCGCTGGGTTGTACACCAAACGCACATCGCGAATTTCCAGCTGTTTCACTAGATAGTATTCCAGCCCACCGTGAAAACTGTACACCTGACAGCGATAACCTGCCGCTTGTTCACAATCGGCCACCAGACTCTTTTCAGCCATCTCAACCGCGGTGTAAAAGTCAGCGCCAGTTAACTTGGCAGTATGCTGATTCACTTTATCAGTCACATTGGTGACGGCTTCCGTAACATACACACGGGAACCCGGGGCTGCTGGCAGTTCCTCTTTCAGCGAATGTGCCAGAAAACCGTTCTGCAACAAGTTGTTTTCTGGAGTGGAATTATATTGTACCGAGCCGTAGGCACAGTGATGGTTAGTCACAACCAGTCCCTTGGGTGATACAAAAGATGCCGTGCAACCACCGAGGCTAATCACCGCATTCATGGGAAATTCAGTCAACTTGGAGATGGATTTTGGGTCAATCTCCAGCCCTTTCGCTTTCAATTGCTGCGCCATAGCTGGCAACTGATCGGGCTGCCACATTCCCTCATCAGCAAGCGCAGCAAAACTGGCTATCATGGTGCCAGCGAGAATTAGTTTTCGCATTAGTTTCAGTTCCTCTGGATAAATTTAATCGCTGCCCTAACAATTTAGCAGACAATAAAAAAGTCGGGCTAGACCCGACTTTAACACAGATATAACAACGCAGAAGCTGTCTGAAAAACTCGCTTACAAGACAGTGGCTATGGACAAACTCGCTTACAAAGCGCTTTAAGTTGCGGCATACAACTGCGCCACAATAATCACGCTCCCCATCAGCATCAGCAGCCATAGGGCCGCATTGCCACCGCTAACCTGATAACCCACAGACGCCTGAGCACGCTGTTTCATGGCGATAATGGCTGGCAAAAATACGGTTATCACCACCAACGGGATCGCAGCAAATCCCAGCAAGGCGATAAAACCTTCCGGCACAAACAGCGCACAAGCCAGTGGTGGCAGAAACGTCAGCAACCAGGTTTGTGTACGCCCCCCCCAAGAATTCTGAGCACGGATTAGTTCGGCGTTAAAGTCAAACAGACTCATGGTGACACCGAGGAACGAGGTGATCAGCGCCAGATCGGCAAACAAGCCAATAAACTTACTGATCAACGGTTGAGCGGAGATTTCCTGCAACGTACTGATAAGTTTAGACAGCGAACCATTAAACCCGGCGATAGCCTCGCCACCGACAGTACCAAGCGTCACCAGCAGCCACAATACATAACAGAACAATGGGATAGTAGAACCAATGAGCAATACTTTGCGCAGCGAAGGTACATCACCATCCAGATAGCGCACGAGGGTGGCAATGCAGACATGGAAGCCAAAAGATGTCACCACCACCGGGATAGCACTGAGCCAAACCGCTGTTAGCGAATTGGTTGCCGCCCGCTGCGCCAGTGCGCTGTAGCTCACCTCTGGCAACAAAAACACCAATACCAGCGCTAACAAGACCACCATGGTAGAAAACAGTGCTCGCGACAGCTTATCAATCCAGTGCACGCCCAGCGCCGCGAAGCCACCCAGAATAAAGGTAAACAACAACACTGCGGTTTGATTGTCCAATACTATATCAAACCAAGTTTTGGCTTTTAGCATCAATAAATCCGCACCGCCGGTGAGATAAGCTGCGGTTAGCGCAAACAACAAACTCAGAAACGACAGACTCTGAACGATCTGCCCTTTACGCCCTAACGACTTACCGGTGATGACATGCAGATTATCACCGATTCCCGAGCGCAAATTCACTTCCAGCATCAGCAACGAGGTATAAGCGGAAATCGCCCAGACGACGATCATCAGCATCAACGCGGGCACCAAACCCATGGCGGCAGTAGCTAATGGCAAGGCCAACATGCCAGCACCAATAGCGGTACCAGCCACGATCGCAATCGATCCAACTATTTTAAGGTTCACGAACTAGATCCTGTTTGTCATTGTTATTTTTGGGGTGGCCGGGTTTTCCACAGTGGAAAGCAGTGACAATACGCGATTAGGCAGCAAATTGCGCTGATGCAGTTCCGAAAAATCGACACAGATTTGACATTATCAGAGCCATTTGCTGCGGGCAAGAATAGATTTATCTTTAAAATCGGAAAAAATATCGTTGATTATACGAACAATCTGCAATTGACGATTGCCGCAGATAAATATCTGGATATAATGAGCGCCTCTCTAGTTCTTGGGGGAGTAGCCGACCCGCAACGTGTGGGTGCATTCATCAACAAACTTGGCCACATGCCATGGTGAATGCAGCAAGTCTGACTTGCCTGGCAAGACCTGAGCACAGCGCACCATTTAACAGGGGTGAATGGCGTGTTGTGCCCGGTTAAAAGTCACCCCTGAGGATTGCATTTTGGAAGCGCTGTTCACTTCTGCTCTCTCTGTTGCGATTGCTGAAATCGGCGATAAGACCCAACTGCTGGCACTGTTATTGGCGGCCAGATTCAAAAATAAAACGGCAATTATTAGCGGGATCTTGCTATCGACCTTGGCCAACCATTTGTTGGCGGCTTGGTTTGGTCATTGGGCTATTACCTGGCTGACACCAGAACTTGCCCGTTATCTAATAGCCTTCAGCTTTTTTGCCATAGCACTGTGGATACTCGTACCAGACAAAGCGGATGATGAAGATAACCGCTTCTACCGCTATGGCCCGTTTCTGGCGACCTTTGTATTGTTCTTCCTGGCCGAAATGGGCGACAAAACCCAAGTTGCTACTGTGGTGTTGGCGGCTAAGTACCAATCCTTAGCTTGGGTGATTGCCGGAACAACCTTAGGCATATTGCTGGCCAATGTGCCAGTGGTGATAGCCGGCAGCATGGGCGCGGGTAAATTGCCAGTAACCCTTATTCATCGGATCTGTGCCGTACTGTTTTTCCTGTTGGGTGTAGCAACGCTGGTGTGGGCGTAAGTGAGCCTTACGGCCTGATTAGTTTTTCAAAAGGCTTTCGAGCCTAATGCCAGTCCGTGAAGAGCTGACTGGCATTAGGGACTGAGCTAGTGATCGACAAAGGTTTTTACTTGTAGTCATTGCATTGATTACTTGGGCTTTTTAAAGCTGATGGCTAGTGCCATTGCAACCTGCGGTTGCGAGAGTCGTGGAACTGCTCGTTCCACACCTGAGCCAAGGGGCGATGCTCGTCCCTCGCCCCTTGGAACCCCGACGACGCCCCACGGCGCAAAGCGCTACGGCACTCTGGTTTGCCATTTTCACAAATCGCCGCCAACTCGGAATCCATTCCTCGGCGCGGCTTCTTCGGCATCCATGCCTCGATTGCTCAATGGCTGCCCAACGCACCTGCGCTGCGCCGAAGGGGTTATCGGAGTTGCCTGATAACTCGCCACTCTTATCACTGGGACTGATTACTTCCAAGTGCTATTGAACGTATAACTAGTTTTAGAACCATCCACCAAGCGTAAATAGAGCCCACTGAGCGTGCGAAATTATCATCCAACAAGCCATGGGCAACTTCATTACGTAAATTAAAGCCAAGAGAATCTGTGAAAATACTTTTTAATCTAAAGGTTAAATCTTCACCAAACAACTCATGAGCTTCCGGTAACTCCATCAGAGTGCTTAAGCCGCACTCACTCTCTATTCCATCGTTATCTAGGTTACTTGTAATGGCTCCTACATCCTTTAGTTGTAAGCGCACCATATGTTCTAGTTGTGGGCAGAGTAAATGAATTGCAGCACCAAATTCATACTCAAAACCAAGCCATAAAGCATATCCCAATAGTTGTTCTCTACTTTGAGGTACTATCGGTGAGTAGTGACAAGCAGTAGCCATCAGGTCTTTGGTGAACCGATGTTCCACCAGCATTTGTCTCAGCGCTGGAAGTATTCGACCTTCAACTACAAGTTGTATTTCAATGGCAAATTGCTGCTGAATTTGCCGATGCAGAACAGCTTGATTGTTGGGATCATCTTCACCTCCATCAAAATTGATGGTTGGAGTTTTGGCAACATAAATCCCTTTTTCATCGTTCTAGCAATATTAATGCTCCAGAAATTTTTTCACTTTGTTAAATTGCAAAAATTTGGTCAATGTTGTTGAAAATGATACTCAAAGGTAACGCCAATTCCCCATCGACGCGGTCAAGGTGCCTTTGGCAGACATCGAGCGCTCAAGGCACAGATGTCTCAAGGTGGTGCAGAGCAAGGGAATATTAGTCGTCCTTGAGTTCCTGAATGTGAAGAGAAGGCTACCATTGGGTAGCCTTTCTCATACCTTTTAATCACTTAGATGATTTACTAGGTTTTAAATCCGGGGTGTTTCCTGGAGTGTTTTTATTATCGCGTCTTCTTTGATCTGGTTTACCAGTAGATTGGGCAATCGGTTTTGGGCCTGGTTTTAGTACCATGACTTTATCCTTATTTTTACTGAGGTTATTTCCTCATAATTCACATAAGGACTAAAAGGAATCTTTCAATGGCTGCATGAAAAATAAACTGAAACGCGTATCCATGGAGAACGTTAACAAGGATTAGGTTTAGAAAGTCATCAACGATTTGCACCAAGCTCATCAGGCAACACCAATTCCCCTTGGCGCGGCGAAGGTGCGTTGGGCAGCCATTGAGCAATCGAGTCAAGGACGACGAGAAGCGATGGTGAGTCATGGATGACAAATCAGCGCGATTTGCAAAAATGGCAAACCATAAGCCCGTAGCGTTTCGTGACATCGGGGCAGCAAGGGGATTTATAAGGGCAAATGCTCATCAATGATGAGTGTGCTCATGAGCGCGAGCCATGGATGGCGAGCTGGCCGTTTAACATAGATGTTATTCGAGGCTGATCAGCCCCCTTGTCTCGTAGTGTGAGCGCGAAAGCTCACGACTTTCGCAAACGCAGTTTGCAATCACTTAGTGATCGCTTCTGCCAAGCGCAGCTTGGTATGGCAAAGCCATCAAACTTTCACAACCGTAGGTTGCAATCGCGCAGCGATAACTCCCTTTGACGCCAGCCAAAAGAAGGCCGCGGATTCCCCCTCCACATCGGCAGATGCAAAAAAGCCCAACGTTACCATTGAGCTTTCTAATCCACCTTAGGCAGAGCTAAGTTACTTAGCTAATGCCGCCATCACACGAGCCCCATAGTCGGCATCAGCTTTAGTGAAATGCGCCACCATCTGCAATTGCACATCACGACTTGCTTGGCTCAAGGTGCCACAGATATTGCTGACCAACCGCGCTTTTTCCGCTTCACTGAACAAACGGTAGAGATTTCCTGCCTGGGTATAGTCATCCTGATCATAGCGGCTATAACGCGCCGCTTCCCCCTCTAGGCGTAATGGCGGTTCACGGAACTCGGTAGCATCCTGCAAACTGTTGGCGCTGGAGTTCGGGCCGTAGTTAGCGCTGCTATCTGCGCCAGTCTGACTGTGATGGTATGGGCACTGCGTTCCAGCCATTGCTCCGGCACGTTGATGATGATTAGCCGTGGTCGCATGTGGGCAGTTCACCGGCAGTTGGTTGTAATTAGCACCGACGCGATAACGCTGGGCATCGGCATAAGCAAACAGGCGTGCCTGCAGCATTTTATCCGGTGATGCGCCGACCCCGGGCACCATATTGCTCGGCGCGAAGGCGGCCTGCTCCACTTCAGCAAAATAGTTTTGCGGCAAACGGTTCAGCTCCATCACCCCCACTTCAATCAATGGATAATCTTGGTGCGGCCACACTTTGGTCAGGTCAAAGGGATTGATGTGGTAATGGTTGGCATCGGCTTCGGGCATGATCTGCACCTGCAATTTCCAGCGAGGGAAATGACCATCGGTAATGGCGGCAACCATGTCGCGCTGAGCATGATCGGGATCGATACCTTTCATTTTAGCGGCTTGTTCTTCGGTCAGATTGGCAATGCCCTGCTCGCTCTTAAAGTGAAATTTCACCCAGAAGCGCTCACCGTTGGCATTCCAGAAGGAGTAGGTATGCGAACCGTAGCCATGCATCTGCCGATAATTTGCCGGGATACCACGATCAGACATCAGTACGGTCACTTGATGCATCGCTTCTGGATTCAGCGCCCAGAAATCCCACATTGCCTGCGGATCTTTAAGATTGGTGTGCGGATTACGCTTTTGCGTATGAATAAAATCGGGAAATTTAATGCCATCCCGTAGAAAAAACGTAGGGGTGTTATTGCCGACAATATCGTGATTACCGCGGTTGGTGTAAAAGCGTACGGCAAAACCGCGGGGGTCACGCTCGGCATCAGCAGAGCCCATCTCACCACCCACAGTAGAAAAACGTACAAACACTTCCGTCTGCTTACCCACGCCGTTGAAATGGTCGGCAATGGTGTAACGGCTGATATCGTTGGTCAGGGTAAAAGTGCCGTAAACACCGGTGCCTTTGGCATGCACAACCCGCTCTGGGATCCGCTCACGGTTAAAGTGTGCTAATTTTTCAATCAGATGAAAATCTTGTAATAACAATGGGCCACGCTCACCGGCAGACAGGGAATTCTGATCATCGGCAACGGGGGCACCGTTCTGGCTGGTAATATAATGCTGGGTCATGTTGTGCTCCTTACGATTTTTTCTGGTTTAACCAAAGTTCGATCAAATCAACGATTGTGGCCATATGGCCTCCTGCAACAGCGAGCTAAGGCATCAGACGTTAAGAGCATGGTAGGTGATGCAAGAAAATCAATAAAACGATTAAAAGTGATTATCACAATCCAATAATTGAATTGATAATAAAACTGCTTCTGCACTAGACAGTGGATAGCAAGCGGGGTTAGCAGTACGCTCAGTGAACATGCCCGCAACAACAATAAAAGCAGCCGTAGCTGCTTTTATTGGACACAAATAGAGGCTGTCAGCCCGCGTGTTTACTGTCAGGACGGCGCACAACGGCGGCAGTCATACGTGACACACAAGTCAGTTCACCCGCACTATTGTAAATTTGGATATCCCATACCGAAGTGCGCTTTCCCAGATGAATGGGGCGAGCCACCGCTTTGAGTTCTCCATTGCGAGCCGCGCGGATATGGTTAGCGTTGATCTCCTGCCCGACACAGTAGTACTGTTCAAAATCCACCGCAAAGTTAGCCGCGTAGCTGGCAACGGTTTCAGCCAGAACCACATTAGCACCACCGTGTACCATACCGATGGGGTTGTGAATCGCCGGTGTGGCGGGCATGGTCGCCACCAGATAATCGTCACCTATCTCAGTAACTTTGATGCCTAAGGTCTGCATCAAGCTGCCTTTACCACCCTGCCCCAAATCTAGGCGGGCACAATCCTCAAGCGTGACTTCTCTGAACCAGATACTCATAGTGTGTCGTTTCCTTATAATAATATCCCACGCCAGTTTATCGCCGCCTCAGCGCTGCGGTATCACCAATTTCGCTAATTGACGGTCATGCGTCGCCGACAACGTCAATACCGCACAGATAGCCCCAATCAAGGCGAATAACATGTCAGATTGGGTATCCCAGACATAACCTTGGGTGCCAAGAAATGCTTCAGCACCATCGTTGGTCAGCACCGCAACCCACCATTCCACCAGTTCATAAAATGCCGAAAGCGCCAGAGCAAAACAGCAACAGAGAAAACTGCACCAAGCGCCGCGTTGCAGCACTTGTTTGCGCAGCAACACTTCTCGCGCAATCATGGCCGGGATAAATCCCTGAGCAAAATGCCCTAATTTGTCATAGTTATTGCGGCCCCAGCCGAACCAGTCTGACAACCAGTCAAACAGCGGTACCTGGGCATAGGTGTAATGGGCACCGACAAACAGTACGCAACAGTGCAACAGAATTAACAGCGACAGCAAAGGCGTTAATGGAAATACCCGCCGACACCATAACAATAACGGCACCGCGATTAATGCGGGTGTCGCTTCCATCCACCAAGTAAAACCATCATGCGGCTGCCATACTGACCACAGCAGTACCACACCATAAAATGCCAGCCAAATCAGCGGATTCTTCAATATCAGCCCCAATTTGCAGATTGTTCATGATCTAAAATAAACACTTTAGCCATCCAGACCTCCACAGCAGCAAAAAAAGGTGCTAACGTGAGCTGACAGCTTGGGGAAGCTTAACACACTACACTTTGTTCACTAGCAGATTCATAAATTGAGGGGTACCGATATCATGGCGAAACACTCGCTGGACAAGGATAAAATCAAGATCCTGTTGTTGGAAGGCGTTCATCAGTCAGCCCTAGATGTGCTGAAAAATTCCGGTTATAACAATATTGAGTACCACAAAGGCTCGTTATCCGGTGATGAATTGGCTGAAGCCATCAAGGATGCGCATTTTGTCGGTATCCGCTCTCGCACCCATCTCACCAAGGAAGTGCTGGAGCAGGCTGAAAAACTGGTGGGTATCGGTTGCTTTTGTATCGGCACTAACCAGGTGGATCTGAAAGCCGCTGAATTACTGGGTATCCCGGTGTTCAACGCTCCGTTTTCCAATACCCGCAGTGTTGCCGAACTGGTGATTGGCGAAATTATCATGCTGATGCGCGGCATTCCGCAACGTAACGCCTCCGCGCACAAAGGCGGTTGGATCAAGAGTGCGAAAGGCAGCTATGAAGTTCGCGGCAAAACCCTCGGCGTCATCGGCTATGGTCATATCGGTACTCAGCTTGGCATTCTGGCAGAAACCTTAGGGATGCGCGTAGTGTTCTACGACATTGAAGACAAACTGCCGCTGGGCAATGCCCACCAGTTGCGCTTTATGAACGAATTGCTGGCGCAGGCGGATGTGGTCAGTCTGCACGTACCGGAAACCCCACAAACCAAGCTGATGTTTGGTGCAGCGCAGATTGAAGCCATGCGGCCTGGCAGCTTCCTAATCAACGCCTCCCGTGGCACGGTGGTGGATATTGACGCACTCGCCGCGGCACTGGAATCCAAACATTTAGCAGGGGCAGCGATTGATGTGTTCCCAATTGAGCCCAAGTCTAACGACGACGAATTCCAGACTCCACTGCGCGGTTTTGATAATGTCATCCTGACACCACACGTGGGCGGTAGCACCGAAGAAGCTCAGGAAAATATTGGCATTGAAGTGGCCGGGAAACTCGCCAAATATTCCGACAACGGTTCAACAGTAACCGCCGTGAACTTCCCCGAAGTATCGCTGCCACAACAACACGGCACCTCACGCCTGTTGCATATCCATCGTAACCGTCCTGGCATACTGCTGAAGATCAACCAGGCGTTTTCCGAAAAAGGCATCAACATCGGCGGTCAATACCTGCAAACCACAGCAGACATCGGTTATGTGGTGATGGAAGTCCATACGGATCAGGCCACAGAAGCCTTGGAAGAACTGAAAAACATCGAAGGGACTATCCGCACCCGCTTACTGTACTAAGTTGTCGGTGAATGTTTTGACGGGGCGCCATTCGGCGCCCTGTTTATTTACGCCAGATCCGTTACAATCGAAGCACTTTTGCTGTTGTTAATATCAGGATGATCCTATGAGTCTCACCGCTCCTCAACTTTTCTGGGCACCCGATTCCCAGTTACCGGAACTGCTGATCTCTCCCCTGTCTCATCTCGGCCTGATCCAGGTGACCGGTGAACAGAATCGTAGTTTTATTCACGGACAAATTACCGCCGATGTTAATGCCCTCACAGCCAACGACTGGTGCTGGGGCGCGCATTGCGATCCCAAAGGTAAGATGCTTTCTGCCTTCCGCCTGTTCGCAGTCGCCGATAGCTTAATGCTGCTGATGCCTAAAGACACCGTTGTCAGCGACCTGCCAGAGTTCCGTAAATATGCGGTATTCAGCAAAGCTGAACTCAATGATGTCTCGGACGCGTGGACGGTACTTGGTGTTACCGGAAACGACGCCGAATCATGGATTAAAAACCATTTCCCAACCTTTAGCACAGACCACCCATTGTGTCCATTGCAACAGGGAGTTGTGCTGAATGATAACGGGCGTTTTCTGTTAGTGTTGCCGACAGCCATTGCAGCCGAGCTGGTGCAAGCGCAGTCACTATATCATCACAGTGCCTGGCAAGCGTTGGAGATGCTAGCGGGCTATCCGGGATTATCAGCCGTGCATCGAGCGCAATTTGTACCACAAATGTGCAACTTGCAGGCGCTCAATGGTATCAGTTTTAATAAAGGCTGCTACATGGGGCAGGAAACCGTGGCGCGCATGAAATACCGTGGTGGTAACAAACGGGCGCTGTATATTCTGCAAGGCCAAGCAACCGTTGCTGTCACCCCGGAGTCCACGCTGGAACTGGCGCTAGAAGAAAGTTTTCGGCCACAAGGCACTATTTTGGAAGCGGTACAGATTGACGGTCAGCTACTGCTAACAGCCGTGCTGCCAAATGATACTGCCGATGATGCCGTATTCAGAATTGCCGAAGATCCGCAAAGCCAACTAACACTGGTAGCAAGACCTTACTCGCTGGAAGAGTAACCAACGTAAAGGGCGTCACATGACGCCCTTGTTGTTTGCAAGATGTACACTTTGCAAGAACCACTCTGTATCAACCTTCGCTATGCAAAGCCGTCTCTGGATATTGCTCACGGACGTCGTTGATCTGCGGCAAAATCTGCAGAAACTGACGCACCAGCTCAGGATCGAAATGTTTGCCTGCCTGCTCTTCAATATAGGCCATAGCGTCGGCAGTGCTCCATGCCTGTTTGTAAGGTCGAACCGATGTCAGTGCATCAAATACATCCGCCACAGCCACAATCCGGCCTTCGATAGGGATAGCCTCGCCCGCCAGTCCCTTAGGATAACCACTGCCGTCCCATTTTTCGTGATGCGTCAGCGCGATACTGCGCGACAGTTGCAGTAAGGGATCTGGGTGTTCACCAATAATTTCCGCGCCAAATTCAGCGTGCCGCTGCATCAGCGCCCACTCCTCTGCATCCAGCTTTCCCGGTTTACGTAGCACCGCATCAGGGATGCCGATTTTACCAATGTCATGCATGGGCGCAGCATTGTAAACCAGTTCACAAAACCGTTCCGGCAACCCTAACTGCACGGCCAATAACCGGGCATAATTGCTCATGCGAATTACATGTAAGCCGGTTTCGTTATCCTTGTACTCGGCTGCACGGCCTAAACGGCGGATAATCTCCAGCCGGGTTTCACGCAACTCATGGGTACGTTCCCGCACTTGCTGTTCCAGTAAACGTTTTTGATCATAGAGTGCCAGATGATTTTTCACTCGCGCCTGCACAATCGGTGCGCTGACTGGCTTAGTGATGTAATCCACGGCACCAAGCTTAAACCCCTGGGTCTCGTCGGCAGCTTCCGATAGTGCCGTCACAAAAATCACTGGAATATGGGCGGTGAGCGGATCTTTTTTCAATTCGCTGCACACTTCATAGCCGTTCATACCTGGCATCATCACATCCAGCAAAATAAGATCTGGGGGATTACGTTTGGCCACAGTCAGCGCTTTAGGGCCATCGATGGCAACTCTGAGCTTGTATTCGCTGCCGAGTATTCCCACCAGAATATCGATGTTTTCCGGCGTGTCATCCACCACTAAGATGCTTGCCTGTTCCATTTCAATATCTCCCTTATGCGCTTGTCGGGCTCACCGGCAAAACTCAGGTTCAAAGTATAGTCCTACAGTTGCTGTAACAACGACTGCACCAGCGTCTGCGCCTCGTCAAAACGATAATTAGCCACCATAGTGTTGACTTGCTGTAACTGTTGCCAAAGTTGCGTTTCCACTCGTCCCCGAAGTTTTTGCAACTGCGGAACAGCGGCAGCGTCGGCATCTTCCAGCAGCAATAGCAACTGTTGTAATTCCTGTTTTAACACCTCTGGTGCGAGTAGTTCTGCTGCATCCGAGTCGGTAGTGCTGGCGAGCTGCTGCCAACGTCCGATAGCTTCAACCAGTTCATCTACCAGCACCTGAGTCTGTTGTAGTGTCTCCTCACAATCCTGTTGCTGCTGCAGTTGCGCTTCCAGGGTACGTGCCAGCGCAACTAGCGGCTCGCAGACCAGATTACCGGCAACGCCTTTAAGGGTATGAGCCAAACGCACGGCCGTTTCTTGGTCATCATGCGCTAGCGCTTTACGAATTTTATCAACGACCTGTGCCTGCCCCTGACTGAAACGTTCAAAGATTCGACGATAGAGTCGTTCCGAGTTCTGGACCAACTGTAGACCACGATCAACATCCAACAAGGGATGTTCCGGCCAAGCAATCACTACGGTTTCGCCAGCCGACACGGAAACACCTGACGGCGAACCATCGCCGAGATACTGCAACAGTACGTTGTACAGCAAATTCACTTCGATGGGTTTGGAGATATGGTCATTCATGCCTGCGGCCAAGCATTTTTCCCGGTCACCAGCCATGGCGTTGGCGGTCATGGCTACCACAGGAAGCTGCTGTAACCCATCAATTTTTCGCAGTTCACGGGTTGCCTGATAGCCATCCATAACGGGCATTTGACAATCCATCAGTACCAAATCAAAGGGCTGTTGCTGTAATTGCTGCAACGCTTGCTGACCGTTTTCTGCCAAGGTCAAGACTATCCCGACCTGTGCCAGAAACTCGCTGGCAACTTCTTGATTCATTTCATTATCTTCAACCAGCAATACCCGTTTACCACGCAATTGCTGTAATAATTGGCTATCAAGAGTGCTGGGGCGACGCTTCACTGGCAAACTGCCGCCCTTGCCCAATGCCAGCATGATGCTGTCCAGCAACCTCGAGGCGCTCACTGGTTTCGCCACATAACCACTGATGCCATAACTAGACAATTGGCCGATGAAATCACTGCTAGCATGAGCCGAAATCATAATGATCAACGTACTGTTATCCAGCTTGCTCAGCTGCTGCGAGGTTTCAATGCCATCCATTCCCGGCATTTTCCAATCCACCAGCGCTAGGCCATAGCGTTTCTCGGAAAATTTCTTTAAGGCTTCCGCCCCGCTACGTGCAGTGTCGACATGAAATCCCATGCTTTCTAGCGTGGTACGCATAATATCGCGGGCGGTAGCGTTATCATCCACCACCAGCAGTTGCATCCCTTCTAGCTCCTGCGCCACTTTAATACTGCAGTTATCAGCAACTTTCAGTCTCGCGGTAAAAAAGAAGGTGCTACCGTTGCCATACAGGCTCTCGACCCCAATTTCGCCGCCCATCAATTCCACCAACTGCCGACTTATCGCCAGTCCGAGGCCAGTTCCGCCATATTTACGGGTCGTGGAGCTGTCGGCCTGACTGAAAGAGCGGAACAGTTTCTGTTGCTGTTCACGGGTCAACCCTATCCCGGTATCACGCACAGCAAAACGCAGCACTACTTCATCGTCTTGCTGCTGCAACTGATTGATTGACAGTTCCACTTCGCCCTGTTCGGTGAATTTGATGGCGTTGCCGATGAGATTTATCAGGATCTGATTCAGTCGTAACGGGTCGCCCTCCAACTGTGTGGGCACATTAGGCGCGACTGAAAACAGCAATTCCAATTGTTTATCTAGCGCCCGCACTGCAAACATATCGGCCAGATCTTCGAGAATAGTATCCAATTGGAACGGCACCGATTCCATTTGCAGTTTCCCGGCTTCTATCTTGGAGAAATCGAGAATGTCGTTAATGATCCCCAGGAGCGACTGTGACGCCCGCTCAATTTTCTCAACATAGTCACGCTGCTTACTGTCCAGCGTGGTCTGCAGACACAGTTGTGACATGCCGATAATGGCGTTCATTGGGGTGCGGATCTCATGCGACATGTTTGCCAGAAAATCACTCTTGGCACGGCTGGCAGCATCTGCGGCATCTTTGGCAGTAAGTAGCTCTTCTGACAGCTGTTTCAAGTTAGTGATATTAGCCACTGCCAGCACCACCGAATTATTGCCATTCAGTTGTTTTTGCAACAAGGTGGCATTAACCGCCGCCCACATAGTGTTACCGTTGGCATCCAGCAATCGCCACTCAACTGCGATGCTCTGCTGCTGCCCATTGACCAGCGACTCGAATGCCGCGATTGCCTCCTGCCGCTGTTCCGGTAGCAGCAAATCCCCGATGAGTTTACGTTTTAGCACTTCTGGAGTGCTGGCCATGTAATGGCAGAAACAGTCATTACAATCAACAATCATGCCCTGTTCATCGAGATTGACGATACCGATGGCCGCGTTATCAAACAGCGCCCGGAAATGCGCTTCGCGCTGCGCCATCTCGCGTTCCATCTGTTTACGATCACTGATATCCATCAGATAACCGTTCCACAGAATACCTTCGGGTTGCGCCAAACCTCTGGCCCCGGCTTCTAACCAGCGCACGCCACCGGACGGATACTGATAACGGAAGGTGGCGCTCCATTGCAAACCGCGACTGCCACTTAGCAATTCCAGTAACTCGCGGCGTTCCTCGTCTGGAATACGCTCGGCAGCGATATTAAAGTTGTCCATCACTTCCTGCCGAGGCAACCCGAGCGTTATCACCGCCGCTGTAGACAAGAAGGTAAAGCGGCTGGTTTGACCATCACGCCACAGCAACTGATATACCGTGCTGGGCACCGATTCGGTAATGGTTTCCAGCTGTTCCTGTGATTGGCGCAGTCGCTCCTGAGCCAGTTTGCTGTCGGTGATGTCGTTGAGACTGCCATCAAACCATTTCGCTTCGCCTTGGTCGTCGTAAGCCGCTTTAGCTTTCTCGTGGATCCAGCGAATACTGCCATCTCGGTGACGGATCCGATATTCCACATCAATCGGACGTTGCTCAACCAAGGCGGCATTGATGGCATCGGCGCGCTTAGGCATGTCCTCGTCGAGAATAATGGTGCGATAGGCACGACGCTCGTTTTCAATAAAGGTCGCCGCCGGATAGCCACTGATATCGGCAATATGATCACTGATATATTCGAGGACCCAATCGTCCTCAATACGGATCCGATAAATCGCACCGGGAACATTGGATACCAGCCCACGGAAACGGCTTTCGCTGTCGCGAATTTTTTTCTCCACCGCCAGTTGCTCAGTCATATCACGAATAGATGCGGCCGTTTGATGCTTCCCATCCATGGCTAATGGCAGATGACTCAAAGCAACTTGTGCCGGAAATGTCTTACCGTCTGCCCGTAACGCCGGGAAGGTGTGTTCACTGCCCATAGTGCGGTTACTGTCGCCCACAACAAAGTTTTTACTGAAGCGTTGGTGCGCTTCTCGAAATTGCTCGGGGATGAGGTTTTCCACCGCCAGTTGCAACATTTCAGCGGCACTGTATCCAAACAGCTCCTGGCAGCGACTGTTGCTATAAATAATATGGCTGTCTTCATCGACGATAAGCATGGCCTCTGGCGCCGCTTCCAACACTGCTTTAGACCAGGCTGCCGCCGAAAACTGTTCGGTGACATCGTTGAACAGCATCTCCACTGACACAACCAACCCGTGTTCATCGATGAAAGGCTGCATAAATACGTCCAAGCGCCGCAATTGTCCGCTGGCAGACTGCATTTCCACCTGATGTGGCGGTACCGTTTGCCCCTGCAACGCCAGCTCCATGTAATGCCAGTTCTGCTCATTGATAGCACTGCTGGAAAACAAACGTTGGTATTTCCGCTTGAGCGTATCGGGGTTGATGCCCAGCACCTTTTCCACCCCATCGCTCACATGCACTAATTGGCCATCAGGTGCCATTGAACAGTAAAACGACTTGTCACTCATGCCATCAATAAGACTGGCAAATCGGTTGCCGCGGGAATCCAGCAATGCCTGTTCTCGCTGTTGCAGCGCGTCGGCGAGCTCATTGAATTTTCTGCTAAGGCTAGCAACCTCCAACACGGTTTTGGGTGTAGGCGGTGCCAATCGCAGCAACTTTCCTTGACTGAAAGCTTCAATGCCCTGTGCCAAATTCTCCAATGGTTGGGTCAGTCGTCTGGCGGTATACACGCTGTTTATCAGTAGCAGCAGGATCACCCCCAACAAAACAAATGTCAGGTAGGCGGAATCCCCCAGCACGGCGGTTAATAGATGCTGTTCCGGTGTCAGCACCACCACATGCCATCCCAGGGGTTCAACCGACACAATACTGGCAAGATAAACAACATTATCTTTGTCAGTCAGTTGTACTTCATGACTCTGTGCGCTTGTCAGTGCTTTTAGGTCGGTATTGCTGTTTGGGCTCAGCCAGTCTTTCAGAGATATCTGTTCCGTAAGACTGGCACCAGGGCGGTAGATCAACATACTGTTGTCGTCCACAACCAATAACTGATCTGCCGCAACGCCAAGACGCTCAGGTAAGGATGATAACGCCAAATCCGTCGTAACCACGCCAAACCAGTTAGCCTCACTGCCAAAGGGCTGTGAAAAGGTAATCATCAGCGTATTGCCAGCCCCGGTGTCAAAGTAAGGGGCGGTCCATACGCCTTTGGGATGCTTCAGCGCCTCGCTCCACCACGCCCAGTTGCCATCGGTGTAGTCATAGGCCTCCATACCAATATCCATGGTGACAATACTGTTGTCGCGGCGGTAGGCATAAGGCGCAAACCGTTTGCCATCGCCAAAAAAGCCCTGACGAAACGCAATGGCAGAGCCATAAAACTGCTGATACCGCTCCAACCGCTCTGTCAACATGGCATAGAGATAATTTGGCGGAAATGCACGGTCTTTATCATCAAAATTATCGAGACTGGATGCCAGCGTCTGGGTATCGGACTGCGCTAGCTTTAAGGAAAACTGCAATTTTTGGGCAGCATTGTGGGCAGTAGTCCGGAGCTCTGCAAAATAGGCTTGCTGTTTTTCCTGATAATTTATCCAGCCAGCGATGCCACATAACAGCGTCATCATCACAATAAGTGGCAACGCCAGATTGGAAATAATACGGTGACGAAAGGTTTGAAAGGTGGCTAACTCAGGCATATGGCAATTCCCTGTCCTGGCTGGGTCGCATTACCGCGGGATGATGTGTTTTTATGAATAGCAACAGACGGCACATCGCATCTGCGACAAACTGAATTTATTTAATCACTAGGTCAGCCCTTGCGCAAGCGACTTAACAGCTAATAAACTTAATAACTCAATGACAAAAAAGCGTTTTCTTATATTAGCCAAGATAACGAACATTGAGTAAACCTACCCTAAAGCGCCATTCGAACAGAAGGGTTTTCAGCAACAGCAGATAAACTCGCTACCGAGAGTGCTGCATCCACGGTTGCAGTGACAAGGAAAGAAAATGCCAGATTCCCAGCCAGCGCCGCTGGTGCAACTTTCACAGATCCGCAAGGGATTTAACGATGGTGATCAGTACCATCTGGTGCTTGACAGCCTGGAGCTGCTGATCCACCGAGCCGAGACGGTAGCCCTCACCGGCCCCAGCGGCAGTGGTAAAAGTACGCTGCTCAACATCATTGGCGGCTTTGAATATCCCGATAGTGGTCAATTATTATTACAAGGCGCCGATTGTCGCCAGTGGCATGATCCGCAGTGGAGCCGTTTTCGTCGTCAGCATTTGGGGGTGATATTTCAGCAATTCAATCTGCTGACGCCCCTGAACGTGCGAGACAATGTGCTGTTTCCGTTGTCACTGCTTGGGCAAAAATGGAACGACTGGTGTGATTATCTATTACAAAAACTGGCCATCAGTGAACTGGCACGGCGCCCAGTAGAACAGTTATCCGGCGGTCAGCAACAACGGGTTGCTATTGCTCGGGCGCTGGCGCATCGCCCGGCGCTGCTGCTGGCGGATGAACCCACAGGGAACCTGGATGCTGACGCCGCCGAAGAAGTGATGCAACTGTTGTGCAAGCTCGCCGCCGATGCCGGCAGCGCTATATTGATGGTAACCCACAGTGATGGTGCCGCCGCCCACATGCAACGGCGCTGGCATCTGCAGCAGGGGAAAGTCCATGAATGATTGGCACCTTGGCTGGCGAGCGTTACGGGTCTATCTGGCACACTATCGTCAGGCACCGCTACAGGCGGGTGCTATTCTGCTGGGGATCGTGCTGGCGGTAACCCTGCTGATAGGGGTTAAAGCGACCAACAATAATGCCATCAACAGTTATCAGCATGCCGGTGAAGCACTGGCGCAACAGGCGAGCCTATTTATCAGTGCCAGCGGACGCGACGCCACGCTGGACGAATCGCTGTACTTTGCCTTGAAACGCCACGGAATGACTGCATTACCCGTGGTCAGCGGCACCATGGAGGACACAGAGGGCCGTAAATGGCAGATTGATGGCAGTGATATCGTCGCGGCTTTACGTAGTTTTCAACACCAAAGGCCAGCAATTGATGCTGAACTACCGCTGGCGGCATTGCTCAGCGGCCACCCCTTAATACTGGTCAGTCGCAGCCAGTATCGAGCAATGGGCTTTACCGATAATGCCCCAGCGCAACTTTCCCTTGGGGGACTGTTATTGCAGGTAGAGTCACTCCCCGACAGCGTAAATTTGGGAAATCGCTTATATCTGGATATTTCAGTCGCGCAACCGCTGCTGCAGCTTTCCGGGCGTTTAAGTTATATCGCCCTGTTTGGTGATGCTGCCCAATTAAAGCAGCAGTTGGCCCAAAGCGAACTACCGCTGGCCGGATTGCAGATCACTGAACAAGATCAGGGCAAAGCGCTGACCGACCTTACCCACAGTTTTCACCTAAATCTGAATGCTATGGGGATGTTGGCGTTTTTAGTGGGGCTGTTCATTGCTTATAACGGCGTGCGCTACAGCCTGATGAAGCGCCAACGGTTGATGTTACAACTGCTGCAACAGGGGCTTAGTCGTCGGGCATTGATGCTGTCACTGTTACTGGAGCTGTTATTACTGGTTGGCATCGGCTCATTTATGGGCTTTTTGTTAGCATTGCAGCTCAGCCACTGGTTGCAACCCATGGTAGCGGTGACCCTGGAACAGCTTTACGGTGCCACCCTGTTACCCGGCAACTGGCAATGGTCCTGGCTGACGCAAGGTGCAGGACTAACATTGATTGCAGCCTTATTGGCCTGCGTACCGCTTTACTGGCAACTGTGTCAGCGTAGCATTGCCCAAGGCACTCAACGTTTTGCACAACAGCAACTGCATCGGCGCATTCATCAGCGTCTGTTTATAGCGGGCGTTATGTTGCTATTGCTGACTGCCGTACTGTATCCATTCAGCCGTGAACATGCGCAGAGCCTAGCATTGATGGGGCTGCTTACGGTTGCCATGCCACTGCTGCTACCACAGATATTGCAAACCAGTCTCAGTTTGTTGACGCCATTAGCCCCCGCAGGTCTGCCACGTTATGCGATTGCGGAAACCCGAGAGCTGACCGCGCCACTGGCGCTGGCAATGATGGCGTTACTACTGGCGCTATGTGCCAATATTGCCATGAATACGTTGGTGGGCAGTTTTGATCAAACGTTGCGCAACTGGCTGAATACTCGATTGCATGCCGACCTGTATATTCGGCCAGGTAGCGGCGAAATGAGCGCATTACAGCAATATCTTGATGCCAATGCGCCTGAGCTGCCGCGTTACTACCAGTGGCAGTCACCGTATTATGTGGCAAACGGTGATACGGTGCAGGCAGTTAATCTGCTAAGCCGCGATGAAACATCCATTGCCGAAACCACTGTGTTTAAACAGCCTGACGGGCAGACCAAACAACACCAAGCGGTGCAACAGGTATTAGCAGGGAATGGCATTTTTATCAGCGAGCCGTTGGCGCTGAAATTGGCGGTGCACGTTGGGGATAACCTCCGGCTGTGCCAAGACAGTCGTTGCCAACATCCTCACAACACCGTCATAGCAGGCGTGTATTTCGATTATGGTAATCCCAAGGGCGAAGCGCTGATTGCACAGCACTTATGGCAGCAACTATCACTGCCAGTGCCGCCTTACAGTCTGGCGCTGGGCGGCATTACGGGGGGACAAGCGGCCATCGATAACCTTGGTCAGCAAATTGCTCAAGCGTTAGGACTGAACCCGGCACAGATCTACAGCCAGCAGAAAATCCGCACCCAAGCCCTCAAGGTATTTAATAAAACCTTTAGCATCACCCTCGTACTGAACAGCCTGACACTGCTGGTGGCTGCCGTGGGGTTATTCAGTGCCGTATTAATGCTGACCCAATCAAGACAAGCGCCACTGGCAATCTTACGCAGTCTCGGTGTCCCGCAGCAGCAGCTGTGGCTGATGCTACTCGGGCAAATCCTGTTAGCAGTGCTAATCACTTGCCTATTGGCACTGCCGTTAGGTGCCGTTCTTGGCTATCTATTAATCCATAAGGTGACCTTGCAGGCGTTTGGCTGGACCATCATGCAGCATTGGGACTGGTTGGCTTACTGGCGGGTGGTCGGTCTGTCATTGGGCTGTTGCCTGCTGGCCGTTATCTTGCCGCTCTACTGGCAAAGCCGCCGTTCAATGGTGTCGGCGCTGCAGCAGGAGGTCCTATGAAGCTACACCCAAGGTTATGGCTGTTACCGCTGCTGTTATTGACCGGCTGTAGCCCAGCAGCAAAAACCACCTCGATGGGGCAGCTTTTAGGCCGCGCTGAGAACGGCTTCGCTCAGGTATTGCCGGGTAAGGCGCTTACCTTTCCAACCGATCACTTGGCGCACCCAAAGTTTCGTCAGGAATGGTGGTATCTCACCGCCAATCTGCACACTGATGACGGCACCCAGCTGGGACTGCAATGGACTCAGTTCCGCATTGCGCTGTCGGCAGATGCGCCTGAAAATCCATCGCCTTGGGCCGGTAATCAATTGTATATGGCCCATGCCGCGCTAACGTTTAAGGCACAGCATTTTACCGCCGAACGTTGGGGGCGAGGCATGCAAACTGATCAAGCCCCAGCACAGGTTTCGGGGCCGCCGTTGTTGGTACAACTGGATGACTGGCAATGGCAGACACAGACGGCCCCCAATAACCCTAATCACGGACTGCTGCCAGCCACCCTCACGGTAACAGACAGGCAATTTGCTTATAAACTGCGGCTTTCAGCCGACGCGCCATTAATTTTACAGGGCGATAATGGCTATAGCCGCAAAAGTGCCGATGGCAAGGTGGCATCCTACTATTACAGCCAGCCGTTTATTCAGGTGGACGGTGAAGTACAACATCAGGGACACAGTCAACATGTAAGTGGTGTTGCCTGGTTAGATCGGGAATGGAGTTCTGAATTTCTCAGTCGGCAACAGCAGGGCTGGGACTGGTTTGCGCTGCATCTTAACGATGGCTCATGCCTGATGCTGTTCCAGCTAAGAGGAAGTGACACAAACGATAAACCCTTTTATAGCGGCAAACGGATGTTCCCTGATGGCCGCAGTCACTCACTGAGTGCTAAGGATATTCACATGCGCCCCACTGACTGGCAGCAGACCGCAAGTGGCCGTTACCCGGTAAGCTGGCAGCTGTCACTGCCAACCGAACAACTGCAGCTTGATATTACCCCACTCAACCGCAACGCGGTCATGCCGTTGTCGGTGGCGTATTGGGAAGGCCCCATCAGTATCAGCGGTAGCCAGCAAGGCGTCGGCTACTTGGAACTTACCGGCTACTGATTCAGCCGCCGCGCCAATTATATTGGACGGCGGCTTTCGGTACATTCGCGCGGGTGATAGTAACATTGGGCTAGACTCATTATTGAGCCATTCCGAGTTAGCAACTTTAACGATTGAGAGAGTGTGCGAATAAGTCATAAGCTGAAAAGTAAAAATAGATTTTTAAATTTTTTCAATGGATTATATTTACCTGCACGGCTTGGCGAGGACTTAATCTGTATTAGTTCAGATCTAGTCTGAACTAATACATTTAAACCTATCATTATTCTAGAATGGATAATCTTTCCATAGCATTCGTACATCATGCTCGGGGTCATCAACTTGAGCTGATTCCGTATCAAATTTCATTGTCGCTCGGTGTGTTAACTCATATTCTGACCAAGAGACCGTTCCAGTTTTAGCAAATCTAACCCAGTTTTGATGCATCACTTGAGCGAGTTGCTGAGGAGGCTGCTTGCCAACAAAACTTTTCGCCTCATCACTGGCGATAGTATTAAAAGTAAAGGGAACATCAACGAAATGCGCCGCGCCTAACTTGCCGCCAAAAGCTGGGGAGTGCCAAGAAAAGTTATAGTGCCAGACCCTGTTTCCGTTTTTGACCAAGTTTTTGGCAATATGCAGCGCTGGCATGCGGAACGTGTAATCAGACTGAATATCGACAAAACTGTCTCCAATGGACTTTTTGCTTTTTGCGGGCGCATATACTTTCAGAGGGTTACCCTGCAAAGACAAATCCGCAAGTAACTGTGTCCGTTGCGCAGCAGAAATACGGTCAATTGCCCCTCCTGGGACATTATACAACCGAGCTTCTTGATCGGTACTTCCGACAATAACCGCGATAGATGGGTCGGCAAACTTGGCCAGATCCTTCATTGGTGATGCTTTGATAATATTGCCATCAACAACTGGTAAAAAAGCGGTGCCGCCCCAAGACAGCATGCCCCATTGTGATCTGTTTTTTAAGCTATCTCCCATGTCGATAACCGCAGATACCAGTTTTTCAAACGGCACCTGAGAGACATCATGAATGGTTGCTTTAATACCAAGCTTTTCAGCAAAAGTGTTAGCAATGCGTTGTGCTTGCTCTTGAGTAACATACTGCATCGGCGGGCTTTGCATAATCGCCTTTTGAAACAATCCTTTGGTTTTATCTGTTCCTAAAAGAATCGCGACACTTTCAGCCCCTGCCGATTGACCAAATAGAGTGACTTTGTGTGGATTGCCACCAAAATCAGCGATATTCTTTTGTACCCATTGGAGAGCAACAATCTGATCCATAATGCCGCGATTATCAGGTGCACCATCAAGATGCATAAATCCATCAACGCCAACGCGATAATTGACCGTGACGACAATCGTACCACTCTTGGCAAAACTGGTACCGTCATAAACCTGCTCGCCAGCATCTTCGCGAATAAATGCGCCTCCGGGTAGCCACACCATCACAGGCAATTTTTTATTCGATTTTAATGCATCATTGGGAGCCCATATGTTTAATGTCAGCTCACTAGGAGCTCCGACTAGCTCAACCGTTTTTCCTCTGCCCGGTTGAGGTACAGGCGGCTTCAAGGTTGTTGCATCCAACACACCTCGCCAATTTTCATAGGGCTTTGGCGCTTTAAATCTGAGTTCCGGCGTAAAAGGATTGTGAGCGTAAGGGACACCAAAAAAGGTGGCAATGTTATTCACAACCCTTCCTTTCATCTCTCCCTGATGAATCGTAATCGTCGTCGTTTCGGCTTGCACTTGAGCGATAGATGCCCCCAAAAATACCAATGACATTGCCAGTATTATAGTCTTTTTCATTTGTGCGACCTCTGGATATAAAGCGACACAATCATAACAAATTGTCCAATATCTATATATGCTATCAATAGACACATTGTTGCGTAAATCGGACATAAAATGGATCGACTTATTTCTATAAAAGTATTTGTTTACGTCGTTGAGTTAGGAAGCCTTGCCTCTGCAGCTAAGGCATTAGAGATATCTCGCTCAATGGCAACGCGACACATTATGGCTCTGGAAGAATCATTGCAAACTAGATTATTGCATAGAACAACCAGAAATTTAGGTATCACAAACGCAGGTCTAGAGCTGTTACCATGCTGTCGAAGTATCCTTGAACAGGAAGAAAAGCTGTACCATATGGCTCGGATTCAGCAATCAGAAATGGAAGGCACGATATCGATCGCTACGAGTATTTCTTTCGGGCAACTGTATTTGGCCGGTGCGATTGAACGTTTTATGGCGGAGTTTCCAAAGATTTCCGTTGATCTACGCCTATCAGATAACTTGATTGATTTGGTGAAAGAAAAAGTTGATATTGCTATAGAACTAAATAATCAGTTACCAGAACACCTAATAGGGAAAAAGTTGGGTAATTGTTCATCAGTAATATGTGCGACCCCCGATTATCTTGCAAAACATGGTTCACCACAGTCGATTGCAGAATTACAGAAACATAACTGCCTGATACATAAGAAACTTGGACATGTTTGGAACATGGTCGATAAAACTATGGAACAATCATTTCAAGTTGAAGTTGATAGTAATTATTCTGTGAATGACAGTTCCATTTTGCTCAATACCGTACTAGCAGGAAGGGGGATTGCTTGTTTACCACTCCCCTTTGTTAAAAATTACATTAATGACGGCATACTGGAGATCATCCTTCCCAAATATGAAGTCAATCTAATCGGAATTTGGGCGCTGTATGCCTCTCGTAATTACCAACCTAGACAACATCGTGTGTTGCTTGATTTTATTGAAACGGATTTGAAGTTAAATTGAATCAACACCGATTTCTTAGACACACTGTAGCATTACTAAAATCTGGTTTGTAATTAGTGGCAATGATATCGCTGATATCTGCCTGAGTGTATGAAACATTAATCCCCAACAAGAAGAGACTTCATTCCTCGCCCATAATAAATTTCCACTGCGTTGGCGTAGCTGCCTTGCTCAGTCACGGGTATGTTTTAACAGCAGCCAGATTTTCTTGCGGATATTGTTGACCCGTACGCCCCAACGCTGCCGTCCATCGTCCTTTTGTAGCGGATAACGTAATTTTAGTTCATTGATTTTAGTGCAAATTGATTCAAGCAATGCGGCAGTATCTTTGCCGGCCCAGTATTGTAAGTCGGTGCCGGTCAGCGAGGGATCCGCAATAATAATCTCTCTTTTCAGCTGATTAAAATCGAAGCCCTCTTTTGCCAGCCGCTGGAATTCCTTTAGCGACAGTTTGTCGATCACCGCTGCCAGAGGCACCCCATCGCGGCCCACCATCTCCAGATATATCAGATTGTCTTTGAGTTCACCCAGTAACGCACGGGTATCACCACGGGACTTTTTCCACCAATCGGTGATGGATTTGATGGCGTTACCAGCACTGGATAATGACGATAATAGCGATGGGATAGAGAACGTCATGGCAGTGAAATCCTTATTCTTTTGCCAGTTACGGCAATAGCTTACCGTTGCTGACAATAACACAACCGTCAAGGATTTCGATATCAACCAGAATTTTTATTACCGGGGAAATACGGTGCGCAACCATCGCCGGTAACCTGCTTGTCATAAATCTTGCCTACCATCGCCCGTTAGCAACATCCATTTGATAAAGGTGAACTCAGTGAAATACCCTCTGTTAACGGCATTATTACTGCCGATGCTGGCTGCTGCGGCCGACAACTCAGACTGGTTGAATCGTACCGCTAGCGGTGATTTAACCCAAACCGGTGGCGCTCGCCGTTTGCATCAGGATATTACTGCCAACCTTAAGGCATCGCTCAGTGACGGCAAGGTAAAAAATGTCATCTTGTTGATTGGCGATGGCATGGGCGATTCTGAAATCACCATCGCCCGTAATTATGCAGAAGGTGCTGGTGGTTTTTTCAAAGGCATTGATGCGCTGCCAATCACCGGTCAGTACACCCACTACTCGCTTGATCGTAAGACACATAAACCCAACTATGTGACAGACTCTGCCGCCTCCGCCAGTGCCTGGAGTACCGGCACTAAAACTTACAACGGCGCACTGAGCGTTGATGTAACAGGCGAAACCAAGGTCACTTTACTGGAACTCGCCAAAATGGCCGGGTTGGCAACCGGAGATGTGTCGACGGCGGAAATCCAAGATGCCACACCAGCAGCCCAGTATGCGCACATCTCCTATCGCAAATGTTATGGTCCACAAGAGACCGCTGAAAAATGTCCAGAAGCATTGGCAGCCAATGGTGGTCTGGGCTCTATCACCGAACAACTGCTAAATACGCGACCAGATGTCACGCTTGGCGGTGGTCGCACTAGCTTTGATGAGCAAGCCACCAGCGGTGACTGGCAGGGCAAAACGCTGCTGCAACAGGCAAATGCCCGCGGTTTTACGCTGGTCGAGAACCTCAATGCGTTACAACAGGTGACCCAAGCCAATCAGCAGCACCCGCTGCTGGGGCTCTTCAGCCCAGGCAACATGCCGGTACGTTGGCAAGGGCCGAAAGCCTCGTATCACGGAAATATTGAGCAACCACCTGTAACCTGCAAAGCGAATCCACAGCGCACCCCGCAAATCCCCACGTTGGCGCAGATGACGCAAAAAGCCATTGAACTGCTGCGAGTAAACCCCAAAGGGTTCTTGCTGCAAGTGGAAGGTGCCTCTATTGATAAACAGGATCATGCCGCCAATCCATGTGGGCAAATCGGTGAAACAGTTGATCTGGACGAAGCGGTACAACAGGCACTGGCGTTTGCCAAAGCCGATGGTCATACGTTGGTGATTGTAACAGCCGACCATGCACATTCGTCACAAATCATCTACCCGGATGCCAAGGCTCCTGGTCTTACCGAAGCTTTACTCACCAAAGATGGCGCAGTGATGAGTGTCAGTTATGGGAATTCAGAAGAAAAGACGATGGGCCACACCGGCACCCAACTGCGCATTGCCGCCTATGGGCCACAAGCGGCCAACGTCAGCGGGCTGACCGATCAAACTGACTTGCATTTCACCATTGCCAGGGCATTGGGACTCAGACCGTAATCATCGCTTTAGCATACAGCAACGGGGTCACAGACCCCGTTTTTGCCCGCGATAACCGCTTTTATGGCTAACAATGTTGCTGTAAGTAAGTCATGAACTGCGATGCCGACATCGGCCGTGCCAAATAGTATCCTTGTACCTCGTCACACTGATATTGCTGCAGCAACCCCATAATTTCAGCAGTTTCCACGCCTTCAGCAATGGTTTTCAGTCCCAAGCCTTTGGCAATCTGTACAATGGCTCGCACAATAGCTGCATCATCTTCATCATCGATAATATCGCGCACAAACGATTGATCTATTTTTAGTTTATCGACTTCGAATCGCTTCAAATACTGCAGACTGGAATAACCGGTACCAAAATCATCAATAGTAAATACAAAGCCTTTTTGCTTGAGCCGCTTCACCGTTGCCAACACCCGTTCGGTGTTGCGGATCATGATGGACTCCGTCAATTCAAGCTCTAGCATCTGCGGCAAAATGCCCGCATCCGCTACGGCATTACTCACCGTCTGTTCAATATTGCCGCGAGCAAACTGTAACGCTGACAGATTAACCGCTACCACTGGATTAGACATTCCGGCATCTCGCCAACGCGCGACCTCCCGGCAAGCTTCCTGTAGCACCCAGTCACCAATCGCCACGATCAAACCCGATGCTTCAGCCACCGGAATGAAATGCGCTGGTGACACCATGCCAAACTCTGGATGAAACCAGCGGATTAACGCTTCGGCACCCACAAGCTTGCCGCTTTTAATGTCTAACTGTGGCTGATAAAACAGTTGAAACTGGTTCAACTCCAAGGCTTTGCGCAGCCCTACTCGGATATTGAGCTGTTCGGTCGCTTCATAGCTCATCTCTGCGTTGAAAAACCGGTAAGTGTCACGCCCTTCCGATTTGGCGCGATACATTGCCATATCGGCTTTTTTCAGCAATATCTCAAATTCATCACCATCATCTGGGCTGAGGGCAATACCTACCGACACCGACAACCGCAACTCAGTATCTGCCACAAAATAAGGCTCGGCTAACTTCGCCATTAATCGACTAATAATTGGCAGACGCTCATCAGCCAGGGACTCGGCGGGTAACAACAGTAAGAACTCATCCCCGCCCTGCCGGCTCACAGTATCAACATCGCTGATTTCATTGAGAATACGTTCCGCCACTTGCACCAACACCTGATTACCGACACCATACCCGAGCGAATCATTGATGGTTTTAAAGCGATCGACATCTATCACCACCAATGCCACTTGCTTGCCACTGAGACTGGCGAGGGAAATGGCCTGCGATAGCCGATCTTTAAGCAACTGGTAATTAGGTAGCTTGGTCAGCGCATCATGATGGGAAAGAAACAAGGCTTTATCTTCTGCCAGTTTGAGTTCGTTGACATCATTAAACATCCAGATGCTGCCGAGCTCTGGATGTGAGGGATCGTTAAGCTGGCCGGTTATTTCACAGAGGAACTCGGAGTCATCAGCACGCCTTAACATCACTCTGGCGGTATATTTTTGGCCATGCTTCATACTGCGGTAGGCGGCATCGCCAAGTGCCGTATAGGTGTCATCCTCCTGATACATAATACGCGTGCTTTGCCCCTGCAACTTCCCCGGCGGATACCCCAGCATCTCCTCAAAACGGCGGTTACAGGACTCAAAAAACCGGTTGCGAACACTCGCGATTCCGACTAATGCGTTATCCAGCAGTGCCGCCTTTTCAGACAACAGTTTATTCATCAGCGCTTCATTACGCTTGCGTTCAGTGACATCGCGCCCAACCAACACGCCATAGCAGTGACGATCCACGCTGGCAATTTTAAAGCTCAGTTCCAGCCATTTCGGACGGCTATCATCCCCACTTTGCGAAATTAGCGAATGGTTGCGGTTGCTGAAATGTTTATGACTAACAACCATGTCGCGGTGCAGCAAATCAATCACTTGTTGGCAGTCTTTACAAAATGACTGGGCATTAAAAGGTTGGCCAATAATGTCATCGACGTTAATGCCCAATAACTGCGCAAATGCTGCATTAGCATCAGAAATCAGGCCATCTGGCATGCTAATAAGCACCACAAAATCAGAGGTATAGTCCAGTAAGGTATGAAATCGCTGTAAACGCTCCATGTTTTGTCGCAACTGCGGGTAGTAATTCTTGCGAACCGAGCGTTCACCGAGGCCGACAATACTGGCTTTGCGCAGTTCCCAATCCAATTCTTCTTCAGAGCGCTTCGCCATAAATCACCTTAAGATCGTCAACTGAGGCATAACGCGGATTGGTCACCAGACAAGCATCGCGCACGGCATGATATGCCAGATCTGCAATGTCACCATACTTTACGCCCTTATTACTCATCTTTTCGGTAAGGCCTAATACTCGGCGTTTCTCTGCCAGCGCGTCAGCGATTAGTGATGCGCGCTGCCGTTCATTAAGTCCTTTGGTATGCAAGCCCATAGCAACCGCAATACGTTGATAACGTTCGGGTGCGGCACTGATGTTAAAGCGGATAACATGATTGAGCAGCAAGGCATTACATTCACCGTGTGGCAGATCCAAATATCCCCCCAGCGAATGCGCCATTGCATGTACCGCCCCTAGGCTGGCATTGGAAAAGGCTAGCCCGGCTTGCAGACTGCCCAGCAGCATATTTTCCCGGGCGTTCAGATCGGTCGGCGACATTACCGCTGTGTCTATATTTCGCCACAGCAGCTCGATGGCTGCCAGGGCATGCACATCCACCACCGGGGAATTGGCAGTAGAAGCATATGCCTCTATCGCATGCGTCAGCGCGTCTATTCCGGTACAGGCCGTCAGGTAAGGCGCAAGCGTCAGCGTAGTTTCAGCATCAACCAGTGCCACATCTGGCACCACACTTTTGCTGATAATCGCCATTTTGTAGCGTTCAGCGGAATTCACAATAATGCTGAACTGCGAGATGTCCGCCGATGTACCGGCGGTCGTGGGAATGCAGATGAGTGGCGGGCCTGGAATATCTACATTATCAACCCCTTCAAAGACATGCACATCGCAGTTATTGGCGTAGACAATGCCAATGGCCTTGGCGCAATCAATAACACTGCCACCACCTAATGCCACAATGACATCGCAGGCTTGTTCGTCATAAAACCTCGCGCCCGCCATAACTTCAAAGTCTTTGGGATTTGCCGTCAGATGGCTGAATACCGCATACTCGATCCCAGCTTCCTGTAAGTCTTGCTCAACATCCTGCAACCACCCGGCCGCCATAACCCCGGCATCTGTGACAATAAGGACTCTGCGAGCCTGCATATTCCGTGCGTAAAAACCAACTCGGTGGCGCGCGCCCACACCAAAAATAAATTCAGGTGCTACAAACTTTCGCATCTCATACAACGGCATATCATCCTCACCTTTCAGCTACAGCACGCGCATACAATGAGTGTAGACTAGCGAACCCATGTCAAAATCAAAAAAGCACATGGACCATACTACATGAGCAAATTGTAAAAATAATGGAAAATAAGTAACTAAAATGAAAGAGTTGAACTCTAAACTTGAGATTCTCGTCCACGAAGACACCACAGGCGCGCGTTGCGCCAATGCCAGCAATAGTGGAGAGGGCCGTCAATACAAAAAACGGGGCAGTAAAGCCCCGTTTTTACTATTCTTTGAGCCGTTGTCGATCACGCACTTGTGGGAACATCAGCATCCAAGCCGCCACAACCACTAGCGTGCCAACGCCACCAATCACCGTGGCACTAACCGCGCCAACCATTGCCGCCAGTATACCGGACTCGAATTCGCCTAACTGATTAGAGGTATTGATAAATATTGAGTTAACAGCAGTCACCCGGCCACGCATGGCGTCCGGCGTTTCCAGTTGCACCAACGCGCCGCGGATCACCATACTCACCATATCAAACGCGCCTAATGCCGCCAATGCCGCCAGCGACAGCCATAGATTCGTTGACAAGGCAAACACCAAGGTTGCCACGCCAAACCCGGCGACTGCGCCAAACATTGTCATGCCGACCCGCCGTTGCAAGGTGTAACGTGCCAACCAGAACGACATGATGAGAGCGCCCACAGCAGGTGCCGCACGCAACAAGCCTAATCCCCAAGGGCCAGTATGCAGTATGTCGCGCGCAAATACCGGCAACAGCGCCGTTGCGCCCCCCAATAATACGGCAAACAGATCCAGCGAAATCACCCCTAGGATGACTGGCCGCGCCCGGATAAAACTCACGCCGGCAAATAGCGTGTTCAGCGTCATCGGCTGGCGCACGGCAGGCACATAGTGATATTGCAGTTTCAGCAACACTGACAGCGATGTCAGATACAGCAGTGCCGACAGCCCGTAGGTCAACACCGGACCGCCAATATACAACAATCCCCCCAAGGCGGGGCCAGCAATGCTCGCCATCTGCATACCAGAAGCATCCAGCGCCAGCGCTCTAGGCAGCAAACTCTCAGGCACCAATGATGGCACCATAGATTTCAGCGCTGGAAATTCGAATGCCTTAAAAGCACCAATGACAAACACTAACGTTAGGATCAGCCCCTCATTGAGGAATCCCTGCCAACTGCCCATCACCAGTATCAGCAGCGCTAGCCATTGACAACTTTGTGTCACCAGCACAATTTTACGCCGCGGAAATTGATCAGCGACATGGCCGGCAGGCAGTGCCAACAATACTGACGGCACAAACTGCGCTAGGCCAATCAGTCCAAGATCCAAAGGATCACGGGTGATGTCATATACCTGCCAGCCCACTGCGACCGACAGAACCTGAAAAGCAAAAGATGATGCCAGTCGCGCACACCAATAACGCATAAACGCCGGATACGCACGTAGCGACTGCAAGGCATCGGCCGTGGAGGGAACACTCATAATAGGAAGTTGATGAAAGTCTTATAGAAGCTTGATGCTACCACAAGCGGAATTTGCGGTGCCAGCAGCCAACACTGATTAATTTTTCGCTGATGATGGTTACGACCAACGCAAACTCGTGCAGCCACCAAGATGGTAAAGCCATATCTCCAGCTCCAAGCATCCATTAAAAATGGGAAGATTACCTTCGTAATTGCCCACAATAGAAACACTCTGTCACAAAGGCAGAAGTAATATCGTCACACTAACCCTTATAATGAGCGACGAACTTATACCGATTGGAGTTGCCATGCGTTTTCGTTTTTTATGCCTCTGTATGCTCGGGCTCAGCCTTAATGCCCATGCCACCTTTTCCATTCCCGGTTTTGAACTGGTGCAAACTGCGCCGGTGGAAACCTCACTGAATAATCCCGACTTGGCAGATCCCGTTACCGTCTGGTGTCAACAGTTCGATGCAGCTAAAGCCACTATCGACATTGCCCAGTTTTACGTGACTGGCGAACCCGGAGAACCATTAGAGCCAGTGCTTGAGCACTTGCGCAAAGCGGGTGAGCGTGGGGTGAAAATTCGTTTTCTGATGGATCAACACGGCCTGCGGATGTCCAATGAAGCAACCCTAACTGCCATCAAGAGCATCCCCAATCTGAGCTTTCAGATGATTGATTTTGGTAAAATTGGCGGCGGCATTATCCATGCGAAATATATCGTGGTTGATGGTAAAAGCGCTTTCGTCGGCAGCCAGAACTTCGACTGGCGCGCACTGAAGCATATTCACGAAACGGGACTGCTGATCAGCGACAGCAAAGTCGCGGCGCAAGTACAGGCCATCTTTGATGTGGATTGGCAAGCGCAGCAACTGCTGGCTGAAGGGAAACCCGTACCGGTGTTGAATCAGCAAGTGGTGGCTGCCGATGAGTCCCAGAGTGCCTATCTGGTGGCCAGCCCTAACGCCTACAATCCGGCGGGGGTCGGTGACTCTGAAACTGAGTTACCAAAACTATTGGCGAAGGCGCAACAGGAAGTCTATATCACCGTCATGACCTATGCGCCGCTATCCTATAGTGTTAAAAAGCCTGCGCCCTATTATGCGGTCATCGATGATGCACTACGCGCCGCCGCCCAACGTGGAGTGAAAATCCACCTGATGATCTCCGCTTGGAATACTGGCAAACCTTATATTGATTACCTGAAGAGTTTGCAGGTGCTGCCTAACATTGACGTGAAAGTGGTGACCATACCAGAAGCCAAACAAGGTTTTATTCCGTTTGCCCGCACCTTGCACAGCAAAACCATGGAGATTGACGGCAAGATAGCCTGGATTGGCACCAGCAACTGGGAAGGCGGTTACATGAACACCTCTCGGAATCTGGAATTAGTGATCCAAAATCCGGCAATGGCCAAACGTCTGGGAGAGTTGCAGCGGCAGTTGTGGAACAGCCCTTACGCCGCGGCATTGGATATCAACAAAGCGTATCCAAAGCCACATCCGGCAACTGCAAAATAGACAAGCAATGACAAAAAAGCCGCTGCAATCCAGCGGCTTTTTCTTTGTTACTCTACTTACTTGGCGATCGGTAGTTCAACGTTAGAGCTGTGAAATACGCTCATGGTTGCTTTCTTATAATCCGCTGGCTTAGCAAAGAAGATATTATCGACAAACGTCTGCGGGTTACGGTCATACAAGGGGAACAAGGTTGACTGCACCTGCACCATAATCTTATGCCCCGGCAGGAATACATGGTCCACATTCGGCAAACCGAAACGGTAGTGTTCCACTTTGCCTGGTGTCAATGCGGCGGGTTTATCAAAACCATGGACATAGCGACCACGGAAAATCTCAATGCCTATCGGCAGCTCAAAGCCAGTCATTTCTGGGCCGACAGCCCCTTGTGCGGCACCTTCAGTCGTGGTGTTGGGATACACATCCACCAGCTTCACCACCCAATCGGCATCGGTGCCAGAGGTAGCCGCAAACAGGTTAACCATCGGCGCGCCCATGATATGCACCGGCTTGTCTAACACATCACTGCTATACACCAGCACATCTGGACGGCTGGAGGCAAAACGCTGATCGTGCACCAACCAAGGCTTCCACTGGAATGGGTCTTCCATATTGATCGGCCGAGGAATAAAAGGCACAGGCTTTGCCGGGTCGGAAACATAATCATCGTGCGCGTTAGTATCAGCAGCGGGATTAAACGACAGTCCCATATTGCCTGTCATATAGAGTTTTTTAGGGGTTCCCATCGGCCATTTAGGTGACACATTCCAATGGTTTTCACCTGTGGCATAGGTTAGCACTGGTGGCGTTTGCGGATCTGGCGCCCCTTTCAGATAGTGATCAAAAAACGGCTTCATGTACTTCACCCGGAACTCGCGGGCGGTATCGCCAGTAAAGGTCAAAGCCCCAAGATTATAACCGTAATGATTCACGCCAGAGTGGCGCCATGGGCCAATCACCAGCGACACCATATTGTTGTGTTTATCTTTAGGCTCCATCGCCTGGTATACCGCTGGCGCACCATACGAATCTTCCTGATCCCACTGCCCCACCACTAACATGGTCGGTACTTTCAGCGGCTGTTTAGCCATGATTTTGTCAACCGCCTGCAACGACCAGAAATCGCTATACGCCGGGTTCTGCACCATTTTTTGAATAAAGGGATAGTGTTCAAATCCCCACTTTTTCAGATAGTCACCGGTGGATCCCGCTTCCAGGAAACGGCTGTAATCATCACCGGCACCGACCGCAATACCGCTACTTTCTGCTTTGGCAGTGCCCTGCTCTACGGTATAACCAATGTTAATGTTACGAAAAGCCCCGTTATGGAACCAATCATCGCCGATCCAACCATCCACCATCGGGCTCTGAGGGACGGCGGCTTTCAGTGCCGGATGCGGGTTAATTTCGGCCATCAGGGTCGTAAATCCCAGATAGGACGAACCGACAATGCCGACATTACCATTCGACTCAGGCACATGCTTTACCAACCAGTCGATGGTGTCATAGGCGTCGGTAGATTCATCAATGCCAGTGTTATTCAGCGGGCCAACCAGGGGGCGGTTAGTCACATAATCACCTTCGGAATTGTGCAGACCTCGGATGTCCTGATACACCCGAATATAGTTATCTTCCACAAACTCAACATCCATGACATCCACAACTTCACGCATAGACTGACTACCCGTACGCTCAAAAGCGTCTTTGGCATCATACGGCGTACGGCTCAGTAAAATAGGCGCGTTCTTGGTGCCTTTTTTCATCAGGATCACGGTATACAACTTGGTGCCGTCACGCATCGGTACCATTTCTACCCGCTTGATAAAATCGGCTTGCGGACGGATTTTGTCATAACTGGCAACGCCGTCTGGCGTCATCGGTGTGACTGTTGCGGCAGCATAAGTGACAGGCAGCACTGCGCTTGCGGCGAGTGCCAGCATCAGGGGATGTAGCTTCATTAATGACCTCATTATTTTTATTAGAGTAAGCGTAGGGAATAACGCATGTGTCTACAGTAGCGCGATAATTTAACAGTCGCAAAAGCCAAAAATGTTACATGACGTGAACTCAGGCACATCAATGCCCAGAGAGCCGCAGTTCTGGGCATCAGCCAAAGTCATCGTTAACTTGCGATTACGCCTCACAGCACCCAGGCGCGGAAGGACTTACCTTTAAGTTTACCTTTTGACAATTTTGTTGCCGCAGCGTTGCCCAACTTACGAGTCACCGCCACATAGGACCAGATATCATGCACCTGGATTTTTCCCACATCATTGCCACTAATGTCGTTACCAGCAGTCAGCGCGCCAAGAATATCGCCGGGTCGCAATTTGTGTTTCTTGCCGCCTTCGATACGGATACAACTCATATTGGCCGTTAACGGTGTGCGATTGCTGACCTCAGGTAATTCGGCAAACGTCAGCTGACCGTATCGGTCTTCTAGTAATGCCAGACGCATATCGTCATTGGCAGCCACCAAACTCAGTGCGATACCTTTAGCTCCGGCGCGTCCTGTGCGACCAATACGGTGTACATGAGCTTCCGCTTCAAACGCCAGTTGATAATTGAGCACCAGATCCAAAGCATCGATATCCAACCCCCGCGCCGCCACATCGGTTGCCACCATTACCACCGCGCTTTTCAGCGCAAAGGCCACTAATGCCTGATCGCGCTGACGCTGATCCAAATCACCATGCAGCGCTACCGCATCAAAGCCTTTATCACGCAGCAGATCGGCAACTTCCTGAGTCTCCTGCTTGGTATTACAGAATACCACCGCGCTTTGGGGCCGATATTGCAACAGTAATTGATACACTGCCTGACGGCGGCTTTCGGCATTAGTAATGTGGTAAAAACGCTGCTGAATATGGCTATGTTCATCCGCATCCTCCACCTTAACTTCCACCGGTTGCTGCAGGGTTTGTTTGGCTAACGCCAAAATAGCCTCTGGGAAAGTGGCACTAAACAGCAGGTTTTGCCGCTGTTTTGGTAGGTAACTGCGGATCTGCTCTAAGGCGTCAGTAAAACCCATCTCCAGCATGCGGTCCGCTTCATCCAGCACCCACTGCTGCAACTCATCAAGATTTAACCGGCCTTGTTGCAGGTGCTCCAGCACCCGCCCAGGTGTGCCCACAATAATGTGCGCACCATGTTCCAATGAGCCAATTTGCGGGCCGACCGGTGTACCACCACATAAGGTTAGAATTTTGATGTTATGGATACCTCGGGCAAATTTACGCAGCTCGCTCGCCACTTGATCCGCCAGTTCACGGGTAGGACACAACACCAAGGATTGCACCCGAAAACGGCTCACTTGTAGCTGCTGTAAAATCCCCAAGCCAAAGGCACAGGTTTTACCAGAACCGGTTTTTGCCTGCGCCAGCACATCGCGCCCCTGTAAAATGGCGGGCAGACTGCGCGCTTGAATGGGGGTCATCTGGGTAAATCCCAGCTCCGCCATCGTCGCAATAAGTGAAGCATTAAGTGGCAAAGCGTCAAAATTGGTGGCAATAGTTGTCAAAGTAAATCCTGATAAATGATGGTGGGATGAGATATTGAAAGTGCTATTGTAACAGGCACAGCCAGCGATGCCGTCAAAGTTGCAAAATTTCTGCGTTCAATTCACGAAGCGAAAGGATCATCGAAACCCACGACCACATAATGCCGCAAGCTCGCCCGCAGATTTAGCTTCTGCAAGATGTTCTCCGACCAGCTTTTCATCAAATACAACGGGAAATTCGCTCATAGTTAGTAAACGCTGACTTCAATTAAGTTTGAATCTGGGTCCAAGAAGTAAACAGACTGAATAGGTCCATTCGCTCCCGATTTCTGAACCGGGCCTTCAATTACTGTTATTCTCTCTGCTGACAAGTGCTGTAATATTTCGTCTAACGACCAATGGGATATCAAACATAAATCGCCAGAACCGACTCGTGCGAAATTTCTGGGCTCCTGTCCTAGTAACTGAAAGTTGATCTTTTGATTTCCAAACTTGACGGCTTTACGGCCGTTGGCAAATGTGACTTCTTCCATCTTCAGCACGCGGTTATAGAAGCGCACCGAACGTTCTATATCCGCCACCGTCAACACGATATGGTCAATATGGCTAATCAAAATCCACCTCTTTGTGTCCTAGCTTGCGGCTCTGCATCTGGCAAAACCGCTGCGGTTACGAATCTGGCACTAACGGCTGGGCGTTGATTCCTGATTTACTTCGGGAAATAAAGCCAACATTACCCATAAAACTTGTGCGGAAGATAAACACTATTCATAGTGACGCTGGCACTCACGTTAAATTGCCAACACCACTGGCTTTGACGTGAAAAAGGTCATCACCCCCCCGAAGAGGCGACGGCAGCTGTTTACCCAGCAGTTGTACGCTGCCAAAAATGGAAAAGACCGGCAATGTCAGACGAACACAAAAGAGGCATTGCTTCTTTAATTTGCGCTAACGGCCAATCCCACCATTTCATCTCCAGCAACATTGAAATTTCCTGTTCAGAGAAGCGCTTTCTTATCACCTTGGCGGGATTACCGCCGACAATTGTGTATGGCTCAACATCTTTGGTTACTAATGCCCGGCTACCAATTACCGCACCATGCCCCACCGTTACACCAGGCATAATCATTGCTTCAGAGCCAATCCACACGTCGCTTCCTATCACGGTATCGCCTGCACTCTCGTATGCATTAACGGCGCCCGAAAATGCAGGTTCTTCACTCATATAGAAAAATGGAAACGATGTAGCCCAATCATATCGGTGACCCTGATTTCCGGCCATGATAAAGGCAGCACCAGTTCCTATGGAACAAAAACTTCCAATGATCAATTTATCAACATCATCGCGATCTGGCAGAAGGTAGCGAGCACAATCATCAAAGGAATGTCCATGATAATAACCTGAATAGTAGCTATAACGGCCCACCTTGATATTGGGGTTTGTGACCTGCTCTGTGAGAGGTTTTCCCTTAAATGGGCTGTCAAAATAATTGTTCATATACGTTCACACCAAAATTATCTCAGACGACACAGCAGCCTAGATGCCGCGCACAAGGAATCCCCCGCATAGGATTGATCCCGTTCAATAAAACAAACACGTAAGTTTCGAATTACAGCTTTTCTCTCAGCGTGTGACAACAGTTTATGTTGTTAGCAAAGAATGCCGCCCAACAAATAGTGTAAGTTGTTCATCCCCTGACTTAGCCAGGACTAGGCTGTATCCAATTTCACTTCTCTCTGGGAACTCCGCCGCGCAGAAATAAACCACGATGCGCTTACGCATCGCTTTTGCCTAAAGCCACGTTGCCGCTGTATGTATGCTGGAATGCTATGTCACATGTCGCTTGCTTGTTGAAGTGCAGCAAGATCACAACCAACTATCGCGTGAAGGTTTTCTGTAATTTTCTCAGCACACCAGTCCCACCAAGCAATAGCTTGAAGTTGACTGATTGTACTATCGTCAAATCGATATTTAATCACTTTGGCAGGATTGCCACCCACAACGCTATACGCTGGAACATCTGAGACCACAACAGATTTACTTGCTATTATTGCACCATTGCCAATTTTCACTCCCGGCATAATCGTCGCTTCATAGCCAATCCAAACGTCATTCCCAATGTCTGTATCACCTTTGTAGGGAAGATCGCCCTCTTTAGGCATTACTTTTTCCCAACCATTACCGAATATTTGGAATGGATATGTAGAAAAACCAGAAATTTTATGATTAGCGCCGTTCATAATGAATTTTACATTTTTAGCAATAGCACAAAATTTCCCAATTAAGAGCTTGTCGCCAATAAATGGAAAATGATACAGCACATTGCTTTCAAATCGCTCAGGACCTTCAGGATCATCGTAGTAGGTATAATCGCCAACGATGATATTCTTAGAAGTAATGTAATTCTTTAAATATCCTACTTGGGGAAACCCCTTCATGGGTAGGGTCGGAGCACACTTTGAGCAATTTCTAACCAAAGAACACTTTTTCACGGTAGTCATCGCTCCAGCTAGCTTGTTTTAGTTTGTTCCGCTGGCTCGGTGAGCCGCAATCACACTGCCGCAGTA
>NZ_BMXW01000009.1 GCF_014651955.1 Shewanella fodinae | reverse complement strand
TTTACGGGCCGTAAGTAATCGCTTTATGCAAATGTCAGATCGCGATGCGCCTGCTAGGGCGCTGCTGGTAGGAGAGCCTTATAGGCGCATATGAAAAACCTCCGGCTATGCCGGAGGATATTTTTTTGGCGATGCTAAGTTAGGCTCGCTGTGACATGGCTTTTACCGCGAGTAAAGTGATTGCGGTTAAGCCAATAGTGGCCGCCCAGTGTCAGGCTGCGTGCTAACATAAAACAGCTGAGCGCCGCCCATAATCCATGATTGCCGAATGGCTGTAATAACCACCATACTGGCAAAAAACAGCCCAGCGTAGCCACCAGCATACTGTTGCGCATTACCGCCCCTTTGGCGGCGCCTATGTAGACACCGTCAAACAGATAGCAGCCGAACGCCAACAAGGGCATTAGTGCTAACCAGGGCAGATAGTTGTCTGCCGTTTCTCGCACGCTGCTGATGTCCGTTAGTAGCCCTATCAGCGGTTGCCCTGCCGCAAAAAACAGCACACAGAAACCGCATGCTGCCAGCAGCGACCAACTAAATGCCAGTGTTACTGCAGCTTTCACTGCTTGGTCTTGCCCTTTACCACAGGCTTGGCCTACTTCTGCTTCAGCATAATAGGCAATGCCATCTAACGCGTAGGCGATCAGTAACAGCAGATTCAGTAATACCGCATTGGCGGCAACTGTTTGGTCACTGATGCCTGCGCCTTTGAATGTCATAAAGGCAAAGGTGCCTTGCAAACATAAGCTGCGGATAAAGATATCGCGGTTGAGCTTTAACAATTGCATGAAGCCTTGCAGGTGCAACTGTTCTAATAAGGTGTTGAGTTTAACTGCTGGCATCAGTCGGAGCTCTTTTAGTACCACATAAAGAGCCACCGCACAGGCAATGATATCCGCCGCGACTGATGCCAGCGCCGCACCAGCGACGCCGAGATCTAGGCCAAGAACCAGCCACAGATCCAAAAAAATATTGGCAATATTGGCGATAATCAGCTGCCACATGGCGGCTCTTGGTCGTTGTCGCCCCAGTAGCCAACCCAACAACACCAAGTTGAGCAGTGCAAAGGGTGCTGACCAGATACGGATTAAAAAGTAACTTTTGGCGTGGGTCGCTACTTCAGTGCTAGCGTTGTTCAGATAATCTGCCACTGCCCAAATCGGGTTTTGCAGTAACAACAGCACAATACCTAAGCTAAGTGCCAGTAAACCAGATTGCAGTAGCAGCAGTTGTTGTTTGCTGCTGTCAGCTGCCCCGAAGGCCTGCGCTGTCAATCCGGTGGTTGCCATGCGCAGAAATCCCAACAACCAGAACAGCAATGTTATAATAGTGGACCCAAGTGCCACACCGCCGAGAAACCAGGCATTGCTTAGGTGACCAATGACGGCGGTATCCACCAGCCCCAACAAGGGAACGGTGATATTGGACAGGATCATGGGTAGTGCCAACGCCCACAAGCGTTGGTTTTTTTGCCGGTCAAACGGGCTGAAGCTCATAACTCTCCGGAGGTTGGTAATGTTGTGTGGTTTACGTGTGTTATTCACTCTGGCATTGCTGCTGACAACACAGTGCAGTTGGGCGGCAATTATTTTACAGTACCACCATGTCTCTGAAACTACACCTAAAGTGACCAGTGTAACGCCGGCACAATTCAAGCAGCAGATGCAATATCTCGCAGACAATGGCTTTCGTGTCGTGCCGTTAGCTGATGTTGTGCAAGCAATAAAAAGCAAGCAGGAACTACCGGCAAAAACGGTCGCCATTACCTTTGATGACGGCTACCGCAGCATTTTTGACACAGCGCGTCCTATCCTCAAGTCGTTTGGTTTCCCCTACACGCTATTTGTATCGGTTACGCCAACGGCCAAAGGCTACAGTGAAATGATGAGTTGGCAGCAGCTACGACAGCTGGCCGACGATGGTGTAACGATTGCCAATCACAGTTATGGGCATGAACATCTGATCCGTAAACTGGCAGGTGAAACGGAAGCGCAATGGTTGGCGCGGGTGAAGCAGAACCTGCTGGACACCGAAGCCGAGTTACTCGCCAAAACCGGACAGGATGTGAAAATGCTGGCATATCCGTATGGTGAATATAACGCTGCACTACAGCAGTTATTGTCAGAATTGGGGTATGTTGGCTTTGGTCAACAATCTGGTGCCGCTGGTCCCTATTCATCGCTAACGGCGTTACCTCGGTTTCCGGTCGCGGGCGCATACGCCAATATGGCGTCACTGCAGGTCAAACTGCAAGCACGCAATATGCCAGTGATCAGCAGTTTTCCCACTGATCCAGAACTCCGTGAAGGCCATTGGCGCCCGACATTACAGGTGACGTTGGATATGCAGGATATTAATCCGGCGCAGCTGCTTTGTTACTTACCGGGTCAGGACGCAGTAAAGCCCGAATGGACCAGTAATGACAGCTTCCAGATCCAGGCGGATAAACCTTTGCCTGCGGGGCGCTCTCGTTACAACTGCACCGTCCCGAGCAACCACGGCAGTGGTTATTATTGGTTTTCTCAGGCGTGGGTACGTCCAGATGATCGAGGACAATGGCTGGTTGAATAATGGCGTGTCTGATTAGCCATGCAGAGAGTAATCGGAGTAAGTTGCCGCAATTATCGGAAAAGCGTCATAAAACCGAGATAGTATCGAGGCTTAGTACTTGCTCCGTGCCATGAGTTTTAGGCATCATATGCGGATCATAATATTCCGCTAATAAATGGCCTTTAAGCTTATCAGTGGAAGCACAGATACCCGCAATGAGGGTCAGGAGCAACTTTTTGATTTCAGTAGTAATACCGGCCAAAGATGAAGCAGGCAATATTGGGCCGCTGATGGATGAAATTTGTCAGTCACTGCAGGGATTGACCGAATTTGAGATCCTGGTGGTGGATGATGGCAGTAGTGACGGCACTGCCCAGGAAGTGATCGACACCGCCAATAAAAATGGTTGTCTTGCCAAAGCAATTGTTCATCGCCATAGCACCGGCCAGAGTACCGCAGTTTGCACCGGTGTGCGCCATGCATCCGGTAAGTACATTGTCACTCTGGATGCGGACGGGCAAAACGATCCGGCTGATATTCCTGCAATGTTAAAGTTAACAGAACGTATTACTGCTGAGCATTTCTGTATTGCCGGTTATCGCAAAAATCGTAAAGACACCGCTTGGAAGCGTTTTCAATCGCGCTTTGCCAATAAAGTCCGCGATGCCATGCTACATGATGGCGTCCCAGACACTGGCTGCGGCTTGAAGCTGTTCCCTCGCGAGACTTTTTTACGGCTACCTTATTTCAACCATATGCATCGCTATATCCCGGCGTTAGTGCGACGTTTGGGCGGTGAGGTATTCATTTCGGTGGTGAATCACCGAGATCGTGGTGTCGGCGTGTCTAAATACACGGCATGGAACCGGATGTGGGTCGGCATTGTTGACATCCTTGGCGTTATGTGGCTGATCCGTCGTGCCAAAATTGCGGAGATAGAACGCGTTGACAGCAACCAGTCATAATGGTCTCAAACGCTTGGCAAAAGCCGGCGTTGTCGTACTTATCTTGTTGTTGCTGACATGGGCCGTAAAAGAAGGCTGGTTTGAGCACCTCACTGACAGTAATTGGGTTGCTCGCTTTGTAAAATCTCATGGCCTTTATGGCTGGGGATTATTGTTGGTCGCCGGTGGCTTATTTACTGCGGTGGGTGGGCCTCGGCAGGTGATTGCCTTTGTATTTGGCTTCGCTATCGGTGGTTGGCAAGGCGCATTGTACTCAACATTAGCCGCATTAGTGGGTTGTGTTATGAGTTTTTATGTGGCGCGCCTGACTTTTCGCACGAGTTTGCAAAAACGCTTTGGGCGTAAACTGCTGAAGTTTGAAGCGTTGGTTATCCGCAATACTTGGCTTAAAGTTCTGATGATCCGACTATTGCCGGTGGGTAGTAACCTGTTAACCAATCTGTTTGCTGGCGCCACCCATGTTCCCGCACGTGGTTTTTTGCTGGGAAGTGTCATAGGTTATCTGCCGCAGATGTTGATATTTGCTTATGCCGGGGCCGGACTTGGCCTGTCTGATCATGTGCAATTGATCATCAGTATCGCACTGTTTTTGATTTCCAGCATTATCGGCGCTTACCTGTACCGCAGTCGCTTGCGGCGGCAAGTGGACGAACTGATTTCCGAAGATGAAGAGACCGCGCAATGAATTTCCTGCTAAAACCGTTTGATTCGGATGATTATCGCCGAGTGTTCTGGGCATTGTTCTGGCTGACACTGGTGGTGATGTTGTTAGGCATTGGTTTCCGCTCTCCCTGGCCAGCAGATGAGCCAAGATTTGTGGAAGCCGCGCGTGAGATGGTCTCCAACGGGCAGTGGCTGTTCCCTAGCCGTGGTGGTGAATTCTATCCTGATAAACCACCAGTGTTCATGTGGGCGATTGCGCTGTGTTATCTACTCCTTGGCAATCTCAAACTGGCATTTCTACTACCCAATGCATTGTGCGGCTTATTAACCGTGATGTTGGTGTTTGATCTCGGGGCCAGACTGTGGAATGTGCGTATCGGTCGCAACGCCGCCTTATTGCTGATGTTGGTGCCGCAATTTCTGGTGCAAACTAAAAATGCCCAAATAGATGCGATGGTGATGTGCTGGATTACGGTCGGTTGTTATGGGTTAGTTCGCCATTTTATGGTGGGGCCTAACTGGCGCTGGTATTTTGTCTCTTGGGCATTCATGGGGCTTGGTGTCATTACCAAAGGCGTGGGTTTTCTACCGCTGTTGATGTTGATACCGCTGGCTGTTTACGCTTGGCGTCAGAAGCTGTATTTGCCAAGCTGGAAATGGAAGGCCGCACTTGGGCCATTAGTGATGCTGGCGGTCATCGCCGCTTGGCTGGTACCTATGGTATTGACGGTGTTACACAATGGCTCCCCAGAGTACACCGCCTATATGAATAATATTCTGTTCAAGCAAACAGGTCACCGTTATGCCAATGCTTGGCATCACATCAAACCGTGGTACTTCTTTATTGTCAGCGTTATCCCTTGGTTGTGGTTCCCGTTGCCCTTTTTGGCAATTGCACACTGGAAAACATTTGTCTCACGCCTAAAGTTAGATCCGCAAATTGCCATTCTGTTGCTGTGGGTCGCGTTGGTGATAGTGTTTTTCAGTATCAGCCCTGGTAAGCGTAATCTGTATATTCTACCGGCCTTACCTATGGCAGCGTTGGCGATGGCCGCCGCATTGCAAGGGGTTGATCGTAAGCGCTGGTTTGAGTGGTTGGTTAGTGGCCTGATGTGGCTGGTCACCGTGGTGACTTTAGTGCTCGGTGGCTTGGCGGTGGCAGAATCACCATGGTTACTGGACAAGCTTGCCGACTACACCGACAACCTCGCGCGGTTCGGATACTTTCTGCTGAGCATGGGGTTGCTGTTTGCTTTGGTATTACTGGTAACTCGTCGCTCATTTTCACTGATACGAGCTGGCGTAATGACCTTTATTGGATGGGTGCTGTATGCCAGTTGGGGCTACCTGTTACTGGATTCCGTAAGAACGCCAAAAGCGGTATTGCAGCACACCGCCGAGGTGATTGGGGCGGATGCCCAACTTGGGCTTATCCATTTCAAGGAACAATTTATTCTGTTTTCGCCGCTGGATATCACCCATTTCAGCTATCTGGCTCCGGTTGCAGAGCAGGAGCGTAATGCTTGGCGGTGGATGCAGCAGGGGACTCAGCACTACCTGTTGGTACCTGGTGGTGATAAGTTGCAATGCTTTGATATGAGCAAAGGTCGCAACATGGGAACCGCTCACCGAGAAGATTGGTATCTGTTAGGACCAGATGCCATGAATGCGAGTTGTCCTGAGCCGGAACAGGTAGAGGTTTATCATACCGAGCGTCCGGGACAATGGATGCGTGAATAGTGAAATACACATAATAAAAAACGCAGCATAAGCTGCGTTTTTTATTACCGGTATGGAATATGGCAGGAGGTTAGTGAACGGCTTGCAGTTTGGGAAGTGAGTCAGTCGTTTCTGTGGTAGCGTTGGTCTCCAGTACAAAACCCATGGCGCGCGCACTTTTCGCCACCAATTGCAACCGACGTTTGTCTTTATGATCTAACTGTTCTACCCAACTGATCACGGCACTAGAGGTGCCACTAGTCAGTGCTTTCTCCATTGCCCACAATGCTTCAACTTCATCGCGGGCGCGTACTTGTAACACTCTGTCCATTCTCACGCCGGCACGAGCTAGCAACGCTTTGTAACCTATGTTGTTTTCTGGATTAATCAATACAATCCAGCGGCCTTGTTGGCTCAGTTGGGCCAATTGTGCGCTCAACTGCTGCAGTTCCTGTCGTCCCAAAGTGCGCGTTGCTAGATTGGAGATGCCAGTACGTTGCCACGGGGTACTTGTGGCATATACGGTTTCCTGCCATAGCCCCGGATGGCTGGGAGCATTACCCATCAGTATACTCATAGCCAATCTCCATTACGGATGACACCTACGGCCAGACCTTCAATGGTCAATGGCTGTTGTGTAAGATCCACTCTGATCGGCTGATAATCGTCATTTTCAGGGTGTAAAAGTACAATATTACCTTTCTTTTCAAAGCGTTTTACTGTTACATCGTCTTCGACTCTGGCCACCACCACTTGGCCATTACGAGCATCTTGTACTTTGTGTACTGCCAGCAAATCGCCTTCTAGAATGCCAATGTTCTTCATACTGTCACCCCGAACGCGTAGCAGAAAATCTGCACTGGGATGAAACATAGCCGGATCTACCTGATAGTACTGCTCGACATGTTCTTGCGCGAGAATGGGCTCGCCTGCAGCCACTTGACCGATCAACGGTAATCCCAGTTGTTCTATATTGTCTTCGTCCATTGGCAAACGAATACCGCGTGATGTGCCCGGCATAATTTCAATGCAGCCTTTTTTGGCTAACGCCTTCAGATGTTCTTCGGCGGCGTTTGCACTTTTGAAGCCAAGCCGACTAGCAATTTCAGCACGGGTTGGTGGCATGCCAGTTTCGGCAATATTGTTCTTAATCAGCTCCAGGATTTGCGCCTGTCGTGGTGTCAGCGGTCTCATGTCGATTCCTGTTTTTCCATACAGTAACTGTTAGTATATACAGTATTTTAGGTAGCGCAAGTATTAACCAGTTATCAGACTGTTGGCTAAGGGTTGGTTTATTCTGGTATTCTACAACGCTATTGACTGAGGTTTAGATTCTATACAAACGATGTCCAAACAAGACTCTCTCTGGCGTACATCTCTGCGTTGGTTGCAGCGGCAACTGGTGCACTCAGTGGTTGTACCGCAGGATCCATTCACTGATCTGAATCTGGATCCATCAAAGCCCATGGCTTATGTGATGAAAACGGAATCGCAAAGCGATATTGCCGCACTGGCGGACGTTACCGATAAGCTGGGCTTGCCTAGTCCTTATGAACCCATGCAAGTGGCTGATGTGCAACTTCCTCGAGTTGTGTGTCTGGAAGGTGCTAAACCGCTGCTGGGTGCCCGTAAAGATGATATGCCATTTCTCAACAGCTTCACGCTGCTGCTGAATTTACACCAGGCTGATACTTCGCTGGACATTCAGTTGGTTCCCGTAAGTTTGTACTGGGGGCGAACACCCGGTAAAGAAGACGATTCTATGCGCGCCGCCGTTTTTGAGCGGGAGAGTCCGACCTGGTTACGCAAATTTCTGATGATTCTGTTTTTGGGGCGCGACAACTTTGTGCAGTTTTCCAATGCGGTGTCCCTACGTTGGATGGCCGACCAGCACGGTACTGACAAAGCGATAGCCCATAAGTTGTCACGGGTGGCGAGAGTCCATTTCAGTCGTCAGCGAAAAGTGATGACTGGGCCGGTTCTCCCTAATCGGCAGGCATTATTTGCAGATCTATTACAGTCAGCCAATCTAACCGAAGCGATTCAGGAAGAAGCCAGCAGTAAGAAGATCCCAGAGGTGGAAGCCCGTGCGCAAGCGGAGGCTTATCTGGAAGAGATCGCGGCCGACTACTCAGATGGTCTGATCCGCATTTCCAAGCGGTTACTGACGCTGCTGTGGCACAAGCTGTATCGTGGTATCTCGATTCGCGGTGCTGAGCATGTGCGGCAATTGCATCATGATGGTCACGAAATCGTTTATGTGCCGTGCCATCGTAGTCATATGGACTATTTGTTGCTGTCCTATCTGTTGTATTTCGAAGGTATGGTGCCACCGCACATCGCCGCGGGTATCAATCTGAATTTTTGGCCAGCAGGGCCATTGTTCCGCCGTGGCGGTGCGTTTTTTATTCGCCGCAGCTTTAATGGCAACAAATTGTATACCGCGGTGTTTAAGGAATATCTCGATCAGCTGTTTGCCAAAGGTTATTCCGTGGAATATTTCACCGAAGGTGGTCGTTCTCGCACTGGTCGGCTACTGTCGCCCAAGACCGGTATGTTAGCGATGACGGTGAACTCGGTGCTACGGGGAATTGACCGCCCAGTAACCTTGGTGCCGGTATATCTGGGGTATGACCATGTGATGGAAGTGGCGACCTATCTTAAGGAACTCAGTGGTCGTAAAAAACAGAAAGAATCGGTATGGCAAGTGCTCGGCGCGGTGCGCAAGTTGGGGAACTTTGGCCGGGTCTATGTGAATTTTGGTGAGCCAATTAATCTACAGAACTTCCTCTCTACATATGCCCCCGGTTGGCGTGAAAGCATGGCGCAGGATCTCGAACAGAAACCCGTCTGGTTAACCCCCGCAGTAAACAATCTGGCGACCAGCGTCATGACTCATATTAACGATGCGGCAGCGGCTACCGCTGTGTCATTGATCAGCTTGGTATTGCTATCAACTAAACAACACGCATTGGAACGGCAGCAGTTGGAAAAGCAGCTGGATTTTTACCTGGATTTGTTACATCAAGTGCCGTACACAAATTTTGCTTCTGTAGCCGAGGGTGACGGCCGCGAGCTGTTGCGGCAGGGGATAGAACTCAACAAGTTTTGTCTGGATAACGACGGTTTGGGCGATATTGTCTCCATTGATGAAAAAGTCGCTATTACCATGACCTATTACCGTAACAATGTGCTGCATCTGTTTGCCGTGCCCGCGTTACTGGCGAGCTGCTTGTTGAATCTGGAACACTGCAATCGTGAACAACTCTCAACCGTGGTGGCAAAATTCTATGCACTGCTGCAAGCAGAGCTGTTTATGGGGCAAAGAACATTGACGGCTTATATAGAACAGATGCTGCAACGGTTTGAACATGCGGGTTATATCTCGGCGGAATTAGTGGTTAGCCAGAGCGGCGTGAATGCCTTAGGGCTACTGGCGGAAACCATGAGTGAAACTTTGCAGCGTTACGCTATTATTTTTAACCTGTTATCAGCACGTCCAGACATTGAGCGCGGCGATCTGGAAAGTGAAAGTCATTTGCTGGCCAGTCGTTTGGGCGCTTTGCACGGTATTACCGCGCCTGAATTTTACGATAAAAAATTATATGCCATTCTCAGTATCCGTCTGAAGGAACTGGGGTATTTGTGCGGTTCTGACAATCAATCGGCTATTCATCAGATGCGAGATTACAGCAATCTGCTGCTGCGGCCGGAGATCCGTCAAACCATAGAAGATAGTATCCAGAGCAGACAGGAGTCTTGATGAACACAAAGGATGTCAGCGCCAAAGCTCCCTCGTTGCTCGGTGGGGCAATGATCATCGCCGGTACGACTGTTGGTGCCGGTATGTTCTCGCTGCCGGTTGTCAGTGCGGGTATGTGGTTTGGCTATTCGGTGCTGATGCTGTTGGTGGTGTGGTTCTGCATGTTGATGTCGGGACTGTTGTTGTTGGAAACTAACCTGCATTTCGAACCGGGGGCCAGTTTCGATACGCTGACGCGAAAAACCCTCGGGCAGTTTTGGCGGGTAGTCAACGGTGCCTCAATCGCTTTTGTGCTCTATATCCTCACGTATGCCTATATCAGTGGTGGTGGCTCCATTGTCAATCATTATCTGGCGGGGGCCGATGTCAGCTTACCGCAAAGTGCTGCCGCGCTGTTGTTTGCATTGGTACTGGCCATCATTGTTTTTATCAGTACCAAAGCGGTAGACCGGGTCACGTCGATTATGATTGGTGGCATGGTGATCAGCTTCTTGCTGGCCATCGGTCACCTGTTTAGTGGCGTGGATAGCGTAAAATTGTGGCAACCTGATGGACCTCAACAGTTTACTCCTTACATCTGGGCCGCCATTCCGTTCGGTCTTGCCAGTTTTGGTTATCATGGCAATGTCCCGTCGTTGGTCAAATACTATGGGCATCGTCCAGCATTGATTGTCAAAGCATTGTTTATTGGTACTTTTGTCGCTTTGGTTATCTATCTCGGCTGGTTGGTTGCAACCATGGGCAACCTGTCACGCAGCAATTTCAGCGAGATCATTGCGCAGGGGGGCAATATGGGGGTGCTGGTGGAAGCGTTGGGGAAAACCATGCCTTCCAGTTTATTGGACTCTCTGCTAACACTGTTTGCCAACCTAGCAGTCGCTTCCTCTTTTCTAGGGGTTACCTTGGGGCTGTTTGACTATGTCGCGGATCTATTTGGTTTTGATGATAGCCATAATGGCCGAATCAAAACCGCGGCCGTCACTTTCTTGCCGCCAGCAATCATGGGGGTGTTGTTTCCCAACGGTTTTTTGGTGGCGATTGGTTTTGCTGCATTGGCAGCGACTATCTGGGCGGTGATTGTGCCAGCACTGATGGCCTATCGTTCGCGGCAGATGTTTGCTGAGGCAAAACGCTTCCAAGTGCCTGGCGGCACGCCGCTGATAGCACTGGTGATAGCGTTTGGTATGCTCACCGCCGTGTGCCATCTTTTGGCACTGGCCGACATTTTGCCGCAATTTCGGGGATAATTTGAGCGGTTGTTTGCCGTGACAGTCAGAGCCACTGCAAGCTGCTTGACTTTACTCCTAAAGTCAGTAATTTATGGTGCCACTGCTGAGGCAGTCATATCTTCTGCGGGTGTAGTTCAATGGTAGAACGGCAGCTTCCCAAGCTGCATACGAGGGTTCGATTCCCTTCACCCGCTCCATATTTTATCTCATCTCCTGGCTCACTTAGTTTATTAATCTGTCACGTGCACTGTTGCAATCTTCTGCTTTAATAAAAGTTCAGCGGCGAGAATCAGGATGGCAACGATGAAAGTCACACAGTATCAACACGGGCAACCTTGCTGGAGTGAGTTGGCCAGCAGTAATAGCGAGCAGGCGAAGCATTTTTACCAGCAGTTATTTGGCTGGGATTATCTGGACATGCCGCTGCCACAAGGAAGTTATTCCATGAGCCGATTACATGGTGATGATATCGGCGCCATCTATCCATTAGCACCGCAACAACAGCATATGCCCAGTCATTGGACCTGCTATTTTGCTGTTGATGATGTGGACGCAACCATCAATGCTGTGCAAATGGCTGGTGGTCAGTTACTGATAGGGCCTCATGATGTTGCTGATGCTGGCCGTATGGCTCTGTTTGCTGATCCAGAAGGCGCCTGCTTTGCCGTTTGGCAGGCAGGGGCTCACCCGGGAGCGAAGCGCTTTGATGAGGTTAACAGCTTATGCTGGGTTGAGTTGGCTTGCCGTAGTGCTAAAACAGCCCGGGATTTTTATCCTCAGATCTTTGGCTGGCAGGTTAGGATCAGCAGTAATCCAGACTTTGACTATACCGAATGGCAATTGGGCGATGCTAGTCTCGGTGGCATGATGCAGATGGATGAACAATGGGGTGATACCACTCCCCACTGGATGCTGTATTTCGCAGTTGAGGACTGTGATGCGACGGTCGCGACGGCACGCGCAATGGGAGGCGATGTTTGTGTGCCTCCCACTGACATTCCCGAAGTAGGGCGTTTTGCCGTACTTAAAGATTGCACTGGTGCGGTATTTTCTGTAATCCGCTTGTCGCCAGTGTTTTAGGGCCGGTCAATGCGGAATTTGCGGCCACAATTACCGGGACGCACCGTTGCCGCTTGTTGCAATAGCTGGGGTAACGCCGCGTCTTCAGCAATGGTTGCTGGCAATGACAGGCGAATTTCGGTGAGCATATCCTTATCGCATTTTAATGTCAGTTTATGCTCACTACCTTCGCCAAATGCCCGTTTCCAAGCATGCAGAAAATCCTGCTTTTTCACTGTACCGCCCAAATGCGCATTGATGAAACTCACTATCGGTGCCGCATCATTAACTTGTCCGGCCAGGCGAATTGCCAACTGGTAGTAGTTGTCTGGCTGCGTGTCGCGACAACTACCATGTTTCCACCATTCGTGTCGCTCCAGACAACTACCAAACGCATAGCTCGGCATCAGTTGTTTCAGCGCGGTGGATGTCTGTTCGGTTAACTGCAGCGCCGGATAATCACAAAAATTACGGGGTTGCTGTTTTACATCGCCACAGTAGCCGTAATTGCTGCCACAGCTGCTTTTGTTAGGCCACAGGCCGTGCAGGGTAAAGTGTCCTGCGGCATAGCTTTTACGATCTAGGGCTTTGCATTCTGGTTTATTGCTACCACGTAACTCACAAAAAGCGCTTTGCCAAGAGAGCGCCAGCACTTGGCTGTCAAAACTCTGTTGCAGGTCGCAGCTACCGTTTGTTGCTATAGCTTCGGGGGCCGGGGTTGTCAGATGACCGCATTCTGCGGCTATCCAGCGCAGTGGTGCCTGTGGTTCCGTCGTGGTCACCCGGAACCAATGGGGGTTGGGTGTTCCCAGCACTTCTTTAACCACAAACGCCTGTCCTGGGGTGCTGTGCAGGTTACCCGGATTGGTGTGTTTATTCTTGGATTGATATAACGGACAGGAGCGGTCGGCCACAAACGTCCCGTCATCAACGGGGGCCGCCAGACTGCTGTGGCTGAAAGCAAACAGCAGAGTCATTCCCAATATTGTTTTAACCATGCCGCCCAGATTAAAACGATATTCAGTGCTTGGCATTCGTGAAATCCTGATTTCAAGTAACTGATAAAGCCAATTAATATTTTGATTTGCCTTAAATTTATAACTCCGTAAACAGCGGGCACTGATTTTACGGTAATGGTATTCCGGTGGTTCTGATAGCGGACGCAATCTTGGTCTTGCGGCGTTACTGAAAACAGTCGCTGCAGATTGCGCTGTAGTTACGGCATCACTCCTCTTCGGCTGTAAAAGGTTGATACTGAATGGCATTGATATACCACTCTTTGAGCCCAGACGGTGTCTGAACTCTTACCTCGTCATCCACCTGTTTGCCAATTAACGCTCGAGCCATTGGCGAATCAATGGTGATGTAACCTTTTTTGGTATCAATTTCGTCTTTACCTACAATGCGGTATCTGACTACAATTCCTTCATCGTTTTCCAGCTCTACCCAGGCACCGAAATATACCTTTCCTTCCTGCTTCGGGGAGTAGTCCACAATACTCAGTTCATCAAGACGTTTGGCCAAGTACCGTACCCGGCGATCAATCTGCCGTAATAAACGCTTGTTATAGGTGTAATCAGCATTTTCAGAACGGTCGCCTTGCGCGGCAGCTTCTTGAACTTTCAAGGTAATCTCTGGACGATATTGCTTCCAGAGGTATTTCAGTTCCCGGTCAAGAGCTTCCCATCCCTTACGGGTGATAAGAGGTGCATTGTTCATTGAGGTAACTTGTTGTGCTCCCGCTAATTCATCGTCGCGATGATGGTATTTTCTGGACTGAAGCCAGCATAAAAATAATCGCCCAACTGCAGTTCAATGCCGGTAAGTGTATCGTTAGTCACCGACGCGTACACCTTCTCACCATTACCAATATCCAGCGTGATTTCACTTTTGTCGTCATTGCGCTTGATATCCAGCAGCTGTCCTTGCAGACAATTGCCATGAGTCACGGCGTGTTTATGGATCAACACCGCTGGGGCTTTTACAAGTAACAACACTTTTTTACCTGGTTGCAATCCCAGACGATCAGTGCTGGCGTGGGTGATAGCGGCCTGCACTTGCTGACCATTGGTCAGTTGCACCAGCACATTATCGCTGAGTGTATCACCTTGTAAGGCGACTATCTCTCCGGTTAACTGATTGCGAGCACTGGTTTTTAATGAGAAATGTGCCATCAGCTCCAACAGATTATCCATGGGTACCGCCTCATCCAGTAAGGCTTCCAGCGCCATATCTTGCATCTGTTCCATCAGTTCATACACTTTCAGCAACCGATGACCAAAAGGCGTGAGCTGCGCACCGCCGCCGCCTTTGCCGCCTTTTTCACTCGTCACCAGTGCGGTATCGGCTTGCTGGTTCATATCGTTGACGGCATCCCAGGCGGCCTTATAGCTAATTCCCGCTTCGCGAGCGCCTTGACTGATGGAGCCGCTATCCCGGATTTGTAATAACAGCTTGATACGCCGCGGATTCGCAAACAGCTTTTGTTGATCATTCAGTGTCAGCAGGGCTTTAAGATTCATCGCAGTGATTACCAGCCAAATGTTAGCGGTATTTTCGTTCAAAGCTGACGGAAAAACCACCTCGGATCACGAAACTTGTGGAATGAGTTGTTTAACGTTATGTAGTGATGTATATAACGATATACGTTTTACGCAGTATCCTAACTTCGGCTTCATAAAAAAAGGGAAAATGATGAAATCACTGATGCGTGTGTTGCTGGCCTCGGCGTTGGGGCTGGTATTGAGCTTTGGTGTCAGTGCCAAAGAAAAAGTGACAGTGTTTGCCGCTGCCTCGTTAACTAATGCGCTGACAGATATTGGTCAGAACTTCGATAAAGAACACGGTACTGAAACTGTGTTTTCGTTTGCTTCATCCTCGACGTTGGCGCGGCAGATTGCCCAAGGTGCGCCAGCGGAGTTGTTCCTGTCTGCAAACCAAAAATGGATGGATTATCTGGTTGAAAACAAGGCGGTAGACAGCAACAGTCGCGTCACTTTGTTACATAATGCGCTGGTGCTGATTGCGCCTAAGAGTAGTACAGCCAAGGACGTTAGCATTTCTGCCTCTTGGGACGTGAAAGCGGCAGTTGCCGATAGCCGTTTAGCGGTAGGGGATCCGGATCACGTACCTGCGGGCCGTTATGCTAAAGAATCGTTGGAAAATTTGGGACTGTGGGCGCAAGCAGAGCCATTGTTAGCCCGGGCTAACAATGTCCGTGCCGCGTTAGCACTGGTAGAACGTGGTGAAGCGCAATTGGGTATTGTGTATGCCACCGATGCGTTGGTTTCTAACGAGGTCAAAACGCTGGCTGTTTTCCCAGAAACCAGTCATAAACCGATTGCTTATCCGTTGGCATTGGTCAACAGCAAACCGTCAGCAGCGGCCAAGGTGTTCTATGATTATCTGCAAACAGACGCCGCTAAAGCCGTGTTTGTTAAATATGGTTTTATTATCAAGTAAAGGGCATTGACGTTTGGCGTTACTGACAGAGTATGAAGTCGCCGCATTGCTACTTAGCCTGAAAGTGTCCCTGACGGCAGTCTGTTGTAGTCTGCCGGCGGGGATTTTCATCGCTTGGGTGCTCGCTCGGTTTGATTTTCCTGGTAAATCTTTGCTGGATGGGGTGATCCATTTACCCCTAGTGTTGCCGCCTGTGGTTGTCGGTTATCTACTGTTGATCTCCATGGGGCGCGCGGGTTGGATAGGGCACTGGCTATACGAGACCTTTGGCATCAGCTTTGCGTTTAGCTGGCGCGGTGCGGCATTAGCAGCGGCGGTGGTATCGTTTCCGTTGATGGTCAGGGCGATTCGGCAGGCATTCGAAGCCGTGGATACTCGGCTAGAGGAAGCGGCCCAGACCTTAGGGGCCGGTAAACTACGGGTATTCTTTACCATCAGTTTACCGTTAACCGCGCCGGGCATTGTATCGGGCATGGTACTGGCCTTTGCCCGCAGTTTGGGCGAATTTGGCTCCACCATCACTTTTGTGTCAAACATCCCCGGCGAAACCCGCACAATCCCCTTAGCCATGTATTCGTTTATTGAAACCCCGGGCGCGGAAGCGCAAGCCGGGCGTTTGTGTGTTATCGCCATTATCATTTCGCTGTTGTCGTTAGTCGCGTCGCAGTGGTTGGGTAAAAGGGCACAGCAGAGGGCTCATGGACAATGCTGAGTATTAAGGTAAAACGGCAGTTGGGTGAGACTTTGCTGGATGTTGATGTGGCTTTGCCGTTGCAAGGTGTTAGCGCTGTTTTTGGGCGCAGCGGGGCCGGTAAAACTTCATTGGTGAATATCCTCGGCGGGTTAGCTGTGCCAGACAGCGGTGAAATCAGGCTGGGGGAGCGCTGGCTTTACCACTCGGATAAACACATTAATTTGCCACCAGAGAAACGCAACGCTGGCTTTGTGTTTCAGGATGCTCGGTTGTTCCCGCATTATCGGGTGCGTGGCAATCTGAACTATGGTCGTAAAGGCAGCAAATCGGCAAAGCAGTTTGATAGTGTGGTGCAGTTGCTAGGGCTGGAACAGTTGTTGGAACGTTACCCTGCCAGCCTGTCCGGCGGTGAAAAACAACGTGTGGCTATTGGCCGGGCGTTGCTGACAAATCCAGAGATTCTGCTGATGGATGAACCCTTAGCCTCGCTGGATTTACCGCGTAAACGCGAGTTATTACCCTATTTACAACGGTTAACCCGAGAACTAAATCTGCCCATCGTCTATGTCAGCCACAGTCTGGATGAAATTCTGCAATTGGCCGACCAGATGTTAGTGATAGATCAGGGCAAGGCGGTGATCTGTGGTCCACTAGAGCGGGTATGGGACAGTTCAGAATTAAGGCCTTGGCTGAGTCCGCAAGAGCAAAGCTCGTTGTTGCTAGCAACGGTGGCAGAAACACATCCCGATTACGCGATGACCCGGCTGCAGTTGGCAAACGGTGCCAGCCTCTGGGTTAATCGGACGCTGCGTGAACAAGGCGAGCGGATCCGGGTGCGCATTCATAGCAATCAGGTGTCTGTGTGTACCGAAAAGCCAGTGGGCAGCAGCATTCGTAATGTGCTGCCAGTAACGGTAGAGCAGATTAATACGTCAGATGACAGCAACTATGTGCAGCTGCGATTACAACTGTCAGGTATGCCATTGTGGGCAAATATTACTCGTTGGTCACTGGACGAGCTGGCACTGAAGCCAGGATGTGCCATGTATGCACAAATTAAAGGGGTCAGCCTGACTGAGGCTGATTTAGCTCATTCTTAAACCTCTATCACCAAAACCTGAATAAAATGAATGAGCTTTGGCGCAGCTGGCTTAAAATTCCTGTTACAAAGTCTTGGGTAGTTTTTTGCGGCTTTAACCGCTAAATTTTGGCCTGACTTTCCACTTTTCGGTTACTATGGTGCAAAATCAGGCCTTATGATGCCGTTCGGCCTTCCGTTTGCTTTAAAGGAACTCTCGCATGGGACAAGAAACTTCCAAAATTCTGGTGGTTGACGATGATATGAGGCTGCGTGCCTTGTTGGAACGTTATCTGGTAGAGCAGGGATTCCAAGTGCGCAGTGCCGCCAATGCGGAGCAGATGGATCGTTTACTGGAGCGGGAAAATTTTCATCTGTTGGTATTGGATTTGATGTTGCCGGGTGAAGATGGCTTGTCAATTTGTCGCCGTTTACGTCAGCAAGGTAGTACCTTGCCGATTGTGATGCTGACCGCTAAGGGCGATGAAGTTGATCGCATCATTGGTTTGGAGTTAGGTGCGGACGATTACCTGCCAAAACCTTTTAACCCACGGGAATTGCTGGCGCGGATCAAAGCCGTGATGCGGCGCCAGTCGCAGGAAATTCCAGGGGCGCCATCACAGCAGGAAGAATTGGTTGAGTTTGGCGAATTCAGTCTCAACCTGGCAACTCGCGAGATGTACCATAACGATGAGTCTATTTCGCTTACCAGTGGTGAATTTGCCGTGTTGAAAGTGCTGGTGACGCATCCCCGTGAGCCATTATCCCGTGACAAGCTGATGAATCTGGCGCGTGGCCGCGATTACTCTGCGCTGGAGCGCTCAATTGATGTACAGGTTTCTCGGCTGCGACGTCTGATTGAAAAAGATCCGGCCAATCCGCGTTATATCCAGACGGTCTGGGGGCTCGGATACGTGTTTGTTCCGGACGGTGCACAACGTAAATGAAGCTTCGCTGGTGGCAGCGGCTGCTGCCGCGTAGCGCCTTTAGTCAGACGGTCATGCTGATTGGTTGTTTGTTGCTGATCAATCAGCTGGTTTCCTACCTCACTGTTACAGTTTACTTCATTAAACCCAGCTATCAGCAAATCAACCAACTGATTGCCAGGCAGATCAATTTGCTATTTGCCGACGGCGTCGATATTGGCCGGGAACATCTGACAATGGTGGATGCCCTCAATGCCAAGGTTCACGGCGATGAGATGCAGGTATATAACCAGCAGCAAGCGCGTGAAGCCGGCATTGAGCACACCACTTATTACGGATTTCTTTCCAGCCAGATGTCGCAATACCTCGGGGGCGAAGCGGAAGTGCGTATCTCCCAACATGATAATGGCTTGCAGATCTGGATCCGCCCGCCACAAGCGCCGTCCGTGTGGATCAAAGTGCCGCTGAATAGTTGGAATGAAAATGCTTTATCACCGTTAAACCTGTATTTGATGGTTATTGGTGCATTGAGTGTTGCCGGTGGTTGGTGGTTTGCGCGGCAGCAGAATCGGCCGTTACGGCGGTTGCAAAAAGCGGCAATAGCGGTATCGCGTGGCGATTTTCCTGAGCCTTTGCCGCTCTCTGGTTCATCCGAGATCATTGAGGTTACCAGTACCTTTAATCAGATGGCGCGCAGCATGAAACAACTGGAGCAGGATCGGGCGTTACTGATGGCTGGGATTTCTCATGATTTGCGCACACCTTTGACCCGTATTCGACTGGCGTCGGAGATGATGACCCCCGAGGATGCGTATTTGCAGGAAGGGATCATTAAAGACATTGAAGATATGGACGCCATCATCAATCAGTTTATTGCCTATATTCGGCAGGATCAGCAGGCGCACGAGCCGATGCAGATAAATCAATTGATTGAAGATTTAGTGCAATTGGAAGCCAAGCGCACTGACGGGATAGAAATGGTGCTGAGCCCCGATTGTCCGGTCATCAATATGAATATTATTGCGGTCAAGCGAGTACTCGCCAATCTGGTGGAAAATGCCAGACGTTATGGCAATGGTTGGATCCGTATCACCAGCGGCTGGGATAAGGAATGGGTACGGTTTTGTGTCGAAGATAACGGCCCAGGGATCCGGCCAGACCAGATCCAGACCTTATTCCAGCCGTTCACTCAAGGCGACACCGCCAGAGGCAGTGTCGGTTCAGGGCTCGGGCTGGCCATAATCAAGCGGATTGTTGAGCGCCATCAAGGGCAAATATTGCTGGATAATCGCCGTGAAGGCGGCTTACGCGCCACCGTCAGGTTACCCCGCGACTAAATTACAATGCCGCGAGAATCGTACGGGCATCGCTGACCTCAAAGGCTTTAGGCGCTTCGACGTTCAGCAATGTAACGACACCATCATCCACAATCATGGCATAGCGGCGTGAACGGATACCGCCGAAGTTACCTGTGTCAAATTCTAACCCCAGCGCCTTAGTGAAGGAACCACTGCCATCAGCCAGCATCATAAGTTCGGTGGCGTTTTGATCTTTTCCCCATGCCTGCATTACGAAGGCGTCGTTGACGGCCAGACAGGCAATCATGTCAACGCCTTTGGCTTTGATTTCATCGGCGAGCGCGACATAGCCGGGTAGATGAGCGTTGGAACAGGTTGGGGTGAAAGCGCCGGGTACTGCAAATAACACGGCCTTTTTCTTGGCGAATAATTCACGCACCTGATGCTCCACAACACCGTCTGCCGTGAGTTCACTAAGGATGCCTTCTGGCAACCGCTGACCTTGTGCAATCATAATGCAACTCCTTGTAAAAGTTATCGAAGTCTAACTTTGCTGTGGCCTACGGAATGGCCAGCATAACAGCATCCATAACAAACTGAACAGGGCCTCAATCACCATCGCCAGCAGTAATCCTGATAATAGGCCGAAGGCCATCGCATCGGGTTTCAGCAACACATTATGGCTGTAATGTTGCCAGACTTCCTCGCGGATATCCGCTAAAGGATGCAGTAGCAGCTCACTGTATGGACTGTAAACCGAGGCATTAAAGCGTTGCAGTGCATCTTGTAATTGATACCGCCGCTTTGCCATAGCGCTGAGATTATTGCCCCCTGCACTGAAAACCGGGTCTGAACTGGTAGCATAATGAGCTATCAGCTGTTCAAGATTACCGCCAAAATAGCGGTCGGCATCGCGTTGAAAGCCCGCCAATTGTTGGTTAGCTTCCGCCAGATGCGCCTGCAGACTCTTGCCGTATTGATCAACAAATCCAGGAATTTGCAGCCCAGCTAGCGTTCCCGCAAAAAACAGCAATAGGCGCAGATAATCTCTCAGTATTTTCAGCATGTCGTTTTAACCCTAAGCCGATATCGACCATCCGTAAAATTATCCGGTTAAGAGCAGCACATCCTTATGTTGACATAAAATGCAACCAGAAGCTGTAGTACGCTGTTGTTAAAACATACGCTGGCATAACACTGTGAAGTGTCGTTTTAATCATAGCGTGACACAGCCCTATGACGCATATCATCAATTTACAGCTTTATTACGAATAAATAATGGCAACAATATTCTTAACATTGATGTCTGTTGCGCGGGTAGGAGTCTATGCGTAAATTTTATGCATAGACACCTTTCCCAGCATTTTTAAGATAGTGGATTTCATGTCGTCGACGAGTGTGTAAATCACAGGCACAACAACAAGACTTAACAAGGTGGACATGAGAAGACCCGCAATAACCACAATCGCCATAGGCTGGCTGAAACTTGTATCGTTACACCATCCGAGAGCATTCGGTAGCATGCCAAATGTCATTGCTAACGTCGTCATAATGATCGGCCTTGCCCTTTTTTCACAAGCATTAACCAGTGCATTAAAACGGGATATACCGTTGTTTCGTTTCTCTGCGATTGCATATTCCACAAGCAAAATTGAGTTTTTTGTAACTACGCCCATCAGCATCAATATGCCGATAATGACAGACATTGTGAAATCAGTATGAGTGACAAATAAGCCGATAATAGCTCCCCCAAGTGATAACGGCAGTGCAGACAAAATAGTGAAGGGCTGCAAAAAGTCATGGAATAAAAGTACCAAAACGCAGTAGATACAGAAAATGCCAATGATCTGTACTTGCTCTGCCTCCAAGCTGCTAACCGTACAAATCGTTTGCCCCAAAGTATGATAGAGCCAGCAGAGCAGGCTGTGTCTGAGCGATTGGCCAAACAAGGCAACTCTTTATGTCGGTATATACCATGCTCAAATTCATTACCCCCAACACGGGTAGCAGGCTTAGTTTCTAATCGTTTGTTAATCCGTCTATCTGCGGTCCATTTGGCAGCTTGAATGCACTTTGGCGATAAACTATTGATGTGTAGTGAGCAAGAAAACGGCATAGGGCTGGCGAAGTAGATCTCAGTAAACGAGCTTAGTTTGCGCTGGCTAACCCCACTAGAACGTCAAGTACCTTCACTAATGGTGAAAAAGCTTATTACAACGACTTGCCATCTGTTGCTGAGTGCCAGTACCGGATAATAATCAGACATTGGCGTTGTCGGTGATCTGTTTGTCTGCCATTGGGCTTTGGTTGTAACCAACTGAAATAAATCTCAGTGAATATGCAATCAGTCAACAACATTTGCTGCGTATGCTTTAGTCCATGGAGCGCCAGATCTGGAGCTCTGTTCTCGACGATAAATAAGGAGAGTTTATGCAACGTTATTTGTTGGCGTTATCTCTGCTGTTGCCAACGGCTTGTATGGCAGCCAATCAACCGCAACAGGGTTACTTTGCCAAAAGAGCTGAAGCCGCATTGGCGGAAAGGTTTTCCCAAGCTGATAGTAACAAGGATGGCAAGCTCACGCTGGAAGAGGCCAAGAAAGGCATGCCGCGAGTGGCAGAGAATTTTGACTCAATAGACACCAATCACCAATGCTTTGTGACGCTGGAACAGCTGAAAACAGTCATGGCGACCCGGGCGTCACAGAAATCATAAGGAGGTGCCAGATACATTAGTCATGCTGGAAGTTTGGACAGAAATTTCCAATCCCTCGATTGTTGAACCCTGATGATTTTTCGCCTTCAAGTCCTGAACTCGAAGGCGCTTTTTTATGTAATTCAGATAGTAACCTCAAATGATGTAAAAGCATCCTTTACTGACATTACCATGCACCAAGTTATCAGCGTTGCAGCTTATTTTGTAATCTTGAGATGTACAGATAGATTGCGGGTGTGGAGTACAACGTCAGTAATTGGCTTAAGAGCAACCCTCCTATGATACTGACGCCTAAAGGGTGTCGAAGTTCAGCACCATACCCGTGACCAAACACCAATGGTAAGGCACCGAATAATGCCGCGAGTGTTGTCATCATTATTGGTCGAAATCGTGTAAGACATGCCTGATATATGGACTGTATTGGTGAAAGTTGTTGTTCTCTTTCCAATGTAAGGGCGAAATCAATCAACATAATGGCGTTTTTCTTCACTATGCCAATTAATAAGATGATCCCAATGAGCGCAATTATGCTGAATTCAAATCCACAGACAAATAGCGCTAGTAATGCGCCTAATCCGGCAGATGGCAAAGTCGAGAGAATAGTTAATGGATGATAGAGATTTTCATAAAGCATCCCTAACACAATATATACAGCAACGATAGCAGCTAGCATTAATATCGGCATGCTACTAACTGTTGCTGCAGAGGCTTTGGCGGTACCACTGAAGCCAGCAATAATCGTATCGGGCAATTGCAGTGTCGATATTTTCTGTTCAATGGCGTTAATTGCGGTACCAATAGCCACGCCTGGTTGCAGGTTAAAGCTCAGTGTTACTGATGGAAAGAGTCCTTTGTGAGACAACGATATAGCGGAAGGTACTATCGCAAAATGCGCTATTGCTGATAATGGCACCAAGGTAGATGTGTTTGTGGCGGTGACATAAATATTGTCCAGTGCGCTCGGTTCTTGCCAGTATTGAGGTTTAAGCGCCATAACCACATGGTATTGATTCATTGGCTGATAAATAGTGGAAACTTGGCGCTGACCGAACGCATCGTACAGTGTTTGGTCAATATCACTGATACGGACTCCAAGTCTTGCGGCAGCCTGGCGGTCAATATCGATCTTAAGTGTCAGGCTCTGATCCTGCTTATCACTATTAACACCATTAAGCAGTGGAATGTCCTTTAATGCTGCTTCCACTTGGGGCGCCCATTTATCTAACGCCACCATGCTATCTGCACTAAGGGTATATTGATACTGCCCGGCAGTCTGTAAACCGCCAACGGCAATGTCCTGAATTGCCTGTAACTGGAGCTTTAGCCCCGCTTGAGCGGCAAATTGATGCTGCAATCTTGCGACTATACTCGTGGCTGATTCGCGACGAGGTTGGTTCAGGGGGGTTAATGTTGCATAGATAACACCGGTATTATTAGCATTCACCCCATTACCACCGATAAACCCGAATACATTCTCCAGCGCTGGGTCTTGTTTGAGAGTGTCGATCACTTGGGTGAATCGTTGTTGCATATCCGTAAAAGAAATATTCTGCGGCGCCTGAACGCGGCCAAACAAGAGACCAGTATCCTGTTGTGGGAAAAAACCTTTAGGGATAACAGCTAACAGTACAACAGAACCGAGGAATGCTGACACTGTCAAAAGCATCATCAGGCGTGGATGCTGTAATGATTGCTGCAGGCTAGTTGCATACCAACGCGGACAACTGACTTGATGAGAGTGAGTGGGTGATTTGAGGAAAATACGGCTCAGGGTAGGCGTAATGGTCAGCGATACCAGCATTGATACAAGAATTGCTACCGATAACGTTACTGCAAATTCTCGCAGTAGTCGCCCCGCCAAGCCACTCATTAGCAGTAAAGGGATGAATACTGCCACTAGCGAAATACTGATAGAAAACACAGTAAATCCTACCTCTCGGGTTCCATCCAGTATGGCTTCAATTCTGGATTTCCCCAGCGCTAGATGCCGCATAATGTTTTCGACGACTACGATTGCATCATCCACAACAAAGCCGGTGGCAATAGTAAGTGCCATCAGCGACAGAATATTTAGGCTGTAGCCAAGAGACCACATTATGGCAAAAGTGCCCAGCAACGATAACGGCACTGCGATAGCTGGCAGTAGCGTTGCTCGCCAATCACGAAAAAATAACCAGGTCACACCTACCACCAGCAATATGGCGACTAACAGGGTAAGTTCTACATCGAATAAGGAAGCGCGTATCGTTTGTGTTCGATCCAATGCCACGCTAAGTTGCATTTGAGCTGGCAACATCGCATTTAGTTGGGGCAGTGATTGCCGAATACGATCTACAGTGGCGACGACATTGGCACCAGGCTGTTTACTGATGATAATAGCCACAGCGTTGCGACCATTGATTAGTCCGAAATTGTGGACATTTTCATTACCGTTATACACATCAGCAACATCCCTAAGCCGGGTAATGGCCCCGTCATCACTACGGATCACTAATGGGGCATAGTCAGCTGCATTTGCAATATTATCGTTGGCCATTAGTGTATAACTGCGGTCAAGAACATCTAAGTTTCCTTTGGCGCCATTGGCGTTAGTCTTGGCCAATGCAACTCGAATCTGTTCCAAACTGATTCCTTGTTGCTGTAGCTGCTTAGGGTCGAGTTCTACACGTACTGCTGGTAAAGACCCGCCTCCTACCATCACGTCACCGACGCCTTCAGTCTGAAGTAGTGTCTGTTGCAGTAACGTAGTGGCTTTATCATACATGGCTGCGGAGCTGGCAGTGTCTGAGGTGAGAGCCAACACCATCACCGGCGCTTCAGCGGGATTGACTTTACGATAACTGGGGTTGGTTTTCATTTCGTCGGGCAATTGTGCCCGCGCCGCACTAATAGCAGCTTGAACATCTCTGGCAGCACCGTCGATATCTCTAGAAAGCTCGAATTGCAATACGATACGTACCGAACCTGTATAGCTGGTGGACGTCATTTCAGTGATCCCCGCAATGGCGGAAAACTGATGTTCTAATGGTAATGCCACGGAACTAGCAATGGTTTGCGGGTCAGCCCCCGGGAACACCGCAGTGACGGCTATCGTTGGAAAATCCACATCAGGAAGTGACGATACCGGTAATGCGCGAAAAGCTAGGAGTCCGAAGACTGCCAGAGCAACGGCAATCAAGGTGCTTGCAACCGGGCGGCGAACAAACGGCGCCGAAAGATTGAGCCACATAGTTAAATTCTCCGCGCCAAAGCAGCTTCAGCGCGGTGTAGCCACAAGTAAAATACTGGGGTGGAAAATAGCGTTAATAGTTGACTCACCAACAGCCCACCAATAATGGCAATTCCCAGCGGTTGACGCAGTTCTGATCCGATCCCTGAACCAAATGCCAGCGGTACTGCGCCTAATAATGCTGCCAACGTGGTCATCAGAATAGGCCGGAATCGTTGCTGGCAGGCTTGTTTAATAGCTTGTTGCGGTGACAGATGCCGCTCACGTTCCAGTGCAATGGCAAAGTCGATCATCATAATGGCGTTTTTCATGACAATGCCGATCAATAACACGATGCCAATTAGACTGATCACATCAAATTGTTTACCACTCAACCCAAGTGCCAACAATGCCCCCAATGCGGCAGACGGGAGTGTTGATAGAATGGTTAAGGGATGGATAAAACTTTCATACAGCATTCCCAACATCAGATAAACCACAATAATCGCCGCGCACATAAGGGTTAACTGACTATTGGTACTTGCGGCCATATCTTCGGCAGCACCTTCAAAATGGAGTTGTACCGCAGCAGGCAACGCCAACTGCTTTTTCATCTGATTGATAGCAGAGATCGCATCCCCCAGACTATAACCAGGCGCTAGATTGAAGCCGATGTCGGCGTAGGGAAATTGTCCCTGCCGGAAAAGCATCAAAGGAGCTTGTCCCTGCTTTATTGTTACCACAGATGCTAGTGGTACTGGAACGCCATCACTGCTGGCGATATGCAGTTGATTGACCATCTGTTTAACATCTGCAGTATGTATAGATGCACTGAGAACTACGTGGTGCTGACTCAGATCGGTATACAGGGTTGAAATTTGGCTCTGACCAAATGCCGCATATAAAGCATCATCAATGTCTTTTACTGTAATGCCTAAACTTGCGGCTCGAGTACGATCAATATCTAGTTGCAGTTGAGGCGCTTGCTGTTGGGCCATGCTGTATACATCGCGGAACGGAGTTTGCGTCAGCATCATGTTGATAATCAGTGGTGTCCAATAGTGTAATTCAGCATTATCGGTACTGGAGACACCCAGACTGTAGGCACTTCCACCAGAGCGTGTGTCTAGAGTCAGATCTTGTACTGGCCGCAGGTATAGCCTTAGTGCTGGTAGTTCTCGAGCCACCTTTTGCTGTAACCGAGCAATCACCGAAGTGGTTTCATCACTGGTCGTTTGTGCAGATTTTAATTGGATCAACAGCGGCCCCTGATTGATAGCGGGATTCGTCTGCATCACACCTAGGGATGATGATAATTTGGCTACCGAGTGGTCATGTAGTATCAGCTCGCTAAGTGTCTGCTGCAGTTGTTGCATATTGCCAAAGGTAGTGCCTGGTGGTGCCACCATAACGCCTTCTAATAAGCGTGTATCCTGTTGTGGAAAGAACCCTTTGGGTAAAAAAATAAGCGTCGCTATGGTGACAATGGTGGTGATAATGACACTCAACAACACCAGTTTTTGATGACTAATTACCCGGTTCAACATTTTGTCATAGCCACTTTGCAGGCGTTGAAAAATAGAAAATGAAGGGGGTTCTCCGTGTGAGGGTAGCAGTTTCATACACATGACCGGTGTCAAGGTTAAGGTCAGTACTGCGGACACCACGATGGCCGCGGATAATGTCAGCGCAAATTCACGAAACAATCGCCCTACCACATCCCCCATAAATAGCAGCGGGATCATCACTGCGATAAGCGATACTGACAGCGAAATAATGGTGAAGCCTATCTGTCCAGCACCGCGTAAAGTGGCTTCGCGAAGCGACATTCCCTGTTGGGTATGGCGGCTGATGTTTTCAATCATCACAATGGCATCATCAACGACAAATCCTGCCGCAACCGTCAATGCCATGAGTGTGAGATTGTTAAGACTAAACCCCAAAGTGTAAGCAACCGCCAGTGTGCCCAGTAAAGATAAAGGTACGGTGATCGCTGGGATCACGGTTGTCCGCCAACTACGCAGAAACAGGCGGATCACCAATACCACTAATATGATTGCCAGCAGTAATTCCCATTGCACATCGGCGACAGAAGCTCGAATAGTTTCGGTCCTATCGTTGATGACATGTAATTTGACGGATGTGGGTAAGGTTTGTGTTAACGCTGGCAGAGAGGTACGTATACGATCAACGGTTGCAATTACATTGGCACCAGGCTGTCGTTGAATACTTATCAAAATGGCTGGGGTAGCGTTATCCAATGCAGATTGTCTGATATCTTCCGCACCGTCGCTAACCTCTGCTATGTCTCCTAAATATAAGGCTCGCCCTTGATGCCAAGTAATCACTAATTGGCGAAATTCGGCGGCATTCGTCAACTGATCATTGGCTCCAATAGCATAGGATAGAAAACGCCCATCCAGACTACCTTTAGGTGCGTTGATATTGGCGTGCTGAATAGCAGATTCAACGTCGGTGAGGGTGAGACCGGCCTGTTGTAAAGCCCCGGTATTGACTGCAACTCTAACTGCTGGGCGTTGACCGCCACTAATACTCACTAAGCCAACGCCCTCCATCTGCGATATTTTCTGTGCTAAGCGAGTCTCTGCCAGTTGCTGCACCCGAGTCATTGGCAGCTCATCAGATGTCAACGCCAGGGTTAGCACAGCGGTGTCTGCGGGATTAACTTTGCTGTAAACCGGAGGATAGGGCAGCTCACTGGGTAAGAGAGCCATAGCGGCATTGATGGCTGCTTGTACTTCCTGCTCAGCTTCATCTAAAGAGGTTGTCAGTTCAAACTGCAACGTGATGATGGATGCACCATCGGCGCTAGTAGATTGCATTTTTTGTAACCCTGCCATTTGACCAAATTGTCTTTCTAATGGCGCAGTTACACTGGTACTGGTAACGTTTGGAGCACTGCCTGGATAGCGGGTATAAACCTGAATAGTCGGATAGTCAATTTGCGGTAAAGCGGACACTGGCAACAGACGGTAAGCAAGCACTCCAATTAACAGCAAGCTGATCATGAGCAACAAGGTCGCAATTGGACGATTAATAAAGGGGCGGGAAATGTTCACCAATTGCCTCCGCTCAACGATTTACAGCTGTCGGGGTGTCATTAGGCGAGATAACCACTTGCGCTTGTACACCATCATGTAACAAATCAGCACCATCAACCACGACCAGATCGCCTAAGCTGAGGCCTGAACCTTTACGATCAATAGCTTCAACAGAACTCAGCTCCCCAACTGTTGCATCGCTATGAATAAACTGCTGTAAGGCCAAGCCACTATGTAACACAAAGATGTAGTCTCCATCTGTACTGTGTTGAATCGCTCTAGTAGGTAACAACAGTGAATTGTCTATGGTGTGGATGTGTATTTGTACGTTTACAAATTGATTGGGAAACAATCTCTGGTGACGGTTATTACAGCGGGCTTTTGCCATGACTGTTCCGGTGAAAGAATCTAATTGATTGTCAATAGCAGTGACTGTTCCGCTGTCTAATAAGTTGTTTTGTCGGTCGTAAATCAATACCGTAGGTTTACCGTTATCCATTGCGGGTAGCAGTTGATTTAACTCGGTTTCAGTGAGTGCAAATTTGATATCCACGGGAGTAACAGCTGTGAGTGTAACAATGCCATTGGTATCACTGGGTTGCAGCAAGTTCCCGATATCGACAGCTCGCAGGCCTGCAATACCACTGATTGGAGCACGTATCTGGGTATAACTCAGTTGGACTTGCAGATTATCCAGTGTTCCCTGATCGGCTTTGACGATACCTTGATACTGCCTTACCTCAGATGCTTGGGTGTCCAACTGTTGTTGCGTCACCAGTCCTTTTAGCTGTAACTGCTGATATCTTTGCAGATCTTTTTTGGCATTTTGCAGCAAGGCTTCATCTCTCTGCAGATTACCTTTCGCAGTAAGCAATTGGGCTTGGATTGCACGATCATCAAGAGTGGCAAGTAATTCGCCAGTGCTAACGAATTGCCCCTCCTGAAAGTATATGGCTAACAATGTAGCGCTGATTTGGGGGCGTACGACAACGGTTCCAGAGGCAGTCACGGTACCGGTAGTTTCAATGTAAAGTGGTACTTGGCCGTGCGTCACTGTTGCTACTGTTACGGATACTGGCGCTAATTGTTTTTTCCCAGATGTTGGATGTTGTCGTAATATCATCACTAGCACTAGTATTACTAAACTCAGCCCCAGCCATACCCACTTTTTTTGTATCTTCTGAAACACCCACCTTCTCCCGGTTGCTACTGAAACAGTTGCCTATGCTAGATGAAAGCAGTTACTGCAATGGTTACGTGCATGAAGCAAATTATTACAACGGGTTACATTCTCTGATTTAGCAAAGCCAAGTGCTGGAAAAGCAGCTAACATTTGGCTCATGTTTAGGGTTTGGCGTGGTTGTTTAGGGGGGGCTGTGACAGATCATCTGCCGCGGATCATTATTTTGGATGACGATCCAGAACTGCGAACTATGTTAAAGCATTATGTCAGTGACCAGGGATTTGAGGTGCAGACCGTTGCAAACGCTGAACAACTGGACCGTTGGTTACAACGCGAGCCATTTGACGTATTGGTGCTGGATCTGATGATGCCTGGTGAAGACGGCCTTTCCGTTTGTCGCCGCTTACGGGCGGCTGGACAGAATATCCCGATCCTGATGTTAACCGCGAGAGGTAACCCAATAGACCGAATCGTCGGTTTAGAAATGGGGGCAGACGATTACCTGAGCAAACCTTTTGAACCTAGAGAACTTACAGCCCGCCTTAATGCAATGGTAAGGCGTCAAAAGATGCTTCACGACACTAATATTTGGGGGATGGAGGAACTGTCACGTTTTGGCCCCTTCACCCTCAATATTTCGAGAATGGAGTTGAATCGTGATGAAGAAGTGATCCCGCTATCCAATCTGGAATTTCAACTACTGCGTGTGTTTATTGCTAATCCTCGGCGGCCGATGAGTCGTGAACATTTGTTGGATAAAGTGAAAGGTCGGGAGCATCAATCTTTGGATCGTAGTTTGGATGTTCAGGTTCTGAGACTGCGTCGCAAAATAGAAGATGATCCCGCGGAGCCTGTGTATATCAAAACTGTTTGGGGCGTGGGTTATATTTTCATGCCAGAAGGTGATCATGCGTAAACTATGGCCGCGCTCGCTGTTCGGACTGAATTTGTTATTGTTACTAGGATTAGCATTGGTAGTGATGGTTTGTTCTGTTGCCGTATATATACAGATGCAGCGGCCTAGGGTGATTGAACTGGGAAGTCTGGTGGCTGGTCAGGTCAATACGCTAGATTCAGTCCTATCGCAGATTGCACCAGCTAACCGTGAAAATGTTATTCAGCACATTAATCAAGCTGATCAAATAGTCGTTCATGATCAATTACCGCCAGGCAAGCGCCATATTCCGCGTGCACCACTTATTCAACTATTTGTTGACTCTATTCATCAAGAACTCAAACCTAATATTGATTATCGTTGGCTGGGTGATACTGATGCGAGGCTATGGGTTAATCTGAATATTGCCGGGCAGCGTAGCTGGGTATCCTTACCGGTGAGCCAAATTCCACAACCTCATCGATTGCTGACCAGAGGTTTGCTGTTGCTGATAATTATTGCATCTGTGGCAGTATTGTTAGCATTTGTGTTGCAGCGGCGACTGAATCGGCCTTTGCAACAGATTGCTGCTGCTTTCCATAAACTGGAATTGGGAGGCCGACCGGAAAAACTACCAGAATACACCACGACTGAACTGGCATTACTGTCCCATCAGTTTAATGCGATGGTAGAAAGTCTCGATGCTATGGAGTCAAATAGAGCGATCATGCTAGCGGGGATCTCCCATGATATCCGCACACCTTTGACCAAGCTACGCTTAGGACTGGAGATGAGTAATCTTCAGGGTAGTAAAGAGCTGTACCGCTATCTGCGGCAGATTGACACTATCATCGATCAGTTTCTGGAGTACGGTCGTAGTGGCAATAGCGAACCGGAATTTACTGGCGATCTCAACGTGCTAATACAACAGTTAGCGGCAGAGTTTGAAGGCCGAGATATTATGTTTGCTCTGGTACTAAATCCTTTACCAGAAACCGTATTTCAACCAGTGGCTATGCAACGAGTTCTGCGAAATTTGATGGAAAATGCGGTGAAGTACGCGGGCGGTAATGAGTTGGTAATTACCAGCTATAGTCAACAGCACCAACTGTATATCGAAGTGGCTGACCGAGGTCCCGGTATATCACAGGACAAAATTAGCTTGATGCTACGACCGTTTGAACGTGGAGATGCTGCCCGTACTGGTGTTGATGGTACCGGCCTAGGACTGGCGATTGCGGAAGCATTAATGCGACGCCAAGGTGGAAACCTGCAACTATTGCCGCGTGCAGGGGGGGGGCTTATTGCTCAGGTTATATTGCCGTTACGCAATACAGTCCAAGTAAGTCGCGATTAGACAAAAGGTTTTACCTGACTTGTCGTTGCAAACCATAAGTTGACATTGAATATATATACATCAATGAGTTAGCAGTTATCTTTGACCATAAGCTGACATAATAATTTTGTCAGTATTTGTGTTCTGTGCTCTGAAGAGAGAAATTACAGGTTTAACTTGCTCTGCCTCCAAGCTGCTAACCGTACAAATCTTTCGTGCCCCTTTCTGCGTTACAGGTGCGACTGACAACTAACACAGCGAGCGGTATGTTGACCAAAATTTAGTAATGAGCCAGAGTATCTCTTGAATCGCAGTGATTTATGGCTGAATGCGATTCCCTAGTTAAGGCAATTCTTGTAATGGTGATAGCAAGATTTGTCTTTTACAGTTCACCTAGATGAAGATGAAAAAGTATGAGTAAAGGTATAGTTAAGTGGTTTAACGGAGACAAAGGCTTCGGCTTTATCACGCCAGATGATGGAAGCAAAGATTTATTCGTTCATCATTCAGAAATTAAAATGGATGGTTATAAATCACTTAATGACGGTCAGAAAGTTGAGTTTGACGTCGGTAAAGGTCAAAAAGGTCCGTGTGCCGTCAACGTGAAACCGTTATAAATTTCAGAATGTTCATGGCGTGATGATAAAACAGACTCAAATTTGTATAGGTTGGGTCTGTTTTAGCAGCTCCCTTGTCACATCTTGCGGATGATCCATGAATCTGTTGTTGAAACTATAAGCCGACATAGCCGCTTCATATATATCATTGGGTTAGCGGCTTTCTGCAACCATAAGCTGACAAAAAATATTTCACATGAATTACCAAGATGTCATTTCTTACATTTAATAAACAGTACTAACCAATAAAAAAACATATAACAGAAACCACTAATGATATCACCCCAGCAGACAGGGCCGGGCGGGATTAAGTGTACTAGCTCAGACATGATCTGACGCTTTTCACTGACAGCACACAATAAAATCTGACAGTTTGCTTTGAGCGATGAGCGGACATAGCCTCACGCAAACAGCAAATTGTGCGAAGTACCGCGTTAATCGATAACCACTCCTCCTTCTGATTGCGAGCGGCGGCACTTATGGCAGTCATGAACCCTCTTGCCCCGGCGGACTAGGGAGTGTCGTCAAAGCGTTGATGTGCTTCTGCGATGGCGAGCCGGTTATCGTTTGCCCAATTCACGAGCGCCATTACAGGCGCTAACAGCGTCAGTCCAAGCTCCGTGAGTTCGTAATCAACACGCGGGGGAATAGTCGGATAAACAGTCCGGCCAATTAATCCATCCCGCTCCAACCCTCTCAGGGTCAGCGTCAACATACGCTGGGATATGCCGTCAATGCTGCGCTTCAATTCGTTGAAGCGCAGCTTACCATTGGCCAGAGAGGCGATGATGTAGAGACTCCATTTGTCGCCAATTCGATTCAGTATTTCGCGGGTGGCCTGGCAGCCTTCTGTTTCAGAATCCGGGAGTGCTTCAGGAACATCGGTGTGACTGGGTGACATATTTGTGCCTTCTTGTGAAGTTCTGGCAGGAACTTTAGTATGCCTGGTAACGGTTAGTAACCAGACATAGAAATATTCTCTAGTTACTAATTTATACTACAAACGGAGCCACTATGCGTAAAATCCTGCTGATTACTTCCAGTCCCCGTGGGACTGAGAGCCTGTCTACCCGCTTTGCTACTGAAATTGCTCATGGGCTTAGAGCTCAGGGAGACACCTCACTGACGGTTCGCGACCTTGTCGCAAATCCGCCGCCGCACATTACTGAAGACTACATAGTGGGCCGCGCAGCATCCCCTGATTCACGCACTACACAGCAGAATGTTGCCGTTGAACTTGCCCGGGAGCTTGTTGATGAACTATGTGCCGCTGACATCATTGTCCTTGGATCAGGAATGATAAATTTCGGTCCATCTTCGCAACTCAAGGCCTAGATTGACAATGTCACATGGCCGGGAGTTACCTTCAGCTATGCCACAGGAGCCCCCCGGGGCCTGCTTACCGGCAAGAAGCTTTATCTGATCACTGCCGCCGGCGGCGTGTTTTCAGCGGGCGATTATGCCGCTTTCGATTTCCAGACCAACTATCTACTGCACATGCTTGGCTTTATCGGACTGACTGACGCTGAGCTTATCCGGATTGAAGGCACCGTGATCGGCCCGGACGGGGCAAAGGCAGCCATAGCCCATACCGAGACGGCTGTGAAAAGCCTGCTGGCGAAGAGAGCATGACTATGAAGAAAACCTTCGTCCTGCGGGCTCGGGTAGGGGCAAACTAGGTTCAGTTTTTTGTGGACAAGGTCGCGGATAAGATATTCGCCCATGCCGCGCAATGTATCTCTAATCACTAAAGAAGGAGACTGGGAGCATGTTGCGAATCGACATTTATACCGAGCTCACCTGCCCCTGGTGTTTCGTGGGCCTGCACCGTCTCGACAAGGTTCTTCAGGAACGCTTCCCCGAGCTGGCCGCTGACATTCACCATCATCCTGTTCTTTTACTGCCGGACACGCCGGCGGCCGGACTCTTCATCCCAGAACTGCTACGCGAGCGGTATGGTGTGACAGATCCGAAGTCGGCGTTTGCTCGCCCTGAAGCAGAGGCCCGCGCGTCCGGCTTCGACCTGGACCTTAGTCGCCAGCTCTACGCCTACCCAACACAGGCGGCGCACGCCATCATCCTGGCAGCCAGAGAACGCGGCACGCAGCACCAACTCGCCGTAGCTATCACGGATGCTTATTTCCTTGCGGCAAGAAACATTGCCGATGCAGGTGTGTTGGCAGATGTTGCTGCAGCCTATGGATTCAGTAAAGATGAGACCCGCGCCATTGCACGCGATCCCACCCGGCACAAGCGGATTGAGCAAGAGGCTGCAAACTCCACTGCGGCAGGCGTTCGTTCTGTTCCGCACTTCGTTTTTGAGAACCGTTTTACAATCAACGGAGGGCGTAGAGAAGACGAAATAGCCACAGCTATTGATAACGCTTTGCACTTCTTCGAGTAATACGGAGTGACATTAGCCATGTCCGCTTGTGGCACAGAGCTGCCTGTCAGATTAGGTTCTGCTCTTTGCTATAGCTCTGTCAGATCAGGCCAGAGCTAGTACCGCGTAGTGTTCAGCTAGTACAACTAAATGATCTCTTTCCCAACCGGTGCAGCGTTAAGTCATTCTTGTTGTTCATCATCTGCTTCAGCGTTTTTACGAACTAAATCAAAACCATGTTTAATGCCCGATAGCACTTCTGCTTCATATGATTTGTCTGTTCCGACCGATTTTGCCAGTGCGATACCGAGTTCATTGGCAAGATCGCAAAGTTCGAGGTCGTTGCTCGGCAAGGCTTGCACCGATGTGCGTACGGTTTTGAGCAACTCATCGATGTTTACCGTCAGTCTTGTGTTCTTTTGATTTGGACCATCGTTAAAACAGGGCAATCTGAATCGCCACTATTTCACCAGACGACTGCTCGTTTCATTGGGGCGTGCCGCTTTAACATAGACATCAAAGCGATTTTTCTTCATGGCGATCACCAAGGTCGGTGGGGTGTTATCGAGGTTTTCTGCGTAGTCTGGTCGTTTTACCACAACACGTTTGCTGGCGAGGGTTAATGCAGGTTGCAGCAGTTGGGCCGCGTCGTCATCAGCACCGACCAAATGCTGAAACACTCGCATCTCTTTTTTTACCTGGGCGCTGTTGTCTCGATGTGGATACATGGGGTCTAAATACACCACATCAATTGGCAACTGTTGCGGGTTGATGTTGGTTAACTCTGTGCCCCAAGGCAGTAATTGCATACGCTGTTGCATCCAGCTGCCTATCTCTTCATCAGCGTAGGCACGGCTCAAACCATCAGCCAGCAGCGCGGCTACCATTGGATGGCGCTCAATTAGCCATACTCGACAACCCAGGCTTGCCAGTACAAAAGCATCACGGCCTAACCCCGCAGTACTGTCCAGTATGGTTGGACAAGCTCCTTGCTTGAGTCCCGCCGCTTTGGCAATTTCCTGACCACGACCGCCACCATATTTACGTCGGTGCGCCACGGCACCGCTGGTAAAATCAACATGTACACCGCCTAGCTTCGGCTCATCGCGTTTCAGCAGATTTAACTTGCCGTCTATCAACTTCATTTCAAAAGGAGCACCGGCGTCAAATAGCAGCGGATATGGTGCTAGCAATTCGCCTAGCTGAGGTTGGTTCTGATCAAAATAGACAGTGGTAACGGGTGCGTTCAAATGGTGTCTCGGATACAGCAATGTTAGTGGCATTATGCCAAAGCCCGTCAGCGGTAGAAACTGCTGTTAAGGTGCTTTTTCAGTTAATGAATCTTATAATGCCGCCCTCAAGTCTAAGGTTGGAAGTGATTATGCTCAGTTATCGTCACGGTTATCATGCTGGCAATTATGCTGATGTGCTGAAACATGCGGTGTTACTGCAGACCCTGAGTTTGCTGCAGAAAAAAGATAAAGGCTTGGTCTATATCGATACCCATGCCGGGGCTGGTGGTTATAGCCTGAATGACGAGTTCGCTGAAAAGACTGGCGAGTACCGGGACGGTGTGGGCCGTTTGTGGTCGCAAAACCAGTTGCCAGAAAGCCTACAACTGTATCTGGATAATGTGCGGCACTTTAACGAGAACAATCAAGCGCTGGGATTTTATCCAGGGTCTCCAGCATTGATTGATATGAATCTGCGACCGCAGGATCGTATGGTATTGCATGAGTTACATCCCACTGATCAGCAGTTGTTGACGGATTATTTTGACCAGGATCCTCAAGTCAAAATCGTTGAAGGCGATGGTTTAAAAGGGCTAATCGCCGCTCTGCCTCCTAAAGAGCGCCGTGGGTTGGTACTGATTGACCCCAGTTATGAGATTAAAACCGATTACCAACTGGTAGCGGAAACCTTGATCAAAGCGTATCGCAAGTTTGCGACAGGGGTTTATCTTTTATGGTATCCGGTGGTGCAACGGCAACAGACAGAAGCGATGCTGACACGGCTTAAAGAGAGTGGTATTCGTCGACAGCTGCGTATTGAGCAAAGTATCCGGCCTGATAATGATGAATTTGGCATGACAGCTGCGGGGCTATGGGTGATTAACCCGCCGTGGCAGTTGGATAACATTGCTGCAGAGATGCTGGCAACATTGCAACCGATATTACAACAGCAAAATGGTAGCTATCGCGTAACGTGGGAAGTCGGTGAGTGAGCTATAACGTTCGATAGCGTTGTAACAGAATACCTACGCGTTCAACATAGGCTTGGGTTTCTGGGTAAGGTGGAACGCCCTTATAGTTGCTGACCGTTGTGGGTCCGGCGTTATAGGCGGCACATGCCAGTGATATATTACCGTCAAAGCGCTGTAACATCTGAGCCAGATAACGGCTACCCGCATCAATATTTTGTGCCGCTGAAAAGGCATTATCTACGCCCAATTCTCTGGCCGTTTTAGGCATAAGCTGCATTAATCCTATCGCTCCTGTGCGGGATTGTGCAGACGCATTAAATGCTGATTCTGCGTGGATCACCGCTCGGATCAATGCCGGATCCAGTTGATAGTCTCTGGCCGCATTAGCAATTTCTGTTTGATAATCAGTGCGAAATAATGGGGTTTTGTGCCAGTTGATAGTAGAGTGCGGATTGCAGGCATAGCAGTCAAACAGAAGTACTTCATAGTTGTCTTGCGGCGGGATTAGGTCGCTGAATAAAGTAATGCCGTTGTTATCGGAGCGATAGACTTTTTCCTGTTTGGCTTGCTGGCTGGTGCCGTGAGGCGAGTAATGGGCAATAATTTTGCGCTTAGCTTGTTCTGCAGCAGAGCCCACCATAGTTACCAGTAATAGCGCTGTCAGTAATATTCGCCGCAATATCACCTCCTGAGTATCGGATCTGCTTCTTCATCATAGCAAATGTTGCTTGAATGTTTTTGGCAGTGATATGTAACTAATGTCATTACTGGTTAAGTATCAACCATATTTGCAATTATCTTGTGTGAAATATGCTATTCGCCAGTCCAATAGCAGTTACTTTTAACATTTTATTTTCATTTTTATGGGGAATGGGCGTTTTGTAAGTTTACTGACGTTGTACAGGGATTAACTGACTGATAGTTATTAGTATTCATTTAATTTCATTCATTAAATTCATCACCATTTTATGACTAAACTATAAAAAATACGTTGTAAATAAGGTAGTTAACATTAGGAAACAGTAGCTAATCCACATATACCATTAATAGTTGCCAAATAGCGAAGGCGTTGTTCAGCTTTTATTCAGTGTGATTTGGTTAAATTAACTGTGTACATGGTTTAGGCGAAAGCGATTAGTTCATAGTTTGCCTTTTCAGACCCCTCTCCGGGTCTTTTTTTTTGCCTGTTTTTCAGCGTTAAATGCCAGTGCTTTGGGCCATTGCGTCATGGCTTGCCTTAACGTAATCATACAAATTCTCCTCGCTGCCACCATCTTGTGTGAATGCTCTTGGTCACTTGGGGACACCGTAATAAAAAAAGCCGCTCGATGATGAGCGGCTTTTCCTGATAAGTGGCTTTTACTCTTTGCTAGCTTCTTTTTCACGTTTGCTGAACAGGCGTTCAACGACCACAAAGAATACCGGAATGAAGAAAATCCCCAGGAAGGTGGAACTCATCATCCCCCCCAACACCCCAGTACCAATGGCGTGTTGGCTACCTGAACCTGCACCAGTACTTACGGTTAAGGGGACAACACCCAGGCCAAACGCCAGCGATGTCATCAGGATTGGCCTGATCCTCACTCTTACTGCGTGCAGCGTTGCCTCAATCAAACCTGCGCCTTTTTCATAGAAATCTTTGGCGAATTCTACAATCAGGATCGCGTTTTTGGTTGCCAGTCCCACAGTGGTCAACAAACCTACCTGGAAGAACACGTCGTTGGATAGACCACGACCGTTCATCGCCAACAGTGCACCAATAACCCCTAGTGGTACCACCAGAATAACGGCAATTGGCACTGACCAGCTTTCATACAGAGCCGCCAGTACTAGGAATACCACCAGTAGTGACAAGGCATACAAGCCTGGTGCCTGATTGCCTGAAAGCCGTTCTTCATATGAGATACCGTTCCAAGACAAGCCAAATCCAGGCGGAAGCTGTTTCGCTAATTGCTGCATGGTATCCATTGCTTCCCCAGTACTGAAACCTGGTGCCGCAGCACCTTGGATATTGACAGCAGACAAACCGTTGAAACGTTCCAGACGCGGAGAGCCATATTCCCAGTTGCCCTTGGCAAAGGCAGAAAATGGCACCATATCACCGCTGCTGTTGCGCACATACCATTTGTCCAGATCATCTGGTTGCATACGATATTTGGCTTCGCCCTGTACATAAACCTTTTTCACACGGCCGCGATCAATGAAGTCGTTAACGTATGAACTACCCCAGGCTGTCGCCAGCGTGCTGTTGACTGTACTGATCTCAATGCCTAGCGCTTTGAGCTTCTCATAATCTATGTTCAGCTTGTACATGGGGGCGTCTTCTTGACCATTGGGACGCACGGCCATCAGCTTTGGATTTTGCGCAGCCATACCCAGTAATTGATTACGCGCTTGGATCAGTTTGGCATGTCCCTGACCAGTCAAATCCTGCAAGTACATGTCAAAGCCGTTTGCGGTCCCCAATTCAATCACTGCTGGTGGTACGAAAGCAAATACCATCGCTTCCTTGAATTGTGAGAAAGCTCCCATGGCTCTACCCGCAATTGATTGCACATCGGAACCTGGCGCGGTACGTTCAGACCAATCTTTGAGTTTGACAAACGCCATCCCCATGTTCTGGCCCTGGCCGGCAAAACTGAAACCCGCTACGGTAAATACCGAATTCACACCTGGTTCTTTCTTAAAATGGTCCGACACTTTTTTCAGAACACTCTCGGTACTTTCCTGTGATGAGTTGGGCGGCAGTATCGTAACCGCCATCAGCATTCCCTGATCTTCATCTGGCAGGAACGCCGTTGGCATACGGGTAAACATCCAAGCGACCACACCAACCAGTGCTGCATAGATAATCAGCATACGGAAAGAGCGTTTCAGGAGCTTGCCGACTGATGACTCATAGCCAGCTGTAAAACGTTCGAAGCCGCGGTTAAATCCACCGAAGAATCCTTTTTTCTCGTGACCTTCGCCTTTATGGATAGGTTTCAGCATCGTGGCACAAAGGGCCGGTGTCAGCACGATAGCGACGATAACGGACAGCGCCATAGCCGATACGATGGTAATAGAGAACTGGCGGTAAATAACCCCAGTAGAACCAGCCATGAAGGCCATTGGCACAAATACTGCCGACAGGGTCGCACCAATACCAATCAAAGCACCGGTAATCTGTCCCATCGATTTCTTGGTGGCTTCTTTAGGACTGAGCCCTTCCTCTGACATCACACGTTCGACGTTTTCCACCACCACAATGGCGTCGTCCACCAACAAACCGATGGCAAGCACCATGGCGAACATCGTCAGGGTATTGATGCTGTATCCTGCAAAGGAAAGTACGGCAAAGGTCCCCAGTAATACCACTGGTACGGCGATAGTCGGGATCAAGGTTGCACGGAAGTTCTGCAAGAACAGGTACATGATGACGAACACCAGTACGATAGCTTCCAGCAGTGTATGGACTACCCCTTCAATGGATTTTTCCACAAATGGAGTTGTGTCATACGGATAAACAATCTGCAGACCTTCTGGGAAGGTCGGTTTCAGCTCATCCAACTTAGCGCGTACTGCGTTGGCAGTATCCAAGGCATTAGCCCCAGTTGCCAGCGCAATTGCCAAACCACTGGCTGGTTGGCCATTAAACAGTGAAGATATGTTGTAACTTTGTGCGCCTAGTTCCACACGGGCAACATCCGCTAAATACACGTTAGCACCAGCGATGTTGGACTTAAGAATGATCTTGCGGAACTCTTCTGGCGTCTGTAGCCGACTTTGCGCTGTGATAGTCGCGTTGAGCTCTTGCCCCGCCACTGCAGGAGCACCACCAAACTGACCGGCAGCCACCTGTGCGTTCTGCGATTGGATCGCAGCTACTACATCGGAAGTGGTCAGGTTATATTGTGTGAGCTTCAGCGGATCGAGCCATATACGCATGGCGTACTGGGCCCCGAACAGCGTAGTTTCACCTACCCCAGGTACACGACTAAGAGGGTCTTTAATCGTTGAACCGATAAAGTCCGCAATATCTGCTTTATTCATCGAGCCATCGCTGGAGATGAAACCTACCACCATCAGGAAGCCAGAGGTGGATTTGTTAACTCTCACCCCTTGCGCCTGTACTTCTTGTGGCAACAACGTCATGGCTGACTGCAGCTTATTTTGCACCTGCACTTGAGCAATATCTGGGTCAGCCTCAGCGTTGAAGGTGACGGTGATCTGTGCGTTACCGAAGCTATCACTGGTTGAAGTGATATAGCGCATGTGATCAAGACCCGTCATGCTCTGCTCGATAATCTGGGTCACCGAATCTTCCACCGTCTTAGCGGACGCCCCTGGGTAATTCGCTGAAATGACCACTGTTGGCGGAGCAATTTTCGGGTATTGGGCTACTGGCAATGACCTGATCGCCAGTACCCCTGCTAACATTAATATTAATGCGATCACCCAAGCAAAAATGGGGCGATCGATAAAGAAACGTGCCATAAGTTCCGCCCTGTTATTGCTGGTTTGAAATTTCTTTCGCTGTTACTGGCGCTCCCGGACGAATCTTTTGCAGCCCCTCGACAATCAATTTGTCGCCAGCTTTTAGGCCACTGGTGATACGCCATTGGTTACCAATAACTTCGGCAGTCGTAACAATACGTGCTTCTACCTGACTCTGCGGGTTAACCACCATAGCAACCGCCTGGCCCTTGGCATCACGGCTGATGGCTTTTTGCGGCACCAGAATAGCTTCAGGATCAATCCCGGAGTTTAGTACTGCTCGCACATACATCCCAGGTAATAACAAGCCTTCAGGATTAGGGAACTCTGCTCGCATAGTCACCGAACCTGTGGCCTCATCGACACTGACTTCCGAAAATTTCAGCGTACCTTCATGGTTGTATTCACTGCCATCTTCCAACACCAGCTTCACTGCGGCGTTGTCGTTTGCTTTAAGCGTTCCGGCTTTTAGACGGGCTTTCAGTTGTAACAGCTGAGTGCTGGATTGCACGATATCCACTTTAATCGGATCCAGTTGCTGAATTGTTGCTAACGCAGTGGTTTGATTTGCCGTCACCAATGCGCCAGGGGTCACGCTGGATTTACCGATGCGGCCAGAAATCGGCGCACGCACTTCGGTGTAATCCAGATTAATCTTGGCAGTATTGAGTGCCGCTTCGGCCACCAGAACCGCAGCATTTGCCTGTTTGTAGGCTGCTTCGGCCGTATCAAAATCTTCTTTGCTGACAAAGTCGGTTTTCAACAATTTTTGGTAACGATGATATGTGGCGGCTGCGGAGGCCAGACTGGCCTTGGTTTTTGCTACATCGGCTTCAGCGCTTTGAACCGTGGCTTTGTAGGTGGCTGGGTCAATCTGATACAGAGATTGCCCTTGTTTGACATACCCGCCTTCGTTGAAGCTGCGTTTAAGGATAATGCCGCTGACTTGAGGCCGCACTTCGGCTTCTAGGTAAGCTTTGCTGCGTCCAGGTAAAATGGTGGTTAATTCCTGACGCACTGTTTTGACTGGAATAATTCCCACTTCCATGGCTGGGGCCGTCTGTTGTCCCTGAGCTTGTTCCTTTTCCGCACCGCAGGCGGTAATCCATAACGCCATGCTTACAACTGAGGCAACTTTTAATATCTGCCGCATGAGAACTCCTATCAATAATCGACTTGTCCGGAAGACTGGCTGGTCAACCTGCATCCTTAACATTGGCAATTGCTTTGTGTGATTGTCTGTTGCAGCCCATAGACAACCATTATTAACAAGTGCACGTAAAAGGGAAAATTTAAAATAGTAAAATTTCATTAAAGTGTCAGTTTGTTACCTCAATTACAGCGGCAACATCTCTGGGTTTCTGTTGTGATTGGCCTAATGATCCCAAAACTTTGTTGGTTCTTGCCATTCTTGCCAACTACCTCTGCTTATTTCATCGCAGAAAAAGAGTTACATAATTTGTGGTCTCAACCTAAAAAAGTGGCTAGCTCGCCAGCTTGAGGCAAGCTATTCTACAACTGTGCCAAAAATTTTATTAGTCACTTAGTAATTCACTCACTGTTGCATAGGCGAAACAATAAATGGATCTAAATCGGGTACAAATTTTTGCCCAGGTGGTGGAACAAGGCAGTTTCACCGGCGCCGCCAAGGCGCTAGGACTGACCAAAACTACCGTTAGCCGGAAAGTGGCGGAATTGGAGAAGCAAACCGGTGTGCAATTGTTGTTTCGTACCACCCGTGCGTTGCGACTGACCGAAGCGGGGGCGGAATATTACAACAAAATTACCAAGATCTTGCTGGACCTAGAGAATGCTGAAGCACAATTAAGTGCGAGTCAACAGCGGGTTAAAGGGAATTTACATGTCGTTTGTCCATTTGAGATGGGCCAGCTGTTTATGGGGCCGGTGTTTGCCTGTTTTCTGGAATCTTACCCAGATATTCGTATCGAGACTGAGCTGAGTAACCGTAGTGTCGATTTGATTGAAGAAGGGGTTGATATTCTGTTCCACGTTGGATACATAGAAGACCCCCGGCTGCAGACCTACAAGCTGTTCAATACGTCAACCACACTGGTAGCCAGTCCTGCATATTTGGAACGTTTTGGTCGACCACAGCGGCCAGAAGACCTATGGCAGCACAAATATATTGATCTCTATACCTCGCTGGCAAAATCACCCTCTGACGGGCATATCCGGATTTTCGATGGCCAACAATGGCAGAGCATTACCCCTAAAATCCAGTTTCGGGTTAATAACATCACATTGGCCCGCGAAGTAGCTATTGCTGGGCTGGGTATTGCTGCACTACCCCCGATGATTGTGGAAGAAGCTGTGCAGAAAGGTGAGCTGGTACCGTTATTAGAAGATTTCCCGATGGAACACAATGTATTGGGCATTTCATTTCCCAAACGGGCATATCTGCCACGTAAATACATTATTTTCATCGATTTTGTATATCAGGTGTTGTTCCGCTACAAGGCCGACGAATTATTGGAAAAACCAGACTTTGTGCAATTTGATGATGTAAAACAAACCAAATGCAAAGCCGATGAATATGTTTGTACCAGTGTTGAATCAAGTGTCTGGGGCAGCAAAATTAAAGAAGTTTTAGTCTAGTGTAGAGGGCATCGACAGATGCCCCCACTGCTGCTTTCACAGCCGTTTTTCCGGTACAGCCAGTACTAACAGGTGTTGTACTGCATGGTCGTGGCTGGCACTGAAATCCACTCTCTGGCAGCCACACTGAATCAAGGTGTTGAGCACATTACGCTATATAGTTGTGGATTTTCACTTGCACCGTTTTGTAATCGGCGTTACTTGCCCACGGCGTTTGTTGCAGTAATAACGGCTGTGACAATCCTAAGCCGTGTAAATCGGGCAGGACACCGCCAAGCCAGTTGCATCATCAGGAGAACTGTGGGTGGGATCTGCTATCGAGTATCCAATCTTGCAGGTAGCGCAGCAGCACACCATAAGCCGGTAAAAATAACGCAAAGCTGATAAGTAGCTTAAAGCTGTAATCGACGGCGGCTATCTCTGGCCAATGCATCGCCATAAACCCATCGCTGGAGGCATAAAATGCCACACTGAAAAATACCAGTGTATCCATGAGGTTGCCGAATATCGTTGACACTGAGGGCGCGACCCACCAAGCACATTTGGCGCGGATAGCCGCAAACACTTTAATATCCATCAGTTGCCCTAGCAGATAGGCGGCAAAACTGGCAAAGGCGATGCGCAACACAACATCATTGCCTTGGCTCAGTGCGGAAACACCTTGAAAGTGACCGTCATGAAATACCACTCCGATGACATAGGACACCAGCAGTGCCGGTAACATTGCCATAAATATTATGCGTCTGGCGGGTAGCTGACCAAAGATACGTACTGTCAGATCTGTCGCAAGATAGACAAACGGAAAACTGAAAGCGCCCCAAGTGGTGTGCAGACCAAAGATCTGGAAGGGGAGTTGCACCAGATAATTGCTGGCACTGATGATCAGAATGTGAAAGCTGACAAGCAGCCATAACGCGCGTTTCACCTGCGCGGTGGTTAACAAAAGCATCTTGTGACCTTTTTGGTTGGTTAAGCGGGGTGAGGGAACCCGCTGCCCGACTACCGGGCGGCGCACATTATAGACAGCCGAGCACAGATTACAAGCGTTGCTAGAAATCCACCAGAATCGACATGATGGTGGCAAGTTTGTTTTCCAACTCCTGCCACTCCAACGATGGATCGGATCCTGTCAGAATTCCTGCGCCGGCAAATAAGTTGATACAGCCTGGCTCCAGCAGTGCACTGCGGATTGCCACTGCAAACTCGCTCAGTTGTGAGCTGAGAAAACCGCAAGTGCCAGCGTACCAGCCGCGGTTGTAACCTTCGTTTGCGGCGATGTACTGCAGCGCTGCTTTTTTGGGAAAACCACCCACGGCGGGTGTCGGATGCAAAGACTGCAGTAATTGAAAATCGCTGATGTCATGCCGTAACTGAGCTTTGATCACTCGATGCAGATGTTGGATATGATTAAGTTTAAAAATCTTCAGTGGTTCATCGGCGTTAACCTGAACGCTCAATGGTGTCAGTTCTGACACGATATGCGTGCCGACAAACTGGTTTTCGTGGCTGTTTTTATGATCATCGAGCAGTTGCTGCGCCAGTTTTTCATCTTCATCTGCGGTTAAGCCGCGCACTGTAGTTCCCGCCAACGCTTCGGTGACTAATTGATCCTGCTGGCGTCGGTACAACCGTTCTGGCGTGCAGGAAATAAAACTATGCTCGGGACTGAACTGAAAACCAAATTGAAAACTGGTGGGATTGCGTCCCTGCCAGCAAGCCAGCACAGTCCAGGGATCAGGCGTTTGCGTGACGTGCAATTTGCTCTGACGCGACAGGACCACTTTGGGGGTGTGGCAATTGAATGCCGGTGACGTTACCTCTGTGACCAGTTGCGACCAACGTGAGAAATCAGGGACATCGACCCGGCTGAGCACCTCGGTCTTTTGTGGGGGCAGCAGCGGCTGCGCTGGACACAATTGTGCGAGTACCGCCAAAGCTTCTTGCACTTGCTGAGCCAACGACTGTTCATTCAGGTTCAGGTTGACGAGCAACTGACCACGCTCCTCTTGACGTCTCAGTTCAACCCTGGGTACCAGAAACCGCGCGCGGCCAAACTCCGGCCAGGACGCCAGCGTCCGGTCAAAAGCCACTCCACCATAAAAGCGGACATCGACACCGTGTGGTTGCTGGCAGTATTGCTGGTATATCTGCTGCAGTTTGCTGTCATCGATAGCCTCAATAAAGGCTAAATCCAAGCAACTGCCTATCGCTGCGACTTCTTCACGACGATCCCGCCCCTGCCAATAAATTTTGGGGAATTGATTTTGCGCGGCTAGCCATGACATTAAAGGCGGCAAGCTAACGTCTTCAACCAGTTGCAGGATTCCCGACTGCTGGGAATGATCAAATAACTGGGAAAGTCTGTCGCTCAGAGAACTGACAGCCTTTGACAGGGATAGTACAGACAAATGGTGCTCCGGAACGGTGTTACAACAACCTGGCTCGGCAGAACGGTGCCGACGATAGGATTATGCGACACAAACTAAAGTCAGGAGCCGATACTGTCAAGTTGTGGGCAGTGACTGTGTGAAATTCGGCGTGATCTTTATCAGATTTTTCTTATTTACCATGTGATGGATATGGACATAATTACATAACGCTCTGCACTTGTGCGACATATTGTCTAGTGCGTAACATCCCGGTCACGCCGTCTGGCTGAAATTGTCGATCTTGGTTGGTTTTTTGCTTGGGATTTCTTGAGGGTTCAATCGGTATCATGAAAATAAGCAAATACTTCACAACCAATAAGGCATCACAATGTCAGGATTACCTCTAAAAATTTCAGCCGTTGCGCTAGCGTTGGGATACAGCTTGGCTGCACAAGCACAAGAGACGGTGCGCGACCCGCTATTGAACATTAACGACGTTATGGTTGTTCATGGTGAACGCGGCAGTGCGATAAAAAATTCAACCACACAATGGGTTATCACCGCAGATGAAATCCGGGACTTGGGCGCTCAAAGCCTGGATGAGGTGTTAAAAACTGTGCCGGGTGTGTATGTCCGTTATGGCGGCGAAGGCAGTCCCCGAGTGGATATTCGTGGCTTTAAAACGCGCCATGTGATGCTGCTGATTAACGGTGTACCCGCCAACGGTGCTGATGATGGTCAGTTCGACCCCAGTATCATTCCAACTAGCCAGATCGCATCTATAGATGTTTCTGTCGGGCCAACTTCGGTGCTGTATGGCCCAGGCGGGGCCGGCGGCGTAATTAACATCATCACTAAACAAGGCGATAGTGCGCCGGCGTTATCTGGTCATATCGAAGCTGGTCGTAATAATACCCGCAAAGGGGATGTAAGTGTCGCTGGTTCTGGCACCAATTGGCAGGGATTTGTGAGCGGCAGTTATCAGACAACCGATGGTTTTGAGATGTCATCGGATTATGAACCTACTGCTACTCAGGATGATGAAACCCGGCTTAACTCGGATAAAACGCTGCGTAATCTATACGCACAGGGTAACTACTGGTTTAACGATGATACGCAACTGATCGCCAATATGGCGCTGCGTTCAGGTGATTGGGGAAAACCACCAAGAGACGGCAGCGGCGTTGGTAGTATCAAGTATGAACGTGTTGATGACTATGACGGTAAGACTTTCCAGCTGGGGATGGCGCATAAATTCAATGAATTACTAACGTTACGTGGTTTTGGCTATTACAACGAAGCCGCCACCTATAATACGGTTTACACTGATGCCACCTATAAAAAGGTCAGTGAATACCAAGATGGTACGTCGAAAGTTCAAGGTGCCAATGTACAGCTGATCGCTGACTTCGGTCAGGCGGGTACGCTGAGTACTTCCGCGATTGCAGAAAAGCAAAGCTGGGACGCGCTTTCTGAAAGCTACAGTAATACTTCCTCTGGCAGTGGTTCAGGCGGCGGCTCAGGTGGTGGTTCTGGTAGTGGCTCAGGTGGTGGCTCAGGTGGCGGTTCCAGTAGTACGGTTGCCACTTTTGACGATTCTGCCTGGGTATATACGGGCGCTGCGGAATACCAATATCAGGTTGACGGAAACTGGGGTTATACCCTTGGCGCCGCTTATCACGACATGGATCGTGATGAGGACTCTGACAACGATTACTCCGCAATGGCTTCTGGTTTCTGGCAAGCGCTGGATAACACCAAGTTGACATTGAGTGCAGCCCGTAAGATCCGCTTCCCTTCGATGTCTGATCTGTACGATCTGTCATCCGGTAATAAAGATTTGCAAACAGAGGTGTCCAAAACGGTCGAGTTCGGTCTGAATCAAGGCCTAGGCATGGATACCGAGTTTGAAATCCATCTGTTCCACACTGACACTGACAATTTTATTGCGAAAGACAGCAATAGCATTTCTCAGAACCTTGGGGATTACCGTTTTCAGGGCTTTGATACTGTGCTGAGTAATCACAGTATCGATAAGCTAAGTCTGAGCTTGGCTTATAGCTATTTGGACTCCAAAGACAAAACCGCTAATGAGACCCGCTACGATGGTCTGAATTATCGGCCAAAACATCAGCTCCGTTTTGAATTGGGCTATGAGCTACCAACAGCAACTCGCTTCCACCTCAGCGTGGAACGGATTATGGATCAGGTTTATTACCAGAATCAGAAAGTTAATGGCGTGAAGACCGCCGTGGAATATTCGCTGGATAACTACACGCTGGTGGACGTCAATCTGACCCAACCGCTGGGTAGTAACAACCTGGAACTTTACTTGCGCGCCACCAACCTGCTGGACGAGAACTACTACCAGAGTGATTCCTTGCCACAGCCAGGCAGAGAGGTGTTCGTCGGTATCAACTGGCAGATTTGAGTATGAGATTACTGGAGCTTGACGGGGTTAACTTTAACTACGGTAGCTTGGAACCGTGGATTTTTAGGGATCTGACCCTTTGTATTGAATCGGGATCCTGCCACTGTATCAGCGGCCCGACAGGCTCCGGTAAGTCAACTCTGTTGCGCTTGCTTTCCGGCTTGCAAAGTCGGCCATTCGAAGGCGGGGTATACCGACGCCGTGGTCTGCTATGCGGGCTGGTGATGCAGGACCCTCAAGTACAATTGTTGCGGCAGACGGTGGGTGCTGAAGTGGCTTTTGCGCTGGAGAACACCGCTGTCACGCGAGATGACATGATCCCGCGGGTGCAGAAAGCATTGCGTCGTGTTGGTTTGTTCGTGGCGTTAGACAGCCCCATTGGTAATCTATCGCTTGGCCAGAAATACCGATTAATGATTGCCGCGCAGTTGGTCAGTGAGCCTGCCGTCCTGTTATTGGATGAGCCATGGGCTCAGTTGGACAATTCTGGTGTGGACGAATTGCTGGCGGTGATCCGGGCGTTACGCGCCGAGGGAATGGCGGTGGTGATGTCGGAACACAATCCTGATGCGTTTAAAGGGGTTGCTGATCACTTCTGGCAATTGCAGAGCGGACGTTTGCTGCCAGGGCAATTTGATTGCGACCACCACGTGATGTTAACGGATTTCAGCCCGGAAATGCCGACAGTATTCACGACTGACCCGTTTGAGTTTCGTTATCAGGGGAGCAATACGCTGTTTAGCAGCCCACAGCCGTTGGCCGTGCAACGGCGCGAGTTGGTGACGCTGATAGGCGATAACGGTAGTGGCAAGAGCAGCCTGTTAAAAGCGATTGCCGGTATTCAGTCCAACGTTTATCCACTGCCGATGAAAGTGTTTGGCCAGCGTCCTAAGGCTGGCGTCTTCGGTCAGCAGTTGGGGTTGCTGATGCAACGCCCTAATCGACAGTTGTTCGAAGCAACGGTTGAAGAAGAGCTGAGTTTCAGTCTGCGGCGGTTTGGGCTGCCCATTGATATGGCGAGCGAATTATTAGAACAACTAGGATTAGCCGCATTGGCACAACGCTCCCCACATACGCTGTCATACGGACAGCAACATCTGGTAGCACTGGCGTCGCTGGCCTGTTATCGGCCATCGCTACTATTGCTGGATGACCCGTTGGCCGGCCTTGATAGCGCTCATTTAGATAAGTTGTGGATGATGATTAATTCTCTGCGAAAAGATGGCTGTAGTGTCATTATCAGTTGTCACCGTTCGTTACCGCTAGCGGCAACTCAGGAATGGCAACTGGTAAAAGGCGAGTTGCTGGTCAATAACATGTGTCGGGAGAATCGACGTGTGGGCTAAACGACGGCAACCTCTGCAATCTAAAATTTCCTCCGTAAATGACGCCAGCGGATTATGGCTGGCGGCGTCGGCAATGCTGATGGTGACGCTATTGTCGTCAGCAGCGTTTTTGGCACCGCAATCTGCATTGTTGTATTTGGCGCTGACCAACGTGCTGTTACTGGTCCACGGACTGCTCTGTCGTGGCAATATTGGTGGCATTTTGCGCTACATAGTGTTGCAGCTGGGATTTACGCTTTTGTTGTATGTTGTCATTCATGGTGGGCAGCAGTTGCATCAGGGCGCGTGGGCCGTGGCAAGATTGTTGTTAGCGTTGTTACCCGGCTGGTGGCTGACCGTGGTTATCAAACCACAGTGGATTGGCGAAGTATTAGCTAAGATCATGCCGGTAAAGTGGGCGTTTGTTGTGGCGGCATCCATTAACCTGCTGCCTTATATGACCAGTGAACTCAGGGATATTTATCAGTTGCAGCTATTACGTGGTGCGCGTATTGCGCCTCGGCAACTGCTTAACCCGCTGAATTGGTATGAATTGGCTTACTGCGTTATTTTCCCTTTGTTTGTGCAACTGTTGAAACTGGCACAGCAAACGGCAACGGCTGCCAGAAGCCGCCATTTCGGCAGCCATCCGCAACCCACTCACTGGCGTGATCCTCGGAGTCATCAATGACCACTGCAAATGATAAAACCGGATTTCAACTGCAGGATGCGCTGTTTATTGGTTTTTGTGCCACGCTGCTGGTGGCGTTGAAGAGTATGTTGCGTCTAAAGCTCGGATTGTCTGGGCATTCGATGCTATTGATGAGTTTCTTTTATCTGATCTGTTATGGTTCAGTGGGCCGTAAAGGGGCCATCACTGCTTGTGGGGCACTGGCGGGTGCCGTCGCCACTATTCTGGGTGTAGGTAAAGGTGGCCCATTGATTTTCCTTAAATTTTTTGTACCAGCCTTAGCAATGGATATGGCCTTGATATTGTTGGGCACCTTGCTGATCCTGCGCTGGCGTTTGGTTGTGGTTGCTTTGATTGGCTGCTTAGCATGGTCAGCCAAAGGCTTGCTGGAAGATTTACTTGTCGGGATGAGTCAACAGGTGGCGTTAGTACGTTTTGGCCTGAAATTTTTGCAGGGAGGCTTGTTTTCTGTGGTGGGTGCTTTGCTGGTGTTACCTGTGTTGCGCCGCCTGAAAGCCCACGATTTACTGCATAAAGAAACCTTGATCAAGTAGGTAACGCGCATGGCTGAATGGTTAATTTGTATTGATGATACTGACGATATTGGCACCAAAGGTACTGGTGAGATCGCCAGTGAAATCGCCGAATTACTGCGTTGCCAAGGTGGCGATGTGTCGCTGGTAACCCGGCATCAGTTATATGTCCACGACGATATACCGTATACCTCCCATAACAGCGCCATGTGTTTTGCCTACGATGGCCCATTGTCGGTAGCAGAAATTAAAGCGATTGCCGTAGCGCATTTGCGGCAGGAAAGTGCGGCAGCAGCAGATCCCGGACTGGCGATAGTGCATCTACCATCGCTGCAAGATGTTGAGGCATTACAGACTTTTGGTAAAGCGGCCAAGCAGCAGGTACTGACAAAAGCCGACGCTTACCAGTTGGCTCAACAACTGGCAATTGATCTTAGTGAGCATGGTGGTACCGGCCAAGGTGTGATTGGTGCATTAGCTGGGCTGGGACTGCGACTTTCCGGTAATGATGGGCGAGTTAAGGGGCAACTACAGTTGGGGCAAGGGGAGTCGCCACAGCCGTTTAAGGTTGCCGATATTCTGCGTCAAGGCGGCCTCGACGGCGTGCTCTCCACTGAGGGTACTTGGTTGCAGCCGCAGGATGAGGTGTGGCTCAGTGGTAAGGTAAAAGCGGTGATGGCGCAGGGGCGTTTTGCCCTCTTAGTGTCACAGGCGGATGGCCGCTGGTGTAATGCGTCTAAACAACAGCTCAAGGAATATTGATGATCGATCGGCGGCGATTTGTCGACCATGACGGCAACTGGGTTTTTGTGTCAGGCAACAATGCGGCAGCGGAGGCGCGGGCTCAGGCGTTGCAATGTTGCTATTTTGTTGAAGATGATGAGGATGAACAAGTGGATGACGTGCTGCGTAGTTGTTATAACTGTGGCTATCGCCGTTGGACTTCCTCAAGTTTTCAATGTCTTGCAATAAAACCCGCCACAACCAATTAGAAGTGAGATCTGTTCATAGGTAAAAACTATCACCTATAATATAGTGCTGTCTAAATTTGACTCGCCGGAGGCGTCAGCCTGTTATCAGGTGAGATAGTTGCAGTGGAAGCGCCGGCCCATTATCGGAGCAACTGAATGACAGAGACTTTGCGAAAAGCAGATCTGATTAAACTGCCGGTTTCCAGCTTGGAAATTGGCATGTTTGTGGCTGCCATTGAAAACAGCGAACACGTTATGGTGACCAACGCCGGACGTATATCTTCTATGGATCTCGTCGTTAAACTGAAAAACAAAGGCGTTAGTTTTGTTTGGATCGATCCGGCGCGATCTAGCTTCACACCCGAAAAATCCCCGACAGCAATAGCCATTGTTAGTGACACGGCCAATGGCATCAAAAATCGTGAATTGGCGCAGCAGCAAGCCATTGAACTATTGCACGAAGCGAAAGGGTTAGTGCGCAAAGTGCTGTCAGAGACCTTTGAAGGCAAAGCCATTGATGTGACCAAAGTGGAAGCGCTTGCTGAGAATATGATTGAGTCGGTCATGGACAATGCCGATGCCTTCAAATGCGTGTCGGCCCTGCGCTCCAAAGATGCTTACCTGCTGGAGCATTCGGTTAACGTGGCGGTGCTGTTAGTGACCTTTGGTCGTTATTTGGACTTGAGCCGCAATATGCTGCGGCAACTGGCCGTTGGTGGGATTCTGCATGATGTCGGCAAGATCAAGGTGGACAGCAATGTGTTGAACAAACCCGGTAAGCTGACACCGGATGAGTTCGAACATATGAAACTGCACCAGGTATACGCAATTCCCATCATGAGTGAAGCGCAGGGATTATCTCAGGTGAGCAAAGATGTGTGCCTGATGCATCACGAAAAACTGGATGGACGCGGTTATCCTCGCGGTCTTAAAGGTGAACAATTACCGCTGCATGGACGCATGAGCTGCATTGTGGATATCTATGATGCGCTCACAGCTACCCGTTGCTACAAGGAAGCGATGAGCCCGTCTGCGGCCTTTAAGATTTTGCTCAGTCTCACCCCTTTCCATCTGGATGAAAGTCTGGTTTATGAGTTTATCCGCTGTATTGGCGTCTACCCAGTGGGCTCGTTAGTCGAGTTGTCCGATGGCCGTGTGGGGATTGTCTGGGAAACCGAAGGCCGCGATGTGCTGCATCCGGTGGTGAAGTGTTTTTATTCCAACAAACACAAGCACTATACAGAGGTAGCGCTGGTGGATCTGAAAAAATCTGAATTGAATATCGAACGCGGGATCTCACCATCCAGCATGTCCGTCGACCCAACGCCTTTCTATTAGACCGGACATCATGTGTCTACGTCAGTTACACTGAACGGCCTGTTGCAGGCCCGCTGTTTTTTGGAGACATGATGTCACACTGGAAAGCGTTACTTTTGTTGTTATTGTCGCTGGTATTGTTAGTGCCAGGCGTTACCTTGCCAATCCTGACCATCGATGGCCACATTGAAAAAGCCAAGCTATCGGCAACTGGCATGGATATGCTTGCTGAAAGTGTTAGCAAAGATACTGCCGAAGGAAAACAGCAGACTCGCCATATGTTGGGTTGGGTGGCTGGACTGTTGGGGCTTGATCACCTGCAAGGCGAGGTCGAGGTTTTTCATAAAAGTCGCAGCATTTGGGGCACGGTGACGGAGTTGCAGCAACACGGTAATCTGCTGGTGGCGGTGTTGGTTGCTTTGTTCTCGGTGGTGATCCCAGCGCTAAAGCTACTGTTGTTACTGCTTTCTGTGTCGCTGCCGTTACCAGCGGGGGCGCGACGTCACATCACCGCGGTGACTGATGCCATTGCCAAGTGGTCAATGGCCGATGTATTTGTAGTGGCGTTGATTATCAGCTTTCTTGCTGGAGATGCCTCGGCCGGCATGGGCGATTTGGTGCGAACCAGTGCCCAATTTGAACCGGGTTTCTGGTGCTTTTTAGGGTACTGTCTGTTGGCGATTGTTGGACAATTTTTGCTTAAACCCCGGCAAGATCCAATGGATTAGCCCGCATACTGCTGGCAGAAGGCGATAAATTGTTGCGCTAGTGCGCTCAGATATTTCTGCTGATGCCACACCAGCGAAAGTTGCCTTGGAAAATGCAGCGCGAGAGGTAACTGTTTTAGCGACCCGTCATTGAGATGGCGCGCCGCCGCTAGTTTTGAAATCAATGTTAGCCCGAGTCCCTGTTCCACTGCCAGCATCACCGCTTCCAGTGAATTCAATTCTAAAATGCGTCCCACCTTGGTTAATTTGGGCGCTAGCTGCTGCTCAAACAGTTCGCGACTTCCAGAATTTATTTCACGCAGCACCCACTGAGAATTTTCCAAGTCTGCTAACTGCAGATTGGCATAGTGAGCCAGCGGGTGATTGACCCCTGCTATCAGCAACATCTCATCTTGTAACCAGGGTTGTTGCTGTAATTGGGGCAGATGGCTGCGTCCTTCAATCAGCGCTAGATCCAACTCAAAATTGGCCAGTTGTTGACACAGTTTGTGGGTATTACTGATCTCCACCCGAATATCGGCCTCTGGAAATGCTGCCAGTAACTGCGGTAGCAGATAGTTGCCTATGGTTTGGCTAGCACCCAGTCGCAGGGTGCCCGCAGCTATCGCCTCAGGGCTGAATAACTGGCCGATGTCACTGACTCTTGCCAACACTTCGTCCGCTAGTGGTTGCAGCAGTTGCCCTTGGCTGTTGAGCTGCAATCTGGGATGAACCCGGTCGAATAGCTGCGTGGCTAGCTGTCGTTCTAACTCGGCCAGTGACTGCGACACCGCGCCTTTACTGAGAAATAGCGCTTCTGCGGCTTGGGTCAGATTGCCGTAACGGGCAATGGCGGCAAATACCTGAAGCTGTTTGATGCTGATCATTGTTTAGATTTTCTATACAAATAATTCAATTCATTTAGATATCACAAATGTAAAAAGCTTTCTATGATGCGTTGAAATTTAACCAATGGGAGCACGTTTATGGGATTCAATCCCGGTCGTCTGGCGGCAGCGCCGACGCCTATGGCTGGTTTGGCATTAGGTATCGCCAGTCTCGGCTGGTGTTGGGAAAACAGCGGGTTATTTGCCGGTCAGGCTCAACGTCTGGGCGCTGTAATTGCGACCGCTATGTTGCTGGTGTTATTGGGCAAGTTCCTGCTACATCCCAAATCACTGTGGCAGGATTTAGCGCATCCTGTGGTGGGTAGCGTGGTACCAACGTTTGCCATGGCAACTATGGTGGTATCTAAAGCAATTTCTGGCCCGGTGGGGGCGGGGTTATGGCTACTGGCGGTATTGCTGCATCTGCTGTTTCTATTGGCTTTTTGCTTTCATCGATTACGTCAGTTTGAATTGTCCCATATGGTGCCCAGTTGGTTTGTGCCGCCGGTGGGCATTATTGTGGCGGATGTTGCTTGCCCAGGCGCGGCGATGTTGCCGTTGGCGCAGGGGCTGTTGTGGTTTGGCATTATCTGTTACGGCCTGATGTTGCCGTTGATGTTGTATCGATTGATTTTTGCAGCGGAGGTTCCTGATGCTGCCAAGCCCACCATTGCCATTCTGGCGGCGCCAGCCAGTCTGTCGCTGGCAGGATATCTGACGGTGGTCGAGCAGCCATCGCCGTTGCTGGTGAGCCTGTTGTTGGGCATTGCAGTGCTGATGACCGGCATCATCTATCTGGCTTTTTTCAAGTTATTACGGCTTCCGTTCAGCCCTGGGTTTGCCGCGTTTACCTTTCCCATGGTGATAGGCGCAACTGCACTATTCAAAACGGAAGCATGTTTTCGTCAGTGGCAGTTGCCGCCGCAAACGGTTATCCAGTTGCACGGATTAGCGCAGTTGGAGCTAGCGGTAGCAACCGTGATTGTGAGCTACGTTGCCCTGCGCTATGTACTGTATTTCAATCCGTTGCGGCAGCGAGCACTGGTGGGTTAGCAGGGTTTTAATAAGTAATAGATATAAAAATAGAGATGGTTATTAGATATGGTTTTTGAATCTTGGTCCGATGCATCTGCAATAACGATAATGCCAGTCGTTATTGACCAAGGAAAGATGATGAAACCTGTTCGCCCATTTGTTGCCGGCATTTTGTGTGCGATGGCGTTGCTGATGTTGCTGGATCTGCAGCTCTCTGGGTTGTCGCGCGCACTACTGGAACTGCTGGTGTTTATGCTGTTGTGGTACGCTTTTGCGCGCTGGCAGTCGCGGCGCGGCATCCGCTCACACGATCGAGATGCCGGACGCTGATCCCAGATTAGGGTTGCCCTTGACCGAGGACGCCATTGCTGGCGATGGGCACTATCCAATAACGACAGGGGTTGTGTTGGCAAACTTGCGCCAGCGTCGTTAATAATGCTTCCTGCGACTGTTGCGGGTGCATAATCTCAAACTTGTAAAACTGCCGGTAGCCTTCCACCTGTTCTTTCAGATTGTACTGGCTGTGTTCGCGGCTGAAGCCGCAGATATCCACCAGACTGAAGCCAGACAGGTAGTCCAGCGACATCAAGGTGTCGACAATATCATCCTTGATATTGTGCTGGGCAATCAGCACTAACAGTTGCTTCATTTGCGTTTCTCCAGTACCTCATACAACAGTGGCAATAAGTACAGCGTGGTGATGGTTGACGTGATCAGGCCGCCGATAACCACAATGGCCAGTGGGCGTTGGATTTCCGCCCCTGGGCCGGTGGCAAATGCCAGTGGGATCAAGCCAAACATAGCGGTGGTAGCGGTCATCATAATGGGCCTTAAGCGGCGTGCCGCGCCCTGTTTCACCCGCTCTTCCAGCGTGGCGAACATATGTCGCGACTGTTCATAGTAACTGACCATCACCACCCCGTTGAGTACTGCAACCCCTAACAAAGCGATAAATCCCACGGATGCAGGTACTGACAGATATTCCCCTGACAAGAACAGGCTGATGATGCCGCCCATCATCGCAAAAGGAACGTTTGCCAAGATCAGCAACGCTTTGGAAATGGTGCCAAAGGTAGTAAACAGGATCAGATTGATCAGCATGATGGCAACCGGTACCACCAGCAGCAAGTTATTGGTGGCGCGCTGTTGGTTTTCAAACTCACCACCGAAACTGAGACTAAAGCCGCTGGGCAGCGTTAACTGGCTTGCCAGCTTGCCTTTGAGCTCCTCCACGAAACTGACAATATCACGGCCACTGACATTGGTGGTGACCACGGCAAAGCGGTTGCCCTGTTCACGGTCGATGCGGATGGGGCCTTGCTGATAGCTGATATCGGCCAGCTCACTCAGCGGTTTGAGCGTGGCATCTGGCAGTTGCACCACCTGTTGCTGCAGTTGTACCAAACTGGTGATGTTGTCATTCGGATGGGCAATCAATACCGGTGTCCGTTTTTTGCCTTGGATCACCTCTGTCACCATCACCCCTTCCAACTGGCTCTTCAGATAGCTGCCAAATGCCGTGGCATCCATGCCATAGCGACTGGCGAGGCCATCTTTCAACTTCAAGTTGATAAACGGGCTGCCTTCGGTCATCGCCATTTTCACATCTTGGGCGCCGGTGGTTGAGCTGGTGATATCGCTGATCTGTCCGGCAAGTCGGTTCAATGCTGCCAAATCATCACCAAAGATTTTGATAGCGACGTCACCAATGCTACCGGTGAGCATCTCTGAAACCCGCATCTGAATGGGCTGAGTAAAGTTGAAATCGATGCCGGGAAATTTCACCACTTCGGCACGGATCGCTTCAATGAGTTGCTCTTTAGTGTCAAAGCGCCATTCAGCAACGGGTTTCAGTTGCAGGAACACATCGGTTTCATTTAACCCCATGGGATCCAGTCCCAGTTCGTCGGCGCCGGTGCGGGCCACCAATTGGCGGATTTCGGGCACAGTTTGCAGCAGGTGGTTTTCTATCTGGGTATCTAAATCTAACGACGACTGTAGCGAAATAGAGGGCGATTTGGCTAACTGCAAAATAATGTCACCTTCATCCAAGGTCGGCATAAAGGTTTTTCCTACCAATGCAAACAGGCCAAAACTCATCACCAGCAGTACGCCGGCAATGGTGACAAAGCGCTTGCCATGGTGCAGTACCCATTCCAGCGACTGTAGATAATGGTGTTTGAGCCAGTGGACAAACTTAGGTTCTTCTACCGCCTTTTCATTCACCAGGTAAGACGCCACTACCGGAATGATGGTCAGCGCTAGTAGCAGCGCCGATAGCATGGCAAACACTATGGTGATGGCGACGGGCGAAAACATCTTGCCTTCGAGCCCGCTCAATGTCAGCAATGGTGAGAACACAATGATGACGATAACCGTGCCAGAAACCACCGGGGTGGCAACGTCTTTTGTTGCTCGGTAAATCAGGTGTAATCTGGGCAAGCGTTGTCCACCTGCCAACTGGTTCACCATGTTTTCCACCACCACCACCGACGAATCTACCAGCATGCCGATGGCGATAACCAAGCCCCCTAAACTCATCAGGTTGGCTGATAGGTGGAAGTAACGCATTAACACAAAGGTTGATAGCGCTGCCAGTGGTAGTGCCAGTGAGACCACCAGCGCGGCGCGGATGTTACCAAGAAACAGTGCCAGCAATACAATCACCAGCACTACCGCTTCTACCAGCGCTTCTGAAATCGTGCCAATGGCAGTGCTGATAAGATTGGCGCGGTCATAAAACACATTGAGTTTGCTGCCCGGCGGTAAGGTCGGTTCTATTTGCGCCAGTTTCTGCTTCACTGCCTTGACCACATCGGCGGTATTGGAGTCTTTCAGGGCCACAATCAGCGCTTCTGTGGTTTCACTGCCGTTGCGGGTAACCGCTCCGTAGCGGGCTAAGTGACCAATCTCAACCTCGGCCAGGTCTTGCAGCCGGTAGGTGCCATTAGCATTGCTGATAATGACCATGTTGCGCAGGGCATCAATGGAACCCACACGGCCTTCGGTGCGCACGGTAAAATTATCGGTACCTAAGGTGATGCGCCCAGCACCTGTATTGACATTATTGGCATTAATGCGTGCGATAAGCTGGTCTTGACTGATCCCGGCTTGTGCCATCGCCACCGGGTTTGGGGTTATCTGCAACGTTTTAGCATAACCGCCGAGAATATTGACATCGGCCACGCCAGGCACAGTGCGCAGTAATGGCCTGATTTGCCATTGCAGCAACTGTCGCCGCTCCAACAAAGACATTGACGGATTTTCCAGTGAAAACATGAAAATTTCACTGAGCGGGGTGCTCATCGGCGCGATGCCACCCTCAATATTGGCCGGCAGTTTGTCTTTCACCGCAGCTAAACGATCGCTGACTTGCTGACGTGCCCAGTAAATATCGGTGCCTTCATTAAAGTCCAACGTGATGGCGGTGATGGCGTATTTGGTGGTGGAGCGCAGTATAGCCTGCTTGGGGATCCCCAACAGCTCGGTTTCAACCGGCACTGTCACCTGCGACTCAATCTCTTCCGCCGTCATACCGGGCGCTTTGAGGATAATTTTGACCTGCGTCGGTGAAATATCCGGGAAGGCATCCAACGGAATACCCAACCAAGCATAACTGCCCGCACCGGCCAGGATCAGCCCGGTGATCAGCATAAATAGCCGCTGCGTCAGCGAGAAACGGATAATGCCATTCAGCATATTATTCGCCCCCTAATCCCAGCAGTACACCTTTGGCGGCGGCTACTGAGTCGCTCAGTACCTCGCTGTTTTGCAGTTCGGGTTGTGATTGAATCAGATAGTTATCGCCATCAACTGCCAGAATCGTGACTGTCGTGGGCAGTAGTTTATCGCCCTGATGGCGTAATACCTGATTAGCGGTCCCCCAGGAATAAACACTTTGTTTGGGGAGCTGAAGTGCCTGTAGTTGTCTTAACGGGGTTACCTGCAGTTGTTGTCCAAGGGTGAGGTGGCAGGCGGGGGCGACCGTGGCACTCCAGGCATCTACAAAACCGGCCTTGGCAACATTATCGCGCCGTACCACTGCTAGCTGACAGCTACCGGTATCAATGGCGCTGGTGTCGGCCGCGATCGATAACGGCAAGCTTACCTGCAGACGAATATCTTGTTCTGGAACGATGCCTAGCAATAAACCGCCATCAGCTAAGGGTTGGCTAGCGTCACCATAGCGCAAGACGCCAGCCATAGGGGCCTTCAGCAGTGAGCCTTGTTGCTCCGGTGCCTCTTCTAGTAACTCCATAAAGTGGTGCATATGCTCAAACGTCAGTTTGGCATCATGGTATTGCATACTGATTTGGCTCCACACTTCGGCACCGATAGTCCCGTTAGCGTGTAATTTGCGGTTATGTTCATAGCGGCTTTGCGCTAGGATGAAGGCTTCTTGGGCGGCGTCGAACTGCATATAGAAATGGTGAATACCTGCGCCTTGCAGCAACACCAGTGGTTGACCGGCGGTAACGGTCGCTCCTTCAGCGACCAGCCAGTGCCGTTGCTGAATGGTTTCCGGTACCGTCACATAAAAAGTGTTGCCGACTTCTGCGGTGACAAATGCGGGCACTGGGCTTGCGGGCAGTTGTTGCACTGCTTTTACCTGTGTGTAGCTTAAAGTCAGGTTGCCAAGACTGGCCACCGTCAGATCATCGGCAAAGGTGGCAGCACTGCACAGTGCTATTACGCTACTGCCGAGCAGTGAGGTCCATTTCATAGGGTAACTCCAAGAGCTTGCAATTGTTTGGAATGTAATTGGGATTGCGCCAGTTGATTGAGTGCCAGGCGGCTTTCGTTATCAAGCATCTCGACATAGCTACGCAGCCAAGCTTGGTATTGCGCTAACCCCTGCTGTTTGGTGGCGGCCAGCGCATCAGTAAGCTGTTGCGTGAGTGCCAATGTCTGCTGCAACAGCAATTGTTGCTGCTGTAGCTGCGTCTGCTGTTGATGTAGTTCATCTAACTGCAAACGTGTCTGTAGCATCAGTTGCTGTTGTTGCTGTTGCAGATTCAACTGCTGCTCTACCAGCGTGCCAACTTCCTGCTGGCTCAGGTCATTGCTGACAGGTAACGGAATATCCAGCGCCAGACCAATGGCTTGTTCTTCCATGCCAGGGGTGGCGGTATTTTTGGCATTAACAGACAGTATCCAGGGCGTGTTGCTGCCGTCCGCCATGGCTTTGCCGAGCAGTTTCTGGCGTTGCAGTTGAATGCTAGCAAGTTGCCATAGCGGATTATTGATGCCGTCATCCTCTGGTAATATCCGGTTGCTTTCATCGAGTGACGGTAGTTGACTGAGCCCTGTTAGACGTCTCAGGGCATCGCTGGCGCTGGCAAGCTGCTGCTGTAACGGCAAGGTTAGCAGTTGCAGGTCCAATAGCTCTTTTTGCAGCATCAACAGCTGGCTGGTGGGCGCTTCGCCACTGTGGCTCAACGCTTGTTGCCGAGTCAGCAGTTGTTGCAGTAATTGCTGTTTGTGCTGTTGCTGTGCCAGTTCCGCCGTTGCCAATTGCTGTTGCCACCAGTATTGACGGATCAGCCCTGACAGGTACAGCTGTTGCAGTTTGCTCTGCTGTTGTTGTAACTGTTCGTCTAACGGCCGGAGTGCAGCATCTATCCTCTGCATCGATGGTGATTTAAATGGCAGATTTAAAGACAACTGCTGTTCGTAACTGCGACGACTGTCCAGCCCTTGCAGATGGCTGATACTGATAGTTGGTAGACCTATTAACCAATTGGAACTCTGGTAAATAGGTGTGAGTTGCGCGGTATAATTGTGTAATCTGGATTGCGCCTGCTTGAGTAGCGCTGTGTGCGCTTCATCAGCCATTGCTGACAAAGTAAGTGCTGGCACTAGCATCACCAGCACTAAAGTATAATTTCGGAATTTCATAAGCTGTGATCACCGAGGGAAACAACGCTACCAGCCTGACACAAAAGTGTGCTGGGATCGTCGGGGAGCTGTATCATAAATGCCGGCCATGGTACATCTGTACCATGTGACTAATTTTTTGATGTTAAAGGGTTTATTTCCAGGAGTTGCAAAAATGAAGGATTGGCTGATGATTACGCTGCTCAGCGTAATAATGCTGCTGAACCTGCTTGATGTGTTGTCAGATCTGGAACTTGGAGTCCCAACTTGGCACATTATTCAGGAGAGCTTGCTGGTGACGTTGTCGGCTTTGGGCACGTTGTATATCAGCACCGATTTGTTACGTAGAACTCGAAAGCTCCGGCAACTGGCCGTTCAGCTTAAACGGGCAGATACTCGTATCTGCAATATTTCCAGTAGGATGCAGGCCGCTCGGCAAGAATATACAGCGGCTGTGCAACAACAGTTTGAGTTGTGGTCACTCACCCGGAGTGAGCAGGAAGTGGCATTATTGCTGCTAAAAGGGCTGAGTTTTAGAGAAATATCCGGTGTGCGCAGCACTAAAGAAAAAACCGTCAGACAGCAGGCGTCTTCTATCTACACCAAGGCTGGCGTCGACGGGCGCCACAGTTTTTGCGCTTGGTTTATGGAAGACTTTATTCAACCCTCATCAGAAGACCGGGTGCAGGCGGCTTAAGCTAGCAATTCAGTGCAGCCACAACACACAGACGAGTGAGCCACTGCCAATTGCCAGCCACAACAATGTCGCCATCAATAATGGTGCGCGACCATGTGTGCGCAGTTTTTTGAGGGTAATGCCACAACCTATCAGAAATAAACACACCACCAGTGCGCGTTTGCCTGCCATAAATAGTAATTGGTACAGGGCTTGCCCTTGTGGCAGCAAGCTAGTGATGGCGATTGCCAGACAGTAGTACAGAATGAACGCAGGGATCACCATGCGGCCTTTGCCACCGAATACCACAGCACTTAATGCCGCTACCGGAATGATCCACAAGGCCCGAGCCAGCTTGATGGTGGTGGCCGTTTTTAAGGCGTCTTCACCGTAAGCCGAAGCAGCTCCTACCACCGATGATGTGTCGTGGATGGCAATCGCGCTCCAAACGCCGAAGTCGTGCTGACTCATTGCCAGCAGATGACCAATCACCGGAAAAATAAATAACGCGATTGAGTTAAGAATAAACACACAGGCAAGGGCAATGGCCGTTTGTTCACTTTTGGCATTGATGGCGGGGGCAACCGCAGCGATAGCACTGCCACCGCAGATGGCGGTGCCACAGGCAATCAGATGGCCCGTACGTTGCTCCAGTCGCATTAGCTTGGTCAGCAACGTACCTATCACCAGCGTCATGATAATGCTACCAAGGATCAACGGTAGGTTATGGGTGCTGATATCAATCGCTTGTTGCAATGGAATGCCAAAACCTAGGCCGACAATAGAGAATGCCAGCAGCTTTTTGGTGATTTTGCCGATTTCCCAATTGCTGGGCAACCAGCCCAGATTGGCCAGAATAAATCCCAGAATCAATGCTAATGGTGAACTGACGCCTGGTAACAAACAGGCGGCGGCAAGTAAGGTAAACAACACCTTACGGTGATTCTCCTGCAAACTGAAACTGCCAATCATGGAAGGAATTTTCCGTAAAAATAAGAAGTGGCAGTATAGGGAAGGCTTGAGTGTCAGTGAAATCAAATAAACTTAATCATATGATTCAATATTATTTAATAACTGGATTGTTGAACTTAAAAAACAGCAGAATTCTAGTTCTGCTGTTGGGATTAGATGGGCTTATCCGGTGACTACAGCGCGTATATCAGGCCTGTCCGGTCAACAAACTGTTTAGACATGACTTGGCTGCAAGTGTGGCCATCAATGCCTTCATGTAACAGACTGATCCATTGCCGGGTCTGGCGTTCTACACTTTCCAGCTGAATGTCATCAATGTTGGCTTTGTCATGACAGCCAATAGTGCCGGCATTATTAAAACTCAGTTCCAGATGGCAGCCGCTTTCGTGTTTCAGCAACAGGGCTTCCGGCTGCGCCTTATGACCCGCCAGGGCCACAAATTGCCGTGGTTGGCGCAGACCACTTAAAGTGGCATCGGCAAAACAGGCCAGCAGATGCTGGTAGTACACCATATAACCCGTTACATCGTTATGCGATCCCTGGGCCAACGGAAACAAAATATCCAATAACTGTTTGGCGTTGGACAGTTTTTCGGAAATATGGCGTTTAGCCAAGGATTCCACATTCACGACTGCCATTGCAATACATGGATGTTGGCGCTGCAATTCAGTGGTATTCAGTGGCATATTCATGGCTGTTCCCTCGTATCTCACGGCAAATGGTAGTGGTGCAAATAATCACCGACTTGTATATTTTGTAGACTAGCTGTTTTTATACTAGAATTTCACAATAAAAATTTTACATTGTGAATTTTACAAAATGCGCCAAGAACAGAGCCTACTTCGTAAGTCACATTTTCTCGGGACCAAGATCAGAAATCTGAGAAAACGCAATCACTTAACTATGGAAGATCTGTCTGCCCGCTGTATCAGGCTGGATCCAGAGTTAGCGCCATCTGTGTCTTATCTCTCCATGATTGAACGTGGTAAGCGCACGCCGAGTTATGCCATGTTGCAGGTGATAGCCGATGTATTTCAGAAATCGCCGGAGTGGTTTCTCGATGATGCCCCAGAGGAGGAGGCAATTGTCCCAGAGAAGGGCAATCGCGGCGGTATCAGCGGTATGCCGTTGGAACCGGGTTTTCTGTTCTCCGGTGATATTCTGCAGATAGCAATTCCAGAGATGCTGTCTCAGACAGGTATTTCTGGCCGCCAGTTCGCACAGCTACTGATCCGCGCCTACCAAGAGCATCACCAAAATCACTTTCCCGATTTGGAGCGCGCCGCCGATGATATTGGCAATAAGCAGTTGCCTTTGTCGCTGGAGGATATGCTGGATTTGGCTGCAAGACAGGGGCTTAAGGTACACTGGTTTCAGACGCCAAAAAATGAAAGTGGCACCCATCGGCTGGTAACTTCCTTTATGGATGCACCTGGGAAGCTGATGCTGAATGAAGCGTTACGCAGCAGTCCAACCCGGATGAAATATGACTTGGCGGTGCATATTGGTCATTGTGTATTACACCGTAGCGATGGTTTACTCCATGAGATGAATATAGGCCCAGGGGCATACGAACTTGACCCAGCGCAGCAGAGTTCATCGGTGAATGCTCAAGATATTCTGCAAGCTTGGCGCAGCTTTGAAGCAAGCTTTTTTGCCGGCGCCTTGCTCTGCCCCAAAGTCCCGTTTCGTCAGTTACTGGATCGTTACGGCTATGAAGTCGATGCACACCGGCTAGCGGGGGTAACGCCTTCGGTAGCGATGCGGCGGATGACCGTGGTTTCTCCCTATCCGCACTGGCACTATTTTGATGCCTACACGCCAGGAAAACTCAAAGCGGTTTATCGCGGCAACGGTATTCCGTTGCCTTGGGGCAATATGCGTGAAGTGGCCGATCCCTGCCAGCATTGGTCGGTGTTCCGCATGATCACCGAACCTCGGCAGGGCAGCGCGGCGCAGATTTCATTACTAGACGTTAACGGCCAGCCGCGCTTGTACTGCTGTGAGTCGGTAAAAGTGACCGATCTGGCCGGAAACAACCGGGTGTTGTGTGCTGGTATCGATCTCAATCCGGCCATGGAGGCTCAGGGAATGGATGCGCCAGCCATGACACAGGAACTGAAGCAACTTTGCGTTAGCCGTGGCGGTGAAGCTGATATTCCAGCCGCCATGCGACGGCAACTGCTGATGCTAGCACGTATTTTGAATATTCACTGGTTGGAACGTGGGCTGCAGCAACAAGCACGATTGATCTGCTCCCGTGGCGCAGTATGTCCACGGGAGCCCAAATGTTATGGTGCTTGCCAAGCCACTTGAGTCATCGTCAACGATGGCTTAAAGGCGAAAACGAGATACCAATTTACCCAAACGATCTGCCAGTTGATTCAGGGAGTCACTGGAACGATAGGTGTCTTCTGCCCGTTCGCTGGTGCGGTTCGACACTTCGCTGATCTCGGTCAAATTGCGGTTAATATCCTGTACCACCGCCGCCTGCTCTTCAGTGGCGGCCGCGACCTGGACATTCATGTCACTGATCAGTGTAATCCGAGCCGAAATCTGTTGCAGCACCTCGCTGGCTTCATCGGCGGCACGTACGCCCTCAGCCGAGCGACTGCGGCTCTGTTCCATCGCGGCAACGGCTTTAGCGGCTTCAGTTTGTAAGCGGTCAATCATCTGTTGCACTTCATCTGTGGAGCTGGCAGTGCGTGACGCTAGATTCCGCACTTCATCGGCCACTACCGAAAAGCCGCGGCCGGCTTCGCCTGCTCGGGCGGCTTCAATGGCTGCATTCAGCGCCAACAGATTGGTTTGCTCAGAGATGCTACGGATAACATCCAGTACACTGCCAATGGCGTCCGTGTGTTTGGACAATGACGCAATCACTTCAGACATCTGCCCAACATCGTCAGACAACTGATTGATGGTGCCACGGGTGCGGGCGACAACGTCTTGTCCGGTGACCGCTTCGTCGTCTGCACTCTTGGCTGCATCAGCCGCTTTTGCCGCATTGTTGGCGATTTCACTGACAGTGGCCCCCATCTGGTTAACAGCCGTGACCACAGTTAACGTCCGGTCTTTCTGCTCGTTGTAATCCAGTTGGCTCTGCTGGGCGTGTTTAGCGGCAGTGGTGGCTGCCGTTGTCAGGGTTTGACTGGTATCGGCCACTTCTTCAATCGAGCGGTGGATCTGCGAGATAAAACTGTTAAAACCGCGAGCTAGTTTTGCCAATTCATCATTGCCGTGTTCTGGCAAGCGTTGTCGCAGATCGCCATCACCCAATTCAATAAACATGTGAGCTGCACGAGCGATTGGACGACTGACTGAACCCGCCACCAGAATGGCTAACACAATGAATCCGCCGGTAATCACCAGCGTCCATAACAGGATGATCCATGATGCCTGATCTAACTCATCAAAGATTTCCTGTTTGGGCACTTGAGCAATCACATACCAACCTATGGTGGGCAGATAGCTGCTGGCGACTAAGGTATCAGTACCGTTGAGCTTGAGTGTCTGCAGGTTGAAATCACTGTGTTGCAATAACTTATCAGCGGTTTGGCCGTAAAGATCTGTCAGGTGACTTTTCCCCACCAACGTTTGGTTTTGATGGATCTCGATTACGCCGTTTTCATCGGCGAGAAATACCTGACCAGTTTGCTCAATGCGGAAGCTATTGAGCAGGGTCACCATATCTTTCAGCGACTTACCTAAGCCTACCAAGGCTCTGCCATTGGTCTGCTGATAGTTGATAAACAGTTTGATGTCACCGCTGTTTGGCTCTGTATACAGCTTTAGCATCTTGGTTTTGCCACTGTTCACATAATCAAAAAACCAAGCGTCCTGTTGATGATTAAGGATGCGCAGCAAGCCATTTTGGGTGTAATAAGCGGCAGATTGGCGGTCGGCGTAAGACGCCTGTGCCAATTGATATTGGGCAACTAATTGCTGCAGTTTAGCCTCTACCAAGGGTTCTTCAGCATCCGGCCGGCCTTGCTCCAGCCAATGATTGAGAATGGGATCGTTTGCCAGTTGTTCTGAAGCATTCAGCAGCGTACTGATTTCCAGTTCGATACGACTGCGGATCTGCAATAACTGGTTGGGTAACTCGGAAGTCAGCATTCGTTGGCTGATAACCTGTTTGGCGTTGTGCTGACCTAACAGGCCAACCAAACATGTGGGCAGTAAAACTGCCAATATCATAGTGATCAGCAGTTTCTGCTTAATAGTTAATGTATTGAATTTCATATTTTTAATTTTTACAGCTTAGAGACTCAGGTATTTTCCGGAAACCAGATGGCCCGGATTTGGGCGCGCACCGACGCGACAACGCCGCCGCGGAGTCGGGCATTATCCCTGTCCAGCGGCGGCGCTGCAATCATGCTGTTTAAAAATACTGCAGTTATACTACCGTAGTTTGACACTACATACCGGAGTAATTCGGACCACTGCCACCCTCAGGAGTAACCCAATTGATGTTTTGACTTGGGTCTTTAATGTCACAGGTTTTACAGTGGATACAGTTTTGCGCGTTGATTACAAAACGTTTCTCCCCTGCATCTTCGGTGACTTCATAGACGCCAGCAGGACAGTAGCGTTGTGCTGGCTCGTCATATAACGGCAGATTGACTGCCAGTGGCACCGAGCGGTTTCCCAGTTGCAAATGGCAAGGTTGATCTTCATCGTGGGCAATATTCGCTAGATAGATGGACGATAGCCGATCAAACGTGAGTTTATTATCCGGCGCGGGATAGCTGATCTTGGTATAATCACAGGCCTTACCCAAGCAAGCAAAGTCGGCCTTGTCATCACGCAGTGTCAGCGGGAATCTGCCGTCAAACCAGTTCTGTTCAACAAAATTAAAAGCGCCACCAAGCAGCGTACCAAACTTGTGTAATGCCGGACCGAAATTACGGGCACAGTAGAGTTCTTCGTATAATGAACTCTGTTCGATGCGCGTTTGAAAACAGTCCAGATCCTTACCCGCCTCAACGCCAGCAAACATTGCTTCAGCTAGGGTTTCGGCAGCCAGCATGCCACTCTTCATGGCGGTGTGAATACCTTTGATTTTGGCAAAGTTTAGCGTGCCTGCGTCACAGCCAACCAGTAAACCACCGGGAAAACTCATCTTAGGGAGTGAATTGAGTCCGCCTTTGGCTATCGCTCTAGCACCGTAACTCAGGCGTTGCCCCTGCTGCAAAATGGCGGCAATCTTCGGATGGGTCTTGTAGCGCTGAAATTCCTCAAAGGGGCTCAGATGAGGATTCTTGTAATTGAGATCCACGATTAGCCCCACAGCCACCTGATTTTGCGCGATATGGTAAAGGAAACCACCGCCAGAAGCTTCCGTCAGCGGCCAGCCAGCGGTATGCAGCACTTTGCCCAGTTGATGTTGCGCTGCGGGGATCTGCCATATCTCTTTAAACCCGAGGGCATAATGTTGTGGACTCTTGCCGTTGTCCAAATGGAAGTGCTGGATAAGTTGTTTACCAAGATGCCCGCGACACCCTTCAGCAAACACCGTGTACTTCGCCAACAACTCCATACCTGGCATATAGCTGTCTTTGGGGGAGCCATCTTTGGCAACGCCCATATCGCCGGTAATAATCCCTTTAATACTGCCATCTTCGTTAAACAGTAGTTCACTGGCGGCAAATCCCGGAAAAACTTCTGCCCCCAACGCTTCGGCTTGCTCCGCCAGCCAGCGACACAGATTGCCTGCGCTGATGATGTAATTGCCATCGTTGGTCATGGTTTTCGGGATCAGTGAATGCGGCATTTCTCTGGCATTTGTGGGGGATTGCAACAACAGAAACTCATCGCTGCTGACTGCTGTGTCCAGCGGTGCCCCCAAACTCTTCCAGTCACCAAACAACTCTTCCAGCACTGTCGGCTCAAATACCGCGCCAGACATAATATGCGCACCGACTTCGGCACCTTTTTCCACCACACACACACTAAGGGGCGTTTCCGCATCTTTGGCAATTTGCAGTAAACGGCATGCAGTCGCCAATCCAGCAGGGCCTGCACCGACAATCACAACATCAAATTCCATGGATTCGCGTTCCATCATTGTTTCTTATCCTTCGCCTCGTGTTAACGGGATGTTGGTTTATGTCCCCAACCATACCCGAAAATTTGGTCAACGCACAGCGTTTGACTAGGGGGAGTTATAGTGGACTTTAGTCACAGATCCCGCCTTTCTCTTACCGACAGTCTCTTTTGGGGTTTTAGCGAAGGGGCATTTGCATCTATACTAAGGGCTGACGGTTCTCCGAGCTCAGGTCCCTACGTCACGACAGATAAGGGGCTTAAGCCGTGGCATTTTGCCACCGGGGTAAGAGTAGAAATGCGCTTGCCTCCCCTTGTTTTGGAAAGGTGATCATGTCCCAGCAGTTACAAGACGATTTCGGTCGGCGATTCCATTATCTGCGAATGTCAGTGACTGACGTTTGCAATTTCAAATGCAGCTATTGTTTGCCCGATGGCTATCATCCCAATGGCAAGCAATCCTTTTTGACACTCAGCGAAATTGAGCATCTGGTGGCGGCTTTTGCCAAGGTCGGTACCCGTAAAGTGCGCATTACTGGCGGCGAGCCAACGTTGCGCAAAGACTTTACCGATATTGTACGACTTTTAGCGGACAACGATGCGATTCATACCATTGCTACCACGACTAACGGGTATCGGTTAGAGAAAAATGCGCAGGAATGGTATGACGCGGGTCTGCGGCGCATCAATATTTCGGTCGATAGCTTGGATCCGCGGATGTTTTATCAGATCACCGGTGAAAACCGCTTTGATCAGGTGATGCGTGGTGTTGATGCAGCGCTCAACGCTGGTTTTGAGCGGGTAAAAATCAATGCCGTGTTGCTGAAAGACCTGAACGATAAAGATTTGCCGCGTTTTCTGCACTGGATCAAACATACACCTATCGATTTACGCTTTATTGAGCTGATGGAAACAGGCTTGGGCCATGAATATTTTCAGGCACATCATCTGGCGGGTGAAGCCATTAAAGGTCGATTGATGGCGGAAGGTTGGCTGTACGACCAGCCATCAGCGGAAGATGGGCCAGCGCAAAATTTCAGCCATCCAGATTATCAGGGCCGTATCGGCCTGATCATGCCGTACTCCAAGGACTTTTGTGCCAGTTGTAATCGCTTGCGGGTGTCTGCTGTTGGCAAATTACACTTGTGTCTGTTTACTGAACAGGGACTGGATCTGCGGGACTTGCTACAGTCAACCGCGCAACAGCCAGCGTTGATTGAACGGTTGCATCAGCAGTTACATTTGAAGAAAGAAACCCATTTCCTGCATCAAGGGATTACTGGCGTTACCCAGCATCTGGCCTCTATCGGCGGTTAAGGCGTTAGGTGGATAACCGCCGCATTTTGAACGACAAATTAAGGCAGCTTTTTGATGAGCGACACATTTACCCATATCAATGCCGATGGTAACGCCCACATGGTAGACGTTACTGCCAAGTCGGAAACTGAACGTGAGGCCCGCGCCGAAGCTTATGTCGAGATGGCGCCGGCAACGCTAGAGATGATCGTCAGCGGTAAGCACCATAAAGGCGATGTATTTGCCACTGCCCGCATCGCGGGCATTATGGCGGCTAAAAAAACCTCAGAGCTGATCCCCTTGTGCCATCCTTTAATGCTGACCAAAGTCGAAGTGGATCTGGAAGCACAACCGCAATTTAACCGAGTGTGGATTACCAGTCGCTGCAAATTATCCGGTAAAACCGGTGTGGAAATGGAAGCACTGACGGCCGCCTCTGTCGCGGCGTTGACCATCTACGACATGTGTAAAGCGGTGCAGAAAGACATGCATATTACCGGCATCCGCCTGCTGGAAAAAAGCGGTGGTAAATCAGGACATTTTAAGGTGTAGCCCATGATTAATGTATTGTTTTTTGCCCAAATCAGAGAGTTACTCGGTACGCCTTCCATTCAGTTGGAAGCTGGCGAACACGTTGCCACCACCGCAGCATTACGGACTCACCTGGCTGCCAAAAATGAGAAATGGGCGCGGGCATTAGAGTCTGACAAACTACTGGTTGCCGTTAACCAGACGCTGAGCAACTGGCATGCGGAGGTTAATGACGGTGATGAAGTGGCGTTTTTCCCACCGGTGACCGGGGGCTAACGATGCAAGATAGGATTGTGGTGCAACAACAGGATTTTGATGTTCCGGCAGAATACGCCCGTATTGCTACCGACAACAGCGATGGCGCGATAGTGACCTTTGTTGGCAAGGTGCGGGATTTTAACGATGGCAGTGCCGTGACTGATCTGACGCTGGAGCATTATCCGGGCATGACCGAAGCGGTGTTACAGCAGATCACGGCTCAAGCCCGTGAGCGTTGGCCGCTGAATTTTGTCACTATTATTCATCGTGTTGGCACTATGAAATTAGGTGAGCAGATCGTGTTTATCGGTGTCAGCAGTGCGCATCGTAAAGCGGCGTTCGCCGCTTGTGAATTCTTGATCGATTTTCTGAAAACCAAGGCCCCTTTCTGGAAACTTGAAGGTGTTGGTGCTGACAAGCGCTGGGTGGACGCGCGGGATGCTGATGAACAGGCGGCGCAAGCCTGGGAACAGGATAGTTAAGCATGGCTTGGTTGTGGCGTTCGTTAGCACTGTTATTGCTGATCTGTGGCAGTCCGTGGGTGGCCGCTGAAGTCCCCAATATTGCCGCTGCGGCCAATATCAAGTTTGCCATGGAGCAGATTGTTAAAAACTATCAGCAGCAAACTGGCAAGCAGTTGCGCGTTTCCTATGGTTCCTCGGGTAATTTTGTGGCGCAGATTAAACATGGTGCGCCGTTTCAACTGTTTTTGTCGGCAGATGAAAAATATGTGGCAGCACTGGCATCTGCCAAGGTAACTGCCGATAACGGGGTGGTCTATGCCTATGGCCGATTAGCCTTGGTGGCACCCAATAACTCACCGTTGACTCTCGATACCGACCTGTCAGGACTGACACAACTGCTGCAAAGTGGACAACTGACACGGTTTGCCATCGCCAACCCTGAACATGCGCCTTATGGTGAACGCGCCCGTCAGTTATTACAACAAAAGGGGTTATGGCAAGCGCTACAGCCTTCAATTGTTTATGGCGAAAACGTCTCGCAAGCCGCCCAGTTTGCGCTCAGTGGCTCCACTCAAGGCGGCATTGTTGCCTTGTCGCTGGCAATGGCTCCGCAGTTTCGCGAACGTGGGCGATACGTGGCGTTGCCAGACGAGCAACACCACCCGTTGACGCAACGTATGGTGTTGCTTAAAGGCGCGGGGGATGTTGCCCAAGACTTCTACCGTTACCTGCAAAGCGAACCTGCTCGAGCAGTGTTCCGCGCCTATGGTTTTGCGCTGCCAGAAGAGGGCCATTGATGGACTGGCAGTCACTGTGGTTGTCGATCAAATTGGCCGCCATCAGTGTGCTGATACTGATCCCACTGGCCGTGATTATTGCGAGGCCGCTGGCCTACGAGCGTTTCCCCGGTAAGTCCTGGTTAGAAGCCTTGATTATGGTGCCGTTGGTACTACCGCCAACGGTCATCGGCTATTACTTATTGGTCAGCTTGGGCAGTGACAGTTTTATCGGCCAACTGCTACAACAATATTTTGATGTGCAGTTGGTGTTCCATTTTTCTGGTCTGGTACTGGCGTCAGTGCTGGTCAATATTCCATTTGCCGTACAACCCATTCAGCGTTCATTTGAAGCGATCCCCCAAGAGGTGCGCGATGCCAGTGCCTGTTGTGGTATGGGGCGTCTGAAACAACTGTTTCGGGTGGAACTGCCGCTGGCATGGCCGGGAATTCTCACCGCATTAGTCTTGTGTTTTTCTCATGTGCTGGGCGAATTTGGCGTCGTGCTGATGATGGGCGGTTCCATCGCTGGAGAGACTAAAACTATCTCCATTGCGATTTACGATAATGTGCAGGCGTTTGATTTCAGTGCTGCCGGTAATATGTCATTGCTGCTGTTGTTATTTGCTATCTCCACACTGGCATTGACTACGGCGCTGTCGCGGCGGATGGAGCGTCATCGATGAAGGCTCGCGGCGATCTGCATGTGCATATTTCACAGCTGAATGGTATTCCGCTGCAGGCCGAGTTCAGTTGTCGTGCCGGGGAATTACTCGCCGTTGTTGGCCCTTCTGGTGGCGGTAAGACAACCTTGCTGCGGATGATTGCCGGACTCAATCAGCCACAATCCGGTGAAATCCGTTGTGGCGAACAGTTGTGGTTTGCTGACGGAATTAACTTGTCACCACAACAACGTCATCTGGGCTACGTGCCACAGCACTATGGTTTGTTCCCCAATCTCAGCGCACAGGCTAATGTGATGGCGGGTCTTGACCATCTACCCAAATCACAACGGCGACAACGGGCGCTACAGTGGCTGGAACGGGTAAATCTGCAGGGATTACCCGAGCGGTTGCCACATCAGTTATCCGGTGGGCAGAAACAGCGGGTGGCGCTGGCGCGAGCGTTGGCGCGGGAGCCTTCGGTATTATTGCTGGATGAACCGTTTTCGGCATTGGATCGAGAGACTCGTGAGCGCTTATATATCGAGCTGGCGCGTTTGAAGAGTCAGTTACAGATCCCGGTTATCATGGTGACCCATGATATTAACGAGGCCTTGCTGCTGGCGGATAAACTGGTATTGATCAGCCAAGGGCAGATGTTGCAGCAGGGGGAGCCACGGCAGGTGTTGCTTAAGCCGCGTAATGAAGCTGTGGCGCGGCAGATGGGCTTGCGTAATATCTTTGATGCCAAGGTCTTACCGTATGACGAGCAGCAGCAACTGCAGTGGTTGCAGTTTGGCGAACAGAAAATTGCCTGTAACACCGATGCGCGTCAGCGTTGTGGTGAGCATGTGCGCTGGGTGATCCCCAATCAAGGCATCCGCTTTAACGCCATCAGCAGTGGCCGCTTGAGCCGCAGTTACAACAAGCTGTCGGTCACTATTGACTCGTTGCTGGTGATGGGGGAATCCGTGCGCTTAGTGGCGAGCATTGCCAGTATTGCTTATCAGCTGCATGCCGAGGTGCCATTGCATCTGGTGCAGAAATTGGCCCTTGCGGCAGGCTTGCAAACAGAAGTCGCCCTGAAATCTGACCTTATCCACTTGCTGGAACATGAACCAGCCTGCATATCCTCCGACAGATGATCAAAACTTAATCTTGTTTCCATGCAGGTTTAAAGCAACCTTCCGTATACTAAATTGCCCAATATTTCAGGAGGTATGCATGATGACCAAAAGAATTTGCGGGTTATTAGGCGCGTTACTGGTCGTCACTGCACCGGCGATGGCGAGTGCCTCGGTGACAACAGCGCAAGCTGCCAAGGGTGCAGACCTTGATACACAGGTAGCGTTGCAAGGCTATCTGATCAAGGCGCTGGGTGGCGAACATTATCTGTTTCGCGATCAGAGTGGTGAACTGAAAGTCGAAATTGACAATGCATTATGGCGTCATATTGACGTCAAAGGTGATACACCACTGACACTGACGGGCAAAGTCGGCAATACCCGCTTCGGTCCAGAAGTGGAAATTGACCATATGCAATTGGCTGATAACCATTAAATGAATGTAAAAAAGCGATTTCTACGGCAGTCTGCTTGGATGGAGGCGACATGAGGCTGATATTGGCAACCCTGTTGTTGTGGTGTTCTGCTGCATTCGCAGCGCCATCGCCGATGCTCAGCTTATTTAGAGATGGTCAGCATTTGGTTCCGGCTGCCGCGATTGCCAGTGCCGAAGCGCAGAATCTGGGTGAGATCATTGAATTTATTGCTGAAATCAACGACGGTAAACTGGTATATCGGTTTACACTGGTTGACCCCCGTAGCCGTAATCAAAGTGAACTAACCTTGGATGGCGTTGATGGCAAAGTGCTCGACAACCACACGCGCAGGCTTGCCAAGGATGCGCCACCTTTGGCGCTAGCGCTGATGTTACAGCAACGCCAGCAGCGGTTTTCCATGCTGACCCAGTTAGCCTTAGTTCACAACAACGGTTATTTGCAACAGGCGGAGTTGGATCAAGACTTAGGGATCAGTTATCTAGAACTTAAAGTGCTGGATGAAAATGGCAGCCACAAACTTGCATATGACATTGAACATCAGCGGCAATTGCCGTTACTGAAATGGGATTAACAGATGAAGATATTACTGGTCGAAGATGACGCCACCACCCAGGAATATATCGTCAAGGGCTTCTTAGAACAGGGCCACAGTATCGAAACTGCCGCCGATGGTCAGCAGGGCTTGATGTTGGCGACGACAGGACAGTTTGAATTGCTGATCCTCGATCGTATGTTACCTGGGCTCGATGGCTTGAAACTGCTGGCAGCGCTACGGGCTACCGGCGATCAAACACCGGTGTTGATCCTGTCCGCGCTCAGCCATGTGGATGAACGGGTTAAAGGGTTGCGCGCCGGTGGTGATGATTACATGACCAAGCCGTTTGCTTTTTCTGAATTGCTAGTGCGTGCAGAAAAACTGATGCAACGTGGGCAGTCACAACCGGCGAAAACCGACTTACGAGTCGGGCCATTACGCATGGAATTACTGACCCGCACCGTCACCCTCAATGAAGAAGAACTGTTGCTGCAGCCAAAGGAGTTTTTGTTGCTGAAGTACCTGATGGAACACGCCAATCAGGTGGTCAGTCGCACATTGTTATTTGAGGCGGTATGGGATTATCACTTCGACCCGCGCACTAATGTCATCGATGTTCACATCGCCAAACTGCGGCGTAAATTTGAAGATCTTGGGCACGGCGAGCTGATCGAAACCATACGAGGTGCTGGCTATCGTCTCCGCAAAGGTTATTAAGCCCTTTAGAAGCAGTGCTTGGCGCATTACTGTTATTTTCTCGGTGCTGGTGATGTTAATCATCGGCACCTTGCTGCTGGTGTTGTACCGCCAACTGGTGACGGAGCAGCAGGCTCAAGTTCGGCAACATCTATTATCAGAAGCCCAGCGCTATCAGCAGTTATCTCTGACTGTTGATCGGCGGGCATTTGCGGCACAGATCCGTGCCTCAGATTCACGTACCGCATTAATTGCCTGGCAAGGCGGAGTAGAGATGGTCGGCTCGTTAACACTGATGCCAGAAAACATGCCGTTGTTGCCCAATACCCGCGAATTTCCAATATTTACCGGTGGCCCGGAAAAACTGCATATTCTCACCGGCGGCGTGGTGATGACCCGTTATGGCCCCGTGTTAATCGCCACCCGCACCGACCATTTAGCGGCATTGATTGATAAATTTGTCAGTGCAGCATTAACCGCGTTGGCGCTGACTATCGTGTTGGCGCTGGTGGTGGGTTACCTGTTCTCCAAAGGGTTACTCAGCCGCTTGGTCCATTACAACCGTTTGAGTGAACGTATTGAAAAAGGTTATTACAACACGCGCTTGCCTGTCAGTGGCAAGCAGGATGAGTTTGATCTGCTGGCGGCGCAATTTAATCGGGTGCTGGACACGCTGGAGCATAACCTGCACGCAGTGCGGGGGGTAACCGATAACATTGCCCACGATATGCGCACACCGCTGTCGCATTTGCGCATTGGGCTGGAGCAGTTGCCCTATCAGCCACCGGAACGCTTAGCCGAACGTTGCGGCGAACTGACCGATGAGCTGGATCACTGCTTGGCAACCTTTAACGCTATGCTGTCACTGACGCGTATTGAAGAAGGCCAGCAGGCGTTGGAATTACAACCGGTGAGTTTGCATGATCTGTGTGCCGACTTGCGGGAAATGGCAGAAGCTCTGGCGGAAGAGCGCCAGCAAACACTAACGCTGGAAACCAACGAGGATTATGTTGTTTCTGGCGATAAACATCTGTTATTTCAAGCGCTGTTCAATTTAGTGGACAACGCCATCAAATATGCCGGTGAGGGCGCCAGTATCTGTATTCGCCAGCGCGGTGGCAGTATTGAGATCAGTGACAATGGCCCTGGTATCCCGGAAGCAGCCCGTGAAAAGGTGTTTGAACGATTGGTGCGGCTTGATCCCAGCCGACATGAGCAGGGCAGTGGTTTGGGGCTATCGATGGTAAAAGCGATTTTATCGCGCCATCATGCGACAATTAACCTCACCGATAACCAGCCGGGGCTGAAAGTTATTCTTAACTTCCCGCGTGCCTGAATAGCCGATGGACAGAAGCACCCTTCATGACCAATCCTGATAACTATCGTCTGCTCGCCACTGAGGCGGATTTCATTGTGGTGGATAAAGCCCCGGCCGTGCATTTCCATAGCCAGGATGGCACTGCCGGGCTGGTGGCGCAGTTGGAAGCCGACTTAAACATCAAGCTGTATCCGGTGCATCGGCTCGATACCATGACGTCAGGATTGTTGCTGCTGGCACGATCTTCTGCCGCCGCAGCTGGATTTACCGCCATGTTTAGCCAGCACCAGGTGCAGAAATACTATCTAGCATTAGCGAGCGGCAAACCGAAGAAAAAACAGGGCTGGGTGATTGGCGATATGGCTAAATCTCGTCGCGGCATGTATAAACTGCTGCGAACTACCGCCAATCCTGCCATTACACAGTTTTTTAGCCAGTCAGTGGCGGAAGGGTTGCGACTGTATTTGCTAAAACCCTTGAGTGGTAAAACCCATCAACTGCGGGTGGCACTGAGTAGTCTGGGCGTGCCAATCCTCGGCGATAGCTTGTACGGTGACGCTCAAACCATTACTGAACGTGGTTATCTGCACGCCTACGGTTTGGAGTTTCATTGGCAAGGGCAGGTGTTTCGCTATCTGTGTCCGCCGCAAACAGGCAGTCAGTTTCAAACGCCCGCAGTTGCCAACCAGTTGCAAGTTTGGGGTGAACCTTGGTCGCTCAACTGGCCGCAGCGTTAGCGGCAATTGTGCTACCTGAGCACAATTGCCATTCCGTCCAATTTAACTGGTCTCAAGTGTTGTTGTCAGGAAGCTCAATACGGCGCGTTCACTACCACAAATTGCTTTCCACCATCCAACGGCAAGTACCAAATACCATTCGCGCAATAATATAACCGTCCGTCATAGGCGACTTTTTTGGTCACCCCGGCAATTACGTCCACTACGGTGCCTGGTGTTAGGGTGCTGCTGCCTGTTACAACGGTTGGAGTACTGACCACGGTATAGTTGCCAGCGGGAGGATTCTGGACATAAATGTACTGATCTCCGCTCTGGCGATAATAGTTGTCCCCCACGATAGCGTAAGTAATCCCTGCAAATACCGCGAAAGTTGCCAAATCGGCCAGCGCATTGCCGTGATAGGACATCACATGTGGTGCTGAACGGTGTACATTGTTATTAACCACAATAATGTTACCTGCATGACCGTGGTGCGGATCGCCATGATGCCCGTGTTCATAGCCGCGTTCATCATGACCATCGTGGGCGTACACAAGGATGGGGGTAACGGCCAGACTTAAGGCGGTCAGGCCAGAAATCAGAAACTTCTGCATGGTAAGCATATCCTCAGTAAATGCTTTATAGCCGTCATACTGCCACCAAAGCGGCGGCCCAAGAAGCACTCTTAGGTTACAAAAGGTAAAGTCATTTCAAGGCGGTTGCAGATGGTTAACATGGCCTTAACCGGATTGGTCTGAACACAATTTTTTAGGTTGTTTCTTTCCTTGATGTGACCATATCTGACCGATTGCCCTAGCCTGGTTTTGCCCCATTGCGAGTCAGCATCATAAATTTTGGCTAGGTGTGATACACACTGATTGACCAAATTTTAGTAATACTACAGAGTGTCTATAGAAATCAGACCGTACCAGAGCTTTCGAACACATAGAAAGCGCTTGTATAATAATGGCTCGCGATATACATAGATTTAGGGAAAGGAAGTTTATGGAATTTGTTACTAGCGCTCTCCTAGGTGGAGCACTTTATGACTTGGTTAAGTCATCTATCAAGCCAACTGCTGCTTATGTAAAAGCTGCATTAGAAAATTTCGTAAATTTAAATTCTACTGTTGCAGCCAGCATCGCCCAAGAGATTGATAAGGAAGAGTTTAAAAACGTAGATTCTAAGGAACAACTTTCTGCAATTATTGAGGCAAACACTCGATTGAAAGCTATTGTTAATGAGTTGAATTCTCAACCTAAACACGTAGTCTATATCACTGCTAACGGTGATGGTGACGCATTCTATGGTGACAAGATTAGCGGAGATAAGATTATTGTAAATAATGACAGCGACAGTAGCGATCACTAGCTTACAACACAGATTATCCCTCCTGACTATACTCTGTGAGTGCATTACACTGGACTTGCTCTCAACTCTATTCTTATACATAAAATTCGGTAAGAGGTATTAATGACTACGTGTACTATCACCAGTAATGGAGCAGGTGATGCATTTAAAGGGGATAAATATGTCAACAATGGAGTTATCAACAGTATCGTTAATCATGTTACAGACGCCCTAAGCCTCGAACCAATTAAACCTAATCTTATCCAAATACTTAAGTCTTTGCAGGAAGGGAAAGTAAGCTCTGCATTACAGCGCTTGGAAACAATCAGCGGGATCCCGACTTTAAACCAAGAGGCAAAACTAGCCGTTTCGTGCCTTAAGATAATTTTGGTTGATAGTAATGAGGTAGCGACTGATGACCTTAATAGAATCGAAGCTTATAACACATCTCAACAATTATCCAGCTTCACAAAGGGATTAGCAGAAGCAGCACTACTCAAACTAATTGAGCAAAAAAGAGGTTTTGACATAGCTCGTCAAAGATTTGAAGATATATCCAAGACTCTTAATGATATAAGTATTCCTAGATATTTTTACATTACCAAACTGGCAAAAAGAGAAGACTTAGAAATAATTAATAAGAACGATGAAGTTTTTTCAACACTGTCGGATTTTGAACTTTTTGCACTATTTGATAGTTCTGTGAATCTTTCTATGTTCACTCTGGCTAGTAAAGCATTAGAAAAGTTAAAAAAATTAAACCCATTAAGAGAGTTTGAGCGGGAAAATATAATTCTACAGTGCATATCAATTCAAAATAAAATTAATAAGGATTTTTACCGTCTATCATATAAGGATAAAGTAGAGTTTGACAAGTTATGTACAGAACTTGTTTTATTGATTGATGCACTTGAATTTCCAGATTTTAAATTGATGCACATCCTTTGCAATTTTTTCTGCTATTCATACATGACGAATGAATCTATGAATGATTGCATAGAGAGAAATAGAAAAATTATAGAGACCAAAAATTTCTTTGATATCGAAGTACTTCAAAATCGATATTTGTGTACTTTGAATGAGGGTTATGAAGCATTGCATCAATGCGAACCAGAAGAACTCATGCTAATGTTAGTTAATCAGAAGGAGGAAGAAATTTGCAAATTTAATGTTTGTAATCTTCTCTACCAAAGCGGGGATAATGATCTTATCGTTGGCACATTAAATCGGTTGTCTGAAAAAAACACTATAGCATCCAATGCTAATCTAATCGCATTAGCGGCATTAAGTTCTCCTATTCTTGAAAGAAATGAGTTTCCATATGAAAACATTGAGAGCGCAATAAATTCATTTAAAAACACCAGTTTAAATCCTTCATTTATTAACATTGTTACTCAAGAATTAGCAATAAATGGATACCCAGAGTTAGCCTTGTTACTGACAGATATGTTTTTTGGGGATGACGTTCCATGGTTATCTGAATATTTTTACTCTCACTTATGTTATCTGCATGCATCAAGGCAGTTCCAAACGTTAGAGAATAAACTAAACCGTCTTTCTAATGAAGAAAAATATCTTGATGAAGTGGTAACCCTTTTCTCACTAATTGCAGAAAACCAAAACGACTACCTGATAGCATCACATTTACTTCGTAAAAGCATTGATAATTATCAAAAAAAGGTATCTTTGGAAGATTATGAAAAAAGAAAGCTTGTGTACTTGTGGGTACGATACCTTAATTCTGTTTATATGCAAGACCAAGAAAATGCGAGGAAACTCACATATGAAGTGCCATTAAGTGTCTTTGATAATTATTTCGACGATTACTCTTGGCAATTAGCATTTTATTTTTCCCACAGAATAGAGGATGTAGGAGAGCGTATCATCGATTGGTTCTTGAATGACCCACAGAATAACGCTAAATACTATTTTAAACTTATATTTCACGCAAGCTAAAACTTTTATCAGCAAAGTTGGCCAATGGCAGTAGGTAAGTATCTACATGCCTTTAAATATACTGGAAACCATCAATCAAATATTAAGCTGGTCGTGAGAAAAATATTTGTTTCGAAATGTCCACAATATCTAATTGACATCAATGGGATAGTAGCAAAAAAACTGATGGAAGCTAAAAATGGGGATGCATTATTATTGCCTGTAAAAATGTTCACGCTAACTGAAAAAATGTCCCCAATTATTGCTGCTTACCAAATTGCTATGGAAATAATGGACGATGATGAAAAAGAAGTTTTTCACATCATTAACCTACCTGAAGACGCGACCGCTGAAGAAATAATTGCTGAACTTGAAAAGTTAACCGCTCTTATCCAGGAGTCAAGAGAAAAACTGAAACCTTTGATGAGGCAATCATTTCCTGTGGATATGAAATTTCGTCATGTAAACGGTCAGAATAATTTTGAAAAAGCAATTTTAGCTGTATTATGTCCAGATGTAAGAATTGAAATTAATACGAGTAAAGTTGTATACGAAAAATCACTATGTACCGATTTTGTTATTGACGAGATGACAGCTGTCTTTCTTGCTTTTCTCGGACCTGACATATTCAATAATTGTACGTGGCACATGACCGAATATGTATATGATCTATTGAGTCAATACTGTGATATATATAAAGGTAAACGGCCTGTACTTAATGAAAAATACTGCACCGTTTATTTTGAAGATTTTAATGGCGAAGTTTCATTATCTAGCGATTTTATTAGTCATTTGACATCAATTTTGGAAAGGTCACAGAAACATTCTGATTCAAAACTCAATATTCCGTTGAATATTAAGCTAAAGCTACGGGATGTATTTACACATAGTTTCCTAATGAGTCACGCTTTGGCAATCAGCCTTAATATAGGGCATTTTTGTATCGATCATTTCACTAGATTTATTTTGCAAGGTTTTTCATCCATCCCGCTTCAACCAGATGATTTTCAGGAAAAGATTATCAATAACTCTAGTATTGAAGTTATCCATAATCTGATTGATTTAAACATCCATAACAACTTAAGTTCTATTGCTTATACTTGCCTACATAGAGTTATCCATGAAGGCGATACTGTTCAGCTAGGTTCATTAAAGAGTTACATAGAAGCACATTCATCTAATTGGGAACCAAGCAATATCAAATTTCTTGTAGAAGCCTGCTTATTTAAGCTAATGGAAAAAGCTCTATTAAAAGAAGCAGATTCTGGGGTGGAGAATGTAATGCTGGCACTGTTGCAATCACTGACTTCTTGCGAAACTTTGAGTGATCAAGTTATTCAGCTTCTATTGGAATGTTTACTTATGCCACTTGTGACTGACGAATTTCTAGAATTAACTCCACAAGAAGCCAGAAAGCTAGTAATAGATGCCTTACATGAAGTGACTGAGCTTTATTGTAATTGCTTAAGTAAAGCCGTCAGGAATAATAGTCATTCTGTCTCGGCATTTTGGAACAGCTTGGCAAAACTATGCAATGAATAGCAATATTTTATCAACAAAGATAGTGAATCTCCATTCTATTCCTCTGCTCTTGTGTTGCATTCTTTTCATAGAAATTCTTATCTGAAACTGTCGAGTTAGATTTAATGCTTTAACTCGGAATTGTCCAGAAGTGAGTTGTGTAGGCGTGCGCTCAAGCCACCCTATATAAATAATCAAAACCGTCACAGCATGTATGAGTTATTACACCTCAACTTATGGTGGCGCTGAGTAACATTAAGTACCAAGAAATTCACGCCGGAGAATGGGCCGTTTACGTTTTTTCCACGATCAGATAGGTATGCAGTTCAGGATGTTGATCATATTCCAGATGTTTTATCTGGCAGCCAAGTTGCAGCAGCAATGATAAAAAGCCTTGGGTTCCCAGGGTGGAATAATAAACTTCTGGCCCCATAACGTTGTTGCTGTGTTCACCCTCAGAGGCAACGCCACCAAAGGAAAAGATGAAGATGCCACCGAGGTTTAAGCCAGCAATAATCTTGGTGATCACCTGGCGTTGCTGCGTTAGTGGAATATGCCAGATGCTGTCCCAAGCGGTGATAAAATCGTAGGTTTTAGGTAGGGTAAACTGACAGATATCCGCGTGATAAAACGAATATTGTGGGTGGCGAAGCTGGGCCAACCGGATCATTTCTCCGGAAACATCCAGCCCCTCCGGTTGCAATCCTTTGGCTGCTAAAAGATCGATAAAACGGCCATTACAGCCACAACCTATGTCCAGTGCGCTGCCCATGTTTTTGCAAAACTTGAGTGCACGCTGGTGTTGCTTAATGCCGTTAAGGCGATTGAAACTGTCACTGTCCCAGATGGTTGCAAGCTGATCATAGGCTTTGCCCGTATCGACCGGGTGCATATCGAAGATTCTCTCCATTGACAAATATCGGTAAAATAACAACTTCAGTATGACTGCCACATTCAGGCGCAGCCAATGCTGGCTGGTGGTTTAGCGGCGATTACCAAGAATACGCAGAATTCGCAAAAACAGGTTGATGATATCCATATACAGTGCCGCAGCACTATCGATGGCATTATCCACGGTTTTAGGAATGGCGTTGGCGCGACCCCAGTCATAACCGATATAACCACAGAAAATCAGCACGACAATCCAGTCGAGAATACCGTGGTGAGTTTTGAAGAAAAACAGTTCAATCAGTTCCACCACGATCACCAGTAACAGCGCGATGGTCAAGGCGCCCGCTATCCGCGCAAAGAACGCCGGGAAAAGTGTGCCCAGCACCATCATACCGAGGGTGACCAGCGTGGTGATGCGCAGCGCCTCAACGACTAAGTCTGGCTGATACTGACTGACGACCAGATTGATGATTAAGCCAAATGGCACCACGACAAGGTTGTAACCAATAAAGCTGACTAGCGGGTTATCGGATTTCTGAAACAGATAGATCCCCGCAAAACAGCTAATAAAATAACCACCAAAAAACAGCCAAGGATTGATACTGGCAATACCCTGCGGGTCGATATTGCTGACCATCAGATAGTTGATGGCGAACCCCCACAACAAGGTAATGCCGATAATCAGATTGTACAGGCTATTACCGATCACCTTGTCATCGGTGCTGGTCCGGTCAAAAACGCTGTGTTCCATTGCGCATATATCCTGAAAATATCAATGACGATCAGATCAAGATATAGAAGAAATGTACGTGAAACCAGCAACATCTGTTGAATTTGCCCGGCAGGAAAGAAATCTGCTGCCGGGCATAGCGTCAGCTCAACTGTACCCCTAAGCGTTTGGCGGTATGCAACAACTGCTGCGTACTATCGGGTTCGATTTGGGCTAAGTGCTGCAAGTAACCGTTGCGGGAAGCCTCGACCAATGCTGCCGGTGCCACTTTGGGCGAACCGGTGTGATAGGGTGGTTGCGGATCGTATTCTAGTGTCAACTCGGTGGCTTGTGCTAACTGTTCATTGGTCAATAACGCTAACAGTTGTAGCGCAAAATCAATGCCGGAAGTCACCCCTGCGCCAGTCACCCGGTTACGGTCACGCACAACACGTTGTGCTACAGGTTGTGCACCGAAATAACGCAAATTGTCTCTAAGTGCCCAATGAGAGGTTGCTTGGTAACCTTTCAGCAATCCGGCGGCCCCCAGAATAAAGGAACCACTGCAGACACTGGTCACCCATTTTGCGTGAGCGCCCACCTGTGCTACCCAATCAACCATATCCTGCTGACGCATCTGCAAATAAGGGTTACTGGTTCCCGGCACAAACAGAATATCGGTATGTTGTAGTTCATTGAAAGTGGCCGTTGGCAAAAAGCCCAACTGGCGATTAGCACGGTTTTCAGCAAATACCGGATTTTTGTCGCGCCAGACAAAATCCACGTTGAAATGACTGTTGGCCAGCACTTCTACCGGACCTATCAGATCCTGTGCGGTCATGCCGTCATAGATAACAAATGCAATATGTGGTTTAGTCGGGTCAGCAGGCAATTGCTGGTGTGCCGTTGCTGGGGTGGCACTCACGTTACCCGTAAATGCGGCGGTACTCATTGCGGCAATGCCTCCCAAACAGGAAAGGGTAAAATCTCTGCGATCCATAATTCCTCCGATAAGATTAATGCTGGGCCACAATAGAGCGGTCGCGGTATGACCGAAAGGGGCGATGCCGCCAGAAAACGTAAGGATCTGGCCAACGTTGATAGAGTGTGAGCTGCCGGCCATTTAGTGGCGCTGAGTTTGGTGCCATGTGGTGGCTTAGGATAGATTGGCGCGATAGGGTTTCTGTGGAGTGTAACAATGTCAGCTGTTATTTGCCGACAATCTGATCGCCATCGTTTGGCCATCTTGGCCGTCGATGAGGTGGTGCTGTTTGATTTGGCGATCCCGCAACAAATGTTTCCTATGGCGCGTAGCAGCGAAGGCACAGCCTTGTATGAGGTGTTTTTCTGTGGCCCCAAACCTATAGCGCGTAGCGGTGCTGTCACCATCAACGAGGTAGCGCCGCTGTCCGAGTTGTTTTATGCGGATACCGTGATCATTCCCGGTAATCTACAGATGCTGGAATTCCATCAGCCGCAGGTCATTGAGGTGTTGCAGCAGGTAGCGGCCCAGGGCATTCGTTTGGCCTCTATTTGTACCGGAGCCGCAATTCTCGCAGCGACCGGACTGCTAAACGGCTTGCGAGCAACGACGCACTGGACGCTGGTGGAGACGCTGGCACAGTGCTATCCCGCCATTAAAATGGAATCCGATGTGCTGTTTGTCGATAACGGCCAGTTATTAACATCGGCCGGGCTCGCTGCCGGACAGGACTTGTGTCTACATATGATTAGCCGAGATTTTGGGGTACAAGTGGCAGAAAAAGTAGCAGATATGCTGGTTATGCCACTAGCGCGGCAAGGTTCACAAGCACAACAGCTATACCGCCATAACGAGCATGCGGCATCACCCTTGCAAGACTTGCAGTTGTGGATGCTGGATCAGCTCCATCAACCTCTGACCTTGAAAACACTGGCACAACGCGCCTGTATCAGCCAGCGCAGCCTGAGTCGGCGCTTTCACGAGCAAACGGGAATATCGCCTATGGCGTGGCTTTATGGCGCTAGGGTAAGACGGGCGCAGTCGTTACTGGAGTCCAGCCGCATGTCGGTGGAGCAGATTGCCGCAGCCTGTGGTTTTGGTAGCGCCGCTGGATTAAGAGAGGCATTTCGCCGGGAAGTTGGCAGTAGCCCCAGTGCTTGGCGTAAAACCTATAGTGCACTGGCAACTACTGACAGTTAACACTCAGCTGGCATGGCATACCGGGCAGTGGGGCTGTTTCGGTAACTTCATCTCGCGAAATTCCATGGTCATGGCATCGACCATCAGCAAGCGGCCATAAAGCGGTTTACCGAGCCCGGCGATCACTTTGATCGCTTCGGTGGCTTGCAAGCAGCCCATCAGTCCTACCACTGGTGCCAGAATGCCAGACTCCACGCAACTCAACTGCTGCTCGCCAAAGAGGCTGGAAAAACAGTGATAACACGGCATATCGCGCTGATAGTTAAAGATGGTGACCACCCCTTCCATGCGGATTGCGGCGGCTGATACCAGCGGTATTTGGTGATGAAAACAGGCCTTGTTCAACTGTTCCCGCACCGCCACATTATCGGTACAGTCCAAGACGATAGTGTGCTCTGCCACCAGCGCGTCTATCTCAGCATCGTCCAGCACCTGATTGATGGTGCGGATAGCCACATGCGGGTTGAGTTCGCGTAACTTTTCTTGTGCCGATACCACCTTGGGTTGGCCAACATTGCGCTCTAGATGCAGTACCTGACGTTGCAGATTGGAAAGCTCTACAGTGTCGAAATCCACCAGCGTTAACTGGCCGATGCCGGCAACGGTTAAATATTGCGCCGCGGTGCAGCCCAAACCACCCGCACCAATCATCAGCACTTTCGCTAGTTTTAACTGCTCTTGCCCTTCAATATCCATGCCTTTTATAGATATCTGGCGGCTGTAACGCAGCATTTCACTGTCGCTGAGAATATCGTCAATCTGCTCCATTAGCGGCGCTCCGTCAGCACAACACGCTGTTAAAAGGTTCTACGGTGACCAACTCGCCCGCCGCAGTATTGCCTTGCTGTTGTTCCAGCACAATAAAGCAGTTGGCTAAGTGCATAGAACTCAGCTGCGAAGAGTCTTGTGATCCTGTGGTGCTGACCTGCAAGGTGCCATCAATATTGTGATTTAGGATGCCGCGCTGATACTCAACCCGCCCCGGCTTTTTGCGAATGGCGCTGGTCAGTACAGCTTTGATTTTTAAAGGGGTTACAGCTTTATGCCCTTGCAGTTTGCGCAGTAGTGGCAGCACCAGCTTGTAGAAGGTGACCATAGACGACACCGGATTACCCGGCAACCCACAGAATATCGCTTCACCTATTTTGCCCATGGCAAAGGGTTTGCCAGGCTTCATGGCCAGTTTCCAGAAGGTGATTTTGCCTTCTTCATCCAGCACCTGTTTGGTGAAATCTGCTTCGCCCACTGAAACTCCGCCAGAAGTGAGTACCATATCGGCGCGGGCGGCGGCTTCACGGAAAGCCTGACGGATAGCTTCTGGATCATCTTTAATCACGCCAAGATCAATCCATTCCACACCCGCTTTAATCAGCAAGCCTTTGATGGAATAGCGGTTTGAATCATAAATTTGTCCTGGTGCCAGTTCACTACCAACCGGGCGCAGTTCATCGCCCGTTGAGAAAAATGCGACGCGGGCACGGCGGAATACCCGTAGGTGACTGATGCCGATAGTGGCGATAATGCCCATCTCGGCGGCGCGAATTTCAGTGCCGCTGGTGAGGACTTTGGCTCCAGCGGTCATTTCGCCGCCTCGCAGTCGCACATTTTCCCACTGCTCGCTGCAGGGCTCCAGTGTCACCTGGTCGCCGTTAACCTCAGCATATTCCTGCATTTGTACCGTGTCATAACCCTCGGGAACGGTGGCTCCGGTCATGATCCGGATACAGCTGCCGGGTTGGTACTCACCTACATAGGGATGACCGGCAAACGATTTTCCAATCACAGTGAGTGTGCCTTTGACTGGCAGATCGGCAAAGCGGTAGGCATAGCCATCCATGCCAGAGTTGTTGAATGGCGGCAGTTCAATACTGCTGCATAAATCTTCCGCCAAAATCCGCCCTAGCGCTTCAGTCAGTGGCACGGTTTCTGTTTCATATAGCGGTACAACCTGTTGCAGCAACATTGGTACCGCGTCATCGGGATGCAGTAATTGCGGACGGGCACAAGGGTCCTGAGACATGGACATAGAGCAACCTTAATTCTGACAGTAAAATTTGATCTGGCGGTTATTATGCCACGCTCAGATTGGCTGGCTATGCTCTCGCCGGAATTTGATGGGGATTTTACCGATAATTCCAACAATAACAGTGAACTGTGTCGCCAACAAAAAAAGCAGCCGCAGCTGCTTTTTGAGATTGAAATCCGGCTTAGCCGACATCCGCCATCAAAGACTGGCGGTAGGCGGCAATATCTTCAATGGTCAGTACCGGCATCTGATGTTGGGCACCAAACTCGATGATTTCCGGTAACCGGGCCATGGTGCCATCGGGATTGGTCACTTCGCACAATACTCCGGCGTGTTTGAGTCCTGCCAGTTTCATCAGATCCACCGTGGCCTCGGTATGACCGCGGCGGGTGAAAACGCCACCTGGCTGGGCGCGTAGTGGATATACATGGCCGGGACGCACCAGATGCTCCGGCTTGGCATCATCGGCAATCGCTGCTTTGATAGTCGTCACTCGGTCTGCAGCAGAAACGCCGGTGGTAACGCCATCGCGTGCTTCAATGCTGACAGTAAACGGTGTGCCGTACTGGCTGGTGTTGGTGGTCACCATTGGCGGTAAATCCAGTGCTTTGACCCGTTCATCGGTCAGACACAGGCAGACAATGCCGCTGCCTTCACGGATTAATAACGCCATCTGCTGGCTGGTTAAGGTTTCAGCGGCAAAAATCATGTCGCCTTCGTTTTCGCGGTCTTCATCATCGACCACCAGTACGCCTCGGCCTTCGCGCAGAGTTTGCAAGGCAATTTCAACCCGTTCACTGGGAGTACCAAAAGGTGCTAATAATGACTGATTCATGGTAAAAGTCCTTAAATCACAACGTGAATTTTCCAGAATCAGGGCAAGAAAGGAGTAGCCTAATCACCGCCACTGCAGCGATTTAAGCCTGAAAGACAGACTGTATAACAGTTGCCATATCCTCTTTCATCCGGACTGAGCCAGCTACTGCTAGCAACACCGTCGGCTCTGGAATAGTCACATGTGGTGAGGACACCAGATCTGCTGACCCTGACATTACATCAGGCGCTCGTGGGCTTTCGCTGTTTGGGCGATTTACCACCGGTGGGGAATTACACCCCGCCCTGAGAATACTGCCTGAGCATGCTCAGGCGGCAGTTAGCATGCGCCTGAGATTGTCAAATAACAAGGCTGTAGTTCACATTTCTGATCAGGCACTTGCGGTAATAAAACTTGCCGTTCACTATAGCACTTTCGGCCAGCAGTTTCGGCCATGAGCACAGCGCAAAACCGGCTGTAGTGGCATAGGAAAAACTCATGAACAAACTGTTGGTATCTCTTGGACTGGCGGGCATAGCGCTAATGCTGTGCGGATGCGAAAGTATGAAACAACAAACAGCAATCACCGCCCCGGTGGCGATGAAAATCCCCCATGCAATGACGTTGCACGGGGTTACTCGGACGGATGACTACTATTGGTTGCGCGATGACAGCCATAGTGATCCGCAAGTACTGGATTATCTACAGCAGGAAAATGCTTATACCGCCGCTAAATTACAGCCGTTTAAGCCGCTGCAACAGCAACTGTTTAAAGAGCTGACAGCAAGAGTCGCCGCTGAGGATAGCTCGGTACCTTATCATTGGCATAAGCATTGGTATTACAGCCGTTACCAGCAAGGACAGGAATACCCACTATTGGCACGCAGCAGCGCGCTTAACGGCCCGGAACAGCTGTTGCTAGATACCAATCAGCGGGCGGCCGGGCATGAATTTTACAGTCTCGGCGGCACCAGTGTCAGTCCTGATGAATCGTTACTGGCGTTTGCGGAAGACACGCTCAGTCGCCGCATCTATACCGTCTACTTTAAGGATCTGCACAGTGGGCAGTTATTAGCGGATAAGCTCACCGACGTTGATGGCGACGTGGTGTGGAGCAATGACGGACGTTATGTGTTCTATATTGCGAAAGATCCACAAACCCTGTTAGGTGATAGGGTCTTCCGCCACAAATTGGGTACACCGCAGTCCGCAGATGTCTTGGTGTATCACGAACTGGATGATGCCTATTATCTTGATTTAGGGAAAACGCTGGATGAGACCCGCATTGTATTGACCCATGAAAGCACCACCACCAGTGAAGTCTCATGGCTCGATGCCAATGCTCCGTTGGGGGAATTTTTAGCGGTTACGCCACGAGAAGAAGGGGTGGAGTACAGCGTTGCCAAACGCGGTAACGAGTTATACATACTGACTAACTGGCAAGCGCAGAATTTCCGCTTGATGCAAGTCAACATCAGCAAAGCGAGTCATAAAGCTAACTGGCAATCGGTGATCCCCCACAGTCCAGATGTATTGCTGGAAGACTTCTTGCTGCTAGATGATTTTCTGGTGTTGCAAACCCGCGAGCAGGGGCTGAGTCATATCCGTATTTATCCGGATGCCGATACGACTCGTGGCTATGAATTGCAGTTTGACGATGCCGCGTATGTGGTAGGGCTAGATGTTAACCCCAGTCAGCACAGCCGCGACTTGCGGGTGTATTATTCCAGCCCATCAACGCCGGAAACCATTTATGACTACCAGTTAGATTTTCCTGGGCGCCGCACACTGCTGAAACAGGAAAAGGTATTGGGCGGCTTTGATGCCGCGAACTACCGCACCGAACGGTTACGGATCACTGCCCGCGATGGCACTCCTGTACCAGTTACGCTGGTGTATCGCAAAGATAAATTCAAACGCGATGGTACCAATCCGCTGTATGTCTACGGCTACGGTGCCTATGGCATTGTGATCGAACCAGCATTTCATGATGATATTATCAGTTTGCTCGATCGCGGCGTGGTATATGCCATTGCCCATGTGCGTGGCAGCGAAATGCTCGGACGACACTGGTACCAAGACGGCAAGATGCTGCATAAGCAGAATAGTTTTAACGATTTTGTGGATGTGACCCGTGGTTTGCTGCAAGAAAAGTATGGCGCTGCCGGTAAGGTGCTAGCGGCAGGGCGCAGTGCGGGCGGCTTACTGATGGGCGAAGTGGTCAATCAAGCGCCGGAGCTGTATCTGGCGGTGGCCGCTCATGTGCCATTTGTGGATATTGTAACCACCATGCTGGATGAATCGATTCCGCTGACTACCAATGAGTACGATGAGTGGGGTAATCCCAATGACAAGCCCTATTTCGATTATATGCTGAGCTATTCGCCTTACGACAACGTCAGACATCAGGACTACCCCAACCTGTTGGTGACCAGCGGCTTGTATGATTCCCAGGTGCAGTACTTTGAACCCGCCAAGTGGGTGGCGAAACTTCGTGAGTATAAAACTGATGATCATCTGTTACTGCTGCATGTTGATATGAGTGCGGGGCACGGCGGCAAGAGTGGCCGCTACAGCAGCTATGAAGATACCGCGCTGGAGTACGCTTTCTTCCTCGGTTTGCTGGGATATAAATGAGTTCGTGGTCGCTATACATTATTCGCTGCCGTGATGGCGAGTTGTATACCGGTGTCACCACCGATGTGAATCGCCGTTTTGTTGAGCACCAAGGCGGTGGGCCAAGGGCGGCCAAATACTTAAAGGGCAAGGCACCGTTGCAGTTGGTCTATCAGGAGCTGGTGGGCAGTCGCAGTGAGGCACTCAAGCGTGAGATACAGATCAAGAAGCTTTCTCGCCAGCAAAAATTAGCCTTGCTGAGTGTCGGCAGGGCAACTGCTGGGTAATGGTGTCCGAGAGAAAAGGAGCGGGACTCACTGACTGTTGGGCAGCCACTGCAGTGAATCCCGCGGTCGGGAAGTTGTCCCAGAGTTGCCACAGCGTGGCTTTCGGAGAACAAACTTTCAAAGCAGTAATCAGGCCAAAATATATCTTACTGAATAATAACTAGAAATTTCTTACTATTGCGCTGAAGCTAGGCAGTTTTACCGATAAATAGCGGATTTAACGCTGACACTTAGTCAAGTTAACAAAAAAAGCAGCCTGAACAGATGTTCAGGCTGAAAGATGAAACGAACTTAAAAAGAACGCAAAAGGGAGCTCGGAACGGTTATTCCGGGGTACTGCAGGTAAAGCTTGCGGCGTCCTCAATACTGCCACTTCCGTTGTACTTGGCAATTTGAGGATATGGGCACAATGGTCGACTGCGTTGAGTAGACCAATCTGCTGGCAATTCCGCATTATTAGGCCGGACAAACGCATCAATCTTTTCTGGGGCCGTGCCACTTTCTACCCAGGTAACCAACTTTTCTAAGGCGTCAAAATTGTCTGTCGCAGGACCATCACCACAGTGGTTCATCCCTGGAACCAGGAATAACCGGGCGAATTTGTCTGCTTCATTGGTGTTGGCCTTTTCTAGGCCGTTATACCAGTTGATGGTGTCCTGAACCGAGAATACGGGGTCAGATGAACCATTGACCACCATGATCTTGGCACCGCGATCACGCAGTTTGCCCATATCTGTTGGGTCTGGTGGTGTCATAAAATCAATAGCCGATTCGGTGAAGTTGGCATCAGTGGCAAAGATTTTGGGTGCATCGGTATCCATACTGAAGTTTTTGACGAAGTTATAGGCATCGGATTCAGTATTGCCCAGCATGGTGGGTGGGGTGGTGAAGATATAGGCAACGGCGCCTGAGTCACGCGTCAATGCCATATTGTATTCCCAACTGAAGTAGTTGTCGGTGCCCATGCCTGCATCGTAAGGGAAACTGCTATAAATCGCTTCACCTACACTGTTGTGCGCACCATTCATGATGTTGGTTAATACGGTTTTTTGTGCCTCAGTCAAACAGGTACCATCACGGTCGCCGCTGCAAGTGGGAACATCGCGTTCAATATCAAACGCTTTTTGACATGCATCTAAAGCATTGACCATCCCATCGGCGGCACCATCTAGTGCATCGCACTGGCGTAGTACAGCTTTAGACACTACACCGAACTCTTGTTTAGTGATGGCGCCTTGGATGCTAGCCAGCACGTTGTTGGGGTCAACTGTCACCAGCGATGCGTACTGTTGGATGCCGTAAAGCTGATCGATAGCAGATTTAGGCAGATTGAAACCAGGGTCACCAACTAAGAAACCGTCATAAAGATCAGCATAGCGCGTGGCCGCAACCATGGTGTGACGGCCACCATTTGAGCAACCCCCAAAATAGGAGCGATCAGGCTGTTTCCCATAAGCGGTTTTAATCAGAGATTTCGCCATTGGTGTCAGTTGCGCCACGGCATTGTAACCATAGTCAAGACGCGCTTGCGGATCTAAACCAAACATTGGTGTTGGCGATGGGTGACCGGCATCAGAACTGATCACTGCAAAACCTTTGGTCAAGGCGCTGGAATCACTGTCGTTGGAAAACATAAATCGTCCAACAGCGGTGGCCACCGAGCCATCCAGACCACCGTTGGCCTGATAATAAAAACGACCGTTCCACGCCATGGGTAAGCGCATTTCAAAGCCAATACGGTAGGTGGTGTCACCACTGATACCTTTGCCGGTACGTTCGTTCATGTAGCCAGTAACCACACAATGTGCGGGAGCGTCATAAGATTCAGTGGCATTGTAGTTAACCGGACCGGCTTCAACAGTGTGCGCGGCGGTGATGACGGTGCTGTCGTAAACAAATTGCGTGACCAGATCTTCGCAGCTGTTCAATGCGCCGGGAGTGGCGGCCCCTAGAACGGGCAGTGCTGTTTCTGAAGTATTGTCAGAAGTATCGTTACTGTTGCAGCCCCAGATTGCTAAACATAATGGCGTTAACACAAATGGTAGTAATGTTTTAATTTTTTTCATGCGTAATTCCCCCTCTGGACCTATGTTGGGCGATCCAGATAGATTTCATTCGTCCATTGAAAGAAGGTTCCGTCCGGGAGCAGTGGACGGAACCTTGGTGGGTAGCTTAATGACCCAGTTTGAACTTGTAAGTAAGGTAGAGACGCAGATCGTTGAGGTCTTCACCGTTGTCGAAATCGACGATAGCGTATCTGACACGAGTGCTGAGTCCTTTCATCACTTTGTCTAACGCGTAAGTGACAGAGAAGTCAGTTTCAGTGAAGTCGCTGGCTTGACCATCTGGCACATCATAATCGGCATAGAACACATAGGCTTGAAGCCCTTCAACACCGGCCTGAGTAAAATCATAAGCCAATCTGGCAGCATAAACTTTTTCGTTGGCGCGGGTGCATTGGTATACCTGCTGGATTACCACTTTTTCATCGCCCCAAGGTGCAAGTAGTGCATCATCACCGGTTTTGGCATACATCAGGGAGGCGTCGAAACCTGCCAATTTAGCGCCCAGATGGAAGCCGTATTGATAGGTGTCTAATGAACCACCGGTTTGATCTCCAGTAGACTGCTGATCTAAGTAAGAAGGCGTGAAATACAACTCAGAATTACCAGCTTTGACAGACATATTGACCTTGGCATAGGTTTGGTCAAATACATCCTTCATACGGTAATGCCACAAATCTGCTTTCATCTTCATCGACTGCAGTGGCACATTGTAACTGGCACCAACAGCGATAACTGGTTCATCAGCAACATCGGCATTGACGCCTGCTCGACGCAGTTCGTTCTGCACAGCTTCTTTTACCGAAATGAAGTTGGAGTCTGACCAGCCCATGGAATCGGTGATGTAATAGGCTTGCAGTGTCAGGTTGTCAAAGCTGTTGTTGATGGCAGAGAGCCCTCGGAATGTGCGTGGAATAGCGCGAATATCATGCGGATTCATCATCGGGGTACGCAGTTCTTGAGCACCGTAGCGGAACAGAGTATTCCACCAGTTGCCTTCAATGTAGTACTCCTGCATGCGGTTGACGCTTTCATGTCCGCCGTCACTATTTGTGGCTACCAGACCATAAACGTCATCAGAGTCCCCATTGAAAACGTGATTAGCTGACGCAAATGTAGTTCCCAGTGTAATACCGTTCACTGCTGCGGTGCGGTAATTGAACAGTCCCCCCAACGAGGTATCGTGTTTCGTATTGGTGGTGCCATCATAGTCCCGGGTAAAGTCAAACATACGTAATTGTGCGTTTAACGTACCCTGAGAGAACATCTCATCAATGGTGGTGTCAGCCATTGCGGGAACAGTGATGGCAGCCAAAATCAGCGCGGAAAGATAGGTCTTTTTCATAATTTTTTCCCATTAATACCAGTCTGGTTGCCCATAACTGTCAGCGGATCTAATTTTTCACGTATTCAGCTCTAGCGTTTTCAGTAGCAACTTGGCCGTAATGGGTCATAAAACCGAGTGGGGCAGCATCATCAGGGGGGACGCAACTGGCGCCGTATTTGGCGCAAGTGGTTATAACCCTGATGATATTCCTCTGATCCGGTTTAACGGTTGCTATCGAAATTGCTATATGTTGGTTACTCTTTTTCGTGCCAGCTAAATGACTTAAGGGAGCTAAGTTGTTATTAGCGAAACGGAAAGGAGCATTAGACTCTGCGCGCAAATAGATGGGGTCTTTACGATATTTTGGATTTTGCAGCGCTGTTACCAATGTGTCTTTGATGACAACGGAGGTATCAGGTTCGTTAATATCCATACCCTGTATCTTCGCCAGATCTATGATGGGATCAGCATTGACCACTTCACGAGCGCCATATTGTTTATCTGAGGAAAAAATTAGTAATTTCTTCATCGTGGCGAACTTAAGTTATCACAGCTAATCAACATATATTAAACGTATGACATATGACCTTTAGCGTAAATCTATAGATATGAGTTCTGAAAATAGGCTCACAAATTTTAAAATTGTGAAAAATGGATCACTTTCGTTAATTAGTTAATTAGTAACTGTTTTATATTGTTGATATTAATTAGCGAATCGAGAATTAGCTTATGGCTCTAAATCATGAGATTATGCCTACTGGCAGGATACTCAGTAGCGGCAATGTCGTGCTATAATCCGCCACCTGACCAATGGGGGAGTGTTTAATTGGAAAATTTCAAGCCGCTCAAACAGATAAAAGCCTCTGATGCTGTTGCTCAACAACTACGAGCAGCGATTTTTGATGGTACTTATCGAGCCGGAGATAAGCTCCCTTCTGAACGAGAATTAATCGAGTCCTTTCAGGTTAGCCGTACCGTTGTCCGTGAGGCGATTAAGGGACTGGAAGCCAGTGGGTTGGTACAGATAAAGCAAGGTGCAACTGGCGGGGCTTTTGTTAAGTTGCTGACATTTGAGCGCCTCAGTGGCGTCTGTCGGGATCTGTTCTTTGTTGGGCGTCTATCGTTTAAAGAGATTTGTGAGGCAAGATTAATTGTTGAGCCACAAATCGCTAGAATGGCTGCATTGAATTGTGACGAAATGTATTCCAAGGCATTGTCGGATGCTGACCTTCATGAAAGTGATACCCTTGAATATCCTGAAACCGTTGTATTAAGACAAAAAGTGCATTGTTTGCTTGCTGATATGTGTGGAAATCGCTTTTTAGCGGCGATCAGTAAGTCTTTGTTACAGTTGGTTGGCGAAATTAACGAAGTATTAGATACTGATACCGATCTCATTCATCCTATTGGTTTACATAAAGAAATTGTAGATGCTGTGATTGCGAATGATCAGGATAAAGCAGAGCAAGCGATGCGAAATCATCTGACAGAATTCTTGGGAATATTGCAAAAAATTGAACAAGATTTCCGAGAAAATGAACGCACTTTAATCTAGCGCATGAATAAAAAGAGCTGTTGAATTGTTTGCGAAGAAACAATATTTGTAATGGTGTTATTAAAATTAAAACATCTGGTTATGCAGTATGAGTGGTTATTAAAGCATAATAGTATTAATTCGAAAGACAGTTTTCGCCAGTTCGCAATGAGTATTGTTTTTTAGTCATCGACAATAATTTTTAGGCGTATCTCATACAATTTTTATAGGTTGCTAATACGCCTATAAAATTCAGTTAACGATTATTTTTTCCATAAAGACGCTGTTTGGATCCAACGGATAATCAGCAAATGGCGGACATTCCCTAAAGCCAAATTTCTGGTATAACGACCGCGCAGGCGCAAAAAATGCCATACTGCCCGTTTCCAAACAGAGTCTATGCAAGCCCAAGTCACTTGCCTGTTGTTGCAAGTGTCGTAATAGCGCGGAAGCCACACCTTGACGTCTTGCGGCGGCGGTTGTGCGCATCGACTTAATCTCACCATATCTGTTTTCGATATCATGAGTATCGTGCAGCTTGAGGGCAATACTTCCGAGCAGTAGTTGCTGTTGCCAAGCGGTCCAGAACAAAATGTCTGGTTGTCGGAGTTTATCAATATCCAATGCATGCACACTTTCAGGCGGTGAGGTGGCATACATATCCTCTAGGTGGGATTGCAATAACGCAATCACTTGCGGAGAGTGTAAATCATCTAATTGAATAATAATGTTATTTGTCATTTTTTGATTGAGTCGATGAATGATTAAAATAGGTATCAGGTACCGATAGATTTTGTGCTCTGAAAAAGCTGAGTTGATCAAAATAGCCGCGCTGAGTGCGGATTTTTCCTGATTCAACCTGAAAGAAACCACAGCCTCTCAGCCCCAAAGGGTCACGCCATTCGAGAATTGCCCAATGACCAGACTCGTGTAATTGGACGATTTCACATTGCATGCTGGCGCGAGCGAATTCAGTTTCGAAAAATTGACGAATGGCGGCTACACCACATAAAGGCTCAGTCACGACTTGGTGGTTGACGGCATCGTCGTGGTATAGCGCACAAAGTCCTGTTATATCAGCCTGGTTAAAACATTTAACCCAAGTGAGAACCGTCTCTCTAGGGCTGGGAAACGCTTCTTTTTCTGAAGTAGATTCTATGCTCTTATGCGCCAGTTTATGTGCATGTTGCTCCCAGTGTTCACCGTCAAAATCGGTGACTTTTACGGCGCTTGGTTGGGTGTCCAGGCAATTAACATTGACGTCGATACCATCAGGGTTAGAACGGGGAATGTAAAAGGGTTTGATGCCACAGATCTGGCAGAAGGTGTGCTGTGCCACTTTGGTATTGAAACGGTAATTTGTCAGCACTGCTTCGCCACTGAGTAAATGAAATTTGCTGCGTGGCACAATGAGATGCAGGTATCCAGACTTACGGCAAATAGAGCAGTTACAATAGTCCGCTTCCAGTTCTGCTGGCGCTTCCACCTCAAAGGTCACTGCTTGGCAATGACAGCTTCCCCGATAAATCACTGGTTTCTCCTCGTGCTCTTTCCTGCCATTCCCCAGCGCATAAATCAGCTGGACGCGAATTTTGCTAGTGTTTGTCGCCAGATTTCTGCAATCTCATGAGTAAACAGATAAAACACAATATGTAGATGCTTAAATTGCGGCTCATTACAGGTCTGCAAGGCGATATTGGCAGCGGCGGATAACGGGTAACCGTATACCCCGCAGGCGATAGCGGGCAAGGCGACCGAATGACAGCCATGGGCCATGGCTAATTGCAGTGATGATCGATATGCCGCCGCCAGATGTTGTGCCGGAGCTGGGTCACTGTGGTAAATTGGGCCAACAGTATGAACCACATAGCGCGCGGCCAATTGGCCTGCTGTGGTAATCCGGGCTTCACCTACCGGGCAGCGTTCGCCATTGATTTTGGGGATTTTGCGACATTCAGCAAGCAACTGCGGCCCAGCGGCTCGATGTATGGCTCCGTCCACACCGCCACCGCCCAGCAAATGAGGATTCGCCGCATTCACGATGGCATCTTCTGTGGCCAGCGTAATATCACCTTCGACCAGTTGAATATGGTTCATGCTATCTCTCCTCCAAGCCCACTGGCGGAATAGTTTGCGGTTATCCTTACTTTAGCTGGTATATGTCTGGCTGCCAGATTTGCATCAGGCTCTGAGGATTAACAACTTCTGTAAAACCATATTGTGCGTATAGCGAATGGGCATCACGGGTTGCCAGCATCATCCGTCTAAGTCCTTGTAGTTCTGGATGATTAACAACGGCTTGGATTAGCATTTTACTCAATCCTAAGCCCCGATGTGGCGGCAGAATAAATACATCTGCGAGATAAGCAAAGGTCGCTTGATCAGTGATAACTCGGGCGAATCCCACTTGCTGACCGTGACCATCATAAACACCAAAACACAGTGAATTCTCCATGGCCTTGCGCAATACGGCTTCTGGGATCCCTGTGGCCCAATAACTGCCAGAAATAAACTGGTGAATGGTGGCAAAGTCCAATCTGGCGGGGTCACTACTGACTTGATAATCTGCGGCTGTCATTGAATGTTCCTGAGCGATCACTGTTCATAAAGTTCTAACGGCAGGTTATCTGGATCGCTAAAAAAGGTAAATCGCTTGCCGGTGTGTTCATCGGTGTGTATCGGTTCACAACTTATCTGCCGCGTTGCCAGCCATTTGAGTGTATGGGGCACGGATGCGACGCTAAAAGCCAAGTGCCATAATCCTGCGCTTCAGAAACGCTAGGCCGCACTGGCGCGTCAGGCAAGGGAAATAGTGCTCTAACTGTAAACCATCTGGTAACTGTAGACCCAATCGGTGAACTTCTTGGCTGTTGCACCAACGTTGATTGCTGGCGAAACAAGAAAAAAAGCGTGCTCAAAGCACGCTCACCACTATTTGGTAATTAGGAAGGGTGTCATATTAAAACTAATAACAGGTTGTAACCCTGCGTTTGGGAAGAGATAGCAAGCTTACAGTAACGGTACAAAGAGAATGCGTTGCAACGGCTTCCAGTTTTGCCAAAATCTGGTGTTTTCGCTCCCTGAGTGATTACCTCAACATCCTGTTACGCCTGATTTTCCATGACAAACAGAAATTGTTTGCCTAAGTCATCAGACCACTCAAAGACTATCACAACACAGACCAGAGTGAGGCCGCTATTTTGTAACAAATTTCTAGGCCGTCAATTGGTCTCGGATAATGGCAGACGCTATTATTTTTTTATTGTAAAAAAAGCCCGGCAAGCGCCGGGCTTGATTAATCACCGTGAGTTACCACACTTTTACGCGTTGTTCCGGTGGCAGATACAACTTATCGCCGGGTTGCACATTAAATGCGCTGTACCAAGCATCCAGATTGCGGACGGTCAGGGCGCGGTACATGCCGGGAGCATGACCATCAGTGGCGATACGCTGCCGTAACGCCTGATCGCGCATTTTGGTTGCCCATGTCTGGGCAAAACCGATAAAGAAACGTTGGTCGCCAGTAAATCCATCAATGACGGGGGCAGGTTGACCATTGAGTGAGGCATGGTAAGCATCTAGTGCAGCGGCCAGACCAGCCACGTCGGCAATGTTTTCACCTAGAGTCAGTTTGCCGTTAACGTGCAAATCTGGGAATGGATAGTAAGTATCGAACTGCGCAGCCAGCGCTTCACCCTGTTGGGCAAACCGCGCGAAATCTTCCTTCGTCCACCAGTTACGCATTGCGCCGGTGGAATCAAACGCCGCGCCGTTGTTGTCAAAACTGTGGCTGATTTCGTGACCGATCACCGCACCGATAGCACCATAGTTATAAGCAGCATCGGCTTTGGCGTCGAAAAACGGCGATTGCAGGATCCCGGCCGGGAAATTCAAGGCGTTCTGTACGGGCAGATTTACTGCGTTGACTATCTGCGGCACCATCCACCATTCGTGTTTATCTTGCGGTTTGCCAATCTTTGCCAACTGCTGCTGGTAGCGGATCTGCTCCCCGGCAATTTCATTGTGGTAGGCATTGTCAGCATTAACCTGATAGTGGCTGTAATCTGGCCAACTGTCTGGATAACCTACACCAACCACCAGAGAATCTACTTTCGCCAAGGCTTCTTTTTTGGTGGTCGGTGCCATCCATGCCAACGCTTCTACCCGCTGATGGAAGGCCTGAATAATCTGCTGCACCATATCGCTGACTTGAGCTTTGGCGGAGGCAGGGAAATACTTTTCGACATAGTCTTTGCCGACAGCATCGCCCAAGTATTCATCCAAGGCACTCAGCGCACGTTTATCGCGGCTGCGTTGCTGTGGTGTACCAGACAGCGCCGTGCCATAAAACGCAAAATGAGCATCATCGATAGCCGCTGGTAGCACATCGGTATGGGCGTTGATTTGATGGAAGACCAGCCAGTCCTTCCAGGACTCCAGTGGTTCAGAAGCCACTAGCGCTGCCAGGTGCGTGATCGCGGCGGCATGGTAAGCGGCAAAGCGCTGTTGTTGCCCCAGATGTGCCGCATTCAGAAATGCTTGCCAATCTATGCCTGGTGCTTTGCTGTCAAAATCAGCTCGACTCCAGATGGTGGATGATTTGGCGAAGTCTTCACTCTCTTCTCGGCTCACGTGTGCCGTGGCGATTTTGGTTTCTAGGGCAAAAATCCGTTCAGCTTTAGCCGCTGCATCGGCAATGCCAGCAGCATTCAGCAGGGTCTCAATGTAATGGCGATACTGCTGGCGAATATCCGCCATTTTGGGGGAGTCAGACAGGTAATATTCGCGTTCCGGCAGGCCCAGTCCACCCTGCAAAATATAGGGCAAAACTTCCCCCGGTGTTGCCAGTCCTTGGGTGACGAATACGCCAAACAGGTTTTCGGTGGCATAGTGGGTGGCGTTCAGCGGATCGACATCGGCCCGCAGATTACTGCCTAATACGGCGGCCAGTTGTTGTTTATCTTTGATGGCGGCATAGCGTGCCAGATCGGCTTGCACCGGCTGTAAACCAGCGGCATTGATGGCCGCGGTGTCGATGTAGGCTTTGTAAAAATTGGCAATGCGCGCTTCATCGCTGTTTGCTGGATGGGGCGTTTTTACCAGGTCTGCGATCAGCTCTGCCTTGTGTTTCTCGGTCGCTTCGAAAGCCACCAAAAAGGCACCAGTACTGGAACGGTCAGCTGGAATTTCAGTGGTTTTCATCCAGTTACCATTAGCATACTGATAAAAATCATCACCCGGCTTAACGGAGGTGTCCATGGCCTTGACGTTTATTCCAATATCAACAGCCGTTGTTGCTACCGGGGTTTTTGTCTCAGTCACTGCCGTTTGTGATGGCGGTGTCTTGTCATTACAGGCGGTCAATCCACCCAGCAGGACGGTACTGACCGCCACTGCAGTTATTAGTCGAGTAAACATAGGGTTCCCTTGTTAATTGTGCGGAGGGGGAAAATTCTTCAGCAGGCAGTGTACCTTGATGTGCATCGATTCTCATTAATGAGATTCAGCATAATATGTGAATTAATGTGTCTGGCCGCTATTGCAGATAAAAGCCGAGAAGCAGGGTGGCGACCAGCAGCGCAACTGCGGCAATTTTGAGCCATTTGGTTTGCTGTTGATAACGAGCGAGCACGGGATCGTGGCGTTGACTCAGGCTGCCTTCACGCAACGATAAGTGAATGGCCGCTACCACGCCACCTCGTGTCTGGCTAATGTCCCGCCATTGCTGTGGCAATTGTTGCTGCAGATATTGTTTAATCCGGTGATCGAGCCACCATTTCAATAACAGAATAAGTAGTGCCGTTGCGATCACCGCGAGCAGTATCTGGTTCATATTTTTTTATACAAGGTTAATTGGCGTTATAGCCTAACGCGCTCCAGCTCGTGAGCATAGCCACTGTAGGCAAAAATTGTCAGATAAGGATAACGGTTGCGGGTGACTCAGTCATGACCTCTGCGATAGCCATGCTTTTGTCATTATCTGCTCATGTTAACCCTATGCTGTATTTTAATTTCAATGGATGTTAAAGAGGCTTTTAAAATCTTTGTTTCTTTTAGCAAATAGTTTTTCCGTAAACAAAAAAATTTGAAATTGCAACAAACTGTTAAAATCGCGCCCGAACTCCTCAGGGGGATGTTTCAGCCATAAGAAACACCTTCAATTTATAAAATTATATGAATCAATCGGGTAATCAATGATGAGCAAACTGTCCAAGCTTTTTTTAAGTGTTAATGCGGCGTTGATCGCTAGCGGCTCGCTGGCTTATGCAGACGAACAAGCGACCAAGAGCGATGATGGTAAATTAGAGCGGATTATGGTGACGGCCCAGAAACGGGTGCAGAACGCTCAGGAAGTACCAATGTCTATCTCTGCGCTGAAAAGTGATGATTTGCAAGCCATGGGGGCCGCTGGTGATGATATTCGTTTTATGTCTTCACGCATTCCCAGTCTGAACATTGAGTCTTCATTTGGTCGTACCTTTCCCCGTTTCTATATTCGTGGCATGGGTAACACCGATTTCGATCTGAACTCTTCACAGCCGGTATCGCTGGTGGTCGATGATGTGGTACAGGAAAACGCGATTCTCAAAGGTTATCCAATTTTTGATCTAGAACGAGTGGAAGTTCTGCGTGGTCCGCAGGGGTCGTTGTTCGGCCGCAACACCACTGCGGGTATCATTAAGCTGGAAACCAAAAAACCGACGCAAGAATTCAGCGCTTATGCCAAAGCCTCTTATGGCACTTACAATACCATCAATATGGAAGGTGCTGTGGGTGGTGGTCTAACAGATACCGTTTCTGCCCGCTTGTCAGTGCTGGATCAACATCGTGATGACTGGGTCGATAACAAAGCACCCGGCTTCGAAGCTAATAATCAAGCAGAAGGTTACAACGACCGAGCTGCCCGTTTGCAGGTGTTGTGGCAACCTAACAGCGATTTTAACGCCTTGCTGAATGCCCATTACCGTAACCTAGATGGCACGCCCCGGGTGTTCCGCGCCAACATTATTAAAGCTGGCACTAATGATCTGGTGGATGGTTTTGATCGTGATACCGTGTATCAGGATGCCGCCAGCCGAGCTGAGCAGTCCGTCAAAACTCACGGCGGCAGCGCTAAACTGGAATACAACTTGGGTGACTACACGCTGACATCTATCACGGGATACGAGTCTGCGGAAGCATTCTCCCATGGTGATATCGACGGTGGTTATGGGGCTGCATATTTGCCTTACATGGGGCCCGGCTTTATTCCTTATACCTCTGAATCTGCCGATGGTCTGCCAGATCACAGCCAGTGGACACAGGAACTGCGTCTGTCCAGCAACGAACTGGGCCGCCTAGACTATCAGGTTGGGCTGTTCTATTTCGATGAATCGCTCGATATTGACAGCTTCAACTATGATGAGAATGGCCTGCAAAATGGTTACGCTTACCAGAAACAGGACACCAAGGCGTGGGCCGCGTTCGGTTCATTAGATTACGATTTGACCGACGACTTCAAGCTCACGGCTGGGGTACGTTACTCCCATGACAAGAAAGATTTCGTGGCACAGCGTTTAGTCTCTCCTGCCGGTGCTGGTGCTACGGATAAGTTGTACGCCGACCCATCCGATGGCCAGATTAGCTGGGATTTGAGCGGTATCTATAGCCTTGATAGCGACACTAATATCTACGGGCGTGTAGCCAAAGGCTTCCGCGCACCCTCAATTCAGGGGCGTTTATTGTTTGGTGATGATGTCACCGTCGCTAATTCAGAAACCATGTACAGCGGTGAGTTGGGTATCAAGTCGGATATTCTAGATAACCGCGGCCGCGTCAACTTTGATGTGTTTTACTATCAGTTGCAAGATCAGCAACTTACCGCAGTTGGCGGCGGTGTTAACTACAACCGCCTGATCAACGCCGATAAGTCTGAAGGCTACGGTTTTGAATTGGATTCCCAGTTTGCGGTAACTGAAAACCTGTTGGTGACGGCGGGTGTTAGCTACAACCACACGGAAATCAAAGACGACCAGTTGGCAATTGCTGCTTGTGGCGGCGGCTGTACGGTGACTGATCCACTGGATGCTGATGGCAATGCGCTCATCAATGGTAATTCATTACCTCAGGCTCCGCGCTGGACGGCTAACATCACCGCTAACTACAGTTACCCTCTGGCAGTGGGTGAGCTGTTTGTATTCACTGATTGGGCATATCGCTCCAAGGTTTCCTTCTTCTTGTATGAATCCAAGGAGTTTGAGAGCAAGTATTTGCTGGAAGGTGGTCTGCGTGCCGGTTACCGTTGGAGCAGCGGTGGCCACGACTATGAAGTGGCGGCTTATGGTCGCAACATCACTGACACCACACGTGTTACAGGTGCTATTGACTTCAACAATCTGACGGGCTTTGTTAACGAGCCACGTATCATTGGGGTTGAATTCAAAGCCAGCTTCTTCTGATCCTGTTAACTATCCGTTGAGAAAAGCCCTGCAGAAGCAGGGCTTTTTGTTTTTCGCAGTTTACAGAGTGCTTAGCGGCGGTGTGTTTACTGACCTCGCTCGCGGCTGCGATACACTGGGTACAGCAGATACTCTTGATCAAAATAAGGGCTACGTTCGTAGAACCAGCGTAAACGTGCTTTAGGGTCGGCCGCAAATGCTGGATCTTTTAATGCCTGCTCAAATGCTTTCTTTAGCTCCGGTTGTTGTGCCAGCATTTGCTGAGCCAGCGGCTCAATTGCGTAATCTTCAATATACTCGGTGCGGTTGGCTATGTTGTTGAAAAATCCCCATTGCAGCAGTGAATCGGGCGATTGCGGCTCCAGCAACATGACGGCGAGATCGCCCAAAGGTTGATCAGTGGGAATTTCTACGGTGCCCGCCGGTAGCGTGACTGCGGCTTTTTCCAGTTTGCTATTGGCTTGCAACCGTTGATGGCCCTCGAAGCTGCTCTGACCAAATTGAGGGTTACTGAGGCGATATTGTTGTAACGTCAGGGTGGTTGGCTGCTCCAGTGTTTCCATGCGGATGCCATGTAGGGCTAAACGCTGGATAACCTTCTGCCACTGTGGCGGAATATAATAGGCAGCCGGGCGACTTACCCGTAATCCTTCTTTCGTATCACCAAACAGTGGTAGTTGCGGATAAAGCTTGGCTTCGCCGTTCCAGTGCACCACGTTGGCACCGGAAATGGCGCTGTGTTCAACGGTGTAAGCTATTCCAAGAAAATCCCGAGTCGTTGGCTGCTGCTCTTGTTCCCACGTTAGGGTCAGCAGTTGAGGATAACGGTAGCGGTCTTTTTCAATGGCCGCCTGCAAGCGGGTGGCTTGTTCTCCAACGGTTCGCAACGTTTGTTCCAGCAACACATAAGTGCCCAGCACCCTTTGCTTGAAGGGTTTCAAACTATGGTTTTCGATAAGCACGGTTGGTAGATGCCGCGCATCACCATAACCATCTGAAAAGCGTGGGCTCGGGTGCCACAGTTTTAACCCCTTGGACAGGTCAGTATTGTCTACGGTGAACACCAGTGGCCCTGGTGTGTGGCCTGCGGCAGTGAGCGCCTGTTCTATCTGAGGTCGGTAATTCTGGGTAAACCACTGATAAATATTGGGACTCAAGCCTTCGGCGGTGTTATAGCCAAAGGTAATGTCATACTGATAATCGAGGCCATCGGTAACATGCACGTCAATATAGAGTTGCGGATCCCAATTGTTGATAGCGCGCAATATACTTTGAATTTCGAGTGTGTCTGCCTTGGCATAGTCGCGGTTAAGATTGAGATTCTGACTGTTACTGCGCCAGCCCATTTGCACCGGGCCGCGTTGGTTAACCCGATTGTATTCACCGCTGCGTTCATGACCATCGACATTTAGGATCGGCACGAACAGCAAGTTCACATGTTCCAATAATTGCCGCTTTTCGCCCTGGAAAATATCACGCAGCAGCATCATGCCAGCATCTTTACCATCTATTTCGCCACCGTGGATCCCAGCTTGTACCAGTACGGTTGGTTTATGATTGGCTTGCAGTTCCTGCGGCGTTTTGGCGCCTTCATCACTGGCAATGTACATCCAAATATCACGCCCTTGGGGACTCAAGCCTAGGCTGACTTTTTCCAGTCCACTGCTGTCGCTCATCAGTTTATCGAGCCATTGCATGGTTTCTTGGTAACTTGGGCTGCGGATGCCACCACTCTGCTCAAACGGGGTGGCCCAACGGCTGTCTCCCGTTTGCATTAATGCCTCATCTGTACCATGCCAAGGGCGCTGTGGCGGCAGGATATTATCATTGACATAAGTTGATACCGGGGCTGTTTGCGCTAGCACGGATAGTGGCAATAGTGCGACACACAAGGCAAACAGCGGGATGAAACGCATGGGGAACTCCGACGACAGGTTGAATACCGGCCTTTGATATTTCAACAATTTAGTGTGAGTTTCAAGGGCAAAGTGGACAATATTGGCTGCTTATAATAAATAAGCCAGCATTGTCGCTGGCTTATTTTTAAGAATGTTATTGCTGACGTTCTGGTGCGCTGCTGATGTTAAAAATGGCTTCCACATCGATGGCGTCAAAGCGGTAGTGGCTGTTGCAATATTCACAGTCCATTTCTACCGCGCCACGCTCGGCGATAACACTGTCGATTTCCGCTTTATCCAAGGTACAAATGGCGGTGGCACAACGTTCGCGCGAACAGCTGCAATGGAAACTGATGTCGATAGGTTCAAACAACCGCAGATCTTCTTGATGATACAACCGATGTAATATTTCCCGCGCAGGCAACTGATACAGTTCTTCGGCGCTGATAGTGGCGGTCAGTTGCTGCAAGTGCTCAAAATCTTCGCGTTGTGGTTGTTCGCTTGGTAACACTTGCAGCAGCATGCCCGCGGCATGATGACCGTCCGCGAACAGCCATATGCCGGTAGGCAACTGCTCTGATTGGGCAAAATAGTCCTCCAAACACTGCGCAACCGTGGCTTTATCCAGTGCAACTACACCTTGATAGCGTTCACCCTCTTCTGGCGTTACGGTAATTGCCATATAACCGTCAGGAAATAGCTGCTGCAACGTCGCATCGTCGGCTATTTCACCTTGCCAGCGCGCAACACCGCGCAGTTGCTGGTTGTTGGTGCCATTGATCACCGCCAGAGATACCGGCCCTTTACTTTGCAGCTGTACGCTAATATCGCCGTTGAACTTCAACGTAGCAGTTAATAAGGAGGTGGCTGCTAACAGTTCTCCCAGCAGTGTCTGGATTCTTGCTGGATACTGATGTGTTGCCAGCACCTGCTGGTAACTTTGCTGCAGTTGTACCATCTCGCCGCGAACATCGGCGTTATCAAACAGGTATCGGTGAAGTTGGTCTTGGTTCATTCGGGTTCTCACAATCAGGATTCTTTAAAACGCAGCAGTTGGCGCCGCTGTTTTTTATCCGGCTTACTGTCGGGGGCCGGATTCAGTAGTATGTTCAACCGTCTGGCTTCAGCATTTGCCTGGCGCTTACTGATGCTGTCACTGGTCTCTTCATAGAGTGTCTGAGCGATGGCCGCGCTTTGGCGCACACCAGAAATTTTTTTGATCACGATCTCTTTCTCGTCATATCCCTGACGTAATTTTATGCGGGCGCCAATTTCGGCATTTTTACTGGATTTAGCCCGTTGACCGTTATAGTGCACTTTACCACTGTTGATCATCTCTTTGGCTAGGGCTCGGGTTTTATAAAAGCGGGCAGCCCATAACCATTTATCTAGCCTGACAGCTTCGTCATTGTGGCTTTCCAGCATGGTGCCGCTCCTATTTGCAGATGGTATGGATGAGTTCACAGAGTTGCCAAAACCGACAACTTATACCTTTAACTGGCTTCAAAGAGTGGGGCGCATCACACCCTTTTTTGGCGCGAAAAGGTAGCATAATCCGGCTGTTTTAGCCAATGTCTGGCGGGTGGTACTCTTGTTGCCGTCCCTGCTCTAGGTTAGCATGGCGCAAGATTTAATTAGTAAATCAGATAATAATATAGCAACAGTGCCTGATTAAGAGGCCCGGGAAAATATGGATTCTCTGGACAAGATTATCACCAAGGTAGCGGCTATTCCGTCAAAACCGGCCAGTAATGCTGTTTTCTGGTTGTTACTGCTGTTGGTGCTGTACCTAGCAGCGCAGATCACTTGGAAGCTGATCCCGGTGGCTCCCGCTCCATTGCTGTGGCAGCCAGCAGACATCGGCCAACGTCAGCAACAGAATGTGGATTTGTCAGTGATTAAAGGACTGGCATTATTCGGTCAGGCAGACGCTAACAGCAGCGCGCCAGCAAAATCTACTGCGCCGGAGCTGATCACCGATGCTCCTAAAACCTCCTTATCTATTCTGTTAACTGGCGTGGTGGCTTCTACGGCTGAGCAGCGTGGACTGGCAGTAATTGAGTCACAGGGTAGCCAAGATACCTACAGTCCGGGCGATAAAATCAAAGGGACATCAGCTTCGCTGAAAGAGGTCTACGCTGACCGCATCATAATTACTAACGCTGGCCGCTACGAGACATTGATGCTCGACGGGCTGGAGTTCACCACCACGAATACCGCCAACCAGCAGCTACAGCAGGCGCGCACTGAAAAACCGCTGAAGGTTGATCGTCGTGATGCGGCATTGGGACGCGATATTCAGGCGTCCCGCGATCAATTGCTGGCGGACCCCGGCAAGCTCAGCGATTATCTGGCGATTTCGCCAGTGCAGCAGGAAGGGGAACTGGTGGGATACCGTATTAACCCGGGGAAAAATCCCGAGTTATTTCAAAAGGCCGGGTTTAAACCCAATGATTTGGCGAAAGCCATTAATGGCTATGATTTGACTGACATGACCCAAGCGCTTGACGTGATGGGTCAATTGCCAGATCTGACCGAGATTTCCGTTACCGTCGAACGGGATGGTCAACTGGTCGAACTTATGTTTAGTTTGCCGCAGTAACGCAGGTTTAGGGGAAGTTGAATAATGAATAATAAGCGGATTCGAACCAAGCTGATTGCGGGGCTGGTGGCTTCAGTTGCTTTGTTTTCCCAATCGAATGCTTGGTCGGAACAATATGCGGCCAACTTTAAGGGCACGGATATTCAGGAATTTATCAATATTGTGGGTAAAAACCTGAATAAAACCATCATTGTTGATCCAACTGTGCGCGGTAAAATCAATGTGCGCAGCTACGATATGCTCAACGATCAGCAATACTACCAGTTCTTCCTCAACGTGCTGCAGGTTTATGGTTACGCCGTGGTGGAGATGGAAAACAATGTCATCAAGGTGGTCAAGGATAAAGATGCCAAAGTGTCATCTATTCGCCTAGCTGATGATAAAGCGCCGGGACTCGGTGACGAAATGGTCACCCGCATTGTTGCCTTGTATAACACCGAAGCCAAACAGTTGGCGCCTTTGCTGCGACAACTGAACGATAACGCTGGTGGCGGCAACGTGGTGAACTATGACCCATCAAACGTGCTGATGATCACTGGCCGGGCGGCGGTGGTGAACAAGCTGGTGGATATCGTCAAGCAAGTGGACAAACAGGGTGATGTTGATACCCAAGTGGTACAGCTGAAATTTGCCTCAGCGGGCGAAATTGTGCGGATTATTGATAATTTGTACCGTACCAGTGCTAACCAGGCGCAGATGCCTGGGCAGGCACCTAAAGTCGTCGCGGATGAACGCACCAATGCGGTGGTGGTCAGTGGCGATCAACGTAGCCGTGAACGGGCCGTTGAACTGATCTCCCGTCTAGATGCGGAACAGGCAACTACCGGTAACACCAAGGTGCGTTATCTGAAATATGCCAAAGCCAAAGACCTAGTGGAAGTGCTGAACGGCTTTGCTCAGAAAATGGAGAGTAAAGACGGCGCTAATGCCGCCACCGCTGCTGTGGCGGGGGGAACTGGCAAGCGCAATAACAATATCACCATCATGGCGCACGAAGAGACCAATTCTTTGGTGATCAGCGCCGAACCTGACCAGATGCGCACATTGGAAAATGTCATCAATCAATTGGATATCCGTCGCGCGCAGGTACTGGTGGAAGCCATCATCGTCGAAATTTCTGAAGGCGATAATATTGGGTTAGGTGTGCAGATGGGGTCGCTATCAGGTGGCATGACCCAGTTCAATAACCTTGGGCCGACGCTGGCAGAAGTAGGCGCTGGGGTGTGGAGTGCGCGTACTAAAGATGGCAATACTATCACAACCTACGATAGCAATAACCAGCCCATAGTGACCAAAAATCCAGATACAGACGGTGACGTAACCGCACTGGCTAGCGCGCTGAGTAAAGTGAACGGTGTGGCATGGGGAATTGTTTCCGGCGATTTTGGTGCCTTGATCCAAGCGGTGGCATCGGACACTAATTCAAACGTACTGGCAACGCCTTCTATTACCACCATGGATAATCAGGAAGCATCCTTTATTGTCGGCGACGAAGTCCCTGTCATTACCGGTTCACAGAGTTCGCAAAACGGTAACAGCAATCCTTTTACCACTGTGGAGCGTAAAGAGGTCGGCGTTAAGTTGAAAGTGGTGCCGCAGATCAACGAAGGTAACGCCGTTAAGTTGACGATTGAGCAGGAAGTGTCAGGTATCAATGGTAACACCAGTGTTGACGTTACTTTTGCGACTCGACGGTTAACCACCACGGTGATGGCGGATTCTGGGCAGATAGTGGTGCTCGGTGGGCTGATCAACGAAGAAACTCAGGAAAGTGTGCAGAAAGTACCATTGCTGGGTGATATTCCGTTCCTCGGGCAGTTGTTCCGTTCCAGCAGTAGCAAAAAGACCAAGCGCAACCTGATGGTCTTTATCAAACCCACCATCGTCCGTGACGGCGTGACCATGGAAGGCATTGCGGGGCGTAAATACAACTACTTCCGCGCGCTACAGCTAGAACAGCAACAGCGAGGCATTAACCTGATGCCAGATGCTAAAGTGCCGGTAATGGATGAGTTAAAAACCGGCGAGCAGTTACCACCAGAAGTCAATGATATTCTGGAGCGTTACAAAAACGGACAGGCGCTGGCGACACCTAAACGTGAATCTGAGCCAGCATTAAGAGCAATTAGCGGCGACAAAAAACAAGACGGCAGTGACCATGAGTGAGATTGAAACTCAGACAGAGGAGTTGACCCAAGTCTCCAGTGAATTGGGATTGGTGGCCGAGTCCGAGGGTGATGAGCTGTTTCATTCGGCAAGCAGTGAACGTCTGCCCTTTGCATTTGCCCATCGCCACGGCGTGGTGCTGAGTAAGGACGGCGAGCAGTTGGTATTGTTTTATACTGCCAGAGCCTCAATGTCCGCGTTGTTGGAAGCCCGACGTTATGCGGGCTGTGAGTTGCGCCTGCAAAAAGTGGACGAAACAACATTTGAATATCGGTTGACCCAGACCTATCAGAGTAACTCCTCTGAAGCGCAACAGTTGATGGAAGACATCGGCAACGAAATGGATCTGTTTACTCTGGCAGAAGAACTGCCACAGACAGAAGATCTGTTGGAAGGGGATGACGATGCGCCGATTATTCGCTTGATCAACGCATTATTGTCCGAGGCCATCAAAGAAGAAGCCTCAGATATCCACATCGAAACCTATGAAAAGCAGCTAGTGATCCGTTTTCGCATTGATGGCGTGCTGCGGGAAGTACTACGTCCCAATCGGAAGTTGTCATCGCTGCTGGTATCCCGTATCAAGGTAATGGCGCGGCTGGACATCGCGGAGAAACGAGTACCTCAAGATGGCCGTATCTCGTTGCGTATCGGCGGTCGTGCGGTGGATGTGCGTGTTTCTACCATGCCGTCCAGCCACGGTGAACGAGTGGTCTTGCGTTTGCTGGATAAAAATGCCGGTAACCTCGATTTAGTGCAGCTCGGGATGACGGAAGCCATCCGGGTACAGTTTGAAGAACTGCTGCGTAAACCCCATGGCATCATTTTGGTGACCGGGCCAACAGGTTCCGGTAAAAGTACTACGCTGTATGCGGGCTTAACTGACATTAACCATAAAGATATCAATATCCTGACAGTAGAAGACCCCATTGAATATGAAATTGAGGGCATAGGTCAGACACAGGTTAACACCAAGGTGGATATGACTTTTGCCCGTGGGCTGCGCGCCATTTTGCGTCAGGACCCAGATGTAGTCATGATTGGTGAAATTCGTGACCTAGAGACGGCTCAAATTGCGGTACAGGCCTCTTTGACAGGCCATCTAGTGTTATCAACTTTGCACACCAACACCGCCTCTGGCGCGATTACCCGTCTACAGGACATGGGGGTAGAGCCATTTCTGGTGTCGTCCAGTTTGCTAGGCGTACTGGCACAGCGTCTGGTGCGCACCCTCTGTGATGAATGTAAAGAGCCACATCTGCCAAGCAAACAGGAGCGGGAACTGCTGGGATTGTCTAAAAAGGATGAAACACCGATATACCGTGCTAAGGGCTGCAAAGCTTGTGGTTTTAACGGTTATAAAGGGCGTACCGGCATCCATGAACTGTTGTTGGTGGATGATAAAATCCGCGAATTGATCCACGGTGGCCGCGGCGAACTAGCGATAGAGAAATATATCCGTGAATTCGCCCCTAGCATCCGCCACGACGGTATGCAGAAAGTACTGGCAGGGATCACCACCCTGGAAGAAGTACTGCGCGTAACCCGCGAGGAGTAAACAATGGCGGCGTTTGACTATAAAGCCCTCAACAGTGCGGGCAAGCAAGTCAAGGGGGTGATTGAAGCGGATACCCCACGGCATGCGCGCAGTCAGTTAAGAGAGCAAAAGCTGATGCCGTTAGAGCTGACTCAGGTCACCGAAAAGGAGTCCAGGGTCGCGAAAGCGGGTTGGTTAAATCGTCGGCAACGGATCTCGGTAACAGAGCTGGCGTTGATTACCCGCCAGATGGCGACACTGATTGCAGCAGGATTGCCGATAGAAGAGGCCTTAAAAGCAGTCGCACAGCAGTGTGACAAAGATCGCTTGGCCTCTATGGTGATGGCGGTGCGTTCGCGGGTGGTTGAAGGTTATTCTCTGGCCGATTCCATGGCCGAATTTCCCCACGTTTTTGATGATCTTTATCGTGCTATGGTGGCCTCAGGCGAGCGTTCCGGTCATTTGGAAGTGGTGCTTAACCGCTTGGCCGATTACACCGAAAGACGTCAACAGCTGAAAAATAAACTCACCCAAGCCATGATCTATCCCACAATGCTAACGCTGGTGGCAATCGCGGTTATCTCTATTTTGCTCACCGCCGTGGTGCCCAAAGTGGTGGAGCAGTTCCAGCATATGGGACAAGAGTTACCGGCAACCACCCGCGCCTTGATAGCCTCTTCTGATTTCCTCAAGGATTATGGCTTGATTGTGCTGGGGGTGATAATCCTGGCGCTCGTGTTGTTTAAACGCATGTTGCTCAAAGCGGATTTCCGGCTGAAGTACGATGGGTTTCTGCTACGCATGCCAGTAGTGGGAAAAGTGAGCAAGGGGCTCAACACCGCACGTTTTGCCCGTACACTGAGTATTCTCAGCGCTAGCTCTGTGCCGTTACTGGAGGGAATGCGCATCGCCAGTGACGTCATGCAGAATATGCGGGTCCGCGATGCCGTTACTGAGGCGACCGCCCGGGTGCGAGAAGGCACCAGTCTTGGGGCAGCACTGACCAATACCAAGCTGTTCCCACCCATGATGCTGTATATGATTGCCTCGGGAGAAAAAAGTGGCGAGCTGGAGCAGATGCTAGAGCGCGCCGCCGATAACCAGGATCGTGAATTTGAATCGAACGTCAACATCGCGCTGGGGATTTTTGAGCCAGCGTTGGTGGTCAGTATGGCGGTAATTGTGCTGTTCATTGTGATGGCTATTCTGCAACCCATTCTGGCACTCAACAACATGGTCAGTGGCTAAGGCAACTGACCGTTTTTAGGAGGAAGTAACGCAATGCAACGCAAAGACAGACAACGCGGTTTTACTCTGTTGGAAATGATGGTGGTCATTGTGATCCTGGGGATCCTTGCCTCCATGGTGGTGCCCAACATTATGGGCAACAAAGAGAAGGCGGATCGGCAGAAAGCCGTGTCCGATGTTGTGGCGCTGGAGAACCAGCTGGACATGTATAAGCTGGATAACAGCGTATATCCCACTACTGAACAGGGTTTGGAGGCACTGGTACAGAAGCCGACTATTTCTCCAGAGCCCCGCAACTACCGTGAAGATGGCTATGTGAAACGTCTACCACAGGATCCTTGGGGCAACCCTTACATGCTGTTGAGCCCTGGTGAACACGGCAAAATTGATGTTTTCAGTGCCGGTCCAGATGGGCAGAGCGGTACAGAAGACGATATCGGTAACTGGAATCTACAGAAATATCAATAATATGCAGCGCTTGCGAGTGCAGGGTTTTACCCTGCTAGAAGTGATGTTGGTGGTGCTGCTGATGGGACTGATGGCGGCAGCCGTGACACTGTCTATTGGTGGCGGTAACCAGCAACAGCAACTGGCTCGTGAGGCGCAGCGTTTTATAACGGTAACTGAGGCGGTGACAAATGAAGCCGTGCTCAGCGGCCAGTTTGTCGGCATAGTGGTTGATAAAGATGCATACCACTACGTGGTCTACGTGGATGATAAATGGCAGCCGTTACAACGTGATAACCTGTTGGCCGAACATAAACTACCGCAGGGTATCACTACCGATTTGCAAGTAGAGGGGCTGCCGCTCGATCAGGAAGAGCAAAAAGATTCGTTATTTGACGATGACAAGCCTTTCAACGATGACAAGAAAGATGACAAAAATCCCGAACCACAGATCATGCTGCTACCTAGCGGCGAGATGACCGGCTTTGAGCTGACCTTTATCGCTAATGGCGGCGAGCAGCAATATGAGCAACTGGTGAGCGGTGATAACCTCGGCCGTCTGGTGATGGGGAGGTTTGATGATGCAACGCAGTAAAGGCATGACCCTACTGGAGGTCATGGTGGCGCTGGCGGTATTTGCGGTTGCGGCAGTTGCCATCACTAAAAGCATTGGTGACCAAGTCACTAATCTGCCGATATTGGAAGAAAAGACACTGGCGCAGTGGGTGGCGGATAACCAGATGGTTGATGCTAGATTGCAGGAAAGTTTTCCGTCACTCGGTACCAAAGAAGGCCACGTGGAAATGGCGGGAAAAACCTGGTACTGGCGCCAGGAAGTCGTAAAAACCACCGACGATAAATTTCGCATGATCCGCATCAGCATCAGTGATAGCGATAAATATAAGCGGATTATTACTAAGGTAAGCAGCTATGTATTCAACCAAGAATAGCGGCTTTACCCTGTTGGAAATGCTAGTCGCCATTGGCATTTTTGCCATGTTGGGACTGGCGGCAAACGCGGTGCTGCAAACCGTTATTAAAGACGATGAAGTGACCCGCGACTTCTCCACCCGGCTGCGTTATCTGCAACAAGGTTTTGGCAGTATTGAGCGGGATATGGGACAGATGGTGGCGCGCACGTTTCGCACGGCGGCTGGTAGCCGCACTGAGATGGTGATGCAGGTGGGCAATAACCTGCTGGACTCAGAGTCACAGGCGCTGGTGTTTTATCGTATCGGTTGGCTCAACCCTGGAGGACTGCTCCCCAGAGGCAACATTCAATCACTGGCTTATGTGGTGCAAGAAGGCAAATTGCAACGCTGGTATTACCCTTATCCAGAACCGGAGATCGGCAGTGAACCGATTAAAACGGTGCTGATGGATAAAGTCTTATCAGTGAAGTATGCCTTTTTTGTTGACGGAAAATGGCAGCAAGCCGATCAACAGAGTTTTAATCGATTGCCGGTTGCCATTGCCATAGAAGTAGAACTTGAAGATCGTGGCACCATCATACGTAAGTTTTTGTTACCGGCAGGCGCTGCCACGCAGGGTGGGCAGAATGATGACCTCCCGCCAGATGGCAAAGACGACAAACAGCCGGGGACTGGTGGTGACGCCAATGGTGAGGAACAAGGTAACGGCGATGCCGATGCTAAAACCGGTGGTAGCCGGGAAGCCGAGGACTAATTATGCAGCGTAAACAGCGAGGAGTTGCCTTAATCGTTGTGCTGCTGGTTGTCGCCATCATCGCCGTGCTTGCTGTTAGCATCAGCGGTCGTAATCAGGTCTCGGTGCGGCGCACAATCAATCTGGCGGAATATGATCAAGCATACTGGTATGCCATCTCCGCCGAAGAGTTGGCGCGTAAGGTGCTCAAGCAGGATCTGGATGATTCGGAAGGCCGAGTACATCTGCAGCAATATTGGGCCTTGGCGAATGTGGTGTTCCCAGCAGAAGCGGGGCAAATAGGCGGCACTATTACTGATTTACGTAGTTGTTTTAATTTGAATGCGTTAAGCCAAGCAACAACAGCCAAACCCGGGCAAACCGAAACCCTGCCATTAGCTGCACGGCAGTACACGGCGTTGTTGGTTGCTTTGGGCGTTGATGAATTTAATGCTGAACGCCTGACATACACCCTTAAGGATTACCTGGATGCCGATACCGATGTTAGTGCTTACGGTGCTGAAGATGCGGAATATGAATCGCGCAAAGTACCATATCGGGCAGCTAACACCTTAATGAGTGATCGGAGTGAACTGCGGGCGGTGTTGGGGTATAGCCAAGAGATTTACCGTAAACTGTTACCTTATGTCTGTGTGATCCCTGGCAATAATACTCAGATACTGAACGTCAACACCGTGAAGGTAGAGCAGGCGCCTTTGTTAGCGGCAATGCTGGAAAATAAGATTTCAGTGGGTGAGGCAGAAAGCATTATTAATCAACGAGCCGCCAATGGCTTTGATAAAATTGATGACTTCTGGCAACAAGGTTCATTGACCACGATTGCTAGCCAGGACGATAAACTCAAATCCAGTTTCACCGTCTCCAGTAAGTTTTTCCTATTGGATGGCCGAGCGAAAGTGGACGATGCGGTATTTCATATGCAGAGTGTATTGCACGTGATTGGTGGCAATAAACTGGAAGTGCTGACCCGTCAGTACGGAGCCCAATAGTAACGGCCTTTGCCCTTAGGGAATGGTGGAGAATAACAGTGAGTGAACGCTTATTTATCCGTTTAGGCAGTAACATCAATGAGCCTTGTGCCTGGTTGGTGTGGTCTGAACAGGAACAGGAGATCATTGCCTCCGGTGAGCTGGCGGACGCCCGTGCGCTCTCGACACTGAGTGAACGAGCAGGTAATCGGGCCGTAGATGTACTAGTGGCTGGGGATGCGGTCAGCCTGACGACTGTGACTTTGCCGGAAAAAGGCCAGCGCCAAGCGCTGAAAGCGTTGCCCTTCATGCTGGAAGAGTCACTGGCGCAAAGTGTTGATGAGTTGCACTTTGTACCGGGGCCTCGTGATGGTGATACTTTGCACGTTGCCGTAGTGGCCCATAGTCTCGTGCAGGAATGGCTGTCTTGGTTGCAAGATGCGGGTCTGAAACCACGCAAGCTGGTGCCAGACTGTCTGGCACTGCCGCTGCAGGGAATGGATTGGGCGTTGATGGAATTTCATGGACAAATGCTGCTACGCCGGGGCATTGCCGATGGTATCAGCGTTAGCCGCGATTGGTTTGATGTATTGTTTCCTACATTGCTCGAACAGCGTGACACTCCTCCTGCCATCGCTTGCTACAGCCAGTTTGCTGCGGAAGGTGCCGATTGCCAGCCGCAGCCGTTGGAATTGCCATTATTAATCATGGCTCAAGGCTATCTGGACGCGCCTTTTAATCTGTTATGTGGTCGTTACACCCCTAAACGTGAGTACAGCAAGCAGTTACTGCCCTGGAAAAAGGTCGCGGTTGTTGCGGCAATCGCCTTAGTTCTGGGAGTGGCCAACAAAGGGCTCAATATTTATCAGTTACATAGTCAGACCGCCGCATTGCAGGCACAGACCGAAACCCTCTATCGCCAGGTAGCGGGCAACAGTCGCATCGTCAATGTGCGGTCGCAGATGGAGTCGTTACTGCGATCCTTGCAGGGCCAAGGTGCTGGCGGCGAGCTGTTTGAAATGCTGGGCAATTTGCAGCAGGCCTTCAAACAAGTCCCCGAGCTTAAACCCAACAATTTGCGATTCGACGGTAGCCGCAGTGAAATCAGGATGCAGGTAACAGCCAAAGATTATGCCCAAATTGAGAAATTCAAAGCGCTGGCTGGCGACCATTTTCAATTGGACGCCGGTGCCATGAACAGCGTTGAAGGTGCCGTCACCAGTACTCTGACCCTGAGGAGCAAATAACATGGAAAATTTGCAAAAATGGTGGGCCTCGCTGGCGCAGCGCGAACAACGGCTGGTGACCATCATGGCGGGCATCGTACTGATCGCCATTTTTTATTGGGGACTTTGGACACCACTGAGCAATGCCGAAACGCAGGCTCAAGTGCAACTCAACGCCCAGCAGCAGACGCTATTGTTTGTCAAACAAAGTGCAGCGAAAATCGCCGCGCTAAAAAAAGCCGGAAGTCGTCCAGCGCAAACCAGCAGTTTAAGCACATTGGTGACACAAAGTGCCAGTGCCTATGGTCTAGCCATCACCCGCATGCAACCTCAGGGCAAACAGATCCAACTGTGGATGGATGATGTGCCGTTTGATGCCCTGTTATCCTATCTGGGAGAATTGGTGCAAAAACAGGGGTTGTCGCTGGACAGCCTAGACGTGGCCGAAGGTGAAAAACCGGGTATGGTAAAAGTCAGACGTATTCAGCTATCTCAGTCATAAGGTATTGTTTTGAAACTGTTCAGTAAAATTGCAATCGGGATTCTGATTTATCTGCTGTTTATGGTTGTGCTGTTCCCGGCACGAATTGCGGTAGCCTTGGCGCCTTTGCCTGCTGGGGTTCAGCTCAGTGGTGTCAGTGGCAGTTTGTGGCATGGTCAGGCGGGAGTCGCCAAGTTTGGGCAACGGCAACTGGAGCAACTGAGCTGGCAACTCAGTCCTTGGGCATTGTTGACGGGGTCTATAAAGGCTCAGCTACAGTTAGGTAATCGCAGCAGTGCCGTCAACGGTAGTGGTTTAGTGAGTTGGTCGGCCTCTGGTGTCCGAGCCAAGGCGTTGCGCTTGCATGCCCCTGTGAGTTTTCTCGTGGGCAATAGCCATCTCCCGTTTAAAACTGTGCTCAGTGGTGACGTGTCACTGATACTGGATAATGCGGTACAGGGGCAACCTTGGTGTGCCGCACTTAACGGTAAATTACTTTTGAATCAAATTGGCTTGAATAACCAGTTTGGTACTTATCCATTGGGCAATATTGAATTCACACTGCAATGTGTTCAAGGACAGTTGCAGTTGGCCACTGACGATCAAAAAAATGCCATTGGCGTCGCGGGGACGATTTTGCTAAAAGATAAGCTGCAGATGGAAGTTAACGGCCGCATGCGCCGTACGGACGCTCAGTCAAAGGACTTGCAGGATTCGCTAATATTACTGGGCAAACCGGATGCGAGTGGCAACTATCCATTGAAATATAATGGTCGCATTCCTGGTCTGTAATGGCCCCACAACATAATAAGCCGGCAATGTCCGGCTTTTTTTATGGGGTGCTAACAGCCAACCCCTGAGTCAGCAATTGATAATCACTGATCGAAGGGAAATGCGTAAAACGGGTGTTTGGACGTTTGCTGTCGGGATTATTGATCCCCAACAGATGCTGGATGCCCGCCTCCCTGGCGGCGAGTAAGATGTTTTCGTTGTCATCCACAAACAGGCAACGCGCTGGTTGTAGTTGAAAACGTGCAAATACTTGTTGCCAGAACAGTGGGGATTCTTTGGGAACACCCAGTTGATGACTTGATAGTACGACGTCCAGATACTGGTCTAGATGCGTATGTTGCAGTTTCAGTTGCAGACTATGTGGATGGGCATTGGTCAGTAATATCCGTCTTTTCCCCGCTTGTTGTAATGCCAGCAGAAACGGCACGGTATCCTGACGCAGGCGGATTTTATCCGTAATGCTGAGGTGCAATGCCAGAATATCCAGCCGCAACTCCTGCGCCCAGTAATCCAGACAATACCATTGCAGTGTTCCCTCTACCCGTAGATAAGCGCGCTGTACCAGCTGTTGGGCCTCTGAGCGACTGATATTTCTTTGCACGCTAATGGTGTCAGGCACCAGCGATAGCCAGAAATAGTTGTCAAAATGCAGGTCCAGCAGAGTGCCATCCATATCCAGTAATACAGTGTCAATTTGCGCCCAGGGGAACATGCCAGCCTCTGTTAATTCCTGCTAATTGGTATAACATTGCAACCTATATCACATTTTTTCAGTTGGCAAGCGAGGCCTGAATGAGCAAACGGCAGCAAAAGCCGGAAATTCTTGCTACAGAAACTGTCGCTCAGAGTCGCCTATTCCATATAGAACAGGTGCACTTACGTTTTTCCAATCAGCAGGAACGTTATTACGAAAGAATGAAAGGCGGCTCTCGTGGTGCCGTGATGATAGTGCCAGTGCTGCAGCAACAGTGGCTGTTGCTGGGGCGCGAATACGCCGCTGGCACCGATAGCTATGAACTGGGATTCCCTAAAGGTCTGATTGACCCTGGCGAGACTCCGGAGCAGGCTGCCAACCGAGAACTACAGGAAGAGATTGGCTACGGTAGCCGTCACCTAGTGCATTTAAAAGAATTGAGCCTGGCTCCAGGCTATTTTGCCAGCAAGATGCAGATATTTCTGGCAGAAGATCTGTACGAGAGCCGTTTAGAAGGCGATGAGCCGGAGCCGATTGAAATGGTCCGTTGGGCGTTACCGGAATGGCGTGGCTTGCTGGAATTGAGCGATTTTTCTGAGTCTCGTAGTGTCAGTGCCTTGTTTTTGGCACTAGAGCGACTGAAACTTAAAGGATAATGGGTTGAACCCGCAAAGAGATGGTGCCGAGAAACCGGCCGCTGACTTTAATTTCCTCTGCAATGAGGTTGGAGTGGTTATGAAGCCAGAAGAGTTGCTGGAACAGGTCATAGCAATAGCTAGCGACGCGGGCAAGATGATCCGCGGTATCTATCAACAGGGCAGTTTTCAGCAGAACATAAAAGACGACCTGACCCCAGTCACCTCGGCAGATATTGCAGCGCACGAACTGATCACTCAACGTCTCAGTCAATTAACACCTGACATTCCGGTACTGTCCGAAGAAGCATCCGATATCCCGTTGGCCGAGCGTGGACACTGGTCCAGCTACTGGCTGGTGGATCCGCTGGATGGAACCGGGGAGTTTATTGCAGGCAGTGGTGACTTTTCGGTGATTATTGCGTTGGTGCAGCAGCATCGGCCCGTGTTGGGTGTGGTGTATGTGCCAATGTCGGAAAAATGTTATTACGCGGTTGTGGGCCACGGCGCTTTTATTCGCCACCACGGCGTTGCGCAACGTATTCACAGCCGACAACCCGCGCCAGCACAACACTTACGGCTTGCAATTAGTCGGCGTCAGGATCCGGCAAAAGTTCTGCGGTTATTCAGAGAGCCTGAGCATTGTGAACTACTGCCTTTAGGGGGCGCGGCACTGAAGAGTTGCATGGTGGCCGAAGGGCGTGCCGATTGTTATGTGCGTGTCGGTCCTACCGGAGAATGGGACACTGGCGCTGCGCAGATTATTATCGAGGAAGCCGGTGGTCGTCTGCTGGATACTTCATTGCAGCCACTGACCTATAACGAGCGCGACACACTGGAAAATCCCAATTTTATAGTGATGGGCGCACCAGAATTGGCTTGGGAACATATCCTCAAAGCCGTTTAGATTTGACGTTCATCCAACCATTGGTTGATTGCCGCCTGATCGCCCCGAAATAAAATCCGCTCAGCCTTTTGCTGTAACTGGTATTCATACATAGGATCGTAATAACGCGTCAGCAGTAGGGCGATCCATTCCAGATGTAATGCAGTATTGTTACGTTGTTGCTGTTCTTGCAGTGCCTGCGTCATCAATGCTTGTAACTCGCTCGCCTGCTGTAATCCCAAGCGTTTACGGATACCGTTGATGCTTTGATATAGATATTGCGTAAAGGCGGTAAAACCAGCTTCATCGCCATCACGTTGACAGAACTGACGGCACATTTTGTGGACATATTGCTCCAGCAATCGCTGTAATCTTTGCTGCCAGGGCGCTTCCAGCACCACCATATTGGCCGCCTGCATGTTGTTAAAAAAAGGTGTTGGAATAAAACAGTGACCAATCAGATGACTTTCATCTTCCAGTAGCAGGCAACTGGGCTGACGTTGCTGATGTTTGAGGATGGCGATCGCCAATTGATTTTCAAAATTGATCTGGGTCGGCTGCGGTGTTAATTCTTTACCGAAGCTGGAACCACGATGATTTGCGGTTTCCTCCAGATCGACAGCTTCTTGAGGTCGTTGTTGGATTACATCGGTTTTCCCCGAACCAGTAGTGCCACTGAGTATCAGCATCTGGGGGGCTAACTGCGGCGCTTCTAACGTTTGTAACAAAAACTGCCGCATCCCTTTATAACCGCCTGCAACATAAGGTATGTCTACGCCGGCTTCACGCAGCCAGCCCTGTGAAATCTGCGAGCGCATACCACCGCGGAAACAATAAAGATACAGGTCGGGATGTTGCTGATAAAACTGTAGCCACGCCTCTACGCGCGCGGCTTTGGTTGCCCCATTAACCAACTGATGCCCTAAGGCAAGTGCTGCACTTGGCCCATGATGTTGGTAACAGGTACCCACCTGCTGTCGCTCGTCATCGGTCATCAACGGCAGATTGTTACTGCTTGGAAAGGCCCCCTTCGCAAATTCTACGGGGGCCCGTAAATCGATAAGCGGCCTATCATTAAGAAAAATTTCACGATAGACCGCAGCGGCAACCACAGATTGACTCATTATTGCAGTTGGATCCATTCGGCATGTGGCTGGCGTTCTGACAGCGTACCAATTTTATAACCAGTGACACCGTGGGTGGCCAATACATCCAGCAGTGCCGCTTCCTGTGCAGGCGCTACGGTGATTAGCAAGCCGCCGCTGGTTTGTGGATCGCACAGTAAGGCTTTCTGCCGCTCGTCTAGCTCAGGCAGATGTTCACCGTAACTGTCAAAGTTGCGGTGGGTTCCTCCGGGGATGCAGCCCTTAGCCAAATATTCTTCCGCTTTGGGTAACAACGGTAACTTGGCAATATTGAGCGTAGCAGTCAGTTTTGCGCCCTGACACACTTCCAGTAAATGCCCAGCCAGCCCAAACCCGGTGACGTCCGTCATCGCATTTACGCCTGCTAAGCGTGCGACTTCGGCACCGATTTTGTTCAGTTGGCACATAGCGTCTGGGGCGATGTGACTATCTGCTTCTGCCAGTTTCTTTTGCTTCTGGGCCGTGGTTAGGATGCCAATCCCCAGTGGTTTAGTCAGATACAGTAGGTCGCCTGCCTTAGCGGTGTCATTCTGCTTCAGATGCGCCAAATCAACTTTACCGGTAACGGCCAAACCGAAAATGGGTTCCGGTGCATCAATGCTATGACCTCCCGCCAGCATGATCCCGGCATCTGCACAGGCTTGGCGGCCACCGTCCACCACTTGCTGGGCCACTTCCGGTGCCAGTTTGCTGACCGGCCAGCCCAGAATGGCAATGGCCATCAATGGTGTGCCGCCCATGGCATAAACATCACTGATGGCGTTAGTGGCCGCTATTCTGCCAAAGGTAAATGGATCGTCCACAATGGGCATGAAGAAATCGGTGGTACTGATAATGCCAGTGTGCTCATCCAGTTTGTATACCGCAGCGTCATCTCGGGTCTGGTTCCCTACCAATAAATTGGGATCGGTAAAGCCCGGCAGTTGTGAAGCGAGAATTGTCGTGAGCACTTTGGGAGAAATTTTACAGCCACAGCCAGCGCCGTGGCTGTACTCGGTAAGTTTAATCTGAGCTTCGGACATCTGAGACTCCATATCGTTGGATGCGAAGCTCCGATCTTAACCCTAAACGGCTGCGTTACAAGCTGACTATGTCGCGATTATCAATAAATTGCGGATTAGCCACCAAGACTCGCCGTCAGCTGTTGCCAGTGACGCTGTTGCTGGCGAAAGCTACGTTTTAGTTCGGCCACTTGAGGTAAAAGCTGCTCGTGCGCTAGTTGATGGCGTTTGGCCTCCAACAGTTGTTTTTTGGCTTCATAGTAGGCCAGCAGGTGCTGCTTCAATTCTTCATATTCTCGCTGCACTCGTTCTAGCAACTCATCGGCATTCGTCAGGTGTGTTAAACGTTTCTGGGCCCGCTTTAATTGCATCTGAAACTTGGCAGCGGCAATTTTCTCTTGTGGTACCTGCCGTAGCTCACTTGCTAAACCACACCAAGCTAAGGTCCGGATCAACCATTTGGTGGGATCGTAGTGCCACCAACGAATACCATTACGGTAGTCATGTTCAAATATATGGTGAAAGTTGTGATAGCCTTCGCCGTAGGTCAGTAGCGCTAAAATACCGTTATCTCTCGCCGTGTTGCGGTCGGTATAAGGCTGACGTCCCCACACATGGGCCAGCGAATTAATAAAGAAAGTACAGTGATGTACCACCACCAACCGCAATAATCCAGCCAGCAGTAGCATTGACAGCACATCGCCATGCAACCAACCCAGCAGTAGAGGTAAGCCAATATTCATCAGCGCCGCCAGCCACAGGTAATATTTATGCTGCCACATCACCACTGCGTCCTGTTGTAGATCGCGAGCATTACTGTAATCGGCATAACGCTCCGGCTGATACTCTCGTAACATCCAACCAATATGGCTAAACCAGAAACCTCTGTTAGCTGAATAAGGGTCTTTGTCGTTGTTGTCTACATGCTTGTGGTGCACCCGGTGATCCGAGGCCCAGTGCAACGCACTGTTCTGAAATGCTAGGGCCCCGCCAAGAGCATATAACACTCGCACCAGCGGATGTGCCTTGTAGGCTTTATGGGACCATAAGCGGTGATATCCCGCGGTGATGGAGAGGCCAGCCGCAAAAGCCAGTATCACAAACCAGCTCCACTCTACAGCATCAAAACCATGGCTGAATCCGCGCCAGGGCACGAGTATACAGGCTCCGGCAAAGGTACTGATAAAGAAAAGGACGTTAATCCAGATAAGGGGTGGCTGCTTCATATATGTCATCCCGAAGATATTGGGCTTACAAGTGTAAGCCAAAATGCAAGGCTTAGCCAATCACACCTTTGGTCTAAGGGTCTTTGTTTATCTGTCAAAGCAGGTATTATCTGCCTAACAGCTTAAGAGTAGGGCAAAAATATGGGTGTAAGAGCGCAACAGAAAGAGAAAACCCGCAGAGCATTGGTTGATGCTGCATTTAACCAACTAAGTGCAGAACGCAGTTTTTCCAGCCTGAGTCTGCGTGAAGTGGCTCGCGAGGCCAATATTGCACCTACCTCATTTTATCGCCATTTCAAGGACATGAATGAACTGGGTCTGACCATGGTCGATGAAGGCGGGCTAGCTTTGCGGCAGATGATGCGCAAAGGTCGCCAGCGAGCCGAAGCTGGTGGCAGCGTGATCCGTATTTCTGTCGAAACCTTTATGGAAGTGTTGGAATCCAACCCCAACGTGTTCCGTATTTTGCTACACGAACGTTCTGGCACATCAGCCGCCTTCCGCGCCGCCGTTGAGCGTGAAATCGAGCACTTCATTTCTGAATTGTCACATTATGTTGAAGATTCTGCCGGCCGCAGCCCCGATCTTGCCCGAGAACAAGCTGAAGCGCTGGTGATCTTGGTGTTTAATGCCGGTGCAGCAGCGTTGGATATGAAGCGGTCAGATCGAAAGCTGTTAGCTGACCGACTCGTGACGCAATTGCGGATGGTAGTGAAAGGTGCTGAAGCGTTACAACAAAAGCGAGACAACCCAGAACTGCGTGCCCGCCTATCCCGCTAGTTTTGACTTAGTCAGTAATTTTGCTGGGGTATAACGTTAGCGTCAGTATGAGCGTGGTATAAAACTGACAATCCTACAACGGTTTATGTAAACACTAATAAAATTGAAAATTATCAACCTGAATCGCCACTACTTCACTAGACGACTTTTAGCCTCATTAAAATACTGACGTTCATACTCTAACGGTGATAGTCCATCATTGGAACTATGCTGTCGTTTCGGGTTGTAAAACATCTCAATATAATTAAACACATCCATCTTTGCGTCGTCCCTTGTTGCATAGATTTTTCGCTTGATCCGTTCACGTTTCAGCAGTTGAAAGAAACTCTCGGCTACTGCGTTATCGTGGCAATTGCCTCGACGACTCATGCTACCTTCCAAACCATGGGCACTTAAAAATTCACTCCAATCATGGCTGGTGTATTGGCTTCCCTGATCTGAGTGTACCAGCACTTTGCCATCAAGTTTACGACGCCACACAGCCATCAATAAGGCATCTAACGCAAGTTCTTTGGTGATCCTGTTGCCCATTGACCAACCAATAATGCGACGTGAGAACAAGTCCATTACAGCGCCAAGATAGAGCCAACCTTCATGCGTTTTGATGTACGTAATATCCGTTACCCATGCCTTGTTGGGCGCTAATGGATCGAATTGCCGTTCTAAACGATTTGGCGTAACAACGTGTTGCTCACCACTAGGTGCTCTCGGTTTGTGATAGCCAACTTGCGCTCGCAAGCCTGCTCGTTGCATCAGGCGATGTACACGATTAATACCGCATCGTTCACCAAGGTCACGCAGATCTCGATGGAGTTTACGGTATCCATATACACCACCAGACTCGAGCCAACACTGTTTTAGTTGACCTGTCAGTCGTTCATTATCGTGTTGCCGCTTTGACTTAGCGCAGCTTCTCCACGCGTAATACCCGCTCGGATGAACATCAAACAGCCGACACAGTTGTCGCACAGAGTGACTGTGATGATGCTCTTGGATAAAGGCGTATCTTACTCGGGGTGGCTTGCGAAGTACGCCGCGGCTTTTTTTAACAGGTCACGTTCTTCCGTAACGCGCTTGAGCTCTTTTTGTAGTCGTCGAATTTCGGCGGACTCAGCAGACTGCTGAAGGTGTTCCTCAGAGTCAGGACCATAGCGCTTAATCCAAGCATAAAGACTATGGGTGGTAGTACCTAAACGCTGAGCAACGTCAGCAACAGAATGACCGGCAACAGTGACTTGTTTTACTGCTTCGATTTTGAATTGTTCGGGGTAACGTTTATGGCTCATGGACACCTCTTTTTTTAGCTAGTTTATCTAACTAAAAGGTGTCTAGGAAATCAGTGGCGATTCAAAGCCCAGTTTGGAGCGACTTAAAAAACTAATCTATATGACTAAACCTGTTCCGGAAGCGTGTATTAAAAAAATGGAGATTATTGATGAGTCAAGAAATTTATATGAAGGTGGAGGAGAAACTATTTTGGTGAGGTGTGCAGGCAGGTAGAGCTGATACAGTATGTGCACAATTTGGCAAATAAAAATAGTTTTGTATTGGCCGGGACCATTGCACCAGCAATGGTTGGACAATATTACGCATTGGGTGTGGACAGTTACAACTATTACCTTACCAATTTAGAGAGGGAACGTTAATGCGGCAGGTGTACATGGGGTTATCTATTTTTTTGTTGGCAGGTCTATTGCCGGGATGTGCTTATTATGTTTATGGCACCCACTCTGCGTATGGTTTTCAAAAAGTCGATACAGAAGAATATCTTGGACCGATTGATACGGGTTATGACTCCAAAATCACCAGCCCAGTGCTTACTTTTGCTAATGGCGTACAAGTCAAATTTAGTATTTCAGGAATGTATAATTATCCTCCAAAACCAAAGGATTTAGGCATGTTTAATAATGCCAGAATTGAAATGTTTATCACCTCGTTAATGCCGGGAATAAAGCTAGATACAACGGGTATTATTTTAGACCAATATCGTGTTGGTAAAAAAACACTTGTTAAGTTTTTAGAGCTTAAACGTTATCCCAGTTTGGCAAGAGGCCAGAATGGGTTATTGGTATGTCGTTACTCGGAACTGTCAGAAAAAGCTTTCTATGATTTTTACCAGGGAGACAGCATTAATATTCCTCATAGGACAACGGATTTCAGTTTGGTAACTTCAGAGTTACGCTCTGACCCCACCATTCTCTGTGGTGAATTGGTTGCGATAAATACTAACTTTGCCGGAGAACAAGGGTATTTTACCATTACGTTACCTTTGATTGAGGATGGAATGACTCACGAATATAAAGTGTATTTTTATCCAGTAGGCTATCGTTTCACCATGAAGTAACTTGGTTGTGCATGGTTGATAAAACTGTCAAGGCGCCGTCATCCAAGATAGTGCAGATTTTCTAATGGTTTGGTTGAGTATATTATTGGCACTATTTCAGCGTTAGCCATGCTCCTGCTGTGTTTCCTAAAAGAATAAACAGCTATACAGCGCTTATCACGACAGGAGAAACGAGCCTGTATCCCTTGTTCCGTTGTTGATTATTTTCACGAGGCAGAATATTATCCTGATTTAGAGCTCATAATGTTGTTTTTTCGCTATTAGGAAACAAAGCCACTATATGGGAAAGTGAGATTTCCGGGGACGAGTTGGTGGAATAATGGGAGACCATGGAGATGGCATTAACGGAAACAAATGATTCATTAATAGTAGCATATGATGATTTAAGTAGTTTGTCTGAAGATAAACATAAAATGGCTTTTATAAATGCTTTTCAAGAAACATTTGATTTTGCTAAGTCAAAGTTTGGGTTAGATAAATTTAATGAGGTAATGCTTTTTAGTGATGCGGAAATAGAATTTAATATAAGTGGTGTAATAGAAAAGTATGATAATTTTTTTATCTATGAATTTGATGCGGTGTGCTTTTTCAAAAATCTTGAAACGGTTTCGTTAGCCATATATAATTCTGAAAATTTTGAAGTTAGGTTAAAAATTTTCAATATAAATCAAAAGATTGATGCTTTGATTTGTGCAGATCCTGTTTATTTCAGGTTTATAAAGAAAAATCATAGAAAGTAATTATTTTATTAATTTTTGTGGGGGAAATAGAAAATCTCGTGCTCTGCGGGTTATTTCTATTGTAATAAGAAAATAAATGACGTTTTCCTCCGATTCTGCTGATAAAGAACCTGACTCTTGGACTATAACAATTAATGCTGTTACCAATAATAGTTTAGGTCTATTTTTTTTCTGATGATGGCACAATCTTAGAAGGTACTATTAGAATATATTGTTATTCTGTAACTTCGGCTACTTACAGTGCAGTAGCAAAATCAATGGTACAAATTAATCAAACACAAAATGGATTAATAATAAATTTGGGATTGCACCTACAAATTGGTGCATCGTTGCCGATATCTCTATTTCATGGACTTCATGGTTGATGTCTAATTCAAATAAATTTGGAGAGGCTGGTTATAATAGTATTACATTAAAATATGGTATAGGATATGGAAGTAATATAAATTTTTTAACTCAAAATTATGAATTATGGCATATTGCTGGATTGTATTTTCAGCTAAATAATACACAAACATTAAAGAGTTATTCTTCAAAATGAAGTAATTTAATAATTTTTTAGTAGATGATAAATCTATTAAGGGTTTATGAAAAGTGAAAAAATTAGTAATGATTGCATTTATTTTATACTTTATATCTTTATTTTTTATTAAGATTGATAATGGTCAAAAATATAATGGAGCTGATTTAATGTCACAACTTGGAGGCCCTGATAAAGTAATATTAAAGGTAAGGTTACTAGATTGTAAGAGTTATGGATGTGAAAGATTAGTAGATACTTTGAGTAGAGTTAGTGATATATCTGGGTTAAGAATAGATACTATCGAGAATGAGACATCCGTAATCGAACATGTTTTAGGAATAACTAATCTAAAATTATATTTGAGTTTAGATGGTTCTTCATTAATGAGAATGGATGTAACTATAAAAAATGATGAAAAAATATTATATTGATGATGCAGTATTTGTTTTTGAATAAATTAGGTAAATGATATCAATCAAAATTAAGTCATTGTTGATATAAGGCTGATAATAACTTTTGGTTTAAACAATCAGCGACTTTGTTTCCTAAAAATGCGGTGCTTATCGCAGCACAAAAAACAGGCTCATAGCTCTTGATCCGTAGTTGATTATTTTCCATTAAGGCAGGATATTATCCTGATTTACTGGAAATAACTTTGTGCTTTCGCTATTTGAAAAAAAGCCACAATCAGCAGTCGTGTTTGAAAAATTACCCAGGGCTGATTAATTTGTTGAGTGTTGTACTTCGGCGTTGAATTCGCGATTTCTAATGTACATGACTTTTGGAATTCTGATATGTGGTGGATATAGGACAGCCACCAATTTCGCGGTGGGGGCAAAACAGCCTTAATTGAGCAAAAGCTGTATATTGGCAATGTGGTCATCACCAAACGCAGTAAATAGTACCTCTGATGAATTATACTTGCATAAGGATTATCAAGGCTCCACTACCACGGTGACCAATAGTGCTGGCGCAGTGGTACAGCAATTTATTAGCGACCCTTGGGGCAAGCAAACGGCCACATTCACCAGCAGACTGTTAGCCAACTATATTGCGCCAGCTGCCACTAAAGGCTATACCGGGCACTAAGGAATCGAACACTTAGACCTTATTCACATAAACGGTCGGATCTACGATGCCACCATCGGGCGCTTCATGCAGGCTGATCCCAATATTCAGGAACCAACCAATAGCCAGAGCTACAACAGATATAGCTATGTGCTGAATAACCTGATGAGCTATACCGATCCAAGTGAATACTTTTTTAGTGGTTTGAAAAAGTTTGTGAAGAAGTATTGGAAGGTCGTTGTAGCTGCTGTTGCAACTTATTATACGTTTGGTGCAGTATCTGGATTAGTTCAGGGGATGATGGAAACTGCGTCGGCGTGTGCTTCACTTCGATGCCTATTGCTGCTGGAATTGCGGGAGGCGCAGCGGCAGGTGGGATAATGACCGGCAGTCTAAGTGGTGCAAGTAAGGGGTATTAACTGGTGCAATTACGGGCGGAGTAGCCGGAGCGTTAAGTGGTATGGGAACTGGGCTATGAGATTCCGTATCTCGTTTATCTATTTCTGCTATAGGTGGATGCTCGGCTGGGGCCGCTTCAGGAGGGTCTTGTAATCGAGGCGCTAAGTTAGCAGTCCTTGCGCAAGGATTGGAAATTGGTATGGATTACATTGCGAGAACGAATACTTCACTTGTGACATCTCAAGGTGAGGCAGTGGTAAAACCTAGCGGTATTTTGAAAAAAGAATGGATAGATAACTACAAAAATGTTGATTGGTTGGATGAGTGGAGTGATAACACAGGAATGGGGGGGACTATGAGTAAGCGAGAGTTCGAGAACTTAATAGGAGTCCCAGTTTCAGAGGCAAAAGCTATATTAATAGCTCAAGGAATTGAGCCTAATAGTGTTTTATAAAACCTTGGATTTATGGGTGAGTCCAGTTCACTCATGAGCTTTTTGTCACAGAACATTCCCGGTGTAAGGGGAGCATCAATTACCCATGATAGTTTTTTTGGTATGACAGAGCATGCTTTCGGTATGGAAAACACTTGGTATGGAACAGCATTTACTATTGGGTCAATACCTCCTGTTTTTGCTGTTCAGTACGGTGCATACGGTATCTATAGTTATGACTATTTTTATAAAAATATGGTGAAGGAATAACTTATGAAACTATTATGGTTAACACTTATTCTAGTGACTAGTGGTTGCACTACCACCATACTGGAGGTGGCAAGTGTTCCTTCAACCAATCCATGGGGTTCTGTTCCAGACACAAAGGTGTATAAGTATAATAAAGGCCTGGATAATATTATTGAATTTTCTGATCTTAATCTGTCGTTATCACTGACTAATTACGAAACTAAGTACCGAGGCTTTGCCATACTGGGCATTGAGATGGAACGTTGGCCCGATGATCAATTTTTTGACGATAAAATTATACTCGCATTGGGTGTAAAACCCTTGAAGATGGATGTCGAGTTAATAGCAAATAATATCGGGCTGATCATGAAGGTTGATGGTTTTGAACAGTATTTCATCAAGCCTTATAAGGTTATGAAATTTGATAATCATCATACTAAATTTTGTGGTTTCGATAACTCCTTTGATGGTTGGGGAACTCATAGCGTAGAGCTTGGTGATAAAACAGAGAATTTGTATACTGGCAGTAAATTTGTAGATAACTGTTACAACGTATACTTTAAGTTGCCTAAAAAGGTCAAAGATGTGAATTTTGCTCTCGACTTTACCAATTCCCTTCTACCGATGGATAATCATAAAGTCATCTATTTTCATAAAAAGTTGATTAAATGGATGTCATCAAATTAAAATATTCTTTGGATTACTATGAATAAATTATTAGTAGTTATCTTATTTTCAATCATATTCTATGGTTGCATAACTATTGATAATCGATTTTTCGATTTGAATAGTAATACAGACTATCGAAATTGGATAATTTCTCTTAAATCAAAATATGGAGGTGGTGACTATTACGAATTTCAAGCGGTTGATTTTTCTCCGACAGGGGATAAAAAGCCCAGTTTGGAGCGACTTAAAAAACTAATCTATATGACTAAACCTGTTCCGGAAGCGTGTATTAAAAAAATGGAGATTATTGATGAGTCAAGAAATTTATATGAAGGTGGAGGAGAAACTATTTTGGTGAGGTGTGCAGGCAGGTAGAGCTGATACAGTATGTGCACAATTTGGCAAATAAAAATAGTTTTGTATTGGCCGGGACCATTGCACCAGCAATGGTTGGACAATATTACGCATTGAGTGTGGACAGTTACAACTATTACCTTACCAATTTAGAGAGGGAACGTTAATGCGGCAGGTGTACATCAGGGCGGGATCGTACTTTTTAGCCCGTGTTGAGTTGTAGCTCTATGCTGTGATCTAATGGCTGCCCATTTCGCAATTAGCAGCCCTGATGGACTTACTCGAACACTTGACGGTTGTTGAAGAAACC
>NZ_BMXW01000008.1 GCF_014651955.1 Shewanella fodinae | reverse complement strand
AATAAGATGAAAGTTTGACTTGCCTAAATCGATACCGAGTACTTGAATAAACATGATGGTCTACCTCCTGTCTAGCCTAATCTCAGCATAGTTGCTGAGAAGGGAGGCGGACCATCACATTAAGCCCCAAGTATTAGTTGATAAACCATCAGCTAAACTCAGGGCATCTTGCACCGTATTATGCGCGCTAAGCTAATTGTTCAGATGTTGCTGTAACGCCAGTTGATTTTTTTGATGTGCGCTAACATAGCGGCCATGCAGAAAATGGTACGACACCAAGCACATCAACATGACTACCGCTAACAATTCATACATACCGGAAAACTGCAGCAGCGGGATCACTTTACCCAAGAGCAATGGCCCTAATCCCACGCCAAGATCCATAAAAATGAAAAAGGTTGAATTGGCTTTGCCGATGCTGTCTGAAGGTGACAGTTTAATCACTATCGCTTGAGAACAAGACATAAAGGTACCAAAGCCCATGCCAATCAAGGCACCGGATGCCAACACTGCGATATTGCTGTCAGAGAGTCCCAACAAGCATAAGCCCGCCGCAAAAAGCACAAACGATGGCACCATGACAATATTATCGCCCTTACGGTCAAACAATTTACCCGTAAGGGGGCGACTGAGTAGCGTAAAAATAGCATACATAATGAAGAAGAATTTACCGCCAGTTTCCAAGCCCTTACTCGAGGTATAAGGTGAAATAAAACTCAGCAATGACGCAAAACCGATAGAGACAAAAAAAGTGATAGCTGACAGCGGTAGTGCTTCCACAGCAAAGAAAGATGAAAGTGAAAATCCCCGTTTTTTAGTTGCTGCGGCAGTTGCTGGCAGCACACTGTTAGGGGGAACCAGCATAAAGGTCAGCACGCAACCAATCAGCAGTAATACTGACGACAACATGAGGTTAAGGCTCAAATCGCCATCACGGTATGCGTACAAACCAGCGAATGGACCAATAGCGGTAGCTAAAGTAACAAACATCGAAAAGTAGCTGGTGCCTTCGCCACGGCGTTCACTGGGAACCATCTGCGCCATAATGGTGGCAGTGGCGGTAGACGCCGCCCCGAAACCCACACCTTGAATAAATCGCACCAGGCAAAGCAACACAATATTTTGTGTCCATAGGTTAGCAATCGCCGACAGTAAAAATACGAGCAACCCAACATATAAACACAGCTTAGTGCCAATACGCTCAATGGATCGCCCCACAAACAGCCTAGCCGCTAAAGCCCCCAAGATGATAATGCCACAAGCCAACCCCGCCACACTTAACGAAGCATGCAATGTGTGTAGGGTGTAGTCAGTAATTACCACCATTGTCAGGTAGTAGGCCAGATTAATTAAAAAACAGATAATGCAATCGATAAGATAATTTTTTGTCCATAGGACACTTTTGGTCGTAGTCATATTTATTAAGTGATTTCGAAGAGAATGGAGGATTATTTGATGATCAGTACCGGGACTAAAGAATGCTGCACAACCGCATGGCTAACACTGCCTAGGAATTCGCGGATCCCGGTAAGGCCGCGGCTGCCAAGAACGATAAGATTGCAGTTGTGTTCTTCGGCAAAACGCAGCAGCACGTAGGAGACATTTTGCCCACGCAAACGATGTAGTTTTACCATTTCCACTGCGGCGACTTTGTCGCGTAGTTGGTTGAAAATAGCATCGCGTTGACATTGTATATCTTCATCAACCACTTCAACCCCGGTGCGTAACGGCGCCACTTCTTCCACAAATACTACGTCAACACTGATTTGCGGATTTTCCCGTAACTGCTGCAAGGCGATATCCAGCGCTTTAGCAGAAAGTTCTGCGCCGTCATATGCCACTAAAATTCGTGTTCCTAACATAATTATTTCCAAGATTGTTGTTCTCAAGGCAACACGCCGCCGCCAGCAAAAGGCAAGCTTTGCTGTATTTGTTATCGAAGGGATAGCCTTGAAAGTGCTAAAAGAAGGTAACGCGAGGAGTTATATCATTGATATTTAATAATTAAAAATATATATTTTTAGATATATTAATATACTTTTGGTTATTGAAATGACATTAACCCAATTAAGATCGTTTTTGGCCATTGCCGATATTGGAAATATGACCCGCGCCGCCGAACGCCTGCATGTAGCACAACCTGCACTTAGTAAAACATTGGCGAATTTGGAACAAGAGTTGGGGGTTGCCTTGTTTGATCGCCAAGGACGACGACTGCAATTAAATGCCTTTGGCAAGGTATTGCTGGAGCGCAGCAAACGGGTATTTAGTGAGTTAGAACAGGCCAAACAGCAGTTAACCGATATGGCAAGCAACAATGCGGGGCATGTCACTGTAGGGGTGACCACCTCACAAATTCTGCCCAACATTTTTGTCGACTACCTATCACAGCATACAAATGTGAAATTCAAACTATTTCAGGTAGCTGGCCGCTATGAAATCGCGCGGCAACTGCGCGATGGCGTGTTTGATCTGTGTATTACCTCCCTGCCGATTACACAACTGTCAGGTAACAACACTGTTGCAGAGCGAGAACTGTTTACCGAAGAGCTATTCTTAGCCGTACGCACGGATCATCCACTGGCCAAACGGCAACAAGTGGCGCTTAGTGAAGTCGCCCAAGAAAAGTTCCTCAGCTATCCGCGGGAAGACGGTTTTCGGGAAATCACGGATAACTTCTGTCGGCAAGCAGGCTTTCGCGCCAATGTTGTCTTTGAAAGTTTCGATACCGCGGTTATTGCTGATTTAGTACGCGCCGGGGCGGGAGTCGCAATTCTGCCAAGGCTATGGTGGGATGTTGGCAATAGTCAGCAACTGGTGAAACTACCGATCAGCTGTCCCCACCTCAAACGCAGTATTCTGTTGTCGTGGATGGAAAATCGTTATCTATCACCTACCGCCCGGAATTTCGGCGACTTTGTTAGCCAATATCTGCAAAACAAACGCAGCCAGCATTCATGCGAGTAAACGACTTATCTGGGAATTTATCCGCCCCAAAACAAGCAGTAAGCGGTATCAAACGGTAAGCTGCACAAAGATAGTGCGGTGCTATATAGACACCGCAACTGAGTATAAGCGGTTAATTATGGCGGGAAATTATAACGGGCCACATCCGTGGATGCGGCCATCAAACAACGCTTAAGGGCGATAGACCTTCACATTTTGATAGCCTTGTTCCAGCAGATACAGCGCCTGCAGTTTGCTCATCACGCCGCGCTCACAGTACAGCAGATAGGTTTTACTGCTATCGAGTTCAGCAAAGGCGCTGGACAGCTTAAAGAACGGAATGTGTTGCACTTCAGCCCCGGCCACTTGTAGCGGACGGCGTTCCTCTTCTTCTGGCGCACGAATATCCAGTACCACCTGTTCTGCAGCGACGCTGGAAACGGTTTCTGTTTCGGTGACTTTGGTATCCATAGCTTTTGGTATCTCCCGGATATCAATAACTTCGGCAGCCTCCAGCACTTTATCCAGCAGATCTGGCGAAAACTTCAGTTCTTCGGCTTCCACTTTCGCTAATACCGCTTTAACCGTAGGACGCTGAGAGATCACCCCACAGTACTCCGGCATTGACTTGGCAAAGTCCTCGGTACCAATTTTGCGACTTTCATTGATGATATCTTGCTTATCCATAGTGATCAGCGGGCGTAAAATCAAGGTATCGGTACAACGATCTATTACGTTAAGATTAGTCAACGTCTGGCTCGACACTTGTCCCAGGCTCTCCCCTGTCACCAAAGCTTGAACACCCATGCGCTCCGCAACCCGACTCGCCGCACGCATCATACAACGCTTAAGGATAACGCCCATTAAGCCATGGTCGATACGCTCCAGAATTTCTGCAACCACCGACTCAAATGGGATGGTGACAAATTTTACCTTATGGGATTCACCATAAGTTTTCCATAAATGATAGGCCACCTGTTTAACGCCTATCTCGTGTTGGGCACCACCAAGGTTGAAGAAACAGTAGTGAGTACGGGCACCTTTTTTGATGAACTGAAAACTAGAAACCCCGGAATCAAACCCACCGGAAATCAGTGACAGTACATCCTCCTGAGTGGCCATCGGGAAGCCACCGAGACCCGGCACCTTTTTCTCCACCAAATACAGCTTGTCGTTATTGATTTCGAGATTCACTGTAATGTCAGGATTTTTCAGTTTTACGCCAGCAGCTTCGGTATGTTGATTCAGACCACCACCCACGTATTTCTCCACATCAATAGAGGTGAAATCATGGTGGCCGCTACGTTTAACCCGCACACAAAAAGTCTTTCCCGCTAGCTCATCGCCAAATGCTTTCAGCGTGTGCAGGTAAATATCGTGCACTGTCTCGAACCCATATTCATTCACCCGCGCCACCGTGGCAATCCCGGGAATACAGGTCAAACGGTCACCGATAGGGTCCAGCAATTCCGGTTTATCTTGTGGTACTCCCACCATGATGCGATCCCACTGTTTTACCACAGTGACGCTTTCATCAACTTTCTTTAGGACATTCCGGATATTGGATTCCAGCATTTTGGTGAAGCGCAATCGCACTGGCTTGCTCTTCATCATGATTTCGGGGTACAGCTTAACGATAAACTTCATGGATTTTCCGCAGCATAAAACGTGGTCAAAAAAGCAATCGCGGGATTATAGCAAAGTGCCGGAGGCAGTCACAGTAAGGATGTTAAAAACACAAACCGGCCATTATGCCGGTTTGTAGGGTTAACTGTGCGTGGCAGCTCAGCGATTCGGTGTGACCTGAAGTTCATCTGACTGTTTGGCTTTGCCCTGCTCTATTGCTATCTCGACCCTGCGATTACGGGCACGATGCTCAACCGAGTCATTGGGCACCAGTGGGTTAGTATCAGCCAGCCCCACGACTTTCATCCGTTCGGGGTCGAAACCTTTTACCCTAATCAGCTCGTGCGCTACGGCTAACGCCCGTTGCGCTGACAGATCCCAGTTCGACTGATATAGCTCATTGCTGATCTGCATATCGTCGGTGTTACCGGAAACGGTCACAATGCCAGGCACATCCTTCAGCAGTTCACCAATCGCCCGGATCACCGGTTTAAATTGTGGTTGCAGGAACCCTGACCCCGAGGCAAAAGAGCCTTTTTCTCGAATACGAATGATAATTTGCTGACCCAGTGATTCAATTTCGATGGCACCATCCACAATCTCTTTATCGAGCTTCTCCGCCATTTTCTTGACTTGCTCATTGATCTGCTGCTGCGCCGCATCATTTTTCTGAGTGCGCTTATCTTCCGCTTGCTCCTGAGCGGTGGCAGAAGATTCCCCGCCGCGCTGTTCTCCCTTTTGCTGCTGAACCCCACCAGCGCTCTCATCATCGCCCGCTTGGAAGGTCAGTGTTGGCTGAGTCATCTCATTGGTTTGTTGGTTAATGACTTCAATGGGTGACGGATCAGGACGACCGGGGCGGAATTCTAAAGCAATGACCGATGTTCCTTTCGGAATATCTTTCACTTCCACTTTATTTTGCACCCCGAATGCGTATTTCATCGAACCGGCAATCTGCTTGAACTTAAGCACGTCCATCTCAGAAAAAGACAGCAGCAATACGAAGAAGCACATCAGCAGTGACATCAGATCCGAAAACGTAGCTAACCACGGCGGGGCGGGTGGTGGGCAATCAGGACACTTTGGCTTGGCCATCAGTTATTCCCCACCGGTTGTGTCTATCTTGCGTTTTTTCTCAGCTAGATAGTTTTTCAGAAAGCTCTCGATAACACGCGGGTTTTGGCCATCCTGTATCGCCAGCACCGCATCCATAATCAGATTACGGTTGAGCATCTCTTCGTTCATGCGCAATGCCAGTTTGTCGGCAATGGGTAACGCCACCAAGTTTGCCAGCAGTGACCCATAAAGGGTGGTTAACAACGCCACCGCCATTGCCGGGCCAATCGACTTAGGGTCATCCATGTTAGACAGCATCGCCACTAGGCCAACAAGTGTTCCAATCATTCCCATAGCGGGTCCGACATCCCCAAAAGCTTTGAAAATTGCGATGCCTGATTTATGCCGTTCTTCGGTGAGTACAATGTCTTTTTCCAGCGCCTCACGCACGACGTCGCCATCGTGACCATCCACCAGCATATCCACTGCTTTTTGCATAAAGGAGTTAGAAATCTGCGCTTCTTCCAGTGCCAGAAACCCCCCTTTACGAGCGGCATCCGCCATCGTCACCGACTGTTCTATAAGATCTTCTGGATTATCGAGTTTGAACATAAAGGCTTTGGCAGCAATTTTCATGGCGCCCAAGTATTGTTTTAAGTTGAACTTCATCATCACCACAAAGATGGAGCCCACGAAAACAATCAATACCGAAGGAACGTCAACGTAGATAGAGATGCCGCCGGCACTGATCATGGCCCAGAACATCACACCAAACGCGCCAACAATGCCTATCAGGGTTGCTAAATCCACTCTTGCTCCTCGATTTTCTATAGTCGCGTCATCCACCGGGATGATGCTTTTTCTGGGAAACTGGCCACGGCTTTGCCAGAATACTCCCCTAGAAAGGGAATGTTACACTTTTCAACGGCTTCTATTTTGGTTTATCGGATCAAACTTAGGCAAGTTTAGAGGGATTTTAACCCCGGAAGAAAATATTTTTATGGCAAAGCGTGCTTTTGAGCAAATAACCAACGCCTGCATTTGACCCATTTCGGTTGCTGCTATAACGTGTGCACCAACACAGTTGCCGCCAGTCCTACTCCGAACCCCTTGCTGCCCAGCCTCGATTCCCGATTCAGATAGCTGGTATACTCTGTCGCAGTGTAAATCCAAGGAAACCAACGTGGCTAAAAAACCTGAAAACCTCAGCTTTGAAGAGTCCTTGAACGAGTTAGAGCAAATAGTAACCGAACTGGAACAGGGTGATGTGTCTCTGGATGATGCGCTGAAACAGTTTGAACGTGGTATCAGTCTGGTACGCGGCAGCCAAAGTAAACTGGAACAGGCGCAACAGAAAGTTGCCATCCTGCTGGCGGATGATCCCCAGGCACCGCTGAGTCCATTTGATGTCGAGGAACAATAATTGCTAACGGAAGCCATCAATCGCTGCCAGCAACGGATCAACCAGCATCTGAGCTCGATTTTCGACGCCATTCCTGAAAACGAACCACGATTAAAAGCTGCCATGCGCTATGGTGTACTGTTGGGAGGCAAACGGGTTCGGCCATTTTTAGTATATTCAGTGGGCGAAATGCTCGGGCTCAAAGCCGAACAACTTGATGACTGCGCGGCAGCAATTGAGTGCATTCATGCCTATTCACTGATCCATGACGATTTACCCGCCATGGATAATGATGAATTGCGCCGAGGTCAACCTACTGTTCACGTTGCCTTTAATGAAGCGACAGCGATTCTGGCCGGCGATGCTTTACAAACGCTGGCATTTGAGCTGATAAGTCGAAACGATTCAGGGTTTAACGCATCACAGCAGTTGCAGATGGTGCAGGTGCTAGCCAAAGCCTCTGGCTATCTTGGTATGTGTGGCGGTCAAGCCTTGGATCTGGCGGCAACCGATCATGAGATACCACTTGCCGAGTTGACTCGGTTGCATCGGTTAAAAACTGGGGCGCTCATCAGTTGTGCAGTAGAGTTAGCGGTTATTGCCGCTGATATTGCCGATACCGAAAAACGCCAGTTAATGATTTATGCCGATGCCATTGGCCTGGCATTTCAAGTGCAGGACGATATTCTGGATATCATCGGCAGCACAGAAGAGTTAGGCAAACCTCAAGGCTCCGATACTCGCGCCAATAAAAGCACTTACCCCAGATTACTGGGACTGGAAGGGGCAAAAGCCACCGCCGAGAAACTGCTGCAAGAGGCACTATCGGCCATAGGCAATTTGCCCTACAATAGCCGACTAATTGCTGAATTCGCGCGCTATATTATTGAGCGGCGAGTATAAAACTAGAGACAAAGTAGCTCCCTATGAGTCTGGATATCACTCAATTTCCGGTATTGGCACAGGCCAATACACCCGAAGAGTTGCGCCAGTTGCCACAGGCCTTGTTGCCGCAACTAGCAGACGAACTCAGGGCTTTTTTGCTGCAATCTGTAGGGCAGTCCAGTGGTCATTTTGCTTCTGGACTGGGTACTGTAGAGTTGACCGTAGCACTGCATTATGTGTACAACACCCCGTTTGACCGGTTGGTGTGGGATGTCGGTCACCAGGCGTATCCACATAAAATCCTCACAGGACGTCGGGATCAAATGCACACCATTCGTCAGAAAGGTGGCCTGCATCCATTTCCGTGGCGCGGTGAAAGCGACTATGACACCTTCAGTGTTGGCCATTCCAGCACATCGATTTCAGCAGCACTGGCAATGGCTATCGCGGCTGATAAAGAGCAAGCTGGCCGCCGGGTAGTGGCGGTGATAGGCGACGGCGCCATGACCGGTGGTATGGTGTTCGAAGCCATGAATCATGCCGGTGATTTGCATAAAGATATGCTAGTGGTGCTCAACGATAACGAGATGTCTATCTCGGAAAACGTAGGAGCACTCAACAAGCATCTGGCGCAATTAATGTCTGGCCGCTTCTACTCCAGTATTCGTGAAGGTAGCAAAAAAGTGCTGCAAGGTATGCCCGTCATCAAAGAGATGGCGCGGCGTACTGAAGAACATCTGAAAGGTATGATGGTTCCTGGCACTTTGTTTGAAGAACTCGGTTTCAATTACATCGGCCCCATTGATGGCCATGATGTCAATGCACTGGTAGAAACGTTGCGCAATATGCGTAATCTCAGTGGTCCGCAGTTACTGCACATCATGACCAAAAAAGGCAAGGGGTATGAACCGGCCGAGAAAGATCCTATCGGTTGGCATGCAGTGCCAAAATTTGATCCCAGCCAATTCCGCAAGCCTGCAGCGCAGGCAGGTTTACCCTCTTTCTCTGAAGTTTTTGGTAAATGGCTGTGTGATATTGCTGCCCTTGATGACAAAGTCGTTGGCATTACTCCGGCCATGCGTGAAGGTTCCGGCATGGTGGAGTTTTCCCAAAAGTTCCCAGAGCAATACTTTGATGCGGCAATTGCTGAACAACATGCTGTGACCTTGGGTGCAGGCTTCGCCTGTGAAGGCTACAAGCCAGTAGTGGCGATTTACTCCACTTTTTTGCAACGTGCCTATGATCAAGTAATCCATGATGTTGCCCTGCAGAAACTGCCGGTACTGTTTGCTATCGATCGTGGTGGTATAGTCGGGGCCGATGGCCCAACACACCAAGGCGCCTTTGACATGAGTTACCTGCGCTGTATTCCTAACATGGTTATCATGGCGCCCTCTGATGAAAATGAATGTCGGCAGATGCTCTACACTGGCTATTGCTATCAAGATGGCCCCACCGCCGTACGCTATCCCAGAGGCAGTGCGACTGGAGCTCATCAAGAGGAACAAATGACGGCCCTAGCAATTGGGAAAGGGGTTCTGAAACGCCAAGGTAAGAAGCTGGCAATTATCAACTTCGGTACCACACTAGCAACCGCGCTGGACGTTGCAGAAACGTTAGATGCAACGGTTGCTGATATGCGTTTTGTTAAACCGTTGGATGAAGCCTTATTATCGCAACTGGCTACCACACATGAGCTACTGGTAACCCTTGAGGAAAACGCCATTATTGGCGGTGCCGGCAGCGGTGTACTGGAGTATCTGGCGAGGAAACAGTTATGTAAGCCAGTGCTGCAGTTAGGTCTGCCTGATGAATTTATCAAGCATGGTAGCCCCCAAGAAATTTTGGCAGAGCTGCAACTGGACAGTCCAGGGGTATTAGGGCAAATCAAAGCCTTCATGGATCAACATCAGAGTTAAAGCATAAAAAAGCCAACCAACTAAAAAGGTTGGCTTTTTTATGTCATCCGTCCACCTGTCCTGATGCTTTAGCGCTATAGTTAAGCAAACAAAGCATAATAATGCGCGATGACGATTAGGTGACGGGGAATGGCAGTAAGGGAAAACTGTGCATTAATGTTAGGCGGTGGTGGGGCCAGAGCCGCTTATCAGGTCGGTGTACTAAAAGCACTAGTACAGCTATATCCCCGCAATCATGGTATTCCTTTTAATGTCATATGCGGGACATCTGCAGGTGCGATTAACGGTACCGCCATGGCCACACACGCGTCCTGCTTCCACTTAGGCGTAAAAAAACTGGAGTGGATCTGGCGGCATCTGCATACCAGCCGCATATACAAGGCTGCTATTCCTGGAGTACTGCAACACTTAGGCGCAATGTTGCTTAAAGGGATACAGACTGACTTGGCCAATACAGATGCGGGCAGTTTGCTGGACAATTCACCACTGCGCGATTTGCTGAATGAGCTTATTAACTTTGAACGCATTGACCGTAATATCCAAAACGGTCACCTCACCGCCATCAGTATTGATACTTCCTGTTATAACACCTCACAATCCGTGAGTTTTTTTCAAGCCAGCAGTGAAATAGAAAACTGGCAACGATCACGGCGCAGCGGCTTGCGCACTCGGCTGAATACTGAACATTTGATGGCGAGTGCCGCAATTCCGATGGTGTTCCCGTCGATTCGGCTAGGTAAATGGTATTACGGTGATGGTTCCGTACATCAGCTCTCCCCTTTGTCCTGCCCTATTCATCTTGGTGCCGATCGCATCATGGTGATAAACCTAGAAAGTCCGCACAAGCAACAACCAAAGGATCTGGAATACCATCCCAAGACAGCCACCATTGCTGGTCACCTGTTGGATACCATTTTCTCCGATACCCTGAACAGTGACATGGAGCGCCTTACCCGCGTTAATGGCACGTTAGCGTTGATCCCGCCCACCAGCCGCGAATTATTGAGCCTACGCAATATTGATACTTTAGTAATCAAACCCAGCGAAGATTTGAGTGATATTGCTAAACGCTATTACATGGAAATGCCATTCGCCATTCGGCGGCTGTTAGGGTTAATTGGTATCAACAGCCAATCAGATACCAGCATAGTGTCTTACCTGCTGTTTGAGAAAGCCTATACCGGAGCTTTGATTGATTTAGGTTACAAAGATGCCATGAGTAATCTGGAGGAGATTAAACGCTTTTTTAATCTCGGCTGATCCGTTTTCTGCCAGTCAAATTGGCTTATCGAAGTCAAAATTCTGACACGCCATTTATTTCATAAGTCCGCGCACCTACTCAGGCCAGGGAAATAATGGTAACGGATAAAAAAGGCACAAACTTTGCTTATACAAGTTCAATTACCTGTCAGCAGTAGTGGAGTAATCCATTTGGACTATATCAGCAATATTGGTGGTCATCGCGACTCACTGGAATCTTGGCACGATGACACACGTCATGTCACTGCCCAGCCCGATCCATTACAACTGTTGCAGAAACTCCACAGTAGCCTCGATCCGCGGACAGTTTTTGCCTGCTATGGCAAACAACTATTACAGTATCTGCCGCTTAGTGGCATTTACTGTAAGTTCGGTGAACTGGAACTACGTTGGGGACGCTTGAAAGGTATCAAGCTGATGCATGAAGTCCCCGTCGGTGACGCAGAAGCTGAACTGGAGTATTACCTACAAATGCCGCTCAGTATCGGTGAAATGCTGGTGCTACAGCAATTGGAGCCGCTACTCTCCCAACCCTTAAACAACGCCGTGCGCTATCAACAGATGGCATCGCAGGCGATGTTCGATGCATTAACAGGGTTAGGTAACCGCCACTTCTTTGGCCAGGCATTTCGGACCGTACTTGCGAGAGCACAGCGCAGTCGCAATCAGGTAAGCCTGTTGCTGTTGGATCTGGATAACTTTAAACAGCTCAACGACCAGATGGGCCACCATTATGGCGATAAGGCGCTGGTCAGATTCGGAGAAATTATTCGCCGCAGCATTCGCCGCTGCGACCAACCCTTCCGCCTCGGTGGTGATGAATTTGCCATATTGGTAGAAGGCGATGTTTCCGCGGCGGTCAGCATTGCAAACCGGATATTGCAATATATGCAGACTGAAACACTGTTCAATCAGCAAAATGTCACTTGCAGTATGGGGATTGGTGCCTGGCAACCCCATTTGAACCAGGATCAATTGTTCAATAACACAGATGCCGCGCTTTACCGGGCAAAGAGTGCCGGCCGTAACGGCTATGCGCTGGCCGAGTAAAGCACATAAAGGCGCCGAATGACGCCTTTATGTATCTGGGTCAGTTACAAGCCGCGCAGCTGAATTCTGCGCAGGAACTCGGTCATAATCCGATCGTACAGTAAATCGCCATAGAACAGATCTTCAATGCCGTGATCAATACTAGGATTGTCATTGATTTCAATCACATATGCTTGACCATCCACTTCTTTTAGATCGACTCCATAAAAACCAGAGCCAATCAGATTGGCAGATTTCAATGCGGTATCAACTATCTGAGCCGGTACACGTTTAAGGTCCTGGGCATCGTAACTTCCACTGCTGAATTTGCCATCTTTGTGATGTTCATATATCTGCCAGTGACCACGACTCATATAGTAGCGACAAGCATATATTGGCTGTCGATTTAGTATGCCAATACGCCAATCAAACGGCGTTGGCAAATATTCCTGCGCCAAGATTAGAGTGCTGTGTTCGAAAATACGTTTAGCTTCCGCCCGTAAACTATCGATATCTTTGACCTTAACCACGCCAAGGGAAAACGCACCATCGGGTACCTTGAGTACCGCAGGCAAACCTATCTGCTCCAGCAAGGTTTCCTCCCAGTGCGGGTCTGACTCATTGAGGATCAGACTCTTGGGGACTGAAATCTTGTGATTCAGCAACAATTCTGTCAAAAATACCTTGTTGGTACACTTCATAATGGATTCCGGATCATCCATGACCACGAGTCCCATTTGCTCGGCATTTTTGGCAAAACGGTAAGTAAAATTACTGATATTAGTGGTCGCCCGAATAAAGAGTCCGTCAAACTCACCCAGACGACTCATATCACGGCGTCCCAGTAACTGCATATCCATGCCAATACGGTTAGCCGCCTTGATGAAACGTTTGATGGCGCTATTATTGGATGGCGGCATTTTTTCATGCTCATCCACCAGCATCGCCATCTCATAACGATAGGATTTTTTGCGTTTAGGTGCGCGCCATACTTTTCGAGAAAAGGCCTCCAGATATATCGCAAACAGATCTTGCTCTGGATCGGTTAATTCCTGGAATGGAAAGGGGGCGATATGACTGACTTGCCATTTATCGCCCCCTTTAACCAGTTCCACATCCAGCACAGGTACGTTAAAGCGTTCAAAAATCTTGTGTCCAATCCGTTCCAGTTCCTCGCGCTCGCTGTGACCAAAAAACAGCTTAAATCGCAGACGGGTCTGTTCTGGCGACAGTCGGTCCAGTCCCGACTGTGGCAAACTGAAGAATCTGTCCTGTGACAGATCATTAATCGTCATCACTGAGGGGATCACCCGATGTCCTCTGGCTTCCGCCATCAGCGAGCAATAATATCCGGTAGTGAGATAATCATAACTGCGGCACAAATTCAGTACCTGCACACTGTTGTTATCGGTAAACGCCCCCATATTAAGATAATCGTTTACCGTTACCATACTGTCACTGGGCAGATAAGGTCGCCAGTCACTGGCGTCGTCAGTTACGATAAGCAGTTGTGCCATAAATAATTGTTGCCTCCCATATTGGTTGGGGATTAAATATCAGAAGTTTGTCTTCTATCTAAACATCATGGAAATACGTGCCGCTACACAGGCCGAACTTTCAGCGCTCGATCAACTGGAACTCTCCGCCTTCAGCGGTGACCGCATCAGTCACCGCCAAATGAAACGTTTTATTCAATCAACTCATGCGCGGCTGTTTGTCGCTATGGACAACGGTCTACTTGCGGGTTATGCCCTGTTGCTGTTTCACCGAGGAACTAACCTTGCAAGGTTGTATTCCCTAGCAATTGATGCCAAATGGCGTGGCCAGGGACTTGCACAGCAGCTAATGCATGAGTGTGAACAAGAGGCCATTCATAAAGGCTACATTACGTTACGCCTGGAGGTGCGCAATGACAATATTGGCGCCCGCCGACTGTATGAAAAATTAGGCTATAAGGTGTTGAAAGCACTGGTGCATTATTATGACGACCTAGCCGATGGTGTGCGAATGCACAAACGGCTGGATCCACCAGGCCCGAGTACCGTGTTAAAGATGCCCTTGTATGCGCAAACCACAGCATTCAGTTGTGGTCCTGCCAGTCTGTTAATGGCTTTTGCCGCCTTAAAAGCTGAGGCAGTTCCAAGCCGTATGGAAGAACTGCGGCTATGGCGTGAGGCCACCACCATTTTTATGACCAGCGGTCATGGCGGTTGTTCGGCACATGGACTAGCATTATCCGCACTAAGACGTGGTTTTGGCGTGAAGCTGTTCAGCCGTTCTGAGTCAGTACCTTTCATCGATGGCGTACGTGATCGCAATAAAAAGGCGGTGATCCAGCTGGTTCATGAAGATTTCTGTCAGCAACTACAGGCGCGCGGTATTAGCGCCCAGACTCGCGCCCCGTCGCCGGAGGAATTGCGAAAATTTTTGGCTCAAGGTGCGGCAGTGTTGCTGATGGTGAGTAGCTATCGTTTCAGCGGCGAAAAGGGCCCCCATTGGATAGTGCTGAGTGGCTGTAATAATCAGTTTTTCTTTTTCCACGATCCCAACGTAGAAAAAGCACGTGATGCCATTGGCTCCACTTATGTCCCCATCAGTGACGGTGAGCTATTGCAGGTGATGCGCTATGGGCGCCAGAAACAACTGGCATGTGTGGTGGTATTTCCGCAACTGCCCGAAACCCCTTGAGTTGCGGCGCGAGCCTCTCTAGTAAGCAATGACTAACTGACAGACAGAGTAACGCCTGGCTGCTGCGGCTCTGCCAAGACTCGTGTGTCAACCAATAATCCTGCAATCGCCAGCACCGAACCATCGACAGCGGTCAAGGCTGGTAGTCGAGGACGCAACCAGTATGGCACCTGCGCTTCCTGCCAGATTTTCTTCAGCTCGCGCGCTTTATTGCGGTAATGCGGATGGCACTTAAGGCTACCAGGCAAGCCGTAGCTGAGCGTTAACGGTGCAGCTAATGCTGCCAGTGCGATTCTTGGCCCGACATCGGTTAAACAGCCATTTAGTTGGTGCCAGGGGGGGGGGAGCGGCAAGTTCAGCTTACCCTGCTGCAATGCCTGCCGCTGTTCTAGACTCAGCGGCATCGATGGCGCGACTTCGGGCAGTTCAGTCATCGCATAAATATGACCATAAGCTCGCCGCAACTCCAGTGCTGCAAACTTAAGATGAACTTTGGCGTCGTCATCGCTTTGTAACAGCTGCAGCAATGCTTCATCTAACTGCACCCTAGATGGCAGAGGCAATGCTTGCCGCTCGATGAAGGCGCGCAGCAGTTGCCGTTGCCAACGTTGGGGAAGTTGCCGTAATTCATTAAGTGCCATCACAGGTGTTCCCGTGAACGCACACTTCTGCAGCAAAGGTTGCAGCTTTTCCTGGGTCACTTCATCCAGCAACCGCTGTTGTTCAGCACACAGGGCCGCACTGCGGCTGACGGTAGCCGCTAACTCCGGCCAGCGCATTTTCAGCCGTGGTACGATATCTCGGCGCAGGAAATTACGGTCATAGCGGATATTGTCATTGCTTTCGTCATGCACATAGCTCAGCGATAAGGCGGTTACCCGCGTCAAAATCTGCGCCCGGCCGACATTCAGCAAAGGCCGTAGCTGCCAGTAGTTGTCGGCAAACCGTTGGCAACTGCCCATTGCCGCCAGCCCTTTTGGCCCCTGTCCCCGTTTTAGCGCCAGCAATACAGTTTCCAGTTGATCGTCCTGATGATGTGCTGTTAACAACACATCGCCCGGTGCCATTTGTTGGAGAATCGCCTGATAGCGTGCCCGGCGCGCTTCCGCTTCCACACTTATTCGAGGGCCGAGCTGTAATTGGATCCGCAGGACCCGACATGGCAATGCCACTTTTTTGGCCGAGTCACAACAGTGTTGTGCCCATGTATCTGCGTGTTGGCTCAAACCATGATGTACATGTAGCAGATGAATACGTGAGTGCCACTGAGGAAATTGCGTGGCAAACTGCCCCAGTATGTAGGCCAGATATTCAGAGTCTGCGCCACCACTATAGCCGAGCCAGATAGCACCTGGCGGCGTTGGTAAACCCGCCAATAAGCGCTGTAACTCATCAATAACGGCAGACTCCGACAGTTGCATCAAAACAGGATCCTTACCTTATCGGTACCAAATAATGTCTCTAAAGCCAGCATCAATTCATCAGAGGGATTCACTCGCCAGTCATCAGCCAGTCGTAGCCGCCCCTTGGCATCAGCCATAGTGTAATTGATGAGCAGTGGCACCGTGCCGTTACGCCAAGGCAAAATTGTTTCATATAACTGGTTTAGTCGCTCTTCGGTCAACATGTCGTGTGCCAACGTCAGCTCCAGCGCTGAAGCAAAGTGACTCCGCGCCTCGCCCATATCAATGATCTGTCTGGCCGTCATGCGGTTGCCACCAGAAAAATCATCAAAGCTCACTTCGCCTTCACAGATGAGAATGCGATCTTTCTCTAGCAGATGGCTGTATTTATCAAACGCTTCGGTAAACAACATCACTTCGAGACGACCGCTTTTATCATCCAACGTCACCAGCCCCATCTTGGAGCCGCGCTTAGTGGTCATCACCCGGCAAGCCACCACCAATCCGGCAACTTTGACCGTTTTACCGCGCTCGGTAGGGTGAATATCTTTCAGACGCCCAGAAGTGTAGTGCTTCAGTTCAGACAGATATTGATTGATGGGATGACCCGTCAGGTACAGGCCCAACGTTTCCCGTTCACCTTCAAGCCAGATTTTATCTGGCCACGGCGCGCATTCGACAAACTGCTGACGGCAATCTTGGGGATCATCGTTGAGCAGGCCAAACATATCATCTTGACCGATGGCGGCGTCTTTGGCATGTTGCTCTGCCGCTTTCATGGCCTCAGGCAAGGTTGCCATCATAGAAGCACGATGCGGCCCTAACGTATCGAGAGCTCCAGCGCTGATCAGCCGCTCCATCACCCGACGGTTAAGTTTCTTCAGATCCACCCGCGCACAAAAATCAAACAGGTCTTTGAACGGGCCGGATTTGCGCGCTTCAATAATCGCTTCAACCGGACCTTCACCAACGCCTTTGATAGCACCGATACCATAGACAATATTTTGCTGCTCATCTACGGTGAATTTGAACAGTCCTTTGTTGACATCTGGCGGAAGGATCTTACGACCCATACGTTCACATTCATCCACCAAGGTGACTATCTTGTCGGTGTTATCCATATCCGCCGACATCACCGCTGCCATGAATTCTGACGGAAAATGCACTTTCAGCCATAACGTGTGATAGGACACAATGGCGTAAGCCGCTGAGTGAGATTTGTTGAAACCGTAACCGGCAAATTTCTCCACCAAGTCGAAGATCTTCATCGCCAATTCAGGATCAACGCCCTGACTGATGGCACCTTTACGGAACACATCGCGCTGTTTGGCCATCTCTTCCGGTTTCTTCTTACCCATGGCGCGGCGCAACATATCCGCTCCACCCAGCGTATACCCTGCCAGTGCCTGCGCAATCTGCATTACCTGTTCTTGGTAAACGATAACGCCGTAGGTGGGTTCCAGGATCTCTTTCAGACATTCATGTTCAAAGTCTGGGTGCGGATACGCCACTTTTGCCTGACCGTGCTTACGGGCGATAAAGTCATCCACCATGCCCGATTCCAACGGCCCAGGGCGGAATAACGCCACTAACGCGATCATGTCTTCAATATTGTCAGGTTGCAGGCGTTTGATCAGGTCTTTCATGCCCCGGGATTCTAGCTGGAACACCGCAGTGGTTTCGTAGCGTTTCAGTACCCGGAAAGACTCTGGATCATTCAATGGAATGCTAGCAGTATTGATTGGCGCTTTCCCTTCCCGCAGCATGCGTGGGTTGATCATTTCCAGCGCCCATTCAATGATGGTAAGTGTTCGCAAACCTAGGAAGTCAAATTTCACCAGCCCGGCGTATTCCACATCACCTTTATCAAACTGAGTAACCGGGTTTTTCCCTTCGGAGTCACACAGCAATGGCGAAAAGTCGGTAATGGTTGTCGGGGATATCACCACCCCCCCCGCATGCTTCCCCGAGTTACGGGTGACACCCTCAAGCTTGCGGCACATATCGATCAGGTCTTTAACTTCCTCATCACCATCATAGGCTTCCTGCAAAGCGGGTTCCGCGGCAAAGGCTTTCTCCAGCGTCATCCCGGGTTCCGCCGGGACCAGCTTGGAGATGCGATCCACAAAGCCATAAGGATGCCCGAGCACCCGTCCCACATCGCGGATTACCGCTTTGGCCGCCATGGTACCGAAAGTAATGATCTGCGATACCGCATCACGGCCATACATTTCTGCGACGTGATCAATCACCTCATCGCGCCGGTCCATACAGAAGTCGACGTCGAAATCGGGCATGGAGACACGTTCCGGGTTGAGGAAACGTTCAAACAGCAGGTCAAATTCCAGCGGGTCTAAGTCGGTAATCTTGATGGAATATGCCACTAGCGAGCCCGCACCGGAACCTCGTCCTGGCCCCACAGGAATACCGTGATCTTTGGCCCACTGAATAAACTCCATCACAATGAGAAAGTAACCAGGGAATCCCATCTGGTTGATAACTCTGAGTTCTACATCCAAGCGTTCATCATAGGGTGGCCGCTTAGCCGCGCGGACTGCTTCGTCGGGATATAGAAACTGCAAACGTTCTTCGAGGCCGGTTTTGGCTTTATGTACCAGATAATCCGCCGTAGACATGTCACCGGTGGGAAAATTTGGCAGAAAGTATTCGTGCAACCGTACCGTCACATTACAGCGCTTGGCAATCTCAACACTGTTGGCCAGCGCTTCTGGAATATCGGCAAACAGCTCGCACATCTCGGCTTCAGATTTAAAATACTGCTGTTCACTATATTTTTTCGGACGGCGTGGATCAGCGAGGGTAAAACCGTCATGAATAGCCACGCGGATTTCGTGTGCTTCGAAGTCGGCCTTGTTCATGAACACCACTTGATTGGTCGCTACCACTGGCAAAGCATTGGCGGCGGCGTGCGCCACTGCCAAATGTAAATAGCGCTCTTCATCTTGGCGCCCAGTGCGGATCAATTCCAGGTAATAGCGGTCAGCAAAGTGTTGCTGATAAAAACAGGTCAGCTCGTCCACCTGCTGCTGATTTCCCTTCAGCAGAGCCTTTCCCAAATCGCCCTCACGTCCGCCGGATAAAAGCAAGATGCCAGCATTGTGTTGCAGTAACCAGTCCTGATCGATAGCGGGTCGGTCACGTACGTAACCACGCAGATAGGATTTACTCAGCAGTTGCGTAAGGTTTTGGTAACCTTCATTATTCATTGCCAAGATGGTGAGATGGCAAAACTCATCATCAAACCCAGGAACACACATCCACACGTCAGCGCCAATGATCGGTTTGATACCACTGTCGTTAGCAGCGCTGTAAAATTTCACCAAACCACACATATTGCCTTGATCAGTGATAGCAACGGCGGCCATGTTCTCAGTGACGGTTTTAGCAACTATGGGTTTGACCTTAGCCAGACCATCACTCATAGAAAAGTCAGTGTGAACACGCAGATGTATAAAACGAGGTTCGGCCATAAGTTGGTTGTCTGTTTAACAATCTCTGTGGAATGAATGCCCTGCCGTTATGCTAAAACCTCTTGGCAAGGTCAACAAGTGTGTTTTATTCAAGTCCCAGTGCTAGTCGCACCGGGCGGAAACTACGGCGATGCTCCGGTAGCACGCCATACTGGGCTATTGCCTCAAAATGCACTTTGGTGGGATAGCCTTTGTGAGCGGCAAAACCATATTGCGGAAAACAGCGATCCAGTTCTGCCATCTCCCGATCCCGGGTGACTTTAGCAATGATAGAAGCTGCACTGATGGCAGCAATTAGCCCATCCCCTTTAATCACTGCGGCGGCAGGAATACCAAAATCTGGGGTGCGATTACCATCAACCAAAACTCGCTCAGGCCGCATAGTCAACCCAGCAACGGCACGCTGCATGGCCAGCATGGTGGCGTGCAGAATGTTCAGTTGATCAATCTCAACTGGCGTTGCCGCCCCCACTGCTACACAGAGCGCATTGTCCATGATGAGGTCAAACAGTGCATCGCGCTTCTTTTCACTAAGTTTTTTTGAGTCATTAAGACCCGCTATTGGCCGCTGAGGGTCAAGGATCACTGCCGCGGTTACTACGTTTCCCACCAAAGGTCCGCGCCCAACCTCATCCACACCAGCAACCAGTCCCTGCCCCAAGGCCTGTGCCGCTTCAGCGGATAAATCACGGTAAATCGTCATCGACGCGGCTCCTCTAGTAATGTCACCACGGCATCAGCCGCACGCTCACTGGCGTTTTGCCTGAGCATCTCATGCAATCGGGTAAATTCTGCCATCAAAGGCCGTGGATCCTGATTTAGCTGTGCGCTAACCGCCTCGGCTAGCTTTTCTGGGGTACAGTCATCCTGAATAAGCTCCGGCACCAGCGTCTTGCCGGCGAGCAGATTAGGCAAAGAAAATGTTCGAATTTTTACCAGCCATTTTGCCAGTTGATAGGTTACCGGACTGACCCGATAACCAACGACCATTGGCCGTTTTACCAGCATGGCTTCCAGCGTAGCGGTGCCTGACGCCAGTAAAATACAATCAGCCGCCGCCATCACCTCGCGGGAATGACCATCGACCAGATGTATTTCCAAGTCTGGTGCATATTGTTTCAAAGCGGCCATAAACTGCTCGCGACGCTGTGCGTTGACTAACGGGGTCACAAAACGGATATCAGGAAAACGCTGTTTAATCAGCGTCGCCGCCTCAACAAAAGGCTGAGCCAACATTTTAAGCTCGCCCCCACGGGAACCCGGCAGGATAGCCAGATATTCGGCGTCAGCGTCTAGCGCCAACGCCAACCGCGCCTGCTGTTTATCGCTTTCCAGAGGAATGCTGTCGGCTAACGTATGCCCGACAAAGGTACAAGGCACTTGGTAACGATCATAAAAGGCCTTCTCAAATGGCAACAACGCCAGCACCATGTTGGTCGCCTTAGCAATCTTAAAGATCCTTTTGGGCCGCCAAGCCCATACTGATGGGCTGACGTAATGCACTGTCGGGATGCCCCGCTGTTTCAGTCGCAGTTCAACGCCCAAATTAAAATCTGGCGCATCAATGCCGATAAAACAGTCAGGTTGTAGCTCGCTGAGTTGCTGGATCAGCGATTTACGCAGCTTAAGTAATCGTGGCAGGTGTGACAGCACTTCCACCAGGCCCATCACCGCTAACGCTTCCATCGCGAACAAAGACTCAAAGCCCTGAGCCTCCATACGCGGCCCACCGATACCGACAAAACGGGCATCGGGATAACGCTGCCTGAGCGCGGCGACTAAGCCTGCACCTAAAATATCGCCGGAGACTTCTCCGGCGACCATTGCAAAAATCCGTTGCGAGTGTTGCGTCATAAGCTTAATTGTCTCAGCGGATAATACCCCGCTCTGATGAGGTCACAAAATCAAGGAACAATTTAACTTTGGGTTGGCTAGCCGCATCTTCGGCCAGAACCTCGACAGCCTCAGCGACTGTCATGCTGCTGCGATACAGGGTTTTATATGCCCGCCGCAGCGCTAACTGCTCGTCTTTGGTAAAGCCTCGACGCTTCAGCCCTTCCACATTCAAACCTCTCGGCACGGCTGCCTGGCCGGAAGCCATCACAAACGGTGGCACATCTTGCAGCACCAGCGAATAACCCGCAGTAAAGGCGTGAGCGCCAATATGGACAAATTGATGTACCCCAGTCATACCACCAAGAATTGCCCAATCATCCACATGGCAATGACCGGCAATAGAGGCGTTGTTAGCCATAATAATGTTATCGCCCAGCACACAATCATGCGCCACATGCACATAGGCCATCAGCAAATTATTGGAACCGATACGGGTAACGCCTTGATCCTGCACGGTGCCACGGTGGATGGTCACTGATTCGCGGATGACGTTGTTGTCACCAATTTCCAGTCGAGTTGGCTCGCCAGCGTACTTTTTATCTTGGCAGTCTTCACCCACCGACGCGAACTGGTAGATCTTGTTACCCTTGCCGATAACAGTAGGGCCCTTGATTACAACATGTGAGCTGACCCAGCAGTCATCACCAATTTCTACGTTCGGGCCGACATAAGTCCAAGGGCCAATGGTGACGTTATTGCCAATTTTGGCATCAGGGTGAACAAAAGCTAATTTATCGATCACGAACGAATCTCTCTCCGAGCGCACATAATATCGGCGGAGCAAACTAATTCACCGTCCACGGTAGCTTCTCCGTAAAATACGCCAATTCCACGGCGTTCTTTGATCATTTTGACATCAAAACGTATCTGATCGCCAGGGCCGACCACGCGCTTAAAACGGGCATTATCGATCCCTGCAAAATAGTAAAGCACATTAGGAGAAGGCTTCTCACTCATGGTTTTAAACGCTAACAACCCGGTAGCCTGCGCCATAGCCTCTAGGATAAGCACGCCCGGCATCACTGGCTGGATCGGGAAATGTCCTTGGAAAAAGGGTTCGTTTATAGTGACGTTTTTAATGGCGGTCAGCGTTTCACCTGGCGTAAAATCCAGTACGCGATCGACCAGTAAAAATGGATATCTATGTGGCAAAAATGCCAAAATTTCTTGGATATCCATGGTGTTCAATTCATTAGACACGGGCTCTTTTCCTCGCGCCGTCACAGCGGCGTTTATTCTTCTGTATCCAGCCTTTTTTCCAACTTTCTGACCCGTTGGAACAACTCGTCCAACTGCCGGAAACGGACGGTATTTTTACGCCACAGACGGTTATCCATGGCCACAGTGGCGGAAGAGTATAACCCAGGTTCCTTAACATCGTTAGTGATGTTGGTTGCACCCGAGAGATGAACCCCATCTGTAATTGTTAAATGTCCAGAAATCGCACAACTGCCACCAATGATGCAGTATTTGCCAATGGTCACACTGCCAGCAAGTACGGTACAACCCGCAATTGCGGTATGAGCACCAATAATATCGTTATGGGCGATCTGCACTTGATTATCGATGATAACCCCATCATGAATCTCGGTGTGTTCCAGAGCGCCACGGTCAACCGTCGTACCGGCACCGATTTCGACGTTGTCACCAATGCGGACGCCACCGGTTTGGGGAATTTTGATCCAGTTACCACGCTCATTGGCATAACCAAAACCATCAGAACCCAGCACCACACCGGAATGAATAATGCAGTTCATACCCATGTGTACATTATGATACACAGTCACATTAGCCCACAGGCGGCTACCAGAGCCAATGATCACATCAGGGCCGATCACTGTTCCAGCGCCAATCTGGGTATTTTCACCAATCACCGTATTGGCACCAATGACCACATTGGCCGCAACTGCTACCCCGGTGCCGAGTTTAGCTGATGGGTGGATTTGCGCTGACGGGTGAATACCTTCTGCAGCATTGGGTGTGCTGTCCAGTAACTGAGCAGTTCTGGCAAAACCAACATAGGGATCTTTAACAACTAAAGCGTTACCTGGATAGGTTTCAGCCATATCCTGACTCAGGATAACAGCGCTGGCAGCCGTTACATCTAACTGATGCCGCAATTTAGGATTGGACAAAAAAGACACTTGTCCAGACACAGCTTTGTCGAGCGGTGCCACCGAAGAAACTACCTGTTCGGCATTTCCTCGGAGTTCTGCACCCAGATGCTCGGCAAGCTGTTTCAGAGAAACACTATTCATTGATTACTGGCCTTTGCTCAGGGCGTCAACCACCTTACTGCTGATGTCCTGTTCAGGCTTCACATAGATGACTGCACCGCGTTGCAGCACCATGTCGTAATTTTCTTTTTTGGCGATATCGTTGATAGCTTTCTGTACTTTGACTAACAGTTTATTCTGTTCTTCACCCTGGCGACGACGTAAATCTTCATCCAGCGCCTTACCTTTCAGCTGGTAGTCCGCCTTCAGTGATTCCATCTTACGTACCAGATCGGTTTTTTGAGCATCGGTCATCAGCTGCGCATCACGCTGCTGTTTTTCCAACAAACCTTTCAGCTCGTCCTGAAGTTTCTGCACTTCAGCCATACGATCACCAAATTCGCTTTTCAGCTGTTTGGTCACCTGTTCGCGCTGTGGGATCTGTTCGAACACGGCGCCCATATCTACTACAGCCAGCTTTTCCGCATAAGCAGCCATGGGTGCGCCAACCAACATCAGCGACACCAGTGCGCCGTTCATTAGCTTTTTCAAAGTTAAACTCCTTGTTGTGGTTTCAGCAATGCTTGCCGAGTTTATGTGTTTTAGAATGTTTTGCCAATATTGAACGAGAAGATCTCAGTGTCGTCATCTTCAAATTTCTTGATTGGCCAGGCAAGGCTGAACACCATGGGGCCCATAGGTGACAACCACTGCAAATTCAGCCCCCAAGACGATCTGATTCGCCCTGGATCACTGTAGTCAGCCAGCTTGGCAAATTCTTCAGCTGGCAAGGTACGATAAGCATCGTAATTAAACTCGGTATCCCAGACGTTACCGGCATCGACAAAGAAACTGGTACGTACAGAGTTTGAATATGCCTCATCCAAGAATGGCGTTGGAACAATCAGTTCCATACTGGCCGTTGCCAGCGCATTACCGCCGATAGAGCGACTGCTACGCACATAGATAGAGTTAACATCTCCGGGTAATGAACAACCATCTCCAGACGGATCGGGTGAGCAGTTGGCGCTGTCACGATACATATAGAATGCTCTTGGGCCTACCGAATTGGACTTGAAGCCACGCAGATAAGAGCTACCGCCGGTGTAGTAGTTTTCCCAGAACGGCAATATCTGATCATTATCATTGTACTTACCGTAACCATTACCGTAAGCCAAACGAGCACGGGTCAAGAACACAAAACTATGAGAGCGGTTCAATGGGAAATAGAAGTTGGTTTCGAAATCTGTCTTAAAGAACTTCAGATCTGAGCCGGGCACCGTCATACGACCACTCAAGCGCTGTGACGAACCATCGGTTGGGAAAGTACCACGGTCTAGTGTGCTACGCGACCAACCTAAACTGATTTCAAAGTTATCAAAGCTTAAATCTGAGTTCACCGCATCTGTATTGCGATAGATGTTATAGAAACGAACCGCCTGTTCATAATCAGAAGCATCGGAAATGGTGTTATGCCGATAACCGACACCAGCATTAATACGGTTAGTCTCGTTGATAGGGAAGCCAAGGCTAGTCATAACCCCATAAGAGTCATTCTTATAGCGTTCCAGATAAGCCGAGTTAGCATCGAATGCACTCCAGAACACACTACCGCCGAGACTGATACCATCTTTAGTAAAGTAAGGATCGGTATAAGACAGGTTGATACTCTTGGAATATTTGTTGGTATTCAGGGTAATGCCCGCCTGGTTCCCCGTTCCCAAGAAGTTGGACTGGGAAATACCAAACTGCAAACTCAGGCCAGATGCAGTACCGTAACCAATACCTGCGTTAAAGGAGCCAGAAGGCTGCTCTTTTACTTTGAATAGTACATCCACCAGATCGTCAGTACCCGCCACCTTTTCGGTTTCGGTATCAACGGTTTCAAAATAACCCAAGCGATTCAAACGCGTTTTGGATTGCTCTACCAGTGCTGAATTCAGCCAAGCCCCTTCCATCTGCCGCAATTCGCGACGCATCACTTCATCTGCGGTAACATTATTACCAGTAAAGTTGATGGAACGGACATATACCCGCTTGCCTGGATTGATATTGATGTTAAGGGTCACTTCCTTATTTGCATCATCAATCTCCGGCATGGTTTTTACTTCGGGATAAGCGTAGCCAAAACGACCGAGGAACTTGCTGTACATCTCTTCAGTGAAGGTCACATCAGCGCCGTTATACTGCTCACCCGCTTTCAATGGCAGGATAGTTTTTAGCACATCCTCACGCCCCATCAAATCGCCGGTCAGGTTTACCGCTTTCACTTTATATTGCTCACCTTCGTTAACATTGATGGTGATATATAAGCCCTTACGATCAGGCGTCATGGACACCTGAGTCGAGGTCACATCAAAGCGGATATAGCCATGATTGTGATAGAAGGTCTTCAGCGTTTCTAAATCTGCCTGTAGTTTTTGTTTCTGGTAACGACGTTCACCAAACAAATTCCACCACGCAACAAAGTCTTTCAACTCCAGCAGATTGGCTAACTCTTCATCACTGAAATGCTTATTGCCAACAAAGTTTATCTGGCGAATTTCAGCGGCCATCCCTTCGGTAAACTTAAACTTCAGCTCCACACGGTTACGTGGCAAATTGATGACCTGTGCATGCACCTTAGCGCCATATTTACCCACGCCGTAGTAGAAGTCCTGCAACGCCTTTTCAATATCAGAAAGCATGGTGCGATCAAGGGACTCACCCACTTTGACACCGCTATCGTCCAGACTCTGCTTTAGCTGCTCTTCTTTGATGTCTTTGTTGCCATCAAAGGTAATGGCACTGATGGTTGGCCTTTCACGCACCTGAACTACCAGCACATCACCATCACGGGAAACCTGAATATTTTCGAAGTTACCTGAGGCATACAGACTTTTAATGGCCTGCTGCAATTTCAGTTCATCCACCGTGTCCCCGACTTTGACCGGCAAATTCAGCAACGCGGCCCCCAAGGCGACCCGTTGTAAACCTTCGACTTGAATGTCTGTGACCTTAAAAGGTTTGAAAGTTTCGGCCCAACCATTCCCTGAAAAAGCGGCGCCGACCAGTAACATAGAGGCAAAAAGTTTATTTATTCGCATAGAGCACTTCTAATTATTTGTCAGTCCTTGCTCAGAGTCGGGCAAAATCATTGAAGAGGGCAATGCTCATCAATACCAGCAGCAACGCCGCCCCAAATCTGAATCCAATTTCCTGGATCCGTTCGGATACAGGCCTACGTGTGATAGCTTCAATCACGTAATACATCAAGTGTCCCCCATCCAGCACAGGCAACGGTACCAAATTAATGATACCGAGGTTTACGCTGATTAACGCGAGGAACCCCAGAAAATATACCAATCCAAAGGAGGCTGTATTACCCGCCCCTTGCGCAATCGAGATTGGCCCACTCAAACTCTTCAGGGAAACATCCCCAGTAAACAGTTTCCCTAGCATCTTGACGCTAACAGCGGTGAGCCGCCAGGTCTTCTGTGCTGCCATGGTGACAGATTCCAGTGGGCCATATTGCAACTCCAGTTGCATATTATCTGGCCACTTGGGCGCAATAGGTGACACCCCTAAATACCCTTCCATCGCACCAGTAGCACTCTTATGTGCTGTAGGCGTCACTGGCAGCACTAGCTGGTCACCATTGCGGCGGATAGTCAGTTGCAGTGTTTTATCCGCCGCCGCTTTAATCTGTGCCACAAAGCTTTGCCAATCTTGTAACGGCTTACCATTAATCGCCAGCAGGGTATCGCCTACTTGCAAGCCGGCTTGGGCAGCCGCACCACCTGTGACAACTTCGGCCAATGTCGGCACCACTTTAGGGCGGTATATCTCAAGTCCCAACGTGGTAATCGGTGACTCTTTATCGGGATCAAAATGCCACTTACTGATATCTAACTGATACGTTTTACCATTGAGACGAGCAGCATCATCGGAGCTGCTGATATCGCTCACAGGTGCCAGTGTCAACGACAAAGACGGTTCGCCGATGTGGCTTACTAGGGCGAGATTGACCTCTTCCCAGTTTCTGACCGCTTGCCCTGAAACCGCCACAATCTGCTGCGGATGTTGCAGTTGCATCACCGCTGCAGGACTGCCCGAACGTGTAGCTTCTATCACGGGTTTTACCGTCGGCACCCCAATCAGGTACATAAAATACAGGGCAATAACGGCAAAAATGAAATTAGCAATCGGACCGGCTGCCACAATAGCCATACGCGCCCATACACTCTTGCGATTAAAGGATTCATGTTGCAGCTCTGGAGGAACCGCTTCAACACGCTCATCCAGCATTTTAACGTAACCGCCAAGAGGGATCATCGCGACGACATATTCCGTTCCATCTTTACCGATTCGGTGCCAGATGGCTTTACCGAAACCGATAGAAAAACGCTGCACTCGCACACCACAGCGGCGGGCCACATAAAAATGTCCGAATTCATGGGCGGTGATCAAAATCCCTAATGCAACAATAAAGGCACCGAGATTCCACAAAAAAGCTAGCATCAGCCGTCAATTATCCTCAATGGCAAAGCGCCAAGCCCTTACGGGCACAGACGCGGGCTTCGTAGTCGAGAGCAAGAATATCAGCAATCGAGTCAAGTGGCGATTGCAGGACATGCTCCAGACAAAATTCATTAACTTTTGCGATATCGGTAAAGCGGATCGCCCCTTTCAGGAAGTGCTCAACTGCCACCTCATTAGCAGCGTTCAGCACTGTAGTGGCTTCCTGTCCAGCCCGACAGGCGGCCATCGCCAGTTTCAAACAGGGGAAACGCGTATAATCCGGTTCGCAAAAGCTCAATTGTCCGACTTTGAAAAAGTCTAAAGGTTCCACGCCGGAGACAATTCTGGCGGGATAGGCCATACAATGAGCAATTGGCGTACGCATATCAGGATTTCCCAATTGCGCAAGCACGCTGCCATCTTGATATTGCACCATAGAATGGATCACGCTTTGCGGGTGGATCACCACCTGTAACTGGTCAATTCCGGCGTTAAATAACCAGCGAGCCTCCACATATTCCAGACCCTTGTTCATCATGGTCGCGGAGTCGACGGAAATCTTGGGCCCCATCGACCAATTCGGATGCTTGATTGCCTGAGCAGGGGTTACCGCAGGCAGACTGTTGAGTTCCGCGTGAAGAAAGGGTCCACCAGAACCGGTGAGTAAAATCTTGGAAATACCCGCGACTTTTAGATTACAACGGCCAATTTGTTGCTGTGCGTCCTTTGGTAAACACTGGTAAATGGCGTTATGCTCACTATCAACGGGCAGCAAGGTGGCGCCATATTTAGCAACGGCGTCAATAAATAATCTACCGGACATTACCAAGGCTTCTTTGTTGGCAAGCAGCACCCGTTTTCCCGCTTTCACGGCCGCGAGGGTTGGCGCCATTCCGGCAGCGCCCACAATTGCCGCCATCACCGAATCTACTTCTGGGCGTGTGACCAAATCTGCTAGTTCAGACTCACCACTGGTGACTTCAATGTCTAAGTCAGCAACTTCTGCTCTCAACGCTTGTGCCGCATTGGCATCGACCATATGCGCCACCTTAGGTTGGTGCCGACGACACAAAGCCACCATCTTACTGACATTAGTGTTGGCTACTAGGGCGAACACATTAAAGGCGTCGGGATTTTCCGCTATGACACTCAGCGTGCTGGTCCCGATTGAGCCGGTCGCGCCTAAAATAACCATGTTCTGCATTTTCATTACATCCAGAAAGCAATATAAAGAAGCGTAAATATCGGCAGCGCAGCTGTGAGACTGTCAATACGGTCAAGCACCCCGCCATGTCCCGGCAGAATATTGCCAGAATCCTTGATCTGTGCCACACGTTTAAACATGCTTTCCGACAGATCGCCCAGTGCGGAGGCCAATGCCGTAAACAGCACCACACCGATCACTAGCCCTAACTCCTGTTCTGGGGAGAAATACATGACAATGCCGACGACTATCAAGGTGGTAAGCAATCCTCCAATAAACCCTTCCAATGTCTTTCCTGGGCTCACATGCGGCGCAAGCTTTATCCGACCGACGGCTTTACCCGCAAAATAAGCGCCTGAATCCGCCGCCCACACAATTAACATCACTAGCAATACCAGCACGCCGCCCCAATAAGGATCGGTTGTGCTACTCAAGGACTTAAGTGCAATAAACGAGGCAAATCCGGGTAATAATGTCAGTTGACCAAACATGGATTTAAGCATAGGACTGCCTTGCCACCAGTTGGCACTACGAGGATAGAACAACACCAGCAATAATGACACCAGCCACCAACACGCACCGACTAGGATCACCGCCAGCATAATCGGGTGTAGATGACCACGAGTCCATACGGCATCTGCTGGCACCAACAGATTGAGTGCTACCAGCACTATGCCAAGGGTTAGCGTGAAGCTCCACTGCGTGACGGTACAATCTTTATCTATAATATGCCCCCACTCCTTGGCTGCAATCAAAAAAACCGGCACTAACACCCATGAAAAATAGTTGGCTGGCAACAGGAAGATGGCACCAAGTACCAGTGGGATCAGCCAAATTGCAGTTATTATTCGTTGTTTTAGCAAAAAACTTTCCTCTTCCTGGGCTATATATTGCGTATTTTTTCGATCTGATTCCCGGTCAACCCAAAACGTCGTTGACGGCTACTGAACAATTCAATCGCCTGACAAAATGTCTGTTCGTCAAAATCGGGCCAAAGTGTATCCATAAACACCAGTTCGGCATAAGCAGCCTGCCATAAAATAAAATTACTGATGCGGTAGTCACCACCAGTGCGGATCATTAAATCAACTTCACCCTGGTTTTGCATGCATAAATGCTCTGCTAGCGCTGATTCGGTCAACTGACTGCTGGTCATTTCACCAGTTGCCACTTTTTCCGCCAGGGTTCTGGCAGCCTGAACAATATCCCAACGTCCACCATAATTAGCCGCCACATTCAGGATCAGCCCTTGGTTGTCGGCAGTATAGGCTTCAGCCGCACGGATCTGTTTCTGTAAACGTTCGGAGAAACGGCTGGTATCGCCAATGATGTTGAGCCGCACACCGTTGGAGTGCAACACCTTGATTTCACGCCGGAGGACTGTAAAAAACAGCTCCATCAACAGGCTGACTTCCTGATCGGGCCGCCGCCAGTTTTCGCTAGAAAAGGCAAACAGGGTTAATGATTTGACCCCGAGTTTTCTGGCGGTACTGACCGCTCGCCGCACAGCTTTGACCCCCGCACGATGTCCAACCACCCGCGGTTTGCCCTTGGCCTGCGCCCAACGCCCATTACCATCCATGATGATAGCGACATGATTAGGAATCGTCTGCTTCACCAAGTCGGACAACTGCTCTGGTAAATGCTCCGATGTCTGACACTCCGTTGTTAAGTCATTAGACGATGAAGCGGCGTCCATGTTGGATGACATCTAGTTTACAACCCTTATAAATAGACAAACGCCGTGTAGTATAACGCTACACGGCGTTTCAACTCTAGTTTAACAAGCCAATATCAGACTTCCATCAATTCGGCTTCTTTTGCAGTCAACAGCTCATCAATCTTCTTGATATGCTGGTCAGTCATCTTCTGGATTTCATCTTCGCTACGGCGCACATCATCTTCAGTGCAAACTTTGTCTTTTTCTAGCTTTTTCACTTCAGAGTTGGCATCACGGCGAACATTACGTACCGCCACACGACCATTTTCCGCTTCGGCGCGTACCACTTTTACCAGATCACGACGACGCTCTTCCGTCAGCGCTGGTAACGGAATACGGATAACAGTGCCAGCAGACATCGGATTCAACCCGAGGTCGGAAGACATGATGGCCTTTTCTACCGCTTGGATCATGCTACGGTCAAATACACTCACTGCTAACGTACGGCTGTCTTCAATGGAAATATTCCCCACCTGCTTCAGCGGTGTCAGCGTGCCATAGTAAGAGACCTGAATTGAATCCAGCAAGGCTGGATGTGCACGTCCAGTACGTACCTTGGTCATCTGTGCTTTGGTCGCTTCCACACATTTTTCCATGCGGGACAGTGCATCTTTTTGAATGGTATCAATCACGTTAGAGTTCCTTTTAATGCAAATTCAGATCAAGCTTTTACCAGCGTGCCTTCTGACTGATCGCCCATCACCACCCGTCGTAAAGCACCGGGCTTATTCATGTTAAACACCATGATAGGCATATTGTAATCACGCGCCATAGTAAATGCCGCTAAGTCCATAACTTTCAGTTCTTTATCAAGTACTTCATTATAGCTGAGCGTTTCGTACTTAGTGGCATCGGGGTTTTTCATCGGGTCATCCGAAAACACCCCATCAACCTTAGTGCCTTTTAGCACGACTTCTGCTTCGATTTCAATCCCGCGCAAACAGGCCGCCGTGTCGGTAGTAAAGAAGGGATTGCCCGTTCCGGCAGATAAGATAACGACCCGACCAGACTTCAACAAGCTGATTGCTTCAGCCCAGTTGTAAGCATCACAGACACCATTTAGCGGAATTGCCGACATCAGACGAGCATTAACATAGGCACGGTGCAGCGCATCTCGCATTGCCAGACCGTTCATTACGGTGGCCAGCATACCCATGTGATCACCCACCACCCGGTTCATACCGGCTTTAGCAAGACCCTCGCCACGGAACAGGTTACCGCCGCCAATAACCACCCCGACCTGGATACCGAGTTCCACCAGTTCTTTGATCTCCTGGGCCATACGATCCAGTACTTTAGGGTCGATACCGAAACCTTCATCGCCCATCAGGGCTTCACCACTGAGTTTCAGCAAAATACGTCGAAATGCAGGTTTGGGATTGGTGCTCATGTTATTTATATCCTGGTCATAACAAGACCGCAGCGGTTGCTGCGGTCTTCAAGGTCACGGTAACAGTCGATTAAGCCTTTTTAGAAGCTGCAATCTGGGCAGCGACTTCTGCAGCAAAATCTTCTTCTTTCTTCTCGATACCTTCACCCACTTCAATACGGGTAAAGTTGATCACATCGGCACCTTTCTGCTTCAGCAGGTCGGCAACAATGATCGAAGGATCTTTCACAAATGGCTGACCAGTCAAGCTGACTTCACCGGTGAATTTGGCCATACGACCAGCAACCATTTTCTCAGCGATCTCTTTTGGTTTACCGCTCTGCATCGCGATTTCGATCTGGATTTCTTTTTCCTTCTCGACCACTTCAGCAGGAACGTCAGAAGGCTTCACAAACTGTGGGTTAGACGCCGCAACGTGCATTGCCAGATCTTTGGCCAGCTCAGCATCGCCGCCCTTCAGTTCAGTGACCACGCCGATACGGCTGCTGTGGATATATACGCCGAGGTTTTCACCTTCAAAACGGAATACACGACGTACATTGATGTTTTCACCAATCTTGGCTACCAGTGCTGCACGGGTGTTTTCTACAGTGTCACCATCCAGATCAGCGGCCAGCAGCTCGTTGATATCAGTGATATTGTTAGCCAGCGCCAACTCCACGACTTTGTTACCAAATGCCAGGAAGCTAACATCACGGGCAACGAAATCGGTTTCACAGTTCACTTCCAACAACACGGCAACGTTGCCTTCGCTCTTGGTCAGGATCACGCCTTCTGCTGCAATACGACCGGCTTTCTTAGCCGCTTTTACAGCGCCGCTCTTACGCATATTTTCGATAGCCAGTTCGATATCACCATTGGCTTCGGTCAGGGCGTTTTTGCAGTCCATCATGCCTGCACCAGTACGTTCGCGCAGTTCTTTAACTTGGGCAGCAGTAATTGCCATTGTTAAATCCTCAATTGATAATTCGACAAAAGTTACCGGGTTATCTTATAAAACAGGGGCCATATGACCCCTGTTAACCATCAGATACCGCGGTTAATAAGGGGATGTTGCCATCACGCCTTACTAATTACTCAGCTTCGATAAAACCTGCTTCTTCAGCCTGCACAGCCAGATCTTGGCCGCGACCGCTGTTTACCGCTGCGGCAACTGAATCAGCATACAGACGGATAGCGCGCATAGCATCATCGTTACCAGGGATAACATAGTTAACGCCATCAGGAGTAGAGTTGGTATCTACCACTGCAACGACAGGGATCCCTAGGTTGTTGGCTTCTTTGATAGCGATGTGTTCATGGTCTGCGCCGATAACGAAGATGGCGTCAGGCAGGCCACCCATGTTTTTGATACCGCCCAGAGATTTTTCCAGCTTGTCCAGCTCACGGCTGCGCATCAACGCTTCTTTCTTGGTCAGCTTGTCAAAAGTACCGTCTACAGACTGAGTTTCCAGATCTTTCAGACGTTTGATTGACTGACGAACAGTTTTCCAGTTAGTCAGCATGCCGCCTAACCAGCGTTTGTCGACATAGAACTGATCACAGGAAATAGCAGCTTCTTTGATAGATTCACTGGCAGCACGCTTAGTGCCTACAAACAGGATCTTACCTTTTTTGGAAGCTACATTGCTCACGAAAGCCAGCGCTTCGTTGAACATTGGCACGGTGTGCTCGAGGTTGATGATGTGTACACCGTTACGAGCACCAAAGATGAATGGCTTCATCTTAGGGTTCCAGTAACGGGTCTGGTGACCGAAATGTACACCGGCTTGGAGCATATCGCGCATAGAAACTGTAGTCATTTTCTTTACCTTAGATTAAAGGGGTTATACCTCCACGAATCCCATATTCCCGACCTTTAAGGCACCCCGGGAAATGTGTCGACTCGTGTGTGATTTAGTATTTAACACAATTGCCATGTATAATGGCCGCCAGCTTTCATCTAGACTCGAACGCTTTCTGGCTTACGCCGCTGAAATCCGCCGTTTCCTAGAGTCAAACATAACGGCGCGCTTTATACCATAAAAGCCCGGAAAACACAAACGCGAAAGGCCCCACAAACGCGGTCTTTTTTGATGGGTCAAACGAGCGTATTATCGTTCAACTCCCACTGTTTTAACCTGATTTAACCGGCCACATTGTGATGGGTTCCGGTGCTGAGAAATCGCTATGAGTATTACTATCAAAACTGCTGAAGAAATTGAAAAAATGCGCGCAGCTGGCAAACTGGCAGCAGACGTCTTAGAAATGATTGAGCCCCATGTCAAACCTGGGGTCACCACCAATGAACTGGATCGCCTTTGTGCCAAATTTACTGAGGACAATGGCGCAATTTCAGCGCCACTGAACTATCACGGCTTTCCAAAATCTATTTGTACCTCCATCAACGAAGTGATCTGTCATGGCATTCCCAATGATGAACCGTTACAAGACGGCGATATCATCAATCTGGATATTACGGTCATCAAAGATGGCTATCATGGCGATACCTCGCAGATGTTTATGGTCGGCGAAGTGAGCCCAAAGGATCGCCGCCTCTGCCGCATTGCTCAGGAATGCCTGTACGCTGCTATCCGCAAAGTGCGGCCAGGCATGCAGTTAGGAGAAATAGGTACCATCATCGAAAAGCTGGTGAAGTCCAGTAAGAGTGGCGCAGACAAATTTTCCATCGTGCGTGACTATTGTGGCCACGGCATTGGCAAAGGCTTCCACGAAGAACCACAGGTAGTCCATTACCGTAACAATGATCGCACCATCCTCAAACCTGGCATGTGCTTTACCATTGAGCCAATGATTAATGCTGGCCGTTACCAAACCGTGCTTAATGAACAAGATGGCTGGACTGTCACTACGGTGGATGGTAAAAAATCTGCTCAGTGGGAACACACCTTACTGATCACCAATACTGGCGTGGAAGTACTGACATTGCGTAGTAACGAAGATTTCCCTCGGATCATCAATCATGTGTGATGTAAGCAACTAAGGACAATAATGGTCACTGCGCAAGCCGCCAAAGCCGCTCTTAGCGAAAACCTGCAGCACCTACAACTCAGGTTTGCCAATCGCGACAAAATCACCGAGTTGGTTGCCGAACGCAGCCGCTTTGTTGACCAACTGCTGATACAGCATTGGCAACAACTGGGACTAAGCCATGCCGGTATTGCACTGATCGCTGTTGGCGGATATGGCCGAGCCGAGTTGCTGCCACACTCCGATATTGATTTGTTGTTTCTGATGCCAAACCATGCGGGCGCAGAAGCAGAAGCCCGGCTCAGCGAATTTATCGCATTTTTATGGGATACCGGGTTAGAGATAGGCCATAGTGTCCGCACTTTGGAGCAAACGCTAGAACAGGGACGCGCCGACATCACCATCGCCACCAATTTGTTGGAAGCACGACTGTTGGTCGGCCCCGAAGCCGCTTTTGACCTGCTATACGATAAGATCCGTGAACAGCAATTTTGGCCGTCCAGCGAATTTTTCCGTGCCAAACGCGATGAACAGCGACTGCGCCACGCCAAAGCCAACGCCTTTGATCTAGAGCCCAACATCAAAACTTGTCCAGGCGGGCTACGCGATATTCAGACCATTGCCTGGGTTGCCATTCGGCATTTCAACGCCGCCAATCTGCGGGAATTGGTCGATCACGAATTTCTAGAACCTGCGGAGCTTGACGAACTACTAGAATCGCAGAATTTCTTGTGGGAACTCCGCTTTGCCTTGCATATCGCCACTGGCCGTGATGAAAACCGCCTGCTATTTGATGTGCAGCGACAGGTGGCGGAACTGATGGGTTATGAAGATGCGACCCAACTAGCCGTTGAACAGATGATGAAGCGCTATTACCGCACGGTACGCCGGGTAATGGAACTGAACGAAATGTTACTACAGCTGTTTAAACGTGCCACATTGGGCGATGGCAGCGCCTTGGAAATTCAACCGATTGATCAGCATTACCAGCGCCGAGGCCCCTTTATTGAAGCGTTGCAGGCGTCACCGTTCCAGCATCCTGAAGAGTTACTAAGACTGTTTCTGTACGTGGCGCGTAACTCCAACATTCTTGGCATTTATGCTCCGACACTGAGAGCGCTACGCAATGCTCGGCGCGATCTGGTGCAACCACTGCTGGAACATGAACAGTGTCGCGAAGCCTTTATGGAAATTCTGCGGCATCCCCGCGGCATAAAAGCGCTATCGCTGATGCACAAACATGGTATTTTGTCCGCGTATCTCCCTGCTTGGCGTAACATTGAAGGTCAAATGCAGTTTGACCTATTTCATGCCTATACCGTTGATGAGCATACCCATCGCCTGCTGCTTAATATTGAGCACTTCTCACAGCAGGAACAGCGTGATGAATTTCCGTTGGGATCAATTTTAATCAACCAGTTGCCCAAAAAAGGCCTTCTGGTATTGGCGGCGATTTTCCACGATATCGCCAAAGGCCGGGGCGGCGACCACAGCAAACTCGGTGCGGCCGATGCGCTGGAATTTTGCAAACTGCACGGGCTTAATAGCCACGATGGTCGGTTAGTCAGTTGGCTGGTAGAAAACCATCTGGTGATGTCGATTACGGCGCAACGCCGGGATATTTCAGATCCAGAGGTCGTGGCCCAGTTTGCGGATAAAGTCCGCGATGCCTCACATCTCAGTTATCTTTACTGCCTGACAGTGGCCGACATCTGTGCCACAAACGAGCACACCTGGAACAGTTGGAAAGGCTCACTGCTCAGAGATCTGTATTTCTCAGCACAGCGAGTGTTAGCGCGGGGCAAAGAAAAACCGGTTGATATCAGGGCCCGAGTGCGTGAACACCAAGCTAAGGCCAAGAAAGAACTGTTACGTCGGGGGCTGAAAGAAAAGGCCATCGACAGCCTGTGGCAGCGCTTTAAAGCTGACTATTTTCTACGCTATCAACCCAACCAGATAGCCTGGCATGCGGAAGCCATTCTCAAACATCGACAAGATGAACCACTGGTGCTGGTCTCCAAACATATGACCCGCGGTGGCACAGAACTGTTTATCTATTGTAAAGACCGGCCGCGACTGTTTGCGACGGTTATGGCGGTACTCGATAACAAAAATATCAACGTGCATGATGCGGGCATTATGACGACCAGAGACAATTTTGCCCTCGACAGCTTTGTGATCCTGGAACAGGATGGCACCGCAGTACAGGCACTATCGCGGATCCAGAGCATTCGCAAAGCGTTGGAAAAAGCCTTATCCGGCGATACCACCAAAATGCCCAAGTTCCGCAAGATGGCGCGCATTATGAGACCGTTTAGTGTGCCGACTCAGGTGACCTTCCTGCCCAGTCAGAAACACAGCACCAGCATGATGGAACTGATTGCCCTTGATGCCCCGGGGTTGCTCGCCAAAATAGGTGACATCCTGTACCGTTGCGGCATCACCCTGCAATCCGCCAAAATTACCACCATTGGTGAGCGTGCAGAAGATTTCTTTATTCTACAGACAACAGAAGGTCAGGCGCTGGATGAAGTGCGCCAACAACAGCTCAGGGAAGCGCTGATAAGTACCCTTTCCAATCAACAGACACAGTAAGACGGGAGTAAGTTATGGAGGCGTTACGCCAACGTATTGAAGCGGCATTTGAAACCCGCGCACAGATAAGTCCGGCAACGGTAGATGCTGCCCTGCGTGCTGATGTGGCGCATGTCATCGATATGCTGGATCGCGGTGAAGTACGTGTTGCCGAAAAAATCGATGGTGCCTGGCAGGTACATCAATGGCTGAAAAAAGCCGTATTGCTGTCATTCCGCATTTTTGATAACGGTGTCATTGACGGTACCGAAACCCAATATTTTGACAAGGTACCGATGAAGTTCGCCAGTTACGACGATGCGCGCTTTCGTGCCGAAGGCATTCGCGTAGTGCCGCCAGCCGCGGCCCGCAAAGGTTCATTTATTGCCAAAAATACGGTATTGATGCCGTCCTACGTTAATCTCGGCGCCTATATAGACGAAGGCACCATGGTCGATACCTGGGCTACTGTGGGTTCATGTGCCCAAATTGGTAAAAATGTGCATCTTTCCGGTGGCGTTGGTATTGGTGGCGTGCTGGAACCCTTGCAGGCAGGCCCCACGATTATCGAAGACAACTGCTTCATCGGTGCCCGTTCTGAAATTGTAGAGGGGGTTGTCGTTGAGGAAGGGTCGGTCATTTCGATGGGAGTCTTCATTGGACAAAGCACTAAAATCTACGACCGTGAAACCGGAGAAATCCATTATGGCCGAGTACCTGCAGGCTCGGTAGTTGTCGCTGGTAGCTTGCCATCCAAATGTGGTAATTACAGTTTGTATGCCGCTATCATAGTGAAAAAAGTCGATGCCAAGACTCGTGGCAAAGTCGGCATCAACGAATTGTTGCGTATTGTTGACTAAGCAATGACCACACCATCAACAAACCCGCCTGATGGCGGGTTTGTTTTGGCAAAATCACTACTTAATCTACTTAAATACTAGCGTCTTGTTACCGTTTATCACCACCTGGTTATTCAGTACCAACGCCAACGCTCGGCTGAGGACACTTTTTTCCACATCACGTCCCGCCTGAGCCATATCCTCAGCACTGTAACTGTGATCCACCGGGATCACGTCTTGCTTAATAATCGGCCCCTCATCGAGACTGTCATTTACAAAGTGTGCAGTCGCTCCGATAATTTTCACGCCGCGCTCCCACGCCTGGCGGTATGGATTAGCACCAATAAATGCCGGTAAAAAGGAGTGATGAATATTGATGATCCGGCCTGGGTAGTGACTCACAAATACTGGAGTCAAAACCCGCATAAACTTCGCGAGCACTAGGTAATCGGGCTGATACGGTGTGATCAGCTGCAACAACGCTTGCTCGTGTTCTTCCCGGCTCAGGCCTTCATGGGTCACGTAATGAAAAGGCACATTGAACTTGTCCGCTAACGGCGCCAACGTTTGGTAATTACCAACAACCGCAGCAATATCCACATCTAAAGCACCGTAGTAGGCTTTCATCAACAGATCACCTAAACAGTGGGCTTCTTTAGTTACTAACACTACTATCCGCTTACGACCGGCATCGATCAGGCGCATCTGATTTTTTGGCGGTAACACTTGTTCAAGATCAGCGAGTAACTGAGACTCGTGAAACTCGCCTTCCAGTTCGGTCCGCATAAAGAAACGCTGTTGCCGATTATCAACGAACTCACTGTTTTTGATGATATTAAGCTGGTGCTTGAAACAGACACCAGTGATTTTGGCAATGAGGCCACGCTCGTCGGCACAGTCCGTCATCAGAATTTTACGCTGCATTTCCTTCCCCGAAGTATATCTCGACTGAGGAATATGCCATAGCAAACCGAAAAATGCCGCACAAATCCCAATAAAAGTTGATTATTACTATAAAAAATTTAACCGACATGCTGATCTAGATGACGCTGCATTATCTGACGCATCGCTTCAGCCTTAGTGCCAAACACAACCTGAACGCCTAAGCCCATGACAATGACCCCTTTGGCACCCAACGCCAACAAGCGCGATTTGTCCACCAGCAAAGGGTCAATAACGTTGAGTCGTAAGCGCGTCATACACGCCCCGAGATAGTGGATATTAGCGGCACCGCCCAAGGCGCTGATAAGTCGCAGCGGAGTATCGCTATCGTCAGTTGCTAACGGTTGCCGCGGAGCTGAGCCAGCGTCTTTTAACGGTTCCAGTCGTCCAGGGGTCTTCAGGTTAAAAACCATGATTGCAGTACTGAATATGCCGTAATAAAGCACCGCCGTTAATGGCCCCAGAATCAACAACCAACCGGCATTAGCAGAATTGTGCCACATCAACACCAGATCCAATGCGCCCTGAGAAAAGCTAATACCATAATGGATCCCCAGCATCACACAGATAAGATAGGCAAAACCACACAGCAACGCGTGTAATAGATAGAGCACAGGGGCAACAAACAAAAAAGCAAATTCGATCGGTTCGGTAACACCGGTAAGCCAGCTAGTTGCAGCGGCAGACAACATAATACCGGCCACCCGATTGCGTTCACTTTTGTCCGCACAACGCCACATTGCCAAAGCCGCAGCAGGTAAGCCCCACATTTTAATCAGATAGCCGCCAGCAAGATTGCCCGCCTGAGGGTCGCCAGCGAGGTAACGGGCAATTTCGCCTCTGATAACTTCACCATTGGCGGAATATTGTCCAAACTCTAAAAAAAACGGCGCATTCCAGATATGATGTAAACCAAGCGGCAACAATAAACGTTCAACCGTGCCGTAAAGCGCAAATGCCCACTGTGGTTTTTGATAAACGGCCCAATCAGAAAACTGTTGAATATAATGTGCCAATGGCGGCCAGACATAAGAAAATAGCCATGCCAGCAGTAATGCCAGCGGCAGCATCAACAGTGGCGCACTGCGTCGGCCTTCAAAAAATGACAATACCACGGGCAATTTCACATATTGACTGAGATATAGCGCCAGACAAGTTGCCGCTCCAAGCACCATTCCCCCGGCAATTCCGGTATCAAGCGTATTGCTCCCAAGGAGCATCATCTCCGGCAATTGCTTGTCTGCAACCAATACGCCCAAGCCAGCCGTAAACACCCCATAACCAAATACCGCGCTGATTGCTGCAGCACCTTGATCGCGGCAAAACCCCACCGCAATAGCCACAGCAAACAGCAACGGCATAATAGCAAATACAAACTGACCGACATTGGATAACAACGATGACAATAATGGTGGCATCGCCGAGGAGAGCGAGCCCGCCAGGCCGATCATCAAACCTGCCGCTGGCAAGATAGCAATTGGGGCTAACAACGCCTGACTAAGATGCTGGGCGAACTTGAACCAATGGGTATTGAGCCAGTTTAATGACTGACGGAGGTGGCCAGTGGCAGCCAAGTTTCGAGCCATTTTAGCGCCTCAGTTTCGGGTTCCATGGTTTCACAGGCATCGATCTCCAAGCGTGCACCAACACGCTTTGCACCCAGTTCACTCAGCAGCGCATCCATCTGTTTACCACCACCACAAAACGTATCATAACTGGAATCACCTAGTGCAATGACCGCATAATGCAGTTGCGATAAGTAAGGAGCGCTGTCTTTCATCATCGCAAACCACGGCATGATATTTTCAGGCAAATCGCCATCACCAGTCGTTGAGGTGATCACCAGCAACAGTTCATCTTCAGGTGGTACAAATCCAGTCAACTGCTCAGGTTGCCACAACTGCACTTGCCACCCTGCGTCAGCCAATGCGTTATCGAGCGTTTCCGCAACATATTGTGCACTGCCATAAACTGATCCGAACACTATGTTGATTTTTTTCATGCTATACTTCGCGACCGGGAAATTACCTTCCCAAAATACTTTATCGACTGCCCCGCCTGCAACTAGACCAAAGCAGCCGAACACATTTATTCAGTCCATAAAGGAACGCAGTAATGCGCCAGAGTAGCCGCCAGAAATTGCTGAAACAACACCAACGTATCACCCATACTCGCAAAATCTGTTACTTCCAAGCCGTTCGCCAGCAGGACGAACACCACCATCACTTTACCCTTGATGCCTACATGCCACTATTGGACATGATGCAGCAACGCAATAAGTAACCTGTGATGAACTATGTTCCAGCAACCATTAATGAGCGGCTGGAACATAGTTCATCATCCTCCCAGCCCAAAGCAGTAAAAATTTGCTGCCATTCTGGCTCTGGTTCTGTAACCACCGACAGCTCTGTACCAGTCACTGGATGTATCAGCGACAACTTTTGTGCCAGTAACCACATCCGATTAATCCCGAAATATTCACGAAAAAAACGGTTCTGCTTACCGTCACCATGTGCAGTGTCGCCAATAATGGGGTGGCGCAGATGATCCATATGACGTCGCAGTTGGTGTTTGCGACCAGTGAGCGGCTGTAACCGCAGTAGTGCAAAACGAGAAGTCTGATAGCGACCTGATGGAACGGGAATTTCAGCGTTGAGCAGAGGCTCATAGCGGGTAACCGCAGCTTGCATTTGTGGGGGGTGAGAGGCCATTTTATCTGCCACCTCATCCAATTCCTCTTTTAACGGATAATCCAGCACACCGCCTTGCAACATATTGCCGCGTACCAGCGCCAAATAGTATTTGCTGACCAACCGCGATTCAAACTGGACACACAATTGATGCGCAACTGTGCTGCTTTTGGCAAACAACAATACGCCGGAAGTGGGCCTATCTAACCGATGAACCGGATACACATGGCATCCCACCAGATCGCGGGTCATCTGCATGGCAAAAAATTTTTCATGGCGGGCAAGGTAGGTTTTGTGCACCAATAGTCCGGCAGGTTTATGAATAGCCACCAGATACTCATCTTCGTACAACACCCGGATAAGTGGCGCGGTTTCTTCCGCAGGCAGTACATCACTTTCCACTGAGCAGTTCATCCAGCATCTCCAACACTAAAATTAAATCGTGCGTTGCCGGCTGTTGCGCCCACACATAATGAGCCATAGGTGCCACTGCCATTTTCGATGGTAACGGGAGTTGTTGCTCAACCAAATGCTGCATCTTTGGTAGAAAAATAAACTGTAACCAATGCTCAAATGGTAAGGCATCACAGGCAAAAGGCGCTGTACTGGCAAGGGCCATATCTGATGGGCGATTTTCGCTCCACATTTGCAAGCGCTTCAGCTCATGTTCAATGGTCTGCAGATGTTTTGCTGTTTGCTGATAAGACATCTGTCCCACACTATCCCCTGCAATTAATTAGGGGCTTATCATACCATCCACAACAGCTTATCCCTATAATGCCCGGCAATCTTAGCTGGCATCCCGGATCTCTTATGCACACAATTTCTACGTTTGGCGAGCTGTTAAGCGCGGCGAAGAGTCAATATCTGATCTACGATATGGGCCGTAGGGTTCAACCGATTGATGTTATGGCATTTCGGCAGATTGAAGCACTGACATCACCTTACCCGTTCCCGATACAAGGGCACGCGTGTTTCGCATTGGTGTTCTGGGAGCATGCTGCCACACCTTTTATCTGGTTCTTGAAACTGCCGCTAGATGAACAAGGCTTATTGAATCCGGCAGGACGTAGCCAATTCATTGAGATGTTACTCGACGCCATGGGAACGGATCTCAAGCAAGAGCTGACAGAAGCGCAGCAACAACGGCTGGCCAGCCACCCATTCAGCTATCGACCAGCACCGGAAAAACTAGCGTTATTTAACGCCTTGGTGCGTCGCCAACTTGGGCAAGCCGCATCCTCTCAATATGAATATGCATGCCAGTATCTATCAGGAAAGGTCAGCCGCGATCAATGGCAAGCCGTAGGTCTTCAGGGATTGGCCGATATTTGCGCCCGAGCCGAGCTGCTAGATCATCCGGAGATGTTATTAAGTGCCATTGATTCAGCGGCGATGGAAGTTCAAATCGCTTTATGCCAATTACTGGAGCACATGACGATTTCGCCACAGCTGGCACAGCACATTACACAATCACTATCGTTGCGCGACAGTGCTATTCAGCCTTTTTTTATAAGGGCGTTAGCGTCACAGCCGCAACACTGCGCCAGCGCCATAATGACGATTGCTGCGCAGCAAAACCTAAGTCAAGAATGTTTGCTGGCTGTTGCCGCACGTTGCTGGTTAGTGCTGAAACAAGCGCCATGCCGCAAAATTTTTCTAGAATCCCTAGCGTTACAAACTCAGGACTTCTTTAACAGGATCTTTGCTGATATTGTGGCGATTCCGGCAATTCGGCCGTTGCTGTTAGGCGAATTACGCAACCCGGATCGGAGTGTGCAACTCAGTGCCGCTATCGGTGGACTCTTCAGGAACACGCAACAATGATGACTGATTTTATTTTAATGGCTGGCGTTGTGGTAATTACAGCATTTTTCTGGCAGTTACGCCAGATGGCTGAGATTTGTCGCCAATTTGCCGAACGTGAAGTTCAGCGCCAACGAGTGCAACTTTTATCTGTGGCCATGAATGCCGCGCGCCCGAGTCTTAGTGCTGGCTTAGGTTGGAAAGCAAGTTTTCAATTTGAATTCAGCACTGATGGTATTAATCAGTTTAAAGGGCATATCCACATGCTCGGGAAACGCATTCAAAAAATTGAGTGGCCGATATTTCCCGAACCTGACTGGGAACAGGCTCCGACCAGTCGAGGTAAGGTCGGCGGAGGTTGTGGTAGTAGCTGCAGTTCAGGTGGATGTCACTAACTATCAATGGCGATCTGTGACATAAAAAAGAATGGGCGCGACTCACTGAGCCGCGCCCTTCTATCACTTTGCTAAGCCTTCCTGCTATGCAATTGCGTCCCTGCTCCATCCTTGCGAATGAGATGCGTCCATTGCTCCCTTACCTTCCTGGTGAGTCCCTGTACCCAAGTACCAGTCCCTTCCAGCCGATAGTTCCTTTTACCGGTCATTGCTTAATCCGTAAGCGTGTCCCGTTTCATCCCTGAGCATCCTGCGGTAACGTCCTGTACTTCGTCCTGATGAGAGTTTCATCATGAAACTCCGCTTTCACTTCCATGTTTACCCGACTTCATGTCAGCATACATTCCCTGTATCATCCCTGAACCCTGCATCCCTTCAGTTGACTGTCTTCCTGACAATCTCCTTTAAGTACCGTTCCGTGGACGCTTCAAATATTACCCTAAAGGGGTACCGAAATAGCATCCACACGAATAGACAACATTTGCCACACAACTGCAACACTGATTATTTTAATCGTAATAATATGATTTATATTGGTTTATGTATAAATAGACCGATATGTCAGCCGCAATATTTCTGAAAAGTCTCACACACTTGTAAGATATATCTCACAAACGGCCGGGCTATTCTGGAATAGCCATATAGAGTAGACACTATATCGCATCAACTTTTCACTACCACAATCTGTGCGAGTCCGTACTTTATACTTACCTGTTTAAGGCGGATGGATGGTTCGGTAGTTGATATACTTAAATTATCGGTAATGAAAAGGAGCCGCGATATGGACACCAGTCAAAATAATATGGTGACGCTTTTCCAACAATTGGGACTTGAAAGCAGTGAATCCGCAATAAAGGATTTCTGCAAACGCCATTATCTGCCTAAGGAGGTTCTGCTGGAGGATGCTCCGTTTTGGACACCGGCACAACGAGCCTTTTTAAAAGAGTCGTTAAATGCCGATGCCCAATGGGCAGAAGTCATTGATCACTTAGATATATCTTTGCGACGCTAAGCCTTAAAGCTGTTCATAAGCTTTGTCACCCCAACCGAGTAACAGATGTTGCTTGAAGATTACGGGGGTGCATTCATCCTTGGTCGTCTTACCATCGCTGTGTACATGTTGAGTACGATAGTACAGCACTTGAACCGCTTCGCCATGTGCCATAAAAGCCTCACTAAAATCTGCAGGTCCCATTATCTCTTGGACTTTCTGCTGCGACATGCCTAACTCCAATTGGGAAATCAACTGCTGATTCTTATGTTGCAATGCCTGCCATGAGTTATTGTCATGCCAATCCTCATCACCCCCAACATTGACCACACATGCAGTTAGGCCTAAGCTGGCGAGCCCTAATAGGGGGAATAATGCTTTATTCATTTGGTATCCTTGGTATTTGTTAGACTTAATTCACACATCAACAGCTTAAGCAAATCACAGACCAATATTTTTATTATTATTTTTCATAATGTTATGATAATTCACTAAAACTAAAGTCACCTGTTAGACCAATGAATGAGGTTTTCAACCACTATGTCGCATGAACTAGTTCCGGTAATCGCTGCTGCAATTGCCGTCAGTCAAAATGGCCAGACGCCAACGTTAGCCTTGGTAAAAGCAAAGGTGGGCGGCAAAATACCAATGCCAATGCTGGTTGCCGGCTTACAACGATTTAAAATGATGTCAGAGAGTGAAATCGCCAGTTTTTCTACTTTACCAGAGGTGACGTCTAACCATACTTCATCGTCACCATCGACAGTGACGCTGCAACTTGAAGATCTACAAAAGCAGATCAATGCATTACGGGAACACTGCCAACAATTGGAAAACCGACTGCTGCAATTAGAACAACCTGTGCGGGAGCAGGACTGATGTTTGTTAGTGAATTGCGCTTTGATTGCTTCGCAGACACAACCATCTCACTCGCAGAACAAGCCATTAATAATCTGCTTGAGGCTTGGCGAGCTAATGGGCAAGTGTTAGGCCGCGAGTTTGCAATAGCCTTGCATGAAGGTTCGTTCCGGGTACGCGTATTATTACCGGAAGATCATAGTTTAGCTAATCGCCACAACAGCCCTTGGGCCAAACAAGCAATTTCTCAGTTATCACAGGCGAAACTACTGGCTCCCCGAGAAAAACTCCTCGGACAAGATATTAATTCAGAAATCAGTTGTAGCGAGCCACCATCTTGGCAACTACTGTATACCAGCTACGTGCATATGTGCTCACCATTACGGAGTGGTGACTCCTTATTACCAATCCCCTTATATCAGCTACCCGCCACCTTCAATGGCGATCATAAACAACTCATTCGCTGGCAAACGGAATGGCAGGCTTGTGATGAACTGCAAATGGCGTCAGCCACCGCCGCGGAGTTTGCCGCCTTACATGAGCTAAGTGATATCGACAGTGACCTGTTCCGCAGGGGCTGGGATCTGCGTGGTCGCATTGAATATCTGACAAAAACACCAACCTATTACTATTTGTACCGGGTCGGAGGCAAAAGTCGCGAACAAGAGTTACAGCGTCCCTGTCCTCGTTGCGGCAACCATCACTGGTACCAGCCTGAGCCACTGCTCGAATTATTTCATTTTCGCTGTGACAACTGCCGAATCGTCTCTAATCTTTCCTGGGACTTTCAGTAAGCACTAACGCTTACTCAGCAAATTATGCCACATACGCTTAAGACTATTAAAAATCCCTGGGTGTGAGGCGGTGGACGGAGTGCCGCTATGTTCCTGATATCTTTCTGCCGGTGCCACTCGCGGACTAAGCAAAGGTAAGAAGGTTGCCAAGCTATCCGCCAGTCGCTCACTGCCATTTTCTCCTGGCCGTTCCCGCCACACAGAGCCATCAAGGTTATCGACCGTCAACATGTCATCTTGCTGATGCAATATCCCCACAAACCAAGTCGGTGCTTGCTTGAGTTTTTGTTTCATCATCAGATGACCAATAATGTTTTCCTGCAGGTATTCGAAATCTTTGTCATTCCATACCTGCAGCAGTTCTCCACTGCCAAATGGCGAATCAAATTGAATGGGACCTGCAAAAAAATGTCCGTAAAAATGCTCAATATCCGGATGTAAGGGTAAAGATAACGCTTCACTGATATTCGCAAATGATGCTGGCATTTCACGACTGACGGCTTGCCACTGCACGGGATCTTCTTTCTCCCCATCTAAAATGCAGCGTGATACCTCACCTTCTGCATAGTAACGCGGAAATTCCCCCAGCACCGATTGATAACATTGTTGGTACCTGGCAAATAATTGTTCAAGAGCCTCTGTACAAGACACTTAAGACCTCGTGTAATTAGGGTATAATGTTTTAATATTTTGGCACGAAACCACCATTGATGACACAGAATCAACCCCCTTATGACAACGCTGAGGCGCTGGCCAATCTGACACTGGGCAAAGTCACCCAATACCAAGCACATTATTCGCCAACGCTGCTTCAGCCAGTGCCTCGGAAATTAAACCGTGACGCACTGTCGCTAACTGAACCAATGCCCTTTAAGGGCGTAGATATCTGGACTGCATATGAGCTGTCTTGGTTGAATAGTAAAGGCAAACCTATGGTGGCGATAGCTGAAGTGCAATTGGATGCCAACAGCCGCAATCTGGTGGAATCAAAATCGTTCAAACTATATCTCAACAGCTTCAACCAGACCAAAATTGAATCTATTGAAAAACTTCAACAGCTGTTAGAAGCCGATCTGTCACGCTGTGCAGAGGGAAATGTAGAAGTGCACATCATAGAACCCAAACAATTTGCATCACTGCGGATTAAAGAACTGCCAGGGACTTGTATTGATGAGCAAGATATTGAAGTAGTTGAGTATTCGTTTAACTCTGACTGGCTGCGAAACAGCACCGACAGCAAACAGATGGTGGCGGAAACACTTACTTCCAATCTGTTGAAATCCAATTGTCTGATTACCTCACAGCCCGATTGGGGAAGTGTGATGATCCGTTATCAAGGGCCCAAAATAGATCGGGAAAAACTGCTGCGCTACCTAATCTCCTTCCGACAGCACAATGAGTTTCATGAACAGTGTGTGGAACGAATATTTAACGACCTTAAACGCTACTGTAAGTGCAGTAAACTCACCGTATATGCACGCTATACACGCAGGGGGGGCTTAGATATCAACCCATTTCGCAGTGATTTTGAGCATGCGCCGGAGAATCAGCGTTTAGCGAGACAATAACGTCAAGCGTAAAGGAAGCAAACCGCCACTGTTCTGTGTCTAGGGTATCAACCATAAAATGTGCAATTCTGGCATGTTTTCAACATCAACGGGCTGACGTTCTCCAAGCGTAAGCCCCAAATGCCCGTCAGCGAATAGGGTATAAAAATGGGACCATTGGTAGTCATCTGCTAAGTCATAGCCCCCCGAGAACGTTCCTTCGCTGCCCCGTCGGCCCGTTGCTTTCACATAAGACTCTTTCAACCCCCATAACCGATAAAATGCAGAGTCCAATATATCACCCGATAATTCTTGAAGTTACATCCACTCTATCTGTGCGAAATAGAGTTGAACAATTCCCAGTACACTGCGTTTGTTCCTCGGCACCTCCACGTCAACACCAACTCGGTTCGATTGGAGTGTAACACACAGCCCACGCTCAATAGGCCAGAGCCCCACCATTGCCACAGCGGCAATTTACTATACTGAAAACGCATCCGCTAATGATTGTAAAACAGCCGAAATCGCTTATCTGCATCTAGTGTTCAGTGGTGGTTAAGCATGTTCGACTTACGGTGTAAACCGTTTTAAATGTTTGTAAATGCCTTTTTACAACGCAGATGGTTTAAATGGAGAAACTCGATGACACACAGCAAACTTACAGTTCTAACGCCAGTCATTACCTCATTGATGCTGGCCGCTTGTGGTGGCAGTGATAGTCCCGCGTCCGTCAACACCGCAAAGGTGTCTTTTGCCGTATCCGATGCCCCAGTAGACAATGCCCAACAGGTAGTCATTGCCTTTGATAAAATTGAGCTGGTCAAAAATGGTCAGGATAATATCGTCCTTGATGTCACGGGCCCAAATGGCGCCAACTATCGGCAGTTGGACCTGATGCAATATCAGGGGACTGACAGCAGTATGATCATCACAGATCAGAGCATTCCCACCGGTACTTATGACAACCTCATCTTACATATTCTTGATGAATCCACGGGCTCAGATCTGAGCTATGTCGTCGGTGAAAATGGTCAAATTCCGCTCAAGCAACCCAGTCAAAAACTACAGCTAGGCAGCTTTACCGTCAGTCAAGATAGCGTGCAAAGCTTCACTATCGAGTTTGACCTCCGCCAATCCTTGGTTGAAAACCGTAATGGCGGACGTTACAACCTAAAACCCCACGGGGTGAAAATTCTCAATAATGCCGCCGTTGCAGCATTATCGGGCAATGTTGACGTGAACTTGTTCAATGCTGGCAGTTGCAACAACGACACGGGGAATTTTGTCTACCTCTACCCGGGGCACAATCTGGATCTGACCAAACTAGCAGACAACTATGATCCCGCAACCAATACCACCGCATTACCTGAGGGAGTCATTGCCCCCTATGCCTCCACCGACGTCATGTGGGTATCGGGAAACTACGGTAGTTATAGCTTCGGTTATGTACCTACCGGAGATTATACGGTGGCATTTACGTGCAGCAGCGAGAATGATGATCCGGATCAGTTTGACAGCATCACCATCCCAGATCCCGCAACACAATTTCATGAAATTTCAATCACCGCAGGTCAAAACCTGCAGCAAGACTTCAATGAAGTAGCCGCGCCAACAGCATCTCGGTGATGTAAACCGGCAGCAGAGGTAGAGTAATCGCCTCTGCTGCCGATGACGACAAAATACCATCTGCAACATTCACAAGCTTAAGGCGCTACAGCATTATTCCGCTAAACTTATGGCAGATTTCTCTAAAAACAATTTAAATTGTTCACAATATAGTTGTCAGCAATATTGATGACCGACTATACTCGCAAAAGGCCAACAACAACTGGGCGATGCCAATGTATAACAGCGTTTATGACTTTGAAGTAACAGACATTACAGGCAAAACAGTTAACCTCTCACGCTATAAAGGCAACGTATTACTCATCGTCAATACTGCCAGCAAATGTGGATTTACACCTCAATATGAAGGGTTGGAACAGCTGTATCAAAAATACGCTGCACAGGGGCTGGTCATCCTAGGCTTTCCCTGTAACCAATTTGGTTCGCAGGAACCTGGTGACAACGAACAGATAAATCAGTTTTGTCAGTTGAACTACGGTGTCAGCTTTCCTATGTTTGCCAAAATTGCTGTCAATGGTACCGATACCCATCCGCTATATCAGTGGCTAAAGCAGCAAGCTCCCGGCTTGCTAGGCTCACAAGCCATCAAATGGAACTTCACCAAGTTTTTAATAGGACGTGATGGCAACGTTGTCGCTCGATATGCTCCTGCCACTAAGCCTACGGCATTAGAGAAGCAACTAACTGAATTATTAGCTGTAAAATAAAAATGATCGACTTTTAAATAATTTCCGGAACCTTTTTAGATTAACTGGCTCCAACAATATGAGCAGAGATTATTTGTTCATCATTCTCCCTAGCGGGGCTTCTAGCGCGGTCCCAATTGATCCAGATGGATCAGAAGGCAATCCAATACGATTGCCTTTTTTTATATTTTTTCGTCACTGGTGGAACTGACGGCCCCCGCGGATGTCTCAATAACAGAACCGATAATTCTGGTGTTCCCTTTTAACCGGATGTCCCACTATCGGATTCTACTCCTTGTAAATTCCTTCTTTTTCGGCAACCGGATGGTTGCCGTTTTTTATCATAGATAAATAACAAGAAATTTTTAACTCTGCAGGAACTTTTTCTAAAACAATCTATCTGACTAGATAAGACGTAGTCTTGTGTTTCATCATCTCCCTTTGGCAAGCATTGTTCTAGCGCGCGATGATTGTCTATTCCAATGTGATTGAAGTTGCGGCAACCTAATGGTTGCCGTTTTTTTAATATCTAATTTTGATATTAAAATTATTTTTAATATATAAAACAATGAGTTATAAAATTATTCAGTAAAATTTTGCTTTTTTTAACTAAAAATCATGCACTGAAATGAACTATTTTAGCTAGCACCAGTCTGATTTTATGAAACGGATTTTCGTGTTCATCATTAATCTCCCTTGTAAGATGCAAGGTTCTAGCGCACGTTGCATCTTTAGTTAAATCCCTCTGGCAACCTTTGGTTGCCATTTTTTTGTTCCAAGTGGTAACTAAAGGACGATGGTTTACATTCAATAAAATTTCACAGTATTAAGAAATATTCACAGTATTAAGAAATATTAGGGAACTAATTTGGCAAACAGCACTCATAAAGGACGATAGGTTTTGATTTTCATCATATCCTCCCTTTTGAATAGCGCGATTTTCAGAATGTGTGTCTGAAATGTTAAGCGACCCGGTTGGGTCGCTCTTTTTTTAAATCATCTGTACATCCGTCCTGGAAGTTGTCTGTAACCACTGCATGGATTTTGCTAGCTTGTCCAGCAACGTTTGGACAGCCAGCGGTAAACGTTGTAAATCAATCGCTAGCAGCAGATTCTTTACTTCAAGACCAAATTCAGTATCGCCTTCGATACACAAGCGACGTTGGAAAAACAATGTATCGGGATCCTCTTTGCCAGCGACAACCAGCAATAAATCACTGCTATTGGCACTAAAAGTCACTTTGGGAGATGTCACTGGACGCACTGAGAAATGTTCGCCGAAGCTGACTTCAAATGAAAATTGCAGATCCGGAACAGACACCGCCACCCAACTGTCAATTAGAAAATCCAGTTCTCCTTCTTTAATCTGTTCCGCCAGCAGATGTTGTAACAGTTGTTCCAATACCTTGGCCTTCGCTGAAAAGGGAACGATGGACAGTGGTTTTGCGGCTATTTTAGGCGCTACAGTTAACAGCTCCTTTGCCATCATGGACAACAGCTCACCACGCATTCTTTATGCTCCTTAAAGGGTTACCAACTTGGCATTTTAGCCACAATTTATGATCTCAAACCTGTTTTACATCAATTCTTCAGAGATCAAACACCGATACACTTGCCCCTTTCGTATCGATAAGGGAGCCGCTGACGACATGGAACTTCTATGCCCTGCTGGTAATCTGGCATCGCTAAAAGCCGCGCTAAACGCCGGTGCTGATGCAGTTTATGTGGGCTTAAAAGATGATACTAACGCCCGCTCATTTGCCGGACTCAATTTTACCCCGCAAAAACTGCAGGAAGCCGCCCATCTGGTAAATAGCTGCAAGCGAAAATTCTATCTCACCATCAATACCTTTCCACAGCCAGGACAGGAAAAACGTTGGTATCAAGCGATTGATTTAGCTGCAGAGAGTGGTGCTCACGGCTTGATTGTGGCGGACATCTCATTGCTGGATTATGCGCACCAGCATTATCCAGAATTACCGCTCCATCTTTCGGTACAAGCCAGCGCAACGAATCTGGCAGCCCTCAGTTTTTATCAGCAACAGTTTAACATTCAGCGAGCAGTGTTACCTCGGGTGCTTTCAATAAAACAGGTAAAGGATCTCGCTAAAACCAGCCCGGTAGATCTCGAAGTCTTTGCCTTTGGCAGTCTGTGCATCATGGCGGAAGGCCGTTGCCAGTTATCCTCTTATGTAACAGGCGAATCACCCAATTCCGGAGGTTCCTGCTCCCCAGCTCGCCATGTGCGCTGGCAAGAACAAGGTAACAGCCGACTGACCCGACTCAATGATGTGTTGATTGACTGCTCGGGCATTAATGAGCAGATGGGCTATCCAGTAGTTTGTAAAGGCCGATACCTCACCGAAGACACAGAGGCGCCACAGTTTCTACTGGAGTCACCGACAAGCCTCAGCACCCTGGATCTGATCCCAGAACTCGCGGCAGCAGGTGTGGTGTCGTTGAAAATCGAAGGACGGCAACGAAGCCCTGCATATGTAGAACAAGTAACCAAAGTCTGGCGGGCAGCGCTAGATAAATATCTTGCCGCTCCCGAGCGTTATCAAGCCCAGGAAAATTGGCAAGCGGCGTTAGCCAAGGTATCGGAAGGGCAAACCACCACACTTGGCGCCTATGAGCGTAGCTGGCAATAGGAAGTAGTTCATGAAAATTTCGTTAGGGCCACTGATGTACTGCTGGCCCAAATCCGATGTGTATGCATTTTATGAGAAAGTTGCTGACAGCAATATCCCACTAGTATATCTGGGAGAGACTGTCTGCACTCGGCGTCGCCAAGTGAAATGGAGTGATTACTTAGCGCTGGCGAAGCTGCTGCAGGCGTCAGGTAAACAGGTAGTACTTTCCACGATGGCGTTAATCGAAAACAGCTCGGAACTGCCTGAATTGCGTAAACAGGTAGCAAATGGGGAGTTTATGGTTGAGGCCAACGATATGGCCGCCGTTGCTATAGCTCAAGAATTGAACCAACCATTTGTCTGCGGCCCGAGTATCAATAATTATAACCGCGCCACGCTGGACAAAATGGCAACGTGGGGCATGCAACGCTTTGTAATGCCAGTAGACCTGTCAGGTGAATGGTTAAGGCAAGTATTAACCCCCAGCCCCAGTTATGAAGCGGAAGTCATTGGCTATGGTCATTTACCGCTAGCACATTCTGCCAGATGCTTTACTGCTAGGCTTAAGGGACTAACGAAAGACGGTTGCGACATTGCCTGTGCACAATACCCGCGCGGAATATTGGCACAGACACAAGAACACCAACCTTTGCTACGATTAAATGGTATTCAAACACAATCTGCGAGCTGTTGTGATTTACGTCAGCAATTAGCGCAAATGGAAACGATGGGCGTTTCATGGTTCAGGGTATCGCCCTACTCTCAGGATTGCATTAGCGTTGCTAACGCATTAATAGCAGGAGAAACCGCGCCGTTAACGGCTGACGCTTGCAACGGCTATTGGTTCAATGAAGCGGGAATGAGGCGGGTTGTCTAATCCTAAGATTGCTCCAGTGAGCGCAAACGCTCAAAAAGCAACACCGCTAACCACAGAAGAAAACATCCCAAGCTAATCCATTGCAGCAGTGCCGGCCACCATAGTGTTGGCCGGACACCTTCCAGCACCATCTCGTGATAAAAAGGTCGGTTGCCCTCGGTAAAATCCAGCCCAAATAGTGGCAAAAACAGAAAGATGCCGAAACTAATACAACTCAACAAGGCGGTAATCCATCCCCAACGGCCATTACTTGCAGAGAGTGTTAATGTCTGATTCACCAAGTAAACCAGTGTGCTAATACAACCGAAGATAAAGAACCACTTCAGCATGAACACATGCAGGTGATAAACATTAACCGGAAACAGCCCGATACCAGCTAAGGTCATACAGCTAACGGCTAGACACAGAAAGCTCATAGCGCCAGTAATACTTCGGGAAAGCTGTAACGAGTAAAGACAGAAAAGCACCAGGCACAAACTACCAAAAAACAGCCCGCCATTTAATGCGACTGCAAAAGGAGAATGACCGTAATTGCCCAATTCGCTCATGGTGTGATTGGTCAGTCCGAAACATTCGTCGCCAAAAGCATCGTAACCAATAATCGAAATTATCAGGCCAAGCAATAGCCCCAGCAGTCCGATGAGCCCGAACCCCAGCGCTAGTTTGATCAGACGCTGTTTTTTTTCCATCGTAATTATCGTCCCCACTATGCCAGTGAACTGTCTATGCCTCAAACGCGTCACTGATTCCGATAATATACCGGATAGCGTCAAGCAAAGGTACATTGTTACAAACTGATATGCCACCTAGCAAAGTAACAATTCGCGATGATCGTTGCACAAATGAGGACTTTTGCTCATTTATGACAAAAAATATTGAAAACTTTTTTAATTACAACTGACTGCCGCTACACTCCCGGGAAGTCAATAACAGTCCAGGTCGCTAGCATATTCCAGATTCCATAACGCATTTTTAGTGACAATACAGTGCATAAAAATAACAGTTACTCACAGATAGTGTCGCGAGGATAACAGACAAATTTACACGGTCAGCGAGAGGCGGTAACCTTGTGCCTTTATTGCAAACAATTCTGCATAAATTTGCATGGCCGACAGGCCAGATTTAAATAATAACAACAGGCCTTAACGTGACCAAATCTCAAACTCATAGTCTGAAGACAGCACTAACCTTTATCATCCCATCATTAATTGGGGTGTTGCTGTTTATGACCCCCATCAGTTTTCAGGGGGCGATTACCATTCCAGTGGCAATCTTGGCAAAAGCATTGCAGCACCTGTTAAGCGACTGGCTCACCACGATTATCCTGACAATATCGTTGTTGATGGCACTGGCAACCTTGCTAACTAAACTGTTTCGGCCGAAAGCAATTCGTACTCACCATTTCCTCAATGCATTGCTGAACATCAACCCGTTCTGGCTAGTGGTTAGGCTTACGGGGGCAGTGTTTATCACGTTGACTTTTTTTGGTATTGGTCCTGAAGCTATTCGCTCTGCTGATACTGGCGGGCTGGTAATGAATGATCTATTACCCGTGCTATTTTGCGTGTTTTTCTTTGCCGGATTGCTACTGCCACTGCTGCTGAATTTTGGCTTACTAGAGCTGTTTGGCACGCTGTTAACCACCATTATGCGGCCGTTATTCAATCTACCTGGGCGCAGCGCTATTGACTGTATGGCATCCTGGCTTGGCGATGGTAGCGTTGGTATTCTGCTCACCAGTAAACAATATGAAGACAATTTTTATACACAACGGGAAGCTGCCATTATCGGTACAACATTCTCGGCTGTATCAATCACTTTCAGTCTAGTGGTGATAACGCAGGTAGGGCTGGAAGCCATGTTTGTGCCCTTCTATCTAACGGTATGCCTAGCGGGTGTGGTAGCAGCGGTTGTGGTTCCCCGTTTGCCGCCTCTGTCTTTGAAAAAAGATCTGTATCTGAATGGCTCTTCGCGAAAAAAAGATGATGAAGCCGTGCCTGCTGGCCACCATGCCTTATCCTGGGGAATACAGTTAGCGTTAAACAAAGCAGCGCACACCGGTGGCCCACTCAAGGTTGTGGAAGAAGGCTTCAAAAATGTCATCGACATGATTTTTGGCATTATCCCTGTGGTAATGGCCATTGGTACTATTGCATTAATGATTGCGCAATATACGCCGGTTTTTGACTACCTCGGCATGCCTTTCATTCCGTTGCTTGAATGGCTGCATATTCCTGAAGCAACCGCGGCATCCAAAACCATCGTGGTTGGGTTTGCCGATATGTTTATTCCGTCAATTCTCGCCAGTAATGGCATACAGGCTGAAATGACCCGCTTTATCATCGCGGCGCTGTCAGTGACGCAACTGATTTACATGAGTGAAGTCGGTGCATTACTGATTGGCAGTAAAATTCCGGTTAACGCTTGGGAACTCTTCATTATTTTCCTACTGCGTACACTCGTTACATTACCGGTAATTGCCGGTATGGCACATCTGTTTTTCTAACATACCGGAGGAACCGCGAGTTGTTCCTCCGCGCTCTTGTTTGTCATAAGACTGCCATCCATCGTTCATACGACGGTCAATATCTGGGCTTATTGTCTGACTGAATCTGCCTAAAGTGTTTTCGCTTCAGGCCACCTAACGCTTCAGTTTGGGACATCACCATGATATTTACTGTCGATAAAGTCATCGAAGACAACCTACCGCGACTGAATAATGCACCTTGGTTGGCGAAGCCGACGAAAGCGATGTTGCGCTATCTGCTCAACGAACGGCAGTGTAATGAAATAGCAAACCAGTTCAGCCACTTAAAGGGAATAGATTTTGTAGAACAGGTGCTACAAACCTTTAATATCAGTTACACCGTCCCCGACGTACAACTGGAAAACGTGCCGCCGCAAGGAAGATTCGTCATTTTTGCGAATCACCCTATTGGCTCTCTTGATGCGCTGGTGTTGATAAAACTGTTAAGTGAAGTACGTTGCGATCTCAAAGTGGTCGCCAATGAGCTGTTGATGGCGCTGGAACCTTTGCACAACCTGCTACTGCCAGTTCGCAACATGACAGGCGGTACCCCCAGACACTATCTGGAAAATATCCATGAGCATCTAATGAATGAAGGTGCGGTACTGATTTTTCCCTCCGGTGAAGTATCGAGGTTGCGCCCAAATGGTGTACGAGATACCCGTTGGCACAGCGGCTTTCTGAGGATGGCGATCAACTGTGATGCCCCATTACTCCCGATGTTTGTTGATGCACACAACTCGCCTACCTTCTACGGGGCCTCGATGTTGTACAAACCGTTGGCAACGCTGTTACTGGTTAAGGAGATGTTTAAGCAGGCTAACGCTACCCTGCCGGTTCGTATTGGGGAACTGATACCTGCAGAGGCCGTGAACGGTAATGATTTCCCGCTAAAAACCAAAGTGACGTTGCTGAAAAACCATTTATATCGCATCGGCAAAAACCGTCCGGGGCTGTTTCGGACACAACGAGCTATCGCCCACCCTGAAGACCGATTAGCCCTTTATAAAGCGCTAGCTGAGTGTGAACTTCTTGGTGAAACTCAGGACAATAAACAGATATATTTGTATTGCCATCAAGGTAGCAATCCCATTATGCGGGAAATTGGCCGTTTGAGAGAGATTGCTTTTCGAGCTGTCGGCGAAGGTACCGGTGAGCGTCGAGATACCGATCAGTATGATCCCCACTACTTACATTTAGTGCTGTGGGATCGGTCAGAAATGGAAATTGTGGGGGCTTACCGTTTTGCCAGTGCGCAACGACTTCATGACCGAGGACAGTCGCTTTACAGCGAATCACTATTCCAATATCAACCGCAATTTTCTGAGTATTTTAGGTTTGGCTTAGAGCTAGGCCGTAGTTTTGTGCAACCTAAATACTGGGGTAAACGTAGCCTTGATTATCTGTGGTATGGAATTGGCGCTTATCTCGCTAAAAACCCGCAATATCGCTATCTGTTTGGTCCAGTGACCATCAGCAATCAGTTACCAACGCCTGCGAAAGAGATGCTAGTGCATTTCTACCTGTCACAGTTTCCAGCACAGCCACTGGCAGTTTCTTTCCACCCTTACGTTTTACCACCAACAAGGAAACAGGAACTGGATGAGATGTATCAAGGGATGGACTATGAACAGGCGTTTAAGCAACTAAAACAAACATTAGCCAGCATGGGGGCAGCGGTGCCAACCCTATACAAACAGTATGGTGAACTGTGCCAACCCCACGGCGTACAATTTCTGGCATTTGGCATTGATGCGGCTTTTGCAGATTGCCTTGATGGGCTGGTGTTAGTCGATCTTGAAAAATTAAAAGATAAAAAGCGCCAGCGTTACATTCATGGGCAGCAAATTTAGAACGTCTATGGCTGGATATGCTGTCACAAATGGCAGTTGGCTTATCTAAGTGTCTTTTTATCCAGCGCTTTGGCCTCGGCTGATGAGAATTCTTCCGATAACAGAGTGCATTCTTTTACGTCCTTAACGTAATAGGCTTTACCTCGGTTATCTTTACGCTTCGATGCGACCAGCTCCGCTTGCTTAGTCGGCAAGTCCTGTTCCTTCCAACGATAAAAGGCAATCTCCGGCCCATTTGTCGTCAGCAAATAACACTTATAACTCTGTTTGGCTGCTATCACCGGAGTGCTGCCAAGCAACAGCAATAGACTCAAAATCATATATTTACTCATTTCCAGCACTCCGCAGAGGGGCCTTTAACCCCAGTATCAGTTAGCGTAATGGTAGGACATTTAGTATCCCGCGTTGCCTGAGAACCTTGCGGGGTTGCTGTTAAAGTAAAACTATCGGTGCCAGCCGAATCCACACTGTACAACTTGTTGTCGGTTAGGAAGGGATCTGCGCTCAATCCTAGCTTAGTCATATCTTCAGCGTAAGAACGGTTATCCAAATAATATTGTTCCTGTAGATTAGCCACTCGCAGCAATGCCGCCTGCCCCTCAGAACGATTGCTATGCGTTATATAGTCAATGTACGAGGGGTATGCAATTGCCGCCAAGATCCCAATAATCACCACCACGATCATCACTTCAATCAAGGTGAATCCAGCAGCTGTTGTCTTACGTTTAATGTTCATTAACATGGTAATAAATCTTATTAGTTGTTAGCCCGACATCCAGATTAACCGTTCCAGAACACTGTCCGTCAACACAATTGCCCCGGCCGATGATCAGCGACAAGGGCGGATTGTCAGCAATGTCGTCAGCAAGCGGAGGCGTTATTAGCTTAGGCGGCTGCGGGATACAATTCTCGCAAATATCAATATATTCCTGAGAAGAGCGTCCTCCTTTGTGTAAATCAAAGATATAAAGGCGCCCTTCAGAAGAGATTTGACAGGTATTTTGCGGATTATCCAAGGACGGCGTAAAGGAGGTGAAATACACTTTCCCCTTAAAAATTGTCGCAGGTGACAGACTTTTCTCGCCAACGCCACTGAAATTAAAATACCAGCCCAATTTGGTCCCAAAAGCCAAATTATCGGCATCGGTGCTGGGTGATGCAGAAGTCACATCGTACAAGTTGGTTAAATCAATCGGATCCGGTATCGATGCTCCACTAGCACCGAAGGTCTTGGTCACAACATTACGATCTTGCAATACAAAAAACATGTCGTCGGTCGTTGTCCCTAATGGCGACGCCCGGTCACCACTACCAAGCGTTACCGCGTCGTAAGGCACATTCTGAGATGCGACAGTGGAGGTAGTACTGCCTGAAGCATCGGTGTAAGTAATTGTGGAAACGTTAGTAAATTCAGTTTGAGCAATAACCGGCTCGTAGAAAAAACGTCTATTGTTTGTAAGTGAGCCACCTAATGACGCAAATTTAAAGGCGCTCCATGCGCTAGTGTCAGTTGATGGCATATCCATACGCCAGACATTACCACCTAAGTCAGCCGCATACATTCTATCGGTAACACCGTCGCTATTACTGTCCAGCAACGCTATCGACCCCGCAATACTATCAGTAATGCCAGGTAATGCTGTTTGCCCTCCAATACCGAAGGTGTACTTCAAAGTCCCCTTTTCTGCATCGACAATATAAACATCCCGCCCCAAAGAGTTACTACCACTGCCAGCGTCATAGCCGATGTTATAACCGCCGCCAAAGATAATAACCGGATTGTCATTCCCTGGGACTTTAGTCACAACCGGGGTTGACCAGGTTTGCCCGAGTTCAGCGAAACCAGTTGAACTACTATCTATATGCCACATTAAACTAGGAGCTTCGGGATTGGTCACATCTAATGCATAATAAGAACTTCCCCCGCGACGCAATCCAACAAAGAGCCAAGCTTTTTCTATAGAACCATCACTAGCTCTTTTAATATATGAAACGGGAGAGCCGTCAATACCGTAAACACTGTGACCATTTGAATAATCATTGTCCCTTAGGGTTTGGACATTCGCTAGCATATTAAAGGGCATAAAAGCCCAGCTTTCACTAACAGAAGCACCAGCGTCCTTAAACGCATGGAACATACCTTCGTTAGTGCCAACAAAAATATAAACCCCATTAGTGCCACCATAATCTATCGCCAGTGGCTGAGAGTGCATTGGGTCGCCCATAATATCACCGCGAATACCGCCATAGTCGGTAGACATAGGGGTGCCGTCACTATCAAGATCAACGTTAAAGCCCTTGAGCCACTCAAAAGCTTTATCGAGCTGAGCGGAAGTAGTTGAATTAGGGTCTTCACTCATATTCATTAACGAGAAGAGATTTGCATCTCCCCCAGCATAACTTGATGCTGTTGATTTATTTAATGCGGCTAACGCACCAGAGGCACCAATGTTGCTTAGCAACTTCCTATGTGCGGGATCTATTTGCCGAGCCGCACCACCATCTTCCACATAAAAGCCATCAGGTTTAGGACTACAACTACTCCAAAAACTACAGGCAGTTTCTTTAATACCGCCCGTTGCTGAAATGGCATTATTGCCATTTACATCGACTAATGTGCCACTGGCATTAATTTTAAATTTCTTCAAATTACCAGCCCAACGTGGTCCATGGTTAGGCTCAAACAAGGCATAATATGCAGCATCCAGTGTTCGAGTAGGATCAGCATTACTATATGCCACCCCTGGAGCCGAAAATCGCTGACCTTCGTAGGTAATTTGATCTAACGCATTGCTAATGGCGTTTTGTAAAGTGGTTACGTTATTGGCTGCATAATACTTACCGCCACCTCTTTTGGCGGTTTCAATTAACAATGGTTCCGCAACTGAGTTTTCATCTAAAGCAAAGCCTATTGTATAAGTTTTCACTTGTTGGAAAGTATCTGTAGACAGTACCTGGTCATGCCAATACATATAACTCGCTAACGCTGGCATATAACTTTTTATTGGACGACCATATTTATCATAATCATAGGTATAGGCAGCATAATCACCATTATCTGTCTTTTTATCCTGAGTCGTACCCAAACTGCGACTTCCAACTAAGTTTTGAATTCGCTGATCAGCGGAGTTATCTAGCGTGGGTTCACCATCAGTGATATATATAATGTACGCAATATCACTGCAGTTACTCATTGGCGATTCATAGAGACCACCAGACTCAATACTGGCATCATAAGGTGGTTTATTCCCTTTATAGTTGAGGCTACTGTAATTACTATCAGCATGAGCAAAGGTCACACTATTATTGCTAAAATAACTGTATGCCTCATATAGTGTTTCGCAAAGTGGCGTGTTCGTTTCGGCTGGAAGACCTACGATGGTATCAATGAGATCTTGTTTTTCTGAAGCATTTCTAGGACGGATACCTGCAATAATACGTCCGCCATCTCTATCTCCCTCATTAGGGTAATCGAGGTTAAATATCGCCAAGCCAAAGTCTACGGCAGACATACTGCTAATAACCCCCGTAATGGCTTCTTTGGCTATATTTAACCGAGAAATATCTACAGCACCGGTATCAGTGCCGTGATACCAACGTAAATAGTTATCAGTGTATAAAGTCACTAATGGCCCACTTGCAAACAGATCACTTAGATTTTGCTGAGAGGGGCTGCCCCAAGGATAATATGTTCGCGTTCCCCAACGTCCGCCGGAACTGGTATAGACGTTATTCTGAGGAAAGCCATCATCATATCCAGTTAAATCATTATTATTACTGGCATTGCCAGCTTCAATATCTTCAAAACACTCGACTGGATTATTCGTATTGGCACCGCTGTTATTTGCTAAAGGTTGCCAAGTTCCACGATCACTACCAGAACTGTAATACTCTCGCACATATCCGGTAAAGCGGCCGTAGGTCGCTAATGCTTCTCTGGCAGCAGCACAACCGTTTAGCAATTCATTAAAACGTGTAGATTGGGATGGACTATCAGGATTCGGAAGTGACATGTTGTCAGTGCCCGTACCAACCGTCGCATAGATCATATTACTTTGGTAGGAGTGAGAACTACCGATGGGGGGATAAGTAACGGTTGGATCATAGCTACCTTTAATCTCGGTTTCTAAGGTATCCATTGATGCCGAATTATCAAAAATAATTAATACCTTAGATTTACCGTTATTTGCGGGAGCGAGTAAATATAGTTCAGTATCATCGGCCCAACTGCTCCCAAAACTTACCACCAAGGCAACAATGAAAGTACAAATTGTTTGCTTGAGCTTCATGATCCACTCCCATTCAGTACTTCTTGTTCCATACCTTGTGTTACCTCAATAACACCCATGTTGTCACGCCCATAGGTGACAGTGCTGTTGGCTTGTAACCGCCGACATACAATAATATTGGTACCACTCGCGGCCCCTGAACGCTGACAACCAACATTTTCAGGTGTTACCCCTTCTGGTAACGGTGTAAGTGTCTGTTCTCCGCCAAATAGCGCACTGTTTTGTACGTCTGATAGTGTCGCCAGAGTTGCTGCAGTAGTTGCATTCATAACCGCCGCCAAACCGCCATCCGCAGCAGCCTTAGCTTCCATTCGTTCGGAACCAGCACCCGCCATGCGCAAAGACTGTCCGGCATTTACCGCCAGCGCCACACCTATCACCGTCATCACAACAAGTAAGATCAGTGCAAAAAAAAGGACGATGCCAGATTGTCGCTTTAAACCTTTCATATCAATTCCTAATCAATACCGGATTTTCGAGCAGAATGGTGGTGGACAACACTTTGCGACGAAAATGATCGTTAAAAGGACCAAGCTCCTTGTCACCAAGCTCATAGGTAATGTCATTGGTATAACTGCTGTCCTGATCTACCGTGCGCACTAACAGAAAAATCTTGACGGCAACAATGCGCTGAAATGACTGGTTATCCCACATCATGTCGGTAACGTTTTCCACCGGCAAATAACTGTCGGCAGTATCATCACCATCGTCATCATAACCGTAGAGGATCCGCATATTCTCTATGCCTTCAACCAACTGCTCTTCATTATTCATACCCGTTTCAGACAAGGCTTTACGACTGAGTACCGGCACACCATTTAAATTCTGAATGAAATAAATGTGGTGTTGGTACTCCCAGACCCGCTCATTAATCAGTGCGGGATCGGCGGCGGCTCCAAAAAATACGATCTCAGAGGAAGTGGTGGCAACACGAAAGCCCGAGGTTGCCCCGGCGGGTCCGACCAGCCGCTTTATCTGAATAACATCCGTATCTTCTATCGCATCGTTCACACAACTCACTGACTGCCCACTCACACCCGCTTCATAGCCCCAAATTCTTCGAAAATGTGCAGGTTGATTGTTCGGTAGGGTGGCATTATTCAACCCACCCCCAACACAATCTGTAGCAATGACACCCGTTACTGTAGTATTCGTACCGGGGATAAAATCAGTCCCGGTCACATCCCCGAAAAAGGCCACTTGCTCGATATCTGGGGACATAATTGCCAACGCAATACGGCCATTTTCCTGTAATTGGTTATACTGGCCAGTGGTTGTGACATTGGTCGCCGACATGCTGAACATGGCAAAAACCCCCAAGGTCAAAAACAAACTGATGACCATCGCAACCATCAGTTCGACCAGAGAGAAACCAGTAACATATGTTCTCGTTAGCATGGTCGGTTATCCCTGGTCTACAACAGTATTTAATACATAAAGACGGCGTTTATCACCAATGGCTGCACCACAGTCAGATGTTGTATTGGTGGTGCCAGCGGTTGACTGCATACCTTTCCAAGCAATGGCAATGGAGATGACATTGTTAACGTTATCAAAGGTAATACAGGCTGTGGTTGAATCTAATCCACCAACATTAACACCCGAGCTGTTGGTCTCTGCCCCACCGGAAAACAACCAACGCCACTGGTAAATGTCCCACAGTTCCATTTCTGCGGGAGAACACGCAGCGCCTGCACCATCACACGAAGTTGGAGCCGTATCACCGTTAAGCACGCCGTATTCACCAACGTAACTGTCTAATACCGTTTGATTTAACTTCATACGATTAAGAATATCGTTTGCCAAATATGCTGCCTGCGTTTGTTCAAAAGACTCAAAACTGGCACGTTTTGCCACAATATGAAGATTAAATATTCCTATGAGGCCAATCACCAAGATGACCAAAGCCACCATCACTTCGATAAGAGAGAATCCCGACCGCTTACTTTTCATTAACGTCAAATCTCCGGCGACTGCCAAACCCATGACCATAAAATTGTTAAATATTCTTTATTTTTCTGTCAGTTATAAGATGACGCAAAAGTATCAGTTAATAATAGTTAATGAAGTTGTGATTATCTAGTAATAAAGATCGAGCTAAATCCAGTGGGTTAGATAAAATAGAAATAACCAAACGCCAGAACGCTTAAAAGAGAGTCAAATCCACGTATTAACTAAGAATAAGTTGATGATTTCTATCCGTTAAAAATACTGATAATGATAGAAAAGAAAATGCCGGGATACCCCGGCACCAGCGCTGACTACGGACATCAATGGCTCAAAGTTGCCGCAGAAGATGGCTCTATTGTCTGAATATACTGACGCAGTTCATCAAACATTTGATCGTTACTACTGAACAGCGGATCCTCTATCAACTTCAAAGCACAATTTTGCTCAATTTGTTGCCAATCCGACGCTGTCAGCTTGCGCTGCAATTTTGGGAAAATATGTTCTTCCTCATACAATAGATGCTGCTCCTGCAGAGTGACGTAGTCTCTTAGCTCCTGAACCAACTTATCTTTAGCCACCACAATATCATTAAGAATGAGGTTTAAAGTCGACGCCAGCGCGGCAGAAGCTGCCACCACCTTATGATGTTCTTCAGTCAGACGTTTGGTAGATTCCTCTTTGGCAAATTTCCCCACGTAGTACTCGTACACAATATCTTCAACAGGATGATGACTGTGCTCGGTATATTCCTGCATATACTCAACAACGTCACGAACCAAGCAAAAATTGACCGGTTCACCTTCTGAAAGCTTTTGGTACTTTCCTTTAAGCAAATTGAGCAATACAGCTATATGCTTGTGATCATTCATTAATCTTTGCAGCATAGAGGCTCTCCTTCATTTGGGGGCCGTTTACTCAATAATAGCAGTAAACAACCCAGCGAATTTTAATGGTAACCAGTGTTGTTTATTTAATACATGACAAAGATCAAGGAAAACTGGCTACAAATTGCATAAAGCACCGCTCATACTCACATAATTAGCCAGTAATTATCGGCCTCAACTGTAGTTTATTTAATCACAACAGAAGGTTAACCGTGACCAACACCCCCAAGCTTGAGTAGACTGGCACCATAATGACAACACGAGACAAATAACATGTTGGATAAAAGATGGGTGGGTGCCCATGTTAGCGCTCAAGGTGGTGTTGCCAATGCGCCACTCAATGCTGCTGCCATAGGTGCAACGGCGTTCGCACTTTTTACTAAAAACCAACGCCGCTGGAATGCATCGCCGTTAACGGCTGCGGAGATAGAAAAATTCAAGCAGAATTGCATTGAACAACACTTCAGTGCAGCACAAATTCTGCCACATGACAGCTACTTGATTAATCTAGGTCACCCAGATCCAAATATGTTGCAGAAATCTCGGGAAGCCTTCTTGGACGAAATGCAGCGCTGCGAACAATTAGGCTTGACGCTGCTTAACTTTCATCCGGGGAGCCATTTGCGGGAAATAAGTGAATCCTTATGTCTGCGCAACATTGCCGACTCTATTAACCTGGTATTAGAACAAACAACAGGTGTTACCGCAGTACTAGAGAATACCGCCGGGCAAGGTTCCAATCTTGGTCACCGTTTTGAACAGTTGGCAGAAATCATTGAACATATTGAAGATAAGTCACGAGTCGGGGTATGTCTGGATACTTGTCATCTGTTTGCTGCAGGTTACGATTTGCGAACCAATGATTCCGTGGCTCAGGTGTTTGCGGAATTTGCGCAGATAGTCGGTATGAAATATCTCAAAGGGATGCATCTCAATGACTGTAAAAGCGCTTTCAATAGCCATGTCGATCGCCATGACTCATTAGGCTATGGCGCGATAGGTAAAGATGCCTTCAGTGCCATCATGGCGCATCCGGCAACGGTGCAAATTCCGCTCATATTGGAAACTATCCGTCCAGAAATCTGGCCCGACGAGATAGCGTGGCTACAATCTCAAAGTAGCTAACGTATTACCGCAGTCATAAAAAACCCCGCGACCAAGCGGGGTTGAATGTCTCGTTCCTCGTATCACAACACCGCAAGCATATGCGCTTTCAGTGCTGCAAAATCCGCTGGTAATACCGCCGACAGAACAGGCTTGTCCTTCACGCGCTGCAACGCGGGTGGCAGCGGTAAACAAGTTCCTAACTCCCGATCCACCACCTCTTTAAACTTCGCAGGGTGAGCAGTTGCCAAGAAAATCCCGCGTTCATCCGCTTTTAAGCAAAGATGAAGCGCTTCCGCAGCCACAGCAGCATGTGGCTCCGCCTGATAACCCAGCGCTTGCAACGCCTGCATCGACGCCTGTGTCTGCTGCTCAGAGATTGCTAATCCGGTCAGCTCGCTCAACGGCCATTTCATCTCACTGAAAATAGCTTCTACCCGCGGCCAGTTGCTCGGTTCAGAAACATCCATAGCATTTGACATCGTTGCCATTGTTTGCCTTGGTGCCCAATCACCAAAAGTGAGATAACGTGGCACAGTGTCATTACTGTTGGTTGCTGCGATAAACCGCTTCACCGGTAAGCCCATCGCTTTAGCCAGCAGACCCGCGGTCAAATTACCGAAGTTGCCACTGGGTACGGCAATCACCGGGGAGTCTTGATATTGCTGGCGATAGCGGGTTACCGCTTCAAAATAATAACAGACTTGTGCAAGTAACCTACTGATATTAATTGAGTTTGCAGAGTTAAGACGCAAGCCGTCCCGAATATCACTGTCTTCAAATGCTTGCTTCACCAAGGCCTGACAGTCATCGAAATCCGACTCAACAGCAACCGTATGGATATTACCACCAAGGGTGGAAAACATTTTTTCCTGTAGTTCGCTGATCTTGCCCTTAGGGTACAGCACCATCACTCTGACATTCTCTAGGCCATAAAAAGCATCGGCCACCGCGGCACCAGTATCACCTGAAGTTGCGGTTAAAATAGTCAGGGGTTGATTGCCGCCAAGCGCGTTAAGACATTGCGCCATAAAGCGTGCCCCGAAATCCTTAAACGCCAGTGTCGGGCCATGAAACAGTTCAAGACTGCTACGTTTTTCATCAACGGGCACCATCGGCAGTGGGAAATTAAACGCCTTTTCAACCAGTTCATCGACCAGCGATTGCCCCAACTCGTCTGCAAGCCAAGCTCCTAACACACGTTTACTGCGATCAACAAAAGGCAGTGCCAGTAACGCTTCGACATTCTGCAAACGGGGAATCCGCGATGGGAAAAACAGTCCACGATCAATACCGAGCCCTAATTTAAGCGCTTCCGAAAAATTCACCCTTTGCGCAGGATGTTTGAGATTATACAGTTCCATATCATTTAGCCCTTGCTCTTAATTAGTATTGACCTTGCGGCAATACTCTCGCCCCCAAGTTGTCCAAGCGACAGATGTGGCTAAAGCCCCCAGTCTCTGTCAAATAGTGTTGCTCCAACCAGTCTTTTGCTAACTCGGCGGTTGGCAGATCCCGGCAAATAGAAAAGAGCGTTGGTCCGCTGCCAGAGATGCCCGTGGTCATCATACCTAATTCCGCTAATGCGGCTCGCGCCTGTTCATAGCCAGGAATAGCAGGGGCGCGATAAGGTTCGGCCAGCACATCTTTAAGCACCGCAATCGCCAAAGCTTCATCCTGACGATAGCTGGCGTGCACAAACGCACTGAGATTGCGACCAAAATCGATGACCACAGGTCGTTCGTATTGCGCCGGCATGAGTGCCCGCATTTTAGCCGTTGAAAGTGAGATACCAGGATAAGCCACCACCCAATACCATTGTTCAAACGCTGGAATCGGCTCGCAGATCCGTTGTGGCAAATCCAGCATCAACTGCATTCCCCCCAAATAACATGGAGCCACATTATCATAGTGCACAGAACCACTGATGCGACCTTCAAATTTGCCCATCAATGCCAGCAACTGTTGTGGATTGCAGGGCTTATCAAAAAACTCATTCAGTGCAAACAGCGCTGCTACCACGGAACTGGCACTGGAACCCAGACCGCTGCCGACAGGCAAGTTCTTACTCAGTATTAGTGAAACACCACCTTTAACAGCAAACTGCTGCAGAAAAAATTCAGCACACTGAAAAACAATATTCTGTTGCGGTGAATCCGGCAGTTTATGCGCCCAGACACCTTGTTGCTGCAGATGCACACCTGCATCAGCATGAGTAATGGTGACGGTATCACCTAGCAGACTACCGTCAATGGGCGCTAACGCGGCACCCAAGAGATCAAAACCAACGCCCACGTTTCCCATAGATGCCGGGGCATAAACGGTTAATGAATCTGACAGACTCATAGATCCACCTCCCGAGTCCAGTTCAGCGTACGCAACAGGTCGGCAAACACCCCAGCGGCCGTCACCTCTGTGCCCGCCCCATAACCACGCAAAACAAAAGGAATAGGTTGATAATAACGACTGTAAAAAGCCAGTGCGTTTTCCCCCTCTTTCACCCGGAATAGTGGATCATGTTCGTCTACCGCACGGATCCCAACCCGGCAACCTTCAGCAGTAATTTCACCGACATAGCGCAGCACTTTTCCTTGCGCCTGCGCTGACGCAACGTTTGCCGCCATCCAAGCATCGGCCGCGATCAGCCGCTGCATAAAATCTGCGACATCACCACTGCTGTCAAAATCTGGCGGCAACACTGACTCCACCACTATGTCTTTCATCTCTAACGGCATTCCGGCCTCACGGGCTAAAATCAGCACCTTACGCGCAACATCCATCCCGTTCAGGTCTTCTCTGGGATCAGGCTCAGTAAAACATTTTTCACGGGCATGGGTGGTCGCTTCTGATAAGGTCATCCCCTCTTCCAATTTGCCGAAGATATAGGACAAAGAACCGGACAATATCCCTTTGAAATGCAGCAATTTATCCCCGGCAAACATCAGCTTTTTGAGGTTATCTATCACTGGCAAACCTGCGCCAACATTGGTTTCGTACAAAAATTGGCGCCGTTGGGCTAGCGCTGTCTGACGTAACTGCCGATAAAATGCCATGTCGCGGGTGTTAGCTTTCTTGTTGGGAGTAACCACATGGAAACCGGCCGCCATCACCTCTGGATACAGGGAAGCTATGTCATCAGAAGAAGTACAATCCACAAACACCGGCGTTAAGAGTTGTTGCTCTTTGGCCCATGACAACATTTTAGGCAAATCAAATAACTCACCCTGTTCGCTTAGCTGTAACTGCCATTGGGCTAATTCAATACCGCTCGCTTGTAACAACATTTGATTGGAGTTAGCAATACCACAGACCCTGATGCTGATATTTTGACTGCGTAACATCTGTTCCTGGTGAGCAATCTGCGCTAACAAGCCAGCACCGATATTGCCAGCCCCCACCAGAAATACGTCTAGATATTGCTGAACATCGAAGAATCCCTGATGACAGGCTTTGATCGCATGTGGCGTTTTACGTTGTTCAATTACCGCCGAGATGGAACGCTCAGAAGATCCTTGAGCGATGGCGATGATATTCACGCTTGCCTGGGCTAATGCCTGAAAAAACTTTGCCGCCACACCTTTGTGTGTGCGCATGCCATCGCCGATAAGTGACACGATTGCTAACTGGTGACGCATCACCAATGGTTCCAGCAATTCACTTTTAAGTTCCAGTTCAAATTCTTGTTCCAGCGCCCGCTTCACACGTTTGGCATCTACAGTTGGCACGCAGAAACTAATAGAGTACTCACTGGAACTCTGTGTTATCAGCGTCACGGAAACGCCGCTACGAGCAATCGAGGCCAAGATCCGAGAAGCCATCCCGACCATCCCTTTCATACCGGGTCCAGACACATCCACCATGGTCTGATTATCGAGGTTGGAAATGGCCTTTACCTGTAAACCCGTTTGATCTGGATGGCTGGACACTAAGGTTCCCGGCGCTGCCGGATTAAAACTATTCTTGATATAACAGGGGATTTGAAACTGAGCGATGGGGGAAATAGTGCGGGGATGTAGTACCTTGGCCCCAAAATACGAAAGCTCCATCGCTTCCTGATAGCTCAATTGAGACAATAGTTTAGCATCAGGCACCACCCGCGGATCGGTATTATAGATGCCGTCGACATCGGTCCAGATCTCGCAGCTTGATGCATCGAGACACGCGGCCAGTACCGCCGCCGAGTAATCTGAACCGTTGCGCCCCAACGTCACCACTCTGCCCTGTTCATCTGCGGCAGTAAAACCTGGCATCACCCAAACACGTTTTTCATCAAGCCCTAACAAACGAAAGCGTGGCTTGCTGACCCCAATATCCACCGTTGATTCCATCGGCGTTCCGTGCGCAAGAAATAGTGCTTTGGGATCCAAAAGCCCAGCACTCAGTCCTTTGGCTTCCATAACCTTGACCATGAGCGCCGCTGATAACTTTTCACCAGCCACAACAATGTCAGCACGGACGCCATCGGGACATTCACCCAGCAACATGATGCCCTGCAGTTTTTCAGACCAATAGGCCAATTGTGAGTCCAGTAACTGTTCTAGGGACTGCTGAGTTTTCGAGTTGTTTAACACGGCAAAAGCGGCACCGTAAAGACTGCGAAAAACCGCTTCAACGTTACCGAGTGCGGCAGCGACATCACCTTTTTCCAGGGCAGTATCCACCATTGCTAACAGCCCGTTGGTCACTGTGGCAGGTGCCGATAACACTGTCGCAACGCTTTCGTCCTTGGCTGCATCGGCAATAATACCAGCCGCCATATCAAACCGTTGCCAGTTTGCCAAAGATGTACCACCAAACTTCATCACCTTCATTGCCTATCTCCTGTAACCCGCCGCCCCAGAAACAAAAAACCCGCTCCTTTGATGGGAGCGGGCCTGATTTTTTACACTTCCTTAAGAATGTGTCAGCCCGCCCCCACACCGGTAATGGTGGTGGTTGTAATAATGGTGGTAATCACAACGCTGACGTACATCATAAGGATTCTGTGTTGAGTGTTAATTGAATGTGTAAATAAGTATGTCGCACAGAATTGCTTTTTTCCTTTGCCATTGTCAAGCGCTTTGTTGATATCTCCATCAACAAAGTTGTCATTCACTTAAAAGAACATCACTAAACGCACTACTTTACTAAATAATTATTAATGAGCAGATTTACACTGCCGCCACAACAATCGTTTTTGTTTCTCAAAAATACGTTCGCTATCCGATGATTCCTCGATAAGAAGAATGCCCTGAGTTCAAACTATGTGCAGCAGCTAGCATTCGCTAATAACAATGGTCGCCAGCTTGGCATTTCCACGTTATTATGCGCCGACACGATTAACGGGAGGCGATATGCAAATCACCCAAAACCATGCGGTAACCATTCACTACCGCTTGACTGACGCCAAAGGCCAACTGCTTGAGAGCTCCTTTGACGCCGATCCACTAGTTTATCTTCATGGCATGGGAAACCTGATCCCTGGTCTTGAAAAAGCGCTGGAAGGCAAAACTCAGGGCGAACAGCTTGAAGTCACAATCGATTGCGAAGATGCTTACGGTCCATACCATGATGGTCTGCGTCAGGAAGTTCCTTTAGAAGCCTTTGGTGATATTCAGGATATCGTTCCCGGTATGCGTTTTATTGCTGAGACAGAAATGGGCCAGCGTCCGGTACAAGTGACCGAAGTGCTGGAAAACTCCGTCATTGTTGATGGTAATCACCCACTTGCTGGCCAGTCGCTGACTTTTGCCGTAGAGGTTCTCGAAGTACGCGAAGCTACCGCAGAAGAGTTGGCTCACGGCCATATTCACGCTGGGGGCCACGACCATGAAGGTGGTTGCTGTGGTGGTCATGATCACGAAGGCGGTTGCTGTGGCGGTGAACACCAGCACGGCGATGGCTGTTGTGGTGGTCACGATCATAAAGAAGAAGGTTGTTGCGGTGGTGGTGGTAACGGTGGCTGTGGTTGCCACGGTTAAACCGCTAACTGCCAAAACAACAAGAGCCCTAATGGGCTCTTGTTGTTTTGCCTTCATAATATCAATTGCCTTATCTGCTGACGCAGCTCTTCCGGCATATTTTTCAGATAATTAGAACAACGTGTAATAGTGGCGATACTCACGCCATATTCTGCGGCAATCTGCCGTTGGCTCATCGTACCCGCCAGTAATAATTGAAACACTTTTAACCGCCCGGCAATTGCCTGACGCTCATCCTCGGTTAATAACAGTTCAAATAGGCAGTCCAATTGCTGAGGATTTTGCAGTACCAATCGTTGCACATCATGCCAAAGTGGTCGCATAAATTACGCTGTCTTCATGTAATGCTACGTGAAGACAGTATATCTTGTGGTGATACCAAAAAAAAGCGCCCAGCCATCGCTTTCAAGCATCAGTAACAGTTGACGCCTTAAGGTTTCCTCTGTTTACATACGTGACACAAATCACATAGTTAATAGGAAGGATTAGATGCGATTCAAAATGTTAGTGCTGGCAACAATAGCGAGTTCAGTTTTGGCTACCGCACAGGCTGGTGAATTTAAAAAACCTGAAGATGCGATTCATTATCGCCAAGCCGTATTTGAAGTCCTAGGCCACAATTTTGCTGATATCGGCGCCATGGTTAAGGGGAAAAAGCCTTTTGATAAAACCGCCGTAGTTTACCGTGCGGAAAACATCGCCGTGCTGGCTAAGTTACCCCTAGAAGGTTTTATCGACGGTACAGAGACTGGCCATACGGAAGCACGTGCCACTCTGTGGAAAAATAAAGCTGATTTTGAAAGTAAACTCAGTGATATGCAGCAAAACACACTAAAACTTCTTAGCGCTGCGAAGAGTGGTGATGAATCTCAGGTAAAACAGGCGTTTGCCCTGACTGCCAAAAGCTGCAAAGCCTGCCACGATGTTTATAAAAAGGACTGATAATATCCATCGATATGAACAGCAGTGTCCGACTCTCGATGCTGCTGTTTTAGGGGGATAGGTCACCAAGAGGCTAGCAACGGTAGGATCAACCAGTAAGTAATAGAAGCCGCTATCAGTAATAGCAGCAACCACCAACGCCAGCCAAGACCAGGTTGTTCTGCGATCATCACACCATCAGGCAGCGTTTTATTACCACTGATCAAAGCACAAACCAATCGGTTGCCGTGAAATTCATGCACCAATACCGCACTGATATGGACCGCAATCAATATCAAGAGCAGGTCAAAGTTACGCTTGTGCAACCAAGTAAAACCATGGGCAACTTCATCACTGACCAACGAATACAACGGCCCTTCAATAAAGATATCATCTGTCGCAAACATGCCACTGCCAAGCTGTAATACCAACAAACACATAAGCGCCAACACCATATAGCCTCCCAGCGGATTGTGACCTGCATGGTGTTGACGATATTGCTGTCGCCAGTACTTAACAACTGTTTGCGGTGACACAACAAAATGGCTGAAACGCGCAGGCAGACTACCGATGAATCCCCAAACAATCCTGACCGACAAATTTATCAGCAGCAGATAGGCGCATAGCTGATGCCATTGCATCTCGCCTTGTTCAGCGGTCCACCATAGCAACCCAAATAACAGCACAGTTAGCCAATGAAACACCCTCACAGGCAGATCCCACACCCGTACTTGTTGCGCCATATTCATCCTTAAAATCTATCCAATAAGTTTTATGTTTAGCTTTAATGCTAACCATAAAATATTCACCTAAGCTTAACTAAAGCAGACAGGGACTGACAAATTGATGTGATGTTGAACAATAACGGCAGGAAGTAAAAGCAGTAGTAGCGGGAGCTATTCAGTCAAATATGCCCAGTTACACCCTAGGATTCAAGCTTTTTAGTGCATCAGATGTAGATCTTGTATAAGGGATCAAACTTCTACAGCTAGGCTATTTTTGCCAAGAAAATTGTTGATCAAGATCACATTTCAACTTGGCACAATTGGTAATCTGAAACCACGGAAATGAAAGAGGGTTAGACAATATGCTTAAAATTACCAGCAAAGAATTTAATGTCACCGATGCTATCCGCAACCGTATCGAAAGTCGGCTTGAAAAGCTTGATCGTTACGATGTGCAGTTAATTAACCCCCATGTCATCATCCTTACCGAAGGGCCATTGTTTAAAATCGAAACCTCTATCAAATTGGGGAACGGCCAGTTATTTGCCCAGGCCAAGCACCAAAATCTCTATGCGGCCATCAACGCTATGGGGCAGAAACTGGAAAAGCAACTGAATCGACTGACACACAAACCCGCCAAACGCACCCTGTTAAATGGGGAACCGGCAGAAGAGTATGCCACTGAATACGCGGCCTAACGTGAGTCAGCGTTCAAGCGCCCCTTAGGGGGCGCTTTTTTATATTTGAAACAATGTGCAGATTTTTTCGTTGACAGGGTACGTCCTTCACTTTAGTTTTAAGCCTATGCACACAATAAAAGTATTCTTTTTCACTTTCTTTTTTACACCTCAGATCCGGAGGCGGTGTTAGCGTGTAACGATGACAGTGAAAAACACCAAGCCTCCCAAGCGGGAGGCTTTTTCGTCTTTAGCCGTGACGACCAAGTACAGAGGTTGGAATGAAAAAAACGCCGCAACTTAACCACATCCGCGAACAAATCACCAGCGTAGACAAATCGCTGCTGGAACTGCTGTCGAAACGGCGTCAACTCAGCTTAGAAGTGGCTCGCAGTAAAGAAGTCGATGTTCGCCCAATCCGCGATACGCAACGCGAAAAAGAGCTACTGTCTCGATTAGTTAAGCTGGGACGTGAGCAAGGATTGGATGCGCATTATGTGCTCAGCCTGTATCAGACCATCATTGAAGACTCAGTGCTGAACCAGCAAGCCTACCTGCAATTACGTGCAGATCAGGACGGCCGCAAGCCAAGCTACACCATCGCGTATTTAGGGGCGCGCGGTTCATACTCCTTTCTGGCAGCTCACCGCTATTGTGAGCGACGAGAGATGGAGATGCAGGATATGGGCTGTCACAGCTTCGACGAAATCGCCCAAGCGGTAGAGTCCGGTCATGCCGATTATGGTTTTCTACCGATTGAAAACACCTCATCAGGCTCGATCAATGAAGTATACGATCTGCTGCAGCACACTAATCTGTCGATTGTTGGCGAAACAACTATCGACGTTAGCCACTGTCTGCTGGCAAAGCCTGGAACCACCAGTGAACAAATCTCCGCCATTTATGCCCATCCACAACCCATAAGCCAGTGCAGTCGCTATCTGGCTCATCATCCTCAAATAAAGCTGCACTATTGTGCTAGCAGCGCCGAAGCGATGGAGTTGGTCAGCCAAGGTGATCATACGATGGCCGCCATTGGCAGTGCTGAAGGTGGCGCGTTGTACCAGTTGGAGCCGTTAGAGCGACATTTGGCAAACCAGAAAGTCAACCAGAGTCGTTTCATCGTCGTGGCACGTAAAACCGTGGTTGTGCCAGAACAACTTCCTGCCAAAACGACATTGATCATGGCCACGGCGCAAAAGCCAGGAGCGCTGGTAGAAGCCCTTTTAGTATTAAAAGCACACAATCTCAATATGAGCAAGCTGGAGTCTCGGCCTATTCCCGGCACGCCATGGGAGGAAATGTTTTATCTTGATATTGACGGCAATATCAGTCATACCGATGTGCAACAAGCATTACATGAGTTGGAGCGCATTACCCGTTTCATTAAGGTATTAGGATGTTACGCTTCAGAAAATGTAAAACCTACCCGACTGGAAAACAGCCAGTTGATGATAGAGCCCAACAGTTCCAGGCAAGAACAAGAAGCAGTCACCGAATGTGACAGTGCCCGTTACTCCCGTGAATTCAAAACCAACGTGACAGAAGTGCTCAGTGGTGAACTGCATTTGGGCAATGGCAGTTTGACCGCCATGACCGCCATCAACGCGGAGGATTTGTTGCCAAGTGTGGGACAACAAGCGCTGGCCCTGCGCGAAGCTGGGTTCCAGGCCGTCCTTATTAATCGTCTTGAGCAAGTAACTCCAGATGCATTAGTGCAACTCAAACAGCAACTTAATCATGCCGGGTTGCAATGTATTCTCAGTGTATTACAACCAGCAGATTTAGCAGTATTACAACCCCATGCCGATATGTTGTTGCTCACGGGTAAACAGATGTTCAATAAAGCGCTGCTAAGCCAGATGGGAGCGTTGCATATACCGGTGATTCTTGAGCGCAATACCATGGCGAGTGAGCAAGACTGGCTGACAGCCGCAGACCTACTACTTTCTTGCGGAAATCAGCAATTAGTGCTGTGTGAAGCGGGAATTCGTAGCTTTAGTAATCCCGAGGAGTTAACACTCGATCTTGCCTCGTTGGTCAACATAAAAGCGCACAGTCATCTGCCGATATTGGTTAATCTCTGCTACATCAAACCGCAGCAGCGAGCACAACTCGCTTGTGCAGCCAACCACTTACAAACCGATGGCATAGTGCTGCCCGTAACAGATCTGGCAGCACAAAGACTGTTATTAACCCAACTCTATCAACAGCGTTGCAGTTAGCCTGATGTCGACACAATAAAGCCCTGAAAATCAGGGCTTCACTTTATAATATACGCGTAAAATTTAGTTGATAGGTTCACATGGACACACCGTCCGTCAGGTTCAGCCATCCTTTAAAGATCCGGTAGCTGAACCAGATAACACCTAACGCAAAAAAGCTCAGGCTTAACCACAACGCATTGCTCCAATAACCCAACACCATCAGAGACAACAGCCCGAAAATACTATGGCGCTGCCAGCGCAAGTGACTCCCTAGCAATGATGTTGACGCAATATGTCGTTGACTGAAATTAATCAGCAAACTCAATACTACAGGCAACAGAAACAGCGGGAACGCGCACATCAGTCCGTATAGTAGATGTCCGAGGCTGCGATCTTCAGCGAGTATCAATTGCGAGGGGGATCCGGTCATCGTTTTCTCCAGCTAACATCTGTGAAGAGAGGGCCAGCAGTAGCCCGTAACTTAACCATACTTTGTGATCTCAGATTGTGCAATGCTCCCGTGTCAAATCTTGTACTTGTCGGTGGTTCACAAGACTAATTTAACATCAGATAGCGGTCGGCTAGAGCAAGCTAGCACCATCCCGGCAGCAATTTCTTCCGCCGTCAGCGTCTGTTGGCTGCTGGAAGTCACCTCGCCTTCCGCTACTCGACATTTGCAAGCACCGCATACGCCGCTGCGACAAGCCGCAATGATAGGAAGCTTCATCGCCTCGATCCCTTCCAGCAACGTTTGCTCCGCCCGCAACTGTGTTGACTGCTCTGCCACACGCAGAGAGTAGAAGGCATTGGTGGCGGTATTGTTGGGATGCATCGGCATCACCATACCGAAACTTTCCTGATGGTAGTGGTCCATATCAAACCCAAGCGACTCAAATAGTTTTTTGCAAGCAACCATAAAACGTTCAGGGCCACAGACATAGACTGTACGTTCATAAAAATCCGGTGCTAATTGGCGCAGTACAGATTCATCTAGATAGCCCTGGTAGCAGCGAGCATCTGCCAATAATCTGGAAGGTGCCTCATGTTGCAGTAATAAACCGAGTGCGAAACCGTCATGATGGTTGGCCATTGCCTGTAAACTGTCGCGGTAGATCACATCTTGCTGCGTTTTTGCACTGTGAATAAAGCAGATATCGGCCTCTGGCCCAAGCGTATCAGTGAGATAACGGCTCATGGAATACATAGGTGTGATGCCACAACCCGCGCTGAGAAACAGATAGCGCGCTGCCGGAATATCTATCAGATTGAACTCACCAAAGGGCCCCATAGCGAGCAGGCTGTGGCCGGGTTGTAAGTTATCCAGCAAGTAGTTAGAAACCTTACCGCCGCTAACCCGTTTAATAGTCACCATTAATGAATGCGGCCGCGAAGGTGATGACGATATCGTGTATGAACGATGCAATATCTCACCCCCAATCTCCAATTGGAAAGTGATAAATTGTCCGGGTTTGAAGCGAAACTTCAGCGGTTCTGCTGCCCGGAAACGGAAGCTCACAACGTCTGGGGTTTCCATCCAACGTGCAGTACAAATTAACCGGAGCGGCTCTGCCTGCCAGTCTTTAGCCATAAAATGCGCAGTTGCAGCATTAAGCGCCTGTGCAGAAATAGTCATCTGACTCCTCCTCTAAAAAACGGGCGCAGCTCATTGCCACGCCCATACTTCAATCAGGCAGCGCCCAGAATACAGTCGAGGTCTTCCGCGACGGTACTGACATTACGCAGACCAAATTTCTCTTCGAGGATGTTCAGCAGATTCGGTGTTAAAAATGCCGGAGGCGTTGGCCCAGTCCGAATATTTTTTACGCCTAAGGAGAGCAGCGTCAGCAGAATGACAATAGCTTTTTGCTCAAACCAAGATAACACCAGACTCAACGGCAATTCATTCACGCTGCACTCAAATACTTCAGACAATGCTAGCGCCAGTTGAATAGCCGAATAGGCATCGTTACACTGACCGATATCTAACAGCCGTGGGATACCATTGATATCACCAAACTCCAGCTTGTTAAACTTATACTTACCGCAGCCTAAAGTGAGGATCACGCTATCTTTCGGGGCCGCCTTGGCAAAGTCGGTAAAGTAACTGCGTTCAGCCTTGTCACCGTCACAGCCTCCCACCAAGAAGAAATGACGAATACTGCCATTTTTCACGTTTTCCACCACGGCAGGTGCGGCATTCATCAAAGCGTTACGGGCGAAGCCTATGGTGATCAGGTGGGGGATTTCATCATATTTAAAGCCTTCCAGCGCCAACGCCTTATCAATAACTGGGCCGAAATCATCACCTTCCAGATGACACACGCCAGGCCAGCCAACAATACTGCGAGTGAAGATACGGTCAGCATAATGACCAACATTTGGATTAATGATGCAATTAGAGGTCATCACAACAGCGCCAGGGAAGTTAGCAAACTCTTGCTGCTGGTTTTGCCAGGCGCTGCCATAATTACCGACGAGGTGCGGATATTTCTTTAACTGCGGATATGCCAATGCAGGCAGCATCTCACCATGAGTATAAACATTGATGCCTTTATCCTGGGTCTGTTGCAGAATAAGTTCCAAGTCTTTCATATCGTGCCCAGAAACCAGTATTGCTTTACCTTTCACAGGTTTGGTATTCACCTGAGTCGGCTCTGGATGACCAAATGCGGCAGTTTCGCCGCTATCCAGCATGGCCATCACTTGATAGTTAAGCTGACCAATGTCCATGGCAGTGCTGAATAACTTGTCGGCATCTTCACTATCGGTTGCTAAAAAACCCATGATTTCGTGGAATTTTCCAGCAACGTCGCTACTGGTTTGTCCCAGCACACGCGCATGTTCCATATACGCTGCAGCGCCTTTAAGGCCGTACAGGCATAGCAAACGCAACCCTAAAATATCTTCATTTACCTCACCACGATTAGGCAGCGCCTGCTTGGCTTGTGCCAGTAACTCGGGTTTGGTTGTTGCCAACAATAGCGTGGCAGCCGCAGGAAAGGTCTCTACCGCGATGCCGCTTTCGCTACAGAGTGATTGATATTGCGTTTGTAAACGCTCACGCAATGCCGCTGCGGTGCGCGCATATTCCACAATACGTTCATCATCAAAATTTACATTGGTCAACGTGGAGAAAAAGGCTTTCGGTACAAAGGTATCCACTTCCGTATCGATAATGCCAAATGGCCTTAAACGCGCGGCATAAAGGGAAACGCCTTGCAGCATATAGATCAATAAATCTTGTAAATCTGAAGTTGAGGCCAGCTTGCCACACATGCCCTGAGAATAACTGCAGCCGTTGCCTGCTGGGGTTCTGATAGTCTGCTCACACTGAATACAAAACACGGTTGGTCTCCTTTTTATCATGCATTTATTTTGCATGTTTTAGCTTAGTGTACAGAGTTCAGTCTCTAGGCCAACATCAGGTGTGCAAAAGAGAGAGGCTGATCACTTTACTTTTTCAGTAGTAACGAGGGAATAGAGCATTAATAAATTGAAATTAAATAGAAAAATGTCCTTAATATCGAAATATTAAGGACAACTAAATAACCAGGAAGGTTAGAACAAGGAATAATTGTTTAGTGGCTCTTCATATCGTTTACGGATTGCAGCATTGCGCGACTTTCATGCTGGAACTGTGGTGCCAAGTCACCAAACCATTGCGCAACCTCGCGGAAACGTCGAATGAATTCATCACGGTTGCCGGACTCCAGTACCGTTAACGCCTCGGCATAATTTGCCAGATAATCCGAGATGGCTTTGAGGCTGTCTTTTTGCGCAAAAATAATGTCGGCATATAGCTCAGGACTTTGGGCAAACAAGCGCCCAACCATTGCCAATTCCAGCCGATAAATAGGCGAACTGAATTGCAACAAACTTTGCATATCTGCCTGTTCCCGACACAGATTGAGGCCATATACAAAAGTGGAGAAATGGCGCATTGCCTGTACCAGTTGCATCGCTTTGTCGTGTTTTATCGCTTCAGCTTCAACCAGTCTGGCGCCCCAGATTTTTATCTGTTCCAGTAACCAGTCATAGGCCTGCGCTTGCCGACCATGGCACACTACTACCACCTGTTTGGCAAAACTCCCCACATCTGGACCAAACATGGGATGCAATCCCACCACTGGTCCCTGATGCGTCTCTAGCATTGCCGTCATGGGTGCGGTTTTGATAGATGTCAAATCCGCTAGGATACAGCCAGTGGGCAGTTGAGTCAGCTTATCGCGAATAAGCTCGCAGGTGACAGCAATTGGCACGGTGACCAACACCAGTCCAGCACCCTCAAACATGGTGCTAGCCCGCTGCCAATCGTCTTTATCTAACAGATGCACTTCATAGCCAGATAAACTGAACATTTGGGCAAACAGTTGCCCTAACTGCCCTTTACCACCCACAATGACAATTTTGCCCAGATCTTCTTTAACTTGCTTAAATCCAACGTCTTTTTCATTGAGATAGGATTCGCGCATCAAACGCCGCAGCACATCTTCAATCAGTTGCGGTTGGATCCCCATGGTTTCGGCTTCTGCCCGACGTTTAGCCAGCATAGCGGCCTCACGCTCCGGGGCATATATTGGCAAGCCAGCACTGTGCTTAACGGCCCCCACCTGCGCCACCAAATCCAGCCGCTTCCGTAGCAACAACAACAGCTGTTGATCCACACCATCAATCAGATCCCGGAGTTTTTCTAACTCGGTGGTGGTCTTTTCGTTCATATCAAATCTTCCATCAGGCATTGGCAGCTCTGAGCATATCAAATCGACCCGGCAGGATCGAAGCGAGTTGCTCCGCTCCCTGACGTAACAGTGACTCAGTTGCCGCCCAGTCGATGCAGGCATCGGTAACTGAAACACCGTATTGCAGTTCTGCCAATGGCTTATCACATTTCTGATTACCTTCAAACAGATGGCTTTCTAACATGACGCCGATAATGGATTTATTGCCGTCAGTGATTTGTTGGAAAATCTCTCGGCATACTAACGGTTGCCGTCGATGATCTTTGCTGGAATTACCGTGACTGCAATCGATGATTAAGCGCGCGGTCAACCCCGCTTTATGCAGTGCTTCGGCACTCTGGGCGACACTGTCGGCATCATAATTGGGATGAGCCCCCCCGCGGAGGATCACGTGTCCATCGGGATTGCCGCGAGTTTGCAGCAATGCCACCTGCCCTTGCTGGTTAATGCCCATGAAACGGTGCTTGCTTGCGGCTGATTTGAGCGCATTTATGGCGACATCCAGATTACCGTCAGTGCCGTTCTTGAAGCCAACCGGCATAGACAAACCTGACGCCATTTCACGATGGGTCTGTGACTCGGTGGTACGCGCGCCAATCGCTGACCAGCTAATAAGCTCGGAAATGTACTGTGGACTGATAGGGTCCAACGCTTCGGTTGCTACCGGCAGTTCCAGTTCAGCTAGAAACAACATCAGTTCGCGGGCTTGGCGCAGACCTTTCTCCAAATCAAAAGATTCGTCCATGTCTGGGTCATTGATCATGCCTTTCCAACCCACGGTAGTGCGCGGTTTTTCGAAGTACACCCGCATTAAAATGTAAAACTGATCCTGAAGTTCATCACTTAGTTTTTTTAACTTTAGCGCATATTCTTTAGCAGCCGCCAAATCGTGAATAGAACAAGGACCGGCAATGACCAACAAGCGGCTATCTCGTTTGTGAATAATGTCAGCAACAGTCTTGCGGGCGTTGAGAATAAACTGATGCCCCTTTTCGGGAAGTGGTAATTCTTGTTTCAATTGCTCGGGGGTAAACAATACTTTTTCAGCATGGATCCGCACATTTTCCAGCGGATTGATGGGTACTAATTGCTCTGACACTTACTTCACCTGCATTAAATGGATAACCAAGATTATTGTACCAATGTAATGTTACACCATTACAATAGATAGCAGTCTGCCCCTATTTCAATGAGGGATCAAGCTTTGTTTTTAATTTTTACAGACAAACAAAAACCCGCCATATAGGCGGGCTTCTGTGCGAACACTTGCGTTATCTAAAGTAACTGGCTTATTTAGTCGCCAGTTTTTCACGGATACGTGCAGCTTTACCTGACAGATCACGCAGGTAGTACAGCTTAGCACGACGCACGCGACCACGGCGTTTAACTTCGATGCTGGCAACCAGAGGGCTGTGAGTCTGGAACACACGTTCAACGCCTTCACCGTTAGAGATCTTACGTACAGTGAACGCTGAGTGCAGGCCACGGTTACGCTTAGCGATAACCACACCTTCGAACGCCTGCAGACGTTCTTTGTCACCTTCTTTAACACGTACCTGCACGACAACGGTGTCACCGGCGCCAAAGGCTGGTACGTCTTGTTTCATTTGCTCATCGTTGAGCATTTTGATGATTTTGTTCATTTGTATCTCCGTTCTAGAATTAACTGAGCTTGACCGCACTAATCCATTGGCTCAACGAACTGTGCTAACAGAGTCTTTTGTTCGTCAGTCAGAGCTAGAGTTTCAAACAATTCCGGCCTTCGCTTAAGAGTTCTAATAAGACTCTGCTGCAAACGCCAGCGTCTAATTTGTTCGTGGTTGCCACTGAGCAACACTGCCGGAACTTCATAACCGTTGAGCACTTCCGGCCGGGTGAAATGAGGACAGTCGAGCAATCCGTCAGAGAAGGAATCCTGCTCTGCCGAGGCTTGTTTTCCCAGCACGCCGGGGACTAGCCTTGAAACCGCATCGATTAAGGTCATGGCTGGTAACTCCCCGCCCGAAAGCACGTAATCACCCACCGACCACTCCTCGTCGACTTCTGTCTTAATGATGCGCTCATCAATACCTTCGTAGCGACCACACACCAAAATCAACTTAGAAGCCTGTGCCAGCTCAGCCACGCCTTGCTGTGTCAGCTTGCGCCCCTGAGGTGACAAATAAATCACCTTAGCACCTTCGCCCGCCGCTGACTTGGCAGCATCAATAGCTTCGCGAAGCGGCTGTACCATCATCAACATCCCCGGACCACCGCCATAAGGCCGATCGTCTACAGTGTTGTGGCGGTCATACGTAAAATCACGGGGATTCCACGTGTTAAGTTCCAACAGGCCATTTCTAACGGCCCGACCCGTAACACCAAAATCGGTTACTGCTCGAAACATCTCCGGGAACAGGGTGATAACCCCTAACCACATAAGCTGTTTCCTCGATTTAAAAGTCCGGATCCCAATCCACGATTATCTGTTTTGCCGTCAAGTCCACCTGTTTGATGAACTGGTCGGTGACAAAGGGGACCATACGTTCCTCTTTGCCAAAGGCATCTTTGGCGTTAGCTTTGATCAACAAAACATCGTTGGATCCTGTTTCCACGATCTGATCAACTATGCCCATGTTGTAGCCTTGGGTGTTTATGACTTCACAACCAATAAGATCACGCCAATAGAACTCATCTTCCGGCAGCGATTTCATCTGCTGAGGCAGGATGCCAATGTCACAATTAGTGAGCATCTGCGCCTGCTCGCGGGTCTCCACACCTTCCAGTAATGCAATTACTGTATTGCCGTGAAAACGCCAGCGGTCAATCTTCACCTCACGCCATTCGCCCTGTTGCTGGATCAGCCAGGGAGAATACTCAAAAATACCTTCAACAGCATCGGTATAGGCGGTGATTCTCAGCCAACCTTTTACACCATAACTGGCGCCAATTTTGCCCAGCACTACAGGTTCAGGGTTACTGCTCATCAATCTATACCTATATTACAATCAAGCAGCTTTAGTAGCGTCTTTGATCAGTTTTGCAACGCGATCGCTGGTAGCTGCACCGTTAGACAGCCAATGCTGTACACGGTCCATATCCAGACGCAGAGCTTCTTCCTGGCCACGAGCCAGTGGGTTGAAGAAGCCAACACGCTCGATAAAACGACCGTTGCGTGCATTGCGGCTGTCTGCCACTACGATGTTGTAAAATGGACGCTTTTTAGCGCCACCACGAGATAAACGAATGGTAACCATGCGTTCTAGTTCCTCTGTTTGATTTGCTTGCCAGCAAAATAAAAACTGGAACTCTGTGTTCGCAAAGAGTCCCAGCATAGAAAGCCGGGGAATTTTACCTGACTTTTAGCCAATTGCAACCGCATCAGGCCAAAATACTCCCCGTTAAAACCTTTATTTCAAGCGTGTTTAACGCCCAGGGAAACGCATTCCTGGCGGCATCATTCCCCCCAAGCCGCGCATCATCTTGCTGACACCACCTTTGGCAGACATTTTCTTCATCATTTTCTGCATCTGGGTAAACTGCTTCAGCAAACGGTTAACGTCTTGGATTTGCGTCCCAGAACCCACAGCAATACGGCGTTTACGAGACCCTTTAATAACATCGGGATTGCGGCGTTCGCCCGGAGTCATGGAGTTAATAATAGCCTCCATTTGCCCTGTCAGCTTACCGCCTTGCAGTTGCGCCATAGCATCAGGTGGCAGTTTGCCAATACCGGGCATTTTTTCAATCATGCTCATCATGCCGCCCATGTTCTTCATTTGCTGCAGTTGCTCACGGAAGTCTTCTAGATCGAAACCACCACCTGATTTTACTTTTTGCGCCAGTTTCAGTGCTTTCTCTTTATCAACACCACGTTCCACCTGCTCAATTAACGACAACACATCGCCCATACCCAGGATACGCGAAGCAACACGATCAGGATGGAACGGCTCCAATGCATCAGTCTTTTCGCCAACACCAAGGAATTTAATCGGTTTGCCCGTAATGTGGCGAATAGACAGTGCCGCGCCACCGCGAGCATCACCATCAACTTTAGTGAGAATTACCCCGGTGAGAGGTAGCGCATCGTTAAACGCTTTGGCAGTGTTAGCCGCATCCTGACCCGTCATGGCATCTACCACAAACAAGGTCTCGATAGGATTAACTGCCGCATGTAGCGCTTTGATCTCATCCATCATTGCTTCATCAACATGCAAGCGTCCGGCAGTATCGACAATGATGACATCAATGAACTTACGCTTAGCATGCGCAATAGCGGCGAGCGCTATATCAACCGGCTTTTGGCTGACATCCGAGGGGAAGAACTCCACTTCCACTTCCTGCGCCAAGGTTTCCAACTGTTTAATAGCGGCCGGGCGGTAGACGTCAGCACTGACAACCATCACTGATTTTTTCTGACGTGTTCGCAGAAATTTTGCCAGCTTAGCAACGCTGGTGGTTTTCCCGGCCCCTTGTAAGCCCGCCATCATCAATACGGCTGGCGGTTGGGTTACTAAATTCAGCGCTTCATTGGCTTCGCCCATGGCTTTTTCAAGCTCACTCTGGACGATTTTGATAAACACTTGTCCCGGCGTCAGGCTCTTGCTAACTTCTTGCCCCACAGCGCGTTCTTTAACGCTGTTAACAAATTCCCGCACCACGGGCAGCGCAACGTCTGCTTCTAGCAGCGCCATCCGCACCTCGCGCAAGGTGTCCTTGACGTTGTCTTCAGTGAGACGACCGCGGCCGCTGATATTCTTCAACGTCCGGGAAAGGCGGTCAGAAAGATTCTCAAACATGGTGTGACCTGTTCCGTTTTTCAATTTCTGCAGTTGGGGCGTATTATAACTATGTGCGGCCAAGATGCCACCAAGCAAGGTGGTAGCAGTAAGCATAATCGCTAAAGGCGGAACTTATCGCGCAAATCTGCCACTAAAGATTGCGAGCAACTTAATTTTTGTTGGTTATGTCACTGCCCAAGCATATATCACTCATGTTATTCTTACGGCAGCAATTTCTTGCGGATTACCGCAGTAATCTTTATCAATAAAGGAATAGGGTAACGTCTAATGGTCATTCTTCCTGCTGTTGCAATGGTGTTTTACGCCGTGGCACTGATTTTGGTGACTAGTCGCCTTTTTCATCCAGAAGGCCCGAACAGGAAACTAGTGACAATTTTTGCCGCCATTGGTGTGGTATTACATGCTTTTGCCCTGTATCCCGCTATTTTCACTGATCATGGACAGAATTTCAGTCTGACCAATGTAATCTCTATGGTGTGCTGGATTATTGCGCTGACGTTCACCATAGTAATGCCGCATATCAGGGTAATAGTGCTGGTACCTGTGGTGTTTGCCTGTTCCATCATTGGGGTAGCGTTGCTGTGGTTGGTACCACCACAGTACATTCTGCACTTCGGCCAACATCCAGAAGTGCTGGTACATGTGGTGCTGTCATTGATGGCCTACAGCACTTTATTGATCGCAGCATTGTACGCAGTACAGTTGATGTTCATCCAGAACAAACTGAAAAAGAAACAGCCTTTGATGACCCATGCGATTCCGCCATTACTGACGGTTGAGAAACAACTGTACCATCTGGTGATCATCGGTCTTATTTTGCTCAGTCTGGCACTGGCAACGGGGTTCATCTTTATGGACTCTATGTTCGCTAGCGGGCAAGGACACAAAGCGGTGTTGTCCATCATCGCATGGTTTGTTTATATCGCCATGTTGTGGCAGCAATACACCGTGGGTTGCCGTATTAAAACCGCAGTGGTTTATACCATTTCTGGAGCAGTGTTGTTGTCACTCGCTTATTTTGGCGCCCGCGCGGTAAAAGAACTCATCCTCAACTGATAGGAAATGACCGATGGCAGTCAATCTGCTATCGGTTGTCTTGACACCTCAAATAATTCCCAGTATTTACTAGGCTTATTATTCTTTACGGAGCCCATTTTTGGACGCTATATCGACCGGCGCGCTGCTACTGATCCTGCTAGTCCTGATCTTGATTTCAGCTTATTTCTCCGGTTCAGAAACCGCTATGATGACGCTGAACCGTTATCGCTTACGTCACCTCGCTAGCAATGGCCATAAAGGTGCCCAACGGGCGCTGAAACTACTGGAACGTCCTGACCGACTTATTGGCCTGATCTTGATCGGTAACAACCTAGTCAACATCCTTGCATCAGCGGTGGCCACAGTGTTAGGGATGCGCTTGTATGGTGATGTTGGCATCGCTATTGCCACCGGCGTATTAACTTTTGTGGTGCTGGTATTCGCAGAAGTCACTCCCAAAACCCTTGCCGCATTGCGACCAGAACCAGTGGCTTTCCCCTCCAGCATTGTACTGAAGTGGCTGTTATGGGTGATGTTGCCACTCGTGAAGGTGATGAACTGGATCACCTCTTTCATATTAAGACTGATTGGCGTGAAATCGGTTAAGCACAGTGATGCGTTGAGTCAGGAAGAGCTTGCAACAGTTGTGCATGAAGCCGGGGCGCTAATCCCCCGTCGTAACCGTGATATGCTGCTGTCAGTATTGGATCTGGGCAATGTCTCGGTAGAAGATATTATGGTGCCACGTAACGAGTTATACGCCATCAATATCAACGATGACTTTAAAAGCATCAACAAACAGATTATCCAAAGTCCCCACACGCGGGTGCTACTTTACCGCGATAACATCGACGACACCGTTGGCTTTGTGCATCTGCGAGATGCGTTGCGATTACAATCTAAAGGCCAATTCAGTAAATCTTCTTTGCTACGCGCAGTGAAAGAGATTTACTACGTGCCGGAAGGCACCCCCTTAAGTGTGCAGTTGGCTAATTTCCAGAAAAATAAAGAACGCATCGGACTGGTGGTTGACGAATATGGCGACATCCAGGGCTTAGTGACCCTGGAGGATATTCTGGAGGAGATTGTTGGTGATTTCACTACATCAATGATCCCAACGGCCAGTGAGGAAATTACGCCGCAGCAGGATGGCACTTTCCTGATAGATGCCACCATCAATATCCGCGATCTGAACAAAGAGAAGCATTGGAATTTTCCCACCGATGGTCCTAAGACGCTTAACGGGCTGATCTTGGAGTACCTAGAAGATATTCCTGCAGCCAACACCGGGCTGCGTTTGGCGGGTTATCCAATGGAGATCATGGAAGTTGCAGACAATATGATAAAAACAGTCCGGGTTATGCCGCAGTATTACCGCCCACAGTAACCCCATAGCATAAAAATTAAGGCACTAGGTGCCTTAATTTTTGCCACTATCAGTTCGTCGCTCGAACGGCTTTAGTTTGTTCCAGCAATAAGCGCTTATCTTTGGCCAAGGGCGTAATACTGTGTTCCAAACTCTTTGCCCAACCTAGCATAAAGTAGATTTCAGCCATCAGAAAAAAAGGACCAATGAATAGCTGTGAAATGTCGTCCAGAAAAGCAGGTTTGGCCTTTTCATAATAATGTCCAATAAACTGAAACACCCAGCCCACAGCAAAGACCAACAACGCCAGCCAAACGGAGGCCTCTCCTGTGTGGTAAAGCCATTCAGTACTGGCAACGATCGGTACCATAAACACTGCCATGCCAATCGCCAGACGCCAATGCAATAACAGGTAATACAGCATCACAGGTATTAACAGCAGTACACTACCGCCGACCACAAGCCCGGCTATTTCGAGTCGCAGCAGCGATAACAACAGAAATATCGACCAAATAATCAGCGGAATTCCCACAAAATGGGTTTTCAAATTGGTCGCGTTGAGATGTACGCTTTTATAATCTGAAAGCTGTTCAATTGCCGATTTCATCCATCACCTGCCGATTTATTATTTAGCCGTGATATATACCATAGCGGTAATCCTCTAACTAAAGCAAAGTGAAACAGGAAATAATCCGCCCGCGCTTTACCAGGCTTGGCTGCATGTTAAACTGGGCGGCTGAACGATAGTTAGAGGTAATAACATGTGTGGTTCGCATTCCCACATTTTTTCTCAGTCTCCGGTAACCACTGTCAGCATCCATCTACCGGAGTGGATAAACGAGCGGGTGGAGTGGCAACGTCCATTAACATCAGATCAGGAAAAAATGGCGTTAACACTGGCGCTGGCCCAAGAAAATGTTAGACGCAAAACCGGTGGTCCATTCGCCAGCATCATTGTCCATCGGCAATCAGGACTGTTACTGAGCGTGGGCGTTAATCAGGTGGTGCCACAAAATAATTCGACCCTGCACGGAGAAGTACTGGCCATTATGTTCGGAGAACAGCGTTTGCAACAATTCAGCCTCGGGCTTGCGGAAGAGTACGAATTGTTTACCTCCTGTGAGCCCTGTGCCATGTGTATGGGCGCCGTATTATGGTCAGGTGTAAAACGCCTAGTGTGTGCCGCCACCGGCGATGATGCCAGAGCCATAGGCTTTGATGAAGGTCCAGTTTTTGAGAGCTCATATGACTACCTGCAAAATGCGGGTGTTCAAGTACAACGCCAGCTGTTACAGGCAGAGGGGCGCGCAGTGCTTGAAAGCTATGTGGCTAATGGTGGACAACTGTATAACGGTGCGGATTGACACTTGCCCAATTAACAAGGGCCTCTAGGCCCTTTGTTAATTGTCGATAGTGAGTTTATTAACTCAGGATCACAGTAGCAACCGCGTAGTGGCGTTCATCCGCAATAGAAAGCAACGCTGTTGTCGCACCCAATAACTGTAACTGTGCCGCCGCACCATCAGATAAACTGAGCTGCGGCGCACCAGCGCCATTGTTGGATACTTGTAGATGCTGAAATGAGACGCCGCGACCAATACCAGTGCCCAACGCTTTGGCGGCAGCTTCTTTGGCAGCAAAACGCTTCGCAAGAAAACGCGCGGGTTGTTTGTGAGCACTGAATTGTTGCAGCTCGACAGGGGTCAGCACCCGTGCCGCCAAACGCTGCAACGCCGCTGCCGACATGTCACTGAAGCGGCTAATCTCGACAATATCCGTCCCCAGTCCCAAAATTGCCATTATTCGCCTCTGCGCCCTTCCAACATCAGTTGTTTCATATCAGTGACAGCCTTAGCCAAACCATCAATGGCCGCTCTAGCAATAATGGCATGACCGATGTTCAGCTCATACAATTCTGGGATAGCAGCAATAGGCTTCACATTGTGATAATGCAGGCCGTGCCCGGCATTCACTACCAACCCTTTACTGTGCGCATAAGCCGCCATGTCGCTTATCCGGCGCAGTTCATTGTTGGCTTCTGTTGCCGTTTTTGCATCGGCGTAATGCCCGGTATGGATCTCTATCACCGGCGCTCCAACGGCGACAGCAGCATCAATCTGCCGTTTATCAGCATCGATAAATAGTGACACACAGATACCCGCCTCGTTTAACCGCCGCACCGCCGCACTCATCTTATCTAGCTGTCCAGCAACATCCAACCCACCTTCAGTGGTCAGTTCTTCGCGTTTTTCTGGGACCAGACAACAATGTGGCGGCTTAATATCACAGGCGATTGCCAGCATCTCTTCGGTAACAGCCATCTCAAGATTCATGCGCGTCTGTAAGGTTTTTGCCAGCAGATAAATATCGCGATCTTTAATATGACGGCGATCTTCCCGCAGATGGACGGTAATGCCTTCGGCCCCGGCGTGTTCCGCGACTGCCGCAGCATGTACCGGATCCGGGAAATCCGTACCGCGGGCATTACGCAGCGTGGCGATATGGTCAATATTAACGCCTAACAGAATTCTTCCCATAACCTTTCACTCCTGATCACAATGCTATGCCATTAGCATCTGTTATTCTTGATTCTTCGGTAATGCTCTGTTGCTGAACAACTGTCGGCTCAGCAGTGGCCGCTCACCTACCACTGGTTGCAACAATACTCGGGTTAAGCGCTTGGCATATGACCAGTCTGCGGCATCAAGTTCTCTGGCCGCAAGTGCTAGCAACACCCGTCCTGGGAACACGCCATCGCCCGGTAAAAAACCCGATTCAGGCAACCAGCGATATAGCTGAGCTGCGTCCAATGCTATCCCATTGGCATCATGGGTCAGCGATGGCATACAACCCAGCTCTTCCAGTAACGTCAGCTCAAAAAAGCGCAGTGGTGTTTGACTGAATTCGCGTGCCAGCGCTATCAATGTTTGATGATAGGGCATAAATAGAGATTCGCCGCTTTGTACCTGAGCCAACGCTCTAACCAGCAATTCGTTAAGATAGATTGCCGAATATAACGCATCCCCACTCAGAGGTACCGCTGGGGAAGCAGTTTCAATCTGATTTAGGTTACGCAGTTCGCTTCGGCCAGATAATGCAAATAGCAGAGGTTGAAATGGCTGCACTATGCTCTTCAGTGAGCGTTTGCCACTACCTAATCTGGCAACGGCATCAACTCTTCCTAAACCATCAACCAACAGTTTCAGCAGTGCACTGTTTTCTTGATAAGGTTTAGCATGCAGCACATATCCCCGATACATAAAAGGTCAATCGTCGCCATATCCCAGACTACGAAGTGCCCGTTCATCATCCGCCCAACCGGATTTCACTTTCACCCATACTTCAAGAAACACTTTATTCTCAAAGAGTTTTTCCATATCTAAACGGGATTCAGTCGCAATAGTACGGATACGTTCACCGTTTTTACCAATCACCATGCGCTTTTGTCCTTCACGTTCAACCAGGATCAAGGCGTTAATCTGGTAGACACCATTTTCCATCATTTTGAACTGTTCGATTTCAACCGTGGCATCATAGGGAAGTTCATCCCCCAGATAACGCATCAGTTTCTCGCGCACAATCTCCGACGCCATAAACCGCTGTGAACGGTCAGTAATGTAGTCCTCGGGGAAAAAATGCACACTCTCAGGCAAACTCTGGCGCGCCAGCGACATCAATTTGCCAACATTGGTACCTGACTTGGCGGAAATCGGCACTATGTCATCAAACGGGAATTTTTGAGCCAGTTCCTGCAAATGCGGGAACAGCGCTTCTTTGTCTTTAATGTGGTCGACTTTGTTAACGGCCAGAATAGTTTTACGCTCATCGGCACCACGCCGTAATTTGTTCAACACCATTTCATCATCGGCGGTCCAGCTCAAACCATCGACCACAAAGATCACCATGCACACATCAGCAATTGAGCTAGCAGCCGCACGGTTCATCAAGCGGTTGATAGCCCGCTTCTCTTCCATATGCAGCCCTGGCGTATCGATAAAAACCACCTGAGAATCACCCTCAGTATGGATCCCCATAATCCGGTGCCGTGTCGTTTGCGGTTTGCGGGAAGTGATACTGACCTTCTGCCCCAGCAGCCGATTCAATAATGTGGACTTACCCACATTAGGACGGCCGACAATTGCCACCATGCCACAGTAGGTTTTATCAAAATGCTGGGCTTGCGGCTGTTGCAACTTTGCCAGTAACTCATCCAGGCTCGGTTCCTGTTGTGGCACTTGTGGGGGTTTACTCATGTTTCATTAACTCCAGCACCTGGGCTGCGGCCTGCTGCTCAGCCTTGCGTCGTGAACTGCCAGTACCGGTCACCGCTACAGACAATTCAGCCACCCGACACTCAACAGTAAAGGTCTGATCATGCGCTTCGCCTTCGACCTTCAGCACCAAATATTCCGGTAACGGCTTTTTATGGCCCTGCAGCAACTCTTGCAGTTGGGTCTTGGCATCCTTCTGCCCTTCCCCCGGTTTAATCATCAGCAAACGCTGTTCATACCAGCCAAGCAATAACCCTCGCACGACTTCCAGATCAGAATCCAGATAAATAGCGCCGATAATCGCTTCTACAGCATCCGCGAGAATGGACTCGCGTCGGAAGCCACCGCTTTTCAACTCACCTGGGCCTAATGTTAGATAATCGCCCAGTTTGAACTCTTTCGCCATTTTGGCCAATGTATCGCCACGGACTAATGTGGCCCGCATACGGCTGAGATCACCTTCAGTCACCTTCGGAAACTGGTGAAACAGTTTGTCGGAAATCACCACTGACAGGATGGAGTCACCGAGAAACTCCAGACGTTCGTTATGTTTGTTGGCAGCGCTGCGATGCGTCAGCGCCTGTTCCAGTAATGACAGATCTTTAAACTCATAGCCAAGTGTTCGACACAATCTGGGAAGATTCTTGATAGGTTCCATCACTGTAAGCCCCCAACACGGTTAAAACGCACACCGGTCGGGATCCAGGTTGGCAAAAAGTCATCCGGCTTACGATCGAACTCAAAGCTTATCCAGATACATACGGCACGCCCAACCAGATTCTTTTCAGGAACAAAGCCCCAGAAGCGGCTGTCAGTGCTGTTATCACGGTTATCGCCCATGGCAAAATACTCACCTTGAGGCACAACAAACTCTCCAGCAGGTAAATCACCGTCACGGAAATAAAATGCGGTTGGCTCACCACGCGCCGGATCAATAAGAATATCGTGCGTCACATCCCCTAATTGCTCGCGATAACGGATCTGCGGCACACCATCTAAACTAAATTCACCACGATTCACCTCAGCTCGGGCAACCAACCGCGGTTCAGGACATGGACTCTGCTGCTGGCAAGCCTCCTGAATATACAGCTGTTTATTGCGGTAAATAATACGATCACCGGGTAAACCAACCACCCGTTTGATGTAGTCAATGGACTCATCTTTGGGGTATTTAAAGACAATAATATCGCCTCGCTTTGGCTCTCCAGTACTGATCATTTTGGTACGCCATACTGGGTCTTTAAGGCCGTAGGCAAACTTTTCAACCAGAATAAAATCGCCTACTAACAGCGTCGGCATCATCGAGCCAGATGGGATTTGAAAAGGCTCGTACAGAAAAGAGCGCAAGATCATCACGAACGCGATAACCGGAAATATAGATTTCGCGGTTTCGACAAATGCAGGTTCTTGTAACATCTGCGCTTTGGCTGGTTCCGGCAATTCGCCCTGCGCTTCAGCTAACGCTAAACGTGCCCGGCGTTTCGGCGCCAGCAGCCAAGCATCCAACGCCCAAATGATGCCAGTAACCAAAGTAACTAAAACCAGGAAAATCGAAAAGTAGGCTGCCATGGGTCAGTTATACTCCTGCCTTGAATTCAATAAATACAAACCATTCCTGTCAACTTTGGTTAGTGTACCTGCAGCGGCCGGGGAGTCCCCCATCAGGCATACTAACCAAAGCGCCGCATATTGCGGCGCCAGGACAAACGATATTATCCGCAAAGCAATACCGAGGTCACTCGTTGAGTTTCAATACCGCAAGGAAAGCTTCCTGTGGCACTTCAACGTTACCCAATTGCTTCATCCGCTTTTTACCTTCTTTCTGCTTCTGCAGCAGTTTTTTCTTACGGGAAACGTCACCACCATAACATTTGGCAGTCACATCCTTACGCAATGCTTTGACAGTTGAACGTGCGACTACCTGACTACCAACCGCTGCTTGAATAGCAATATCAAACATTTGCCGCGGGATCAGCTCTTTCATTTTTTCTACCAACGCAATACCGCGGTGGCGGATATTGGAGCGATGAAGGATCATCGCCAAGGCGTCAACACGGTCGCCGTTAATCAGTACATCCAAACGCACCATATCCGCCGGTTGGAAATACACAAAATTATATTCCAGTGACGCATAGCCTCGACTGGTGGACTTCAGTTTATCAAAGAAATCCATCACCACTTCAGCAGCGGGAATATGATACGTCAATGCCACCTGATTGCCGTGATACACCATGTTTTTCTGTACACCACGTTTTTCCACACACAGGGTAATCACATTCCCTAAGTAGTCCTTCGGTACCAGAATGTTGGCTTCAACAATAGGTTCATGAATTTCTTCAATATTATTAATCGGTGGTAGTTCTGATGGGTTATCTACATAGACGGTATCACCGTTTGTCATCACCACTTCATACTCTACTGTCGGTGCTGTTGTGATCAGATCCAGGTCATATTCACGTTCCAGACGCTCCTGAATGATCTCCATATGTAGCAGACCAAGATAGCCTATACGGAACCCAAAACCGAGAGCCGAAGAGGTTTCTGGCTCGAATTGCAGTGACGCATCATTGAGACTCAGTTTGTTCAGTGCATCACGGAAGCTTTCATAGTCGTCGGTCGATACAGTAAACACCCCGGCGTACACTTGCGGCTTAACTTTTTTAAAGCCCGGCAGTGGTTTATCAGCACCATTTTTAGCGTGTGTTAAGGTATCCCCTACCGGGGCACCGTGGATCTCCTTGATACCCGCGACAACAAAACCTACTTCGCCGGTTTTCAACTCATCTTTATCTGTTTGTTTTGGGGTAAAGATCCCAACCCGCTCCGCAATATGGTTCTGTCCCGTAGACATCACCTTAAACTTGTCACCCTTTTTCAGGCTGCCGTTCTTGATGCGCACCAAAGACACCACGCCGAGGTAAGAGTCAAACCAGGAGTCGATGATCAATGCCTGTAACGGTGCCTCAGGGGCGCCCTTGGGTGACGGGATTTGTGCGACTATCATCTCCAGCACTTCATCTACACCGACACCGGTTTTGGCCGAACAGCGTACAGCATTCTTGGCTTCAATACCGACAATATCTTCGATTTCAGCGGCAACCCGATCAGGATCGGCCTGCGGCAAATCGATTTTATTCAGCACTGGCACTACATCTAGGTTCATGTCCAGCGCGGTGTAACAGTTCGCCAGCGTCTGCGCTTCAACGCCTTGCCCAGCGTCAACCACCAAGAGTGCACCTTCACAAGCGGCCAATGAACGGGAAACTTCATAGGAAAAGTCAACATGCCCGGGCGTATCAATGAAGTTGAGCTGGTAGGTTTCACCGTCTTTAGCCTTGTATTCTAGCGTTACGCTCTGGGCTTTAATGGTGATCCCGCGTTCCCGCTCAAGATCCATTGAGTCCAATACCTGTTCCGCCATTTCGCGGTCAGTCAGACCACCACAAACTTGGATCAAACGGTCGGAAAGCGTGGACTTACCATGGTCAATATGGGCAATAATCGAGAAGTTTCTGATGTGATTCATCATGCTGCAGTGACTAAGCTCTTGGTTAAATGTGTCAGTTAAAGGTGCGGAATTGTAACTGATCGCGGAACCAATACCAATCAGAATCGGCGATATCGCCAGGGGGCATCAGGGATGACAACAACCATTAGCATCAGCGTTCTCCGTTGCCAATGGTCGCCCAAGATTGGCCAATATCACCGGCTGCGCAGTAGCTTCCAGCGCGTGCGCCTGACGTTTGCCAAGAGACCAGGCGAACACCGCCACCAGTACCGCCAGCAGTAGGCTTATCGCATCATGGTTAGTGTCGAGCGCTGTTGCCAGAATATTACCTAAGGTGCCGCCGACAAACATGCCAATCAGCGGTAACAGATAGACCAAAGCTGCGGCCTTCAACACCACGCTTTCAGGTAACCCCAAACGCAACAGCGTACCATTAGGATAGGATTCTGTCGTCGCTAAAGAAAATACCTGAAACTTACTGCTGAATGCTTTGGCAACCGCCGATGTGCCACAACTTTCGCCCTGAGAACAATGGCTACAGGCGCTTTTCATTTCCACCTGTACGGTTACCCAACCGTCGGAATCAGAACCAATGACTTTAGCTACCTGCTCCATCATAAGCGGATCCTCAATCGAGTCTTAATCCAGAAGCGATACGCACCAGCGTCTGCGTTGGCACTTTACCCACGGCAACCACTTCTAAGTTTCCTACCCGTTCTGACGCCATCGAAATACCATCACGAGTCATCAACTCTTCTGGTATGGGGGCATCACCAGACCGTGCAACGTATATCGAAATATTGCTCAAGCCGTCAGTCAGCGCAATATATTCAACGGGTTCGTGTGTGCCTATCAAACGATGATGATCTCGCACAATCACCTTAAACCCGGCTGGAAGCCAGTTAAACTGCCAGTTCTGCCCATCTTCACGCTCTGATGGACTCATCACCGGAGGCCATTCTTGCTTATAAGCCTCTTCCAGAATGGGGGCTGGCGTTTTGGTTTCTACCAATTCGATAACCAATAACTGCTCCAGCAGTTGTTTGTCTTGTGACAACATGTCATAACGTAACGGCAAATAAGTATCAGTGTCGATCCAAACCTGGAATGCATAGCGATACTCATCATTAGGAACGAGGCGGATCATTTGCCCGGTACGTCCGGCTATACGTGTACGGCCACCGAGAACCAGATTATAGCCCTGTTCCAACTCGGCAACATCGCCGGCAAAAGCCGCAGGAATAACCCCTTGAATACGATTAGCCAACATGCTGTAGGCAGGCTGGTCATGTTCAATAAAGGTCACAATATTACCAACACGCACTGCATTTTTAATAGGGCCATTGAGGTGTTCAAGAAACGCCACCTCTTTTCCTTCCACTTTGCCATGGATATAGATCAGCGGCCGGATGCTATCGACCTGTAACTGGATAAGGGAAATTTTGAACTGTTTTTCGCGTAAGGCTTGACTCATATTTTCGAGCCAAGCCTTAGCGGAGAGTTGTTCCTGCGCAAACGCAGGCAGAGCAAAGGCCAGGAAAGCCAACAGGATGAGGCGCAAAAGACTTCCTTATTGATTCAGCGGAACAGTAACGACCTCGTTATTGTTATCCATAACCACACCAGCATTCAATCTCTGTTGCAACATGTGGTCCTGAATATAACTGTTGATACGACGACGCTGTTCATTCAATTGCTCATTAGTATAACCGGGACGCTGTTGCTGAAACTCACCTTCCTGATAACTCACGGGAGACGCACCGCCCACTAATGGTCGAGTCATCAACACGGGTGAAGCGGCTTCGTCACTGCTGCCTGACCCCGAATAGTTCTGTACACCAACAACAGCAACCAGAGCTACAGCGGCTGCAATCGCATACTGACCAAACTGTTTAAATAAGGGAACCACATTCGCCGGACGCGATACCGATTCCTGAGGCTGCGCAACAGGTGCCAAAATGGCAGGTTCCCGCTCCAGAGCGGCAGCAATACTGTCGGACAGGTCCAGTTGCAGTGTCTGCGGCAATTCACCCCGCATGGCATCACCGATAAGATGGTAGTTACGCCATTTATCATGAGAAGATTTATCACTGGCCAAATCTGCCAGAGCCTGAGGGCCGGCTTCACCGTCCACTGCAGCGGAAACCCACTCCTGACCTAATTTATCCATTACTCAACTCACCTGTTAGTTTAAGGGTCATCTTTCCAGCAACGGCTGGAGCTTTTTGTCGATGGCTTCACGAGCCCGGAAAATCCGTGATCTCACAGTACCGACCGGACAATCCATCACGTTCGCAATATCCTCATAACTCATACCATCGAGTTCCCGCAGAGAAATTGCCATCTTCAACTCTTCGGGCAGTGACTCTAATGTTTCGAAGACAACCTTTTTTATCTCATCCGATAACATCAGCCGCTCAGGAGACGCAAACTCCTTTAACGCATCACTACCATCATAATATTCTGCTTCATCGGCATCGACATCGTTAGCTGGCGCTCTGCGCCCTTGCGATACCAGATGATTCTTCGCCGTGTTCACGGCTATGCGGTACAACCAAGTATAAAACGCACTTTCACCGCGGAAATTCGGTAACGCGCGATAGGCTTTAATAAAAGCTTCTTGCGCTACGTCTGCTACATCGGCCTGATTTCTCACATAGCGGGAAATCAGATTTATCACTTTCCCTTGGTACTTCTGCACCAAAAGGTTAAATGCGTTTTTATCGCCCCGTTGTACGCGCTCAACTAATTGTTGATCACTAGTCTGTCCACTCATCCGAGCCGACTTCTCCCAACTCTTATAATGCTGATTTTTCAGTCGCTCGAATCATATTCACATATGTAGACCAGCGCCTTTATGAAAAGTTCTTAATGAAATTTTAAAATCTCACCAGAAATGTGTTTTAGGTCAAAATTTATACCCAACATAAAACAGTTGGTTTAGGATATGCCCTCCACCAATCGGCTCATGATACCCTATGAAACAAGCAGTTGAACACCAAGCCGACATCCTGATTATCGGCAGTGGCGCCGCGGGCCTGACATTAGCGCTGCACTTGGCTGCACATGGCAATATTATCGTACTCTCCAAAGGCGCTCTCAGCGAAGGCTCAACCTATTATGCCCAGGGAGGCATAGCGTCGGTTTTCGATGAGGAGGATACCATAGAATCCCATGTTGCTGACACCTTGGTTGCAGGCGCGGGTCTTTGCGATGAAACGGCGGTGACCTTTACCGCCCAAAACGCCAAAGCCGCAATGAAGTGGCTCATTGAATGTGGTGTTGCCTTCGATAAAGATGAACGACCAGACGGCAGCATAGATGAATCCAGCTATCATCTGACCCGAGAAGGCGGTCATAGCCACCGCCGCATACTGCATGCCGCAGATGCCACCGGTAAGGAAGTGCAGACAACGTTACAACAGCAAATATTGGCACATCCCAATATCACTGTGCTGGAGCGTTATAACGCGGTTGATCTGATCACCACCAGAAAACTCGGTCGACCAGGTAACCGAGTGCTAGGCGCGTATGTCTGGAACCGCGCCCAGGAACAGGTCGAAACGATTAAAGCCCGTTTTGTCGCATTAGCAACGGGAGGCAGTTCCAAAGTATATCAATATACTTCTAATCCCGATGTATCATCGGGTGACGGCATCGCCATGGCTTGGCGCGCCGGTTGCCGGGTTGCCAATATGGAATTCAATCAGTTTCATCCCACCTGTCTCTATCACGCCGATGCTCGTAACTTCCTGCTGACCGAAGCACTCCGTGGGGAAGGTGCGTTACTCAAACGGCCTGATGGCAGTCGCTTTATGCCGGAATATGACGAACGTGCCGAGTTGGCGCCGCGAGACATTGTCGCTAGAGCCATCGACCACGAGATGAAAAAACTTGGCGCTGACTGTGTATTTCTGGATATTTCCCATAAGGATCCAGAGTTCATTATCAAGCACTTCCCGACGATTTATCGTCGCTGCCTAGCACTGTCTATTGATATCACCAAGCAACCTATCCCCGTGGTGCCTGCAGCGCATTATACCTGTGGTGGTGTGATGACAGACTTACATGGGCAAACCGACCTTAACGGACTGTACGCAATTGGTGAAGTGGCTTATACCGGTTTGCATGGTGCCAATCGTCTAGCATCTAATTCGCTGTTGGAATGTCTGGTATTTGCCCGCGCTGCTGCCAGCGATATTGTCGGTCAGTTGCATAAACTGCAGATGCCCAGTGCGATTCCGCCCTGGGATGAAAGTCAAGTATCTAATTCTGACGAAGAAGTGGTAATTGCCCACAATTGGCACGAATTACGATTATTTATGTGGGACTATGTGGGGATTGTCCGCTCTAACAAGCGGCTCGAACGTGCGTTACGGCGAGTCTCAATGCTGCAGCAAGAAATTGAAGAGTACTATAGCAACTTCCGGGTCAGTAATAATCTGCTGGAATTGCGCAACCTGGTGCAAGTGGCAGAGTTAATTATTCGCTGCGCTATGCACCGTAAAGAAAGCCGTGGGTTACATTACAATATTGACTACCCTGACAAATTGCCACAGCCTCTACCCACCATTCTTCAGCCGGAATAAGGGCTATCACGATTGAGCAGTAGACGACACAGATGGCGATAATCTGTGTCGTCAAACATATCGCGAAACAGGTATAAACGCTGAAACCTGTTCGCTTGTAAACACCTGAAACTCACTAGCCAAGGGGTTACGAGCACAGGCTCACCTACGGTAAACATCTGGTCAGCATCAAACAGCCCCTGACCATTGCCGCTGAGCCAAAAACTCACCGACCAATCACGTAACCGCCATAACTGATAACCAAAATAACTGACCACAGATAACATCAGTCCCCAACGCAGCGGTTGGTAATAACGAAAATCCAGCGCTGGCCACAACCTGAAACTCAGCAAACAGATGACTGCTAGCACACCTAGAGCCAAATATTGACCCACTGAAGATTTCGCAGTAAATCTATGGCGCTGCACGCCCGCGAACCTTGGCAACCATGTCCGCCAACAATGGATCAGGACATTTTTCGTGTCCCATAAACCAAGCAAATAACTGTGGGTCTTCACATTCCAGCAGACGCACGAAACAGGCTTTGTCAGTGTCACTCAAATCCTGATAATACTGTTCCACAAACGGCTGGAACAACACATCCAGTTCCAACATTCCACGACGGCATGCCCACTTGACCCGGGCAAAATTCATCAAATCAGCCACCAGTTAACTCCCCAAAATGAATGCAGCAGCAAGTTTACCGCTTGCGCTAGGAACTGTCGAATCACTAAAGTTTCTGAAGTTGCACATCCATTCCCGAAAAAAGCTCGTCGAAATCAGTATTGAGTAGACTCTTTACTGCAGGGTGCTGGATCATCCGCTCGGCGAACATCACGTGATACTCTTCACGTACCTCCCGCGTCCCCCCTAACAATCGCACGTCATGATTGAGAATATCCTGCTGATAGATGGCCGGTGCCACAAAGATGCCGCGGCCAAAGTAGCCAAAGGCCTTCATCATGGCGGCATCATCAAACTCGCCAAGAATGGTCACATTGAGATTCTTTTCGTCAAACCAGCGGTATAGTTGTTGTCCCAAAGATGAACGTTTGCTTGGCAACAAAATCGGTACCTCTTCGAGACATGCGGGGAAAGGTCGCTGCAATGGCATGGCGGAAAAAAAAGCCACGCCACACTCCCCCAGTTTTTTCGAGAGGATCTCAGGATATTTTAGCGACTCACCGGCACAATCAGACAAGATCATGTCTAGTTTATGTTCCCGCAACCGCGCCATTAAGCTCTCGTGAGTCGCCTCATAACAGGCAAGCTGCATCGTGCCATCTCGGGGGATCACCGACATTAATACGCGACTGGCAAGGGTTTTAGATAACGCATCAGCAATGCCTACTTCAAACAATAGGCTGTCATCCTTGGTGTAATTAAGCACATCCAACATTTCATAGGATAAGGCAAACATCTTGTCGGCATAACGAAAAACCAATTCCCCCAACTCAGTGGGTTCTAAGCGGCGACCGTTACGTTTAAACAAATTGCCTTTCAGCCGTTCTTCAAATGCCCGGATCTGGCCGGTGACCGTCTGCGGTGTTAAATATAAGGCTTCAGCCGCCTTGGTCACCGAGCCCTTTTTCTGCACCATCCAGAAGTAATACAAATGGTTGTAGTTAAGATGGGACATAGGTGTCAGACACTCCTATTATTGCAAGCGCTGGCAATCCAGTAAGCTAAATACCGCGACCTGCAAGCTAGCACTGTCGGTCACCTCGCCACTATCAAAAGCCTCTGTAAGTCCGGTCACCAGTTGCTCAGGGTCTGGCAATCGCTCTAAACAGAATTGTCGATTGGCTTCCTGAAAACGTTTGCCCCCACGATATTTCAGCGCTCGCGACTGATAATCGTTGCTTTCAAGCCGCGCCCCAACGGCCAGCGGTTTATACATCAATGCCCCTTCCACCACACCTTTTAGGTAAATCTGACATAACGCATTATCACTGGCGGCTTTGCAATTTTCGATGGGTGAAGCGTTCGCTGCCGGTATCATACTCACGAGCAGAATGCTGGTTAAATAGATAGTTCTCATGTGTTATCTCCTGTTTCAGGTAAAACCTTCGATAGCCATAAATACCCCAATGTTGCTGCCATCATTGAGCCGAGCAGAATACCGAGTCGGGCCAAATCGCCATACAGCACGCCCCCGTGTTCAAACGCCAGCGACGCAATAAACATCGACATGGTAAAACCGATACCACACATAACGGCTACCGGCGCGATATGCCGCCAACCTATACCGACTGGTAACTCTGCCAGATGCAGCTTCACCGCGACATAGCTGAACAACATAACCCCGAGCGGTTTACCCAGTAGCAATCCCAATGCGATACCAATAGGTACCGGCGATAACACACTCTGCACTGACATGCCGACCAGTGACACCCCCGCGTTAGCAAAAGCGAACACTGGCAAAATCAGGAATGTACTCCAGGGATGCAAAGCGTGTTCAAGATGACGAGAAGGAGACGTACCATCGGCCGCCCGCAACGGAATGGCAAAGGCGATAATCACTCCCGCTAGGGTGGCATGTACGCCGGATTTAAGTACCGCGACCCACAATATGGCCCCCACCACACCATAAGCAGCTAGCGCAGTGACACCTTTACGGTTAAGCAAAATAAGTCCCAGCACCGCAAACGCCGCCACCATCAGACTGATAACAGATAAATCGCTGCTATAAAACAGCGCGATGATGACAATCACGCCAAGATCATCAATGATTGCCAACGCTAGCAGGAATACTTTCAGGGCAACGGGCACCCGGCTACCAAGTAACGCCATGATCCCCAGAGCAAAGGCTATATCGGTAGCAGCCGGAATCGCCCAGCCGCCGGAGGTCACTGGGTCATGATAGTTGAATAATAGATAGATGGCCGCAGGCGCAATCATGCCACCAATTGCCGCAAAAGTAGGGAGTGACGCCTTCGCCACACTGGATAATGCGCCCTCCACCAGCTCGCGTTTTACTTCCAGACCAATAAGGAGGAAAAACAATGCCATAAGACCGTCATTGATCCACAGTAACAAGGGCTTATGAATATCCAGCGCACCGACTCGCAGCTGTAACGGCATATCCAGAAGTCCCTGATAGATGCCGACTAAAGGAGAATTAGCTAATACCATCGCCAACACCACAGCAACCAGCAGCAAAATACCACCAGCAGATTCCTGGCTCAGGAAATCCCGAATCACTTTCTCCATGACAAACTCCAAAAAACCGTAATTCGTCAAAGTGTAGTCGATAGTTTAAAGTAAGAAAAATCGAAAGTAATTGCTATTAAACTCGGAATTACCGAGTTTAATAGCAAAAATCAACATGGCTAGATGGCAACTGGAGCCTTGATATGGGGATGCGGGTCATACCCTGATAATTCGAAATCTTCGAATTGATAATCAAATATCGATGCTGGTTTTCTGGTTATCTTCATAGTCGGCAAAGCCCGAGGCGCACGTGTAAGCTGCAAGCGGGTCTGTTCCAGATGGTTGGAATAAAGGTGGGTATCGCCGCCCGTCCAGACAAAATCTCCCAGCGCCAACTCACACTGCTGCGCCACCATCATCGTCAGCAAAGCATAACTGGCGATATTGAATGGCAACCCGAGAAAAACATCACAACTACGTTGATACAATTGGCAGGACAGCTTGCCATCAGCAACATAAAACTGAAAAAAGGCATGACAAGGTGCCAGCGCCATTTTGTCCAACTCAGCCACGTTCCAGGCTGACACGATGAGTCGCCGCGAATCTGGTTGCTGTTTTATCTGGCTGATGACCTGACTAATCTGATCGATATGCTGGCCATCGGGTGTTGGCCAACTGCGCCACTGGGCACCATAGACTGGGCCAAGGTTGCCGTTTTCATCGGCCCATTCGTCCCAGATGGAAACCTTGTTATCACGGAGGTAACTGACGTTGGTATCACCTTTCAAAAACCACAACAGTTCATGGATAATCGATCTTAGATGACATTTCTTGGTGGTCACCAGTGGAAAGCCCTTGCTCAAATCAAAGCGCATCTGGTAACCAAAAACCGACAAGGTACCGGTACCAGTGCGATCGGTCTTTTCCGTGCCGTTTTCCAGTATATGGCGCATCAAGTCAAGATATTGCTGCATTACTGTTTTCCTTTTACCGGAGTGTTTGCCGGAGCCTTACGAACCAGCAGATAAATACCAAAAATAATCATCGGCACAGACAAGATCTGCCCCATGGTAATATCACCCAGGAAGAATCCCAATTGAGGATCTGGCTGACGAACCAATTCAGCAACACAGCGGAAAATACCGTAACCTAATAGGAACATACCTGACACGGCACCGCGTTTGTCAGTTTTACGGCTATACCACTGCAACAGAATAAATAACGCCACGCCTTCGAGGGCAAACTGATACAGTTGCGAAGGATGACGCGGCAACGGGCCACCAGAGGGAAATACCATGCCCCAGGGCAAATCCGTTACTCGGCCCCACAACTCACCATTGATAAAGTTACCGATACGCCCAGCCCCTAGACCGATGGGAACGACTGGTGCCACGATATCCGCCACCGCAAAAAAGCTGCGCTGCTGCTTATAGGCAATATACAACATCGCCAGAATGACACCGACAAGACCACCGTGGAAAGACATTCCACCTTCAGTGATCTTAAATAGATACAAAGGGTCAGCCAGAAAATAATCCAGATGATATACCAGCACATAGCCAATACGGCCACCGAGAATCACCCCTAAAAAGGCGTAGAACAACAAGTCAGATACCTGTTCACGGCTCCACAACCCATGAGATCGATCAGCTTTACGGTTAAGCAAAAACATCGCCGCCATAAAGCCTACAAGATACATGAAACCATACCAGCGCAGTGCTGGATGAAATGTCTGGCCGAAAAGTTCAAACGGGCCAAAAGAAACGATCACAGGATCGATATTGGGAAATTGCAACGCCATAACAGAAGATTACATCCTGGAAATTATGATTATTGTTAGCCCAGCATCAGCTTGAGACCTACCACAAGCAGCAGGGCCGCGAAGATTTTCTTTAACACGGGGGTTGGCCAGGTACTGGCGGCCTTGGCGCCAACCGGCGCCATCAGCATTGACGTTATCACAATGCCAACCAGAGCGGGAATATAGACATACCCGAGCGAACCGAACGGCATTCCTTGAACATCCCAGCCCGCAATAACATACCCTAAACTGCCCCAAAGCGCGATGACCAGACCATTAGCCGAGGAGAACCCAACGGCCTGTCGCATCTGCAACCCACACCAACACAGGAAAGGTACCGTCAACGTCCCGCCGCCGATGCCCATCAAGCCTGAAACCACCGCTATCAGCGCTGAGACGAGGAACAAAACCAGCGCTGGCGGCATTTTTTTTTCCGTGGAAACGGGTTTATAAGGGAACGCCATATTAATTGACATGAGGATCACGAACACGGCAAAGCCACGCTTCAAATCCGCCCCAGAGATAAATTCAGCAATAAAGCCGGCGCCCAATGCGCCCAACATAGTCCCTGGCAACATTGGCTTAAACAGCGACCAATCGATGTTGCCACGCTGATGATGAGCTCTGGCGGATGCAAAAGAGGTAAGAATAATCGCGGCTAAAGATGTGGCAATAGCGACATGAGGCAAGTTATTAGCGGGAACATCCACCATCGGTAGCAGATAGATTAATGCTGGTACCGCAATCAAGCCGCCGCCAATGCCCAATAATCCGGCCGAAAAACCGACGGCAATCCCCAGCAACAAACAGGCTCCTAGCAACAATAACAGGCTTTCCACTAACGCCTCACTTTCACTTTGAGTGATAAAAACGGACCGATGGCTAGTTAAGAATGGCCGCCAGCCCTTTTTCGCCAAGATAATCACGTAACAATTCCCTGACGTCAGCGCCACAACGCATGTTGAGCGCCTGCTGCAATAGCGCCTGCAGTTCATCCATACGAACCCGCCGCATCAGGTAGTTAATTTTCGCCAACGCCCCCTGATTCATACTGAGTTCACGATACCCCATAGCCGACAGCAGCAAAGCGCCGCTCGGCTCGCCAGCCATTTCACCACAGACGCTGATCCCCAACCCATACTGTTGGCAAAGCTCCAACGCTGATTTTAGATAACGCAAGACCCCGGGATGATAGCTGTCAAACAACGAGCTGACCCGTGGGTTATTGCGATCTACCGCGAGCAGATACTGAGTCAAATCGTTAGAACCTACCGAAACAAAATCCACCCGTTTGGCGACTTCATCTAACTGGTACAACAGCGCAGGTACCTCTAACATCACCCCAAATTGTGGCTTGGACAAGTCAGGATTAACATCGGATTTTAGCTCCTGATAGGCCTGTTCAAAATACTCCAACGCATGATCAATCTCTTCGATGTTGCTGACCATCGGCAACAGGATTTTCAACTGCTCACTATTGCCATTAGCCTGCAACATCGCGCGGATCTGTACCAGAAATAGCTCAGGATGATCCAGCGACATACGAATACCGCGCCAACCGAGGAAAGGGTTGTCTTCTTTAATGGGGAAATAAGGTAAAGGTTTGTCACCGCCAACATCCAATGTCCGCATCACCACCGGACGGCCGGCAACCAACTTGAAAACTTGGGAATAAACCTTGATCTGCTCCGATTCGCTGGGAAAACGCTGCTGCAACATAAACGGGATCTCGGTGCGATAAAGCCCGACACCGTCCGCCCCCTCCGCCAGTTCCGAGGCCAAGCCACTGAGCAATCCGGCATTGATAAACAGATTAACCCGCTCACCATCCAGTGTTTGCGCCGGTAGATGCACCTCCTGCATATACTGCCGTTGTAGCGCTTTTTCAGCGTTGAGCAAACTGCGATATTCACTTACGACTGCAACTGACGGTGACACCATCAACTGCCCACGCGTCGCATTCAACACCACCATTTTTTTATCAATATTGGAGGCCAGCACTTGCTGTACACCGGTCAATGCCGGCAGTCCCAAGGCGCGAGCCAAAATTGCCGCATGGGAATTGACACCGCCAAGTTCAGTCACAATGCCCGCCAGCTTAGCGCGAGGGAATTCTGCCAGTAAGGTTGTATCCGCTTCCTTGGTTACCAGGATCACCGGCTTATCAGAATCCAGTACTAACCTGTCAGGTTCAATTAACTGACGCAGGACTTTCTGCCCAAGATCGCGGATATCACTGGCGCGTTCTTTGATGTAGGGATCATCCATCGACTGAAACTGTTCGATGTACCGCAGCGAAACCCGGCTGATAGCCGACTCGGCACTCCAGCCCTGCTCCACTTCCCGGATATATTCACCGCCGAGACTGGAGTCATCCAATAGCAGCGTTAACGCCGAAAAGATTGCCACCACTTCCTGATCTTGCTCTCGATCAAAACGTTGTGACAGATTGCCCAGATTATTGCGACAGCGACTCACCGCCGTGCTTAAACGTTCCAGTTCAACCTTAATATCGGCAGCTTTGCGGTTAGGTTGCTGCAACGAGATTTCGCCACCAAGTACCAGCGCATGAGCAATAGCAATACCGTTAGACGCCGGGGTTCCCTGAAACAGGATCTGTTTCTCCCGCCCTTTAACGCTGGCTTTCTGTTTCAAGCCTCGCACCGCCATGGCCAATTGCGCCGCCAGCGTCATCAGGAACGCTTCTTCACCTTCGCTAAATTGGCGAGCACTGGCTTGCTGCACCACAATGACACCAAGCAGCTGTTTTTGATAGATGATAGGAACCGCAAGAAAAGCGCGATATTCTTCTTCGGCAGCTTCGGGGAACAATTTAAAACGCGGGTGTTGACGAGCATCGGCCAGATTGATGGCTTCTTCTCTTTGCGCGACCAAGCCTACCAGCCCTTCAGTAATTGACATTCGCACATTGCCAACAGCAGCAGGCTCCAAACCGTCGGTTGCAGACAGAACCAATTCGTCTTTATCAAGAATATAGATAGAGCAACACTCGGTTGCGATGGCAGTTTTTATCTGCTTAACCAGTAATTCCAGCGCTGTATCTAAATCTCCGGCACTGGCAACTGCCTGAGTAATATCCCTGAGTGTATTTAACAACGCTTCCCTCCCACGCTATTCCTGTCAGCGAGACGGCCGACTTCGGCCCTTGCGGCGATAGGGTTCCCGTTGCTGCTGCAGTGCCAACGTTGTTGCAGCAAACTCCTTCATCACCTTCCGATAAACATCACGTTTAAACGACACCACCTGCCGCACCGGGTACCAGTAACTGACCCAGCGCCAATCATCAAATTCAGGGTGACCTGATGCGTTCAGATTTACCGTGCTGTCTTGGCTTTTCAACTGTAGCAAAAACCACTTTTGCTTCTGTCCAATACACACAGGCTGACTATCCTGTCGTACCAGTCGTTTGGGTAAGCGATACCTGAGCCAGGAGCGGGTAGACATGAGGATCTGTACATGTTCAGGTTTCAGACCGACCTCTTCATAGAGTTCCCGGTACATAGCTTCTTCTACCGATTCGCCTTCATCCACGCCACCTTGTGGAAATTGCCATGAATGTTGGCCAAAACGGCGAGCCCACATCACTTGCCCAATTTTATTACAGATGATTATGCCCACATTTGCGCGAAAGCCATCGCCGTCAATCACATGGACTCCGAAAACTTCAGAAATTTCAATGCATCGATTGTTTCACAAAGCTTGCGTGGCAGCAATTAGCAGTTATCAAAGCTTTCGCTATCTGTCGCCACTTTATGCACATCAATTACGCCGCTTCCTATGTCTATCACACTATCCACAATATCTGTGGACAAACTTGTTAACTACCGGGAGAAAGCATTGGAAAGTTGCATAACATCGAATTTATAGCCGTCACCCTCCCACCAAAATAGTTACACAACCTATTAATATTAATTAATTTAATTGTAGTTGGTGCATCAACTGAGTAGCACAGCAATACTAGTGTTGAAAATTTCGCCATGGATAAATTCAAGCTTATTCACAAATGTCATTTGCGACAACCCCGCCATATCAATAAAATAAAGAGATTAAAATATCACTCTTTAAAGTGTAATTTAGATTGAAAGTGTCGTAAGTTAGCTGTCACTCTGATTTATCCCATAAAGCTGTGGATAAAGATGTTGGCAACTATGGAAAATCCGGCGAGTAAATGGGGAAAAACATCGTCATAGGTTTTCTCAAGAAATAAAAATATTTATAAATTAATATGATAAGTTAGTATGATGCATAACTTAGCAATGTATTTATCGTACTGAACAGATTTTGAACGTCATTGTTGCTGATGCGAATTCAGGTAAAATCACCTCATGAATACCATTATTCCCCCGCCAGAATCCGTTGAACAATTGCTGCAACGCGCGGAGTCACTGGCAGGACTCACACTTGGGCAGTTGGCGTTGTCGCTTGGACAAACCGCCCCCCAAAACCTGCGCCGTGATAAAGGCTGGCCTGGACAATTATTGGAAATGGCGTTGGGAGCAAATGCTGGCTCTAAACCGCAACAGGATTTTTTACATTTGGGTGTGGAGTTAAAGAGCATTCCGGTGGATGTTCAGGGACAGCCATTAGAAACCACTTACGTCTGTGTCGCGCCATTAGTCAATATTACCGGCCTGCGTTGGCAGCAAAGCTTGGTATATCACAAATTACAGCAGGTACTGTGGATACCCGTTCAGGGCGACAGAACGCTCGCGCCCGCAGATAGGCGCATCGGCATGCCGATTCTTTGGCGCCCCGACGCGGAGCAGCAACGCCTATTACAACAAGACTGGGAAGAGATCATGGAACTGATCAGTCTTGGTAAGGTTTCAAGCATTACAGCGCGTCATGGTGAAGTGCTGCAATTGCGTCCAAAGGCCGCCAACAGTCGCACCCTCACCGAGAGCATAGCCGCAGATGGTAGCCTGCAACTGACGAATCCTCGAGGGTTCTATCTGAAAACCGCCTTTACTCGCCAAATACTGCGACAATATTTTGGCTAGTCACACAAAAGATATGAGATTGGTTTGATATAGATCACATTTATCACTGGAATCGCCCTGTTGATATCGATAAACTACCGCCTCTTATATAAGCCAATGAAATTGTAGGATCTGTCCCAATCCGTGAGAGCACGTGTACAGGCAAAGAAACTTCTGTTCGCCATTCTGGCCTGGACCGGAGCAATGTCAGCCTTCGTATTTTTCCGTTATTCCCAATCGACTGAGTTGCCCCAATGGGCTGTTGGCTCAGGGGATTTGGCCACGCTCGCGGTGTACATGGGGATTATTTTCGGCAGTCTGCACTGGATGTCGAACCTGATTGCAGATTTCAGCGCTATTAACCGGCTGCCTTATATCTTCTCGGTTATCTTTAAGGGCTTATTCCTGCTGTTAGGCGCCACCACGCTGGCATACATGACTCAGTATCTAAATATGTGGGCGATTGAAAACCATATTGCCACCTTGCGGCAGATGCTGACGATACATATTCTCTACAGCCCGTCATTCCAAGCGTTGATGATTTATCTGGTGGTGGTCCGGGTCGGGCTGGCGTTCATTGAGCAGATGGCGTTACTGGTGGGGCCACGAATTCTGCTAAACATTGGCATGGGGAAATATCATCGTCCCCGCTATGAACAGCGGCTGTTCCTATACATAGACATGGTGGCGTCCACCACCCACGCTGAATCACTGGGGGATTATCGGTTCAGCCGATTGATTCAAGACTGTTTCAGCTTGTTGTCAGAAACCATTACCAACAATGATGCTGAAATTTATCGTTATATGGGTGATGCGGTGTTGATCCATTGGCCACTGTCGCAAGGGATCATCAATGATCGCTGCATGAACGTGTATTTTGAATTTAGCCAACAACTCAACTGGCAACGTCGTTACTTTGAAGAGCAGTATGGTTTTGTGCCAAAATTCAAAGCGGCAGCCCATTGCGGTCAGGTAGTTGCCGCCGTGGTTGGGGTGCAGAAACAAGAGATCAGCTTCTTTAGCGATGTGATCAACACATTAGCGCGGTTGCAGGATCAGTGTAACCCGCTGGGACAACGGATGCTGCTGTCTGGTGCATTAGTTGCCCGTCTAGAAAATGACCATAGCGAGTACCAACTCACCAACCTCGGTCCGGTAAAACTCAAAGGCAAACAACACTCAATTGAAGTGTACGGTGTCAAACCCAAGCAAGGCTAACCCCTACGTATTAGAGTTTCTGCTGTAATAGCTTCTGCACTTCCAGTCCTAACGCCCTGAAAGTGCGAATACGACTCGTTGTCTGCCGCCACACCAGACCGATTTCGCGGTAGGGAGCCTCTCCAGGAGGTGCCAGCACCGTCAAGTCCGTATCGTTAAGAATGCCGGCGTCAATTGCCATCTGTGGTAAAAAAGTTGTCCCCAATTTGCTGTTTACCATCTGTACCAGTGTGTGCAAACTGGTAGCAGCGAAAGGATTGACCTTACGACTATCGCCCAACTGACAGGCGCTGATAGCGTGACCGGTAATACAATGCTCAGTTTGCAGCAAGAAAATACTTTCATCGGGCAATGCCTGATAATCCACTGGTTCATGCACTGAGTCAGCAAGATCTTTGTGGATCACCATTTTAAAGGGGTCTATTCCCACTTTCATGCTGTGATAGCCTGTCACGTCAGCGGGCAATGCTAGCAACAACAGATCTAACTCGCCCTTACCCAATGCGGCTAATAACCGTTCGGTAGTATCTTCTTTCAATAACAAACTGAGCTGAGGGTAATTTTCGTGGCACTGTTTGACTAAACGACTCAACAAGAATGGGGCAATGGTTGGGATACACCCTAAACGGATTTCCCCGGTCATGGGTTCGCCCTGATTTTTCACTAATTCCACTAGGTCATCCACATCGGTGAGAATTTTCAGTGCCCGTTGCACAACTTCTTCGCCGATGGCGGTAAACATAAACGACTTATGATCGCGCTCAATCAGTTGATAACCAAGTTGTTCTTCCAGATTCTGGATGCCGCTGGACAGCGTCGATTGGCTAACGTGACAAATACCGGCAGCACGATTGAAATTCTGCTCCTGATGCAGATTGACCAAATAATAAAGGTTTTTCAAACTGGGCAAAGGTTTCATCGCATCCGTTTCCGACTGGTGCTCCCTAGGGAGATGTGACCAAATTACCACAAAAGTGCCGCTGGGCAGTAGCCATCTTCGCGACAAAAGCTTACGAGATAGGCGCCACCGTACCGCAGCGTAATGAATCGTTATATATGACGCCGAGGGACTGATGCCACAGATGTCAGGCTTTGGCTTCCAGAAATGACTTCAACTGCTGCAAATCTGCCGTAACCTCGGTCAAAATTTGCTGTAACCACGCCTGATGTTGATTATCCCATTCAGGATCTTCGCCATGTTGTAATAACTGAGCGTAATAATGGACGCGCTTCAGACCCACTGATCCAGCGGCGCCTTTAAATTTATGCGCTTCAGAGCAAAGTTGCTCTTTATTATTTGCTCCAGCAGCCTGTTGCAGATTGCTCAGATACTCAGGTAACAACTGTTCAAACAACACCACGCTCTTGAGCAGAGTCCCAGCACCAATGGCGCTACAGTATTGTTCCAAAGTGTTAAGGTCCAGTATCGTTTCCAAATCCGAGGTAGCCATACAGGCGCTCCTTGACGTCTAAATTTACCACATCATACCCAGTAAAAAGTTGAGCGCAACTTAAAAGCCATCGATTCCCATCGGATAGCCAACTGTTAACAATATGCCGACAAACTTTATAAAGAATTTTAAAATCAGCGAGATAATGCAGACCCTTGCCCACCAGCACGCGCCAGTTCCTGCACAACCGCATTTAACCCTTTCCAGCGACTACTGCACCACTGTGGTGCCAGCAACACAGGAGGCTTAGCATAAGCGGTAACACGATGGAATATAATGTCTCTAGGCGTATGACGAATTAATTCACCGGCACTAGCAGCGTACTGTTCCATAGTGGGTGGCAATAACCGCCCACAGCGCCAAGCCTTTGCCATGGTACTACCCTCTACAATATGTAACGGATGTAGTTTTAGGCCGTCAACACCCACGGCCAGTACGCGCTGTAAGGTCTGCAAGTGCATGATATTATCCTCTCCAGGTAAACCGAGGATCAGATGGGTACAAACTTTCAACCCTCGTTTGCGAGCACGCTCCACCGCATCTACATAGGTAGCAAAATCGTGACCACGGTTAATCCGCTTCAACGTGTCATCGTGAGCACTTTGCAATCCCAGTTCTAACCATACTTCGTGTCCCTGCTGCTGATACGCCAGCAATAGATCGAGCACCTTGTCGGGTAAACAATCTGGTCGACTCCCAACACATAAGCCGACCAAATCGGTACTCGCTAGCGCTTCATCATAACGCTGCTGCAGTACAGCATATTCCTCATAAGTGCTGGTATATGCCTGGAAATAGGCTAAAAATTTCGAAGCTTTTGCCCGTAGTCGCTGCTTTCCCTCAGACAATTGTGTTGTTATCGATTGCTCACTACCAAGTACATAAGTAAACGATGCCACATTACAAAAGGTACAACCGCCACGACCCAATGTGCCATCACGGTTTGGACAGGTAAAATTCGCATCTAGTGTCAGCTTCTGCACACCTTCACCAAATCGCTGCTGACAATACATTGCAAATGTTGAGACAAAGTCATCCAGTCCCATAAGCTACTGCGCTACACTAAAAAACCGCTAGCTTAACAACCACCATTACACAGCGTATTGCCCCACATCAAACTTCACTGATATACGTTATGTTCCCACAATCCACATCATTTTGCATAGTTACTCACACAAATTGACTAATTAGTTATTATTTTTTTGCCTAAAAAAACAGCAAACAGTCCTACTTCTTCGCTACAATAGTATGTTAATTTAACGTATCTATTTTTTTAATAACTTTATAAATTTCTTTTTATTCATAATGTTATACGATTAAAAATACAGTTGACGTTAACGGAACATAATTAAAAATTCTTTATAAAATACCGTTATTTTAATTCTATATATGCAATTTTTTGGTTTGACCTTTGAAGAGTCTCAGGATAATTTGGTTCGTTCGGGTGCATATCTATAGAACATTGTTGCTATAGCGCAGTATGTGGGTGTTTAGTTGGGGGTTTGTATGAGTTTGTATCATCCCAGTTTCGAGCGGGAAAACTGTGGATTCGGTCTGATCGCGCAGATGGATGGTGAAGCCAGCCACCGCATTGTGCGTACAGCCATTCATGGTCTTGACCGAATGAAACATCGAGGAGGGATCGCCGCGGATGGGCGCACCGGCGATGGTTGTGGTTTGCTTATGCAAATGCCCGTCAGTTTTTTTGAAGCCGTTGCTGCCGAGGAAGGCTGGCATCTCAGCCGCAAGTTTGCGGTGGGAATGTTGTTTCTAAGTCAGGACGAAGAGCAGGCTGCAACTGCCAAATATCTGACTGAAAAGGAACTTGAAAGAGAAACGCTCAGTATTGCTGGCTGGCGAAAAGTACCAGTTAATGGTGACGTTCTCGGTGAGATAGGTAAAGCCAGCGTGCCACAGATATGGCAGGTGTTGGTAAATGCCCCAGTCGGCTGGCGCATTGAAGATGTGGAACGTCGCTTGTATATGGCGCGACGGCGTCTTGAAAAACAACTACTTGATGACAAAGATTTTTATGTTGCCAGTTTGTCGGCTCAGGTTATCGTTTACAAAGGTCTGATGATGCCAGCCGACTTGCCGACTTTCTATTCGGACCTGGCAGACATGCGCTTACAAAGTGCCATCTGTCTATTTCACCAACGTTTTTCCACCAATACGTCCCCCAAATGGCCACTGGCGCAACCTTTTCGCTTTCTTGCCCACAATGGTGAAATCAACACCATTACCGGTAACCGCCAATGGGCGCGAGCACGTGCTTACAAATTCAATTCCCCGTTATTGCCGGATCTACAGCAGGCGGCGCCATTTGTGAACGAAACTGGCTCAGATTCGTCATCGCTAGACAATATGCTGGAAATGCTGCTTGCAGGTGGTATGGATCTCTATCGTGCAATGCGCTTATTGATCCCACCAGCCTGGCAAAGCAACCCGGAAATGGATGAAGAGTTGAAAGCCTTCTATGACTTTAACTCCATGCATATGGAACCTTGGGATGGCCCTGCCGGTATTGTTATGACCGATGGCCGTCACGCGGCCTGCGCGGTGGACCGTAACGGCCTGCGCCCATCTCGCTACATCATTACTAAGGACCGCATCCTGACATTGGCGTCAGAAGTAGGAATTTGGGACTACGCCCCAGACGAAGTCATCGAAAAAGGTCGAGTCGGTCCGGGAGAATTACTGGTTCTGGACACAGTTCGCGGCCGTCTTTATCAGTCATTTGAGATTGATAATGACCTGAAACGCCGTCATCCCTACAAAGAATGGATGGCCAAAAACAGCCGCACGTTAGTGCCAGCCGAGGAACTTCCGGTAGCGCAGCTTGGGGTTAGTGAATTTGATGAGCAGACCCTGCTCAAATACCAAAAGATGTTTGGTTACACCCGCGAAGAGATGGAACAGATTATCTGGGTGCTCGCCAGTAAAGGAGAAGAAGCCATTGGCTCCATGGGCGATGACACGCCGATGGCGGTGCTATCGCGTAAACAGCGCACACTCTACGACTATTTCCGCCAGAAATTTGCGCAGGTCACTAACCCACCTATCGACCCCTTGCGGGAAAAACATGTGATGTCACTGGCGACCTGCATCGGTAAAGAACAGAACCTGTTCAATGAGACCACTGGGCATGCTTACCGGGTAATGTTTAACTCGCCAGTGTTGCTCTATAGCGATTTCCATCAGTTGCTTGGGCTTGACAGCACCTACTACCGAGCCAGCATCATAGATCTGGCATACAATCCCGATGAAGGGCTACACAACGCAATAAAACGTATCACCGACGAGGCCGAGAAACTGGCACGTAGCGGGACGACACTGGTGGTGCTGTCAGATCGTAATATCGCCAAAGAAACGCTGATTATCCCTATGGCAATGGCGGTAGGTTCAGTACAGCAGATGTTGGTCAGCAAAAGCTTGCGCTGCGATACTAATATTATCGTAGAAACCGGCAGCGTCCGTGACCCGCACCATTTTGCAGTATTGCTCGGATTTGGCGCTACAGCCATTTACCCCTATCTGGTATACGAAACCATTGCACAGTTGGCGAAGCAACATCAGCAAGATGAGATTGTGACCGCCATGCTCAACTATCGCTATGGCATCGAAAAAGGGCTGCGCAAGATTATCTCCAAAATGGGCATATCCACCGTTGCCTCATACCGTTGCAGCCAGTTGTTCGAAGCCATTGGTCTAGCCGATGAAGTGATTGAACAGTGCTTTAAAGGTGTGGTTAGTCGCATCCAAGGGGTAGGCTTTGCGGGGATTGAAGCCGATGTTAAACAACGCACTCAAGCAGCCTTCAGAGCACACCAACCTGTGGCTCAAGGCGGCTTACTGAAGTATGTGGAAGGCGGCGAATACCACGCATTCAATCCGGATGTGGTGAATACTCTGCAGACAGCGTTAAATCAGCAAGATTACGGATTGTACAAGCAGTTTGCCAAATTGGTCGATGAGCGACCAGTGACCACCTTTCGCGACCTGATGCGCATCCAAGGAGATAAACCATCGCTGACATTAGCCGAGGTCGAACCTGATAAAAATCTTTATCAGCGGTTTGACACCGCAGCAATGAGTATCGGTGCACTGAGTCCTGAAGCTCACGAAGCATTGGCAATCGCCATGAACCGTTTGGGAGGCCGTTCTAACTCTGGGGAAGGTGGTGAAGACCCACGCCGCTTTAACACTGAACGTAACTCCGCCATTAAGCAGATTGCGTCTGGCCGTTTTGGTGTTACCGCCCACTATTTGATCAATGCCGATGTCTTACAGATCAAAGTTGCGCAAGGGGCAAAACCAGGGGAAGGCGGTCAGTTACCTGGACATAAAGTCAGCGTGGAAATTGCCACTTTGCGCTATTCACGCCCTGGGGTAACGCTGATTTCACCGCCACCACATCATGACATCTACTCAATTGAAGATTTGGCACAGCTGATTTTCGATCTGAAACAGATCAACCCCAAAGCAATGATCTCCGTAAAACTGGTATCTGAACCGGGCATCGGTACCATTGCTACCGGGGTTGCCAAGGCTTATGCCGATATGATCACAGTTGCCGGATACGACGGTGGCACAGGCGCTAGTCCGCTGACATCTGTTAAATATGCCGGCAGTCCCTGGGAACTGGGGTTATCGGAAGTACATCAGTCATTGGTACAGAATGGGCTTCGCCATAAAATCCGCCTGCAGGTGGATGGTGGGCTCAAAACCGGCACAGATGTGATTAAAGCCGCACTGCTGGGGGCTGAAAGTTTTGGTTTTGGCACGGTACCGATGATTGCACTTGGCTGCCGTTATCTGCGTATTTGCCATCTCAATAACTGCGCAACTGGCGTAGCGACTCAGGATCAGAAATTACGCGATAAGCACTTCCACGGTTTACCGGAACGCGTCATGACTTACTTCCAGTTTGTCGCAGAAGAAGTTCGGGAATGGATGGCCAAACTGGGTGTGTCCCGCTTTGAAGATCTGGTAGGCCATACTGAATGGTTGCAACTGTTAGCGGGTGATACCGATAAACAACAGGGGTTAGATTTATCACCGATTCTCTACCGTCCTGAAGTACGTGCCACAACCGCTCTCACCTGGCGAGAACTGAACGAGCCCGCTGACCAAGGTTTGCTTAATCAGGAATTACTGACGAAATGTAGCGAGTTGGTGGATAAAGGTGACGGCTTTGATGCTTGTTTCACAATTAACAACACTGACCGTTCCGTGGGAGCAGCCTTATCTGGCTACATTGCCGGTAAATGGGGCCTCAAAGGTTGTCCGCAGCCGCTACAAATCCGTTTTAATGGCAGTGCAGGTCAGAGTTTTGGCGTCTGGAACAGCCCTGGGCTGGAACTATCACTTTGTGGCGATGCCAATGATTATGTGGGCAAAGGGATGTCGGGTGGCAAGCTCAGTATCTATCCACCACACAGCAGTCCGTTTAAATCTGAGCGCAGCGCCATCATTGGCAACACCTGCTTGTACGGCGCCACCGGTGGTAAGTTATATGCTGCTGGCCGTGCGGGTGAGCGTTTTGCGGTGCGCAATTCCGGTGCGTTGGCGGTAGTTGAAGGCGTGGGCGACAACGGCTGTGAATATATGACTGGCGGCATAGTGGTCGTGTTGGGAACTACTGGCGTCAATTTCGGCGCGGGGATGACCGGCGGTTTTGCCTATGTCTTTGACCAGTTTGGCCGCTTTGGTCGGCGCGTTAACAAAGAGATGGTTGAGTTATTAAAAGTTGACGCTCCCATCCATCAACAGCACCTCAAAAGTCTGATTGAAGACCATGTGGCCGAAACTGGCAGTGAACATGCAAAAGCCATTCTGCATGACTTTGAGAACTGGCTGGATTGTTTTGTGCTGGTCAAACCCAAAAATATTGCAGCGGCAGATCTGCTTAAAGCAAATTTGCCCAGCCCTGAACTAGCAGTTAAAGCGGGGTAATGAGTCAATGAGTAACAACTTTCAGTTTATTGAAGTAGACCGTGTCGATCCTGACAAGCAGCCAACAGCGCTGCGAAAGACACAGTTTATCGAGATTTACCAGCCCTTTACTCAGCAGCAAGTCAGCCAACAAGCAGACCGCTGTCTGGATTGTGGCAACCCATACTGTGAATGGCGCTGCCCGTTGCATAATTACATTCCTAACTGGCTAGATCTCGCCAAACAGGGGCGGATTATGGAAGCGGCAGAGCTAGTGCATGAGACCAATACCTTGCCGGAAGTTTGTGGCCGGGTATGTCCGCAGGATAGACTCTGCGAAGGTTCCTGCACCCTCAATGCTGAATATGGTGCAGTCACTATCGGTAATGTTGAAAAATATATTACCGATACCGCGATTGCTCAGGGATGGCGTCCCGACATGAGCCAAGTGATCGCACGCAAAGAGCGGGTAGCGATTATTGGTGCCGGTCCCGCTGGCCTTGGCTGTGCCGATATCTTGGCCCGTAACGGCGTAAAAGCGGTGGTTTACGACCGCTATCAGCAAATTGGCGGTTTGCTCACTTATGGTATCCCTGCCTTCAAGCTGGACAAATCTGTCATGGAAACCCGCCGTAAAGTGATGGAAGGCATGGGAATCGAATTCCGGCTTGGCACTGAAGTTGGCAAAGACGTAGCGTTCAACGAATTACTGGATGAATACGATGCGGTATTTCTAGGAATGGGAACCTACAGCGCCATGACTTCAGGTCTGCCGGGAGAAGATGCTCACGGTGTTATTCAAGCACTGCCCTATCTCGTCGCCAACACGAAAAAATTGTTAGGTGAAACCGATCCGCAGCAACCATACATCAATTTGCAGGGGCAGAAGGTCGTGGTGCTTGGCGGCGGCGATACCGCCATGGACTGTGTGCGTACCGCCATCCGTCAGGGCGCGGCATCAGTTACCTGTGCTTATCGTCGTGACGAAGCAAATATGCCCGGCTCACGTCGCGAAGTGAAAAACGCCCGAGAAGAGGGTGTAGAGTTTCTATTTAATCGGCAACCGACAGCCATTAAAACCGACGACGGTAAGGTCGTTGGCATTGAATGTGTGGAGACCCAGATGGGCGCTGCCGACAGTAGTGAACGTCGCCGTGCCGAACCCATTGCTGGCAGTGAACAGTTATTGCCAGCCGATGCGGTGATCATCGCCTTTGGATTTCAGCCCAGCCCGGCTAGCTGGTTTGCCGATTACGGCATTGAAGTCGATCAGTGGCAACGGGTTAAAGCCCCCAAAGACAGTGACACCCCATTTCAAACCAGCAATCCGAAGGTGTTTGCTGGTGGCGATATGGTGCGTGGCTCAGATTTGGTGGTTACCGCCATCGCCGAAGGCCGTGAAGCCGCACGAGGTATCCTCAACTTCTTCGATTAGCAACAAGGCCTATTTTTCTCCCTATTGCGCATCCGCATTACCGCGATGCGCATTTTTTTGTGGCCGCCATTCACTATGGTATATTGAGCCGTTTTTCTATCTGAATTAATAAAGGTTTATCCATGAAGATTGGGATCATCGGCGCGATGGAGCCGGAAGTTGCACACCTGATTGCCGAACTGCAGAGTCCACACACTGTCACCCTCGGAGCGGTGGAATTTGTCAGTGGCCGACTGGCGGGTAAGGACGTTGTTATCACTCGCTCAGGAATTGGCAAAGTAGCCGCAGCGGTGGCAACCAGCCTGCTCATCGAAAAATTTGCCGTTGATGCGGTTATCAACACCGGTTCAGCTGGTGGTTTTGTGGATGAACTGAATATCGGTGACATCGTCATTTCCAACGAACTGCGTTATCACGATGTTGATGTCACCGCCTTTGGTTATGAAATGGGTCAAATGGCACAACAACCTGCGGCCTTTATCGCGGATACCAAGCTGGTTGCTGCCGCCAAACAGGCCGTCGTCGGCTTAGGTGAAGTGCAAGCGGTTACCGGTCAGATCTGCACGGGAGATAGTTTTATCTGCGATCCTGAGCGCACTGCTATCATGCGTCAGCATTTCCCGCAAATGGCCGCATGCGAAATGGAAGGCGCTGCAGTTGCGCAGGTGTGCCATCAGTTTAAGGTGCCCTTTGTGGTGATCCGTTCACTGTCTGACAATGCCAACAACAATTCACCAGTCGACTTTGATGCTTACCTCGTAAAAGCGGGCAAGCATTCGGCGTTGATGGTGATTGGCATGTTACATCACCTCTGAGCCAAACTGATGCTGGCGACCTTTATCAATAAGTTGCTGACTGAAGATGGCGAATTACTGCGTTATTTCGCCACGATGCTGGTGCCATTACTGGCGATAAAACTGCTGCCACTGCCAGCGCATTTTCAGCCATTACTATGGTTGGGAGAACTGGCAAATGCGCTTGCGGCGAAAGTGCTGCATACCAACCGTGCGGCCAACCAACAGGCACTGGCGGGGATATTAGCATTACTGCTACTGATATTACCCTTTTGGGTAATTAGCTCACTGCTGTTATATCTGGCGGTATATCCGTGGTTTTTTGAAATGCTGCTCCTCTATTTTTGTCTGCAGGATCTGCGCTTTGTTGGCGTTGCAGCTGAGATCAGTCAGTCTTTAAAAGCACAAGACAAAGTGCTCGCCAGAAGTCGGTTGTCGTCTTGGGTCGCCCGTGATACCGAGGAGTTGTCTGAAACAGGTATTGCCAAAACCACCATTGAAACGCTGGTGACGATGCCCGCTTATCGACTGCTGGCAAGTTTGCTGGCTTATATATTATTTGGTGCTCCGGTTTGTTTGCTGCTCGCCATGCTGTGGCAACTACAGCAACGCTGGTGGCCACAAGCCCCCCGCTACCGTTATTTCAGTCAACCATTAAGTTGGGCTAATCAGATGTTGTTCTGGCTACCCTCATGGCTATGGCGATTCTCTTTGGCGATTAACGGAGGCTTACCCTGGCTGTTTAAACGCTTCCCTGTTGTGCAGAACCCTGAACTTAACAGCTACCAGCAACTATATGCTTTAAGCGCAGCGATGCTGCATATTGAGCTGGGAGGACCACAAAAATACACAGGCAACAAGATCAATAGCAACCGTTATCGTTTTGGTAGCTTGCCGTTAGCGGCTGATATTGACCGCGCTCGTAGTCTGGTAAAAGCTGCAATGGCCTTCTGGTTAATTTTGCTCTGTGCCATTCCTGTGATTTGGGTAGTTCTACGCTGGTTTCACGCCCATTAAAAGCTTCATATAATACGTTTGTCGTTTTATGGAATTCAGGAGAGATATCGTGCTGGAACAAATGTCTATATCGCTGACCACTCCAGCGCTGTTATTCCCGGCGATTTCGCTGCTACTGCTGGCATATACCAACCGTTTTTTCTCGCTGGCAGCACTGATCCGCAGCCTCAGCGCAGCGGAAAAGCCAGTAGCCAGTGAACAACTGAAAAATCTGCGACGGCGGATTGTGATCATCAGACGCATGCAGGAAGCTGGCGTTTCCAGTTTCGCCTTATGCGTGCTATGTATGATACTGATTTATCTGGGGTTCAATCAGGCTGGTTCGCTGGTTTTTGGTGGCAGTCTGCTGCTTCTGTTGTATTCATTGGTTCTATCCGTGCTGGAAATTCGTATTTCAGTGGATGCACTTAACATCCATTTGCAACAAATGGATGATATTTAAACATTGCGACGCAGTGTTGCCGCCGTTTTACCCAAGATTGACCGTTGCTGACATTTCCCTGTGCCCTGAGGGTTGATTCGCTCTAGAGCACAAGGCATTATGCCAAAACCCTCCGGATTTCTGCTGATGGTATTTTTTATACAGTCCGGACGACACTATCCGCAACGGTATCTATGTCGCAGCATCTTGTATCAACAATTGTCCGGAAGAGAAAATAGTTTGCGTTATCTGTGGTTGATTTTAGTCATGATAGCTTTCCCTTTGTTGGCGGATAACAGTGAAATGCCGCGAGAACAACAGATGGCCATGAGCTATATCGACGCCTACACCAATCACGATTATCAGAAGCTGGAAACCTTTTACAACCGTGACAGTGTTTTTATTGATGTCACAGCAGGCCGCAGTTACACCGGCTCTCGCCATATCATAGAATTTCTAGAACGGGCACATCGTGGCGTATTGGAATACGAATTCAACATCGAGCATATGTTCAACTCGGGGTCATTAGTGGTCATGATAGGTAACTATCACTTCAAAGGCCCGGGAGAGCAGTTCGGTAAACCCGGGAAAATTATCGATATCGCTATCCCTGGCGTCACTACCCTCAATCTGGATATGTTGAATCACCGGGTAATCAAACATCAAGATTTCATTGACTACCAGACGATGGCAGACCAACTAGCAGTTCAGTAAGCGCTGAAGGAACTCTTTCATTCAACAGCAGTCCCAATAGACAGGAGAGACTACCTAAATAGCTCGCGTTGTATGAAAGAAAGAGGTGTTCATGGGGCGTTTTTTAACCGGCGTAATCTTAGGTTTGTTGCTACTTTACTGTGGTAAGGCGGCCGCCACGTTGGAAACAATCGCTCATCAGGCATTACCAGAAGCGCCGATGGTGCTATCTTACGCAACGCAGCCCGTCAATCATTTCAATAAGACCTTGGCACAAGCGCAGCAACAGCAGGTTGCCTGGAGTCACGACCCCAAGCTCATCAGCCAACAATATGCAGGCGCTAGTTTCGAACTGGTGAAATCAAAAGAGTATCAAGGACAAGTCATCACCTACAGTGTCAGGCCGCCTAAACTTGGTCATCCACAGCTGTTATTGATCTTAGCGTTGGACAAAAAAGCCGGTAATTGGGAACTGCATAAAGCCCGCTTGAGTTGGCGTTGCAGTAAAGATGATTTTTTTAGCACCAAGCACTGTAAAGCCAATGCGATTGACTCGACAGAACCCTAGAAAAAACAAAGGGCCAGTTGGCCCTTTGTGGTCGCAAAACATTATCGTTAACCCACGGTGACCTTGGCAAACTTGCGCTTACCCACCTGAAATACGGCAGTCACACCAGCCGCAAAGTGTTGTTTGCCGTCATCCAACCGTTCACCATCCATCTTCACCGCGCCTTGCTTAATCATGCGCAGGGCTTCAGATGTAGACGCCACCAGCCCGGCATCTTTCAGCAGATTAGCCACCGCAACACCTTCAGCCCCGGCAGTCACAGTGATCTCTTCGATATCCTCCGGCAAGGCACCTTTTTGGAAACGGTCGATAAATGCCTGATGTGCGGCCTCGGCAGCGGTCTCACTATGGAAACGGGCAATGATCTCTTTTGCCAACAAGATCTTGATATCACGAGGATTAGCACCGTTGCTCACATCTGTCTTAAACCGTTCGATTTCGCCCAAAGGACGGAATGACAACAACTCAAAATAACGCCACATCAGTTCATCAGAGATAGACATCAGTTTACCGAACATCTCATCAGGGGCTTCGCTAACACCGATATAGTTACCCGCAGACTTGGACATTTTCTTAACGCCATCCAGCCCTTCCAGCAACGGCATCATAATGACGGCTTGTGGCTTTTGTCCTTCAGCCTTTTGCAGTTCACGGCCCATCAGCAGATTAAACTTCTGATCGGTGCCACCCAATTCCACATCGGCATGCAGCGCGACAGAGTCATAGCCCTGCAACAAGGGGTACATAAATTCGTGGATGGCAATTGATTGGCCCGCAGCGTAACGCTTTTTAAAATCGTCCCGTTCCATCATGCGGGCGACAGTCTGTCGCGATGCCAAGCGGATCATCCCTGCCGCGCCGAGTTGCTCCAGCCAACTAGAATTAAACACAATACGGGTTTTCGCCGGGTCAAGGATCTTATACACCTGCTCTTTATAGGTTTCGGCATTGGCCAATACCTGTTCCCGCGTCAGCGGTGGTCGAGTACTATTTTTACCACTTGGATCCCCCACCATACCGGTGAAATCACCGATGAGGAAAATCACCTCATGACCAAGTTCCTGGAAAGTGCGCAGCTTATTCAGGATTACTGTGTGTCCCAGATGAATATCGGGTGCGGTTGGGTCAGCACCGAGTTTAATCTTCAGCGGACGCCCTTCTTGCAGTTTTTCAACCAGATCAGATTCCAGCAGAATTTCGTCAGTACCGCGTTTAATCTCCGCCATTACCTGCGCTAAATCAGCCATTTTGCCAACAACTCCCAAGGCACTTCAAAATCAAAGAGACTTATGTTACTTGTTAGCCAGCCTAATTTAAAGTGTGTAAACTGGTGCGTAATGCCCAAGTTTGACGATTTGGTACCGGGGTCAATGGCAAAACTTATAACACTGTTCCAACTACTGCCGAAAAAACACCAGATTCTGCTCTGTATTCTCGTTGTCTTCGCTTTTATCGTACTGATATTTCCCGTTGATGATGCCTCGGCTTCGCGCCAAACACCTGCGACTAACAGCAATATCCGCTACGAGGTGCCACTGGCATTCCGTACGCCAGCGGCACCAGCAGCGGTAGAAACGTCTGAGAGTGGCGTGCCAGAGGAGTCTGAAGCCGCAGCCGAAGCCATCACAGAAGAAATCACCGACGAAACCCAACAGGCGCTTGAGCCGAAAACCGATACAGAACCCAGTGCAATGGCCGAGCTGGAACATTTTGATATCAAGCAAGGCGACACGCTGGCTGCAGTGTTTAACCGAGCACAACTAAGTGCGCGAGAAGTCTATGACATTACTCAACTGCCGCTGGCAAAACAGAACTTAATCAAAATCATGCCGGGTGAAGAGATCATCATTGGTAAAGATAGCAGTGGCGCATTGCAGGAACTGCGCTACCAGATAGATGCTATCTCTACCCTGATCATTTTAAAGAATGGTGAGGGTTATCAAGCCAAAGTGACCAACAAAGATGTGGAAAACCGGCAGCAGTTTGTCAGTGCCGAAATCAAAAGTAATTTCTGGAACGCTGGGGTAGATGCTGGACTGACCCCGGCGCAGATCATGCAATTGGCAACCATCTTTGGCTGGGATGTGGATTTTGCATTGGATCTGCGTGCTGGCGACAGCTTTGCCCTAGTCTATGAACAGGAATATGCCGATGGTCAGTTTTTACGCAACGGTAATATTATGGCGGCAGAATTCATCAACCAAGGCCAGCGTTATACTGCCGTGCGTTATTCCGATGGTAACTATTATTCAGCGGATGGCCGCAGCATGCGTAAAGCCTTCTTGCGCTCACCGGTCGACTTTAAGTATGTGAGCTCTAACTTTAACCCCAAGCGTCTGCATCCGGTTACCGGATTGGTGCGGCCCCACCGGGGCGTAGATTATGTAGCCACCATTGGTACCCCCATAAAAGCTGCCGGTGACGGCAAAGTGATTGAAGCCAGTTACAACCAGTACAATGGTAATTATGTGTTCATCAAACACAATGACACCTATACCACTAAGTATCTGCATTTAAACAAACGCAAAGTCAAACGCGGCGATAACATCAAACAAGGGCAAATTATCGGGACGTTAGGGCGCACAGGCCGGGTAACCGGCGCCCATCTGCATTATGAATTTATCGTCAACGGCACCCACCGCAATCCACGCACCGTTGACTTGCCGAAGGCTTTGCCTATCGCCACCAAAGAAAAAGCTAAATTTATGGCTATCAGTAATCAGCTCATGGCAACCATAGCCCATAATCAACAGATCAGAATTGCCAGACAATAACGGAAATATGCACATGAAAACCGCTTATTACATCGGACTGATGTCAGGCACCAGCATGGATGGCGTAGATGCTGCACTGGTGGATTTTTCGGGAAACCAACCTAAACTGGTGGCCCACCATACAGAGGATTATCCCGAGCATCTGTATAAAGGGCTACAGCGGTTGTGCCAACCCGGCAACGATGAAATTAATCGCCTGGGTCGCCTGGACCGCACGGTTGGGAAAATATTTGCGCAAGCAGTTACTCAACTGCTAGCAAAAGCACAGATTCCGGCCTCAGAGATTATCGCGATCGGCAGCCACGGTCAGACCGTCAGACACATGCCCAATTTAGAGGTCGGTTTTACTTTGCAAATAGGCGATCCCAATACTATTGCAGCGGAAACCGGCATCGATGTTATTGCCGACTTTCGCCGCAAAGATATCGCGCTGGGAGGACAAGGTGCCCCACTTGTTCCCGCATTCCATCAACAGGTTTTTGCCGAAGCTGGCGTTACACGAGTGATCCTCAACATTGGTGGTATAGGTAATGTGACTTATCTGCCGGGAGACAGCCGCCAAGTGCTAGGATTTGATACCGGTCCCGGCAACACACTAATCGATGCGTGGATCCAACAGGTGAAACAGCAACCATTCGATCGCGATGGTCTATGGGCCGCCAGCGGCACCACCCATCAAGGATTATTGCAGCAACTACTGTCTCATCCCTATTTCTCACAAGCCTATCCCAAAAGTACCGGGCGCGAGCTGTTCAACCAAGCATGGCTGGAACAACAGTTGTCAGAGTTTGGACAATTGAGTGAAGAGGATATCCAGTCAACACTACTAGATTTGAGCTGCCATAGCATTGCCAATGACATTCGCAAACTATGCACTAGTGGTGAGGTTTACGTCTGCGGCGGTGGTGCCCTGAATAAAACACTGATGCAACGGCTGGCGGCGCTATTACCGCAACACCATTTACTGTCGACTGCCGCGCTGGGCGTAGATCCCAAATGGGTCGAGGGTATTGCCTTTGCTTGGCTGGCACTACGCCATGTTGAAGGTTTACCCGCCAACCTGCCAGCGGTCACTGGCGCATCCAGAGAAGCGGTGCTGGGTGCTAGATTTCCAGCAAAATAATATGGCAGAGGCTTTATCATCTCACACCACAGTGGTAGCATGCGCCGCCTCAACAGTTGACAGGACCGAATGCAGTGAAAGCTGAAACATCCACGAAAAAAACACCTAAAATGTCACCGGACAAACGCTTTGACTATATGATTGAGCAAGTCCGTGAGAAAAAAGAGTTATGGGTGTTACATGACGATAATGGCTGCGTAATGCTGACCACTGAGGACGAAGACTGTATTCCGGTTTGGCCGAGCGAAGAAGCCGCTAGAGAGTGGGCCCAGGAAGATTGGCAGGATTGTCAGCCGTTGTCTGTTAGCCTATGGGACTGGCAGGAACGTTGGACTCCTGGGATGGCCGACGATGACTTGCTGGTTGCTGTATTCCCGCTGGTTGACGATCTGGGAGTGGTAGTATCACCTTACGAGTTCGACGAAACCCTTTCGCCTAAAAAATCACACTGAGTTTTTGATGACTGCGCCCACCCAAAGTCCCCTACCGAAACGCTTATTAGCGCTGATGCTGGTATACGCAATACTGGCACTGAGTGGGCTGTTTTATGGTCGTGGAGTTATTCTGTCGCTATTAACCTTAATGATGTTACTCGCCATCACGGCACGTCATAAGGCGGGATTGTGGTTGTTGCGGGGTTACGCTATTGTCGGCCTAACAGGTAGCACATTGCTGCCATATCTGCTTGAGATTAACCCACAACTGCAACAGCAACTCCAACAAAGCCAACTGTGGCATTACCTAGATAGCGTTCCTGGCTGGCTAAGTATAGGATTATTGATCGCACTGACCATGCTACAACTGTGGCTGGTGTTCAGCGCTAAGGTCAGTCGCTTTTTCTGTCGAGATATCAACTTCAATATTATGCAGTAGCAAAGGTTGAACTTGAAAAAGAGATAAAAAAACCGTCCATCTGGACGGTTTTTTCGTGGTGTCTGGGTCAAACAGAAAAACTGGCACCACAACCACAGGTGGTTTTAGCATTAGGGTTTTTAACAAAGAAGCGAGAGCCTTCCAGCCCGGAAGTGTAATCCACTTCGCCACCGACCAGATATTGCAGACTCATTGGGTCAACTATCAGTTGTACGCCCTGCTTTTCTACGGTTAAATCACCATCGTTAATTTTTTCGTCGAAGGTGAAGCCGTACTGAAATCCTGAACAGCCGCCACCAGTCACATAAACCCGCAGTTTAAGCGCACTGTTTTGTTCTTCTTCCAGCAAAGCTTTTACTTTTGCAGCCGCCGCATCAGTAAAACGGATGGGCATTGCTGATTCAGCTTGTTCAGTCATTACTACCTCTTACATCTGATTGCTGTGGCGAATTATCTAATACCTGACCTTCTTGTTCAAGTATTATGCCGGAGTCTTTTTCTCCAGTCAGTAATTCAGGCACACTATAACTTTGTTCGGTTTCACCGCCTTTGCTCCAACGGCTAGCAGGCACAATCACTTTAGCCGAGATCCGCTGCAGCTCGAAGGCATCTGGAAGCACAAATTCGGTTTCAACAACCTGGAAATACTTAAAGTTAAAATTAAGTTTGCCTTTACCTATCAAAGACTCCAAGCTGATGTTGGTTTCTTTACCCGCTTTAAGCCCTTGTAACGTTACCTCGGCATTGCCCTTCAGCGGCTGCTTACGTTTCTGTAGTTGAGTCAGGACAAGCCGCAGACGGTAACTCCCGGCTTTATGCCCTGCTTGTAACTCCATACCGTTAATCGCCACGCCATCAACATTGTTCTCTGGCGCCATGATACTGCGGTAAAACGTCAGCTCTCGCTCCAACTCCTGCTGCTTCTGATGTTGCTTGGCAAACATCTCCTGCATCTGTTTATTGGACTCTTTTGCCAACTGTAATTCAAGGTTACGACTGGCCAATATTTGTGACTGTCCAGTCAATTCAGCTCTTAATTGATTGATCTTAATAATATTAGATTTATTTGAAGTGGGACTATTATCTTGCCACAGCGACAGGGATAACGCCCCAACGGCAAACGCAATCAGTAGCAGTGCCAGTAAATACACAGATGATGGTCGGATATTTCGCTCCAGTAGCTGCAGCCGAAATAGCCAACGGTGATATTTTGCCATTATCTTGTGGCCCCTATAGGCAATCGTGAGTGTGGGGAACCCCGTCACCATCGCTAAATGCGACGGCTGGCGTCAAAACTTAAAAAGTGTTCCGCCTTAATTACGGAGCACCTCAAAGGGATGTTACGGAGTTATGCCACCATCGGCGCGTATTAGCAACTCATGCGAGAGCACTTGTTCAGTTCTTTATCAAGTCCTGCTGATTACGCTGAAGTTGCGGGCTTTTCATCTTCGCCACCAGCAGTTGCAGCGGTAGCATCAGCCGCAACATCTGCAGGTACCTCACCCGCATTGCTCTGCTCGGCATCGACGGTAGCAGCGGCGTTGGCCTCGGCCGCCTTAGCCGCCAGTGACTGTTGTAACAGGGCCGAATATAAAGGACTGCCACCCAGTGCTTGTGCAATAAAAGTGGCGCCTAAACAGGTTGCCAGTAACGGCAGAATCAACTGGTAGTTATCCGTCATTTCTACCACCAGTACAATGCCTGTCACCGGAGCGCGTACCGTGGCAGCAAATAGCGCGCCCATACCTGCCACCGCGTAAATGCCAGGTTCAGCGACTAAGTCAGGAAATAATCCTGCAGCAACAATACCATACGCCAGCCCCAATAAAGTACCCAACGCCAGCATAGGGGCAAAAACGCCACCTGGAGCGCCTGAAGCAAAGCAGCTGATAGTTGCCAGCATCCGCAGCGCAAACAACAACACCAGAATCGCCCAGGCCATCGGTTCACGCACAAAATCCGTAATCAGCGCGATACCACCCCCGGAAATATCTGGAACATAGAGTTGGAAAAAAGCAAACACACCACCGAACAACGCGCCGGTCAAGGTCACCTTAAGCAAACGGTTGTGGTGATACTTTTTGAAGGCCGCCGTTGCCCGCAAAATCCAGCGGTTAAAATAGATGCCAACAATGCCGAAAACTATTCCTAGCACCACAAACAACCATAATGAGGCCAGTGGCGGCACTTTGAACGTGGGAATGTCCATTACCGCCTCTTGACCGCGGAAATAGCGCAGCACAATGGTGGCCATGAGTGTCGCCAGCGTAATACATTTAAACGAGGTAAAGTTATAGCGGAACTGCGGCCGCATCTCCTCAACGATAAACAGAATGCCTGCTAATGGTGCATTAAAAGCCGCCGCTAATCCGGCAGCCGCGCCAGACGCGGTTAACACATGCGGTGCATACTGAAAGCGCTTTGCCGCCTCGGCACACATGCGGCCAACTGCACCACCAATCTGCACCGACGGCCCTTCCCGCCCCAATACCATTCCAGAGCTGATAGTACAAACCCCGGCAATAAATTTAACCGGCAACACTCGCCACCAGCGAATGTCATGTAAACCATCCAAGGCACCTTCAACATGTGGAATACCACTGCCTGCGGTCTCAGGTGCAATGCGGGCTGTTAGCCAAAAACCCAATGCAGCCACTACCGCCCCTGTAATAATCACCAAAATCGCAGTTATCCACGCAGGCAATCCCAGCTCATCGAAGTAGTGAATACGGTAATCTGTCATGAAATGGATAGCAATTTCGAACATTGACACGATCAGGCCGGCAATCGCGCCTACTAACGCAGACAACGCCAGTAACACCAGATAATCCGGGTGCGTTGTAAAATAGTTAGAACTTAAACGCAGTCTGAGTTGGGTCCCCGGGTGGAAGTGAAAATCTGGAAACTTAGGCATGTGTTTGGGTACTTAGCTGTTAGTCAATTTGCCGAAAACTAGGCCGTCACCGTATATGAGCGGCTGGCTAATGCTAAGGCATACACTGGCAATTCTCCATTTTTTTATGCAATTGCATTAGCGTTCTGTGGTGCAGGCAACATACCGGACGTGATTACCGCAAAATATTACCTGTTAAACAGCGCAAACTATCGTTTAGGTATTGCTAGCTATTTGTTTTTATTGCCATATGCCATTTTTAACTGAAAGAGCTAAATTTGAAATTCAACATCGTTCACTAGGTGTTACCCAAGACAACTTTCGGTAATTTTCCGAGACAGATCATTTTAATGATTAGGGGCATCTGTTATAGTTTCGCCTCAGCCAAACACCCTACAACCACTGTGCCACAAAGGCACACCCTACACGGAAACAAGGCTGATGAACCAATTCCAGGGATCTCACATCCTGTCTGTAAACCAGTTAGATCTGGACGCCATTCAAACCATTTTTGATGTTGCCAAGCGTATGACCCCCTACGCATTACGGGAAAAACGTACTCGTGTGCTTGACGGTGCCATTTTAGGTAACCTGTTTTTTGAGCCCAGTACTCGTACCCGCGTCAGCTTTGGCTGCGCCTTCGACCTGTTAGGTGGCCGAGTAGCAGAAACGGTTGGCATGGCCAACTCATCCCTGTCGAAGGGTGAATCGCTATATGATACCGCCCGAGTACTGTCCAGCTATTCCGATGTTATCGCCATGCGTCACCCACAATCATTTTCAGTAAAAGAATTTGCCGAAGGCTCGCGAGTGCCGGTGATTAACGGCGGTGATGGTTCCAACGAACACCCAACGCAAGCGCTGTTAGATCTGTTCACCATAAAAAAAGAGCTTAACAGCAATGGGATGACCATTGATGGTATGCACATCGCGATGGTGGGCGATCTGAAATTCGGCCGTACAGTGCATTCACTGTCGCGCCTGTTGTGCATGTACAAAAACATCAGTTTTACCCTGATTTCACCAAAAGAGCTGGCGATGCCAGACTCTGTGATCGCCGACATTGAAAATGCTGGCCATCGCGTCACAATTACCGATCAATTGGAAGGTAATTTACATGATGCTGATATTCTGTATCTGACACGGATCCAGGAAGAACGCTTCCCGTCCCAAGAAGAAGCGGATAAGTATCGTGGCAAATTCCGTTTGAACAGTGCCATCTACACCAAAAACTGTAAGTCCAATACCGTTATCATGCATCCACTGCCACGGGATTCCCGCGCGCAGGCCAACGAGTTGGATAACGATCTCAACAACCATCCTTACTTGGCTATTTTCCGCCAGGCGGATAATGGCTTGTTGATCCGTATGGCACTGTTCGCCCTGACACTCGGTGTGGCCCATCAACTGGAACAATACGAGTGTCCGGTCAACTGGTATTCACGCAAGGCCGACAGATAAGTCGGCTATCAACTGTAAGGAAATGATATGACCCGTTCTGAAGACCTGTTTGAACAGGCCAAGCAAACTATTCCCGGCGGTGTTAACTCACCGGTGCGCGCCTTCAACGGTGTGGGCGGCACCCCACTGTTTATAGACAAAGCCGATGGCGCGTATATCTATGACGCCGATGGCAAGGCTTATGTGGATTATGTGGGTTCATGGGGACCGATGATCCTGGGTCACAATCATCCCAAAATCCGTGAAGCCGTATTGAATGCCGTCGCTAATGGCCTGTCTTTCGGCGCACCAACTGCCCTCGAAGTAAAAATGGCGCTGAAAGTTAAAGAGATGGTGCCCTCCATTGAGCAAGTTCGTATGGTGAGCTCAGGTACGGAAGCCACCATGAGCGCTATCCGCTTGGCACGTGGCTTCACCAAGCGCGACAAAATTCTCAAATTTGAAGGCTGCTACCACGGTCATGCCGATTGTCTGCTGGTAAAAGCCGGTTCCGGTGCTCTGACCATGGGCCAGCCAAGTTCTCCAGGGATCCCAGAGGACTTTGCCAAGCATACGCTAACGGCTGAGTACAATAATCTCGATTCAGTGAAAGCTTTGTTCGAACAATATCCAAATGAAATCGCCTGTATTATCGTGGAGCCCGTTGCCGGTAACATGAACTGTGTACCGCCTCAGCCTGGCTTCCTGCAAGGATTGCGGGCGATTTGTGATGACTACCAAGCGCTGTTAATCATTGATGAAGTGATGACCGGTTTCCGCGTGTCCAAAGGTGGCGCCCAAGGTTATTATGGTGTGACACCCGATCTCACCACTCTGGGTAAAGTGATTGGTGGCGGTATGCCAGTCGGTGCGTTTGGCGGCCGTAAAGACGTGATGCAATATGTTGCGCCAACTGGGCCGGTATACCAAGCAGGCACCCTTTCGGGGAACCCAATTGCCATGAGTGCTGGTTTGGCACAATTGGAAGCACTATGTGAACCTGGGATTTACGAAGCACTGGCAGAGAAAACCAAACGGGTTGCAGAAGGCATAAAAGCCGCTGCCGCCAAACATGGCATCGCAATGGCGGTGAATTATGTAGGTGGCATGTTTGGTCTGTTCTTCACCGATGCACCAGAAGTGACCAACTTTGCCCAAGTCACTAAGTGCAATGTCGAGCAGTTCAAAGTGTTCTATCACGGCATGCTGGATGAAGGCGTTTATCTGGCACCAAGCGCTTTTGAAGCAGGTTTCTTGTCAATGGCTCACGGCGAGCAAGAGATTGCCGCCACGCTTGCCGCTGCCGACAAAGTATTTGCCAAAATGAAGTAATTCAGTTCACAGCTAAAACAACGGGGCCATGTGCCCCNTAAATGCTTCCTCGATTTTTAGCGAAGTCAAAGAGGCAAATAACATGAGTAGATACGAACAAGCGTCGCATGTATTTTGGCGATGTCAATATCACATAGTTTGGACTCCGAAGTACCGATTTCGGATACTAAAGAATAACGTGGGCAAGGAAGTCTATCGTTGTATTCACATATATTGTCAGCAGTTAGGCTGCATAGTGATGGAATTAAATGTTCAAGTGGATCATGTGCATTTAGTGGTCAAAGTTCCACCGAAACTATCGATATCAAACTTGATGGGTGCATTAAAGGGGAAGGTGGCGCTGAAGCTATTCAGCAAATTTCCATATTTGCGAAAGAACAAAATGTGGGGAAATCACTTCTGGCAAAGGGGTTATTTCGTAGATTCTGTTGGTATTAATGAAGAAATAATTCGCAGGTATGTCCGCCATCAAGAAAGAGTCGAAAAACAAGAGCAAGCTGAGCTTGCTCTTGTATAGAAGGCCCCCTTTTAGGGGGTAATCACAAAGCCACCTTCTTCAGAAGGTGGTTTTTTACAGCTAAGACGCCTTCAAGATCTCAGCGCCTTCTCCCAACGGCGGGATTGACAGTAACGGCGTAGGATATACCAGCGCTAGATGCAAATGCCACCCGACCAAAGTCCCATCATTTCTGAGCAGCGTTCGGATTGCAACACCACCCACAATATGTTCAGATCTGTGCGCTTTATCACACCAACCTTAATTGAAGCTTGATAGTCAGCACTCATGGCTGACGCAGACTCTGGCAGGGACGACCCATGCTGCACACTTTTTTACTCATCTTGGCGGTGCTGGCACTGCTTAGTATTATTTTTGAAGAAATCACTCACATCAATAAGGCCAAAACGACGCTGTTTCTAGGCTGTATTTCGTGGATTGCCTTATTCGTCGCGGCTGGCGATGGTGGTCATCAAAAACTGGTTCAGGAGCGATTATCAGAAAATCTGCTAGAAATCGCTACCTTATGGTTATTTCTCATGTCGACCATGACGTTTGTTGCCTATCTAAATGCGAAGGGAATGATCCAGATTATTGTTGGCAAACTGTTCCCACAGCAGATCAGCGTCAGGATGTTAATGATCCAAGTTGCCCTGTTTTCGCTGGGGCTGTCGGCCATTTGCGATAACGTCACGGCGACACTGGTATCATTAGGGCTATTGACGACCTTCCAACTCGACAGTCACCTTCGGCGTCGGATGGCGGTATTGATTATTTTTGCCGTGAACTCCGGTGGGGTTTCGTTGATTACCGGTGACGTGACGACTCTGATGATCTTCTTAGGCGGCCATGTGCACATGATAGATCTGCTACTGCTGGTGATTCCGGCAGCAGTTGCGGTCATTTTGCTGGCAATTCTGTTCTCGCTGAGTGCCAAAGGCACAGTAAGCGCGGTTCCGGTGCAGCAACAATATGAAACGGTTGATCTGATCATTGCATTGATTTTCATCAGCACCATTATCCTTACCATGCTGCTCAATATATTGTTTGGTATTCCTCCCGTACTCACCTTTCTCACCGGACTATCGGTGATGTTTTTGGTGGGGAAAACGGTTCATACCGATACAGAAGAGATCCGCATCCTCGAATATATTCGTCAGGTTGAATACGACACCCTGCTGTTTTTCTTAGGAATTCTGTTACTGGTTGGAATGCTGAAGGAGATTGGAGTACTCGATCAACTGGCACAGGTTTACGCCGGACATAATCCAGATATTGCCAATTTTGTGACCGGTATGGGCTCAGCATTGCTGGATAACGTGCCATTGACCGCAGCGCTGCTTAAGGCCGATCCGCAATTAGCACTTTCTGGTTGGTTAGGACTGACTTACGCGGTGGGTGTCGGCGGCTCTTTGCTAGTCATTGGTTCGGCTTCTGGAATTATTGCCATGAGCAAAGTTAAAGAGTTGACGTTTGTTTCTTATCTCAAATATGTGCCAGCACTGTTACTCTCTTACTGTACGGGGTATGGCCTAACGCTGTTATTAGGGCACTACCTTAATAACTGACAAACAACATTTGTATCCGATAAGTAGAAAAGGCGCCTAACAGCGCCTTTTCTTAGTCATCAATCGAGTGCCTATATCGCAGGTACTTTAAAACGTGTTCCTTGAATATCCAGTACCACATCACGTGGACGGATCTCAATAATTTTAAGTTTGCCCTTAATTTTGTCGCCTTCTTGCAACTCCTTGCCATCCACATTCAGCCAGCGCTTTGTGGGATCGGTAGCATACATATGCGCGGTAATATTAAATTCTGGCACCTGCAGCTGCAAACTGGCGGGCAGGTTGCCATAAGAGGGATATTGCAGGTTCTGTTGTTTGGGTAAAGGCTGCTCCTCGGTCGGCGTCATAGGTTTGTCAATGGCATTGCGCCGTTCCACTTCGCTTAGCGCCGCCTGAAATTTGGCAATCAACGCTTGCTGATCTTCTTGCACCGGTTGAGATTGGGGCTGAGGTTGATCTTCAATGCCGGTCTCGTCAGCTGCAGTTTGTACTTCATTTTTCAGATCTTGCAGCGCTTGCAACCCTCTTTGATTTGGTTGCGCCCCAAGGATTATCGGATCGTTACCATCATTGGCCGCCACACTTTCAACCACTTGCGGTTGCGCACTCGGAGTCACCGTTTTATCAACCGCAACAGCTTGATTCGGCTGAGATGTCACTACCTGAGCAGCATACTGAGGGCTCGGTAATGGCTGTGCAATAGGCAGAGCGGCGCGCCCGGCTACCCGAACTCCCGCATCTGCCGCTGTATCGTTGGCTGTATTCGTTTTAACCTGCGGCACACTCGCCACTGCAGGCACTTGCGGCTCAGGAGCCACTGCACTTACCGCCTTAACCTGCCAATGCCAAGCAAACGCCAATGCACCACCAGCTAGCAAAGCCATCATCACCACAGCTATTGGTTTCCACGGTAATGATGTTGTTTTTTCTATGGCTATTCTAGGGGTCAACACGGGGTCGAGATTACTATCCAGTTGCTGTTGCTTGGCGCGGGTTACTGCATCCAACAGAATCGACATCAGCGAGCTCCTCCGTTTTGCAGCACCGGACCATGATTATGCTGGTAAATACTTAGTTGAGCGAGTGTTGCCAATGAGGCATCACTTTCAACTGGCAAACCGTGAGCTCGCTGAAAGTCTTTTAACTCCTGCTCCAGCTCTGTATCAAAGTAGCTCATTACGCGCGGCGACCGTTGACTAGCGGTTGCTAAGGCATTTTCCAGCCACTGTACTTTGTCGAGACTAGAGCTAGGGGTGATAGCCTGCTGCGCCTGAGCTGCTGGTTGCCACAATAATTCATACATGCCACTAAAGTGCTGATTGAACCAATCATCAGTTACCCAGAATTGCTGCTCGCCTAACTGCAATAACAATTGTTGCGCATTGCTGGAAACCAACGTGCCATAAAATGCTTTACCTGCATCGTCGGTGAGATACACAACCGCGGGGTAATTCAATTTTTGCAATGAACTCAGGGTCCCTTGCTGCTGAAAACAGGCCAAGCCCAACTGGCTCGCCGATTGGCAGGCAGAAACTCCGGCATAAGGCGCTTTACTCCATAGGCCAAACAATGCCGCATAGGCGGTATCAATGTCTCGGCTCTTATCGATAGCGCTGGTCAAAACTCGCTCGGTCAGCGTGACCTGTTTGTCCGCTACATGGGTAGCAGGTTGGGCCGGGGCCAAAGCGACCGTATTTTCCGATGCCTGCGCCAGATTTATGCCTTGGTGGTAATAATTCTGCCAGTAATAGCCGCCACCAAACGCCAGCACTAATGCGCCTAAGGCTGACAGTGGCAGCCACCAGCGCCGTTGCCGAGGTAATTCGCCCAACACCTCAGCCGCCGCAGCGTTCACCATCTTGCGATCAATGGGGGTACGAGACTGACCATACCCCGCCATCAGTGCGCGTTCACACAACAGGTTAATAATGCGGGGAATACCGCCACTAAAGCGGTGCAGTGCGCGAATAGCCCCCTTGTTAAACAGCGGTTCCATCCGTCCAGCAACCTGTAATCGGTGTTGCACATAGAGCCCGACTTCCTGCTCTGTCAGCGGTAATAAGTGATAACGCGCCGTGATACGTTGCGCTAACTGCCGCAATTCCTGACGTTTCAGCAGTTGTTGTAATTCAGGCTGACCGATAAGAATGACCTGCAACAGTTTCTTGGTATCGGTTTCCAAATTAGTCAACAGTCGCAGTTGCTCCAGCACCTCCGGCCGCAAATGCTGGGCCTCGTCAATAATCATGACGGTATTTCTACCTGCCTGATGGTTATCGAGCAGATAACGACTGATAAGATCGGTCAGTTGTTTAAGTGTTGGTGCCTCGCCGTAGTGAATACCTAGCTCGTCACACAAAGTCGCCAGCAGTTCAGCTTCCGTCAGCGATGGGTTCAGAATAAAGGCGGTATCGGTATTTTCCGGCAGTTGTCGCAACAAACAGCGCGACACAGTGGTTTTTCCGGTACCGACTTCACCAGTAAGCAATACAAAGCCACCGGTTTCTCCCAGACCATATTTCAGATGCGCCAGTGCTTCCCGATGACGATCACTTAAAAACAGATAACTGGGGTTGGGAGCAATGGAAAACGGGTTATCACTCAGTCCGTAAAACGCCTTGTACATGAGCTCGGCAATCCTTGGTTGAAAGAGACAGCTCAGTTTAAGACAAGGCCAGTGTTTGTCAAAACCTCCTGCAGCTAATTGTGTGATCACTCGATGAAGTCCACAGCAACCATTGCCCGTGTTATTCTTGCAGGAGACATATTAATGAAGGATTTATGGCAAGTGCAGACATATCTGGTTGGTGGCGCAGTGCGCGACCAAATGCTGGGATTAACGGTCAAAGACCGGGATCATGTGGTGGTGGGCGCAACAGAGCAGCAGATGCTGGCACTGGGCTATCGTCAAGTGGGCAAAGACTTTCCGGTGTTTCTACATCCTCAGACACAAGAGGAATACGCACTGGCACGCACAGAACGCAAGATTGGTCGCGGCTACGGCGGATTCAGTTGCTATGCCAGCCCAGATGTCACACTGGAACAAGACTTATTGCGGCGAGATCTCACCATCAACGCCATGGCATTAGATGCAGATGGCAAACTGTATGACCCGTTTAACGGTCAGCAAGACTTGCAACAACGCCTACTACGGCACGTGTCTCCTGCATTTGTGGAAGATCCGTTGCGAGTACTGCGAGTAGCGCGCTTTGCGGCACGTTTCGCAGCGCAAGGTTTCACCGTCGCCGCTGAAACCCTCACATTGATGCAACAGATTGCTGCCAGTGGCGAGTTGCAGGCCTTGACGGCCGAGAGAGTATGGCAAGAACTGGAAAAAGTATTGCAATGTGATGCCCCACAGATCTTTTTTGAAGTGCTGCGCAGTTGCAATGCATTGCAACCCCTAATGCCAGAACTTGATGCGCTATTTGGCGTGCCACAACCAGCCAAGTGGCACCCGGAAATCGACTCAGGGATCCACACCTTGATGGCGCTCAAGCAAGCAGCCCAACTGACCACAGATCCCCAAGTACGTTTTGCAACGTTAATACATGATCTGGGCAAAGCGCTGACACCAAAAGAACTGTTGCCAAAACATCATGGTCATGGTCAACGCGGCCTCGTTCCTATCCGCCAGTTATGTGAGCGTCTGCGCGTACCTTCCGACTATCGGGATCTCGCATTGCTGGCCAGCGACCAGCACCAGAACATCCATATATTGGATGAGTTGCGCCCGGAAACCGTACTGAAGCTGTTCGACAAAGCGGATTTCTGGCGCAAACCAACGCGGTTAAAACAGCTAGCGTTAATATGTGAGGCGGATGCCACCGGCCGCTTGGGTTTAGAGCACAAAAGCTACCCTCAAGCTCAGCTGTTGCAACAGCTGTTTGCCGCTGCGACCACAGTGAATGTGCAACCGATTATTGAAGCTGGCTATCAAGGGCACGCCATTCGCCAGCAGCTCAATCTGCAGCGTCTGGAAAAAATCAGACTTGTTAAGCAAAACTACGTAAAAAATGACACAACTTGTTAGATATTTCATATAGAAACCCAGAATTAGGCCTTGAAACTTGCATTTCTGATCATATTGGATAAGGTAAAAAGGAGTTTTTGTTAATACCCATAGCAAATTAAATTGGCTATGAGATAATAAGCACGAATCGGTTGAACATCAGCCGAACGACTAAAAACCAAACCTTCAAAAGGGATTTCTTCATGAACAAAAAAGTACTGATGATTGCTGGCGTAGCAATGACTGCTCTGTTAGGTGGCTGTGCAAACACCACTGCTTTGGAAGAAAGCGTTGCCAACTTGGGTAACAAAGTTGACCAGCTGTCTGCCGAAGTAAGTGCAATGAAAGCTGACCAGAGCAAACTGTCTGCTGACGTGAAAGATGCCAAAGCAGCTGCTATGGACGCTCAGGCAGAAGCCAAACGCGCTAACGACCGTCTGGACAATGTAGCTACTCGCTACAAAAAATAATAATGGTGGCATTTCCCACCATAGAAATCGGCAACACTTTAGTGTTGCCGATTTTTTTGCTGTTACCTATAAATCTGCCAAAACGTTCATATCCTGCCGATACCCACCACCTATTAGCTGTGCAGTGCAATAAAAACACACAGCCCCACGCCCAGCAATAACCGATAGATAACAAACGGTGTCATGCCCATTCTGCTGATAATTTTGAGGAAGTAGTGGATACAAGCATAAGCCGCAACAAAAGAAATAGACGTTCCTAAAAGTAATGCCTGCATATCAAGCGGCTCCGGACTCTCGGCCAAATCTTTCACCACCAGAATTGCCGCTCCCAAACTCACAGGTACCGACATCAGAAATGAGAAACGCGCAGCAGCTTCGCGAGTTAATCCCAGCATTAATGCGGCGGTCATGGTGATGCCTGAACGAGACGTTCCCGGGATAAGCGCCAGCGCTTGCGCAAAACCGATGATTAGCGACTTACGCCAGCCGGACTGATATTCTGTGAGCGCCAATCGGGAGTGTTTATCTGCCCACCATAACAACAAGCCAAATACGATAGTCGTAAATGCAATCACACTGGCACTGCGCAAATGAGTTTCCACAAACCCCTTTGCCATAAACCCAAAAAACACGGCGGGAATTGTTGCCAAAATAATCCACCACGCAAGCTGGCTTTCATTGCTTGACTGGCGTTTTACAATACTTGCCAACCAGGCCTTTGCCATGTTGTATAGCTCATGGCGGAAATAGATCACCACAGCCAATAACGAACCAGTATTGACTGCCACATCAAACGACAGCCCCTGGTCCGGCCATCCCAGCAACTGTGACGGCAAAATCAGATGGGCGGAACTGGAAATCGGCAGAAATTCGGTCAATCCTTGAATAAGTGCGAGAATGACCACCTGTATAATATCCATACAACTCCTTGAAATATCAGGCCAACGGGCCAAAATCCACAGCTACTGGCCAGAGTTTCTGGCGCGACTTATCATATTCATCCCACAGTTGCGCGTAGGACTTACCGGCAATTGGATGCACCAAAGTCGGCGCAAGTTCCGCCAACGGCCATAAAACAAATGCATTAGTGAGGATCTCCGCCCGCGGTAGTACCACTGGGTTCTGACATATCAGATCGTCATACAGCAACAAATCTAGATCCAGCGTACGAGGCGCAAACTTCTTGGCGCCGGGCAACCGACCATGGCGCAATTCAATCGCTTTAAAGCAGGCCACAACGTCAGCAACCGACATCACCGTTGGCACGGATACCACCATATTAAGGAAGTTACTGCCGTTAAAGCCTACCGACTTGCTTTCATAGATAGGTGAACAGGCAAGCTCGCCGAAAATTGTCTGCAACTCCTGCAGACCAGCCCGCAAGTAACGCTCAGGTTCAATATTACTGCCCAGACTGATAAAGACTCGAGAACTCACACTATTACCTGCTACGCTCGATTTCAACGCCCACCGCTTGTGCAGCCGCCACCGCCCCGGGTTTCATTACTCGCACTTTGACCCAAGGCACTAGAAATTCCTCCAGCAGACAGGAAGCAACACGCTCGGCAACAGTTTCAATGAGTTCTATGGGCTTTGCGGTGATGAGCTGTACTAGCCGTTTACTGACAGTTTCATAGCATAGTGCCCGCTGGTAATCGTCATGTTCCGCAGCCGCTCGGTTATCCCAGGCCATCTCTAGATCAAGTACCAGTGTTTGGTGCAGTTGTTTTTCCCAGTCATAGATGCCAATCACGGTATCTACCTGCAGCCCGGTTATCAGGACTTTATCCATAGTTTTCCTTGCAGATTATGGAGGTCAGATAAGCTTTCACACTTAAAGCCGGTATAATCCGCGCTTTACCTCCGGATATTAGCGGTCAGCTCTTTCTCATAGAACCAAGTTTCAGTAGGATAAGACGCTGGTGGACATGCTACGCCATGAGCACAACCATCTCAGCCGTTTAAGCCGCCCGTTGGGTGTGCGCGATAATACCTTAAGACGTGTAAGGAAACCAATTTGAATACCGCAGTGCTGATTATCGTTATGATAGCCGTGGCTTACCTACTCGGCTCTATCTCCAGCGCCATTCTGGTATGTCGTCTCAAAGGGTTACCGGATCCGCGCAGTAAAGGCTCGAAAAACCCCGGAGCCACCAATGTGTTGCGGATTGGCGGGGTATGGGCAGCAGCACTGGTGTTTTTTTTCGATATGCTCAAAGGTGCACTCCCTGCGTATGGAGCGTACCTGCTGGGGATCCACGGGGTATGGCTGGGGGTGATCGCAATATCAGCCTGTCTCGGCCACATGTTCCCACTGTTTTTTGATTTTAAAGGTGGCAAAGGGGTAGCCACCGCACTAGGTGCTATGGCCCCCATTAGTTATATGGCGGTCAGCTTGATGGGGACTTGGCTATTGGTCGTGTTATTGACCCGTTATTCATCCTTAGCAGCCATCGTCACTTGCCTATTAGCCCCGCTTTATACACTATGGTTTGACGATCGCTTTACCCTGCCCGTCACCATGTTGTCAGCGCTGATCATTTGGCGTCACAAAGACAATATCCGTCGACTCTTCAATGGCGAAGAGTCGAAGATGTTTCGTCGCAAAAAAAACGGATAGCGTTAAACGGCCGGTAACGAGTCTAAAGGCCAGCGCGGTTGCGCTTTTACTGCCAAATCCTCAGAGGCTCCCGCCTTTAACCGCTGTAAACCAGCGTAAGCGATCATGGCACCATTATCAGTACAAAACTCGCCGCGGGGATAAAACACCCGGCCATGGCGTTTTTGCATCAATTCCGCCAGTGAGGTGCGTAACCGCTGGTTAGCACTGACACCGCCAGCAATGACCAAGCGCTGATATCCGGTCAACTCCAAAGCGCGGCGACATTTAATGGCTAAGGTATCAACCACGGCTTCTTCAAATGCTCGAGCAATATTGGCGCGAGTCTGTTCATCATCGGGTTCAGCAGCGATGGTGTTGGCCGCGAAGGTCTTTAAGCCTGAGAAGCTAAAATCCAATCCCGGACGGTCGGTCATCGGCCGTGGAAATTTATAGTCAGCGGCGTGGCCTTGTGCCGCTAGCTTAGATAAACGGGGGCCGCCGGGATAATCCAATCCCATCAGTTTGGCGGTTTTATCAAAGGCTTCGCCGGCAGCATCATCAATAGACTCACCCAAAACCTGATAACGACCAATACCTTGCACATCCACCAGCATTGAGTGTCCACCCGATACCAGTAATGCCACAAAAGGAAATTCAGGCGCATCATCTTCTAACATGGGTGCCAGTAAATGCCCTTCCATATGATGCACACCAACCGCGGGCTTATTCCAAGCAAACGCCAGTGAACGCCCGACACAGGCCCCAACCAACAAAGCGCCAATCAACCCCGGACCTTTGGTATAAGCGATGCCATCTAGATCTTCGATTCGGGTATCGGCCGTTGCCAGCGCTTCCCGGATAAGAGGCACAATTTTGCGCACATGATCGCGTGAGGCCAGTTCCGGCACCACACCGCCATAATCGGCATGCAGTTTTACCTGGCTATATAACGCATGGGACAGTAACCCCAGTTCTTCGTCATAAATGGCAATACCTGTCTCGTCACAGGAGCTTTCAATACCTAATACCCGCATGGTGCTTAATGTTGTCCACAACTACAATGAGCGGCAATTCTACTGTGATTCCCCACGAATATCCAACCAGAACGCCATAAACTAACAAGGTTCAGCCCTTTACAAGTGAGGGCGAATCGGTTTAGAATTTCGCACCATTTTTAATCTGACTTGTGTCACGTCTAGTGACTCAATACAAATAACACCTAAGGGGTGATGGCGTATGCCAATTATTAAAGTACGTGAAAATGAACCATTCGACGTTGCTCTGCGTCGTTTTAAGCGCTCTTGCGAAAAAGCCGGTATTCTGGCGGACGTTCGTGCTCGTGAGTTTTATGAAAAACCTACTACAGCTCGTAAACGTGCCAAAGCTGCCGCGGTAAAACGTTTGGCTAAAAAGCTTTCTCGCGAAAACGCTCGTCGCGTACGTTTGTACTAATTCCTGATTATGAATCTAACAGAACAGCTTAAAGCGCAGATGAAACAGGCGATGGTTGCCAAAGAAAAGGCACGCCTGAGCACTATTCGTATGGCGCTTGCTGCAATCAAGCAGGTTGAAGTGGACACCCGCGAAACCCTGACCGATGAGCAGATCATAGCTGTACTGACCAAGATGGTGAAACAACGGCGTGATGCAATCGAGCAGTATCAAGCCGCTGGACGTCCTGAGTTAGCCGCTGCGGAAGAAGCAGAAATTCTGGTGTTAAAAGAATTTTTGCCACAACCTTTGAGTGATGATGAACTTCATCAGATCATTGATGCAGCGATTAAAGAGACAGGCGCCGTGTCCATAGCCGATATGGGCAAAGTGATGGGATTAGTCAAAAGCCAGATATTAGGTCGGGCCAACATGGGTGCAGTAAGCGCTCAGATAAAAGCCAAACTGCAATAATCTGGTGTTGTTTCACGAACAAGCCGTGCTTCAGCGCGGCTTGTTTGTTTCATCGGTCTAAGGGCAAAGACTGAAACGCATGGCAATACCTAGAGATTTTATCAACGAGCTCATTGCTCGCACAGATATTGTCGATCTCATCGACCGCAAAGTGCCGTTAAAAAAAGCCGGTAAGAATTATGCTGCCTGCTGCCCGTTCCATAGTGAAAAGTCCCCTTCTTTTACCGTCAGCCGTGAAAAACAGTTTTATCATTGTTTCGGCTGTGGTGCCCATGGCAATGCTATCGACTTTGTCATGGAGTATGAGCGCATGGACTTCCTCGATGCCATTGGGGAGCTCGCCGGGCAATTAGGGCTGGATGTGCCACGCGATTCCGGTAATCGTGCCGACGAAAGTATCAGCCGCGATTTATATCAGTTGATGGAAGATGCCGGGCGTTATTTTCAAAAGCAACTGCGCCAACATCCAGAAAAACAACGAGTATTGGATTACCTGCAAAAACGCGGGCTATCAGAAGAAATTGTAGAACGTTTTGGTATCGGTTATGCGCCTGATGGCTGGGATAATCTGCTGAACTTGTATGCTCAAAAACCACAACTACAAGAGAAGTTACTAACAGCAGGCATGCTCATCAATAATGAGCAAGGGCGCCGCTATGACCGCTTCCGCGATCGGCTGATGTTCCCTATCCGTGACCGTCGTGGCAGAGTCATCGCCTTTGGTGGCAGAGTCCTAGGTGACGGTACGCCGAAATACTTGAATTCACCAGAAACGCCCATATTTCATAAGGGCAATGAGCTCTACGGACTGTACGAACTGCGACAACAACATCGCGACCCTCACCGAGTGCTAATTGTTGAAGGCTATATGGACGTGGTGGCATTAGCGCAGTTTGGCGTTGATTACGCGGTCGCTTCACTGGGAACATCGACTACCGCCGAGCAGTTCCAGCTGCTATTACGCAGTGCCAAAGAGGTGGTGTGTTGCTACGACGGCGATAATGCTGGGCGTGAAGCGGCATGGCGTGCGCTGGAAACCGCACTACCGATGCTCAAACCTGGTGATACCGTGCGTTTTATGTTTTTACCACAAAGCGAAGATCCAGATTCCATGGTGCGCAAGGCCGGGAAAGAAGCATTTGAGCAGTTGATTGAAGCCGCTCAGCCACTGGAAGCGTTTTTGTTTGATACATTAACCGAGCGTAATGGCGGCGACAAGGCATCGTTTGCTAAGCAAGCCATGACGTTACTTGAACGTATTCAAGACAGCGTATTACAAAATCTGTTGCTGGAAAACCTTACCTATCGCTTGCGTATGGGAAATGTTGAGGAAATGAAGCGACGTTTAGGGTTCCAACCCAAAAGCATCGCACAGACCCAGCAACAACAGACATTGAAAGGCAGAGGTACGCCCTTAAGATTGGCAATCGCCCTGCTGGTACAGGATCCCCGTTTAGGGGTTAACTTAGTGCCTCAACCGGCACTACAATTTTTGAAAATGGCCGGCATAGAGTTGCTGGTTCGCTTATTGGATTTAACTCGAAACCAAACGTTAAACAGCGCACAACTACTTGAATATTACCGGGATACAGAAGATTACCCGATACTGACTAAACTGGCCCAATGGGACCATCAAGTGGCGGATGATAACGTACAGCAAGAGTTTAAAACCGCACTGGTGTGGCTGAACAATCAATATATTGAACAGCGCTATCAGGAATTAAGCCTGAAGCAAAATCTGACTAAGGAAGAAAAGTTACAGCTGACCAAGCTGATTGCCGCCATGAAGCGGTCATAACTTAAGAATTTTCCGGTTCAGGTTCGGCAACGGGCTGGCACAGTATTGTGCAAATGGTTATAATTGATGGTTTGCACGGCACCCAAGTAATGCCGTTGCTTATCGTTGTAACAGTTACCAAATTGGATGATATCTATGGATCATACTCCGCAGTCGCAACTTAAACTGTTGCTCGCAAAAGGTAAAGAGCAAGGTTATCTAACCTATGCAGAAGTGAACGATCACTTACCTGCCGACATGGTCGATTCAGACCAGATCGAAGATATTATCCAGATGATAAATGACATGGGTATCCGGGTGTTTGAAGAAGCCCCCGATGCCGATGACATTATGATGTCTGAAGACAACACTGACGACGACGCAGCAGAAGAAGCTGCTGCTGCGCTGGCTTCGGTTGAAAACGAACTGGGACGGACTACAGACCCTGTCCGCATGTATATGCGTGAAATGGGTACCGTAGAACTATTGACCCGCGAGGGCGAAATCCAGATCGCTAAACGTATTGAAGAAGGGATCAACGAGGTACAAGGCTCTGTGGCTGAATATCCACAAGCGATTGCCATGATCCTCGAACAATACGATCAATATGAAGCCGATCAACTGCGTCTGTCTGACATTATCTCTGGATTTGTAAATCCTGATGACGATGAAGTGGGCCCGGCTGCCACTCACATTGGTTCAGAATTGTCTGATGACGATCTGGACGACGAAGATGATCTCGACGACGATGAAGACGAAGATGAGTCCGGCAGCGACGATGATGACGGTGCCAAAGGGCCAGACCCGGAAGAAGCGCGTGAACGTTTTGCACAGCTGCGAGCCGCCTATGAGAACTCACTGAAAATCATCGCTGAAAAAGGCCGTAACCATCCGCATGCCGTAGGTGCATTGTTTGAAATTGGTGAGATCTTCAAAGAGTTTCGTTTAGTTCCCAAGCAGTTTGATCGCCTAGTCAAAAGCATGCGTGCGATGATGGACAAAGTACGCGTTCAGGAACGGCTGATCATGAAGCTGTGTGTTGAACAAGCGAAAATGCCAAAGAAAAACTTTATCAAGTTGTTCGGTGGTAACGAAACAGATATTACCTGGTTCCAGAAAGAAATCGCGGCAGCAAAAGCATATTCCGATACCTTGAAGGCAGTAGAGGAAGACGTGGTCCGCTGCCATAGCAAACTGGCGGCAATAGAAGCCGAAACAGGTCTGTCAATAACGGCAATCAAGGACATCAGCCGCCGCATGAGCATTGGCGAAGCGAAAGCCCGCCGAGCCAAGAAAGAAATGGTGGAAGCTAACCTGCGTCTGGTAATTTCTATCGCCAAGAAATACACCAACCGTGGTCTGCAATTCCTGGATCTGATTCAGGAAGGTAATATTGGTCTGATGAAAGCCGTGGACAAGTTTGAATATCGTCGCGGCTACAAGTTTTCTACCTATGCGACATGGTGGATCCGGCAAGCAATTACCCGTTCAATCGCGGACCAAGCTCGTACTATCCGTATTCCAGTGCATATGATCGAAACCATCAACAAGCTGAACCGTATTTCACGGCAAATGCTGCAAGAGATGGGACGCGAGCCATCGCCAGAAGAGTTGGCAGAACGCATGATGATGCCAGAAGACAAAATTCGCAAAGTGCTGAAGATTGCCAAAGAGCCAATCTCAATGGAAACACCGATCGGTGATGATGAAGATTCGCATCTGGGTGATTTCATTGAAGACACCACGCTGGAATTGCCGCTGGACAGCGCTACCAGCGAGAGCTTGAAACAAGCGACTCATGAAGTGCTGGCAGGGCTGACTGCACGTGAAGCGAAGGTACTGCGTATGCGTTTTGGTATCGACATGAACACTGATCATACTTTGGAAGAAGTGGGTAAACAGTTTGATGTAACCCGTGAACGTATCCGTCAGATTGAAGCTAAGGCACTGCGTAAACTGCGTCACCCTAGTCGCTCAGAAATTCTGAAATCCTTCTTGGATGAATAAACGTTTATAATGAAAAAACCCTGCTTCTGCGGGGTTTTTTATTGCCAAATTTTCGACCACTGCATAACAGATAACCAATTGAAAGCGCAGCAGTTCAATAAGCACCAAAACACGGGTGACAAGCCGGAACAAAGTTCGTATACTCTCACCCGCTTGACATAAACACCGTCAACACGGCCCCTTAGCTCAGTTGGTTAGAGCACACGACTCATAATCACTGGGGCTGAGTGGTTGAAGTAGAAAAGTTAGTCCAAGCGGTAAATTAGTGGCCCCTTAGCTCAGTTGGTTAGAGCACACGACTCATAATCGTTAGGTCCCCAGTTCAAGTCTGGGAGGGGCCACCACTCCACTAAATCCGCACTGTTCAGCCGCATCCTGTTTGTAAAATCCCAAGCCATACCAAGATTGTCGAGTTGTCCAAGCCATGTGGTTCGCACAAAAGCTTGGAACAGGTGCATTTTGCAGTATTTCTGATGGTACAGGCGACCACTACTGGCGCGGTATTGCGCATCGTGTAAAAAGTCGTAAGGGTTCGCATCAAGATGTTGTTCGCTATAACAACTTTATAATACAAAGCTCTTCTGAAAGAACTCCTTTGTAACCCGTTTAGATTCCCCTAAAAAACTTGCGATTTGTTCCCATATCTGATTACGATGTAATCAATTTCGGTTGGGGGAACGTAATGGATTGCGAACTAGGTAAAATCACTCTTTATCTGTCTAGAAGCAGTAAGAGCTTTCAGGATGTAGTGGATCATAAAAAAATTCGTGAGCGAGATTCGGTAAACTTCAAAGTCAGGAGCTTTCAAGTCGAGGGCGTTGATTGCAAATTTTATTGTGAGCAAGTTATAAATCACGCTAGCGATGCCCCCCCTTGGTTGGACTTCATCAATGAAAATCTAAGTGATGGCGATTTAGTTGATTTCAAACCTAAGTCAGAACGCCCAAGCGGCCTACTTCTAATCAATAAGAACAATAGAATTTATGCTGCATCATTTGGAACCAGAGGAAGTAGTTGGCTTAACAAAAAAGCCATGGAACCCGATTTTGGTATCATTGTTGCCATGAATCTATGCGGTAACAGTGATGTGCGACAGGCAAAAAGCTCAATTCACTCATACACAACGCAGGTTATAGATCGACAACAAAGCAAACCCTCTGACACTTTTGACTTCGGAATGTCAGATGTGGAGTTATTACGTTTTATATCTGCACACTTACAAGACGATAAAAACGTTACGCTTCAAGGAAAGGATTGTCTAACACTTAAGGTAATTGGTGAAGATAAGCTTAGTTGGAAACGGTTGATTTCGTTTATTGATGAGTTTTATCTCTCTTATCAATCTGACTCTTATAAAGACCTATTTCCAAACTACCCCAACCTTTCTCCGGTGGATGAAACTGTAGTTGAAGAATTGAACAACCAGTTAATAAATGACCTTGTAACAAGAAACCTATCAAAAATACACATCGCAATTCCAGAATTTATTTCTGATGACCAATATAGCTTTACCTATACAAATAGTACTAAAAAAGAAAATAAAATTTTTTCACATGTCAGGGTAGAAGACATCTACACCCAAGTGTTCAAGCGGCCCGAAGACATAACAATAAAATCACTGAATAATAGAAAAATTTTTGCCTATTCTCATGATGATGATCGAATACTAAATCATCTTAAGTGGTGCATTTATGACTGCTTAGTTTCTGAAATCATATTTAACAACGAATACTTCATTCTTTCATTGGGTGAATGGCGAAAAGTTGACAATGACTTCTATCAGTCAGTTGAAAAATTTATAGCCAACGACCTTTTGGAACTAGATATTGCCGATGAGTTTAAGAACTTCGACATTTCCTGTTCAAAAGACATGCAAAACAGGGAGGAGAGATTTAACGATATTTACTGTCAGACAAACGAGAATGCTATCGAATTCGATCAAGCAAAATTAAAAATAGGGAAAGCGAAAAAGGACAAGGAGTTCTGCGATATTTTGGAAAAGTCTGGCAATGAAGTGCACATAATTCAGGTTAAAAAACACTCTGGTTGTAGTTCGGTCAGTTACCTGTTCGCACAAACGAGGTTCTACTGTGAATTTTTCTTAACTGATGAAGTTTTTTTACAAGAGATCAGGCAATACATTGAACAACAACCAAAAAGCTGTAAGCAAGCGTTTTTAGATCACATTAAACCAAACACGGAAGAAGTCGTTGGAAGTGATTACTGTGTGAAAATGTGGCTACTGTATGATCAGTCAAAAGCGAAGCCCGATAAGAACGACCTGCCACTAATGGCAAAATATGAGCTAAAGCTTACCTATGAAAAACTTCGTAAAACTCTAAAATTTAAACAAGTAAGCTTATCTATGGTTCCAGTCAAGATGGTTAACTTTACACGAGCGAAGGCAAGCAAGAATGCAGCCTGAGTGAGCGAAAAATTCTTAGGTTTGGACATTTCCAGCTATGGAAATCCCTAACAGCCAATATTAAACATGGCTATATACTGCAGAATATCAGAGCTTAAATTAACTAGCCTGCTTATACTTTATAAGCAGGTGTCTTTAAATAGAGTTTTTGAAGGCACCCATCCTTTCGCAATCTCATCTGCTCGCTTCAACCATTCTCTGATCCGTTGTTCAGGAGCAACATCGATCCCCCAGTATTCAAAAAACAGTGCTCCATCCATTCTTTGCGCTGCTGCTGCAATTTCATGCTCCAGCAATTTCATTGCACGCTCAATATACAACCCTCCATTGTCATCATTGTCAGGGTTTGCAACACTACCAGCCGAAAAAAGATCCCTAGCTTGATGACACAGCACACCATGATAAGTCAAAAGGTATAGTACAGCATCATCATACTTATTTTTGGCGCGACCAGAACCGAGTACATTTGGGCAAAGTAGAACTGCCTCGGCACGTAGCTGTGATTTCTCAGTTTTAGACAGTTTTGTATAAAGTCGGGCTTGTATGGGTAATGAGTGCTCTTCACCATCAGAATCTTCTAGCCACCATAGCCTTTCGCCATCTTTCAGTCTCCCTCTCGCATACTGTCGGATATACTGCATTTTTTCATGCATCGGCAACATTCTGAAGTTGTCATAGCCTACCGACATTTTTGAGAATAAAGATTGCTCTGTTCCAATTTCAACTTCAAACCTTGGAACGTGGGACGTCCTAACATGCATTACACAATCTTCATACCTCTGCCAGCGAACATCAGGTTCCCCCCCCATTTTCCCAAAAATTAAGTAAACTTCTTTAACCTCTTGAATACGGTTAGTTTCAAGCACACTGTTTGCTACGCTTCGCCATGTATCATTTGTAGTGAACTTAACTTCTATACCAAAATTACCGATAGCAATATCAGGGAAGGCTTGTTGATGTGGGGAAAAATCTATATCAATAACAGAATCCTTGAGAAGGTTTTGGGCAACCTCTCTCACTCTGTTCTCAAAAATGGACGCACTAGAAAACTTTTTAGCTTTTGCTTCAGATGCCAGTAAATCGGAAAGCTTATCTAAGAAAAGCTCAAACTGCTCTTTGCTCAACATTCAACCTGTTCATTAATCTGCATTTCTTATGAGATTAATGAACAGTGCTTGCCTTGTCTATACTTATCGTAGAATGTCTTTTATTGATTTAGCTACGTGCCATGCGAGGACAGGCGGCACTGCATTACCGACCTGACGCTCAGTTTCACGAAGTTTGGAGTCAAAAATAAAAGTATCAGGAAATGACTGGATTCGAGCTGCTTCCCTCATAGAAATGCGCCTTGGTAGCTCATAGTGCCACTGAATGTTACCGTGACATTCCGCTCGAATTGTATAACCAGGTCGTTCAGCTTTTAGTCGACGGTCCCCCTGATGAGGACTACGGTTTGCCCTACTCCAAATATGGTTAAAGCTCTCATTTTCCGGCAATGCTTCCAAATCCTCTAAAGCCGCTTTAGCTGATACATGGTCAGATGGAGTGTGGGTAGCTTTGGGTGGAACAAATGTTGGCACTTCAGGTAAAGTACCAACAATAATTACACGCTCCCGACTCTGTGGAACACCATAATCAGCAGCATGTAATAGATGATAAGAAACGTTATATCCTAGGCTCTTAAAATCTGAAAGAACTGTATTCAAGGCTTCTGAATGATGCTTCATCAATAGACCTTTAACGTTCTCAGCTATAAAGACCTTTGGTCGAAGCCTACTCACCACCTCAACCATTGCTCTGTACAATCCGCTTTTTTTACCTTCAATCCCAGCGCCTTTGCCATTAACGGAAATGTCTTGGCATGGAAATCCACCAATCACAACGTCTACATCATCCGCATCCGGCAAAGAATTCATCGCTTCCCAAATATCAGCATTAATAATTTCTTTTGAAAAGTTTTTCTTATAGGTGCGGCATGCTGCTTCATTTATTTCGTTTGCCCAAATAATTTTGAAAGGATGCTTAGCATATTTCTTATTCAAAAACTCGAAGCCACCTTCAAACCCGAGATCCATTCCCCCACATCCTGAGAATAATGAAACAACTGTAGCTGGCTTCTTTTTCTTCGATATAGATATTTTGGCACCTACAGGTGTAGCTTCAAAAGTTGATGAATCAATCACTTCTAGTGTCATTGTTATATCCTATCTATCTGTCTCTGAGCGAAATGTGGCATCTTTTCCCATCCCCCTCGGTTTTTTAGCCGGAATCTCAATTTGCATAATGGGCTCTCGAAAATCTATTTCATTTTCTGACATAACCCTCAGCAAAGTAGATATAGCCGCTAAGTGAGAGGGTACAATCCCCTTCTTCGCATAATTACTAAGAGAAATTTTATTCATTTTGAATAACTTAGCGAACTCACAATTAGTAAGCCCTGCTTTCCGAATATTAAGTTGGAATTCGTCATAATTCATAAGCATCCATCTTATCTACAACACTAAACTCAATCAACAACATTCATAAATTAATGATAGTTGTTCATTAATTTATGTTCGTTGTCAATATGACTGCTTGGCTAGATAATAAACTGTATATAAACACAGTATATCATAAAATGTCACTCTACAAACGCCAGAACTCATCAAGCTACTACTGCGAGATTACCATCAACGGTAAAACCGTGATCCGCAGCACCAAAACAAGCAAACTGGCTGAAGCTCGTCGGTTCGAAGCGCAGCTACGTGAACAGCTTTACCGTCAAGTGGTGTTGGGTGAGCAAGAAACCATCACTATGGCAGCAGCTATTGATGGATATACCAAAAGTAAGCAGGGTTCGGTTAGCAGCCAGAATTTAAAAACTCAGGTACGTGCTTTACAGGTTCAATTGGCTAAGGTGTTTCCACTTGCACAAGAAATCCATCGCTTAAACGCCAATCATCTTAATAAGCTAGTGTCTATGCGTCGTAGCGATGGTGTAGCTGATGGCACAATCCGATTGATGCTCACTACCTTAAAGGGCGTAATTAACTGGTCAAAGGCAGGTGATTATCTGCAACCCACCAATCTGGTATTCCCTCGACTTCGGATAAGCAATCAACGTACTCGCACCCTATCGGAAGCTGAAGAAATCCGCTTGCTGGAAGTACTTCGCAGCAACAAAAACACAGATGACTACGATCTGGTTGTACTGCTACTGGATACCGCAGCAAGGCTAAACGAGATCCAACAACTAACTTGGAATTCTGTTGATTTAGCTACTGGTGAACTGCACCTATGGCGCAGCAAAACCAATACCGAAACACTGTTGAAACTGACAGAGCGGTCTTTAGAAATTCTGCAACGTCGCGCAGTAAACCAGCACGATTCTGCTTTAGTATTTCCATCCAAGAAAGGTGGTATTCGTCGCACTACCCCGAAAACCATTCAGAAAGCATACAAGCTCGCTGGATTAGATGGATTTTGCACTCATTGTCTACGCCATACAACGGCAAGTAAGTTAGTAAACAATGGGATGAGCTTGTACGGCGTTAGCGTGGTTCTATCGCATCAATCTGTAACGCAATCACAGAGATATTCACATATATCGAAGAAAGCAGTTGCTGAACAAGCTGCACAAATTCTGAACAAAACCACATCAAAATAAGGGTGCAATCTTGCGCCCACATTTCTGCAAAAAATGCCGCCAAGTCGATGGTAAGCCCGTTCTCTGCCGGAATAAATAAAAGGAAAGTTACGGCATCGTAAGACAAAAGGAGAACAAGATGAGCGTATTCAAACGCAACGGTGTGGGCAATTACTACATCCAATTCAACTATAACGGCAAAACCTACTGCAAAAGCTCAAAAACGACCAACAAGCGTACAGCTGAACGCATGGAACGCGATTGGCGGGAAGAGCTCCATCGCATTGAAGAACTTGGTGAACGGCCACGCATAACCTTCAAAGATGCACTGCAATGCTATGCGACCAGCAAACAAAATACAGGCAGTAGCGAATATGCCCGTCATAATCTTAACGCTATCGAATCACGGATGGATGCTACGGTTTATCTTGATGAGCTTCGGGATTGGGATCTAAACAAATTTAAGTCACTACGTGAATCCGAAGGGATGGCACCACAAACAATTAAGCATAACTTACAAGCAATCCGAAGTACTGTTGCATGGGCTAAGGATCATGGTTATCGAGTGCCTAACTTAGAATTTCCTAGAGTCCGCTTGCAAAAACACCGCCTACGTTATCTATCTTTTGATGAAGAAGCTCGTCTATTAGCGGATTTAGATCCTAAACGCAAACGACCATACCGCCCTGACTTTGAGTATCGCCCTGAATCAGAAAATCGCATGTATCAGGACAATTATGATTTAGTAGTATTACTGCTGGATACCGGAGCCCGATACGGTGAAATTGCAAATATTAAATGGTCTGCAATCAACCTTGAAAGCGGCACCATCAACCTGTGGCGCCCTAAAGTTCGCAATGAATCCATTATTTATATGACATCAAGGGTGAAAGAAATCCTGCATCGTCGAAGTGAAACTAAGGTCAGTAATGAATACCTGTTTACCAATCAGGAAGGTCAACCAAGGGGCTACCAATCGAAGGGGATACGTGCAGCGTTCAAACGTGCTGGTATTGAGGATTTTAAAATCCATGATCTACGACATACATGTGCTACCAGATTAATTCGAGCAGGATTGAGTCTCTATGACATTCAAGCGCAGCTTGGACATGCCCAATGCAGTACTACTTCTATATATACTCACCTCTCGCATCAAGATGTCAGTATGAGAGCACGCGATATATTGGATCACTTGAATCGAGCATCATCCGATGGTGTAGCATGAAATCAAGTGAAATCATCACAGAAAATGCGGATGGATGGACTATTGTGCGAAAGTGGTTGGGTAAGCTCTACGGCTTTGGCAGCCGCTTACCTTCCAAACTCAAACGGATCAAGCAAACCTTTGATGAATCCACGGGTGAGCATGTAATTTACCTTGAATATCGCGTGAGAGCGCCTCATCAGCAAGCAATCCCACGAGTATCCAAGCCAAATTTACTTCCTGATAAAAAGGCAAAATAGCGAGCTACAACAACATACGGACCGCATTACCAAGCGCAAACAACTCTCCTGATGCGTAACGGGTGCGGTCTGAAACCTTGCAGTACCAGCCAAGCAATACCCCACCTGACGTTCTTGCTTCAATCCGGTCGGGTAAATCCCGAATACGACCAATAATTTTACCGTTTGGGTAACGAATGATGTGCTCTTTCATGGTGATGGCTCCTGTTGGTTTAAGGCAACCATCCGATTGAAATTTAAATGGGTCAACGGCGTTGCCCTAACAGGGTTCCGGTTGGATGCTTTCCCTAAATCAACAACCGAGTTTACCAATATGGCTACCCAAAACCTGTTAACCAGTGAACAACTTAATCAGCTTGCTGAGCTAGTACTTGAATTACTGGATAACCAGCCATTGAATCGTGAACAAGTTGATGAATTTACCTGCATGTTGCTCGACGATATTGCAGGGTTTGAATGTGCAACCGAAACTGAAATTCAGGAGATCACCGATGAAATCTGGAGCAGCATCAACCAAACCCGTGGATAAATCAGATACAGCCAAGCAAGCGGAGGCTTTGCAGCCAACCAAGATGGAACGCGCTACCGCTCTTTATATAAAGCTGATTACCGATGATGAGCATATTCCCCGCAAGGATATCATCGATGAGTTTGTGAAACAGTGTGAGCTAACTCCAGCTGGCGCAGCTACTTACTTCAACACTATCAAGAAACGGGTTAGTGCTAAGAAAAGTTAAAACCTGCTGTAACCAACCTACCCGAGCCAAGCCCGTACGCTGTTTTAGCAACGGGTTTACTTTTCTCCCAATTACAATCCAGATCCGCAAACTAATTTCTCTGCATCGAGTTACCCTTCAAATTAATCAGATGAGCACAGAGCAACCAAATTCCACGCACGGGAACCTTCTTATTCATACAGCGCAATAAATTTGGGAACTCACTAGCGATTTATGCCGTTTGCACAAGCAGTAAATCAATATAACTCATTGATATAACAGGCATAAACCAACCATTCCCTATATATAATAGGGAATGGCTACAAGCTCAAATTTCCTTATTTTTCATGATGTTATATTAATTTACTGCGATTACTGCGGAAGTATCGCCAGCTTAACCCTTTCTAACTTTTCTTTCATGGTTGGGTGGTTGTCGATTAAAGCGTTTATACCCGTTATTAAGCGTTTTAATCTCATTGGGCGTAGAGCATCTCGAGTTGACGATAAACAGCGCTGACAATCGAATTTAAACGCGTTTCCATTCCGGATATATTGCTCATGTCGATTGATATACCAGCCAACCGCTTGGTGAAGCGTCGAAAAACTAGGTTGTTTCATCGGGAAGGTATCTGGATTTTCTTTATCAGCTTCAATCACCGATTCAAAAGAGTACCGTGAATATTGCTGTACCAACTTGAAGAACATTGGATCAACCAAAACTACACATTCCTTTCCCTGCCAACGATAGCCACTATTTCTGCCGACCGCTTGATGAATTCGATCCAGCATTATCAGGAGTTTTAGCTTTCTATGTGGCACCATTCGGTTGAATTGCTCATACAATGTACTGATTTCTTCTTTGGTAGGAACACTCACTTCAATCACTGTATTGGCATCCATGAAGCTGTTCATCCCCTTGTTATTGCTAAGGTTTACTTCACACCCTTGCCCATTAGCAATATATTCAAAATCAAAACCGTTTCGTCGCACACGCTCCATGATGGGTGGCAATAGCCCATCATTAGCGGACCTGACTAGCTTTGTAGAGATCAGGTGCACATTCCCCCCAAATATTTTTGCGTTTGACGGCAATAAATCATCATGGATTCTGATTGTTGGATTACTCATTTTTATCAGCGCCATGATGATCAGTTCGGTCGTGGTAAAGACAATCTGATGCTTTTGAAAGCCAAATCCTGGTCTAAGGACATGTGGTTTAACCAAGTAAATCTGATCAGCATTTTTAGGATAATAACGCTCGATCTTCTGCCCAAAAACATTCTCAGCCCTTAATGCAGAGTTAAATGTTGCGAGGGTCATAAAGTCTTCCAATTCCGGATCGTCATAAAAAACAATAACGTCATCCGGAACGACCACCGATAGCATGCTACCTTCGTTGCTGATATTCATACGCCCGAGTGCACCTAATCGAGCATGGGTGGTTATGACCATATCAACGGAATGCCAATCTATGCGCTCATTGACTAAGCCTGTAAGCAAATCTGACGCATGATGTTCTGCTAAATCGGGATTCTGCTTAACTATAGCTGCATAAGTTTTTGCTTCGTTTATACGCCCTTCATCCCATGGGTGTGTCTTCGCAAATCTGGTAGGTTTAACACCAAACCGCTTTTCAATTTCATGTGAGCGGCTGGATAGCAATGCGACTCGAATACCTAGCTTTGACAAGCTTTCATACTTTTCTTCTGCTTGCTTATTGCTACGGCAAGCAAATAGCACTTTCTTACCCTGCTGACACAGCATGTAAGCGAGGTAACTTTTTCCTGACCCCTCAGGACCGTACAATAAGTTTATTTCAGCTAATTGGCCTTGGTTAGTGGTCAGAATCTCGCAGTTTTGCTGCCAGCTCACAGGTTTTTTAACGGGTTTAGAAGTATCAACTGTTTTTACACTAGTTCCAATCTCTGGAAAGATAGGATCTTCAGCTGATTTAGCGGGCGATTTGATCCACAAGGTTCCACAGGTCGAGCACACAATGTATGGATGTCCTTCTGAATTTACGTTAGCAAATTCTGTTGGGTTCTTGTCGTCGTGTACGGGACAGAATATATCCCTGATATGCCCGTTTATATCACCTGCTCTGATGAATCCATTACGATGGTGGATCGTAGTGTCAGGATCAACTATTCGACCACTAGTTGGTTTTTCTGTGACAACCCCATTGGTGAGCCGAGCCGATACGGATATCTGCGGCTGGGGCTCTTCACGAACAATAGGGATAAGACGCCAATCAAACTTTTCGCCTTTAAAATACCGTATAGACGAGTATTTTTTGCGGCTTTTGGGGCAGTTTGGCATTGCTTGGAATTGCGTAGGAACAAGCGATGAAAAGTCAAAACCGCGAAAATAATTGCGTGCACCTTGCGCTCTATCGTCCCAATCCTTCAAATCACATGGTTTATCAAAGGGCAGAACGATTTTAAAGCGTTCAGTTTTACCATCTTCAAGGTGGCTAAAACTGGTGTAATACAGGTATTCAAAACCCGTCAGTAGCTCCTGTACTTCATCAAAGGTTATGTCGCCATCACTGTCGAGCACCAAGCCCGTTATGACCTTGATGTTTTCTTTTTTTCGACCACCTTCCAAGTGCGTCAAATTAAAATAAGCAACTGAGTGGTTTTTATACGTTCTAGGTAAGTGACCATTCCGCATAAACCCCTGAGCTAAATCAGCAAATTCTGTAGTGCGAAATTTAGGCTTTGTTGACTTGAGTGAATTTAAAGTTGAAATCCGAATCTTCATTCGTAAATATCCTGAATCAAAGGCTATATACCCCACAGAACTATGCCGTGGGGCTCATTTGGAAAAAGAATGATGTAACTAAAGCTAAAGCCCTAAGGCTGGTCTTTAGTCGTCGGGGCTCCATTGCTTTAACAACTTGTATAAAGCTTTGAGGAGGTCCAAATGACTTGAAAATTGCTCAGGATATAAAACTATATCTTGCTGGCTATCTGAGAGGTTTTTTAACCTTAATGCACTATCGTGCAAGAAGCCTTCTAACGTGAACCAGTCAAGTTCAATAAGCATGGTTCTAAAATCCATCTTATATCCCCGTATAACGGAACCATCAAACGTGGCTTTTCGGAGAATAAATGGATTTCTACCTCGCCTATAAATCAACGTATACGGAGCCTGAAGCGGCTTTACGCCAACAACACCATAGTTACTTGATAAAATAACAAATGACCCGTCCGTTTTGCGCTTATAGCTGCCTGTTTTTAACGATAGAGCATCTAAAGCAACCTCGTTCTGCTTATTCATTTACTTTCCCCTTAGAGTGATACAGTGGGGTAAGCGATAACTCTGGCAGCAGTTGTCTATCTGGTTTAACGAAACGAAGCTCAACCAAATATGCTGATGGTGTAGAACGACCGGATGTAAAATTGGTGGTAGGAGCTAGACCAATAATGTCATTACAGATATAAGTCAGTTCATTAACGACACCACACACTACCTCAGAGCCCTTTACTAAGAACGCTAATCTATTACTTGCATTAATAGCCAATCGAGCAAAAAACCTTTGATAATCAATATGACTATTCAGCGAATATCCAGCATGCAAGTCATTTATGCAGTAGTTTTTAAACTCTATTGATGCCAAAGCATGACCAGCTGCAATTGCCGTCTTTTGAACATCACAGTGCTTTTGTTCAAGGGGATAATTTCCACGCTCGACAACCTTAATGAATGGTGTTACTTGTTCGAGCTTAAGGCTACTTGCCACCTTGTAAGTATGACATTCAATGCCGCGAAATATCCCGTAGTGCAATACATCATGCGCTGAGTGACTTTCTTGGCACTCCAACATACTTATAATTCGCTGACTCCATAGCTGCGGAGTATACGAATCTTTGCACTCACATGCGGGTTGAGGTAATTGAATCGTTTTTGCCAATTGGCAATCATTTATTCTTTTTGGCGATGTTGGGTTGTTCAGTTTCATCGCATTTTCCTTCATAACATAAGGGTTATGCGCATGAAATGAATTGATGTGTGAAATAAACCTAAACACAATCAATTCAAAACGTGCACGTCAATACTGGGCCATTTATGGCTAGATAGTTTTGACAAATTAAGCGCAGCGTTTCGAAAGACAGATATTTTAGCTTATCCACTCTGTGAACATTATGGCATCACTGAAACTAATACTGTTTCGTAACGAGATAAATCGGGTTGTCGTCCCGACGAAAGCAATTTAAACAAAACAACCATGGAATAGTCAACGGCTTTTTCTTGTAACCTATTAATTTTAATTAGGTTACAAAATAATAAAACGTCTGTTTTAAACTTTAAAATGAGCATGCTGTATTTTTTTTGAAGGAAAATTCAATTTTTTCATTAATTTGCATGATGCTATTTTGAGTCTTCCGCGACAAATTCAAACATGCCATAGCGATTTGTGGCTGGTAACGGGGTTCAAAAAAATATCTTACAGGACGTAGTTATTCCAACATCCCGCAGTACAGCTCGATTGAAACCGTACCACTAACTCACATGCTCGGTAACGAAACTGGTAAGGTCAAGGACCACTAGCGTGGTCAAGGTGCAGAAATTGCGGGGGTATCTACTTGCCAGCGTAGCCTCATAATCGTTAGGTCCACGGTTCAAGTCCGTGAGGGGCCACCATCAAATTCCTCAAAAGAGCCTGTTTTTACAGGCTTTTTTGTTTCCTATCATTCACTAATTTATATTCAAAAAATCACTGGGCGATGACTGTGTTACCCATGCATTACTACGAAACCTATCAAAGCCATTTGATAATTTTTTAAACCTCAATGTACTGACTTAATCACTGGTTCCTTAGATGTTTAACGTCAATTGCTGTTCATAAGCAGAGCTGTCACCAGTGTGATTGGTCACTAAACCTGCTGCGATGCCCACCAACCGGATACCTCGACCTTCAGCACGTTGCAGGGCTTGCGCCAACAAGCTATCAAGCATCTGTGGCGATAATGTGCTGGCGCGACTCTCAATGGTGGTCTGACGAAAATCGGCGAATTTGAGTTTTACCACTAATTTTCCTATCTGCCGCTCGTGTGTGTGGCGCTGTAATCTGCCAGCCAGCTCTTTTATCAGTCCCTGCATCACCTGTCGACACTGCTCCAGATTGAAAATATCCCGAGCAAGAGTGGTTTCAACCCCAACGGACTTCCGTGGGCGATAAGGCGTCAGTTCCCGGTCATCAATACCAAATGCACGTTGGTGTAATATGTGGCCAAACTTACCGAATATCTCCACTAATTTGTATTCAGGAAAGCGCTGCACATCTGCACAGGTATGTAATTGCATCTGTGCCAAGCGGCTGGCGGTAACTTTGCCGACACCGGGAATCTTGTGCAACGGTAGTTGTGCAATAAAATGGGGCAATTGCTCGGGAGTGATCACAAACTGACCGTTAGGTTTGTTAAGCTCTGAAGCCACTTTGGCCAGAAACTTCACCGGCGCAACCCCAGCGGAGGCGGTCAGCTCAGTTTCAGCCCAAATATCCCGACGGATAGCCTCAGCAATAAGTGTCGCGGAGCCCTGATACAAATCACACGCAGATACGTCAAGAAAGGCCTCGTCTAACGACAAAGGCTCAATTTTATTGGTGTAGCGCTGAAAAATAGCACGGATCTGCTGCGATATTGCTTTATATAGTTCCATCCTTCCCGGTAGCAAAATTAGCTGGGGGCAGAGCTTTAACGCATAGCCGGTTGCCATAGCGGAATGCACACCAAATTTTCGTGCCTCATAGTTACAAGTACTGATAACGCCTCGGCGCTCCCGACTGCCGCCTACAGCTAGAGGTTTTCCTCGATATTCAGGAAAATCACGCATTTCAACGGCTGCATAATAGCAATCCATATCCACATGAATGATTTTCTTCATTTTGTTTTACCTGGGTGTCGCACATAGAAATACTGTACAAATAAACAGTGTTATTGTAAAGGATATTAAAAAAGGAGCCGAAGCTCCTCTTTGTTAACCCAACAGATCTCAGCTGGTGCGAAAGTGACCGATGTTGTCCGTCAACGCCTTGCTGACTGCACGAAACGCTTTCATCTGTTCGACTAACTCTTCACTGGCGGTAAGTGATTCATCTGAACTTTCGCGCACGTCCTCTATATTACGCGCCACTTCATCCGCAACCACCGCTTGTTGTCCGATAGCAGAGGTCATTTCTGCGGTTTGTTGTTGGATCTCATCAATTGCAGCAGTGATGTCAGCCAACACAGCCTCTACCTGCACCGTAAGTTCTCTGCCGCTATCAGCCTCTTTAACGCCTGCCTCCATCACCTGCTCTGCCTGCAGTGCCTGAGCTTGCAGCGTCTGGATAATATCCTGAATACTGCTGGTAGAATCTTGTGTCCGTGACGCTAGTGTTCGCACTTCATCCGCTACCACCGCAAACCCACGCCCTTGTTCGCCTGCTCGCGCTGCTTCAATAGCGGCATTGAGCGCCAACAGATTGGTCTGTTCTGCTATCGCACGGATAACGCTGAGTACTTCACCAATTTCCTCTGAGCTGCTTTTAAGTTCGCGGATGACGCTGGCAGCAGAATTAACTTGGTTGGATAAAGCATACATGCCATTGGCAGCTTTTTGCACTGTCTGTACGCCAGCCAACGACTGCTTTTGTGCAGCATCGGCAGAATCGGCGGTTCGTTGGGCTCCTGCCGCCATTTCCTGACTGGTATGTGCCATTTCTGTTGCCGCCGTGGCAACTGACGCAATCTGCTGCTTCTGCGCCCGTACAGAACTGAGTGCCTGTTCGCACACAGCTACCGAACCGTCAACCCCGCGATCAACTTCTTCTGTTAGCTGGCGAGTCTCTTTCAACATATCTTCCACCTTAGCGGCGAATTTATTGAAAGCACTGCTCAGGCGCCCAAGTTCATCTTCGCGTTTCATCTGAATACGACGAGTCAAATCACCTTCGCCTTCAGCAATATCTTCTAGTGCATGAAGCAGCTCTTTCAGATGACGTCGAAATGGCTGCAACACTAAGCTGATGACCAAACCCACTAACAAAATGATGACAATCGAGATCAAACTGGTCTGCCAGAATTTCTGTTTAACCGGAGCCTGAAAAACCGCATCTGGTAACATAAATCCCAGATACCAGCGAACTTGAGGGTAATCGCTGCTGATATTGACGTAGCTGACATGCTGCAGTTGCCCCTGATAAGTCACTTCGCTTACACCGCTGCCATTGGCTTGCATAGTGTGTTTCAGCGCTGCAAAGCCACTGTTATCCGCAGACAGCGCATCGACCTGAATAAGGTCTGTACCAGGCGTGAAGGACTTATTAAAGCCTGGGAAATACACTAACTTCCCTTGGTCAGTCATCAAAAATGCCTGCCCTTCGCCTTGGTATTTAATGGGTGACAGCAAGTTTTTACCAATGGTATCGATAAGAATATCCATACCACCAATGCCAATCAGGCGTCCTGAACTATCTTTGACAACTGTTTTAACCGTGGCAGATACAGTACCGTCATTGGCATCCACAGCCGGATCGGCAACAAATAAGCCATTCTTGTCAATGGCCTCCTGCCACCATGGGCGTTTGTTGGTGTAATAATCAGGGTCACCGTCATAACGGCCATTCAAATCAAAGTATTCAAAGGTGTTTGCCGAACCCAGAAAGACCGACTTGATGTCTTTGTCACGTTCAGAGAAAAAATGAAAATATTTAATTAGCTCATGGTATTGGTTGTCATTTGAAAGATCTGAACCACGATCTTTATATGCTGAAAACCAATTAACAACCCATGGATTGGAAAAGATTGAGTGGATAATCTGACCTTTGGCATAAAAATAACTGCCGATCTCCTGCGCCTTCAGGTCCAACATGGACGAAATATCGCTATCAATACGAACACGGGTTTCGTCACTATCGGTTTTAACAATCAGGGCAGCTACCAACGTAAGTAATATTGCCAAAGCACCAGCAATAGTCACTACTAACTGTAGGCTTAATGAACGTTTAATTTGCAACATCAGGGCTCCTGCTTTTGCTTTTTTTATAGAGGAGCCAACAATGTATCAAAAGCCGCCGCACACTTTTAGTTAAAATTTACGTAACAAAGTGTTTAAAGGCTGACAAGTGTCAAAAATAACGTTCAGCAGAATAAAGAAAAGATGTACGCCAGTTCTTCCTTGCTGACAACAGGCTGTTGGGATGAGGAACAGCTAGGCGCTTTTTTTGTGACAACTTTATTTGTCACTTCGTCCAAACGTCGGTGCTGAGAGGTGTGCCCGGAGGAATGTCGACGGCTTCGCAGTGCGTTCATAAACAATATCCTTCTGTTATTGATTAAATAGTATACAGAAGCAACTGAATATGAACTGAACACTTATGTAAATCATCTTCTGGCTGTGTAAGCCGCAGCCGACATTCCTATGACAAATATTACATCTTTGACTGCAGATAATTATGTAATCCGATTTTTTGGATCAAACCCAGCTGTTTTTCCAGCCAATACATATGATCATCTTCGGTATCTTCCAGCAAAACTTCTAACAACTCTCGCGTCTGGTAATCCCCCAATTGTTCACACAGAGCAATCCCTCGGCGCAGAGACTCAGCCACTTTGTATTCGTACTGCAGATCGTTATGCAGCATCTGTTCAACATCAGCCCCGATGTTGAGCGCGTCACGATTGGTAATATCGGGCTTGCCTTCAAGAAACAATATTCTGGAAATCAGTTTGGCCGCATGACCTCGCTCATCAAGTGATTCATGATTGACACGTTCATACAACTCATTCAGCCCCCAATCCTCATACATGTGGGCATGAACAAAATACTGATCCATTGAAGATAACTCGCCGGTGAGCTGTTTATTCAGCATCTCGATAATCTGTGGATGTCCTTTCATAATGCCCTCTTAAGCCTCTTCTAATTGAGATTGCAGATAATTCTGAATACCGGTCAAACGTATAAGTTCAAACTGGGATTCTAACCAATCCAGATGTTCTTCCTCATCTTCGAGAATGTCTTCCAGCAGATCCCGGCTTACATAGTCTTGTTCAACCTCACACAAGGCAATGGAGTCCCGCAACAGTTGCAACTGTGCCTCTAACATCAGTTTGTCACATGACAACATCTCTTCACTATGCTCACCAATCCGCAGTTTTTCCAGCTGTTGCAGATTCGGCAGACCTTCAAGAAACAGTACCCGCTCTATCAACTTATCGGCATGTTTCATATCCTGAATGGATTTTTTATAACTGTGATGATTGAGACCTTCAAGTCCCCAGTTTTTAAACATTCTGGCGTGAAGAAAATACTGATTGATAGCAGTAAGCTCACACGTCAATACCTTGTTAAGCTGTACTACTACTTTGGGTTGACCTTTCATAACACAGTTCCTTGTAGAAGTGGGTTTGATCTATATCAATTTTTTAAGAGTAACCTCTGCAGCAATAAATATCAAATTACGCTTTAATTTCATATGGTTAATAAAAATAATAATTACTATTTACAATCATATATAGAGAGAAGTGTTTTGATACAGCAATTTTTGACAATAAAAAAACGGCCGAAATGGCCGCTTTTTTATTAATTATCATATCATTAGAGAATACGGTGTTTAGCCAGATATTCCTGCCGTTTGGCTTCCTTCGCGTCTCTAGCCTTACGTCGGTCACAGGGCTCGTCACAATCACACGCTTTGGCAATACCCAAGGCACCTAATCCACCACAACTTCCCTGAACAGCTTTACGCTTAAGCAAGTAGCCGATCGACATCAACAAAAAGAAAACCAGTAAAAACAAAAAAGCGGCTATGAATGTACTCATCATGATTCCTCTTGCTTCAGGTATTAACTTAAGTACAACTGCATTATACCTCAAAGCGACAATCGTTTCATTGGCGGTCTAAAAAGCTAACAACATCAGTAATATCAATACGTTCAGTAAAAGGATAGGCTAGAAATTGGGACATATAACAGAAGGCACAGCATGGTGCTGTGCCTTCATATTTTACCTAACCACCGAAGTCATCCAACAATATATTGTCTTCTTCAACGCCGAGGTCTTTCAACATCGCAATGACCGCAGCATTCATGACTGGAGGACCACACATATAAAATTCACAGTCTTCCGGTGCTTCATGACTCTTCAGGTAGTTTTCATAAAGCACGTTGTGAATAAAGCCAGTGTATCCATCCCAGTTATCTTCAGGCTGCGGATCAGACAGCGCCACATACCAGTTAAAGTTATCGTTTTCTTTAGCCAGCATATCGAAATCTTCAACATAGAACATTTCGCGCTTAGAGCGAGCACCGTACCAGAAACTCATCTTACGTTTAGTTTTGATACGTTTTAGTTGATCGAAAATATGCGAACGCATTGGCGCCATACCAGCACCACCGCCAATAAATACCATTTCAGCATCAGTATCTTTAGCGAAGAACTCACCAAACGGACCGGAGATTGTCACCTTATCGCCAGGCTTGAGACTCCAGATGTACGAAGACATCTTACCGCACGGCAAACTCAGATTGCGTGGTGGTGGTGTCGCAATACGCACGTTTAACATAATAATGCCAAACTCTTCTGGATAGTTCGCCATTGAATATGCGCGGATTACCGGTTCATCAACTTTAGACTCCAACTTAAAGAACCCAAAATGATCCCAGTCCTTCCGATACTTCTCTGGAATATCAAAGTCTTTATAGTAGATATGATGAGCTGGCGCCTCGATCTGGATATAGCCACCAGCACGGAACGGTACTGATTCGCCGTCTGGAATACCCAGTTTCAATTCCTTAATAAAGGTTGCCTTGTTGTCATTGGAGATAACGGTACATTCCCACTTCTTGATGCCGAAGATGGATTCATCTAGTTCAATCTCCATGTCAGATTTTACATTAACCTGACATGACAGACGGCAGCCCTCGCGGGCCTCCCCTTTATTAATATGGTTGAGCTCCGTTGGCAAAATATCTCCGCCACCGGATTTAACTTTCACTCGGCATTGGCCACAGGAGCCACCACCACCACAAGCTGACGAAACGAAAATGCCATTATCAGCCAACACGCCAAGCAACTTACCCCCAGCCGCAGTATTGATGGCTTTTTCCGGGTCGCCATTGATAGAAATTGTGATATTACCGCTGGAGACTAGTCTGGATTTGGCGAACAGAATCACCAATACCAACACCAGTACAATGGCGGTGAACATACTCACACCGAGGTACACCTCAAGTGGAGTGGACTTAAAAATACCAAGAATATCCATTAACTTATCCTTAGAAGGTCCAATTCAGGAAGCCACTGGCCGCATCAAAGCGACACACCAGAGAACGACATGAAACCCAACGCCATTAGACCTGCAGTCAGGAAGGTGATCCCCAACCCACGCAGCCCTGCTGGCACATCTGCATATTTAAGTTTCTCACGGATACCCGCCATCAACACAATTGCCAATGCCCAGCCGGCACCCGAACCAAAACCAAATACCGCACTTTCGCCTAACGTGTAATCACGTTCCACCATGAAGGATACCGCACCAAAAATAGCGCAGTTCACAGTGATCAACGGTAGGAAAATACCCAAGGCGTTGTAAAGTGGCGGGAAATACTTATCCAATGCCATTTCTAGAATCTGCACCAACGCCGCAATCACCCCGATAAAGGTAATGAACTTAAGAAAGCTCAGATCGGCATCAGGAAACCCCGCCCACGCCAAAGCACCTGGTGCCAGCAACCCTTGATAGATAATCTGGTTGGCAGGTACTGAAATTGTCATGACTAAAACAACGGCAATCCCCAACCCCATGGCTGTTTTTACTTTTTTGGACACTGCTAGGAAAGTACACATTCCTAGGAAGAAGGACAGTGCCATGTTTTCGATAAAGATCGAACGGATCAATAAACTCAGATAGTGTTCCATCATACTTATCCTTTCGCTTCAACCTGTTCGGGTTTCTTCGTACGAATGACCCAAATCAGCATGCCAATCAAGAAGAAAGCGCTGGGAGGTAACAACAGCAGACCATTGGGCTGATACCAGCCACCATCAGAAATTTTCTGCAGGATCTGCACACCAAACAGGGAACCGCTGCCGAAAAGTTCACGGAAAAAACCGACGGTCAACAGCACGGCACCATAACCTAAACCATTACCAATCCCATCCATAAAACTCATTAACGGTGGCGATTTCATGGCATAGGCTTCAGCCCGGCCCATAACGATACAGTTGGTAATAATCAATCCCACAAACACGGATAACTGCTTGGAGACATTGTAGGCGTATGCCTGCAACAGCTGATCGACCACAATTACCAATGAGGCGATAATAGTCATCTGCACGATGATACGAACGCTGCTAGGAATTTGGTTTCGGATCAACGAGATAAACAAGTTAGAAAATGCAGTTACCGCCGTGAGTGCCAGCGCCATTACCAGAGCAGTTTCCAGTTTGCTGGTAACCGCTAGCGCACTACATACCCCTAGAACTTGCAACGCAATAGGGTTGTTGTTGAGGATAGGTCCGGTGAGAACCTGTCTTAGTTCTTTAGTATCAGCCATTAGCTCAATCCTCCATTGCGTGCTTTTTCAATGAAGCGGGCAAAACCTTCATCGCCCAGCCAAAACGTCAACGTATGCTGCACGCCGTTACTGGTCAATGTCGCACCGGAAAGCGCATCGACACCATAGTCAGATGCGGCCACCGCAGGATTTTTGGTGACTTTAATTGCGATATTGCCGTTTTCGTCAAACAGCTTTTTGCCGTTCCACTTCGCTTTCCATTTTGGATTCTGAACTTCGCCCCCCAGCCCCGGAGTTTCCCCCTGACTATAATAAACCAGATTCTGCACTGTGTTCATATCGGGCTTGACCGCTAGGAAAGCGTACATGGTTGACCATAGACCATAACCGTGAACTGGCAAAATAACAGTGGTGAGTTTGCCTGCATCATCATGCACTAGATAAACTACTGCGTTATCCGCAACACGTTTAACAGAAGCGATATCGTGTTGTGGCACAAATGATGTTGCCGGATCACGCGAAGCCTTCTGTTGATCATAAGTGTCACCATCAATACCTGATACCATAGAGCCGGTTTTCAGGTCTACAACTTTAGCTTCTACATACTTTTTATAAGTCTGTAAGATATCTTTCTTGGTCAACTTGGCCTGCGGGTCAATCAGTCCTGCTGCTTCAAGAATATATTTTTGCTTATCCAGCAACCTGTTTTCCTGTTGGGTCGGCTTAAGCAATACCGCCGCTGTCGATACAAAGATAGAGCAGATCAGACACAAACCGACAACGATAAACAGCGTCCTGGCGAATGAATCTTTATTCTTAGCCACGAGCAATCCTCCGCTTGATATTCGCCTGTACCACAAAATGGTCAAATAACGGTGCAAACAGGTTGGCAAACAGGATCGCCAACATCATTCCTTCTGGGAACGCCGGATTGATAACCCGAATAAATACCGCCATGGCTCCAATCAGGATGCCATATGCCCATTTGGCTTTATTAGTAAAGGAGGCCGATACCGGATCTGTAGCCATAAACATCATGCCAAAAGCAAAACCACCCAACACCAAATGCCAGTACCAAGGCATCGCAAACATAGGGTTGGTATTAGAACCGACGGCATTCAACAACAGAGACACCCCAATCATGCCGACCATCACGCCGCCCACAATGCGCCAAGACGCAATCCGGGTATAGATGATAATCAAGCCGCCGATAAGGATTGCTAAGGTGGACACCTCACCAGTGGAGCCAGGAATAAAGCCAAGAAACGCATTCCACCAACTCTGGTCAAAGGCATAACTCAATTTACCTGCTGCCGCCTGACTTAATGCAGTTGCACCTGAATAACCATCAGCCACTACCCAAGTAGTATCACCTGACATATTGAGTGGATAGGCAAAGAACAGGAATGCACGGCCAGCCAATGCAGGGTTAAGGAAGTTACGTCCGGTTCCGCCAAAGACTTCCTTGGCGACCACCACCCCGAAAGTAATCCCCAATGCAACCATCCACAACGGAATAGTAGGCGGCAGGATCAACGCAAACAGGATGGAGGTAACAAAGAAACCTTCGTTAACTTCATGGCCGCGCACCATGGCAAATAACACTTCCCAAATGCCACCGATGGCAAAAGTCACCGCATAAATAGGCAGGAAGAAACAGGCACCATACCACATCAAGGTCGCCCAGCCGGCATTAGTGGTAAGTTGGGCACCAAACAACTGAAACAACCCGACCTGCCACACATCAGGAGTACCATGACCAGCAACCAACGCTATCTGTGCCTGCAATCCGATATTGTACATGCCCATAAACATTGCCGGGAACGTACACGCCCAAACGGTAATCATCATGCGCTTCAGATCTAGGTTGTCGCGCACATGGGTTCGCCCAGTATTCACCTTACCTGGCGTGTAAAGAATGGTCGCGGCTGCTTCATAGAGCGCGTACCATTTTTCGTATTTACCACCTTTTTCAAACTGCGGTTCAATACGATCAAGAAAATCTTTTAAGCTCATAGGCCTTCCCTCTCAATGGTATCCAAGCAGTCACGCAGATAGGAACCATAGTCATACTTACCGGGGCAAACGAAAGTGCAGAGCGCCAAGTCTTCTTCATCCAGTTCTAGCGCACCCAGTGCCATGGCACTGTCAGTATCGCCAGACAGCAGATCCCGCAACAGCATAGTGGGCAGAATATCTAGCGGCATGACCCGTTCATAGTTGCCGATAGGCACCATCGCCCGTTCAGACCCGCCAGTACTGGTCGTCATGTTAAACAGACGGGAAGGTGTTAAATGACTCAAGAAAGCACGAGTGACGGAAAACTTATCAGCGCCAGGCATTACCCAACCAAAAAATTCCTTCTCGGTTCCTTCTTCCACCAATGAAATCTGTAACGAGTAACGTCCAAGATATGCATGAGGGCCTGAGGCTGTTTCCCCGTTCAGCACCGACCCGGAAATCACACGTACCTGACCACTGGCTTTTTCACTGGCCACCAGCTCATCAGTACTTGCCCCCAATAAAGTACGGATAAGACGGGGAGATTTTGCTTTCGGTCCACCAATGGCTATGACTCGATGGCAGTTTAATTCACCTGTAGTAAACAACTGACCAACGGCAATCACATCCTGATAGCCGATGTGCCAAACCGTGCGTTTTGCAGAAGCCGGCATCAGGAAATGGATATGAGTGCCCGGCAGCCCTGCTGGATGTGGACCTGCGAACTCTTCCACCTGAGCATTGGCGGCGGGAATATCCGCACCTGGCGCTTTGCACAAAAAGACCTTCTCGCTAAGTCTGGCAAGCACTTTCAGACCATTGACAAAATCGTCTTTATGTTCAGCAATGATGACTTGAGGATCCGCAGCCAACGGCTGAGTATCAATGGCGGTAACAAAAATAGCGGAGGTTGAGGAATCTACAGCAGGAACTTTACTGAAAGGCCGTGTACGAAATGCCGTCCACAAACCGGATTCAATCAGATTTTCCCTAACTTTGGCAGGCTCCAAAGAGTCAATGGCAGCGGGATCGTACTTAGCAAAAGAAACCGACTCGTTCCCTTCGACTTCGATCACCACTGACTGCAAAACTCGTCGGGCGCCGCGGTTGATGTCTGCAACAATGCCACTGGCAAAAGCGGTATATTTGACGCCGGGGTTCCTTTTATCTTCAAAAAGAACCTGGCCCTTCGCTATTTTGTCGCCCACTTTGATCTTCATCGTTGGACGTAAGCCAATATACTCTTCACCCAATGTAGCAACGTGTTTAATGGCTGGGCCATCATGGATAACTTGCTTTGGTTTACCTGCAAGAGGTAAGTCCAATCCTTTCTTGATTGTAATCATATCCACATGCACTACGGTTGAAGGAAAGACAATGCGCCGCGTTCCTGCCAATCCAGGGCATCACACAACAACTATGCCAAGCATTGAGTTAGCGCAGATTTATCTCAGAAATGCGATCGCAATCACGTTGTTCGGCGGGCATTCTACCCCAATTGAAATGCTATAGCCACGAAAATTGTAGTATTTTTGTGCCCACAAGTATTCCAAAAAAACCTATTTAAACAACAAATTCACAGCACTGTTTTTACAAATAAACCCAGCGACCCGCCATCGCTGCATTTATGAACTAATTCACTCTTTTAAAAATAGATAATTTTGTGAGTACAACCACTGCAAAAAAATAAATTTGCGACTGATCACACTTAACGAGCCTAACATTCTCCAATCGCCATAAACCCGGCGTGTCTATAGATAAATGGATCGACCGCGTTATACCGTACACCTTAGTGCAATTGGTATTACCATTGCTATTACACTTTAGTAAGGAAGCGCTAATTTGCAGCAAAAAACGGCATGAATTTACATCCATGCCGTTTTTCAAAGGGTCAAACCAGTACCGCTTACAATGTCTTCAAAATAGCGTCGCTAAGCTTAAGTTCTTCGTTGTGATTAACGCTAACACCAGATGCGATAACCTCTTTTGCTATCTGTTGTGCTTGCTCTAGCGAGTGCATCGTAAAGGTACCGCACTGATACTGATTAAGCTCAGGAATCGCGGCCTGATCTTGCACTTGCAGCACGTCCTGCATTGCGGCTAACCAGGCGTCAGCAACACGCTTTTCATTGGGGGTGCCAATCAGGCTCATATAAAAACCGGTACGACAACCCATCGGTGAAATATCAATAATCTCAACACCATCGCCATTCAGATGGTCACGCATAAAGCCTGCAAACAAGTGCTCCAACGTATGGATGCCACGCTCGCTCAATATGGCTTTGTTTGGCACGCAAAAACGTAAATCAAACACGGTGATCTTATCGCCCTTGGGTGTGGTCATCTGTTTAGCTACCCGCACGGCAGGTGCTTGCATCCGCGTATGATCCACAGTAAAGCTGTCTAACAGTGGCATAACTGCCTCCCTCAATTCACTCTTAGGTTGCCGAGACAAGCTCTGCAACTAAACACGTTCACACCAATATTAACCACGACATTTAGGTGACTGTGGCACTTCAGCCAGAGCCAGCCACTCTTCCGGGGTGTAAGTATGCATGGATAACGCATGGACACCGTTTGCCAATTCATGAGCCAATGTTTCATTGACTTTTCGATGCCGTGCCAGTAACCGCAAACCGTTAAACGCCTGACTGACCAACACCACTTTAAAATGTGTCTCAGAATTTGGTGGCACATGGTGGTTGTGGCTCTCGTTAAGCACTTCAATATGTTCAGGTAGCAACGCCGCCTGTAATTTTTGTTGAATAGTTTCAGCAACTGACATAACTCATTCCCCAGCGGGTGGTAATTGGCGGCAGGTTACTTGCTCAGCATACAAAGATCAATCAACAAACAACACCCAGCAATCCCAATTAACAACAATGAAAGTCAGGGATCAACTGCCGAAAGGTAAAGTTTAACCGAGGTTGGTCTAACGTTAGCCTTTTGGGAACCGCGTGCTGCCAGTGTTGCTGCATTGGCCAGCGCATCAGTAATAAATCACCGCTATACAAAACCAATCTTAACTTTTCGCCACTGTGTCGATGCCGAATATCAAAATCCCGCGCCGCGCCGATAGTCACCGACGCAATATCACTTCCAGGCTGCAATTCAGGTTCATTGTCACTGTGCCAGCCCATACATTCGCGCCCATCAGCATAGTGATTAACTAACACGCCGTTGCTGCGTAACTGGAAATCCCGCATTAGTTTATGCCGCAGGCGGCCACAGTATTTAGTCCAAGGCTGCGCTTTTACCATCAGGCCCGAGTATAGATAGTCACAACCGGGATCACCGAACCATACTTGCGTTCGAGGAATCGGGTGAGATTTACCAAAAACCGCCACCACGGGCTTTTGTAGCGGATATTGCTGAGCTTCTGCCCACAGCGCTTGCTGCTGCGATGGGTCAAGGTAAGCTCTGACCAACAACATAGGGGGTTGCCGATAAGTGGTCATATGTTGGCATCCGCTGAAATCATGCTCAAACAGCGCCGACTGTTGTAAATTATTTGGCATAAGAGATGGCACTATGATTGGTGAAAGTCGCTATTCCTGATGGCTTCTGCGATAATCCGCAGCAGATTTTTCAGTTAACTCAGCGTTATCATGGCCCAGTTCTCCTTCGGAAACCAAGTACTCGATTTACAGCGTTATCCATCAGTATCGCAAACCAATTTGCAAGCGTGGGATGCCGCCGATGAACATCTCCTGCAACAATTGGCCGAAAGAACGCTACCTAACAGCATATTAATGCTAAATGATAGTTTTGGCGCCTTGTTATGTATGTTAAAAGCGCTGCATCCGTTGCTAGGCTGTTTTTGGGTGTCCGATGCGGCGACATCACATTATGGCGCCAAGCAGAATCTCAGTCTGAATCAACTCTCTACCGCCGATATTCAGTGGCTCCACCAGCCTTCAGACAACGTGGCATCAGTGCATTTGACGTTGATGAAACTGCCCAAGAATCTCAATTATTTTGCCTGGCAGCTAACACAATTATCCAAACAATTACCTGCAGGCAGTGAGTTACTTATCGGTGCCAAAGCAAAATCGATCAATGCATCATTATTGCAAACCATCGCCCAATATTTTGGCCCAGCCACTGCCAGTCTGGCATGGAAGAAAACCCGCATCATTACTGCCATCGCCGATGGCAAGCCTCGGCCAGAGCTACTCCCAGAACAATGGACAGTGCCTGAATACAAGTTACAACTAACCAACCTGAGCAACGTTTTTGCTGCAAGTAAACTCGATATTGGGGCCCGCTTGATGCTGCAACATCTGCCACAAGGAGCGTTTCATGATGTTATTGATTTAGGATGTGGCAATGGCATTTTAGGCCTCAGAGCGGCACAACTTTACCCCCAAGCCAATATCCATTTCGTAGATGATTCTTTTCAAGCTGTCTCATCTGCCAAACAAAACTGGCAACAAAACGACGGCCATGCTGCCCTAGGGCATTTTTACTGGGATGATTGCCTGACCCATCTCCCAGAGGATATTGAAGCGGATTTAATTCTCTGTAACCCGCCGTTTCATCAAGGTGAAGCAATTACAGATCATATTGCCTGGCAGATGTTTGTCGATGCCCGCCGTCAGTTGCAACCAGGGGGCAAACTGCAGGTGGTAGGTAATCGTCATTTGGGTTATCACATCAAGTTAAAACGCCTCTTTGGTAATTGCCATACCGTTGCCAGCAATCAGAAGTTTGTCGTCCTGATAGCCATAAAGTAACCACCTAAATTATTAACTTTTACATTACGAACTGGTAGCATCTCCAAGTTTTTCTTCATATTCATTTGAGCGCTGAAAAGGAGTTTCAACTATGCGTTCCTGTTTGATGATTTTTGGTTTTCTGCTACTCGTTTTATCGCCATCGTCTCAGGCGCAGACGTTATATGAAAAGTACGCCTCGCTGCCCATCATGGAAAATCTAAGTATCTCGCCTGACGGCAACAAGCTCGCGGCAATATATAATGCTGCGGATGGACCACAAGTGGTACTGATGGACTTTCCCTCGGTGGAATTTACCCCCTTAGTGCAGTTGAAAAAAGCCCGTGACCGCATCGAATACGTGGTTTGGTCAGGGAACCGTTATTTGATTGTCGCCCTCAGTTATCCAGAATATAGCAGTGGTGATTACTTCCGTATCAATCGCCTATATCGTATTGACTTAAAAACCAAAGAAGCCAAGGAACTCACAGATAAACGCTTCTCCAAAAAAGACTATTACAGATATGTCAATTTCAGACTAGTATCAGCGTTAAAAGATGACCCGGAGCATATTCTCGTCTCAGCTTATGATGAATTGGACAGAGGCATTAGTGTCTACCGCGTAAATCTGGCAGACAGTGATTTTGATAAAATCATTGTCAATAACTATAAAATTGATAGCTGGTATACTGATAATCACGGTGTGGTGCGCCTCGGACTGCAATGGGAAAAAGACAAATCCACTGATGAACATAAGCTAACCACCTGGTATCGCAATGCTGATGGTGAGCCCATGAAAGCACTGCATACCGTGATCATTGGTAAATCTGAAACCTTTGAGGTAATGGGGCTCAGTGAAGATGGCAATAAAGCCTATGTTATGAGCGATCGCATAAATAAGCGTGAATCTTTATGGCTTTACGACATCCAGAACAACCAATTTGAACGAGAAGTGTATAGCAATCCCGAGTATGATTTGGCGGGAGCACTGACCAATAACGAAGGTGAGTTAAGCGGTGTCTTTTACTATGACGACTACCAGCGCCAACACTATTTCTCTGACAATGCTGAACAACAAACGGCGTTAATCAAAAAACTCTTACCAGAGATGGAAAGTTTTGTCGTTGCCAGTTCACGAGACAAGCAACGCTTTATTGTCCAAGCAGAATCTACCACACAGATACCCGTTTATTTTTATGTGGATTTACGTAATAAAATGTATGGTCCGCCTCGTTGTTGCAAGCATAAAATTCAATGACGAGGTGGGTCTGCGCTAATGTATTCGGAGTCTCTGTTGGAGGCTCTCGCCTACCGCTCCACGATGAGTTCCGCGCCG
>NZ_BMXW01000007.1 GCF_014651955.1 Shewanella fodinae | reverse complement strand
CAGCAGATACTGGCACACTTACTGTTTATGATGCAGCAGGTAATGCAGATAGTTATGATTTATCTACCTACAACGGTGATGCAGAAACGCTTGCTTCGGACTTAGGGAAAGCAGGGTATGATGTCAGTTACGATTCAGATACAGGCGATATCAGCTTTTCAGCAACAGGGGTCCAGGGGATCGAACTTACTGGTGGAACCGCAACAACAACAGCGACATTAGGCGGTATTACACCCGATGGTACCAATACAGCTGCGAGCGTAGCTTCCAGCCTGACATTGTCTTCATCAGATAAATTTACAGTGACCGATGATGGTACAGCTGATCTTGGTGAAATGCTGAGCGGTGGTACATCTACTCTGAATTCAGTCAGCAAGATTAATATCAATAGCGCGCAAGGCGCTCAGGATGCGATTGCCGTGATTGATGCCGCGATTGCCGGGATTGACAGTCAGCGTTCTGACTTGGGTGCGGTACAAAACCGTATGAACTTTACCATCAGTAACCTGAGCAACATCTCCACCAACGTATCTGACGCCCGTAGCCGTGTGCAGGATGTGGATTTTGCCAAAGAAACCGCCAATATGACCAAACAGCAGATTTTGTCACAGACCTCTTCTGCCATGTTGGCTCAGGCGAACCAGTTGCCACAGGTAGCGCTGTCTCTGCTGTAATCGCTACTGGTACGGACAATGACACACGCAAAGGGGGAGGGCATTGATGCACTCCCCTTTATTGCTTAGATAATAGCTAGCGTTAATACTTGAAGTTGGGATGTCTCAGGTGTTATCAAGTGTGGGACGCAGACAAATGAACGGTGAACTATCATTTAATGCAGATTTGGGCTTGCAAGCAGCGGCAAGTGTTGCGATAAAAAAAGCCCCACAAGCAGATGCTGTGTCAGACAGTGGTAAGTCTGCACCTGCAGTTGTTAATGGCATGATTGTTGCTGAAAAAAATGCTACAGGGCTGCAATCCTCAGAACCGTCAACAAATAACTCGTCTGACGAAGAAGTGAGTAAAGATTCATTGCAGCAAGTGACTGATGACCTGACGGCAACCATGTCCATGATGCGCAAAGGGTTGCAATTTCGGGTTGATGAGCAAGATGGCATGCCAGTGGTCAGTGTGATAGATGTTGATTCTGGTGATTTGATTAGACAGATACCTTCGCAAGAAGCGTTGGATTTAGCTGAGAAGATGTCAGAGATTGCAGGATTGCTAATGAAAACAGAAGCTTAATGGCTTTATTGTTATTGGTTAGAACAACAGATTAAAGCGTTAACACATAAACTCGTTAACGAACCGGAGGTAGAGATGGCAAGCTTAACGGCAAATGGTCTTGGTTCAGGGCTGGATATCAGCGGCATCGTGACCGCGTTGGTCAATGCAGAAAAAGCGCCTAAAACTGCCGCTCTGGATGCTGATCAGGCAACTATCACCGCCAAAGTCTCTGCAATTGGTTCGTTGAAAAGTGCTATGTCCGGTTTTTTGGATAAGTTATCGCCATTATCTAAAACCGATACTTTCGGTGGTTTTAAAGCCAAACTTTCCAATAATGATTACTTGACTGCTACCGCTTCTACTGATGCCGTAGCGGGTAGTTATAAGGTGGTTGTTGAGCAGCTTGCAGAAAGCCAAAAACTGGGTTCTGCGGCGGTGAGCGATGTCACGGCCGGGATCGGTAGTGGTTCTGTTGCATTCACAGTTAATGGCGACAGTTTTAACGTTGATGTTGCGGCAACAGACTCTCTTCAAGATATTGTCAAGAAAATTAATTCGTCAGAAGACAACGTTGGTATTACCGCAACCATTGTTAATAGCGATAGCGGCGCTCAATTGGTACTGACATCCAATAAAACAGGTACAGACAATCAAATCCAGGTTGCGACATCTGCTGACAGCGAAGCTGCACTGACCAATACCTTCACTATGACCACGTTGCAGTCTGCCAAAGATTCGATTATTTATGTCGATGGCTTAAAGGTGACTTCAGACTCTAATACTGTAGACGATGCGATTACCGGGGTAACCTTAAATCTGACCGATGCTGATGTTAATAAATCTTCAACGTTAACAATTTCGCAGGACACAGCCACCCCTAAAAGTGCAATTAAAGATTTTGTGGATGCCTATAACTCCATGATGACCACAGTGTCAAATCTGTCCAGCTACAATGCGGATACTGAACAAGCGGCTGTGTTGCTAGGTGATTCAACGATTCGCAGTATTCAGTCGCAATTCCGTACTGCAATTTCATCTATGTTTGATACCGGCGATGGTAAGACTACCGCATTAACCAATCTGGGAATTAGTACTACCCGTGATGGTACGTTGGAAATTGATGATGATAAGCTATCTGCGGCGCTAGAAAAAAATCCCTCGCAAGTCTCGGCGTTCTTCACCACCGAAGATACAGGCTTTGCGGCAAAATTGCAGAGTATTGGTGATGCTTATACGCAAACGGGCGGTATTCTTGATAGTCGCAATGACTCATTGAACAACCAATTGGATCGCATAGGTGATCAACGAGAGCAATTGGACCTTAAAATGCAGGCTTATCAGGACCGTTTGACCAAACAATACAATGCCATGGACTTGATGGTCGGACAGTTAAATTCGCAAAATAGTATGATTTCTGACCGTCTTGCTTCATTGCCTGGTCTGGTGTCGTCCAATAAGAACTAGCGATAAACAACAAAGGAAATGTCCCAGGTGATTGTGGCTTTAGAACAGGTGAACCAGCAAATCGCTGAAGCGTTTAAAGAGATACAGCCGGTTTTAACGGATAATTTAGACGAGGCTGAAAAACTGGTGCAAACTTTGCAGAATCTTTTGCTACAGCGTCAAAAATTATTACGGCAGTGGTTACCTACAACGGTTGATGAAGATCGGCAAGAATTACTACAGCAACAGCGTTTGACGCAGGATTATGAGCGACACATGATGGTTTTCAGGAAACATTACGGGGATACTCTGGTGGCCAAAAAACGTAATGAGCGCAAGTTGGATTTATATAAAACCCTAGATGCACAAAGGTAGGTAATAAGATGAGAGGCTCTATACAGTCTTACCGCAAAGTATCACTTGAAAGCCAATTGGCTGATGCATCTCCGCATAAGATTACACAGATGTTATTTAATGGTGCTTTGGAGCGTATCGCTCAGTCAAAAGCGGCTATGGAACAACATGATTTTGCCCAAAAAGGAATTTTAATAGGGAAGGCTATCGGTATTATTCAGGGATTGAAAAATTCTCTGGTAATGGATGAAGGCGGAGAAATTGCGGCTAATCTGGGACAGCTATATGATTTTATGCTGCGGCGGATTACTGAAGCCAATGCTAATAACGATTTGCAAGCGCTTGATGATGTTGCGGTGTTGCTACGGGAAATAAAAGAAGCGTGGGACGCCATCCCAGCGGATAAACACTATCTTACGGCTAACAAAGAACATGCTTAAACGCTAAAGATTGTAAAAAAATAGGCACCTAAATCGGTGCCTGTTTTTTTACGTTCGCCATATTTTTGACACTTCTTCCAGAGCGCCTGCTTTATTTGGTCTAAAATCTTAATGTTTGAGACATAAAATCGATCGCGGGGTTGCTTATGTCCTGCCGATAATACAATATTCAGCATGGCTGTGGCTTTCGCTATAAACGTGAATAATAACATGTGTCTCTCCCTGGGTTTTGGACACACAAAAACAATTAGATTAAGTAATTACCTATAATTATCAGACCGTAGCGGCCTACTGAATGATGCAAACAGATCAACGAATTTTACTTGTCGGTAATCCATCAGAGCGTTCCAGTCGCCTATCCTGTGTGTTGGAATTTATTGGGGAACAGGTGGATGTTATTACGGCAGATGTGGCTGAACGACTGACTCCCGAGTTACGTTGCCGGGCCTTAGTTATACTTCCTGAGTCTCTAGATGAATCTTGGCTCAATTCCTTGATAGGCCGACTCCCGTGGCAACCTATTCTTAGCTATGGCAAGTTTGACCTCACGGCGTCTAATATCCTCGGAAACATTGACGAACCGTTGAGTTATGCACAGGTCACCGAACTGCTGCATTACTGTCAGGTCTTTGGTCAGATAAAGCGTCCTCAAGTACCTACCAGTGCTAATCAAACTAAACTTTTCCGGAGTTTGGTTGGTCGCAGTGACGGTATTGCCCATGTGCGGCATCTGATTAATCAGGTTGCCGAATCGGGAGCTACTGTGTTGGTAACTGGCCCTTCTGGGACGGGTAAAGAGGTGGTGGCCCGTAATATTCATTATTTGTCTGATCGTCGAGATGGTCCGTTTATCCCCGTCAATTGTGGTGCCATCCCTCCAGAATTGTTAGAAAGTGAGTTATTTGGTCATGAAAAAGGCTCGTTTACCGGTGCTATCAGTGCTCGTAAAGGTCGTTTTGAGTTGGCCGAAGGTGGTACTTTGTTCCTGGATGAGATTGGTGATATGCCGCTGCAGATGCAAGTTAAATTGTTGCGGGTATTGCAGGAACGTGTATTTGAACGGGTTGGCGGAGCGAAGGCCATTCAGGCGAATGTGCGAGTTGTGGCGGCAACTCACCGCAATCTGGAAGCGATGATTGAAGCTGGCGAGTTCCGTGAGGACTTGTACTATCGCCTCAACGTTTTTCCGATAGAAATGCCACCGCTGACAGAACGTAAAGATGATATTCCGCTGTTGTTGCAAGAATTGGTCAGCCGGGTCTTTAACGAAGGGAAAGGGCGTGTACGCTTTACACAGCGTGCCATCGATTCACTTAAAGAACATGGTTGGGCTGGTAATGTCAGGGAACTGTCTAATCTCGTTGAACGTTTGACGATTCTATACCCAGGTGGGTTGGTTGATGTGAATGACCTGCCGGTGAAGTATCGCCATATTGATGGCCCAGAGTATTCTGTGGACGTCAGTGAGGAGATGCAGGAGCGAGATGCGCTGGCCTCCATTTTCAGTGATGACGAACCGGTAGAAATTCCTGAAACCCGTTTCCCGAGCGAATTACCACCAGAAGGTGTTAACCTCAAAGATCTACTGGCAGAGTTGGAAATTGACATGATCCGCCAGGCGCTGGATCAACAGGACAATGTGGTTGCCCGCGCCGCAGAGATGCTGGGGATCCGCCGTACCACATTGGTTGAAAAGATGCGCAAGTACGGAATGAGCAAAGAATAGTCTTAATACTATTGATTATTAAAGGTTATTTTTTGGCATAGAATATGCCTTAACCTCGTTAACAGCATTTTTTTGACGGGGTTCTTATGGCTGCTCTACCGCTGGCTCAGTTGGAAACAATCTCCCATCGTGGACGTGAGTGGATCCAAGTAAAGGAAGCCGCCAACATGTCCAATCGGATGGAGCATATACTGCAGGCAATGCCGTCCGGTGTGGTTATCCTCAATGGTGATGGTATTGTGACTGACGCCAATCCGGTGGCCGAATCGTTATTGGATATCCCGTTGGTGGGTGAGCGCTGGCTCAGCATTATTAATCGCTCATTTGCTCCCCGCAAAGATGATGGTCATGAGGTGTCATTGCGCAATGGTCGGCGGGTGAAACTCGCGATAACGCCGCTAACGCCTGAACCGGGACAGCTGATAATGATCACTGACCTGACCGAGACCCGTCTGCTTCAACAGAATCTATCTCATCTACAACGTTTGTCAGCCTTGGGGAAAATGGTGGCTAATCTGGCGCACCAGATCCGCACGCCATTATCTGCTGCTTTATTATATGCGGCCAATCTAGGCAATCCTCGGCTTGAGCAATCTTCCCGTCACCGTTTTCAAGAAAAACTGCTTGATCGCCTTGGCGAGCTTGAGCGGCAGGTGAATGACATGTTGTTAATTGCCAAAGGTAAACAGGAACAGCTGGGTGAAAGAGTCCACATGTCAGATGTGATACAACAAGTGATGATGAACTGTGAACCCATTTGTGAGAAACGTCGAGTCGTCCTTGAAGCTGATATTTTAAGTGATGGTGAAATCTTGGCAAACCTGCATGGGCTCAGTTCCGCCATTAATAATTTGGTGATGAACAGCGTTGAAGCCGAATCTTCCCAGATTGTGCTGCAGGTTATTCGTACAACCAACACTGTTAGCTTGACGGTTGCAGATAATGGTCATGGACTGGATAAAAAGCTTCAGCGCAAAGTGCTTGAGCCTTTTTATACCACAAAAACGCATGGTACCGGTCTAGGGTTGGCGGTGGTGCAGTCGGTAGTGAAAAGTCACGGCGGCCAGTTATCGCTCAGTTGTGAACCCGGTCAGGGCTGCAGTTTTACGCTGACATTCCCACTTATTGACAGCAACACCTCTGGAGATAACCACGCATGAACGATATCCGGATCTTACTGGTAGAGGACGATGTTTCGCTACGGGAAGCATTGCTGGACACTTTACAGATGGCCAGTTATCAATGTGTGGATGTAGCGAGTGCTGAAGAGGCCATTGTTGCGCTGAAAAAATGTCAGTTTGATATGGTGATCAGTGATGTACAGATGCCAGGTATTGGCGGCATGGGACTACTGGATTATCTGAAACAGTACCATTCATCGATGCCAGTATTACTGATGACCGCTTATGCCACTATTGACAGTGCCGTTAGCGCTATAAAGCTTGGTGCCGTTGATTATCTCGCAAAGCCATTTGCGCCTGAGGTGTTACTGAATCAGGTCAGCCGCTATTTACGGCCTAAAGCCAGTGCTGGCGCACCGGTGGTCGCAGATGAAAAAAGTGTGGCATTACTGGAGCTCGCCAGTCGAGTTGCCGCATCTGATGCGTCGGTAATGATCCTTGGCCCTAGTGGTTCAGGGAAAGAAGTGTTGGCTAGGTATATCCATCAGAAAAGTCCTCGGGTGGACGCCCCGTTTGTCGCGATAAACTGTGCGGCGATTCCTGAAAACATGTTGGAAGCAACCCTGTTTGGTTACGAAAAAGGCGCGTTTACTGGCGCTTATCAAGCGTGTCCGGGGAAATTTGAGCAGGCGCAGTCCGGCACCTTGTTGTTGGATGAAATCTCCGAAATGGATCTTGGCCTGCAAGCCAAACTGTTGCGAGTGCTACAGGAACGGGAAGTGGAGCGTTTGGGCGGCCGCAAAACCATTAAACTGGATGTCCGGGTCTTGGCAACATCCAACCGAGATTTAAAAGAGATGGTGGCAAAAGGCGATTTTCGTGAAGACCTTTACTATCGCATCAATGTATTTCCACTGTCATGGCCAGCCTTGTGCCAGCGTCCCGGTGACATAGTGCCATTGGCCAAACATCTGTTGCAACGACATGCGAGCATCAGCGGTATTCAGCCGATGCCGGAATTTTCCGACAGTGCGATACGGCGTTTACTGAGCCACCGTTGGCCCGGTAATGTTCGGGAGCTAGATAATGTGATCCAGCGGGCGCTGATCCTACATCGTAATCAGTTGATTGACGCGACGGATATTGTCATCGACCTACAGGATGTGGCATTGGCGAACGAGGTGAGTGCAGACACTCCCGATGGCTTGGGTGATGAACTTAAGGCGCAGGAGCATATGATTATTCTCGAGACCCTTAATCAGTGTCATGGCAGTCGTAAGCTGGTTGCTGAGAAACTGGGGATTAGTGCGCGTACGTTGAGATACAAGATAGCCAGAATGCGTGAAATGGGTATTGAATTACCCGCCTGAGTCTACTTTTAAATCCTAGTAAATCGTTGATGGCAGCACTTATGCTGCCATTTTGTTAATGCAGTGATTCATTACCACTTCTCAATTTTTAATCTTTGGCAACCTTTTTGCATAAACCTAAATATCTACAGATAAGCCGTCAAATGGCTGACGACGGGAGACGACATCATGCAAATCGGTGGCAACCCTCTACTGCAGGAAATGCAGTCATTAACAGGTGAAATAAATCCCAATAGTATTTCACCCTCTCCACTTCGCCAGGTTAATAATACCAGCGGTGCCGATTTTGCGGATTTACTCAGCCAGGCTGTGGGTCATGTTAGTGAATTGCAGACTACCTCCTCGAGTTTGGCAACCCGCCTGGATATGGGGGATACTACCGTGAGCCTGTCTGATACTGTGATTGCGCGAGAGAAGGCGAGTGTCGCTTTTGAAGCCACAGTGCAGGTACGTAATAAGCTGGTTGAAGCTTATAAAGAAATCATGAGCATGCCGGTATAAATCAGCACGATAGTGGGAATTTAACGTGAGTACAGAATTAGTCGCAGAGAATAACGCCACACTTCCTTCCGCCAGCGGCGCGCAGCAGGAAAATAAATCCGGCGTAATGGGCATGCTGGGCAGTGTTGATATGCTAAGGCAGATCACGATGATCCTGGCGCTGGCTATCTGTTTAGCATTGGCTGTGTTTATTATGATCTGGGCGCAGGAGCCTGAGTATCGTCCGCTGGGTAAAATGGACACAGATCAGCAGGTGCAGGTGCTGGATGTTCTGGATAAAAACCGTATCCCTTACAAAATTGATGTTGATGTTATCAAGGTGCCGGAAGATCAGTATCAGCAGGTAAAACTGTTGCTGAGCCGTTCTGGGGTATCAACCAGCAGTGAAGATAAGGACTTTCTGAATCAGGATTCCGGCTTCGGTGTGAGTCAACGCATGGAACAGGCGCGGCTCAAGCATAGTCAGGAGTTGAATCTCGCGCATGCTATCGAAGAGCTTAACAGTGTTAGCCGTGCCAAGGTGATCTTAGCGCTGCCGAAAGAAAATGTATTTGCCCGTACCCGTTCAGAGCCCAGCGCTACCGTGGTGGTCACCACCCGCAAAGGTGGTCTGGGTCAGGAAGAGGTCGACGCGATTGTTGATATTGTGGCATCTGCGGTACACGGAATGGATCCCAGTAAAGTCACCGTCACTGATGCCAGTGGTCGTTTATTAAATTCTGGCAGTCAGGATGCTACCTCCGCGAGGGCCAGGCGTGAACTGGAAATTGTCCAGCAAAAAGAGCAGGAATATCGCAATAAGATAGATTCAATCCTGATCCCGATTCTAGGGCCAGAGAACTTCACCTCACAGGTCGATGTGAATATGGACTTTACGGCGGTTGAGCAAACAGCCAAGCGGTTTAATCCAGATTTGCCGGCACTGCGCAGTGAAATGACCGTGGATAATAAATCGGTTAATGGGACCAGTGGTGGTGTTCCTGGGGCGCTGACCAATCAGCCGCCGATGGCCTCCAATATTCCGCAGCAGGCGACCGGTGATAATGCAGAGAAACCTGTTTCCAGTACCAGTCATAACGAAGCGACCCGTAATTACGAGTTAGATACCACCATTAGTCATACTAAACAGCAGGTTGGTAACGTCCGGCGTGTCAGTGTTTCCGTGGCAGTAGATTTCAAGTCCGGCCCTGCTGATGCCAACGGACAGACAACCCGGGTACCACGCACTGATGCCGAAATGGCCAATATTCGGCGTTTGCTAGAAGGTGCTATCGGCTTTAACACCCAACGCGGTGATATTATTGAAGTCGTGACTGTGCCATTTATGGATCAACTGGTTGAGGCTTTGCCGCCAGTACCTATGTGGGAACAACCGTGGTTTTGGCGTGCAGTCAAACTGGTATTAGGGGCTTTGGTGATTCTGGTGCTGATCCTGTTTGTGGTACGGCCTATGCTGAAGCGGTTAATCTACCCGAATGAAACCAATATGCCGGATGAGCCACAACTGGGTCACGAGTTGGCAGATATTGAAGATCAATATGCGGCAGACACACTGGGCATGCTGCATAAACCGGATGCTGAGTACAGTTATGCCGAAGACGGTTCCATCCTGATCCCCGCTTTGCATAAAGATGATGATATGATTAAGGCTATCCGAGCACTGGTGGCTAATGAACCTGAACTCTCCACTCAAGTCGTGAAAAACTGGTTACAAGACGATGGCAAATAACGAAGAGGCCAAAGCGCCTGCTGCTTTTGATGTAAAATCCCTCAGTGGCATTGATAAAACTGCCATATTGCTGCTGAGTCTGAGTGAAGCGGATGCGGCATCTATTCTCAAACATCTGGAACCCAAGCAGGTTCAGAAGGTGGGGATGGCAATGGCCAGTATGCAAGAGTTTGGGCAGGAGCGCGTTACCGCCGTGCATAAGTTGTTTCTGGATGATATTCAGAAATATTCTTCAATCGGGTTTAACAGTCAGGAATTTATCCGCAAAGCGCTGACCGCCGCATTAGGGGAAGACAAGGCGGGTAATCTGATTGACCAGATTGTTATGGGCAGCGGTGCAAAAGGGCTAGATTCATTAAAATGGATGGATGCTCGCCAAGTCGCCAGCATTATTCAGAACGAACATCCGCAGATCCAAACCATCGTGTTGTCTTATCTGGAACCCGATCAAGCGGCGCAGATATTTGCACAATTCCCGGAAAATACTCGTTTAGATCTGATGATGCGTATCGCCAATTTGGAAGAGGTTCAGCCTGCGGCGTTACAAGAACTGAACGATATTATGGAAAAACAGTTTGCGGGTCAGGGCGGGGCTCAGGCTGCGAAGATGGGTGGCCTGAAAGCGGCAGCCAACATCATGAACTATCTGGACACTGCAGTGGAAAGCCAACTGATGGAAACCATGCGCGAATCCGACGAAGAGATGGCACAACAGATCCAGGATTTGATGTTTGTGTTCGAAAATCTTATCGATGTCGACGATCGTGGTATGCAGACCTTGTTGCGTGAAGTGCAGCAGGATGTGCTGATGAAGGCATTGAAAGGTGCCGATGATCAATTGCGTGAGAAAATCTTCAACAACATGTCCAAACGTGCTGCAGAGCTTATGCGTGACGACCTGGAGGCCATGGGGCCGGTCAGGGTCAGCGAAGTGGAAGTGGCGCAAAAAGAGATCTTATCTATTGCGCGTCGCCTGTCCGATGCCGGCGAAATTATGCTGGGCGGTGGTGGCAGCGAAGAATTCCTCTAAGGCGTTGGCGCTATGGCCGAACACATACCCTCACGGAATATTATCCCGCCAGAAGAGGCCTCCTCGTTTGACGAGTGGCCTTTGCCTGATGTTGGCGCTTTTCTGCCGCCGAAAATGGAAACCAATGTTTTTGGACGTAAAACTGTAGAATATCAAGCGCCAAGCGCTGATAAGCCGGTTGCACCGCCGACCATGGCGGAAATTGAATCCATTCGTGCTGATGCTGAGCAGGAAGGGTTTGCCGAGGGCAAGGCAGCCGGTCTTAAAGAAGGTCTAGAACAAGGACGCTTGCAAGGGCTGGAGCAGGGCCATGCAGAAGGCTTAGCGCAAGGGTTGGAACAAGGTAAAGCGGAAGGATTACTGCAAGCGCAAACATTGCTCAGTCAGTTTGAACAGTTGTTGACGCAGTTTCAGCACCCTTTGGCGTTACTGGATTTACAGATAGAACAGTCTTTATTGACCCTGGCAGAAAATCTTAGCCGCAGTGTTATTGGTCATGAATTGAAAACCCATCCAGAGCATATTCTCGCGGCGTTGCGTCAGGGGATTGACGCGTTACCGATAAAGGAACAAAAGGTCACTATCCGGCTGCACCCAGAGGATGCGGAACTGGTGCAATCGCTGTATGGCGCCGAACAATTACAGCGTCATCAGTGGCAAATCGAAAAAGATCCGGGGCTCAGTCGTGGTGATTGTGTCGTGGCTTGCCAGCGTTCACAGGTGGATATGCGGCTGGAAACTCGGTTGCAGAAAGTGTTCAGTGAAACCTTGAATCGCCGTCAGCAACTGGCGCGGGACGAAACACAATTAGCACAGCAGTTATCGTCTGAACAGCATGTAAGCAACGAAGCAGATCCGCAGGATAAGGTAACTTCTGAAGCGTCAGATGCGGGGGCAGGAGAGGATCATGGAACAGCGCCAACGCCATCTGCTTGATGAATTGAGTCAGCTCAATCAACGTACGGGGTCTTATCAGCCCATCGCCAGCGGACAACTGGTGCGAGTCGTCGGTTTAACGCTGGAAGCGACGGGCTGCCGAGCGCCTGTTGGTAGTCTATGTGCCATTGATACCGTATCTGGCACCATGGTGGCCGAGGTCGTTGGGTTTGACGATGACCTGTTGTATTTGATGCCGGTTGAGGAATTACGTGGCGTGGTGCCTGGTGCTCGAGTTATTCCCCTTGGTGAGCAGACAAGTCTTAATGTCGGCATGAAACTGCTTGGGCGTGTGCTTGATGGCAACGGTCAACCCTTAGATGGTCTTGGGCCGCTGAGTACTCAGGAGCAGACCTCTCGCCACAGCGAACCAATCAATCCGTTAGCCAGACGAGCAATTACTGAACCACTTGATGTTGGCGTTAGGGCTATCAATGCCATGTTGACGGTAGGGAAAGGTCAGCGCATGGGGTTGTTCGCTGGCTCAGGTGTCGGCAAAAGTGTGTTGTTGGGGATGATGACCCGTGGTACTACGGCTGACATCATTGTTGTGGGACTTGTCGGTGAACGTGGTCGCGAAGTTAAAGAGTTTATTGAAGAGATTTTGGGTGACGAGGGGCGCGCCCGTTCGGTAGTTATTGCTGCCCCCGCTGATACCTCGCCGCTGATGCGCTTGCGTGCCTGCGAAACCTCTACACGCATTGCCGAGTATTTTCGTGATTTGGGATATGACGTGCTGCTACTGATGGACAGTCTGACCCGTTATGCCCAGGCGCAGCGTGAAATCGCATTAGCCGTAGGGGAGCCGCCTGCCACCAAAGGTTATCCGCCATCAGTATTTGCGCGGTTACCGCGATTGGTCGAACGTGCTGGGAACGGAGGTGAAGGTCAGGGCTCTATTACCGCTTTTTATACAGTGTTGACGGAAGGTGATGATCAGCAAGACCCGATTGCCGATGCTTCTCGAGCGATTCTTGATGGCCATATTGTTCTGTCACGTGCACTGGCAGATTCTGGACACTATCCGGCAATCGATATCGAAGCTTCCATCAGCCGTGTTGCGCCTATGGTGATTTCTGCCGAACATCTGGAGGCGATGCGCCGGGTTAAACAGATGTACTCTCTGTATCAACAAAATCGCGATTTGATATCTATTGGTGCTTATTCTCAGGGCAGCGATCCGCGGATTGACAATGCCATTCGTCTGCAACCGGCGATGAATGCTTTTCTCAGACAGCGGCTGCATGAGTCGGTTAGTTTTGCCGACAGTCAACAGATGTTGGGGCAACTCGCCGCACAGTGCCGAGTATGAGGGCTTAAAATTAGATGGCGCAAACCGATCCATTACTTACCGTGCTTAAATTGGCCAACGAAGCTGAAGAGCAGGCCGCACTACGCTTAAAGGCGGCGCAGTTTGAGCACCAAAAACGCGTCAATCAGTTACAGTCGTTGCGAGATTACCGCCTCGACTACATGCGACAGTTAGCCGCACAGCAAGGACAGCAGATCCGTGCTGACTATTATCAGCAGTTTCACCGCTTTGTGCGTCAGGTGGATGAGGCAATTAAACAACAGTTGGTGGTGGTGGCTGAGGCTGAGCGGCAAAAGCAGTACCGGCAGCAACACTGGATGGAAAAGCAGCAGAAACGTAAAGCGGTAGAACTACTGCTGGAGAAGAAAGCTCTGCAAAAACAACAACGAGAAAATAAGCAAGAACAAAAGCTCATTGACGAATTTGCCTCCCAACAGTTCCAGCGACGAAAACTGAGCACTCATCTATAAAACTATCTGGCCTGTTTTTTGCTTAATGTCATTACTACTGGTAGATATCGCCAAATTTCAGGTCACTGCAGAACAGCAATAATGCAGTGGCTTCACGCTGGAGGACAGCATGCAACAGCTAGCCAACAACGTATTATTATCTCCTCAGAATAACGCGGGGAAAGTCATCACAGACTCTGCTAAAGGTTCTGATAAATCTGATTTTTTTGATGCTTTTCAACAAGCGCAATCCAGTAATAATTACGCCGGGAATAAAGCCAGCGCACAGGTGAGTGCTTACTCTGCATCAGCCGCCGCGGGTAGTAAGAAGACCTTATCCAGCAGCAACGCTGACGCTGATGATAAAGTCGCCTCTGTGTTAGGGCAGATTTCGATGGGCAAGAAGTTGCCGCCGGAAGAAAAATTACAAAATGCTGTCACCAAACTGGCCCAATTAGCCGGGCTGGACGAACAGCAGTTACAACAGCTTTCAGCGGAAGATCCCAAAGCAATGCTAAAGCAATTAGCCGCAATGCTGAACAGTCAGTCCGCCGAGAACTCTGGCAGTGATACTATTGGGGATAGCAGCAACTCTGCGCTTGCTAAATTACTTAATGCACTTGCGGCGTTGCTACAGCAAAGTCAGCAGCAAGGTGATGCATCGACAACAGACACCGACCAAACATTACAGGCATTATTGTCTCAGTTGCAGCAAACTGACTCCGAGGTGCATACGGCGCCCTCTGACCAAAGTGCTACCGCTAAGACTGGGGTTAACAAGGACGATGAATCACAAGCGGATTCTCCGCTTGAACAAGCGCTAGCAGAGTTATTGGCAGCACTACAACAGTTGCCGGTAAATCAGACGTCACAACCATCAAACTCCTCGAGTGGTGACGAGTTGCTTGACGTCAACGGTTCAACACAGGCATCGCCTCAAGGGCAGTTACAGCAACTATTGGCGCAATTATTGGCCGATGAGCAATCGTCAGCAAAAGACGGCGATAACAACAGCGTGACTGACAAGTCGCTGCTGGCGGGGCTCGCAGCCAACAAAGCGGAACAACAAGGCACTATGCTGAGCGCTGACGGTGATGGCGCAGCTAAAGCAAGCAGCCTAGATAAATTCAGCGACAGCATCAAGGCGGCACTCGAAAGCGTTGCAGATAACGCTGTAAAGTCCCCGTTAAACAAAGAGAGCTTGTCGGATAACGTTATTACAGACAACAAATCGACACAGAACTCCTTGGCGCTGGGTGCGGCGAATACTAATCAGCGCCATGAAATTGTTCAGTATCAGCTGTCAATGCGTCAGGTGGGCGAGCCATTACAAAATGCCCAGGAATTGGCGCAACGATTTGCCCCGGTCATGAGGCAACAGTTGCTGACGATGGTTAACAATGGTGTGCATCATGCGGAGATCCGCCTCGATCCGCCAGAGCTTGGGGCGATGACAGTCAAGTTGCAAGTACAAGGGGACCACACTCAGGTGCAGTTCCATGTCACCCAGCCGCAAACCCGAGATCTGCTTGAGCATTCGATGCCCAGATTAAGAGAGTTGTTACAACAGCAAGGAATGCAATTGGCAGACGGACAAGTATCTCAAGGTGGTGGGCAGCAGAGTCAGCCGCAGGGGCAGATGTCCAGCAATGGTGACATTTCTTCAACAGCTGTTGGTGAAATTTCCGCCGAAGAACTCAGCGCGGCCCCAGAACCGTCGTTAACTTCGACATCTGCTATAGATTATTATGCGTGAGCAGGTAACCTATTAGGCCGGGAACGTTATCGGACAGCGTAACAGGAATAATTCATGGCAGAACAAGACGAACTGCAATTGCAGGAAAACCAGGAAGGTAATAGCAAACGCAAGAAAAAGTTACTGATTTTCGGCGGTGCGGGTGTACTGGTATTGGTGCTGCTTGGCGTTGTGCTGTGGTTGGTGCTGGGCGGCAGTAAAGAGGAAGCACCTGCCGCGGCTGACGCCACTAAAACGGCACAGCCTGACACGGCCAAAGAAGCATTTTATGTGGCAATGCCAAGACCCTTTTTATTCAATCTGCCGGGAAATAATCAAACTCGGCTGGTGGAGATTAAAGTGCAGTTGATGGTGCGTGGCAGTGATGATGACACGTTGTTGAAAAAGCATATTCCACTGGTGGAAGATGCGTTGTTGACCACTTTCAGCAGCGGCAGTGTTGAGAAACTCAGCACCCAGGCCGGAAAAGATGAGTTACGACAATTGGCACTATTGAATGTACAGAATACGCTGCAACCGGTAACAGGCCGCAAAGTGGTCGAAAAAGTACTGTTTACCGGCTTTGTGATGCAATAGCCCCGGATTTGACAAAATAGAGGCGGTATCGTGAGCGACTTATTAAGCCAGGACGAAATTGATGCGCTGTTGCATGGTGTCGATGATATCGATGAAGAAGAGGTAGAAGAGTCCGGCCTTGAGGCCAAGAACTATGACTTTTCCTCTCAGGATCGCATCGTCCGTGGACGTATGCCGACGCTGGAAATTGTCAACGAGCGTTTTGCCCGGCATCTGCGGATCAGCATGTTCAATATGATGCGGCGCTCAGCAGAAGTTTCCATCAATGGTGTGCAAATGCTGAAATTTGGCGAGTATGTGCATACGTTGTTTGTGCCCACCAGTCTTAACATGGTGCGTTTCAATCCGCTCAAAGGCACAGCGCTGATCACCATGGAAGCGCGTCTGGTATTTATCCTCGTGGATAACTTTTTTGGTGGGGACGGGCGTTTTCACGCCAAGATTGAAGGGCGCGAATTCACCCCAACGGAACGGCGAATCATTCAGTTACTGATGAAGATCGTCTTTGAAGATTACAAAGATGCTTGGGCACCGGTAATGGATGTGGAGTTTGATTTTCTCGATTCTGAAGTTAACCCGGCAATGGCTAACATCGTCAGCCCGACTGAGGTTGTGGTGGTCAACTCATTTCACATTGAAGTCGACGGTGGTGGTGGGGACTTCCATATCACCATGCCTTATTCCATGATTGAACCTATCCGTGAGTTACTTGATGCCGGTGTGCAAAGTGATAAACAAGATACCGACATGCGCTGGTCGCAAGCGCTTAAAGATGAAATCATGGATGTCAAAGTGGGGATTGATGCCACCTTGGTGGAAAAAGAACTGTCACTCAGAGATGTGATGGAATTTAAAGCGGGTGATGTTATTCCGGTCGAGTTACCTGAATATCTGGTGATGCGCATTGAAGATCTGCCGACCTATCGCTGTAAACTTGGTAAAGTTCAGGATAATCTGGCACTACAAGTCGCCGCCAAGATCCAGCGGCCAGAAACGGTCAAGACCGAGTTACAGCTGGTTACCCATAAAAACAAGTCAAAAGATCTCTCTGAAATATAAGGTGCAATACGCATGAGTAACGATGAGATGGACGATTGGGCTGCCGCGATGGCAGAACAAGCCGACGAAGAAGCTAAAGCGGTGGAGCTGGATGAGCTGAAAAGCACAGCTAAAACCACCTTAGTAGATGACGCTAAATTGGATACCATTTTGGACATCCCCGTCACTATTTCAATGGAAGTAGGACGTAGCTTCATCAGCATTCGCAACCTGTTGCAGTTAAACCAAGGGTCTGTGGTTGAGCTGGACCGAGTGGCCGGAGAGCCGCTCGATGTAATGGTAAATGGCACGCTGATTGCCCATGGTGAAGTGGTGGTGGTTAACGATAAATTTGGTATCCGCCTGACCGATGTTATCAGCCAGACTGAACGTATCAAAAAACTCAAGTGAGCTTCTTATGAGTCAGACCCTTGCAACTACCGCAGATGCAGCCCAAGCGGTTACCGGTAAAAGCTCCGTGGATATCACCGCTTTTGCCGGTATGTTTGGTGGCCTGTTGTTGGTATTGCTGATCATTTTTTTGCTGGCTTATCTGCTGAAACGCCTGAATCTGGTCAGTGGCACTCATTCTGTGATCAAAACGCTGGCGCAGACACCTGTGGGACCGAAGGAACGCTTGGTATTGGCTGAGCTTGACGGACAGCAGTATTTATTGGGCGTGACCGCCGGGCAGATCACCTTACTGGACAAATTGCAGCAGCCAGTGTTGATTGAAACCAATACTTTCGCGAATCGGCTAAAAATGGCCAGGCAGGGTCAGCAATGAAGTGGTCGCTGCCGCTTGTCGCGCTGCTGGTATTGCTGCTGCCTTCAATGGCGCAGGCTCAGGATGCTTTATTTCCTGCGGTGACCGTCACCACAGGGCCTAATGGTGCGACTGAATATTCAGTGACCATGCAGATCCTGTTGCTGATGACAGCGCTGAGCTTTTTGCCCGCAATGGTCATCATGCTCACCTCTTTTACCCGGATAATTGTGGTGCTGGCTATCTTGCGTTAAGCACTAGGGTTGCAGCAGACGCCGTCAAATCAGGTATTGATTGGTATCAGCCTGTTTATGACTTTTTTTATCATGTCGCCAGTGTTTGATAAAATTTATGACAATGCGGTGCAGCCTTACATGAATGAAACCATGACACTGCAACAAGCCATAAAAACCGGTGAGGGGCCACTGAAACAGTTTATGCTGGCGCAAACCCGTAACACTGATTTGAATTCCTTTATTGAAATTGCCGGTTACAAGAATATTCAAAAACCGGAAGATACCCCAATGACAGTAGTGATCCCGGCATTTATCACTAGCGAGCTTAAAACCGCATTTCAAATCGGTTTTATGCTGTTTATTCCATTCCTGGTGCTTGATCTGGTAGTTGCCAGTATCCTGATGGCCATGGGGATGATGATGTTGTCTCCGATGATTGTTTCTCTGCCATTTAAGATTATGTTGTTTGTGCTGGTGGATGGCTGGACGCTGGTAATGGGTACGTTAGCCAACAGTTTCGGGCAATAGGAGAGCACCATGACACCTGAAGCTTTTGTCGATGTGTTGCGTGAAGCGCTGTCGGTGATTGTGATCATCGTGTCTGCGGTTATCGTGCCTAGTCTGATCATTGGTCTGGTTGTGTCGGTTTTTCAGGCTGCCACCTCAATCAACGAGCAGACGCTGAGTTTTTTACCGCGTTTGCTAACAACCTTATTAGCGCTGATGTTTCTCGGCCACTGGTTAGTGCAGACGATGATGGACTTCTTTATGGAAATGGTGCAGCGGATCCCGCAAGTGGTGGGTTAGTGCATGGAAATCCTGTTTGATTCCATTCAACAGGTACTGGCCGCTTATCTTTGGCCACTTTTTCGTATTGCCAGTATGTTGATGGTGATGGCGATTTTCGGTGCTAGTACCACACCCACCAGAGTGCGCCTGTTGATGGCGGTAGCCATTACCGTAGCCGTGGCACCGGTATTACCTCCCATGCCCAACATTGAGCTAATGTCACTGGAATCGGTATTGGTGACGGTTCAGCAACTACTTATCGGCTCAGCGATGGGGTTTGTGACGTTATTGTTGATGCAGACATTTGTCTTGACCGGGCAGATTATCGGCATGCAAACCAGTTTAGGTTTTGCGTCTATGGTTGACCCGGCTTCTGGACAGCAAACGCCGGTTGTGGGCAACTTCTTTCTGGTGCTGACAACACTGATTTTCCTCAGCGTTGATGGTCACTTGGTACTGATCCGCATGCTCGTTGCCAGTTTTAATACCATCCCCGTATCTATTCACGGTATTAGTATTGCCAGTTATCGCAGCTTGGCAGAGTGGGGCAGCTATATGTTTGGCGCGGCGCTAACTATGTCCGTTTCAGCCATTGTGGCCCTGCTGACGGTGAATCTGGCTTTTGGTGTGATGACGCGTGCTTCACCGCAATTGAATATCTTCTCTATTGGCTTTCCCGTCACTATGATTGGCGGCTTGCTGATATTGTGGCTTACATTGGGGCCTGTGATGGCACATTTCGATGATGTCTGGCATGACGCGCAGGTATTGTTGTGTGATATTGCTCAGTTGCAATGCAAGCTTGATGGAGGTCCCTGATGGCGGAAAATCAGGATGGTCAAGAAAAGACCGAACAAGCGACGTCGAGGCGACTGGAGCAGGCAAGAGAAAAAGGACAGGTCGCGCGTTCGCGTGAATTGGGTACCTCTGCGGTGCTGTTGGCAGCAGCCATCGGCCTCATGGTGATTGGTCCTAGTCTAGCTAAAAGCCTGATGGAAATGATGACCAAAGTCTACACCATGGACCGGTCACAGATTTTTGATACTAACAGCATGTTTACTGTGTGGCAGACGGTGATAAGCGAGTTAGGCTGGCCCGTGCTTGGTTTTATTCTGATGCTTGGTGCTGTGGCATTTATTGGCAACATTGTGTTGGGGGGAATTACTTTTTCCACCGAAGCGATTATGCCTAAAGGCACTAAAATGAACCCGGTGAACGGCCTAAAACGCATGTTCGGTATTCAGGCCGTGGTGGAACTTACCAAGGGAATTGCCAAATTCTCGGTGGTAGCCCTCTCAGGCTATTTTTTGCTGACCTACTACTTCCCCGATATTCTCAATCTATCACAAGACAATCTGCCCGGTAATGTTGGTCATGCACTCAAGTTGCTGATTTGGTTGTTTATCTTATTGTGTGCCTCAACACTGTTAATTGTCGTCATCGATGTGCCATACCAGATTTGGAATCACAACAAACAGTTGAGGATGACCAAACAGGAAGTCAAAGATGAGTACAAGGACACTGAGGGTAAACCCGAAGTTAAAGGGCGTATTCGGCAGTTACAGCGAGAAATGGCACAGCGGCGGATGATGGCAGAGGTCCCCAAGGCTGATGTGATTGTGGTCAACCCTGAGCATTTTGCGGTGGCACTGAAATATGATGCCAAAAAATCGCCGGCACCTTATTTGGTTGCTAAAGGGGCTGATGACATCGCTTTTAAAATCCGTGAGATTGCTCGCGAATATAATGTTCCCATCGTGGCCGCACCGTTGCTGGCCCGCGCTATTTACCACACCACCAAACTGGAACAACAGATCCCTGATGGCCTGTTTACCGCCGTGGCGCAAGTGCTGGCCTATGTTTATCAGCTGCGGCAGTATCAGAAAGGCCGGGGTCGAAAGCCTACCCCTTTGCCGCTTAGTCAACCGATCCCCGAAGAGTTTAAGCAATATTGACGTTGGTTGGCCTGGATTTTGCCTACACCAGACAAAGTGTCAAAACTCAGGCTGAAAGATGGATGTAAGAGCAACGTTCGGACAGTTACGTCAGGTTAAGCCCACATCGTTGAAAGGCATTGGTACCCCGCTACTTGTCTTAGCGACACTGGCGATGATTGTGTTGCCGATGCCGGCATTTTTGCTGGATATTCTGTTTTCCTTCAATATTGCGCTGGCATTAGTGGTCTTGCTGGTTGCGGTGTACACGAGTCGACCGCTGGATTTTGCAGCGTTCCCTACGGTGCTGTTGGTTGCCACCTTGCTACGCTTGGCGCTGAACGTGGCATCTACCCGTGTTGTGTTACTGGAAGGCCACAATGGTCCTGATGCCGCGGGTAAAGTGATCGAGGCCTTCGGCTCAGTGGTTATTGGTGGTAACTATGCAGTGGGGCTGGTGGTTTTCCTCATTTTGATCATCATTAACTTTGCAGTTGTGACGAAAGGTGCTGGTCGTATCTCAGAAGTAAGCGCCCGCTTTACATTAGATGCCATGCCAGGGAAGCAGATGGCAATCGACGCCGATCTGAATGCTGGCATTATTAATCAAGATCAAGCGCGCTTGCGCCGGGCCGAAGTGACCAGCGAAGCTGACTTCTATGGTTCCATGGACGGTGCCTCGAAATTTGTCAAAGGCGATGCCATCGCTGGTATTTTAATTCTCTGTATCAACATCGTGGGCGGCTTCATCATTGGTATGGTGCAGCATGGCTTGGGGTTTTCTCAGGCAGTAGAAATCTATACCTTGTTGACTATCGGTGATGGTCTGGTTGCTCAGATCCCCGGTTTGCTGCTGTCCATTGCCGCGGCGTTAATGGTGACTCGTCAGAACGAGTCTGGCGACATGGGGCAACAAGTCGTACAGCAGATGTTTGACAATCCCAAGTCACTCATCATTGCTGCTGCTGTCTTGTTTGTGATGGGGATTGTCCCCGGGATGCCACATTTGGCATTTTTGAGTTTTGCGCTGCTGGCATCTACTGGCGCGTTTTTTATCTTTAGACGCAATGAAAAGAACAAACAGCAGGCACTGGAACTGGCTAAAAAAGGCCCAACAGAAAAGAATCTTACTGAACCTAAAGAACTCAGCTGGGACGATGTGCGGCCAGTGGATACCATAGGTTTGGAAGTCGGATACCGTTTGATCCCGCTGGTGGATAAAGGGCAAGGCGGTGAATTGCTCAGCCGCATCAAAGGGGTTCGTAAGAAACTGTCACAGGAATTGGGCTTTTTAGTCCCGGCTGTGCATATTCGCGATAATCTGGATTTGTCTCCCAGTGCCTATCGGATCTCGCTGATGGGGGTCGCGTGTGGTGAGGCTGAAGTGCGCCACGATTGTGAATTGGCGATCAATCCAGGTCAGGTATTTGGCAAACTCGACGGTGTAGAAACCAAAGATCCAGCGTTTGGCCTAGATGCCGTATGGATTGCGCCTGAGCTGCGTGAACATGCTCAGACCCTAGGTTATACCGTGGTGGATACCTCAACGGTGATTGCCACACACTTGAGCCAGTTGCTGACCAATAATGCCGCCAAGTTGCTTGGCTACGAAGAGGTACAGCAGCTGCTGGATATGTTGGCCAAACGCGCCCCGAAACTGGTGGATGGTTTTGTGCCTGACATTATGTCGCTGGGTAACGTGGTTAAAGTTATGCAGAATCTGCTTAACGAAGGGGTTTCTATTCGCGATCTCCGTACCATCGTCCAGACATTGCTGGAGTATGGACCGAAGAGCAACGACACCGAAGTGCTTACTGCCGCGGTGCGCATTGCGCTTAAGCGGATGATTGTGCAGGAAATCGCCGGCCCTGAGGCAGAGATCCCTGTCATTACTTTGGCGCCAGAATTGGAACAGATGTTGCATCAGTCAATGCAAGCGACAGGCGGCGATGGTCCGAATATCGAACCCGGTCTGGCGGAACGGATGCAAAAGTCCCTCGCCAGCGCAGCGCAGAAGCAGGAAATGGTTGGACAACCCGCCATTTTACTGACATCGGGTATGCTGCGTGCCACCTTGTCTCGTTTCGTCAAGCACACGATTCCTAATCTTCGGGTGATTTCATATCAGGAAGTGCCAGACGAAAAGCAAATCCGTATCGTTTCCGCTGTGGGCCAGTAGGAGTAACAGAGAGTGAAAATTAAACGCTTTTTTGCCAAAGATATGCGTGCCGCACTGGCGCAAGTCAAAGATACCCTCGGGGCCGATGCGGTGATTATGTCGAACAAGAAAGTCACCGGCGGCATTGAGATTGTGGCGGCGGTGGACTATGACGAACCGCAGGCTAATGTTCCACAAGCGCCGGTATTTAGTGATTTGAGTGAAGACAAAGTGTCACTCGGCCATGTACGCAGCGAAACTAAAGCCAAGCCTGCCGCAGCCGCAGATTCATTACAAGCATTGCTTGAGCGGCAGCACAATCGTCTCACTCAGCAATTGTCTAAACAGCCAGCTGCAGCAAGAGATAATGAGCTGCCAGCGTGGGCGCGAGGTTTGAACGGTGAAACTGGCACCGCTAAACCAAGACAAAATCTGCAAGATATGACGCCAACGTCTACACTCAATGGCAAAAATGGTAACGCAAAACAGCAACTCGAACTGGATTCTATGCGTCAGGAGTTATCTTCTTTACGCAGCCTGTTAACGCACCAGCTCAATGAGTTGATGATGGATCATAAAAATCGTCATGATCCGGTTGGTGCCATGTTGGAACGTAAGCTTTTAGAGGCAGAGTTTGCGCCGCAAGTCGCGGCCAAATTGGCCGGGTTGTCACAGCATTATGCGCCTGCGGATTTGGTTAAGGCATTACCACAGTCACTGGCTAATCTGCTGAGCAATCAAGGTGACGATATCGTGCGCCAGGGCGGCATTGTCGCCTTAGTGGGACCCACGGGGGTCGGTAAAACGACAACGCTGGCGAAAATTGCTGCCAGATTCGTGGCTCACCATGGTCCAGATTCGGTGGTATTGATCACTACCGATCATTATCGCATTGGAGCCTTTGAGCAATTGGCAACTTATGGCAAGATAATGGGATGTCCGGTGAAGCAAGCCCAAGATCTCAATGAGTTGGAACAGATTGTCTACCAGTTCCGTAATCGTAAACTGGTATTAATTGACACCGCTGGAATGGGGCAGCGAGACATGCGTTTATGCCAGCAGCTGGATAGCCTTACCGCCAACAGCCGTCTACCTATCCGCAGTTTTTTGGTGCTGTCAGCCACAGGGCAGCGGCGCGTTCTGGAAGAGGCCATCAACCAGTTCAAGCGTATTCCACTGGCAGGCGCTATATTAACCAAACTGGATGAATCAGTTTCTTTAGGAGCAGCACTAAGTGTATTAATCCAAAGTGGTTTATCATTGAGTTACACCACGGATGGTCAGCGGGTGCCCGAAGATATGCGGGTGGCTGATACATTAGGATTAGCCAAACAGGCGCTGGCCGTATTAAACAAAAGCGAAACAACAGAATTCAACCCTGAAGTCAGGTCAAATGAAATGACCTATGCATTTGAGTAGTAAAGCTATGACCCAGGATCAAGCGAGTGGTTTACGAATGATAAATCAACAACAAAACGAAAAAGTGAAAGTAATTGCCGTTACCGGCGGCAAGGGTGGCGTAGGCAAGACCAGCGTTGCTATCAATACCGCCGTGGCGCTCGCAGAGAAAGGCAAGCGGGTAATGGTATTGGATGCTGACTTGGGATTGGCAAATGTCGATGTAATGCTCGGATTGCGGGCCGAACGCAACTTGTCACATGTATTGTCTGGAGAAGCTGAACTGGATGACATCATCGTCCGTGGACCCAAAGGTATTGGGATCATTCCCGCTACCTCGGGTACTCAGTCAATGGTTGAATTGAGCCCCGCGCAGCATGCCGGACTGATCCGAGCCTTCAGTGAAATGAAAACGCAGTTTGATGTGCTAATCGTTGACACTGCGGCCGGTATTTCTGACATGGTGCTGAGTTTTTCTCGGGCCTCACAGGATGTGCTGGTGGTGGTCTGTGATGAGCCAACATCCATCACCGATGCCTATGCACTGATCAAGATTCTGAGTCGGGAACACGGTGTCTTTCGCTTTAAAATTGTAGCCAACATGGTGCGCAGTTTGCGGGAAGGCATGGAGTTATTTGCTAAACTGAGCAAAGTGACCGATCGTTTCCTCGATGTTGCGCTAGAATTGGTTGCCACCATACCTTTTGATGAAAATCTGCGTAAGTCGGTGCGTAAGCAGAAACTGATCGTAGAAGCCTTTCCTAAATCGCCAGCGAGTATTGCTTACCAAGGGCTGGCAAACAAAGTGATTAGCTGGCCTGTACCGCAACAGCCCGGTGGTCATTTGGAGTTCTTTGTCGAGCGGTTGGTGCAAAAGCCTGAATATCAGGAGGAAGGTGCCAGTGAATAAAATGGCCGCGTATACCGGGTTTAACGATAAAAGCTTGATCGTTGACCAGTATGCGTCGCTGGTGAAACGAATCGCCCACCATTTGCTGGCGCGTTTACCCGCATCGGTACAGCTGGATGATCTGCTGCAAGCCGGGATGATGGGCCTGCTGGAAGCCGCCTCCAAATTTGATGGCAGCAAAGGTGCCAAATTTGAAACGTTTGCCGGTATTCGTATTCGCGGAGCGATGATCGATGAGATCCGCCGTGGCGACTGGTTGCCCCGTTCCGTTCATCGTAATCAACGTAGAATTGCCCAAGTCATTGATGAACTGGAACAGGAGTTGGGCCGGGATGCTAGAGATGCTGAGATCGCTCAACGGCTGGAAATGTCACTTGATGAATATCATCACATATTAAGTGACGTATCTGCTGGTAAAATAATAGGAATCGAGGATCTTGGCGGAGCTCCAGATGCGCTTTTTGCCGATGAAATGGCAGCAAACGATACTTATGACACGCTGGTAAACGATCAGTTTCGAGAAGCATTGGCAGACGCGATTAAGCTTTTGCCGGAAAGAGATGCGCTGGTTCTGTCGCTTTATTATGATGAAGCGCTCAATTTAAAAGAAATCGGTGCCATTCTAGATGTTAGTGAGTCTAGAGTTAGTCAGATCCACAGTCAGGCAATGCTCAGGCTTAAAGCAAAACTCAGGCATTGGACACAGAACTAAACGGTTTTTTGAGCGGTTTTAAAATTCAGCTCTGCGGAGGAAACTTTGGATAAAAACATGAAGATTCTCATTGTTGATGATTTTTCAACGATGCGAAGGATTATCAAAAACCTGTTACGGGATCTTGGGTTTAATAACACCCAAGAAGCCGATGACGGGTCTACTGCGCTGCCAATGCTGCAGAAAGGTGATTTTGATTTTGTGGTCACCGACTGGAACATGCCGGGTATGCAAGGAATTGATCTACTAAGAGCAATTCGCGCGGATGAAAATCTTAAGAATATTCCGGTGTTGATGGTTACCGCGGAAGCTAAGCGTGAGCAGATTATCGCTGCCGCCCAGGCCGGAGTGAATGGTTATGTTGTTAAACCTTTCACCGCCGCAACCCTTAAAGAGAAGTTGGACAAAATCTTTGAACGACTTGGTTGAGCTTGGGGGCGCTATGAAGGCAGAAAACACCGGACTCATTACGCTCGAACAGGCTCAGCGCCTAGTGGAACTGCTATCAGCTGGCGAACAACAACAAGCTGATGAACTGGTCCGTGAGTTATCGCAACCTATCCAGCAAGAACTGTTTGCTGAAGTCGGTAAACTGACGCGGCAGCTCCACAATGCATTGAACGAGTTTCAGCTGGATAATCGATTAGTGGAGCTGGCGAATAACGATATCCCAGATGCGAAAGAACGTCTGAGTTTTGTTATCGACATGACAGAACAGGCGGCCAATAAAACCATGGATGCCGTGGAAGAGTGTTTGCCACTGTCCGATGCGCTCAGCGTTAGCCTTGCTAATATTAAACCCACGTGGGACAGACTGATGCGTCGGAATCTGTCACTCGATGAGTTCAAGACCCTGTGTCACGATGTGCAGCACTTTATGGTGCAGACTGAGGCTGACTCTGGACGACTGCACGAACTGCTCAACCAAATACTGTTAGCACAGGATTTCCAGGATCTGACTGGGCAGATGATCCGCCGGGTGATTGATTTAGTAAAAGAAGTAGAAAGAAATCTTGTATCACTATTGACCATGTTTGGGGCACAACCTAACGAGAGTCTAGTCAGCATTCGTGAAAGTAATATTGATGCTGAAGGACCTATTCATAATGCTGGATCACGTCAGGACGTGGTTACCGGACAGGATGAAGTAGACGATTTGCTCTCTAGTCTGGGATTCTGATGAGGAGTCATATTGATGGCCTTTGATGTTGATGAAGAGATCCTGCAGGATTTTTTAATCGAAGCCGGAGAGATTTTGGAGCTGCTGCAGGAGCAGCTGGTGCAGTTAGAAAATAATCCAGGAGATACCGACCTGTTGAATGCCATTTTCCGCGGTTTCCATACCGTGAAAGGTGGGGCCGGGTTCCTGGGACTTGCGCCCATGGTGGATGTTTGCCACGAGGCGGAAAACACCTTCGATTTATTGCGTACCGGTAAACGCAGTGTCAGCGCCGAACTGATGGATATCATTCTACAGGCGTTAGATGCCATCAATGTGATGTTTAGCCAGACTCAAGCAGGTGAAGAACAGCAACCAGCAGATCCGCAGCTGCTGGCCAATCTGAAACTGCTGAGTTCTGGTGCCCCATTGCCTTCAGAATCCAGTAATAGCCTTGAGTCGACAGAAGAAGCTGCTGAAGATACTACAGCTGAGGCTGCCATAGAAGAAACGACTGATAGTGCTGATGCGCTTTTTGATGAGATGCTTGAATCTGTCGCAGCAACGCCATCGACAGAACCTACAGCGGCTGAAGCGCCAGCGGCTAACGGCAGCATCGATGATATTGAAGAATCAGAATTTGAAGCCTTGCTTGATGCCTTGCATGGTAAAGGCAAAGGCCCCTCTGCAACCGGTGCTTCAGGCTCAGATGCGAAAGCGCCGGCGGCTAGCGACAGCGACGACATCAGTGATGACGAGTTTGAAGCGTTGTTGGACGATCTCCACGGCAAGGGCAAATTTTCAGTCAATCCCGATGCTAAACCTGTAGCGGCTGAAACGGCCGGGCACACAGTTGACTCGGATGAAATTTCTGAAGATGAATTTGAAGCTTTGCTGGATCAGTTACATGGTAAAGGTAAAGCGCCTGGCCTTGAAGCTGAAGATACTGCCGCGACACAAGCTCCTGCCGCAAAGGTAACTCCTCAAGCTGCACCTGCCGCTAACGTTCCAACGTCCAAAGCCGCTGCAACGCCTAAAGCCGTTGCAACCCCCAAAGCTGCAGAAGCGCCTAAAGCGATGAAAGCTGCAGCATCATCCGAACCTAAAGTTCCGGCTCCGGCCAAAGAAACTGCCAGTAAGGCTGTCGCCCCAGCGGGGAGTAGTGCCCCTCAGGCAGAGACTACCGTGCGTGTCGATACTGCACGTTTGGACCAGATCATGAACATGGTGGGTGAACTGGTACTGGTGCGTAACCGGTTGGTGAGTCTTGGCATTTCCCGCGAAGATGAGGCAATGAGCAAGGCGTTGGCTAACTTGGATTTGGTGACTTCTGATCTGCAGGGCGCGGTGATGAAAACCCGTATGCAGCCAATCAAGAAAGTCTTTGGCCGTTTCCCTAGAGTGGTGCGCGATCTCGCCCGCAGTCTCAATAAAGACATTGAATTGCGCATGGTCGGCGAAGAAACCGACCTAGATAAGAATTTGGTTGAGGCACTAGCAGACCCATTAGTGCATTTAGTACGTAACTCTGTGGATCATGGCATTGAAATGCCCGATGTGCGTGAATCTATCGGTAAATCTCGGACGGGTATCATAACCCTATCGGCAAGTCAGGAAGGTGACCATATTCTTCTGAAAATAGAAGATGATGGCGCAGGTATGGATCCTGAAAAGCTTAAAGCCATTGCGATTAAACGCGGTGTGCTGGATGAAGATACCGCCGCCAGAATGTCAGATCAGGACGCCTATAATCTGATTTTTGCCCCAGGTTTTTCTACTAAGACCGAAATTTCAGACATTTCTGGCCGTGGCGTTGGTATGGATGTGGTGAAAACCCGCATTACTCAGCTAAACGGTTCGGTGCACATTGATTCTGCCAAAGGTAAGGGAACTCGGCTGGAAATCAAAGTGCCACTGACCTTGGCGATTATGCCAACGTTGATGGTGGAAGTGGCCAAACAGGTCTTTGCCTTGCCGTTGTCCAGTGTCAATGAGATTTTCCATCTGGATCTTGGCAAGACTAACGTTGTTGATGGACAACTGACCGTTATTGTGCGGGAGAAGGCAATACCGCTGTTCTATCTCGAACAATGGCTCAATCGTCATCCCCGCAGTTTCAAAAGTGGAGAAAAACGCCTGGGGCACGTGGTTATTGTGCAGCTAGGAATGAAACAGATAGGTTTTGTGGTCGACGCATTGATTGGTCAAGAAGAAGTGGTGATTAAACCTTTGGGCGCCTTGTTGCATGGAACGCCGGGCATGGCCGGAGCCACTATTACTTCGGACGGGGGGATTGCGCTTATTCTTGATGTTCCGGGACTTCTCAAGCATTACGCCTCCCGATCAAGACGCTAAACCGTAAATAAGGATTTGAATGGCTATTAAAGTGTTGGTCGTTGACGACTCTGGTTTTTTTCGTCGGCGCGTGAGTGAAATTGTAAATCAGGACTCAGAGCTGGAAGTGGTCGGTATGGCGACAAATGGGTTGGAAGCGGTACGTATGGCCGCTGAACTCAAACCAAACGTCATCACCATGGATATCGAAATGCCTGTGATGGATGGGATCACTGCTGTTCGTAAAATAATGGAAAGCACGCCAACACCTATCCTGATGTTTTCCTCTTTGACTCACGAAGGTGCTAAAGCGACGTTGGATGCACTGGACGCAGGTGCGCTCGACTTTCTGCCAAAGCGGTTTGAGGATATTGCGACAAATAAAGAAGCCGCGATTGAGTTATTACAGCAAAGAGTGAAAGCACTAGGCCGTCGTCGGGTATTTCGCCCGGTGAGTCGACCACTGACGACTCGACCATCTGTCGATAGTCATGTGTCACGGCCATTACGTGAAGAAGAACCTGTAAAACCCTTGGAGCGCAGTGTTGGCCGAAGTGCCGCACCAGCCAGGGCCAGTGGCAAGCAATACAAATTGTTGGTGATAGGAACCTCTACCGGCGGACCGGTAGCGTTGCAGCGTATTCTGACCCGTTTCCCGGCAGACTACCCGCATCCTATCGTGCTGATCCAGCACATGCCTGCCGCGTTTACGCCAGCATTTGCGGCCCGACTGAATAGCTTGTGCCAGATTGAGGTAAAAGAAGCCAGTAACGGCGACGCCATGCGACCTGGCTGTGCCTATTTAGCCCCGGGCGGCATGCAGATGATGGTAGAGCGTGCCGGAACCAGTGGCCGTATTAAAATCGTCAGCGGTACGCCTGAAATGAATTATAAGCCGTCAGTCGATATCACCTTTGCCTCAGCAGCCAAAGCCTATGGCGGCGACGTATTGGCGGTAGTATTAACCGGCATGGGCGCCGATGGTCGCGAGGGTGCGCGCTTGTTAAAAAGTGCCGGTTCCATTATCTGGGCGCAAGATGAAGCCTCATGTGTTGTCTACGGTATGCCTCAGGCCGTGACAGTGGCAGGCTTATCCAGTCAGTCGATTTCGCTAGATAACATGGCGGACGCTATATTGCGGGAGTCCGGGCGTGGTTGATAGGGCTGATCGGCAAACAGGGTATTTGTTAGCGCTATTCCTGTTGTCGTTGGCGGTAGTCGTTCTTGCGGCTGTCAGTTGGCAGTTGCATATAAGAAATCAGTTGTTGCAGCAAGAAACCGAACAGCTTCGGGCATCGCAAGTGGTATTGATGGTGCCGGATGAACAGGCTGGGCAAATTGCTGACTGGATGGTAAAGCATCCCGAGCAAACCGCGTCGCTACTGGACGTGGTAAAACCTGTGCAGGAAGGAAAGAAGTCGCTGCAGCAATCACTGGATGATGAACGCCTTAAGCAGCATACCCAGGCACTGGAAGCAAAGCCTGTGAACAAGCCTGCTAATAACGATAAGTTACCTCCAGGGGCTTCGTCTGTGGCAGAAACACCAGTCATGGTGGAACAATTGCAAAATGGTGTCAAAGTAATACGTTTACCGCACGGCGGTATCCGGGTCACCACCCGGGATGTAAACGATGAGTGAACGCTAACTGGAACTGCTATTTCCGGTAAAAGGGGCTAAATGTGAGAGTCTGGACCATCGCAAATCAAAAGGGCGGTGTCGGTAAAACGACCTCGGTGGCCAGTCTCGCCGGTGTGTTAGCTAAGCGTGGTCAGCGCGTGTTGATGATTGACACCGATCCCCATGCGTCATTGGGGTACTATCTTGGGATTGATTCCGAAGAGGTGCCCGCTTCGCTTTATGATGTGTTTATGGCCCATGATCACTTGTCCAGAGATTTGGTAAAGCAGCATATTGTACCAACGTCAGTGGATGGCATAGATCTGTTACCTGCAACTATGGCGTTGGCAACCTTAGATCGTGCTCTTGGCCATCACGAAGGTATGGGCCTGGTTCTGCGTAATCTTATACAGTTGCTGGATTCTGATTATGATGTTGCCTTGGTTGATTGCCCACCAGTACTCGGGGTACTTATGGTGAATGCGCTGGCGGCCAGTCAACATATCATTGTACCGGTTCAAACAGAATTTTTGGCCATTAAAGGACTGGAGCGCATGATAAAAACGATGGAGTTGATGGGACGTTCTAAACGCACCCGTTACAGCTACTCCATTGTGCCTACTATGTATGACCGACGTACTAAAGCGTCATCAGCCGCATTACAGTTTCTCGGCGATGTCTATGGTGAACGGCTTTGGCCCGATGTCATCCCGGTTGATACTAAATTTCGAGACGCCAGCTTGGCGCATCTCCCTGCTAGTCATTATGCGCCACAGTCTCGCGGGGTACAGGCTTATGAACGTTTGTTGGATTTCCTGATGAAGGGAGAGTTCGCTCATGCCAAAATCGGTTGACGAAACTGTTTTTGACTACTTCAGTGTTCTATTGAGTGAACCCGAACCAGAGAAGCGTCCTACTGCAACACTGGTGTCTGCAGTACAACCTAAACCAGCGGCAGTTGCCAGGCCGATAAATAAACTGGAAGCAGTTGCGGAGACTAAGCCTGCGATAGATAAACAAGCGCTACAACGTTTACTGGCGCAAGTTGCACCGGTTGCCACAGAGACCACCCATGAGCAACCTGTGGTGCTTAAAAGTGCTGAAAAAGTAACTACTGTTAAAGCAACACCCGTGGCAGACGCGACCACTATTGCACCGCAAATAGTTCAAGTGTCGACGGTAATGGCAACTAAAGCGCCGATTGCTGCTGTTAAGCCACAAACGCAAGCCGGTACGCAACCACCACAGGTGATAACACCTTTGGAACAATTGCTAGATGATGAATTTCAGGTGTTGTTTTTCAATGTCGCGGGGCTAACGTTAGCGGTGCCTTTGATAAGTTTGGGGGGCATTGTACAGGTCGAGCACATTAATCATATTATCGGTAGACCTCGCTGGTTCAAGGGCGTTCAGAGCTATCGGGAGTCGCAGCTTAATGTGGTGGATACCGCCGCGTGGGTAATGCCGGAAAAATATGATGAGAAACTGGCACAATCCATAAATTATCAATATCTTGTAGTATTGGAAGAAAGTAACTGGGGATTGGCCTGTGAATCACTGGTCAATGCCGTCAAAATTGATAAGTCCCAGGTCAATTGGCGTGGGAAAGCAGGAAAACGCCCTTGGTTGGCAGGGGTGGTGAAGGAACAGATGTGTGGCATTTTGCATGTCCGAGCACTTGTTGAAATGCTCAATGCCGGGTTGGGATGTCAGGATCCGATAGACTGAGGTAAATATGACAGAATCAAGAAATGTAGCTGCTGTGTCTACAGGTAAGGATGACGCGGTACTGCAATGGGTCACTTTCAAGCTGGATAACGAGACCTATGGCATCAATGTGATGCAGGTACAGGAAGTATTGCGTTACACCGAAATTGCGCCAGTACCAGGGGCTCCACATTACGTACTGGGGATTATCAATCTTCGTGGTAATGTGGTTACCGTCATCGATACTCGCAGTCGTTTTGGTTTACCTGCCGCGGAAGTAGATGATTCCACTCGTATCGTCATTATTGAAGCAGAAAAACAGGTTATTGGTATTCTGGTCGATAGTGTTGCAGAGGTGGTTTACTTACGCCGTTCTGAAATTGATAACGCACCAAATGTTGGTACTGAAGAAAGTGCCAAATTTATCCAGGGTGTCAGCAACCGTGGTGAAGAACTGCTGATACTTGTGGATTTGGATAAACTGCTGTCCGATGAAGAGTGGGCAGAATTGGCTCAGTTATAATCGGTCTGAAACAGACAGTAATAACGTTACGGTAGCAGTTAGGGAGTAAAGTACCGATGATAGGCGATGGTTTTTTGATCGCAGCGCTGATTTATATTGTTGCCTGTCTTGGTCTAGTGTTATTCCTGCAAAAGCAAGGAAACCGGTTGCGTAATAAGGTGGAAGCGCTGACGCTGTTGGTAAAGGAAGGTGACCGACAGCGCGAGGCGCTCAAACGTGAATTACACGAACTGCGAAGTGGCACTATAGGGGTTGGTCGGCGTGTCCTAGCATTGGAACGTAAGCTGGCTGAGCAGGATGTAAAGCTCGATGAAACGATGCATCAGGAACCGCAAGCAAAGTTGTACAGTCGTGCAATTAAGATGGTACAACTGGGTGCCGGTGCCGAAGAGTTAATGCGAGAATGTGAGTTGCCTAAAGCGGAAGCAGAGTTGCTTATTCGCTTGCACAGTAAACGATAGCAGAAAGAGGCCTCCGCCTCTTTTTTATGCTTGCGCCACAATTTTTTTATGCATGTTGTCCCACTGATCTGGAAACTTGCCGTCCAGCATATACACGAACGCAATTAACTCAGCGATTAGCAGATACAACTCTTTAGGGATGGCATCTCCCAATTCCAACATCTGCAGAAAATTACTCAGATGTTCGTCCTGATGGATATGTACGCCAGCAGCTTCAGCAACGGCAATAATCTCTTCTGCCAGCAAATCTTGGCCTTTGGCGGTAATTTTAGGCGCTGTTTTACCATCATAGCTCAGCGCGACTGCCTGTTTTGGCTTTTTTGGCGGAATGGTATCTGCCATTGTCATGTTTCCTTAAGCTTTAATGTGGACTAGGTAATGGTCGCCAGGCAACAAAGTGGCGGGTACCGGGGCGACATGCGCCGATATCTCTGTGGGGACCAGCCCGAGTTGTGTCAGCTTCTTGCCTAGTAGTTCCAGATGATTGTTTACCTTGTCAATCAGTCGTTGGCTACTGCCAATAAAGTGTAAATTTACCCCTTGCTCCTGTATTTGGGCTTTTGCCAACAAGGCACCAGAATTCAAATTAAATTTCAGTTGTAACTGCCATTGCTGACGTTTCCCAGCTCCCTGTTGTTTGGCGTCCGAGTGATCAAATTTTGCTTCCAGTTGTTCCTGTCGCTGATCCAGATAATAAGGCAAAGTGGCGTACCAAGACTGACTACCATTTTCGGCACTGCCAGCTTGTTGATAAACACGAATTCCCTGCATCATGCGGCTGACGTGCTCTAGTGAGTCATGCTCATTCAACGTTTGTAATAACGCGGTGCCAATGCCGGTACGACTCTGTAGTGCTTGCAGATACTGTCGCAATTTAGGACTGATATTTAGTTGCTGATTAAAGGCCTTCGCACCGATGAGTAACTGTAATAAAGTGCTGATTGCATCGGTTTGTGTGGCATTCGGTGTCGTAACAGGCACCGCGGGCTGGAATGCCAACTGTGCGGTTAGTTCCGCCTGTAATACTTCAGGCAATGCAAGACTGCCTAAGGGTTTTGGCTGCAGCGCGGGTAACAGTTTTAGTAGCTCTGAGGCAACATTTGGCCGCAGTTCCATGGTGTGTAATTCGGTACGAGGAACAGCGCCCAACTTGTTAAACGCACGCTGTAGATAATTGAGCGACGGCATCATCTCTGGAGGTTTAGCTGCTGCACTGGAGGCGCTACCGCTGTCGGCTGCCGTTGTTACTGGATTGGATGGCTGGTTATTCGTTGCTGATTTCACATCTGTTTTGAGTGCAAGCTGATCGAGCGTTAGCGCTTTAGCTGTTGACGCATTGCCCGTCAACAGGGACGTTTTGGCTGTGTCGACCGGATTGTTAGCCCCCTCCAAGGCACTATTTTTGGACAACTGCGTATTTTCAGATGCTTGCGTGGCAATATTAGTGGATGACGTGGCGGTTTGGATGTTTGTTGCTTGTTCCTTGCTTTGCGGTACTGCCAACTGTTCCATGGCTTTAAACCATTGAGTGAATGTGGTGCCAATATCCGGTTTATTGAGCAGTACTGGTGATGATTCCACGTGAGCGCTCGCTGAAGATTGAGCCTGCTGGCCCGATTTCAAGGTAATTTCCGTACGGTTGATGACCGGCTGTAATTGTAACTGTAACCCATTATTCTGGCTGATGACTTTCGCTAAATATTGCCCTTGCGGTAGCTTTACATCTTGCGGAATAGTGATGACAATGCCACCTGCAAAGCGAATATCTGACTTGTCGACGGTTACTGGTGGCAAGGGATATCCTTGAGGGCGACTGGCTAACTGTTGTAACAGTTGGAAGGGAATGCCATTTTGTGATGCCAGTTGGGTCAAGGCATCCGGTAAGCGGATCTGAATTGGCTCAGCCAATACCAACAGTTGACTGCCTGCGCGACCCTGTAACACTTCGGGTAACGGCCGCTGTATCTCCAGTGCTGCTGCGTTGGCTTGTTGCAATATGGCTTGTAACTGTTGGGCATCGCCGTCGGTCTGCAGTACAAATTGCTGATCCTGTATTTGCACCTGAAGCTGCCCGTTAGCTAATGCAACGGCTACTGGCACTACCGTCGCGCCGCCAGAGACAGGCGTTACTGTGGCGGGTGCATTAGGTGGTATTGTGCCATTTATTGGATTCATTGTCTCAATCCGGGGTTTTAATGGGTATTTTCGAACGATAGGTTCTAAATATCAATTTGATCTATTTTTTCAGAGCAGTATCCTTAACAACCAAGGAAACAGGTCAATGGATGGACGTTTGACGTTTACTGCACGCTACTATTATCACTGTATCGGCCTGAACAGTTACATCCTTTAGTCAATCCCGACTAATATTCTGAATATGCTATCCCAGAAGAGAAAGACATGAAGTATCCGTGGCTTTTAGCAATTTTTGCTCTGACATTTTCTTATACCGCTCTGGCGGAAGATAAAGCGGTTAAGGGCGATAACAATCAGGTGAGCGCTGACAAACAAGTCTCCATCACCTACAAAGACCCTCGGGATCCCTGGGAAGGGTTTAACCGGGCCATGTGGAATTTTAACTACAACTATCTCGATAAATACGTTGCTAGACCTGTGGCGCACGGCTATCGGGACTATGTTCCTGACCCAGTAAAAACTGGACTTGATAACTTTGTGCAGAATTTGGATGAACCCCACAGCTTGGTGAACAATACCCTGCAAGGGAAGTGGCACTGGGCGCTGAATGCTGGCGGTCGCTTTGTGGTCAACAGCACCGTAGGTATTCTCGGATTGATTGATGTGGCGGATATGATGGGAATGCCACGAAAACAGGATGATTTTAACGAAGTGCTAGGCTATTACGGAGTGCCTAATGGCCCATATTTTATGGCGCCGTTTGCCGGCCCCTATGTAACGCGTGAAATCACAACAGACTGGGTGGATGAACTATACTTCCCCTTGTCAGAATTGACTTTATGGCAGCAGGTCCTTAAATGGGGAGTTAAGAGCCTTAACGCCCGTGCTGCTGCAATTGAACAGGAACGTTTGGTAGACAATGCACTCGACCCGTACAGCTTCGTCAAGGATGCGTATATCCAATATGTGGATTACAAGGTGTACGACGGTAAAGTTCCATCAAAAAAGGATGATGATGAGTTGCTTGACGAATATATGCAGGAGCTGGAGTAGCCTTTAGCTATCATCTAATTAGACCGGATTGTCGGACAAATAGATCTTTGATGATGGTGCCAGCATAGCAGTTCTTGCCGGGAAGTTTATATGGCGCTTGAAGCTTTGAATATCTTATTGGTGGAAGATGATCCGGTATTCCGGGATATGCTTTCCAGATTCTTACGTACTCGAGGGGCCTTGGTCACCGAAGCTGAAGATGGACGTAAGGGGCTGGAATTATTTGTCAAAAAACGTTTTGACATCATTCTGGCCGACCTAAATATGCCAAACATGGACGGTTTGACCATGTTGCGCAATATTTATAAAAGTGGTTCAACAATCCCTTCTATCATCCTTTCCGGCAATCAACGTATGGCGTTGGTGACCGAAGCCTTGCGTCTTGGGGCCAGCGATTACTTGGTTAAGCCTTTGAGCGACCTGCACGCCGTTGAATTTGCGATTAATCAGTGTTTGACATCGGTTGGTGCATCGCAAGGGGCGCTGGATGAAAATATTGACGAACTCTCTTATCTGGAATTGCATGAAAATTTGGCGTTGCTGGAGCAAAACACCGAGGCTGCCAAATGTGTGCAACAACAACTGTTTCCAAGCTCTAGCATCGATTATCCCAAAATTCATATTGACTACACCTTACTGACCCACAATCGAGTAAGTCCTTACTTCATTGACTCTGCCATGGTGGGGAGTGAGCATTTCATCATGTATATGGCGCATTTCCATCCGGAAGATAACCGTGCTGCGTTTGCCTGTGTTCTGCTGAAAAGTTTTGTAAATCAAAAGGTAAAAGACAGCAGTAACCATCTGGATGATATTGTGATAAATCCAGAGTTAATGCTTAAGTATTTGAATGAACGGCTGGTCGCTGCCGGGTTGGATTTGTATTGCGACATTATCTACGTGGCATTGCATTTGACGAGTAGGAAGTTACAGATTGCCCAAGCGGGCAGAGGACTCAGATGTTATCTGCGACATGGCGAACAACTCACCCGTTTGGCGCTTGCTGATAGCATGCAAATGGGGCTTTTTGCCTGGGGACAGCCGTCTAAGCAATCACGACAATTGGCTGATAATGACACCTTGTGTCTGGTGACCGCTATTCCCAAACACCAACATATGCTGATGGCGAACGAGTTTCAGGGATTGGTGTATACTCCGGATGCTGCAGAAGGCGGTTTTGTGCAAATGACGGTCAGTTGATGGTTGGATAACGGGGCCTGTTGACCCCTTACCACCGAAAAATTAACGTTTTATCGCCTCATGGGCGGCTGTCACCGCCATTTCCTGTTCCAACAGTTCTTCCTCTCGGCGAGTGTGTAATTTGGTTTCAGCCCCATGCATCCAGTCAACCAGCTTATCAGCCATAAAGTACAAAATGATCCCAGCAATCACCGACGTGATGGCAATACCCGCAAAGATGGCTAATACGTTGTTGAGTTGTAGGTTTTGATCTTCACTGTTGCCTATCAGTGAACCGACCATTCCGGCGGCGTAGTTGCCAATAAAGGTAAATACAAACCAACTGCCCATCATGAGCGAGATAAGCCGGAGTGGTGCTAATTTGGTGACCATGGATAAGCCGATGGGGGACAAGCTGAGTTCCCCTAATGTATGAAAGAAATAGGCTGCCACTAGCCACAACATACTGGCTTTAGCAGAAGTAGTTTCATCAACTTGTAGCACCGCGGCAATCATGAACAAAAAGCCTATAGCGAGAAATGCCAATGCCATGGCGAATTTTACCGGCGAGTTCGGTTCCCGCTCACCGCAGCGGATCCAGAGCGATGCCACAATCGGAGCAAAAATAAAAATAAACAGAGAATTAAGTGACTGAAACCATTCCGTTGGCACTTCCCAGTCGCCAATCATGCGATCGGTAAAATTGTGAGCAAAAAGATTGAAAAGTCCTCCAGCTTGCTCAAAGCCCGCCCAGAAAATCGCGGTAAAAATGCCCATAATCAAAATCACTTTGATACGATCACGCTCTTGCTGCGTTAGCGGTGTTTTTCCCTCACTATCTTGCTTCCCTTGCTTGAGCTTATCCAATCTGGCGGACGGAATTGTGCCTATGTCTCCCAGTAATTGGTGTGCAAACAGATATTGTAGCAGCAGCGAAATCAACATACCGGCACCGGCACACACGAAACCAGCCTGATAATTCCCATCAAAGTAACGCACCACGGAGCCCACAACGATAGCTGAAAGAAAGGCGCCCAGATTGATCCCCATATAAAAAATGGTAAAAGCACTATCGCGACGGTGATCGCCGTCCTGATAGAGATCGCCAACCATGGTTGAAATATTAGGTTTGAACAGGCCATTGCCAAGCACTAAGCCGGTCAACCCCGCGTAAAATAAGATGGTTTCATTTCCGGGTAACCAATTATGAGGCATCCCCAGCGCAAACTGACCCGCCGCCATCAACGCTCCGCCGATGTATATGGCCTTACGTTGTCCCAAGAAATTATCTGCTAACCAGCCACCCAGAAGTGGCGTGAGATAAAACAATCCCGTGAAGGTGGCATATAGCCGCAAGGCCTCATCTTGCTGCCAGCCAAGACCATAGCCGCCCTCACTGCGGACTTTATCCACTAAATACAACACCAAAATTGCCCGCATGGCGTAATAACTGAAGCGTTCCCAGAGCTCAGTTGAGAACAACAGGAACAGGCCTTGTGGGTGACCGAAAAAGGTTTTCCCTGGTGTCGCTGCTTTCATATGGTCTTCCACCCTAAGCAAATAGCTGCAAAATTCACAGCAAATTGTTAAAAAGTCTGATGCCAGCAATGTCTATCATAAATTCTGTTGAATAGCATAGGAAATGGCAATCTGTTTAGTTAGCGATTACTAAAATCAATATGCAATCTTTACAATCAATTACATATAGTTAATGTTAGTATCTTAAAATTGTATACATTATAACAATATGGCGGGTCAATGGTTCAGCAATGATTCAGCTAGTGGAACCTAAGATGAATCATCATAGAAATGTTAAAAAGTTATTATGTTTCACAACACGTTATCATGGAAATTAGCTTTTAATCTGTGAGACAACTTTGCTATGATTCACCACCGTGATAGGACGTCACCCAACAAAGAAGTAGAGACTCAGCATGAAGGCCTGGTACCTATTGTACTGTAAACCCCGAAGTGAATTGCGGGCACAACAGCATCTTACAATGCAGCAGTTAGAAACCTACCTGCCAATGTTGCGGTTGGAAAAAAAGGAAAAAGGCCAAGCAGTTATCAGGAAACAACCACTGTTTCCCAATTATCTCTTCGTTAGATTTGATCCTGAACATACCAGTGTCCGCCAGCTACATGCTACCCGTGGCGTTGCCCGTTTGGTCGACTGCCGTGAACATATGACCCCCATCGATGATTTATTGATAACTCGTCTCAAACGCAGAGAAATTACCGAACCTGTATTAGCACCTAAAGCTCTTGTAAAAGGCGATAAGGTCCGTTTTACAGGCGGGCCATTCGCAGAGTTGGAAGGCATTTTTCAGGAACAATGTGGTGATACTCGTTGCCGAATATTGTTCAGCTTTTTAGGTAGAATGCAGTCGCTTGTCGTCGATGAAGATTCAGTGGTGACTAATATATGTGCCTGATTTTGTTAGTTTGAATGTTTGCTGACGACAAATGATATTTATCTCTCCAGGTAATAACCAATTGTACAGTGTTTGCTAGGGTTTTGATGTGTTTGCTTCACATCGAAAGAGGTTTTTATCATTTTTTAAACAAAATTCGTATATGGCATAGTTTAGGGCAGATTTGAACTGACTTGCCCTATTCGATGCAGTAGAATCGGCATTGCTTGTATTTTTTAATTGTTTAGAAATACAAGGGATTACCATAGAAAATGTAAAAACGGGGCAATTTGGAAGCCATAATCCATGGGCGGTAGCGTGCCTGAAAAGCAGTTTTATAAATAATTTCATAAAACTAGCGAAGCTGAAGTGCTCTATTAACCATACGGATGAGTAAAGTCTCACAATCAGTTTGGCCAAAATAACTGCTGGTGTCATTATTTTGGCGCTCATATGTTAATCAATGAAGATGCAATTATATGTGCTTGCGTGCACATTATTGGGTTTATGGAGAATATTGCGTGTTACTTATGAAAAGAAAGATAATATTCGCGCTGGCAGCACTGGTGACCTTCGGAGTCACTCAAGTTGAGGCGATAACCATTTCGCCGCAGATGATTGAGCAGTTCAAAAATCTCCCTAAATCAGAGCAAATACGCCTGGCGCAGCAATATGGTATTGACCCATCACAATTCACTTCTAAGAATCCGTATTCTTCTGAGAACCGTGATAGCTATAATGTCGATGTTGTTCAACCTCGAAATGACCAGCAGAACGAGCAAAAAAATACAAAACAAAATGACGATCTGAGTTTCCTGAAAGACGATCAGAATCAACCTTTGAAACGGTTTGGTTATTACATGTTTGCTGGGTCGCCCACCACGTTTGCTCCGGTATCTGACGTTCCCGTGCCAACAAATTACATGGTCGGCCCCGGTGACACCGTGAAAGTGCAATTGTACGGAAAGGACAATGAGCAATATGACCTGACGGTGACCAGAGACGGCGTGCTGCAGTTTCCAGGACTGGGGCCTATCAATGTCAGTGGTTTGTCTTTCTCTGAACTTAGAGATGTATTGTCCAAGCAAATTAAACAGCAGATGATTGGCGTGGATAGCAATATCACGATGGGCGAACTGCGTTCTATCAGGGTTTTTATTGCGGGTGATGCTTACAAGCCAGGCTCATACACAGTGTCTAGTCTGTCTACTATCACGCAAGCACTGTTTGTGTCAGGCGGTGTTAGTGATATCGGTTCTTTACGCAATATTCAGTTGAAACGTCAAGGGAAAGTTGTCGCAACATTTGACTTATATAAGTTGTTGCTTGACGGTGACTCATCCAAAGATCTTCCCCTTCGTTCTGGTGACGTAGTATTTATTCCTGCCTCTGGGCCTACAGTCAGTGTATCCGGTGATGTACAACGACCTGCCATATACGAACTGAGACCCAACGAGACCTTTGGGGATGTTGTGAAAATGGCGGCGGGATTAAAGCCGGGGGCTTATCCTAAAAGCAGTACTGTTGAGCGTTATAACAGTAATGGGCTCAAAACCGTCATCAGTGTTGACCTAACCACTGTTACAGGCCAAAAAATAGTCGCCAAAGATGGTGATTACTTAAGGGTTAAGGGGGCATCATCAGAATACGATAACGCTGTTACACTGCTAGGCGCGACTGTAAGGCCCGGTATTTATCAGTGGGTCAAAGGGCAAAAAGTTAGCAATCTTTTACCAACCATTAATGGCGATTTATTGCCAGGTGCTGACCTAAATTATGCCCTGGTAGTGCGTCAGATTAATGCCGTGGGTGATATCAGTGTGCTGCAATTCTCACCAGCTAAAGCGGTCACTCACCCTGATTCTAACGACAACTTGCTACTACAACCTAAAGATAAAATTGTCATTTTTAACGCGTCTGATAACAGCCGCAGCCGCTATCAGCTGAATCGACTGGTGAAAGAGCGTATCTATAAGCTGCAAAAGCTTAATAAGGAACTTTCTGCTGTTGTTAATGTTTCCTTGAATGAAGGTTCAAAGAACAATAGCAATTTGGTCAATGCTGACTTATTCCAGTCCGGTTTTGCGCAACTTGAACAAGCGAAGGTAATGCAAAGGACTCAATTGGCTGGTGTTGTTATCAATGGCGATGACGCCACGGATGAACCAACTTTGGTGTCAAATGAAGTTGAAAAAATGCTGTCACAGTTGTTTAACGATAGGGGATTAATCAAGCTAAGCGCTGAATTTAACCGCCAAGAACTGCTTTATCCAATTATCGCCAAACTCAAATCGCAAAGCCGCGCTGGCGAGGAGGCTAAAGTGGTTGCCGTTAACGGCCAGGTGCGTTATGACGGAATTTACCCTCTGGCCGAAAACGCAAATGTTAGTGATCTTATCGCTGCGGCAGGGGGCCTTAAAGAAGGTGCTTACACTCAAAGGGCAGAATTAACGCGTACGGTTACTGATGCTAATTCTTCCGCTATTACACATATCAATGTGAATATTGAGCAAGCCATAAAACTGCAGGCAGGTGCTAATATAGGCTTGTTACCTCGCGATGTGTTAACCGTGATGAAAACCCCGGAATGGCAGGATACGCAGGTAGTAGAAATTCGCGGCGAGGTTAAGTTCCCAGGCGTCTACAGTATTCGGCGTGGGGAAACTTTAGAGCAAGTGTTAGCCAGAGCTGGCGGCTTTACTGATAACGCCTATCTGCCTTCAGCTGTATTTGTGCGTGATTCCATAAAAAGGCAGGAAAAGATTGAAATCAAACAACTGGCTGATCAAATGCGCCGAGATATCGCCACTCGGGGCATTTCCAAAGAAGGTACTGTGGTGAATTATGATGATGCTCAAAAAATGTTGGCGGATTTAGAAAACATTAAAGCCGTTGGGCGTTTAGTTATTGACTTACCAGCAATATCTTTAGGAATAACACAGGCCGATTTACAACTTGAAAATAAAGATGTGTTGTATGTACCAGCGAAAAAACAAACCATTTCAGTGATGGGGGAAGTACAGCATCCTTCTACTCACAGATTTAAAAGTGGCCTGACATTAAATCAGTATATAGAGATGGCGGGAGGCACCAGAAAACGTGCTGATACTGAACGCATCTATGTCATCAAAGCTGATGGTTCGGTTATGATGCCGCACAACTCATTCTGGTTCTCCAGTGAGGATAATCTTGCTGCTGGTGACACCATCGTAGTGCCGCTTGATACCGAATACAAAGATAGTCTGACCTTGTGGTCCCAGGTAACTTCAATCTTCTATAACTCGGCGGTTGCACTTGCTGCAATTGCGACATTGTAAATTATTCCGCTTAATGCCGTGTGCATAGCAATTAGCATGCGGCATTAAGCAATCAGTTATTCATTTTAAAGTGTGTGTCGTCTGTTTACGCATCAGTTTGGTGCTTATGTGTCAATTCATACAAAATAGCTGATGCGCTATCGCTTAGCTTTTTACCTATAACTCGTAGCTACGGTTTAACACTGAATTTCTATGTCAAATACTATTTCTAATCCGCAGGACGCTGAATTTGTCCAACAGCAGCATTTCGCAGCAAATGACGAAATTGACTTGAGAGAGCTCTTTAGCGTCATTTGGGCCGGGAAGAAGCTCATTATCGCTATCACACTATTGTTTGCTATAGGAGCGGTTGCTTTGGCATTGTGGATGCCAAATATCTATAAGTCAGAAGTATTACTCGCTCCGGCAGATGAAGCTCAAGGAAGCGGCGGTTTGGCTGCTTTGGCAAACCAGTTTGGTGGTCTAGCAAGTTTGGCTGGCATTAATTTGGGAAAACGCGGTGGTACAGATAAAACTGAACTCGCAATAGAAGTTATGGAGTCACGCAAGTTCACCTCTGACTTTATTGAAAAACACCAAATCCTGCCAGACTTGATGGCAGTGGATAAATGGGATTTCAAAACAAATAAAATTTCTTATAACCCTAAGGTGTATGACGAGGCCAGCAAAAAGTGGGTGCGCAAAGTAAAACCACCAAAGCAAATTAAACCGTCAATGCAAGAGGCATATAAAAGGTTTTCGAAAATTTTTTCGGTGACCAAAGATAAAGAAACAGGGTTCGTCAAAGTCTCTATTGAACATAAGTCGCCTTATATTGCTAAACAATGGGTCGACTGGTTGGTGACCGATATCAATCAGGTAATGAAACAGCGAGATGTTACCGAAGCAAAGCGTAGTACTGAATATTTGGAAAAACAGATAGAACAAACCAATGTAGCTGACATCAAATCTGTGCTTTATAAGCTAGTGGAAGAACAAGCTAAAACCATTATGTTTGCTGAAGTGCGTGACGAGTATATTTTTAAAACAATTGATCCGGCGTTGGTACCGGAAGATAAATTTAAACCAAAGAGAGCGTTGATTTGTGTGCTGGGAACCCTACTGGGAGGCATGCTGGCAGTCTTTATCGTATTAGTAAGATATTTTGTTAAAAAAGGAAACTGAGATTTCAGTTATAAAGTCATGAAGTATTCAAAAAGGACATTGAAATGGACTATGTAATTCCCTTGATATCAAGCTTTTTGATCTCTTTTTTCGCGGTGAAGATTATTCGGCCTATCGCGGTAAAAGCGGGTTTGGTGGATCTACCCAATGAGCGAAAACTACACAATGGGGCTATCCCATTGGTGGGGGGAATTTGTATTTATATCGGCGTATTGATGGCGTCGATGTTTTTTATCAAAGATAGTCAAACGCTTAATATTTATTTTGTATCTGCGGCAATGCTACTGTTCTTGGGCGTGCTTGATGATAAGTACGATTTATCGGTCAGATTGAGGTTAGCATCGCAAGTCATTGTGGCATCCATGATGATTTTTGGTGCGGGTTACTACCTACATAGTTTGGGATTTATTCTTGGTTTTGAAGTGTATCTGGGCGCTGTGGGTACGATAATCACCATTGTTGCGGTAATAGGCGCCATCAATGCTTTTAATATGGTGGATGGTATTGATGGATTGGCTGGAATGCTAAGTTTAATTACCTTTGCTGCTTTGGCATTTTTACTAAGCCGAGTGAATAACGATTGGTACTTACTGCCGGTTCTATTTATTGCATCTATTATGGCCTATCTAATGTTTAATCTAAGCTGGCCAAAGAACTTTGGCAAAATATTTATGGGCGATGCGGGCAGTATGCTCATCGGTTTAACCGTCGTGTGGTTGCTGGTGATAGGGACTGACAGCAGTGTTAAAGCCTTCAGGCCCGTTACCGCTTTATATTTAATTGCTATTCCGCTGATGGATATGACATCTATAATGTATCGCCGTATCCGTAAAGGTGTGTCGCCATTTCAGCCCGATCGCAATCATTTACACCATATCTTCGAACGTGCAGGTTTTAATCGCCGACAAACACTTGCAATTATTTCTCTCATGGGCTCAAGTTTAGCGATTATCGGCTGCCTATCAGAAATATACACTGTCCCCGAGTGGATTATGTTCACGTGTTTTATGGCCATGTTCCTGTCTTATTCATGGATATTGACACACATCTGGCAAGTCTTGAGTTGGTTTAGAAAACCAGGCTAATTAATAAATTAAGAGAAAAAGAGACCTATTGTGGAAGGGCCTTCTTAGCAATTAATTACAGTAAGTTAGTGATTTTTCTGCGTCTCAAAATGGCAAAAATCTGTTTGAAGTAACTAAAAATTTTAGATGAGAAAGTGGAAATTTTATTATTTGAAGGTAGTTTAATACGATGTTTATTCTTGAAAATGCAAAAGTGGGAATTATTGGTTTAGGATACGTGGGGTTACCATTAGCAGTTGAGTTTGGTAAGCAACGCCGTACCATTGGCTTTGATATTAACCAAAAACGTATCGATGAGCTGAGTAAGGGAATCGATAATACCTTAGAATGTTCTGAGAGTGAATTAAAAGAAGCAATTCATCTAGTTTACACTACATCTCTTGATGTTCTTAGAGAGTGTAATATTTTTATTGTAACAGTACCTACACCGGTTGACCAACATAAAAAGCCCGATTTAACTCCTTTGATTAAAGCTTCAGAACTGTTAGGGAAAGTTGTTTCCCTTGGGGATATTGTTATCTATGAATCTACTGTGTATCCAGGTGCTACAGAGGAGGAGTGTATTCCCGTAGTCGAAAAAGAATCTGGGTTAAAATTTAATAAAGATTTTTTTGCAGGCTATTCCCCTGAAAGAATTAATCCAGGCGATAAGGTTCATCGCGTTACTAATATTCTGAAAGTAACTAGTGGTTCAACACCGGAAGTGGCTGACTTTGTTGATAAATTGTATAACACTATTATTACAGCAGGGACACATAAAGCTTCTTCCATAAAAGTTGCTGAAGCATCTAAAGTTATTGAAAATACTCAGCGTGATGTCAACATTGCTTTAATAAATGAATTGCATCATATTTTTAATCGCTTAAATATTAATACACGTGAGGTTATCGAAGCGGCCAGTACAAAATGGAACTTTATGAAATTAAGCCCAGGGTTAGTTGGTGGACATTGCATTGGCGTTGATCCATATTATCTACTTCACAAATCTCAGTCTGTAGGTTATATCCCGGATTTGATCCGTCATGCCCGTGAAATCAACGACGGTATGAGTGATTATTTAGCCAAGGATTTTTTGACTAGTCTCATTAAACGCAAGATAAATCCTTTAGAGTGTCGTGTTGCTATATTTGGGTTCACTTTTAAAGCTGACTGTCCGGATATTAGAAATACAAAGGTTTTTGATCTGTATAATTCTTTAGTGGATTTAGGGTTTGGAGTAACTATCTATGACCCTTGGGCATCGCTTAATGAAGTTAAGTCTGAATATGGGATCGATATAAAGCAGCATATTGATAATGACTTCGATGTGGGATTCTTGGCTGTAGGGCATAAAGAGTTCCTTAAAGATATTGAGCGTTTTAAAGATAAGTATATTTACGACTTTCAAGGTCTAGTTAAAAATAACTAATATCATGGAATTCATATGGCTTATTACTCCGAGGAAGAAGTGTTAGGGCTTGGCTTAAAGTATGTAGGAAAAAACGTCAAAATAAGTAAGATGGCGTGTATTTATAATACCGACCAAATTTCTCTTGATGATAATTCAAGAATTGACGATTTTTGTATTATCTCCGGCAGCGTCACTATTGGAAAATATGTACATGTTACTCCTATGTGTCTGATTGCCGGAGGTAAGCCAGGAGTAACACTGCACGACTTTGCAACATTGGCATATGGTGTCAAGGTCTTCTCACAGTCAGATGACTATTCTGGGGCTACTATGGTTAATTCATTAGTTCCCAAACAATTTAAGAATGAAATTTTCGCGAGTGTAACAATTCACAGACACTGTATTGTGGGTACTAATAGTGTAATTATGCCTGGAGTAGAATTGGCTGAGGGATGTTCAGTGGGAGCTATGACTCTGGTAAACAAGAGCACAGCCCCTTGGGGAATATACCTCGGTACTCCCGCGAGAAGAGTTAAAGAGCGTCAAAAGAACTTATTAGAGCTAGAGCAGCAATTTTTGAGACTACCCAAATGATTCCATTTAATAAACCTCCTTTTACTAAGAACGAAGAGAAATACGTGCTGGATGCTATGTCTAGCCAAAAATTTTCGGGTGATGGATTTTACTCTAAAAAGTGCCACACTTGGTTTGAAAGAAAACTGAATTGCGCCAAAGCTCTGTTAACGCCAAACTGTACTCAAGCATTGGAAATGGCAGCGATTCTCATAGACGTACAACCTGGTGATGAGATAATAATGCCGTCTTTCACCTTTGTAAGTACAGCTAACGCATTTGTGCTTCGTGGTGCCAAAATCGTCTTTGTTGATGTAATTCCCGGCTCTATGAACATTGATGAAGAATTGGTTGAAAAAGCGATCACTCAAAAAACGAAAGCCATCGTACCGGTTCACTATGCAGGAATGTGTTGCGATATGCATAAGATTATGGATATCGCTAATAGGCATAACTTGTTTGTGATTGAAGATGCTGCCCAAGCCATGATGTCGAGTTTTGAAGGGAAGCCACTCGGAACTTTTGGCCATCTTGCTGCACTTAGCTTCCATGAAACCAAGAATTACACCAGTGGAGGAGAAGGTGGTCTGCTAATAATCAATGATGATAGTTTTATTGAGCGCGCAGAAATTATCCGTGAGAAAGGAACCAACAGAAGTAAGTTTTTCCGAGGCGCTGTGGATAAATACTCATGGGTAGATCTTGGAAGCAGCTATTTGCCTTGTGACCTTCAAGCCGCCTATCTCTGGGGACAATTAGAGTTTTCTGATATTATTCTGGCTGATAGATTGTCATCGTGGGAAAGATACAATCAGGGTTTAGCTGATCTAGCGTCCAGGGGGACGATCGAACTACCAGAGATTCCTGTGGGGTGTTCTCATAACGGCCATATGTTCTACATTAAGGTTAAGGATCTCGATGAAAGACAGGCGTTTATTTCATATCTTGCTGAGCAGGGAGTTATGGCTGTGTTCCATTACATCCCACTGCACTCATCTAGTGCGGGTTTAACCTACGGTGAATTTTGCGGTAAAGATGTACATACTACCAAAGAGAGTGAGCGGTTGGTGAGGTTACCACTTTTTTATGGTTTATCTAGTGCCGAGTCGGACCATATCATCAAAAGTATTGTTAATTTTTTTGATGCTAAATAGTTATAATGATTAAAAATCTGCTCTCCGTTTACGGTGTACAAATTTATTCAGTGGTGATCACTATTCTTTTTACACCCTTTCTATTGAGTTTAGTGGGGGCTGATGGTTTTGGACTGATTGGCTTCTTTTTAGTTATTCAAACGGTATTACAAATTCTTGACGGTGGCATAAGTGGTAGCTTGTCTCGACAGGCCGCCATCAGCTCGCAAAATCAATGCTGTTTTAGTCAGTTCAGACGAAATCTTAAACACCTGCAACTGTTATTAACCAGCATATGTTTTTTGATTATCACAATTTCGTTGCTGATGTATCATAATGCGCTGTTCTCTGGGTGGTTCAAATCTAACCTAGCTACAACGACCGTTAACTACTGTGTATTGCTTATGATAGTGATAATCTGTGTTAAATATGTCGGATTATTGGGTCGAAGCGTTATCATCGGGTTTGAGAAGCATAGAGCTATAAGCTCAATTAACCTACTCGTGGCAACGTTGCGATATCCAGGTGCAGTACTGCTACTGAGTTATATCGAAAACGATGTCAGTCTGTATTTTGAATTTCAACTTGGCGTTATGTTGCTCGAGCTAGCTCTGTTGTTTAGCTGTTCTGTGAGATATTTGAACAAAGTCATAATACATACCAAACTAGAACCAAGCTCAAAAGTAACCTCAGAACTATCACTTAGAGAGTTGGTGCGCTTTTCCAGCGTATTATGGCTGTTGTCGCTGACTTGGGTACTTCTAAGTCAGATTGATAAACTAACATTATCGTCAACAATTAGTTTAGCCGATTTCGGTATTTATACGTTGGCCGTAACAGCCTCTGGTGCGATGCTGACGCTTGGCGTGCCTCTCAACCAACTTTTGATGCCTAGACTTACTAAACTAGTTCAACAAAATTCAGAATCGGATTTCTCTCGTCTGTTAACGTTAGCCTTTTATTCCTATGTAGTCATCTTTTTATCTATAACTATGCTATTTTGGCTTTCTGGACAGCAGTTATTGTATGTTTGGACAGGAGAATTAGAAGCATCCACCTCGGCCCATAACTATTTAGCATTGTTGGCTGCTGGAAATTTTTTTGCTGGACTTACCAATTTCGCATTCCTTATTAGCTATTCAAAGAATGAAATAAAACAGTATAGTCAACGGTATGTAACATTCGGCGCATTTGCTATACCTTGTTCAGCTGGAATTGCTTATTTATTTAAGGAAGAGGGCGCTGCATGGTTTTGGCTTTTTCAAAATGCACTGTTTTTTACTATTTACTCTATTTGGTTAATAAAAAAATATCTTTATCGAGTAAGATATTTTTTTACATGTCTGTTGCTGCCTATTATTTTGATTAATTGTATTTCGTTTGAAGCCATTTCATGGACTCATATTTATAAATCAGATATCCGAGTTGAGAAAGCGCTAGCAATAGCAATGATGATGGCTTTATCATTGGTTGGAATTTTACTGATTTATTCCAATTTCATTAAAAAATTCATGAAATATAAAAAATGAAAAAAAAGAAGTTTAAATATATCGTTATGTCACCATCATTTAATGAAATAAATGGTGGCGTCGTAGTTCTGCATAAGCTCTGCCATATTTTAAATGAACTTGGCGAAGAAGCCTATCTTTTCCATTATAGAGATAATTATTTACTTAACTCCAATGCCTTTTTTTCTAGTTTGTATGGGGTAACAAAAAATTATTTAAAAATTTTAAGTCGAGGATTTAAGACAAATAAAAGTTTGAGTACACCAATCATTAAGAATATTCCTAAAGATATTGATAGCGATAACTGGGTTGTCATTTATCCAGAGGTGGTGTTAGGAAATCCTCTTGGAGCGAAAAATGTAGTACGTTGGTTGCTACATCAACCTGGGTTTCATAATGGAAATATATTATATGGTCCTGGTGAGCTTTACTTTAAGTTTAACTCGGCGATTTATGATTTCCACGTTCAGGGGTCGACAATGTCACCGTTAGAGCTAAAGGTTATTCATTATCCTCTTGAGCATTACAATCAAATTGACGTTGCCCAACAACGGTCAGGCACTGCATATTGTATTCGAAAAGGACGTGGAAAACCTCTAGTGCACGACCTAAAAAACTCTATTTTAATTGACGGTTTATCACATGCTGAAACTGCAAAGATTTTTAAGTCTGTTAAACGATTTATTTCTTATGATACTTTAACCGCATACTCAATTTTTGCCGTTTTGTGTGGTTGCGAATCTGTTGTTATCCCTGATAATGGTGTGACAAAAGAACAGTGGTACCCAAACGTCGAAGATCAATATGGGATTGCATATGGCTTGAGTAAAAGCGAACTATCTCAAGCAAGTGAGACAAAACACTTAGTTCTTGGTAGAGTTTGGGAGCATACAGATCAAAGTACGATTGCTGTTAAACAATGCATAGCTGAGATACAACGGTACTTTGGTTGACAGATATTTTAATGTCGATATATATTCGGTCTAAAATATTATTAATAGGACATTAGTCATTGATTGCTGTAGTTATATTGTTTTGTATTTTATCACTGTTTTTTTATAAAAATAAAAGTGTGATTACGGCGTTATCGTTTTTTTTTGTATACATAATTTCTTTAATCCTTGGCCTGAGGGGGGAGTTTTCCGGTGTGGATACACACGGATACGTCGAATTTTATAATAATCTGCTTGTTAGGCCGAGTGACTTTTATCAACAGTTTGAACCTGGCTTTTATTATTTTTCGTTGGCCACAACGGTATTTGATAGTTATGAAGCATATATATTTCTCATAACAGCTTTTCAGTTGGTTTTAATGTATGTTTCAATAAAATTGCTTAATTGTCGTAATGCAATATTGCCTTTGGCAATGTATGTATCGTTTGTGCCAGGATTAGATATGCTGACTAATGGAATTCGAGGGGGGTTGGCATTATCTATTGCATGTTTTTGTATTACCTTTTCGTTACGTTTTAATATATTAAACAGGATTAGTGTGATAATTGCCAGTTCTGTTCATTATTCAATTCTTATCGTGCTTTTTGTACAGTTTATATCATCTTTTAAACTAAAGTATAAATTGTTAGTAAGGTTAAATGTATTAGTTTTTTTCATTTTTTTGTTTTGGCGAGTTATGGATGTCAGCCAACTATTGGCTATTTTAGATAGTTACACAAAAGGTTATTCAGTTTTCAGTAAGTTTGTTCGATATTTGGTAATTGAAAAGCAATTGATGGATGAAAATGTGAAACTCTATTTTATGGTTGTTTCATTGTTGCTGTCTGTAACCATTTTATATCTTTCTAAAATGGTCCAACATATTGAAGAAGATAATATCTTTATTAGGCTATTTTACATAAGTACACTTTTGTTATTGCTATACGCGGCAGTATCTTTCAGCGAGTATGCTTATAGATTTATGTTCTTAGCATATCCTTTTCAGATTTTGTTAATAGCATACTTATCTGAAAGAACAAAATGTCCTGTTAAAACTCAGTGTTTGCTATATGCTATGGCATTGGCAATGGCTATGGTTACTTACACAACGAAAACATATAGTTCATTCGAATTCTTCCAAATATTTTAATCTTGGTGTTGTTTTTGAAAATATTTTTCGTAATCCTTACTCATCAAAACAGGAAGATGTACTATCAATTGTTTTAAATAGTATTAAAAAATTTCTCTAAATTTTTTGTGTTCTGCAATGAAGTATCACATAGATTCAACAGAAAATTAGAGAGCTGTATAGTCAGACAAAGGTGAGATTTTTAACTAATGAAACCGACTTAGGTTATCTCGATAACTATTACCGGTTGCTCATATATATTGGTGACCTGAATTAATTATTGTTGCTGGATAATAATAGTTTCTGTCATGTGATAGATTTCACAATTTGAATGGTTCTGATTTTTTATCGTATACTAACCAACAAAGTAGTAATATTGATTGTATCAATCTTGGCTTCCGGTAATGCGGCAAAGAATTTAGGCTAAAAAAAGTATCCTGCTATCTTATTATGAAGATGTTGGTTACTGGTAACACTTTGCTCAGGGCTGTGAGAAAGGTAACTGGACTAACTAGCTGTTCCTTATTGCGATTCACCTAGGAATGAGGTTATTTCGATAAATAGACCTCTGCGTCAGGGATGGCGCGGCGGAACCCTATGGATGGGTTTATGCATGTCGACGTTGGGAATGGCCTCTGTGACCTGGTATTGAGAACGCTTATTTAGAGCATTTCCTGATACCAGTTATTATCTTTATGCTGATTACTATGTCTACGGTCATTATTTTGTTGTGGATTATAAATTTTCGATTCAGACGCCAGTAACAAAAATTAAAAATTTTTAGTTTTATTTTAATTGGTATCTCCTTTCTGAATTATATGTTGTTATATCTTTTAGAGAGTTAAAATATCTTAAGATATGAAAATTATTGCTTATTGGTTTAATGTCTGTTCTAATATTTATTAAATATTTTGCTAGTTCACTTTTTAAGTTAAAGTATATTAATTGGTTTGTTTTAATTTTTAACTATCATAGGTATTGTTTTGAAAGAAAAAACATTTTCAGTTTCATTTTTGACATATGGTAATAGGTTAAATTATTTATTTATTTCCTTAGAGAATGTTTTAGTTCAAGATTTTGAAAATATATATATATTTGCTAATGGGTTAGAGATTGAAGTTCTAAATTCCTTACATAAATGGTGTGAAGGTAAAAGAATTAAAATATTAGAGAGTGAACGTAATCTTGGTTCCGCAGGTGGATATAAACGTCTGATCAAATATATTGCAGATAATGATTCTTCAGATTTAGTTTTACTTTTGGATGATGATAATGCTTTAGAGCCCGATTTTGTTGATAAGGCGAGAGGCTTAACTTTTTCAGATAATGTATTATATTATTTTCACCGTCCAGATAGAGTTTTACCATATAAATCATATTACGAATCTAAGCCAAGCTTATTACTGGGGGCTGTTAATAATTTCTTAGGCCGAAGTGTTTTTGGTGGTACATATGAGGATTTGTCTTATGATGGTGATTTGTTAGCTGCTCCTTATGGCGGACTATTATTGTCTCGCTCATCTTTAGAAAGTAATATATTGCCTAACGATTCTTTTTACTTGTATGCAGATGATTATGATTACACCTTTAGGTTGGTAATGCAGAAAAATTTTAAGATATTGTATACCGAAGTTTCCTTAATCCATGATTTGGAACGTAGTTTTCATTTGGTTGAAAAAAATTCAAAAAAATATTCATTGTTTCAAAATCGATATTTTAAGGCGAATAAGTTGCAGTTATATTATTCGGTTAGAAATCAAGTTTTTTTCTCGCTAAAAAATAGCAATTCAAAATTTTTGTTTTTTGTCAATATGATTGTATTCTATCCTATATTTATTTTACAATTTCTTTTTTACTTGGACTTTAAAAGAATATTTTTGTTTAACAGCGCTATTTATTCTGGTTTTAAAATGTTTAAGTGTGAAATGGTAAAGAGGAATAATTTTGAAAATTAATCTTGTTGTAGCCCTTTATCGAGATAGTTATTTCTATGATGTTTATGGTGCAGCAGTTAGGGATTTGCAGTTTTTATTCGAATTGTCAAAGATTAAAGATGTTGAAATTACAATTCTAAACAAGCCTGTTTCGATTTATGAACGATTGATATTCAAAAAGTTTCCTAAAAAGAAAGTTAACTATGGTGACATAGAGACCGTTGACTATACATCTTATGATTTAGTCGGCCCATTAAAGAAAAGAGGTTGGTTTCATAAGGTTTATCCAGGCTTTTTAGATCTTCAATTAAAGATTTTACATAAAGATGACCGTTGTAATGTTTTTTTAGATTTTCTACCAATAGGTAGCCCAGATGAAAGGTCTTTAGATGGGTGGATTTACTGGTATGATTTCATTGATAACTTTATGAAGCACAATAGATTTACTGCAGAACAAAAGTTATTAGTTAATATGAAATATCAATTTGTTTTCAATAATGCTGATTTTGTTACTGCTGTTAGCAATGATTGTTTAGCTAATTTGTATTCAAATGTTGATTTGCCATTTTCTTATAAAGTTGTATCTAATAAGCTGTTTGATTTTGATGGCTCTTATAGGTGTAGAATTGATAGTGCCATGAGTGATGGAAATCGATTAGTTAACAACTGTGTACAGAAGTATGATTTCGGTTTTATAGGATTTGTAACAGATAAGTTTGATATTAGTTTTATTGAGCGGTTGCCAAAAGAATACTCTGTTGTTTTATATGGTGCTGTTCTAGATACCGCTATTTCAAAGCAGCTCAGTAGTTTTGATAATGTAACGTTAATGGGTGAGTTTAGCTTTTCGGAGATACCATTTTTAATTAATACATTCAAAGTTGGACTTTTACCTTATATTGTATCTAAATCTCATGATGGTTCACCTCTTAAACTTTATGAATATATCCGCTATCTTAAACCTGTTATAACATCTCAAGATTTTGAAATTAAGAGCGAAAAGTATATATTTAATTATAATTCTTGTTCATTCGTGAATGCTAATTTTTTTCTGGATGATATAATTTCTAAAGAAGGTGATTCCGAGATTCTCAGTTTGTTATCTGATGATGACTTACTTATAACGTCTATTTGTGATTGTATTTCTTCAATAACAAAATTAAATTTGAAATAGGTTTTGACAACATGAACATACTTGTTACTGGTGGGGCAGGATTTATTGGTTCTGCAGTCGTACGCCATATTATCAACAACACTCAAAACACTGTTATTAACGTTGATAAACTAACTTATGCAGGTAATTTGGAATCTTTGAGAAGCGTTGCTAACAACGTGCGATATTCCTTTGAAAAAGTTGATATATGTGACCGTTCGGAACTCGATAGAGTCTTTTTACAACATCAACCCGATGCTGTAATGCACCTTGCTGCGGAGTCACATGTAGACCGCTCTATTACCGGGCCAGCTGATTTTATACAAACAAATATTGTGGGTACTTACACATTACTCGAGGCATCTCGTCATTATTGGATGCAACTCGATGTTGAACGTAAAGCTGCGTTCCGTTTTCATCATATTTCTACCGATGAAGTATACGGAGATTTGCCTCATCCAGTTGAACGAGAAGGTGAGCTGCCTCTATTTACCGAAATTACATCATATGCACCAAGTAGTCCTTATTCTGCATCAAAAGCGTCTAGCGACCATTTAGTTCGAGCTTGGTTGCGTACCTATGGGTTACCTACTATTGTGACTAACTGCTCAAATAATTATGGTCCTTATCATTTCCCTGAGAAGTTGATACCACTGGTAATACTAAATGCGCTCGAAGGTAAGCCATTACCAATTTATGGGAAAGGCGATCAAATCCGCGACTGGCTCTATGTCGAAGACCATGCACGTGCGCTTTACAAAGTAGTGACAGAGGGCAAAATTGGTGAAACATACAATATCGGTGGGCATAATGAAAAGCAAAATCTAGAAGTAGTTCAAACAATTTGCACCATATTGGACTCTTTAGTACCTAAAGACGCACCCTATGCTGATCAAATTACCTATGTGACAGATAGACCCGGTCATGACCGTCGCTATGCTATAGATGCAACAAAAATGAACGTAGAACTTGATTGGCATCCTCTAGAGACCTTTGAAACTGGCCTACGTAAAACAGTAGAGTGGTATTTAGCGAACCAAGAGTGGTGTCAGCATGTTCAGGACGGTACTTATCAGCGCGAACGTTTAGGCATTTAATCCCTCTGACTATTTTGTATTGAGGCCCTTATTTTTATAGACATAGAGCTTATTTATGTAGGAGCTTATTTTTTAATGAAAGGAATTATTTTAGCTGGGGGGTCTGGTACGCGTTTGTATCCACTCACCCGTGGTGTGTCAAAGCAGCTGTTGCCTATTTATGATAAACCAATGATTTACTATCCGTTATCCACGCTTATGCTGGCTGGAATTAGAGATATATTGATCATCACGACCCCCGAGGACAACGATAGTTTTAAACGATTATTAGGAAATGGATCAGATTTTGGCATTAATTTAAGTTATGCCGTTCAACCATCTCCCGATGGTCTAGCTCAGGCTTTTATCATCGGTGAAGACTTTATTGGTGACTCAAATGTTTGCTTGGTACTTGGTGATAATATTTTTTACGGTCAAACTTTTTCAAAAATACTTAAAAATGCTGCGAGCCGCTCAACCGGGGCAACCGTTTTTGGCTACCAGGTTAAAGACCCCGAGCGCTTTGGCGTAGTTGAATTTGATGCTGATATGAAGGCAATTTCTATTGAAGAAAAGCCTAGTAAACCTAAATCTTCTTATGCTGTGACAGGACTATATTTTTACGATAGTAAAGTGGTTGAATTTGCTAAAAAAGTTAAGCCGTCACACCGTGGCGAGCTTGAGATAACTACTCTTAATGAGATGTATCTCAATGTAGGAGAATTAAATGTCGAGCTTCTGGGGCGTGGTTTTGCTTGGCTAGACACCGGAACACACGAGAGCCTGCATGAGGCATCCTCTTTTGTGCAAACAATTGAGCATGTTCAAGCGTTAAAGGTTGCGTGTTTAGAGGAAATAGCTTATCGCAATGGCTGGTTAACCGCAGACGAACTCAAAGAGCTTGCTAAGCCTATGCTTAAAAATGATTATGGGCGGTATTTAAATTCGTTATCCCAATGCAACTAACAGTGCTTTTACCATACCTGAGAACGACAGTATGGATATTGAAAGTAGAATAACTCACAAACAGTTATCTAACGCAATGATCCATTCTTTGGTAATATTTGTCAGTATACATGGGAATGACGGACTAAAATTCGAGAGCTATTATGAAAATCCTTATCACAGGTAGTAATGGCCAAGTAGGTAGCAGCCTAGTAAAGCTATTAAACCAGATGCCAGAGATTGATTTTTTGGCTGTAGATCGTGAACGGCTAGATATAACTGACTGTAAAGCAGTAAATAAACTGGTCAACGAATTTCAACCAAACGCTATTATCAATGCAGCGGCGTATACTGCAGTAGATAAAGCAGAGAAAGAAGTTGAGCTTTCCAACTCCATTAATCGAGATGGTCCAAAATTTCTAGCACTAGCTGCTAATCGTGTTGGTGCGACAATATTACATATTTCCACTGACTATGTATTTGCGGGTGATAAAGACGGTGAATATATTGAAACAGATGATGTAGCACCGCAGGGGGCGTATGGTCAAAGTAAGCTCGAAGGCGAACTAGCTGTTGCGGTTTCTTGCCCACGTCATATTATTATGCGAACAGCATGGGTGTTTTGCGAAACAGGCAATAATTTTGTCAAAACTATGCTTCGTTTAGCGCAAACCCGAGATGAACTCAGCGTAGTGGCAGATCAATTCGGTGGCCCAACCTATGCCGGTGACATTGCAAATGCATTGATCGCAATGGTGCAACACATAGAGCAAGGTAAGCAAGCCAAGTGGGGTGTATACCACTTCTCCGGTATGCCATACGCTAGTTGGTTTGATTTTGCCACAGCAATATTCCAGGCCGCAGAGCAGCATCAGGTGTTAACCAAACAACCTAAACTATCGGCTATTCCAACATCTGCTTATCCAACACCAGCTAAACGCCCTGCAAACTCTCGTTTAAATTGTTCTAAAATCGAAAAACAATTTGCCATTCAACCAAGCGATTGGCGTGTTGCTTTAAACAATATTCAAGCTTATAAGTAATTAATATTATGAAAGTTATTGATACAAAAATTCCCGATGTAAAAATTATTGAGCCAACGGTGTTTGGTGATGAACGTGGTTTTTTTATGGAAACCTGGAACCAGAAGCAATTTGAAGATCTAGTAACAGGTAAGCCGACTAATTTTGTGCAAGATAATCACTCAAAGTCGAAAAAAGGTATTTTGCGCGGTCTACATTATCAAACTAAAAATATTCAAGGTAAACTAGTTAGAGTAGTTAGTGGTGAGGTATTTGATGTTGCTGTAGATATTCGAAGAAACTCACCAACATTTGGTCAATGGGTTGGCGAGTATTTATCTGCTGAGAATAAACGCCAATTATGGGTCCCGGAAGGATTTGCCCATGGTTTTTATGTAACCAGTGATGACGCAGAGTTCGTTTATAAGTGTACGGATTATTATAATCCATCTGCGGAACAATCAATTCTTTGGTGTGATAAAGATATAGAAATTCATTGGCCATTATTTGATAGTCAACCATTTCTTTCAGCTAAAGATATTGCTGCATTGCATATGTGTGAACAGGATTTACTTTAATGAAGAATGTTGCTGTTATCGGTACTGTTGGTATACCTGCTTGCTATGGAGGTTTTGAGTCATTGGTTGAGAATTTAACTAGTTATTCAAGTGACAATGTAAAATATCATGTTTTTTGTTCTAGTAAATCATATTCTGAAAAGATAACTGAATATAATGGCGCCAGTTTAAGTTATATTCCTTTGAACGCAAATGGTATTCAAAGTATAGCATATGATATATTTTCACTAATCTATTGTCTTTTTAAAAGGCCCGATGTTACGCTGATTTTAGGAGTCTCTGGTTGTTTTTTTCTTCCAATATATCGTTTGCTTTCAAGCTCAAAAATAGTTACTAATATAGATGGATTGGAGTGGAAACGTCAAAAATGGGGCGGGTTAGCCAAAAAGTTTTTGAAACTATCTGAATCATTTGCCGTAAAATTTTCTGACGTGATTATAACTGATAATAAAGCTATTGGCGATTATGTTGATATAGAGTACTCAAGAAGTAATGTGGTTATTGCTTATGGTGGTGATCATGCAATTATTGACGGTATTGATGCTAAACCAACTGATAATTATTTCTTGTCTATATGCCGGATTGAACCTGAAAATAATGTTCAAATGATTTTGGAAGCATTTTCCAATAGTCATCATGAATTAAAGTTTGTTGGCAATTGGGATGCTAGTAATTTTGGGAAAGAACTAAAAAGAAAGTATTCTGTTAAATCGAACATTCAAATACTTGATCCGATATATGATATAACTCAGTTGTATAATTTAAGAAGTCAATGTAAGGGGTATATTCATGGTCACTCTGCGGGAGGGACAAATCCATCTTTAGTTGAGGCAATGCACTTTGGAAAGCCAATTTTTGCCTTCGATTGTGCATTTAATAGATATAGCACAGATGATAAGGCTTTGTTCTTTTCATCATCTGATGAGCTTTGCTATCAGTTAATATCAACAAATAGTGAAAAATTAGATATTATTTCTAAGAGTATGAAGCAGATTGCTGAAAGTCGTTATACATGGAAAGTTATCGCTGATATGTATGAATCAACTTATAAATAAGATTTTTACACCCTGAAATATATAAACAGTGTTAGTTATTATTTTATCATGAATGCTCAGGTATGTTCGCGAACATAATTTGGAATTGCTAGTTGGTTTTATGAGATGGATAAACGCCCTTTCAATTGTCGCTGTACTACACTTATGGTGCAGTCAAACGGAAGTAAAGAATATTTCTATCACGGTGGTTGGCATTGATGATTTAGTCAAGAATGCTTTTTCCCTATTTCTGCGTTCAGCCCTATCTAACGACGAAACCTGAAGCACTGTCATAACGAAGTACGGTGATATTGCCATGGACGTTAGCCTTGATTAAACTGAGACCCGTATGCGCTGAAAAGTGTACGGCTCGGAGAAGAGAGATAAAAAAATAGTCCGACTACGCACTATCTCTTACTCTACTACATCGATGAAGGATGGCTCTATCTGGCTGTAATTTTAGCCTTTACTCTCGCACGGTGGTAGGTTGGTCTATGACAAGTAGAATGACATCTGAGCTTGTTTTTGACTGATGGAAGAAGGTGTTATTCCGCCGAGGCTGTCCTATAGGCGTGCTTGTCTACAGCGTCTGAGATTGTCAATACTGCGTAAACGATTACCGAGCCTTAATGCAAAAATGTTAGCTAGCCCAAAGCATGAGCCGAAGGAAACTGTTGAGATAACCCTCATCCAGAAGCTTTTTTCAATCATTAAGAGTTGAAGCGCTGCAAGACGATCCGCTCATCGGTAATCATCCCAATAGGAAACGGCGAGATTAACTCATCGCGGATGTAGAAAAAGTTACCACTCGCTTTGGATTATTTACTGAGAAATGGGCCAGTAATGAGTTGTGGCATTGTGGTGCCCCAACCCGTGTTGCCTTCTAGTAGTGTTGGCCCTTGTGGGGTTAGTACCCAATCCCAAGCGATGGCTTTAACATCAGAGAACGGCTGATGAGCTTTCATGCTTTGTTCTATTAATTGAGACCAAAAGGGTAGTAGGCCAATTGCTTGTGCATGCTGCCATAAGGTATTTGCCCGCTGTGCCACTTGCTCATCCAGAATTTCTACCGGGTGACGGGCAAAAGCACCCGCCGAAGTTATCGGCAACACACTGTAAACTGTGCGTTGTATATCTTGAAACGGTACTTCAATGAATGCGGTGAACACCCTTAGTTTTTGCTCATACCATTGGGTAATCACACGCACGGTAATGGCTTCATCAGCCGAGGTTAATGTCTGTAATGCAGGATGATTTGTCAGCAATGGCTGGATCAGCGCATCGTCGAGTTGCAACAATTGCTGCCATGCGCGTTCCACTGCCTTGCTATCAGGTAACAATTCCCCAGCAAAGGTTTTTCCCTGCAATTGACCATCTTTTGCTGTTACAGCAAAAGCGCCAATACCCTGATTACCGCTACGCGTTTTTACAAAAAATTTCCCATCGCCAGCGAGCGTGTCGATTAACTTATTAGTGCTGCGAAATTCTACGGGATAGCCATCCACAATGGTTATTCCCAAAGGCGTGAGTTTTTCGGCTAGTCGTTGCTTATCTTGCAACAGCTGTAGCGACTTTTTAGTGAGTCCTAGTGCTTCACTTTGTAACCGATGATAAGCCCCCGCTTCTATATCATAGACATACTCTAGTGCTCGCTCAGGATAACGGTACAATTGGAAACGATAAGCAGCCGCAGGCGGAATACACCAGCGCAAGGCTAATGCTTGTACACGCCAAAATTGCTGCCATTGACTCATGTTGTGTTGCTTTTTGACATGAGGCCCATGCAACTGCACCGTACGATAACTCGCGCGCCAACTGCTGAATGCGAGCCAACGTAACCATAAATATAACTGCCACAGACCCCACAACAGCCGCGAACGAGTCCCACAACTATGCCACCAATAAGCTCGGTGTTGCATTAACGGCGATGCTAATTGCGGCAGTAAATAACGCCAACTTAGCAAGCCATGGGGGTGGCGGCGCATAGACAGTCGCTTGAGTCTATTGATTAACGCATGCAACACCATCACCTCGGCGTTCAACATCAACTGAAAGCTCGCACCATGGGCGTGGTGTGACCAAAGGTTGACCATTCACATCTAAATACCCCAAGCGCCGCATCATTTCACCATGGTCTTGGATAATCCGCGCCACTTGTTCCCCTGTGAGTTTATCTCGCCAATCACCACTTTTACCTTGTCGAAAGAACTGCTGCGTTTGTGGAGGGCGCTCTTTAAAGCCGTGTTGCTTTTCTTGTTGTGATAACACCTTAAAATCACTAAAGGCGATTGCCTTTTTTATGCGCGCTTGATCAAGCGGTAACTCCAAGAATTGGCAAGCTGCCGTAAAGGTAGCTAACGGATGATTGAGCATATCCTCATAGCGGATAACTAAGCGGTTAAGCTGCGGCGCATCTAACCAGCTACGCACATGCTCAGACCACGTCAACAGTTGTTGCCGTACTTGACTGGTTAAACGGCGTTTATTTTGTGCCATGCAATGTTTAGTGTTGCCCATATATTCAATGGCTTGATCTAAAGAACACTGGCAGTGATTAGCGTAGGAAGGGGCTACATCTAACGGATTGCGTACGATGTACAACGCGCCTTTAGTACCAACAACACCGACAATAGGCGTACCGTCGTCAGCCGTAGTGTAAGCATCATGAATTTTATGGTAACCAAGCTCAGTAGCGTCATGTTGCCAGTCATACACACTGGGGCGCAGCGCATCGATTTCATCTTGAGTCAAATCTGCCGTATCAAAGCCTAAAGTTTCATCTAACCAGCCGCGCGCGCTGGCAATACTGCCGGTGCTGAGTTCATCAATCACCACGGGCTTATCGCCATCTTCCAGCAAGTTTTGCAGAAAGGCGCGAAACCAAGTGTTGCCAGATTTTGGGTAGGACGCTAACCAATAGAGACTACTCATGGGTTAACCTCAATATCCTTGAGGATGGCATCCACCATCGCATTGGCGGTAAATCCTAATTTAGGTCGGGTTAGCCGTGACAAGCGGATTTTACTGGCTAACTTGCCACACAGCGCCAAATGTTGCGATTTTAGCTGCATCCCATGGAGGAACTTAGCGCGATAAGTATTGTTTTGCAGTGGCATAAATTTCGCCATACCGTTGATAGCTTCAAAGGTGATTTCATCGATATGGTCGCTACCTAGAATATAAATCCAACGGATCGGTAATGCTTGCTGCACTACACCATTAACCGGCAGGTTAAACTTATTCATCTCGGGGCGAATACGGCGTAAGTCATCAGTGACAATCTCAAATTGCTCCGCGGCATCCTGCCATAATTTAATCCGCGGAAATCCCGGCAGTGCCAAACCCGCATCATTTACCGGTACCACATCATCCGCCAGCACATCAAACCCACGCTGCATAAACGCCGCGGCTAAGGTTGATTTACCTGCGCCGGACGGTCCTACACAAATTAAACATTCATCACCAATGCGCACTGCATTGCCGTGGATCACCAACAAGCCACGTTGGAACAGCAAGGCTCCGAACGCGGAACCTAACAAAAACACTCTTATACTATCGTCATCAATGCCATCAGCAGGGTCAATAATAATCTCGTTACCATTGCGCACTAAAAAACGCGCAACGTTCGGTACCTGCAACCACAGTGTATTGGGCGCTGCCCATAAAAATGGTCCCAATTGTTCTCCGTCTGCTAGCCCGTTTTCTGCAACATTGTCAAAGCGAATTGTGACGTCAGTCTGTGTGCCATTAACTTGTACAAGTTCTGGTAAGGGCAACTCACTGGCAATGGTTAGTTGGTAAGCGGAGTAATACATGAAGTCCGAGTATCCTGAGCTATGGTTAAAAAATTGTGATTATGATAATAAATATCAGCGAGGAGCATAACATATTGAGTTTAATAAACATTAGCGACAACCGCGTAAATTTAGGCTTAGCCCTAACAATGCCTGTGTGCTTTTACCGCCAACACCGTCTCAATGCCGTGTATTCAAATGATGAATTGCTGCAACAGCGATTGTGGCAGCAACTCCTCGCTCAATATCTATTACCGCATTTTTCCCATCGAAGCACTCATGTCAAAGGGCATGGAGGTTTGAAAGCGGCAGTAAGCGATACTCATGCAGCATGTCACCACTTTTTTTGCCGCAAATGCCACGGCTATTATCCAAATAAAACAACACAGCTGCGGCTAATTAGCTGCTGTAAAAAACGCCTTAATGCCCTCGAACATCTAAGCGCAATTTGCTGTTATTTAACTTGGACCGTAGGAAAAGACGGCACCTTCACCTGGTGCGGAGGATGCTTTTCCATTTACATTTTTTTGTGATATGACGATTAATTCTGGTGTTGCGTATTTTAATTTGATGCTTTTTTTAGCATCGATCAAGGGAGTGTCTTCGGGTAATAACTTCATAATTTATCCTTTGAAAATTGACTTAAGCTTTTAAAACAGACAGATAGTGATGATTACAGCAGTTTCGTTTTTTTAACATTCTGGTTCGTATAGCACAAGAAATGATACCGCGATGACCATTGAGTCAGTCAGCCCAATGCTTACTGGTTGCTAGCAACCGACATTCTATCCAAACTCACCGTCTGGCTCGTTGATGAATGGTCGCCACGCCACTTTATGCCTGCAGGACCGCCTTAACCCAACTGTTACGGCATTTAGCTCAGCTTCACGAGCAAGCACAACCGGTGCAGGTGGTACGACGTTATCTTGCGCAGTGGAGGGCATGGCTTATCGGCGGGCTAGGCTAAAGCAACAGGTGGTATATGCGCCGCAAATGCAACGGCTATTATTTCCATAAAACAACACAGCCGCGGCTAATTGGCTGCGGCTGCTGGGGGCGGGACTTTTCAATCTAGCCGCATCTCTGAACTTAGGAACCTGTTCCAGAATTAATCGACATCTCCACTGGCGAGTAGGCTTTTCCTTGTGTATCGCCCAAAGTGAGGTTATTTAACTTTGGAGGACAATATGGACGCTTAGTCTCTGTGTCTTTTCCTGAATTTTTAACCATTTCAGTCTTTGCTACAGATGATTTCATATCGTCTCCTATCAATTCAATCAGTTTTTATGTTAAACAACCAACCCTATGAATAGCGCTGGATGTCATTACATTGATATTAGTTAAACTTTATGACTTTATCTTGTATATAAATAGATTTCAACCTTGTTGCCATTTTGTTAGCCATATTAACGCTTGGCTGTTTTTCTCAATCGATACTCTATCTAATACAGTGACGTTACCGTTTGAAGCATTTTGAGTACACCAGTGTTGCCATTGTGCAAACTTAAACGGATCCAACAAATCTTGTATGTTGGGGGGTAAATCCATCAATACTGGTGGCTTAGCAATCGCTGCTTGTTGTCGTTTTACGTGCTGAGCACCATAGCCCATGTCTTTACTAGGCTTCCAAGCCACTTTATTGGGTACTGTGCCAGTAATTGCGCGGCGGTGCAGATAACGCCCAATACCTTTGGGACCGATTTTTTCAATGGTTGGGGTGGACAGATATTGCTGCACTAAACGCACATCCCAGAGTGGCCAACGGTAGTCGATGCCAAATGAATTTGCCATGAGAGTACAGTTATCTAGGCGAGTGGTCACATGCAGTTCGTGCAAGTGATGTTGCAGAATAAAATCATTGACTCGTCTAAAAGGTGCATCATAACGGGCGCTTTCCATATAATCGTGCTGAATATTGTATGCCTCGATCACCTCCTTTTTTAATAGGCAGTAGGGCCAGCGCTGACGCCAAGCGGTTAAAAAAGTGGGGCGATAGGCGGGGTTTTGCGGTTTCAATATTGCTTTAACAAGGCGTAATGGCCGAGTTATTGCGTTGCCAGACAGAATGTTGAATAACGCGCCATATTGGTGATTATCGAGGAACTCATAACGCGCCAAATTTGCCGGGTTGGTGACCACTTCATCACCGCCAAAACCTGAGAACAACACTTTGATATTGCGCTGCTGACATTGCTGATAAAACGGTAGATGAAAACTGGCGTTACCATGTTCCTCAGGATACCCCAATACTTTTAAGGTACGTTCCATCCGCTCAGTTTGGTTACCAAGCTGAGCACTCACTAAGTAATTATGGGCAATACCGCAGGCTTGGCTGGTTTCAAGAATATATTCCGGCTCTTGCTCACACATCGCAAAGCCAAAACTGTGTAGTTGTTCTACTGGGTTATCCAAGAATTTTGCTAGGTAGGCGGTGAGTGTTGCCGAGTCGATGCCACCGCTGTTTTCGGTGCCCAAAGAGTAAGGGCTATGCATGCGGCAACGGATGCTTTCTTCCAGCACTGCCCGATAGTCATTGACCCAGCGTTCATCCCGTTGATTAGCTATTGGTGCATCATCACGCCAAAAATGCCAGCGACGTAGCTGTGGCTCGGCATTGTGCGCCAATAACAGGCAGTGGGCGGGTGGTAATTTGCGCATTTCGTTGTACGCAGTCTTGATAGGATCTTTGGATAAGCCCAGCCAAAGATAGCGCGCCATCCACTCAGTACTTTTGCTCAGGACAATGCTATCCATAGCTTTAAGTGCCGCAGCTGATGAAGCAAAAAACAGTTTGTCTTGCTGCCAGCTGTAATACAGTGGTTTAACCCCTAACGGGTCGCGTACTAAAAATAGTTTTTGTCGTGGTTTATCAATAATCGCGATGGCAAAATCACCCAAAAGTTGTTCGGGTAGCTGTTGTAAGAAATGTGACCATGCCTCAAGCACTAACTGCGCATCGGTGAGTTGCTCATCTTTATGATTTAAACCTAGTGTGGCGGCTAATTGTTCGCGGTTGTCGAGTCGCCCCCAAAATGCCACGACCACGCCTTTTTGTTCACAATAAAGTGGCAGGTGCGGATCACGGTCAAAATAGCCGTGGTGGTGGCGTTGTTCATAGAGCCAGAAGTTCGGCTCAGTATAAAAGCCATCATTATCGGGTTGATGGTACGGTGCAAGGGACTGCTTTATCACATCAGTATTAACTGCGGGAAGTTGAGAATGAGTAGAATAGACTCCAGCAAACATAAAAAATCTGACAATAAAGATGGATGCACCATATTATAATCACTTATCGATAATGTATATCTCTAGGTCACCATCACTTTATCGGTGCTTGGATGAATGTTAGCCAAAGTTTCAAATGGCTAGATTATTATTGTTAGAATATAACTTATTTATTAAGTATTATCGGATTTATCAATAGCTTATTTAGTACAAGGAATGAACATGTCTGAGCTGACACTTGATTGCAAACTGCGCCGTAAGCCTGATCAGATTTTTACTGATATGGATGGTGATACAGTAATGATGGTACCTGAAACTGGTAATTATTTCGGTATTAGCGGAACGGGGAGCCGTATTTGGGAGCTTCTTGAAGCGCCACAATCTATTACTGACATTGTTGAGCAGATTTGTAACGAATATGAAGTTACCGAACAGCAGTGTCAGCAAGACACCTTAAGTTTTTGTCAATCTTTAGTAGACAATCAACTGGTAGATATTCAGTCTTGACCTCCGCGTTGATTAAATTCTTACGCCAACCGCTGTTTATTCAATGTTGGGCACTTCCCACTTGGCTGCTGTTAGGGCTAAGCAAGCTGGCTATTTTTCGCTTATCGTTTCGCAAGCTTGCGCCACGATTAGGTGTTATGCAGCATAATGGTTATTGGATACCGCTGATATCTGAAAAGCAGCGACTAAGGGCAAAGCTTATAAGTAAACTCGTTCAAGGAATTGCGCCCTATACGCCTTGGGAATCCAACTGTTTTCCGCAAGCCATTACCGCACGTTTATTGTTGGACTTATATGGCATTCCAGGTACGTTATATTTTGGCTTATGCAGAGACGCGGGGCAGATTAAAGCCCATGCTTGGGTATGCGCTGGACCGGTAAGAGTGACTGGTGGTTACAGTTTTAATCAGTTTACCGTAGTAGGTGCTTACCTATTTACATTGAAAATGAGCTGAGATGATGCCCTCTTACGCTACAATTAAGCCGCTAATTGCACTTGTGACATTTAAACGAGTGTTACTCATATTGCTACTCATGATTCTGGCGGGCTTAACCGAAGGTTCGGGCATTTTATTACTGGTGCCATTGTTGCAATCATTACAATCTGCTGCGGTGACACACAATGTGTCAGGGCAGATGCTACAGCGCATGGCGGAGTTAGGTGTTCCCACATCAACTTCATTCCTGATGGGCATTGTATTATTGCTGATTATATTAAGAGCAACTTTACAGTACGCCCGTGAGCGCCTCAGCGCCATTATGCAACATCAGCTAGTCGACAAAATGCGACTGCATAGTTTCGCGCTGTTGTTACATGCTGAATGGCGTTGGTTAACTCAGCAAAATCAATCTGATCAGGCTAACAGCTTGCTAGTCGACATTAACCGCATCGGCGTAGGGTTTAATTTTCTACTGGGTTTGCTGGCATCGTTGATGACGTTACTGGCGTACTTGATTGCAGCGGTGAGTTTATCTTGGCAAGTGACGCTGCTGGCATTTATCAGTGGTGGCCTCATTTTGTTAGTGCTAAGTGGTCAGCGAAAACAAGCACTGTCGTTGGGGCAACAGTTAGGTCTGGCTAACCGTAGCATGCAAGCAACAGTACAGCAGAGTTTAGCGGGTATAAAACTCGCCAAAATTTTAGGTCAGGAATCGAGTTTTATTGAACGTTTTAACCACACAATTTCAACATTACGTGAGCAACAACTGGCTTTCCAAAAGGACACTAGTTTATCAAAAGTATTGTTTCAAATTTTTGGAGCGACGCTGCTTATCGGCTATCTGCTAGCTGGGTTGAATCTGTGGCATATTGAGGTCGCGCAACTGTTGACTTTAGTGATTGTGTTTGGGCGCATGATTCCGTTGTTTATGTCAGCGCAACAGCAGTTACACCATTGTTTACATGCATTGCCGGCACTTGAAGATGCTCAGCGACTGCAAGATGCTTATCGTGTTAATGCCGAACCTACCAAACTCGACAGCCATCAACCTATTGTCATCGGCCAGCAGATTCAACTTAAGAATGTGTCGTTTCAATATCCGGGTAAAAATTCACCTTCACTAGCACAAGTGTCATTGACGTTGAAAGTGCATACCACTACGGCGGTGATAGGCCACTCTGGCGCGGGGAAGAGTACGCTAGCCGATCTGTTGATGGGGTTATTAGCCGCTGATAGTGGTGAGATTTTATTGGATGATATCTTGCTGACTGGGCCTTTACGCCGACAATGGCGGCAATCGGTTGCCTATGTACCGCAAGAGGTATTTTTGTTTAATGACAGCATTCGTAATAACTTACTATGGGGCAATCCCAAAGCGTCGGAAGCGGACTTATTAAAAGCATTGACATTGGCTGCCGCGGAGTTTGTGTTTCAACTCCCCGAACAACTTGACACGGTGGTAGGTGATAGCGGTATCAGGTTATCTGGTGGAGAACGCCAGCGTATTGTGTTGGCTCGTGCCCTGCTAAAACGGCCTTCATTACTTATTTTAGATGAGGCAACCAGTGCACTTGATATGGACAATGAACAGCGTATTCGCCAAGCGATTGAAAATTTGCACGGTAATATGACGGTGCTGGTTATTGGTCATCGATTACCGACACTGGAACATGCCGATCAGGTCATTAAACTTGAACAGGGAAGTGTTGTTGCGCAAGGTACGTGGCAACAACTGAAACAACAACACGGTGGTGATGATGCATCTAAAAAGGCTATTACTCGACTTAATTTCTGAGCGCCAAACCATTACCCAGCAGCAGCTTGATCTATTAACTGATGCTGATTGGACAAGAGTATGTGATATGTCCGTATCGCATCGGATTGCGCCTTTACTTTACTGGCAACTGAAACAAAAAACGTTAGTGGTTCCTGTTTCAGTAAGCGAGCGTTTGCAAAAAGTCTATAAAAAGTCAGCTATAAGAACGGTTAAGATGCAAGCAGAACTGCTCAAGTTACACCAACTGTTGTCATCGCAGCAGAGCCGTTATATTGCCCTGAAAGGGAGTTATCTCGCCAGCGTGGTATACCCTCATGCCGCACTTAGACCCATGCGTGATATTGATCTGCTGATCCCCAAGACCCAACTGGCTGGCGTTTATGAACAACTGATTAAGCATGGATATCGCCACCCGCCAAAATACAAAGGAAGCCCAGATAATTGGCTAAAATTCAGTAAGCATATTCCACCATTGCTTTCTCCAACCGGAGTTGTAGTAGAACTGCATGATAAGGTTTTTCACCCAAAAAATTGTCCGAGTGAAGACTTAGTGGCCGATGATAATTTTTGGCATCGTTGTATTGTCGCGAATGTTGCAGGCCAACAAATCCCATTTATGTCACCTACCGATTTATTGCTGCATCTGATTATGCATGCTAGTTATGACCATCGATTTAATAATGGTCCGCTGGTTCTGACCGATATTGCCTATTTGATCGAACATTGCACCATTGACTGGTCGTTATTTTGGCAAAAGGTGCAAGTTGGTAATGGTAAAGATGGCTGTTCTTTAGTGTTGCATATGGTGAAGTATTATTTCCCAGAGATACAGATGGAGTCGCTTGATGATATAGGTAGTAAGGGCCAAAACTTAGCAATGGATGCTGCGCGATTTGCGCTATTAATGCTACAGGATTATGAGTCCCGCGCGGTTCATGCCACATTAAGCAAAATTAAAGCGAGGGGAATAGTCGGTAAAGCCAAGTGGTTTTTTTCAAAACTTTTTCCTTCGCGACAAAAAATGGCACTATTGTTCTCGGTAAACGCCGAATCATGGTGGGTTTACTGTTATTACCCTTTAAGGTGGTGGCAGCTTTGTAAAACGATGTTCACTGTATTAAGTGCTCGAACAAACAAATCCCAAAATCGGCAAGCGGAAGAACTTGCGGCCTTGGATGTCTGGCTCAAGTGATGTGCCACTCCTCTCTATGTGTAACCTAGATATCGTTAAAATGTGTGGTTTAACAATTGTTATCGGCTGTGTTCAGATGATATGGGCGACATTGATTTTATGATAGAGATCTCTGTGGTTAAGAAGAACTTAGATGTCTATGGTCTCTTGGGGAGCGGCTGTTGTGGCTCAATAGCCACATCATTATTTAGATGTGAGATATTATCTGTTGATATTCATTATTTGAATAACAAATTCAAAAAATGAAGATTTAGCTTATATAGGCTTCTGTTAGACTCTCGCTAAACTAATGCATTTGTTCGCCAATATGTTGGTTCGTGGTATTGCTATTAAATATCTTTACACCAGCTTTGTAGCAAGAGGTTAAGTGGCGTGATAACAAGCACAAATCCACAGCGCATGACGCATCTGCAGGCGCTAGAGGCTGAATCAATACACATCATGCGTGAAGTGGCGGCGGAGTTTGATAACCCAGTTATGCTTTACTCTATTGGTAAAGACTCTTCTGTGTTGCTGCATCTGGCCCGTAAAGCGTTTTATCCGGGTAAAATCCCATTTCCGTTATTGCACGTTGATACCACCTGGAAGTTTCGCGAAATGATCCGTTTTCGTGATGAGATGGCGCGCAAGTATGGGTTTAAACTGCTGGTTCATACCAATCCAGAAGGGCTTAGACTCAATATCAATCCTTTCGATCATGGCAGTGCTAAGCATACCGATATTATGAAAACCCAGGCGCTGAAGCAGGCTCTGGACAAATATGGTTTTGATGCCGCGTTTGGCGGCGCTCGCCGCGATGAGGAAAAGTCCCGTGCCAAAGAGCGTGTTTACTCTTTCCGTGACAGCAAACACCGTTGGGACCCCAAAAACCAGCGACCTGAGTTGTGGCACATCTACAACAGTAAAGTGAATAAAGGCGAAAGCATTCGGGTATTTCCTTTATCCAACTGGACCGAGCTGGATATTTGGCAATATATCTATTTAGAAAAGATAGAAATTCCCGACCTGTATTTGGCGGCACCACGTCCGGTGGTGGCGCGTGATGGTGCGTTAATCATGGTGGATGATGAGCGTATGCCATTACAAGACGGTGAAGTACCACAAATGCGTGCTGTCCGCTTCAGGACTTTGGGTTGTTATCCACTGACGGGGGCTGTTGAATCAACGGCAACCACGTTACCTGAGATTATTCAGGAAATGTTGCTGAGTACCACTTCTGAGCGCCAGGGCCGCGTCATCGATCACGATAGCAGCGGCTCCATGGAAAAGAAGAAAATAGAAGGTTATTTCTAAGGGCCGCGAGACACGAGAGACGAGTTTTTAGCGACATTAAAACACATCACACGGAGGTGGTATGCAATATGAACAGTTAGTTGTATGGCAGCGAAGCTATAAGTTAGTTGTGGCTGTGTATAGAGAATTGATTGCGCTTAGGGACTTTTCTTTTAAGGACCAAATCTCTCGTTCAGCTTTGTCAGTTCCTAGCAACATTGCTGAAGGTTTTGAGCGATTTTCTAATAAAGAAAAAGCACGGTTTGTGTCAATTGCAAAGGGCTCATGTGGTGAGTTTAAAACTCAAGCGATGATTGCTAAGGATGTTGGTTACATATCAGCGGAAGTCTCTAGTCACTGGCAATCAGAGGCAGAACAAATATCCCGGATGTTGGGGGCACTAATGAAAACGTTGCAGGTTAGTGCTGAGTAATAGGTTTAGGACAAGGGGCTCGAATCGCGCAACTCGTTACTCGAGGCCAGTGGAGATGTGTATGTCTACCAGTTCAAATTTGCTTGCGACTGATATTGAAGGCTACCTAAAAGTTCATGAAAACAAAGATATGCTGCGTTTTCTTACTTGTGGCAGTGTTGATGACGGTAAGTCCACGCTTATTGGGCGGTTACTATATGACAGTAAAATGATCTTTGAAGATCAACTGGCTGCCATTGAAAAAGATTCCAAGCGTTTTAATACCACAGATGAAGCCTTTGATTTAGCTCTATTAGTGGACGGTTTGCAGTCAGAACGGGAGCAGGGGATCACCATTGATGTGGCCTATCGTTATTTTGCGACCGAACAACGTAAATTCATTATTGCTGATACACCTGGACATGAACAGTACACCCGCAATATGGCCACCGGCGCTTCCACCTGTGATTTGGCCATTATCCTGATCGATGCGCGTCACGGTGTACAGGTGCAGACCAGACGCCACAGCTATATCTGCTCCCAACTGGGGATTAAGCACATCATAGTAGCCGTCAATAAGATGGATATTGTTGGCTATGAGCAGACGGTTTATCAAAAAATCAAACAGGATTATCGCGATTTTGCCGAGCAGTTGAAATTCACAGATATCCGCTTTGTGCCTATTTCGGCGCTGAAAGGTGACAATGTGGTGAATGCCAGCGACAACATGAGCTGGTATCCCGGTTCACCGCTGTTAAAGCTATTGAATACTGTGACGATTGACCGGCGTGTGGCCGATGCGTTCCGCTTTCAGGTGCAGTATGTAAACCGACCCAATCTGGATTTTCGAGGATTCAGTGGTACGGTGGCATCTGGTGATATTCGTGTTGGTGATACTGTGCAAGTGCTGCCGTCAGGTAAGCAGAGTCAGGTCAAGGCGATTGTGACGTTTGACGGCAATTTACCACAAGCAACCGCGGGGATGGCGGTAACGCTGACGCTGACCGATGAGATTGATATCGGCCGCGGCGATATGCTGGTACGACCGCATGAGTCTTGCACTGTGGGTTACAGCTTTGATGCTGATGTGGTGTGGATGACACCGGAGCCACTCTGTGCTGATCGTGAATACCTTATCAAGGTCGGGAGTAAGCTGACATCGGGTTATGTACAAGCGATAAATTTTAAGGTGGATGTTAATACACTGCAGCAGCGTGATGCTAGAGAGTTATCGCTGAACGAAATAGGTGAGTGCCGCTGGGAACTCAACGAAAAAATAGCATTTGATCAATATGATACCAATAGAAATACCGGCGCTTTTATCATTATTGACCGGCTCACCAATGCCACTGTAGGCGCCGGGATGATCCGCCGCTTACCACTTGCCGGAAATACTCAGCATCAAAGCTACAGTGAATTTGAACTTGAGCTTAATGCACTGATCCGCAAACAGTATCCGCACTGGAATGTGCGGGATATCAGTCAGGACTAACAGCGATATGCTGACTATTTGCCTAGTGGGTGAAGCATGACGCTGAATGCTTGCCTCACATTATTGCTGTTCGTCATGACTGTTGTCGGACTGATCCGATTTCAGACAAGACCTGCTGCAGTTTTCGGCAGTTTACTGTTGTGTCTGGTTGGCTTTGGGTTGGTTAATCGGCAGCAGATATTAGCTGCAATGGCGAATTCCGGACTGGTGACATTAATTTTGTTGATGTTGTGTTCGCTGGTGTTGGAGAAAACGCGTTTTTTGCGGCTACTTGCTAAGAAAGTCATCGTGGCCAGCTATCGCACTAGTTGGCTTCGATTGTTCGGTCTAACCACGCTATGTTCGGCGTTTTTAAATAATACGGCGGTGGTTGCCACCTTGATGGCTCCTATTCGCTCGAACCCGTACCACAACGCCAGCCGATTACTTTTGCCACTATCCTATGCAGCCATACTCGGCGGTACCGTCACCCTGATTGGCACCTCTACTAATTTGATAGTTAACAGTTTTTATATCAATGAAACCGGAAAGTCATTGCCATTTTTTTCATTTGCAGCGGTGGGGCTGCTGTTGGTGCTCGGCTGTGGTACGGTACTTGGCCTCTATAGCCGAAGGCTGCCGGAATATCACACTAATGACTTAAATCAAAAAAGTTATTTTATTGATGCCAAGGTTGCCAATGGATCTCCACTGGCGGGTAAGAGTGTTGAAGCTAATGGTCTGCGCCATCTACAATCGTTGTTTTTGGTGGAGGTGATCCGTGGGGCACAGTTGCGGTCGCCGGTTGCGCCAACAGAAATTTTGCAAGAGGGCGATCGACTAATTTTTGCCGGCGATATTAACAAAGTGATGCAGTTGCATCATTTCTCCGGCCTGGAGCTGTTTGCGGATAAAGATGGTTTGTTGCAGCGAGAGTTAACCGAAGTAGTGGTGCGCCAAGAGAGCGTTCTCGTAGGGCAAACACTCAAGGGGATCGGTTTTCGGGCATTGTTTGATGCGGCGGTGGTAGCGATTCGCCGAGACGGGCAGAACCTTTCTGGCAAGCTTGGTGAGGTGACGATTGCGGCCGGTGACTTTCTGGTCCTAGCGACGGGGGAAGATTACCGCCAACGCCACAACATTAGTAAAAATTTCATCAGTGTTAGTGGCGTTGCGCCGGAGCAGCACCTGAGTGGTCGCCGTGAATGGTTAGCGCTGGGTGGTTTTATTATCGCCGTGGTTTTATCGATCACAGGTTTAATGGACCTGATGCAGTCCATGTTACTGTTGTTGGGGCTCTACATTTTCAGCGGCTGCGTGACAGTCAATGAGCTACTTCGACGGTTTCCTCTCGACATTTGGCTGATTGTATCGGTGGCAATTTTACTGTCCTATGCGTTGGTGAGCAGTGGTGTGGCAATATGGTTTACACAACAGGTGCGGCAGTATGCAAGTGGGCTGCAACCATATTATTTGTTGCTATTAACCTATGTTGTTACCTGGCTACTGACGGAAGTGGTCACTAACAATGCGGCTGCAGCATTAATGTTCCCATTGGCTGTCGGTTTGGCGAAAGGATTACAGGTTGATATTCTGCCGTTTGTGATGGTGGTTGCCTTTGCTGCCAGTGGCAGTTTCGTTAGCCCATTCGGTTATCAGACTAATCTGATGGTTTATAACGTAGGGAAATACTGCTTGAGCGACTTTTTCAAGCTGGGAGTGCCAGTGGCATTAACCTATGGGATCATTGTGGTTGTAATGGTGCCAAAATTTTTTCCGTTTTAAGCGGGCGATGGCGGCAGGTCAGAGCGAAGGATCTTTTTTATGATGAAACAACCTCCTGCAGATGTGGTCTGGCACCCGCACCAGGTGAGCAAGGCCACCAGAGCCCATGCCAAAGGACTCAATACCTCGGCAGTCTTGTGGTTTACTGGATTGAGTGGTTCTGGCAAGTCAACCATTGCTAATGCATTGGAACAACGGCTGGCGGAATTGGGCTATCACACTTATCTGCTGGATGGCGATAATGTGAGGCATGGGTTGAATCGGGATTTGGGCTTTAGCGATGCTGACCGAATGGAAAACATTCGGCGCATAGGGGAAGTCAGCAAACTGTTTGTTGATGCAGGGTTATTGGTATTGACCGCGTTTATCTCGCCGTTTCAGGCGGATAGGCAATTGGTACGGCAATTACATAAGGACCGTGAGTTTATTGAGATTTTTGTTGATACACCCTTGGCGGTGTGTGAGCAGCGGGATCCTAAAGGACTCTACTTGAAGGCGCGTACTGGAGCGATTAAGCACTTCACTGGTATCGACTCAACTTATGAGGCACCCATTGCGGCTGAAATCCATCTAAAAACCGTTGAAATGGATATTGACAGTTGTGTGTCAGCCATTTTGCAATATCTTAATGATGGCGGCTACTTGCGCCAATCCGTCTCAGGATTTAGCGATGCATTATGACGTGTTTAACGGTGATGCTGATGGTATTTTGTCGCTGCTGCAACTGCGTCAGCTTGACCCACGAGAATCCGTGTTAGTGACCGGCGTAAAGCGCGATATTTCGTTGTTGCAACGCGTGCCGGCGAACGCTGGCGACACAGTGCAGGTGTTGGATATCTCCCTAGCGCAAAATCTTTTGCCACTGCAACATTTGCTGCAACGAGAGGTTACTGTTAACTACATTGACCACCACCGTGCTGGCGATATACCGCAATCACCATTACTGACCCCCCATATCGATCTCAGCGCGGATACCTGTACGGCACTGATTGTTGACAAACTGCTTGATGGGCAGCGCCGACTCTGGGCCATTGCCGCCGCCTTTGGCGATAACCTGTTGGTCGCGGCACAGCGATTAGCGGCGGAATTAGCGCTGAGTGACACCGATGTCGCTTTCCTGCGCGAACTCGGCACATTAATCAACTATAACGCTTATGGTCAATGTGTTGATGAGTTACACATTGCCCCGGCGCTGCTGTATCGCCAGTTGCTGGCTTATCCCTCACCTTGGGCCGTTCGGGAAGATCTCGCCTCTCCCTTTTATATGTTACAAGCGGCTTACGCGGCAGATATGCTGCAGCTTGACAAGTTAAGTGCCGAATACGCTGACGATTACCTGTTGTTATACCAACTGCCGGATGCCCCTTGGGCTAGACGGGTAAGTGGCGTGCTTGGCAACAAACTTGCCAATAGCAACCCCAATAAGGCGATAGCAATCGTCACCAATAATCCTGATAACACAGTGATGATTTCATTGCGGGCTCCTATCAATAATCGACAAGGAGCAGGAGAAATCTGTCAGCAGTTTGCCTCTGGCGGCGGCCGAGCGGCAGCGGGGGGCATCAATGCCTTACCAGCGCAACAATTGGCGACTTTTTGTCATTCAGTTGTCGCCTTTTATCGTAAAGACTGACATAGCGCGCCATAAGTTTTATGATTGTGCCATTTTTCAATCTTTGTGATTTATTCAGGTGTTTTGCAATACCTGATTGAGCCGGAAACTATTATGAAAATTGTTGTTGTTGGTACGGGATATGTTGGCCTTTCCAATGCAGTATTGTTGGCGCAACATCATGAAGTTGTGGCTCTAGATATTGTTCAGGAACGAGTAGACCTCGTGAATCAGCACCGTTCACCAATAGTGGATGATATGATTCAGGAGTATCTCGCTAGCAACACGTTACACCTATCTGCCACATTGGATAAATCAGTATACCAACGCGCGGATTTTGTGATAGTTGCCACCCCAACGGATTATGATCCGAAAACCAATTACTTCAATACCAGTTCTGTTGAGTCTGTCATTAATGATGTTGTGACAATTAATCCTGATGCCAGCATTATTATCAAATCAACAGTCCCTGTCGGTTTTACTAGGCAGATGAGGCAAAACTTTGGGTCTGAAAACATTATTTTTTCACCAGAGTTTTTAAGAGAAGGCAAAGCACTTTACGACAATCTATATCCATCCCGGATAATTGTGGGTGAGCGTTCAGCGAGAGCGGAGAAGTTTGCCAAGCTGTTGGCATCGTGTGCTTTGAAGCAAGATATTCCGGTATTGTTTACCGACAGTACCGAAGCTGAAGCGATCAAATTGTTTGCCAACACCTTTTTGGCAATGCGCGTTGCTTTCTTTAATGAGCTGGATACTTATGCCGACTCCCGCGGGCTCGATACCCGACAGATCATTGATGGTGTCTGTCTAGATCCGCGTATTGGTAGTCATTACAACAACCCGTCTTTTGGTTATGGTGGCTATTGCTTGCCGAAAGACACTAAACAGTTACTGGCAAATTACAACGATGTGCCAAACAATCTAATTGCCGCGATTGTAGACTCTAACCGTACCCGCAAAGACTATATGGCGGATTCGATTATCAGTCGCAAACCCAAAATAGTTGGTGTATATCGGCTGATCATGAAGAGTGGCTCCGATAATTTCCGGGCCTCGGCGGTGCAAGGCGTGATGAAACGGATCAAGGCCAAGGGTATTGAAGTGGTGGTCTACGAGCCGGTGTTGAAAGAAGAACAGTTCTTTAATTCCCGCGTTATTCGCGATCTGCATGAATTCAAAGCCATGTCTGATGTGATTATTTCTAACCGCATGATGGATGAATTACGCGATGTGGCGGATAAAGTTTACACTCGCGATCTGTTCGGTCAGGACTAAAAATAACGCAGAGTCGTGGCGGCAAGTAACCCGCTAAATGTGGAAACTTGCCTTTTGAACGAGGTTTAGGCATGAAATATTTGGTGACGGGGGCTGCGGGTTTTATTGGGGCTCGGGTAGCAGAAAAACTGTGTGAAGCAGGACACCAGGTTGTCGGTATCGACAACCTGAATGACTACTATGATGTCAGCCTGAAGCAATCCCGGCTTAATAATCTGGCGGCGTATGCGGGTTTTCGGTTTTTGAAGCAAGATCTGGCTGACCGTGATGGCATGGCGTCTCTATTTGCCGCAGAGCAGTTTCAGCGAGTGATCCATCTCGGCGCCCAAGCTGGTGTGCGTTATTCTATCAGTAATCCATTTGCCTATGCCGACAGTAACCTAGTTGGGACCTTATGTGTGTTGGAAGGCTGCCGTCACCATAACGTTGAACATCTGGTGTATGCTTCGTCTAGCTCAACCTACGGGCTTAACAAAAAGATGCCGTTTGCCACCAGTGATTCAGTGGATCATCCGGTGTCTTTTTATGCTGCGACCAAAAAGGCCAATGAGATGATGGCTCATAGTTATGCCCATCTTTATGGCTTGCCCACTACCGGGCTGCGCTTTTTCACCGTCTACGGGCCGTGGGGCCGACCCGATATGGCGCCTATGTTGTTTGCCAATGCTATCAGCGCTGATCAGCCGATCAAGGTATTTAACCACGGTGATATGAGCCGGGATTTTACCTACATTGATGATATCGTGAACGGGGTGTTGTTGTGTGCCGACAAAATCCCTCAACCCAATCCGGCGTGGACGGTGGAGCAGGGCAGTCCGGCCACTAGCAGCGCGCCATACCGGATCTACAATATTGGTAACGGTAGTCCGGTGCGTTTGCTGGATTTTATCTCTGAACTGGAACAGGCGCTGGGTAAAAAGGCCGAAAAAATTATGCTGCCAATGCAGGATGGGGACGTGCAGGCCACGTGGGCCGATACTGAAGACCTATTCCGGGCGGTAGGTTACAAACCCAGTGTTGGTATCAAGGCGGGGGTTAACGCGTTTGCCAAGTGGTACCAAGCATACTACCAGCGTTAAAACTGACAACAACAGCTAGCGGCATAGCCCTGTTAGCCGTTGTTGGCACACGATTTTTATCTCATTGGTGCTTATTCGGCATCCGTTACGGCGCAGTGTTTTTTCGCATAAATCTGCCGCCACTATCTTCTAGCGTGACTGGCGTTGCTTGACCGCTTTCGGTAAAGTGATGCCAGAGCTAATCACGTTATTTCCTAGGGACTGCCATGTTTGCGGTTGATACCCACACTCACACCATCGCTTCTACTCACGCCTACAGTACTGTGCACGATTACCTGAATGTTGCCAAGCAGCGTGGTATACGGCTGTTTGCGTTAACTGATCATGGCCCTGCAATGGCTGATGCGCCGCATTTTTGGCATTTTGTCAATTTGCGGGTGTTGCCGCGTATAGTCGATGATGTTGCCATCTTGCGCGGTATTGAAGCCAATATCTGCAACGAACAGGGCGATATTGATTATTACGGCGATTATCTGGCTGAGCTCGATCTGGTGCAGGCGGGTTTTCATGAACCCGTATTCCCCCCTTCAGATGTAGCGAACCATACTGAAGCCCTGCTTGCCTGTATCCAAAGTGGTCATGTCGACATTATCACCCACCCTGGTAATCCTCGTTATCCTATTGAGCAAGAGCTGATTGTCAGAGCTGCCGCCGAACATAATGTGGCGTTGGAGATCAATAACTCTTCGTTTGTATCTTCGCGCAAAGGCAGTGAACCGACCTGTTTGTCGATTGCAAAGTTAGCCAAGCAGTATGATGCACCGTTGGTCATGGGGTCTGATTCGCACGTTGCATTTACCTTAGGGCAATTTGGTGAGGCGCTGAAACTGATTGATGCCGCCGGCTATCCGCAGGAACGACTGCTGAATTACACCCCAAATAAGCTGTTGGATTTTCTGCATGAACGTGGTCACCGCACCGTCGTTGATCTACTGGAATACTTTGCTTAGATTTAAGCGTTAGTGGTTGCTGCGGCTGCACTTTGACTTTGTAGCGTGTTGAATGCGCTGAGGTGTTGGCGTATGCGAGTCCCTAGTGATTTGGTTGCCATGGGCAGTTGGCATATCGCCCGAGATCAAGTATTGTCGCATGCCGCCAGCGTTTGCTGGTTGTTAGGCAACACTAGTGACCGCAATCGGTCACCGTTTTGCGAGTAATCACTTGGATTATTTGTGTGGTTATTGGCAACAGCATTGTAAGCTCAGGAGAAAGCATGATCAGATTTGGCATTGACTTGGGGGGCACTAAGATAGAACTCGTGGCCCTGGATGACACGGGGAGTGAGCTTTATCGGCAACGTTTAGCCACGCCCAGAAATTATTCCGGCACCCTCGATGCAATCTGTAGTCTGGTCTCTACGGCTGAAAATGTCCTTGGTCAGCAGGGAACTGTCGGTGTGGGTATCCCAGGTGTAGTTTCTCCTTTCACTGGTGAGGTTAAAAATGGCAACTCGGTGTGGTTGCATGGACATCCGCTAGATAAAGACCTCGGGCAACGCCTTAATCGACAAGTCCGTGTTGCTAATGATGCGAACTGCTTTGCCGTTTCAGAGGCGGTGGATGGTGCCGGTGCCGGAAAACGTTTGGTCTTTGGGGTTATCCTTGGTACCGGTGTCGGTGGTGGTATTGCGGTTGATGGTAAAGTTCATGCCGGTGGCAACGGCATTGCGGGTGAATGGGGCCATATCCCGTTGCCTTGGATGCGTCCTGAAGAGTTCCGCTCAGCAAAGTGTTTTTGCGGTAATTATGACTGCACCGAATGCTATATTTCAGGCACGGGTTTTGTGCGGGATTACAATCTAAGCGCTGAGCGTAAAGTCGTTTCAGGCAATGACATTATGCAGCTGGTGGCTGATGGCGATGAGTTGGCTTTGGCAGCATTTGAGCGTTTTCTGGACCGACTGGCGCGCTCGCTGGCATCGATGATCAATATCTTGGATCCTGATGTCATCGTGTTAGGCGGCGGTATGTCAAATGTAGATGCCATTTATGAACGGTTGCCGCTGATGCTAACGCAATATGTCGTGGGCAAGGAGTGTGAAACGCCCGTGGTAAAAAATCTGCATGGCAGTTCTTCTGGCGTACGCGGTGCGGCTTGGCTGTGGCCATTATAGCCGATTAACATAAGTTCACTGGCACCCAACATGGCGGTTCAGTACAGTGCTCTCTCTAACGATTACAGCCGATAACACGACAACTCATGTTTCTAATAAAAAAAATGCTTTCTCAGCTTTTTATGCCAATCCCAATGACTTTGCTCTTATTGCTGCTGGCCTTATGGCTTTGGCGCCGACGCCCCAGACTGGCGAAAGGACTAATCGTGTGTTCCATAGCCTGGTTGCTGTTCCTTAGCAGCAGTTTTGGCAGTTACTGGTTGTTATGGCCGCTGGAACACCAATATTCGGTGAGAACTGCAGCCCCAAAGCATGCCAGCGTGGTATTGGTGTTGGGAGCGGGACACGATGATGCGTTAGCGGGGGAGGCGCGTCATAAACTGTCGGCCACCGCATTGGCGAGATTAACAGAAGGGCTGGCACAAGTGAAAAAAGCGGCCAGCAATGATTGTCTGTTAGTGGTGAGTGGCTGGACTGGCGGTTTGAATAGCACGCCTCATGCTGAGCAAATGCGTGATGCCGCTGTGGCCATGGGGGCAAATCCTGAGCGGATCTTAGCGTTGTCTGATGCCCGCGATACCGTGGAGGAAGCGTTAGCATTGCGTCAGGCATTTGGTGCGTCAGCAACCGATAAGGGCGATGATGCCGTTGGCGGGCGCCAGTTAGTATTAGTCACTTCTGCTGCCCATATGCCGCGGGCCATGAAGATTTTTAAAATGGCGGGAATGGAGCCTGTCGCCGCCCCGACAGATTTTCTTGCTAGGCGCGACCATTGGTGGCGCTTAAGCACTGACAATCTGGATGGTTCCGCCAAAGCGCTACATGAATATTTAGGCATGACTTGGCTGAGCATCCGTATTATGTTGGGCGTTTAGTGCTCAATCTTTCCTTACCATGAACAATGACCCGGTTGAGATCCGTACCTTAAGCAAACGCAATGCACTCACGCTGACCCTTACTGGCAGTGTTTTGCTGTTGGTGGGGCTTTGCCTGTTTGTGGGATGGCGTGAGCTTTTTGTTATTGCCTTCATGTGCTTCTTCGGTGGGGCGATAGCCTTAGTTTTGGGCGTTGCCAAACAGGTTGAGCCGGAAGTGGTATTGCGGCTCGATGCTCAAGGGCTGGTGTTTTTCCACCGAAGAGGTCAGTTGCAGGTTGAGTGGCAGAATATTCAACGCCTAGATTTGCTGCGGGTTCAACGTGGCATTGATTGGCTGACATTGCCTTATCTCGGTATCAAGCTCAAAGCCATTAATCCGGTGCTTGACGGCATCTCGCCACGATTGGCAACAGGATTACTGGCGGAACAGCGTTCTTTAATGATAACGGCGGTGGCCAATGATGACGAATTGCAGAGCCTAGAGCATTACTTATCAGCGGAGTTTGAACCGTTAGTGGTGAATGGCGATCGCTACCGTGGATTGCTAGCAATGTTTGGCCGCCGCTGTTTAATGCTGGATAAATATCTGGGGTTTCACTTATATATTCCGGTCGATTTTCTGCCGCTGGCTCCTGAGCAATTATTGCGACAACTCAGGGAATATAGACAACAGCAGTTACGGGGTAACGATTAAGTCACTTAACTTCTCGTAACCCGATTTAGCGGATTTACGGCAAAATTACTATACGAAGCTGAAGGCCAAGTCTGACGTACAGAAAAGTAATACTAAGACGATAGATATCTTACCAGTGATACATAAAAAATCGGAAACCAGTGAATGATTCCCGATACATCAACCGATGTTTTTACTTTACTAACTAGTCTTTTTAGTGGCAATAGGGACTAAATATCATATTCATCAAGCCATGGTGTGCCTGACAATTTTGGATAACCTTCCAAGTAAGAGATTTCAGCCCCTGTCTCTTTCTGTATTGCACGAACAATATCCATAAATGTCTTTTCGGTCCACTCTTCTGGCGTGCCTACCATTGCGTTTGCCAAGCTACGACTAAGCTGCATTAAACCGCCTTCAGATTTACTAAATGTTGCATACATATCTAAATGATAACCATCTTTGTATTGCCATAGGCATGCCGTCAATTTTAAATCTGAGCTCCCGCTAACTGTTCGATTGGCTGTGGCAGTCCAAACCGCACCATCGCAGCTAGCGATTTTGACTCCAATTGACCCTCCTTAAGCCATGAGGGCTGCGAATTTCGAACCTTCAAATGGATTGGTCAGTTGAAAGCGCCCGGGCTTTTCTGGGGGCTCGGAAAAATTTGGGATGGGTCTTGCTTCGTTTGCCGAGTTAACATTACGGCCTAATCCATTACTTGCCGCATCAGCTACAGCATAACGATCGGCAGCAGTTCCAATATTAAAAATGCGGTAATATTCCACAGTTTTTGTTTTCTCAACCATTGCGTTATTCATGGAACCGCAGCCAGTCATTAATAAACTGACACCAATCAACACAGCGATTTTCTTCATTAGTATGTCCTTATTTACAGATCTTATTTGTGGTTTTGAAAAGGAGAATAACTGTCCTATGGTAACTCGCTGAATATGCTGCCATAGTTACATAAATAATGTGAGTTCAGTGATCACAGGTTTATGATCTAATTTGAGAATTCATTTAAAATGAAAGGTTAGAGCATGAGTGCTAACTATTTCTGCAGAATGGGATACTTCTCTTGGTGTTCTTAGGGAAGTACGTTGTTCAAACTGCTCTTAACTGATTGTTTCTTGAATTGGGTAAATTACAGGACGAGAGCACTCTAACCTAAAAAATGAACAAGTTAGGTAAAAGGTTAGTCTCTCACATAAAAAGCGCTTATGAATCGGAGTAAAGCTGAACGCAACTTATTCACGGCTTATGTGTTTTATGAGTAAAGACCGCATTTGTTACTTGATTTAACAAAATATGCTCCACCCATGAGGTAAAACCATACCCTAACAAAGAGAATGCCAGTCAGCTTAACTGACTGGCATTCTCCCATAAAAAATATCCGGGGCCTTGCAGGTGGCCCCGGCGTATTCATTATTTCATGATATGGAACTTGTCGATACCGTAAGACTTACCTTGAGCATGACAGGTTGAGCAAGACTCAACTGGCAGGTCAGCGGTAGAGTCTGGAGCATCAGAGGTAGTTGCACCATTAGACTTGAAGTGTGCCAGAGCAGAAGCACTGGTGTGACAGCTGCGGCAAGATTCAGCTACTGGAGTTACGAAACCACCGGTAACGGCGATAGCACGTTTACCTGAAGTTAAACCACCATCAGCGGCAAACAGTTGAGCGCCATCTTTGTGACATACAGAGCAGTCATTTGCCAGACCAGGGAAGCCAGTCACAGAACCGTCTTTGTGCAATACGATACCTTCAGCTTCTGCGAAGTTACCACTGTGCAGACGGTGAGCAACGGTTACCAGATCACGGTTAGCAAAGGTTACACCTGTTGGAACCAAAGTGGTGCCATCATCATCAAGGTATGACACATTGGCATGGCCTGAACCTGGATGAGTGTTGTTGTGGCACTGCATACATTGGTCAAAGGTGTACACGCCGTGACGATAGCCTTTAGCGTAGTCCAGAGAACTATGGCAAGCTTCACACTTAGCTTCAGCAACAGTGATACGTGTAGGATCTGCAAAACGTGCAGTCACTGCAGTACCGCCATCGACGTTGAAGAATTTAACAGTGGAAGTTACGCCTACTGGATCAGTAGTACCAAACTGAACACCTTCAGTACCACAGGCAACAGCTGCGCCGTCTTTAGCACAGAAGTTATCTTCAGTACCGACATAGAGTGTACCTGCACCAATAGCTGCTGGTACGTCTACAGACAAGGTACCTACACCATCAGAACCAAAGGTAAATGCTGACAGTTTAGGTGTTGAGCCACCTTCATCTGACCAAGCGGTGACTTCACCGTTAGCAGCAACAGTACCGATGATCAGGCCGTCTTTCATGAACTTGCCAGTTGGGTTAGTAGTGGCGTTATAGGCGGTTAGATCAGCACCATTAGTTACTGGTGCACCGTTGACAGACACTTTAACGGTCAAGGTCACGGTGTTCTTGGTTGGATCAATAGTGGATACCGCAGCAGTCGCATTGGTGAAGTCTACAGTGACCAAACTTGCGTATTCAGCACGTTTACCCACTTTGTGAGCATTAATAGGAGCTAACGCACCACTAGAGTGACATGCAGCGCACTGGCTGTCATCAGCCTGAGCCAGGTCGAATTCAGAGTGACCTACACCTGTCTCAAAGTTAACACCAGTATGGCAACCCTGACAGGCTGCACGATTTGGTGTTTCCCAAGAGGTTTTGCCTTCTTCAGTGCTGTGACACACAGTGCATTCATACAGTGGTGCTGGATAATTGATTTCAGCCCACTCAGCAGGAACACCACCTGAGTATGCAGCGATGTGTGCACCACCATGGATACGGTGGATCATGGCTGGCAAGTCAAATACATAACCTTCAGCGGCCTGTTCTGCGTTTGGCTGTCTGCCAGGATTGTGACACTGGATACAGTTTGTCACGCTCTGGTAGTTGTGATGTGCAGAAATGTTGGCGATATTGCCAGTGGTAGTGCTTTCACCATGACATTGTTTACAAGCTGCGTCAGCGACAGTGTCTTTGCCTGAGGCAACACCTGTTTCACCGGTTGCAGGGATGTAAGTCAAGTTAGACAGAATTTTGTCAGAGATGGCAACACCATCAGCATCAGTCACGTTGTATGCATAGATCATGATGCGGTGAGGCGCATTCAGATTATCGTCGGCTACCATAATGGATGGCGCACCGTCATAGGTCCATGTGCCGGTGTAACTGCCTGGATTAGCAGGGTCTTCAACCAGAGTACAGGCGTTTGATGAGCCATTTAGACCAGTATCAGTACAGTACAAAGAACCATTGCTTTTCCAGTACACAGCTGGACCATCAGCAGTAGTGTTGGTCACGGCAGTAGCAGAATAAACGCGAACTTTGTTCAAACCTGTTAACGGTTTTTCCTGACCAGCTTGGTTCTTGGCCTCTGCCTTGAACTTCAGTGTAAACGTACCGCTGCCAGCCAGAGTATTTTCTGCTGGGTTGATAGTGAAAGTCACATCACCAGCTTTATAGACGGTAGAAACAACCGAACCAGCGTCTGTCCCATTTTGACCGTCAGTACCTGGAGTCCCTGGGGCCCCTGGAGTACCTGGTGCACCATTTGCGCCGTCTTTCCCGTCGCTGCCGCAGGCTGAAAGCCCGAGCATACCTAACAGGACTAACGCGAGTAATGACTTATTATGATTTTTCATCATTGCGTCCCTTGTTCAAATTATGTGTACTGCATTTGCAGTAGCGTAAATATACCTACATATTAGGGGGTATTAAGTTAGTACATGCGCGAATTGTGAATCATGGGTTAAGAATTTGATAGAGAAATTTCTAAAATTGAAATTCGAAATTTCAATTTTAGGTTATCGTGAAATGTATTTTTTAAATTGACAAAAAATATGATGTAAATCAAAGGCCAGTCACTAAAATTACCTTGAGTGCTGGCCTTGCAAAAACGCGTCAGTTTAGGTGCCGAATTGTCGCTCTTCGGGGAGAACTCTGAAACTGAGTAATCTCGTAACAACATCGGTAATTAGTTGCCGTTGTTCCGTACTGTATCGTCGATAATCATCTGATCTTTCAATGAGTTGATAGCATGGGAGTGCTAACGTGCGTTTAAGTTTTTCTACTTCACTCGTGGATAGCAGGCAGCACTTCAATTCGCTAACTCTATCGGTTTGGCAGAGTTCAGTGGCGGGAACCAAACCTATGCTATTCATAGTCAATAAATGTGCATGCCATTCTTCAATATCTTCGACCGAATCCATCTCCAACGGGGGCAAATTTTCCTGCTGGCAGTAGAGTTCTAGTGGCTCGATCTTCTCATTAAAATTTTTAATGGTCATGTAAACATAAGGGTAGCGCGCAATCTCTTCCAAGGTGATATTGGAAGAATGTTGCCATATTGGATGGTCTTTACGGCAAACCATACCAATTTCTCGACATTCACCAACAGTTGTCAGTTGCAACTCTTGGTTGTCAGGTATTTCTATGCTGATCCCCAGATCCAATTCGCCGCTATGGATCAGATCGGCAGAGTCATTCTGCCATTTATACAGCCGCACCTTTCCAAGCTTATCCGTCATCTCTTTTTGACCAAACACCTTGGATAATGCGCTTAATAGACCATAGCCTACGGCGATCTGCAGAGAACCGTCGGTGCGGCAGTCACGGCTGCTGCTGGCCTGTAACTCAAGCTGATAAACAGACTGTATAAAATCACAGACAGGCCGATACAAATTCTCGGCAAGAGGTGTAGCCTTCAGCTTCTGTTGACGGCGGTAAAACAACTCATCATCAAATGCCAATCTGAGCGAACTGAGACAACGGCTTATTTTGGGGGCTGAAACTGACAATTCCCTTGCTGTGATATTTGCATGTCCTGTTTCGTAAATGGTTTTGAATACCATTAGTGTGAAAATATCCAACTCACACAATTGCTTTAAAAGTCGGCTTGCCATAGATATATCTACTCGAAAGCTGAAATGCAGTTAAAGTTAATTAACTTACGAAATATCACATAAGTCTAAACATAAGTTGCCAAAATAACTGTGACAACCCCCATCGATATTTCTAATTCAGCGATTCATGTAATAAAATTGTGATCTATGTCAAAAGCTTGACAATGCAATACGACCTAAGACTAAAGATGCCTTTCTAGATTATTGTGGTTGTAATTCGATTTCGCTTAATATGTTGTTTTTATTTGTATTATTTTTGTTATTAAGCTTTTGTAGGAGATTTACTTCATCCTTGACTCTCACCCCGACAAATTGGCCTCCGTCAAAGATTTCCATACTCTTGCTGGCAACTTCCCCTTCGACGCTACCAGTGCCCGTAATCACCAGCCGCTCACACTTTAATTTACCTTTAAATACGCCTGCTACCTTTAGTTCATGGCAGCAAAGCTCGCCATGAATTAATCCTTCAGGTTCGATAGTAATCTGCTGTTCAGAGTGTACTTTTCCAAACAATGAACCGCCTACCAGTGCATTACCGGTGAATTCTGTTTCGCCGTTAATATTGCAGCCTGAAGCAATATAAGTGATTTCACCCATTTTCTTATTCTTACCAAACATCGCGGGAATCCTTTAACCGTGATTGACATCGCTGTTGATGGTATAGGGAAAATGGGTTAAGCAAAACCACAAAGATTTGACACCTGACAGAAAAAGTCGGTAGCTCGACAGTTATTGGTTAATCATTACTAACGATGGCAATAGCGTTTACCGGGCAAGCGGCCACACAAGCGCCACAGCCTGTGCATTGCGCTGTTGCCAGTTGTGGCGTTGCGATACCTCCGCTCTGAGGGATAAAACTGATGGCGGACGTATCGCAAAAGTCCTTACAGCTTTGGCAGGCAACCCCTTGATAAGTCAGGCAGTATTGTTGAAATGTGACTGTCAGTTGCCACGGTTTCAGCGCGGTACTGCTAAAGACAGGTTCTGGACAGACTGCGGCGCATTGACCACAAAAACTGCACTCGGCCTGTTGGAAGTCAACTTCTGGAAATCCCGCAGCCCCTTTGATCAGTACCCCGGTTTCACAAGCGTCAACGCACTTACCACAACGGCTGCAATTGTCCGTGAAGTCGGCTTCTGGGACACTCCATGGCGCGCGAAGCTTAGTTACCGTTGCGGAATGTGCGGTAAATAAGCGCCGACGCGATGGATCAACCATTAACTTTGGTATCCATTTGGGTTGAGTGACTGCCAACGCCAGCTGGAATCCACCATATCCTGCAATGTGTGGGTCGCTTGCCAGCCGAGTTCTTGTGCGGCATACGTTGGATCGGCATAACATGCGGCCACATCGCCGGGGCGGCGGGGAGCTATCTGGTAAGGAATCGATTTACCACAGGCCTTTTCGAAAGCATGTAGCATATCCAGTACGCTGTAACCTTGTCCGGTACCGAGATTGTAAGTCACCAATCCTGGGTTGGTTTGCAGTTTTTGCAATGCTTTGACATGACCTAGCGCCAGATCAGCTACGTGGATGTAGTCTCTGACCCCCGTACCATCAGCTGTTGGGTAGTCGTTGCCAAATATACTGAGTTTGTCGCGCTTACCGATAGCAACCTGGGCGATATAGGGCATCAGATTGTTAGGAATGTCATTGGGATCTTCACCAATCAAGCCACTCTCATGGGCGCCAACTGGATTAAAGTAACGGAGGCGAGCGATGTTCCATTGAGGGTTCGCTCGCTGGAAATCTGCCAGAATATTTTCGACCATCAGCTTCGACTGCCCATAGGGGTTGGTGGCGCTGGTGGGAAAATCTTCTCGGATTGGCAGGCTGGCGGGGTCGCCATAAACTGTTGCTGAAGAACTGAAAACCAGATTGCGCACTCCCGCTTCCTGCATCACTTGACAAAGCACTAACGTACCGCAGACATTATTTTGGTAATATTTCAATGGCTTGGCGACTGATTCGCCGACCGCCTTTAGTCCGGCAAAATGGATAACTGCATCAAACTGATGGTCGGCGAAAATCTTCTGCATCAGCGGTTTGTTGAGAATATCACCTTGATAAAACTGCACCGTTTTACCAGTTAATTGCTCCACCCGGTGTAATGATTCCGCTGAGGAGTTGCAGAGGTTATCAACGACGACGGCATTTATGCCTGCATTTAACAGCTCTACCAAGGTGTGACTACCAATATAACCTGCACCGCCGGTGACCAGCACGTTCATTAATCCAGTCCCTTCACGAATTGTTTCAGATAGCAGACAAAATCCTTACCGAGTTCACGGTGGCGTACCGCATGTTCAATAATTGCCTGCATATAGCCTAGTTTATTACCGCAGTCATGACTTTTCCCCAGCATGTAGTAGGCATTAACTTGCTGCTGTTGCATCAACATAGCAATGGCGTCTGTCAACTGGATTTCTCCACCGGCACCACTGGGTGTTTTGGCCAATAACGACCAGATTTCTGCAGGTAATACATAACGTCCAACGACCGCCAGATTGGAAGGCGCTTCGTCAATGCCGGGTTTCTCAATCAATTCTGCCAGTGGTACCGACCCCCCAGGTTGTATGTCCTGACCGTTGACATCGGCAATACCATACTGATCGACCATATCCGCAGGCACACCTTCTACCATGATCTGGCCATTGGCGGTTTCGCCATAGAGTTTGACCATTGCCGCTAGATTGTCCTGCTTGAGGTTGCAACTGGCTTCATCAATCAGCACATCAGGCAGCAATACTGCAAAGGGATTATCTCCCACCACTGGTTTGGCGCACAGGATGGCGTGACCAAGCCCTTTGGCTTCAGCCTGCCGTACACTGATAATGGTGACATCTTTAGGGCAGATAGACTGAACTTCATTCAACAGCTGACGTTTAACACGCCGTTCGAGCTGGGCTTCCAACTCAAAACTGGTGTCAAAGTGGTTTTCAATGGAGTTTTTACTCGCATGGGTTACCAGAACAATCTCTTTGATACCCGCTTCGATAGCTTCGTTAACCACATATTGAATTAACGGCCGATCAACCACGGGTAACATCTCTTTAGGAATCGCTTTGGTTGCCGGCAGCATACGCGTGCCCAGGCCGGCAACAGGGATAACTGCTTTACGAATAATACTTGATTTCATAGGCATCCTTTTCCTTTTTTGATAGGCCATCTGAAAGGTATTCATTGTAAACAAACAGCGGATAAATGCTACGTGAATCACGAGGGGATTATGCGGCTTTTAACTTGAGTAACCAGAGATTAACCAGTCCTCTGCATCGAGATAAAATTGTTAACAGAAAACGGTGTAGGGAAAACTGCCACGTAAATAAGACATACATCGGTTATTTATCAATACACTGTAAAGAAGACTTGCCACCTTGTTCAGAACCCTCTAACTTAGTATCCGCATTTGAGCGCCGTATGGCTTTTATGCACAGAATCCCACAAGCACATACAAAACATAAAAAGGGACAGCAGTCGTTATGCGTCTGGAAATCAGTTGTCAGGACAGAGTCGGTTTGGCCAAGGATATTTTAAGTGTGCTGGAAACCTACGGCATCAATCTGATGTCAATTGATGCCAGCAACAAGGGCTTTTTCTTTCTGCAATTTGCTGATGTGCCATTCGATGTACTAAGTGCCCTGATGCCGCAGATCCGCAAAATTGAGGCGGTATATGATGTCAGAACCGTCGCCTTTATGCCGTCTGAGCAGGAACATTATGCGTTGCAAACGCTGCTTAAGACATTGCCTGATGGCGTATTTTCGCTAGACGCCAAAGGCCGAATCCGTATCGCCAATGATGCTGCCCAGTTCATGCTAGGAATGCAGCTGCATGAAGTATTGGATGAATCATTGAATCATTGGGTTCAGGGATTTAATTTTGGGCGTTGGCTCAGCGAACCTCAGCTGTTACCCCAGGCTGCCAGGGTGCGTATCGGTAATAGTGAATATCTGGCAGAGATGCTGCCTGTGATGCTACCTGATGGCGAAGGAAGTGAAATTCGTGCCGGGGCAGTGGTCACATTAAAAAGTCCGGCACGGGTCGGCCAACAGTTCAATGCACTTCAAAGTCAAAACAAGGGCTTTGCTAATGTCTTGGCGGTGAGTGAACGGATGCAGCAAGTCTTGAAACAGGCCGAACGGATGGCGCAGTTGGATGCGCCGCTACTGATCACCGGGGAAACCGGCACTGGCAAAGAGATGATGGCAAGAGCCTGCCATGATGCCAGTATGCGTCGTGAAAAATCATTTGTGGCCATCAACTGCGCTGCCATTCCCGACAGTGCGGTGGAAGAGGAACTGTTTGGCTACGTCAGTCACGGTAAGTTGATGAAGCGAGGTTTCTTTGAAGAAGCACAAGGCGGAACTGTGTTTCTTGATGAAGTTGCTGAAATGTCGGCAGCAGCACAGGTGAAGTTACTGCGGTTATTACAAGATGGCAGTTTCCGCCGGGTTGGCGGGGAAGAGGATATCCGGCCTGATGTCCGAATTATCTGTTCAACACAGGAAGATCTCGCCGCCCGCTGTCAACAGGGACAATTCCGGGAAGATCTATACTATCGTATCCATGTACTGGCGTTTCATTTACCCGCGCTGAGGGAGCGGAAAGTCGATATTCTGCCGCTCGCCGAGATGTTTCTAGCACATTATTGCGCGCAGTTGTCATGTCCGGTAAGGCGGATTTCCGCAAAATGCCGCAGTTTCATGCAATCTTATGCTTGGCCGGGCAACGTGCGGCAACTTAAAAATGCCATCTTCCGCGCCGTATCCATGTGGGATGGGGCAGGGGAACTCTCGGTCGAGCAGTTAAAGTTGCCTAGTTATGATGAAGGGCAAGGATATTTTGATCAGCAGTTTGAAGGCACGCTAGAACAGGCAATGAAGCAGTATGAAGCGAATTTACTGCGGCGTTTATATCCTGCCTACCCATCCACACGGCAATTGGCGAAAAAACTGGGTGTATCTCATACGGCCATAGCTAATAAACTGCGAGATTACGGTATTAATAAAGAACCTTAATCGTAGGACGTTATATATGTGAAACGGCGACTCACAATCGAGGTGTCATCTTTCGAATGCTGTTTTACCTTGATGTAGAAAAGGCTAATATGTAACTTTTTGTTTCTGTTGCTGCATATATTATTTTATATTTTTTCTTTTTTATTTCAGTTCTTTAAGCGGTAATCAATGCTAATTGTTTATACAGTGAGTTAAATAGACGTCATAATTTCAATTTATAAAGGTTGTTTTTTAGGCAAGCTATTGACTTGTTGTGTTGCTGTTTTGTTTTTTTGTGTTAAAAATGTTTCTTTCTTGTTTTCAATATATCCAACAATAACAGATAACAAGAACCATGGAGTAATAATAAGCCAACATTGCACCTCATGGATGTTTTATTCCATAGGTGACTTATTACCAGAAGGAAACTGAAGTATGCGCAAGTCATTAATCGCGCTTAGCGTTACTGCTGCAATATTAGCGGGATGCGGAAGCGATAATAAAACCCCTGAGACCGTCAATACACCACCACAAAGTACTGATGTTGCCTATGATGTCGCCCAATCTATGGATTTGTCTGGGCAGCTAGAAGGCTCTGATGCTGAAGGTGGTCTTAGTTTTTCTTTAGTTGATCCTGCAGACGTTAAGCTAGGGACGCTTACCATCACTAATCCGTCCAGTGGCGCTTTTACCTATCGCAGTGATGCAATGGAAGGCACCGAAGTTGTGCGGTTTAAAGTCAGCGATGGTCAGTATGAGTCAATTTCTACCCTCACCATTAATATCACTGGCGGCGATCCTTTATATGCATATCAATGGCATCTGAAGAATAACGGCCAAAATGCTTTTGCTGCAAATCGTGGTATCGCAGGTGAAGACATTAATGTGGCGGATGCTATTGCCTCTGGCGTCAAAGGCCAAGGTGTCGTTGTAGCTGTTGTCGATGATGGTGTGGAAATCAGTCATCCAGACCTAGCTCCTAATATTGTGTCCGGTGGCTCCTATAACTTGATTACCGGAACTGTTGATCCTACACCTTTTTCTGACGGCGCAGCTCATGGCACCGCAGTGAGCGGCATTATAGCTGCTGCCGGATGGAATGGCATTGGTGGACGTGGGGTTGCTCCTGAGGCAAAAGTGATTGGATTTAACTTTCTCGACTCAGATCCAACCGGAGCCGTAAGTAGTGTGCAGACCTTTGAGAATTTTGCTAAGTCTCATGGCGCGAGTGCTTACAGTGATTATGCTCGGGTGTTCAATCAAAGCTACGGCTACAATGTGCCATTTCCTCATACATTTGATGAAGATGAAAATGAGGTATATGCCGATATTGCGCAAAATAGTGCTGATGGAAAAGGCAGCATCTTTGTGAAGTCTGCTGGCAACGGTTATAACTATTATAGCTGGTCTGGATATTATTGGTTACCGGGCGATTACTTTGATGTCAGCGGGAATGAGAAGGCCAATTTAGGACTGCCCTTCCATAACGCTAACATGTCGACCGATAATGCTAACGTATTTAATTTAGTGGTATCTGCGGTGAATGCTAAAGGTGAGTTATCTAGCTATTCTTCTGTTGGGTCTAACGTATTTGTGACAGCCCCTGGAGGGGAATATGGTGATGATGATCCTGCTATTGTCACCACTGACCGTGCAGGTTGTGATAAAGGATGGACTGTTACCGACGATAGACCTGCTACCCCCTTTGCTGGCGGCCAGCACCCGCTCAATTTAACGTGTGATTATACCTCTGAAATGAATGGAACCTCATCTGCAGCACCGAATACATCAGGGGCTGTTGCCATGATTATGAGTGCCAATCCCTCACTGAGCTGGCGTGATGTGCGTTATATCTTGGCTTCAACAGCTACAGAAATTCAGCCTGATATCGCCCCTGTCGAAGTGCCTGTCGGCTCTGGTGACTCGGCGGTAGAGTACGATGCAATTCCGAGCTGGATAAAAAATGCTGCGGGGTTCCATTTCCATAACTTTTACGGATTTGGCCGCGTGGACGTAAGTGCCGCTGTAGCAGCTGCCAAAAATTATACTCAAGATTTAGGTAGTTATATCATCACTGATTGGCAGTCTCACGAAAACTTAGAGAAATCTATTCCAGACGCGAGTGTTTCGGGAGCATCTGATGGCATTGAGATTGCTGATGATATGGTGATCGAGGCCGTTCAGATAGAAGTCAGTGCAGATCATCTCCGATTGCCGGATCTGGCGGTAGAGTTGATTTCACCTTCAGGTACCCGCAGTGTAGTGATGACACCATACAATGGCATGGTATATCAGGGTGTTATGGATCCTAGCGATCCTACTGATTATGTGCCTGGATTTGAAAATACACCTATGCTGTCCAACGCCTTTTATGGTGAGAGTACGAAAGGAACGTGGACGCTGAAAGTGATTGACGTTAATAGCGGAGATTACAGTTTTATTCTATATCCAGTTCAATACGTTGATATTCCTAACGAGTCTCAAGGCGTGCTGAAGGGATGGTCCATTCGGTTCCACGGACATAAAGTGGCTTCAGCCTCTTAAGGAGTGAGAGATGAAAATATCGAATATGATGATTATCGGACTTGGGTTGCTTTCAACTGCGGCATTGGCAGCCAAGTTACCTGAGGCAGCGATGGGAAGTAAAACATTAAAGCCTGGCCTAAAAGCGGAATTTATGGATAGCGTTTATAACGGTCACTACTATGTGAAGAGCAAAACAGGTGTCCAAAAAGCTTCTCGTCTGAGTAAAGGCGAGCAGCTAGTAACCGCGAGCGGCGCGCCCTTAGCTGTTCTGACTGGCAAGTTGGTGGTTAAGCTACAGCCATCGGTGAATGTTTCTTCATTTGCGGAACGTTATGGCTTGCGGTTGGATTGGCAAGGTGCTGACAACTTAGTATTGCTAGCCGCGAAATCAGATGCTGATTTGTTATCTCTGATCCAACAGGTGACACAAGACAGTCAAGTCATCAGAGCAAAACTGGACCATGCCACAGATAAGCAAGTCCCTATGTAGTCGTTGATATCAATTATTGGGATAGGCCTTGGGATTCCCAAGGCCTATTTGTTTTCCAGCAGAAATGCAACAAACGCTTGATCTGCCTGACTTAATGGACGTTGTTTTTTCCAGGCAATATGTAATTCCAGATAGACAGGTGGTGAAAAGGGCAACGCGAGGATACCGTCTTTGGCGGTGATCACCATTTCCAGCACGGTGGTGATGGCATAGCCCTGATTAACCACCTGTTTGATAAGATTGATAAGATTGGTTTCAAAGGCAATTTTGGGGTTCAGCCCCAGTTCCTCCGCTTGTTGCAGGATCCACTCCCGATGATAGTAACCACGTTTGAACATCACCAATTCATGCTGGAAGAATTGTTCGAGCGTGACACTGGTTTGCTCTGCCAGGGGATGATCTAGTGATGTGGCAACCACCATTTGTTCGTTGATCAGTAGCTTTGAATCAAATTCTGGCTTGAGATCTTGTGCGGTAATAATGGCTATATCGACTTCTTGCTGTTCTAGCATGCGCAGAGCATCACGAGTTCCCCCTTCGAAGAGCGATAGTTTTAGTCCAGGGTATTTATGGCGAAATGCCATCAGGCGGCTGGGTAAGTAGAAGGAGCCTAACATGCCTGGTACAGCGACCCGTACTTCGCCGAGGGACAACTGTGCCATTGAGCGAATATGACTTTCAGCCTGCTGCACCTGTTTCAGAATAAGCACCGCATATTGGTGCAGCGTTTCGCCCTCTGCTGTGAGCCTTAAACCGCTATCCTGCTTGCGTTGACTGCGATCAACCAGCGTAACCCCCAGCGATTGTTCAAGGCGTTTGATACTTTGGCTGAGCGCTGGTTGTGCCATGCTGAGCTTTTCGGCTGCCCGGGTAAAACTGCCATAGCGCACCAAGGCATCAAGATGTTTTAGCTGTTTAATATCCATCCACGGTATCCATTTTTTATAGAGGAATACTTGTGATTTAGCATAACAAAAATCAATGGATGTCATATATTTTATCTATTATTGTTATGTGTGTGGGCGTGCTAGTCTTATGTTAATTCAATAAAAGTTTGAGGTGTGTCACATCATGGGTGAAAACGCGCTGGCACGCATGTCCCGCGATAATCGCTTAATTTGGGCGTTATGTGTGGCTTCCATCGTCATTTACATCAACTTATACATGATGCAAGGGATGCTGCCGCTGATTGCTGAACGGTTTCAGGTGTCGGCGGCGCGCTCGACGTTGGTATTGTCCGTGACCAGTTTTACCTTGGCGTTTTCACTGCTGATCTATGCCGTAATTTCGGACCGTATTGGGCGTCATAAACCTATTGTCTGGAGCTTGTGGGCGCTAGCTTTGTCCAACTTGTTATTGATCTATATCCGCAGTTTTGATGGGTTGGTGGCGGTGCGGTTGCTGCAAGGCGTTTTGTTGGCATCGTTGCCGGCTATTGCTATGGCCTATTTTAAAGAGCAACTGCAGCCGCAGACCATGCTGAAAGCCGCGGCGGTTTACATCACCGCCAATAGCTTCGGTGGTATCGTCGGCCGTTTGCTGGGTGGCGTATTGTCACAATACTTTGACTGGCAAAGTGCCATGTGGGTGTTACTACTGGTGAGTTTGCTGGGGGTAGCAGTCACTAACTGGCTGTTACCCAGTGCCCGCAGTGCAGCAAAACGAGAGCATCGGATACGACGCTGGCAGTTCCGACAGGAAGGACGTATTGATTTGCGCGGATTTCTGCGGCATTTACAGGACAACCAGATGCGGCTTGCTTACATCATCGGTGGTGTGACTTTTATGATGATGGTGAATCAGTACAGCTTTATCCAGTTACGGTTGATGGCGGAACCTTATTACTGGAGTCGTTTCCAGGCGACGCTGATCTTTTTATGTTATTCCAGCGGGACTATCGCGTCTTACTTCACTGCTAGGTGGATAACCCGTCACGGGCAGTTGCCGTTATTTAAGATGTCATTAGTGCTGATGCTGGCGGGGACTTTGCTGACGTTGCTGGAAAACCAGGTCACTATCTGTATTGGCTTTTTGCTCAGTAGTTGTGGTTTTTTTGTGACTCACAGCTGTTGCAACTCTTTTGTGGCGATGCGCGCGAACCGCCATCGAGCTAAGGCAACATCACTATATTTGTGTTTTTATTATTTTGGCGCGGCAATGGGCGGCCCCTATCTGATGATGTTCTGGCATCATAGTGCTTGGCAGGGGATTGTTGTGGGCTCCCTGTTATTGCTAGTGGTGATTGCTGTTGCGGTGTGGCGGCTCGGCAGTGCGCAGCGACACAGCCTTAGTGCACCGCCGCAGTTAGCTAAAGCTCATCATTAATAAAGTCTTTCCGCTCAAGCCCATATTTACGCATCTTGTCATAAAGGGTTTTGCGGGGTAGTTCCAACTGTTCCATGGTATGTTTGATAGAGCCCTTGTTGTGATTGAGCGCGTCCTCAATCAACAGGCGTTCAAAAAATTCCACTCTCTGTGTCAGTGACATGCCGCTGTGCAGTTGTTCATCACTACTCATAGCACCGAATGCCGCATCGCTTCCCAACAGCACGTAACGTTCTGCCAGATTGCGCAGTTCCCGTACATTGCCGGGCCAGTCATAGGTACTCAGCTTGGCTACATGCGAGGTATCCAATGCGATCACCTCTTTGTGGTATCTGGCGGAGGCTACCCGTGCGAAATGCAGGAACAGTAGTGAGATATCTTCGCGTCGATCCCTCAATGGTGGAATTTCGATGGTGACCAAATTCAGCCGATAGAACAGATCATGGCGGAACTCGCCCTTGTCACACAGCGCCTTAAGATCAACTTTGGTGGCAGCAATAATGCGAATGTCCAATTCGATGCTTTTGTTGGAACCCAGACGCACTACTTTGCGGTCTTCTAACACTCGCAGCAATTTGACCTGTAATGACATCGGCGTGCTTTCAATTTCGTCGAGGAACAGGGTGCCGCCGTTGGCATACTCGAATTTGCCGATACGGGTTTTGTCTGCTCCGGTAAAGGCACCCGCTTCAGCGCCAAATAACTCACTTTCGATGATCGTCTCTGGAATAGCACCACAGTTGATGGCCACAAAATTAGCAGCGTTGCGTGGACTGTGATCGTGTAAATAGCGGGCAACCAGTTCTTTCCCTGTACCGGTTTCGCCATGCACCAGAATATCCGCTGGGGTGTCCAATACCTGGTGAATAACGTGGCGCATCTGCCGGATCCCCGGACTGTTACCTAGGATCCGTGGTCCCGGTAGGCTTTGTGATTGCAGCTCCTGTTTCAGTTTGCGATTTTCTAACGTCAGTGCGCGTTTTTCCAGTGCGCGTTGCACGATGTCCAGAATATGTTCATTGTTAAATGGTTTTTCTAGAAAATCATAAGCGCCTTGTTTTACCGCGCTGACTGCCATGGCAATGTCACCAAACCCGGTAATTAGAATCACCGGAATATCAGCATCTTGCTGTTTTATTTGCTGCATAACGCTGATGCCATCCATCCCAGGCATGTTGACATCGGTGATGACCACGCCCATCCAGTTGCGATCGAGAGATTTCAAGATCTCCTGCGGTTGCGTGGTGGCTTTGGCCGCAATACCTTCCAATTCAAACAACTGGGTTAGCACAGTACCAATATGGGGCTCGTCATCTAGGATAAGGACGGTATAAGTGTCATGACTCATACGTTATCCTCCGCCGGGCACAACGGCAGCAGGATTTTGAATTCGGCTCCCCCATCGATAGCATTGGCAACGGTAATGCTGCCGTTCATAGATTCAACAATTCGTCGTGAGATAGACAGCCCCAGGCCCAGTCCCTGGCGTTGAGAGGTGGTGAAATAGGGCTCAAAAATCTTTTCCATTTGACTTTCATTTACTCCGGGGCCGGAATCACGGATTTGGATGCAAAGCTGTTCTCCGGCACTAATGGTAATGGTGAGTTGTCGCGTTGGCGAATGCTGCATGGCCGTTATCGCATTACTTATCAGGTTCACCAGTACCTGTTGTAACCGTACTTTATCACCAAAAAAGCGTAATGGGGCATTGGGTAGTTGTAACCGTAGCTGAACTTGCTGTTTTTCAATTTCCGGGGTGACGATGGTGAGGGCATCTTCGACGGCCACTCGCAAATCAGTGAGTTTGTCTTGTCCTTTAGTCTTGCGGGTAAAGCTTTTAAATTGCGCGACAATTTCCGCCAGTCTGTCTGCCAGACTGATAATGGTGGCAAGATTCTCCTGCGCTTTCTCCTGCATATGGCGGGTCAACAGGGTTTGCGTGTTTTGCGCATAGCTACGCAGCGCCGCTAGCGGTTGGTTGATCTCATGGTTGATACTGGCAGAGAGACTGCCAATAACGGTCAGTTTGGCAGCTTGTACTAATTCGTCCCGTGTTTCCTGCAACTTGTCATTGGCATCTTGTAATTCGCGGGTACGCTCCTGTACTCGTTGTTCCAGTAGTTGTTGGGCTTGCTGCATCCGCCGCATATTTTTGCGGCGTTCGAGGCTGAAAAGTAACCCCAACGCCGCCAGCAGGTACAGACAAGCGGATAGCATTAACAGTGGTGGCAGCGATGTATACAGTGGCTTCACGGGGGTCATCACATGGACATTCCAGCCGGCTTTGGTCATTTCGCTGCGCGTATCTATATACTGTGCTTTGCCGCTGTCATTGGGAATTTGATAGATCGGTGTTTTTTCTGAATGCTCAAATGGTGCATAGGGCGGTTTAAGCGTGAGCGCACTGATAATACGGTTAGCATAGCGGCGGCTTTTGTAGATAATCTGCTGACTGTTGTCATCCAGTGGTACCAGCGATTTTAGGCGCCAACTTTCTATGCTGGCAACAAAGATCACCTGATCATCACCACTGATAGCAAGTTCATATTGGCCCGACTTTGCCAGACCGGTGAGTTGCGCTTCAATATCCGCAATATCCACTTTCACAACAATAACCCCTAGGATTTCGGCTTTTTCCTGAATAGGGTAAGAAAAGTAAAAACCACGGGTATCTGACGATGTTCCCACGGCATAGTAGCTGCCTAAACGACCCGCTACTGCTTCGGTGTAGTAGGGTCGAAAAGCATAGTTTTGACCAATGAAGGAATAGGGTTTCTGCCAGTTACTAGCAGCAACGGCATCACCGTTTTTGTTGAGTAAATAGATGTCTGAGGCTTCGGTGACATGTTGAATCTCTTCAAAATAGCGATTGATGTGCTGAATTTCCGTATGATCATCACTGTGGCGTAAAGCCTTGGCCAACAGTGGGTTAGTTGACAGCACATGCGGAATACTCTCATAGCGGATCAAGGCACCATCGATGAAGTTGATCACTTCTTCGAGTTGTCGGCTAGCCAACGGTAATGCGCGGGAAAACCCTTGCTCTAGATGGTACCAGTAAGTCAGTCTAAGAGTTATAAATAGTCCGCTAATCAACAAGATGCTGATCAGTAGACGTTTACGCGTGGAAGATTGCGTTTGCATTTCCGGCCATTGCCCTGAATCACGGCGAGTCTGGCCTAGACTCGCCGATACTTCATGATTTTTCAAGGGCTAAGGGTTACGCAGGCTGTCAAGAAATTCTGGCAGTACCAAGGATACCTGCGGTACGTATGTGATAATGATTAAGAAGCCCAGTAGTAATAGTAACCACGGCAGACAGGCCTTAATCACCCAGCCGATACTGCGGTTGGTAATTCCCGACGTCACAAATAGGTTGAGCCCCACTGGTGGCGTCAGCATCCCAATCTCCATGTTGACGACCATGATGATCCCTAAGTGGATCGGATCAATCCCCAGTTTGACGGCTATCGGGAACAGAATTGGTGCCATGATCAGCAAAATGGCCGATGGCTCCATAAAGTTACCAGCCGCCAGTAGCAACAGGTTAACGATGATCAGAAATCCCCAGGCAGGTAGGCCCCAACTCACGATAGTTTCGGCAATGTGATGGGGGATGCGTTCAGTGGTCAGCACATGGGCAAACAGCATCGCGTTACCGATGATAAACAACAGCATTATGGATACTTTAGCGCCGTCACGGACCACTGTGCGTATCTCTTTATCCGCGGGAGTTTTGAGCAAGCCAAGCAGCATATGCCACAAGTTTCGCACAATCGCGACAGGTAGGGCTTCTCCAGGATTACGCCACGCCACGTTCTTCAGCGGTCCGATGTCGCGATAGCCAAATACGGCGACCAGGTAAGCGTAGATACAAGCGACAGCGGCGGCTTCGGTTGGGCTGGCAACACCGCCATAGATAGAACCCAGGACGATGACAATCAGCATTAAGCCGCCCATGGCCTTGGCCAAGGAAATCGATAGTTTGCCAAAACCCGGGAAGGGCTGTGAGGGTAACCCTTTGATCCTCGCCGTGATATAAATGGCGATCATCAGCAAACCGCCCATCATCAAGCCAGGAATTAATCCTGCCATGAACATTCTGGCTGCAGAAACTTCCGTGGCGGCGGCATATACCAACATCACGATGGATGGCGGAATGAGGATCCCGAGCGTCCCCGAAGTAGTAATAACCCCTGCGGCGAATTTCTCTGGATAACCCGCGCGTACCATGCCCACGATCACTATTGAGCCGATGGCGGCAACGGTAGCCGGAGATGAACCGGAAACGGCGGCAAACAGCATACAAGCCATTACCGAAGCCATCGCTAGACCACCACGAATATGGCCGACACTGTCCATGGCAAAGTCGATAATGCGCCTAGCAACACCACCGGTTGATAAGAACGCAGACGATAAAATAAAGAACGGGATCGCCAACAGGGTATAGTGTTCTGAAGTCGATGCGTACAGTTTCAATGCAATTGAGGCCAGCGAGTCATTGGAAAATAACAGGATGGTCAGCATGCTGGAAAAACCCAGCGCAATCGCAATTGGCATTCCAAGCAGCATGCAGAGAAACAATGTGATAAACAGCGTGGCAATTGTCATGGCTTCACCTGCGGATCTGAATGGTTATGGTCAGGGGCATTACCGTTGTCAGTTGCATCATCCGCTAACTGCATGCTTTCCTTGGCTTCATCGTGAAAACTGAACCCTAAAGATTGGTTACGAATAATGGCAATAAACAGCTCGATAAAGCGCCAGGTCAACATGGCAAAACCAAACAATAGAATACTTTGTGACATCCACAGTGGCACGCGCGGGTCTTCTACATCGATGCGCCAGGTATCCCACACCTTGTCAGCGTCGAGACCAGCCATCCAGGCATGGGGAAAACTGATATCTTCCATGGGCACGCCAGTGGTATACATCTGCTTGAGGTAATCCCAACTGCCAATCAGGAACAGGCTGCAGTACACCAAGCAGATGGCGACGGCCACCAGTGCGGTATATTTACGAGTTTTTTGTGGCAGGTTTTTAACAAAAGCATCAACCCCAATGTGGGCTCCCACTTTGACACCGTAAGACATGCCAAACAGTACAAACCAGCCAGCAATTGTCAGTGTCAGCTCCTGCATCCACAGAAAACCAACGTTAAAGAAGAAGCGGGCAATCACTTCCACAAAGACCAAAATGGTCATGGCAGAAATCAATACGTTGAGAAAGCCCTCTTCGAAGTAGGCAAAAATTCGCGATAACATAATCCGTCCCCAGTGGGAAAAGGGGGCAAGTTTTGCCCCCGGACAACTTTACTGGTTGGCTGATTCAGCAGCTGCAATCGTTTCTTTACCGATCTGATCTTCGAATTTTTTCCACACAGGTTTCATCGCATCGACCCATGCCTGACGTTGCGCAGGTGTCAACTCAACCACTTTGGATTCTTTTGAGTCGATAATCGCTTGGCGATCTTCCGCATTCTTGTCGGCCGCCATTTTGTTACCGTAAGCAATAGCTTCATCCAGACACTCTTTGATCACTTTGCGTTTGTCTGCTGGCAAGCTTTTCCAGAAGGTATCGGAAGTGACGACCATATAATCCAGTACCCCGTGGTTACTCTCGGTGATATAGGATTGCACTTCATAGAACTTCTTCGAATAGATATTGGACCAGGTGTTTTCTTGACCATCGATGGCTCGGGTTTGTAACAGCGTAAACACTTCAGAGAACGGTTTTTTCACCGCCATCGCATTGAGGGTTTCAAATTGCGCCGCCAGTACATCGGACGCCATTACGCGGAATTTCTTACCGGAAGCATCTTTCGGTAATAACAGCGGTTCGTTCGCAGAAAACTGCTTCATGCCGTTATGCAGGTAACCAATGCCCACAATGCCTTTGCGTTTCATGGAACTCAGCAGTTTCTGGCCTTCATCACTCTGCTGGAAACGTTCTACCGCATCCATATCTTTAAACAGGAAGGGCAGATCGAACAACTGCAGTTTTTTGGTATAACGTTCAAATTTGGATAACGACGGTGCCACAAACTGCACATCATTCAGCAGCAACGCTGCCAATTCGTTGTTATCGCCGAAGAGCTGTGAGTTAGGGAAAACACTGACTTTGTATTCACCCGGCAACCGCTGCTCCACCAATTCTTTAAATTTGAGTGCTGCCTGGCCTTTAGGTGTATTTTCTGCAACTACGTGGGAAAACTTGATTTCTACTGGCTCAGCCACCGCTAGGAAGCTGGCGGTCATAACGCTGCCCAATAACGCCAGCTTGGCCAGTGTCTTTAATGGCTGAGACCACATATTGAGGTGCTTGGTACTTTTTATAGTCATCGTTTTAATCCTTCTGAATTATAAGTTTTTGCAGATACGAGCCCCATAAATACGTATCTGGACCCGGGAAAACAGCTTTATTTCCCAATGGTTGCCCTGACTAAAGGCAAGTTGTGCGCCAATTTGTTTACTTTTACGTAACCTATTGGTTATTCAAGTGTAGATTGTTTGATATGGATCACGCGTAAATGTTAGGTGTGTGAGAAATGGCTCACATTTAAAGTGAAGATGGGTGGATTTCCGCCTATTGGTGCGAGCGAAGACATGAACGGCGGCGATTATGCAAGGTGATGCTTTACTCTTTCCCCCTAATGTCTAGGACTGTTAGAATAGACGCTCTTTTTTCACTCGCCTGTGAACAGGCTCCTTACTCAATAAGGTTTGTGTTCGATTATGACCATCAAGACGCGTTTTGCTCCTAGCCCAACCGGCTATTTACATGTGGGCGGTGCCCGTACAGCTCTTTATTCCTGGCTTCACGCCCGGGCCAATAAAGGTGAGTTTGTACTGCGTATTGAGGATACGGATCTGGAGCGTTCAACTCAGGCAGCAGTGGATGCCATTCTTGAAGGTATGGAATGGCTTGGCCTGAATTGGGACGAAGGCCCTTATTACCAGACCAAGCGTTTTGACCGTTACAATGAAGTGATTGCAAAACTGCTGGAAGAGGGTAAAGCCTATAAGTGTTACTGCTCAAAAGAACGTCTTGAGGCGTTGCGAGAAGGGCAGGCCGCTAAAGGTGAACGCCAGAAATATGATGGCTGCTGTCGTGATGCTGCGCCCCGCGACACCGATGAGCCTTACGTCATCCGCTTTAAAATGCCCCAGGACGGTAGCGTAGTATTTGATGACCACGTCCGTGGCCGCATTGAAATCGCCAACGAAGAATTAGATGACCTGATCATCGCTCGCAGCGATGGTACACCGACGTATAACTTCTGTGTGGTGGTGGACGACTGGGATATGGGGATCACTTGCGTTATCCGTGGTGAAGACCATATCAACAACACCCCAAAACAGATCAATATTCTAAAAGCGCTGGGTGCACCTATTCCCGAATATGCCCATGTGGCCATGATCCTCGGTGATGACGGTGCCAAGTTATCAAAACGTCATGGCGCGGTTAGTGTGATGCAGTATCGTGACGATGGCTATCTGCCTGAAGCACTGCTGAACTATCTGGTACGTTTGGGTTGGTCTCATGGTGACCAGGAAATTTTCTCTCTCGATGAGATGGTGCAGTATTTCAAACTGGATGACATCAACAAATCGGCCTCTGCCTTTAATACCGAAAAACTACAGTGGCTGAACCAGCATTACATCAAAACGCTGGATCCTGAATACGTTGCAGGCTATCTGCAATGGCATATGCAGGATCAGCAGATTGATACCAGCAATGGCCCTGCATTGTCGGCGGTGGTGACCGCGTTGGCGGAACGCAGCAAAACATTAAAAGAGATGGCTGAACATAGCCGTTACTTCTATGAAGATTTTGCGGAGTTTGAAGAATCCGCGGCTAAAAAGCACCTGCGCGGTGTGGCAATGGAGCCCCTAAAACTGGTTCAGCAGAAGCTGGCCGCATTACCTGAATGGACCCAAGAAGCGGTGCATCAGGCGATAGAAGAAACTGCTGCCGAACTGGAAGTGGGTATGGGCAAAGTGGGTATGCCACTGCGGGTTGCCGTCACCGGTGTTGGCCAATCACCATCGTTAGATATTACGCTGTTTCTTATCGGAAAAGTCCGTTGCGAGCAAAGAATCTCCAAAGCGGTTGAATTTGTAGCAGCCAGATTAAATTCCTAAAAAATGCGTTGACACATTTGGGTGTGCTGCATAGAATGCGCCTCGCACTTGAGACATGGGTGACAGTCCGCTGTAGCATGCTCAAATGTTCAAGAGATTCGGGGTTATAGCTCAGCTGGGAGAGCGCTTGCATGGCATGCAAGAGGTCTGCGGTTCGATCCCGCATAGCTCCACCAATTTCTTGGTCCAGGGTCCCCTTCGTCTAGAGGCCTAGGACACCGCCCTTTCACGGCGGTAACAGGGGTTCGAATCCCCTAGGGGATGCCAATTTCACCGATACAGCCTTATATTGGTGGAGTGAAAAAGTCAGCAGGTATAACCGCCTCAGGAAACAGAGTAAAGTTTCAGTCCAGGGTCCCCTTCGTCTAGAGGCCTAGGACACCGCCCTTTCACGGCGGTAACAGGGGTTCGAATCNCCAGGGTCCCCTTCGTCTAGAGGCCTAGGACACCGCCCTTTCACGGCGGTAACAGGGGTTCGAATCCCCTAGGGGATGCCAATTTCACCGATACAGCCTTATATTGGTGGAATAAAAAAGTCAGCAGGTTTAACCGCCTCAGGAAACAGAGTAAAGTTTCAGCCAGGGTCCCCTTCGTCTAGAGGCCTAGGACACCGCCCTTTCACGGCGGTAACAGGGGTTCGAATCCCCTAGGGGATGCCAATTCCGATATTCGGAATACGAATTTCGGGGCTATAGCTCAGCTGGGAGAGCGCTTGCATGGCATGCAAGAGGTCTGCGGTTCGATCCCGCATAGCTCCACCAAATATTCAGTTTGTGCCAGTCGCATGAACTACTCCGGTAGCGGAGAGAAACACTTTCCAAGGTCCCCTTCGTCTAGAGGCCTAGGACACCGCCCTTTCACGGCGGTAACAGGGGTTCGAATCCCCTAGGGGATGCCAAATTCACTTCCATCGGGAATATGAATTTGGGGCTTTAGCTCAGCTGGGAGAGCGCTTGCATGGCATGCAAGAGGTCTGCGGTTCGATCCCGCATAGCTCCACCACTTAATTAAAACCGCCTAGTGGCGGTTTTTTTGTGCCTATCATTTCTAGATAGCGTTTTATCTGTTTTAAGCGCTGGCGCCAAAGCCTCAAGAATGCGGCTTCGCCATTATGCGTGGCACCCTTGAGCTCGCTGCATGGCGTTGCAACATGTTGAGCCCAAGCTAACTCATCCTCGCCACATCATGTCCTTAGGGTCAGTTAATATTGGTTAGAACTGAAATCGACTGACTAAATCTTTCAGTCGTTGCGCCAGTTGCTGTAATTCTGTACTGGCGGTTGCGGTTTGATTGGCCCCATCGGTAATCGTGGACGAAGCACTTTGAATATTATTTAGGTTTTGGTCTACTTCTCTGGCGACCGCTACCTGTTCTTCTGCGGCGCTAGCGATTAATAGGGTGCGTTGACTGATATCTTTAATCTGCGAGGCGATTATCTCAATACTCTGACGTGTTGCCCGTGCGTTCTCCTCCATTGCCTGCGCCTGCTGATGGCTTTTTTGCATGGCGTCCGCCGCCTGGCGAGACTCTTGTTGCACTAATCTGATGGTCGATTCAATCTCTTCGGTGGAATTTTGTGTCCGCAGTGCCAGTGTGCGCACCTCGTCAGCTACCACGGCAAAACCACGGCCTTGATCGCCTGCCCGTGCAGCTTCAATGGCAGCATTTAAGGCCAGCAAGTTAGTTTGCTCCGCAATCGCGCGAATAACATCCAACACCTTACTGATGTCATCAACTCTACGGGCTAAATCGCTGGAAAGTTGATTTGAACGGGTGATCTCTTTACCCACCGCGACTATCTGCTCGGTGGTTTGTGCAACTTGGGCGAAACCATCTTGTACCGACGATTCTGCTTTCTCTGTCGCATCTGAGGTGGACTGAGCATTGAGGGCAACCTCTTCTACTGCACTGGTCATTTCAGTTACTGCGGTCGCAGCGGATTGAATTTCACCATTTTGGATATTAAGTTCTTGTCGATTGGCATCGGTTTGTTGATTCAACAATAACGCTGCATTGGAAAGCGCGGTTGATGCGGTAGATATTTGGCTAATGGTATCTCGCAACTGCCGCTGCATATTTTGCATGGCGCGCATCACCGCCGCGGGTTCATCGGAACCTTCATCGTTGATGACATGATTAAGATTGCCATCCGCTACGGCTTCTGCACTGGCAACAGCTTCGGCCAGTGGCCGCACAATGCTGCGAGTAAATATCACACTGATAACGCCCATGACGGCAAAACTGAGCAACAACACAATGCCTATGGCGGTCATGGCAAACTCGTAACGCATATCGCCAGCATCACTGGCGTTGGCCGCCCCTTTGTTGTTGAACTCAATCATCGCCTGCAACGCTTGTTCAAGTTCTTTGGCGGTGGGCTCCATGTCCATTAATTTAGAAAAGGCCTGCTGTGTCAGGTTTTGCTTGGAGATGACTAAAAATTCATCATGTTGCGCTAGATAATGTTGTTTTGTTTGGGAATAACGCTCAAATAGTTGTTTTTCTTCTGCAGAGTTGGGATCGATAAGATGTTGGTATTGTTTTTCAGAGTTTTCGATATCCTGCATGATCACCACAAATTGTTGCTCAGTCGCACGCATATCTTCTTCTCGGGACTGCTGTACATGGGTAAATTCTGCGACTCGCAATTTTTGGGTGAGATATAGCAAAGCCGAATTCTGACGTACACTCGGTAGCCAGTTTTTGTTGATTTCGGTGGACGCGTTATTGAGCTGATTCATCTGCTGCACAGAAAAAACCGCCATCAATACCATAATGATTGCAATCAAACCGAAGCTTACACCAGCACGCCAAGCAATTTTCATTTTACGCCAGTTCATGATGCCTTTTCTCTCAACAGAATTGTGATGGGAAAAGTGTAGCAAAGGCGCAAAATTTCAACGGTGTAAGTGCAGATTTTTAGCAAAATTTTGGTGTCTATCCGTTAGCCGTCTTGGCCGGGATAACGATTTCGCTATGCACGGTATCTTTCAGACAACTCGTGGCGTGTTATGGGACATTGGCGGCGAACGATATTAGCGGCTACTGCAATATTATCTTTTCTGGCGAGTGGTGAGTGGAGAGTGGCGAGCGCGTCCAGACCTTGCGGTTGTTGGGGCGCTCTTTCGTTGGCGCAGGCGCTATCGCGCCAACATAGGTCATGATAAGTCTGAAGGCTTAACCGTTCTGATGGTTGAACCTAGTCAACGCCAAGGAATCCCCCGGTCTGATGAGCCCACAAGTGTGCATAAATGCCGTTGTGTTGCAGCAGTTGCTGGTGGGTTCCCTGTTCAACCACTCGTCCTTGATCTAATACTATCAACCGATCCATCGCAGCTATGGTGGATAGCCGGTGGGCGATGGCAATAACGGTTTTGCCTTCCATCAGTTGATAGAGACTTTCTTGGATAGCCGCTTCAACTTCAGAGTCCAGTGCAGAAGTGGCTTCATCCAAAATCAGGATTGGCGCATCTTTTAACAGCACTCGCGCGATGGCAATACGCTGGCGCTGCCCACCAGAGAGCTTAACGCCGCGTTCTCCCACTTGGGCGTCCAGGCCACTATTCCCTTTAGGATCTGTCAGCGTTGCAATAAATTCTTTTGCCTGTGCTTTTTCAATGGCCTGTAGCATTTCAGCTTCAGTGGCATCGGGCCTACCGTAGAGAATATTTTCCCGAATGGAGCGGTGCAGCAGAGACGTATCCTGGGTCACCATCCCGATGTTAGAGCGCAATGAATCCTGCGTGATCTCGCGGATATTCTGCCCATCAATACAGATGCTACCGTCTTCGACATCATAAAAACGCATCAACAGGTTGACCATCGTTGACTTACCCGCACCGGAACGGCCGACCAAACCAATTTTTTCGCCGGGTTTGATATGCAGATCCAGATTATTCAGCACCCCGTTTTGTTCACCGTAATGGAAATTGACATGGTTGAAGTCGATGGCACCTTTGGTGACAAGTAAGGGGGTTGCGGCTGGTGCATCAGTTATTTTCGTGGGCTGCGACAGTGTGTGCATGCCATCCGTCACGGTACCAATATTTTCAAACAGCGCACTGACTTCCCACATGATCCATTGCGACATCCCATTAAGTCGCAACGCCAAACTGACGGCAATGGCAATCGCCCCTACGGTGATGGCGCTACCCATCCACAACCAAATAGATAGCGCGGCAACGGTAAATGCCAGCAGGTAATTGAGCACTTGCACGCTGACATTGATACCAGTGACTAGGCGCATTTGGCGGTACACAGTGTCGAGAAATCCGCTCATACTTTTGCGGGCGTAGTCTGCTTCCTGATGGGTATGTGCAAATAACTTCACTGTGGCGATATTGGTATAGCTGTCGACGATGCGACCTGTCATGGTCGAGCGGGCATCGGCTTGTTCGCTGGCAACACGTTTCAGTCGTGGGACAAAATACCACTGCAGACAGACATAACATAGCAGCCACACCATCATCGGCAACATTAGCCGCCAATCGGCGCGAGCCATCATCACTACCATTGAGGTGAAATACACTAGGATATACACCAGCACATCCAGCAGCTTCATTACGGTCTCGCGAATAGCCAGAGATGTTTGCATCACTTTGGTTGCTATGCGTCCGGCAAAATCGTTTTGGTAGAAGGCCACACTTTGTTTAAGTAAATACTTGTGGGCTAACCAACGCACCGACATTGGATAATTACCCAATAGGCTCTGGTACACAATCAATGCATGGGCTAGCGTTAACAGTGGGATCAGTACCAGCACCATCAGTGTCATACCGAGCAGTTTGCTACCTTCTTGTTGCAGTAACGTGTTGGGATCTTTACTCACCAGCCAGTCAACCAGTTGTCCCATAAAGCCAAACAGTGAGACTTCCAGCACTGCCAGTGATGCTGTTAGTAACGACATGATGATAAGCGGTTTTTCAAAGCCGCGAGTATAGTGGCGACAAAACGCCAGTAGTCCTTTAGGCGGCTGCGGCGGATCGATATCTGGCAGCGGATTAGTCCAGCCCTCAAAAATACTAAACAGCTTTTGGATCATAGTGTTTTCTTCATTAATGTCAGTGGTCATAGCATACCCTATTTATGGGGAGACCGGCATGAGCTGATGGCGACCACCTTGTCATGAATAATCTCACCAATTGAGTTCCGTTTTCCGCTAGTCACCTTTGCCGAGGTTGGGTAATCTGGCGCATAACTGCTGACTTCTGGCCGAACTTATGAGTATTTCTTGCTTATCTCCTGCGATTTGTCGCCAGGCACGCCTCAGCCGTGATCCTCGTTTTGATGGGCGTTTTTTTGTGGGGGTACACAGCACCGGTATCTATTGCCGCCCAGTGTGTCCGGCGGTCAGTGCTAGCGAACGCAATGTGCAGTATTTTGCCAGCGCTGCCGCTGCGGCTGCGGCCGGTTTAAGACCGTGCTTACGTTGTCGTCCCGAGAGTGCGCCTGGTTCCAGTGCCTGGCGTGGAACGCGCACGACGTTGGAACGCGCCATGCGTTTGATAGAGCAGGGGGCACTCAATGGTGATACATCGCAGGCCGTTGAGCAGTTGGCTCAGCGATTGGGGATCAGTAGCCGCTGGTTGCGTAAATTATTCAATGACGCATTAGGCACTTCACCGCTGCAGTACGCTATTTATTGTCGGTTATTGTTTGCCAAACAGCTGTTGCACGAGACAAGCATGCCAGTGACACAGATAGCGCTGGCTTGCGGGTTTAACAGCATACGGCGTTTCAATGAAGTCTTTCAGCAGCGATTGCAACTACCACCAACGGCCATCCGGCATCGCTCATCAACGGAAACGTCTCAAACCCACATCACGCTTTTTCTAAGCTACCGGCCCCCCTATGCTTGGCAGCAATTGCGGCACTTTTTGCAATGGCGTTCAGTTGCAGACATGGAGTGGTTTGAACATCAAGGCCAACAAGGATATGGTCGCACACTGAGAGTGAGACAGTTGCAACAACAACTTCGCGGTTGGTTTTTTGCGGTGGATGAGCCCAAGCAGCACAGATTCCGAGTAGAAGTGGCGCTGGTTGCTGAAGACAGTTTGGCCTTGCTGCCGATGTGGTTGCAGTGTCTGAGGCAGATACTGGATCTAGATGCTGAACCTGCGGTGATCCACGGCAGATTGTCAGCATTGCAGCATCGGTTACCAGCGTTGCAACTGCAACCGGGATTGCGGCTGCCAGGTTGCGGCTCAGTTGCTGAAGCGGGTATTAGGGCAATATTGGGGCAGCAGGTCAGCGTGAAACAAGCCACCAAGTTGCTGAGACAACTACTGCAACAAACGGGAGAGAAATTACTGATAAATGGGCGGCATTGTGTATTTTTCCCGGAGCCTACCGCCTTGACCGATGAACTTTGTGCCACATTGCCGATGCCACAAAGTCGCCAGCAGACGTTACTGCGGCTCGCTCGTTACCTGCAAACTGCCGACACACCTATGTCGCCCGATGAGCGGCCATTAGCGGATTGGCTAACACTAAAAGGTATCGGGCCGTGGACGGTCGCCTATGCGGCTATGCGTGGTCTTTCTGCTCCTGACATATTGCTAAGTGGTGATTTGGTTGTCAGAAAACAGTTACTGCAACTGTTACCGGACCCAGCAGTAAAGATTGAAGTTGCTCTGCAGCAGATTGCCAAAATGGCGGCACCTTGGGGCAGTTATCTGACGTTAAATCTTTGGCAGCAAGCGGCCGCAGACGACACCTGTAACGACAACCGTAGGAGTAATATTGAAGCATGAATAACCTGATACTGACTATGGCACCATCACCACCGCTGGCGGAATTGACCATTGACTCGCCCTGTGGCCCATTGTGGTTAGCCGCAAGTGGTGTGGGATTAACTGACCTTAGACCTGTTGCCGCGAAAAAGACGCTCACCGTTACGGCTGAATCAGCACAGATGCTGCAGGCGCATCAGTTTTTACAGCAAGCCGCTGAACAACTGCAACAGTATTTTGCAGGAAAACGACGTGACTTCAGCGTACCGCTGGCACCCGCGGGCACTCAGTTTCAACAACGGGTCTGGTCTCAGTTATTGCAGATCCCTTATGGTGAGGCTTGCAGTTATGGCGAGTTGGCACAACGCATACAGCAGCCTAAGGCCGCACGGGCGGTTGGCAGTGCTAACGGCGCTAATCACATCGCAATTATTATTCCCTGTCATCGCGTGATAGGAAAAAACGGAGCGCTGACCGGTTATGCCTGGGGGCTGACAATGAAACAGCAATTACTGGTATTGGAGGCCGCTGAAGCGTAATTTTTTGCTGAATATCACCGATTACGAATAAACATTGCGGTATTGTCGTTGCCGATATTTCAGTGGCTCTGTGGTAAAAACGTGGAACTAATCTGGTTAAATGACAATGTCGCATCGTTAATGATGACGCCGCAGGTAGCGTTACCCGCGCTGATGCATGAGCATCAATTGTTGGCACTACTGCAATTACAGCCTTCTTCGACCGCCGTGTCTGCCAGCGTGGCGGCATTGCAACTGCCATTACCCATTCACTTAACGCCGGACGAAGCATTACTGCAACAGCTGGCACAGTTATTACCGCAAGCCCTCAGTTTTGCCGCGCAGCAATTGCAGCTCGGACATAAGCTGTTACTGACGGCGGCAGATGCTGGTTTGCTGGGCGTAATGATGGCAGAATTGTTGGCGAGTGACGGAGCGGCGCCTGTGCACGCTGTGGCGCAAGTTCGCTCCATGTACGATGCTGCTTTTGCTGATGACGGTTGGGACCAATTTGTTTTTGATGTGCTTTATCGTCTTCAAGGATAAAAAATCAAACTTGTGCACGAGATCCTACTGCTAGAGCGCCTGTTTTTAGGGGCTGTGTTATGCTAAAACGCAATAATCACCGTCTTTCATTTCCGGAGAACACATGAAAAGCAAGGCCAACCAGTCGCAGGGGCTGCTGCTATTCCGCTTGTCTCAGCGTCAGTTATTTGCCATGGGAACCTTGAAAATTCGTGAGCTAGTGCCGTTCCAACCGCTGAGTCAGCTTCCTAATGCCCATGCGTGCGTGGTGGGGGCCGCGGCTATCCGTGGGCATACGATACCTGTGGTGGATATGGCGGCGGCCGTGGGATATGCCCCGATCAGCAAAGAGGAAATGGCGTCATCGTTTATCATTATCACCGACTGCCAGCGAATGGTGATAGGTTTCTTGGTGCGTGGCATTGAGAAAATAGTTGAGTGTAATTGGCGAGATATTGAATCACCGCCATCTAATCTTGGGAAAAATGCGTTTCTAACAGGCGTCACCCGCTACGACAACCAGCTGATCCAACTGCTGGATCTGGAATTGCTATTGTCAAAAATCTTCCCGCTGGCATCGCAGAATCTTGCCGGGGTGACAGACATTCAGCGTGAACTGCTACGGCCGTTACGTATTTTATTGGTAGATGATTCTAAGGTGGCGCGTAAGCAACTGTGCGATGCACTGGACAATCTTAATATCCCCTATGATGTCACCTCCAACGGTAAAGAAGCCTTGACCATTATGGAACAGGGGGCGGCAGATAAACGACCGGTGGATATTCTGGTGAGCGACATTGAAATGCCGGGACTTGATGGTTATGAGCTGGCATTTGAAGTGCGCGATAATCCGTTGTTGCGCCATGCCTACATTATTTTACACACTTCTCTTTCGAGCGAGATCAGTGTCAGTCAGGCACATCAGGTGGGGGCAAACGAAGCGCTGACCAAATTTGATGCCCGTGAGTTGGTGGAGGCCATGTTACGTGGGGCTAAATCACTGACAGAAAGCTAACTTATCGTTATTTGCTCTGAATTGGCGTTTTTGCCGTGTGATGGCTGGACAAGCCGAGACATCTCCGTTAAAAACGTAGCTGCAATGGCATCGGCCATCATGAATAATAACGACAGGTTAAATAATGAACCCTTCCTCCTCTGTTCTTAAACGGCTACTGCATGGTAGCTTGGTATTGCAAATTTTTATCGGTATTGTGGCGGGCATTGTGCTTGCTGTTATGGCGCCTCAGTGGGCTCAAAGTATCGCTTTCCTTGGTGACTTGTTTGTTGGGGCGTTGAAAGCCATCGCGCCGATCCTAGTGTTTGTGTTGGTTGCGGCGTCACTTGCTAATCAGAAAAAAAATACCCAAACGAATATGCGCCCGGTGGTGATCCTCTATTTGGTGGGAACCTTCGCGGCGGCACTGACCGCCGTTGCTGCCAGCTTTATGTTTCCCTCCACACTGGAATTACAACTGTCGCAGCAGCAACTGACACCGCCACAGGATATCGGAGAGGTGTTGCATACGCTGCTGTTCCGCTTGATCGATAATCCGGTCAACGCCCTGATGACAGGTAATTATATCGGTATCTTGGTCTGGGCTATCGGACTCGGTCTGGCACTGCGCCACGGCACTGATGTCAGTAAGCAGGTGTTCTGGGACATCGCCCATAGCATCTCGCAGATGGTGCGTTTTGTTATCCGTTTGGCACCGTTCGGGGTCTTTGGATTGGTGGCCGTTGCGGTTGCCGAAACTGGCTTTGGTGTGCTTGCCGGTTATGCACATCTGTTAGCGGTGCTGTTGGGTGCCATGCTGTTTATTGCCTTGGTGATCAACCCGCTGTTGGTGTATTACAAAATCCGTCGCAATCCGTACCCCTTGGTGCTCACCTGTTTGCGCGAAAGTGGTGTCACTGCATTTTTCACCCGCTCCAGCGCCGCCAATATTCCGGTAAATATGGCACTTTGTGAGAAGTTGCAACTGCATGAGGACACCTATTCAGTGTCAATCCCATTAGGCGCTACGGTCAATATGGGCGGTGCGGCGATCACCATTACAGTACTGACGTTAGCGGCGGTGAATACCTTGGGCATTCCGGTAGATATGCCGACAGCGATACTGCTGAGTATTATCGCATCAGTTTCGGCCTGTGGCGCCTCTGGCGTGGCGGGTGGGTCGTTATTATTGATACCCCTAGCATGCAGTTTATTTGGGATTGATAACAGTACTGCGATGCAGGTAGTTGCCGTGGGGATGATTATTGGCGTGGTCCAGGATTCGGCGGAAACTGCGTTGAATTCCTCCACCGATGTGGTATTTACCGCGGCGGCGTGCATGGGGGCTGAACGGGAACCACCGCGTCGCTAACAGTGCATAATCTCTCTTTCCAAGGCAGCCATCTGGCTGCCTTTATTTTATGTTTCAGGAAGCTGTGAGCCACTTCACCAACTGCTGAAATAAACAACTGAGTGTGATTTTTATCACGCTTTTGTTAGTGCAATAGGTTACACTGCGCACGCATCAGAGATTTTTTACTAACTACTTGGTTTGTAAATAATTTGATCTTTTTTTACGTTTTAATTACTTTTTGCATTTGGGGGCAAAAGTATTATGGGTTTACTGCTGGATCTCCAGAATAAAGTACCTTTGCAACTGCAGGGACTGAGTAAACTTTCCGGCCTTTCCGCTTTGGAAAAACGCCGTAGATTACAACAAGTCCATCACGGTGAGCACCAGTTTATTGGGTGTTGGCGCGATCAGCGGCAGCATCTTAATGATGAAATACAACTGTTTCGCGATAACGGTAAATGGTTTATGGCAACCTGGTTCAGCGATGGTTGTCACAGCCTCGATGAAATGACAGCAACGGAGACTGCAGAAGGCCTGCGTCTGGAAGAGACCGAAGGCAATCTCTTTGGTGACTATTTGTTGCTACAGGGAAGCGACTCGCTGGTATTTTGCAGCGATAATGGCAGTCGCTACCAGGCTGAAAAGCTCAGTGCTTAACGCTTAAGGCCGATTTAGAAACCGGCCATGCTGACAAAGTGCATCTCTTTGCCAGACCAAGGGTGATTGAATATCAAACTGGCGGCATGCAAGCACAGGCGTGGCCGAGCTTTTTGTACCTGTTCATCACCATAAAAATCATCCCCAAGAATGGGATGACCTAAGGCTAACATATGGACTCTGAGCTGGTGTGTTCGTCCGGTCTCTGGCTGTAAAGTCACCAAAGTCGAGTGGGCTCGACGTTCCAACACTCGATAATGAGTTATCGCTTTACGGCCATCTTCGTTGACTTGTTGCAGTGGTGGATGTTGTTTATCTGCTGCCAACGGCAAATCTACCGTTCCCTCATCGTTTTCCAAAATGCCACTAATTTCGGCGATATAGAGTTTATCGTTGCGATGTTCCTGAAACTGGGTTTTCAGATTCGATTCGGCTTTTTTACTGCGCGCAAACACCATGATCCCCGAAGTTGCACAATCGAGACGGTGTACCAGCAATGTTTCTGGATATAACTGTTGCAGGCGGGTGAGGGCGCAATCATGGGTCTCTGCGGCCATTCCCGGATTGGAAAGTAAGCCAACAGGTTTATTGATGACAATAATGTCACGATCACGATAACGGATATCCAGCCAAGGCAATGTGGGTGGCTGGTAGTGGAACTTTTGCATAAAGCCTCCTTGAACGGGTGGGCATTCTACCAAAAACTACACAGTTCAGGACAGGTATTGTTCTGGCGTTTTGCGAGCCAGCATCCGGCTATAAGCCATCAGTTGTGGATACAGGGTACGAAACGCAATTTCGACTTCAGTATCCAACTGCTTGAGGACCTTGGCGGCACCTTGAAACAGCTGCGGTTGTGATACTCGGCGGCTGACACCTTGTAAGGCGGCTTCCAGCCCTGAACGTTCCGCATAGGAGTACAACCAGTTGTCCTGTTTCATCATCGGCACTAGGCGTTGCAGCCGTTCAGGTAATTGGGCTGTCAGTTCCAGCTGTTGATACGCATGAGCGCAAAAGCTGGCTAAGGTTTGATGATGATATTCCTCCCAATAGCGTGCCAGCATATGATCAAATGCCAGATCCATCAGCACTGGTGCCACGCGCTGTAGTGTTTTGGGAAATTGTCGGCGCAGATCACGTGTCAGTTCGTGTTCATCGGTGATTCGGTCAATCTGGCGGTGCAACCAAATCCCTTGTTGCAGGTGTTGCGGGTGATCGGCAATGCTGCCTTTGGCAAAGTCTCCCGCTAGATTACCAGCTAGAGAGGTTCCGCTAATATCTGCCAAGTGCAGATGGGCCAAAAAGTTCATAATTTGTACTTGCGGGTTTTCATCATCGGACTATTATGTCGCACCAGAGTATGAAAAGCATCACAGATGCTGTTGTGCGTATCTGGTATGGTGCGCGCTTATTTGTCAGGACTGTTGGTTTTAAGGATCAAGGATGATGTGGAACTGGATCGGCAAATTTATCGGTAAAACCCCTCAACCTCAACGTAAACGGGTGCAAGTTGATATCCCGTTTGAGCAAATTTCGTCCAATCAGCCAATGATGGATGAACATAAGCAAGAGGAGATGCCAGAGTCGGAATCCAAGGGTTCTTGATCTTGTCCCGACCAGCCCCTAGACTAGCGGCCGTTTTTCGCTATGCAGAGGCTTCCCAATGCGAGTTGCAGATTTCGCTTTCGATCTTCCTGAAGAGTTGATTGCTAAGTTCCCTATGCCAGAACGCAGTGCATCCAGATTATTGCATCTGGATGGCAATACTGGTGGACTCAATGACCTTCATTTTACTGATCTCCTTGATTTAGTTGAAGAAGGCGATTTAATGGTATTCAACAATACCCGCGTAGTGCCTGCGCGGGTATACGGTCATAAGGCCAGCGGCGGCAAACTGGAAATTCTGTTGGAACGCATGCTGGATGATAAACGCATGTTGGCGCACGTGCGCAGTTCCAAGTCTCCTAAGCCGGGTTCTGAAATCGAGCTGGATGGCGGCTATTTGCTGAAAATGCTGGCTCGCCATGATGCCTTATTTGAGCTGGAATTGCAGGGTGATGGCACCATACTGTCGATGCTGGAAGCGGTTGGGCATATGCCTTTACCCCCTTATATTGACCGGCCAGATGAAGATGCAGATAAAGAACGCTACCAGACGGTTTATAGTAAAACGCCTGGTGCGGTGGCTGCGCCTACCGCCGGATTGCACTTTGACCAAGCATTACTGCAAAAATTGGCAGCTAAAGGCATCAAGCAAGCGTTTGTGACACTGCATGTAGGCGCGGGCACTTTCCAACCAGTGCGCGTTGATGATGTGCAGAAACACCATATGCACTCAGAGTGGGCCAATGTTCCTGCCGATGTCGTAGCGGCTATCAGAGCCACTAAAGCGGCTGGTAAACGGGTGATTGCGGTGGGAACGACTTCTGTCCGTTCACTAGAGAGCGCCGCTAAGTTCAATGGCGGCGACATTCAGCCATTTTGTGGTGATACCGACATCTTTATCTATCCCGGTTTTGAGTTCAAAGTGGTTGACGCTATGGTGACCAATTTCCATTTACCGGAATCCACCCTGATTATGCTGGTCAGTGCTTTTGCGGGCTTTGAGCATGTGATGCCGGCATACCAACATGCTGTGGCACAGAAATATCGTTTCTTCAGTTACGGTGATGCCATGTTTGTGACCAAAAAAGTAAACTAAGCATTGGGCTTACGGTATACTGCCAAGCTAACTGTAACAGGTAATGGGCAAGGGGACGCATCGCGTTACCGCTTGCCTTCTTTATTTAAGGGGCCACTGGCCATAGCAAAGTCGGACTGTTTCTCTGACGAGGTAATAAATGAAATTTGAACTGGATACCACTGACGGCCGAGCGCGCCGTGGACGTTTGATTTTTGAACGTGGCACTGTAGAAACGCCAGCGTTTATGCCGGTGGGCACCTACGGGACGGTCAAGGGGATGACCCCTGAAGAAGTCCGCGCAACCGGTGCCGATATTCTGCTGGGAAATACCTTCCATTTGTGGCTGCGTCCTGGCGAAGCGATCATGCGTAAGCATGGCGATTTGCACGACTTTATGAACTGGCCACGACCAATCTTGACCGACTCCGGCGGCTTTCAGGTGTTTAGTCTTGGCGATATTCGCAAAATTACCGAAGAGGGCGTGCATTTTCGTTCACCCATCAATGGCGAAAAAATCTTCCTTGACCCTGAAAAGTCGATGCAAATTCAGCATGCGCTTGGGTCTGATATCGTAATGATATTTGATGAGTGCACGCCCTATCCGGCGACACCCGATGAAGCACGTAAGTCGATGGAGATGTCGTTGCGTTGGGCTAAGCGTTCCCGCGAAGAATTTGATCGCTTACAAAACCCAAACTCACTGTTTGGGATTATTCAAGGCAGTATCTACGAAACTTTGCGTGATGAGAGTTTAAAAGGGCTGGTGGACATCGGCTTTGATGGCTATGCCATTGGCGGTCTGGCAGTCGGTGAGCCTAAAGCCGATATGCACCGCATTCTGGAACACATTTGTCCACAAATCCCAGCTGATAAACCCCGTTATTTGATGGGGGTGGGCAAACCGGAAGATTTGGTGGAAGGTGTGCGCCGCGGTGTCGATATGTTTGACTGTGTGATGCCTACCCGTAATGCACGCAATGGACATCTGTTTACGATCGATGGCGTGATAAAAATTCGTAATGCGCGTCACAGGGATGACACATCACCATTGGATCCTGAGTGCGATTGTTATACATGCAAGCATTACTCACGGGCTTATTTGCACCATCTTGACCGTTGCAATGAGATGCTCGGTGCCCGCCTCAATACCATTCACAATCTGCGTTATTACCAAAGATTGATGGAAGGTTTGCGTGGCGCTATCGAGACAGGTACATTAGACGCCTTTGTAAGGGAATTCTATAGCCGTCAGGGGCGCGAAGTCCCTGAAGCAATTGATTGAATCCACTGTTAATAAGAAGAGAGAACTATGTTTATTTCAAATGCTTACGCGAGTGCAGCCGGTGGCGCACCTCAGTCTGGCGGCACCATGGAACTGGTGTTTATGCTGGCGATTTTTGCACTGATCTTCTATTTCATGATTTTCCGTCCGCAGTCAAAGCGTGTGAAAGAGCACAAAAATCTGATGGCCTCTCTGGGCAAAGGCGATGAAGTGCTGACCAGTGGTGGTTTAGTTGGCAAGATTGCCAAGATTGCCGAAGACAATGATTACGTGCTCATCAGTCTTAATGACGACACTCAAATCACCATTAAAAAAGACTATATTGCGGCGGTATTGCCTAAAGGCTCTATGCAGTCGCTGTAAGCCAAGGGAGCTGAGGCGTGTTAAATAAGTATCCTATGTGGAAGAACCTGCTGGTGATTATTATTATCGCCGTGGGGGCTTTCTATGCTGTGCCTAACCTCTTTGGTGAGGATCATGCGGTGCAGGTGGTGGGAACGCGCGGTACTGCCGTGACGCCTGCCACTGAAACTCAAGTCGAACAACTGTTGCTCAGTAAAGGCATTAAGATCAAGCGCTCAGAACTGGAAAACGGCCAGTTACTGGTGCGGGTCAACAGTGCCGAAGATCAACTGTTGGCGAAGGAAGCGATAGCTTCTACGCTGGGTGAAAACTTTTCGGTAGCCCTTAACTTAGCCCCTGCAACGCCAGCGTGGCTGGAGAAACTTGGCGCTAACCCCATGAAACTCGGTCTTGACCTGCGTGGCGGTGTGCACTTCCTGATGGAAGTGGATATGAGCGAAGCCATTCGCAAGATGGAAGACGCTAAAGTGGCGGATTTCCGTAGCCAATTGCGCGAACAGAGTATTCGTTACGCTGGGGCCAAAGCGACTCCGAAAGGTATTGAAGTACGTTTCCGAGATGCCGAAACATTGGCAAAAGCGGAACAATACCTGAAAACCCATTCCAACAATGAGATGGTGTTTACTGATACCACTGATGGTGACAACTTTGTGCTGTTAGCGACGATGAGTGAACATTATCTGCGACAGATCAAAGAAGATGCACTGACCCAGAACATCACCACTATCCGTAACCGTGTTAACGAGTTAGGGGTGGCTGAACCTGTGGTTCAGCGTCAGGGCGCTGAACGCATCATTGTTGAATTACCAGGGGTGCAAGATACCGCACGTGCTAAGGAAATTCTCGGAGCAACCGCTTCTATTGAATTCCACATGGTGGATCAAAAAACTGATTTGGCGGCCGCTAAAGCCGGGCGTATTCCTGCTGGTTCTGAAGTTTACAAACGTCGTGAAGGCGGGGAAGTCGTCCTCTACAAGGATGTGATGCTAACAGGTGATCATATCACCGGTGCTCAACCATCATTTGACCAGTACAGCCGACCTCAAGTGAGCATCAATCTGGATGCCAAAGGCGGCAGCATTTTCTCTGATGTGACCAAAGACAACATCGGGAAGCCGATGGCGACACTGTTCATTGAGTATAAGGATAGCGGTGAGCGTAATCCTGATGGCTCAGTGAAAATGAATAAAGTCGAGGAAGTGATTTCAGTCGCCACCATTCAGGCGCGCCTGGGACGCAACTTTGTGATTACCGGACTGACACATGGTGAAGCACAGAATCTGGCGTTGCTGCTGCGCGCTGGCGCCTTGATTGCGCCAGTGTCCATCGTAGAAGAACGTACAATTGGTCCAAGCCTAGGCGCCGAGAACATTCAGAATGGTCTACAGGCGATGATTTGGGGCATGGTGGTGGTGCTGCTGTTCATGATGGTTTACTACCGCGCATTTGGGGTGATAGCCAACCTAGCGTTGACCGCTAACCTGGTGATGGTGGTGGGCGTGATGTCGATGATCCCTGGTGCTGTGCTGACGTTGCCTGGTATCGCCGGTATGGTGTTGACGGTCGGTATGGCGGTAGACGGTAACGTGCTGATTAACGAGCGTATTCGTGAAGAATTACGCGCAGGTCGCTCTATTCAGCAGGCGATTCATGAAGGTTATGGCAATGCGTTTTCGACGATTGCTGACGCGAACATTACGACCTTCATTACGGCCCTGATCCTGTTTGCCGTAGGCACTGGTGCCATCAAGGGCTTTGCAGTGACGCTGATGATAGGTATCGCCACATCCATGTTTACCGCGATTGTGGGTACTCGTGCGATTGTGAATGCCCTGTGGGGCGGTAAGCGCCTGAAAAAGCTGTCTATATAGGAGATCGTGGACATGTTGCAGATTTTATCTTTTAAAGGCTCAGTCAACTTTCTCCGTCATGCATTACCTATCAGTATCATGTCATTGATCCTGGTGGTGCTGTCGTTGGTGTCGCTGGCGACCAAGGGCATTAACTGGGGCTTGGATTTCACTGGTGGTACGTCAATTCAGCTGACGTTTAGTCAGCCCGCTGATCTGAATTTACTGCGTGACAAACTGGATAATGAAATCATTTCTGGTGCAGTGGTGCAGAACTTTGGTTCCAGCCGCGATGTCGTAGTGCGGTTGCAGACTAAGGAAGGCGTCAAGAGTGATGATCAAGTAAAACTGGTGATAGGTGCTGCTAAGGCGCAGGATCCACAAGTGGTGCAGAAGAGTGTCGAATTTGTTGGCCCTCAGGTAGGTAAGGAGCTAGCAGAACAGGGGGCACTGGCGGTGCTGGTGGCTCTTATCTGTATCCTGCTTTATGTCACTTTTCGTTTCGAATGGCGGTTGTCGGTGGGCGCGGTGGCAGCACTGGCGCACGACGTGACGGTAACACTGGGGCTGTTCTCATTCCTACAGTTAGAATTTGACCTAACAGTATTGGCCGGGGTGTTGACCGTGGTCGGTTACTCGTTGAACGACACTATTGTGGTGTTTGACCGTATCCGTGAAAACTTCCTGAAGATGCGTAAGGCAACACCGACTGAGGTGGTAAATACTTCCATCACTCAGACCATGAGCCGTACCATCATTACCACCGGAACGACCATTATTACGGTAATTGCGTTGTTCTTGAAAGGCGGTACGCTGATCCATGGTTTTGCAACTTCATTGCTGATGGGGATTACCGTGGGTACTTATTCCTCTATCTATGTGGCCAGTTTTCTGGCAATCAAGCTAGGCATTTGCCGCGAACATATGATGCCGGTTCAGGTCGAGAAAGAAGGCGCCGATCAGCCCTCTATCATGCCTTAATCAAGCCCATAGCTAAATTGGAAAGAGCCACTCTATCGGGTGGCTCTTTTTATTGTACATCTGTCGGGGCTGCTGTGTTCGCCCCCAAATGTTGATGAAAAGTAAATTTTTACTGAGTACCGCTCGACAGCCGCTTTATCAGGCAGTAGCATGTCGCTTGACAAAATTTGAACAGCTTAATTTTTGTCCATCCGATTTATTCCTGATTTTTCTTTACCTGATGGGTAGAGTCTAGCGGTAGGAAGTCACATGGAAGAACGTAAGATACTAGTTGCTGGCGGAAATTTGCTTCAGGCTCATACATGGAAAGGTATGCTGGAGGCCTGTGGTATAACCGTGGAGTTACGTGGTGAAGCGCTGATGGGCGGTGTTGGCGAGTTACCGGTTGATATGCAGACGGTAGAGCTGTGGATCCCGGAGTCACAACAGGAGCCGGCTCAGTCACAGTTAGCGACGTTAAATGCCGATTTGCCGCAATGGCAATGTTTGCAATGTCACGAATTTAATGACGCCAGTTTCGAACTGTGTTGGAATTGCAGTGCCGAACGCAGTGAGTGTCACAACTGACCTGAATACTGCGATCCGGTGACATCTGTCAGTTTTATGCTGACAGATAACGTCTAACGTCAGCTTTGGAACCCGGACCGATGCGCTATTTCCCGCTATTTGTCGATACTTCGAATCTATCTGTGTTACTGGTTGGTGCCGGTGAAGTCGCCAGTCGCAAGCTGGATTTGTTGGCTCGTTCTGAAGCCGACATTCAGGTGATTGCACCCAACGTGTGTGATGATGTTGCCGAATATGCCGAAAGTGGCCGTATCACACTGTCCTGTCGTACCGTCACTACAGCCGATCTGCAACAAGCTGATCTGGTGTACATTGCCACTGCCGATAGGTTGTTGAACCAACAGTTAGCCGAGTTGGCCCGAGCAGAAGGGGCGATGGTTAATGTGGTAGATGATCCTGACAACTGCGACTTTATCACGCCTTCACTGGTGGATCGGGGTCGGCTCATCGTGGCGGTGAGTACCAATGGTGCCGCGCCGGTATTTGCTAAGGATATCCGTGGCAAACTAGAAGCATTGTTACCGCCATCGTTGGCACCACTGATGGACTTTATTGCCGATAAACGCGCAGATGTTCAGCAACAGTTGCCAACTCCTCAGCAGCGCCGACGTTTCTGGGAGCGCTTTTTGCAAATCAATGGCGAGCGTTTTGACGGTCTCACCCGCACTCGATATCAGCAATGTTTTACTGAAATTGATAGCCACGGCGAATTGCTATTACTGCAGCACGATGTGGACTCTCAGTTATTACCGATTGCGGCAATACCCTGGTTGCAAAGGGTGGATCTGGTGGCGATGGATGGCGTAGAGGCACCTGAACTTCTGGAATTGGTGCGCCGAGATGCTTCACGAGTTTATACGCCACTCGCTGACAGTGATTTACTGACAAACTGGGAATTAGGGCAATGGTTATTGCGGATTACGGATGCAGCAGAAATTCAGCGTCTGAAAGCTGCTTTTCCGTTTGCGAAACACCTGCAGCCCGGCGCTATTTGATATGCACAGATTTGCCTCTGCAATAATAAAAAAGCCAGTCCTAAAGGACTGGCTCTTTGGTCTTCATGTTGCGTTTTTTATTTATTATTAAATTTCTTCAGCTTCAGTCGCCGCCAGTTCCTGCGCCTTGCCTTTGCCAATGTAGATCACCAGCCCGGTGATTAACACGGTCATGATAGTACCGGCAATGGTGGAAACTGTCATCGGCAGCCCCGCACCCAATGTGTTGGAGTTCAGCAGGAAGCTGATCACCACGTCAGTCATAAACATGGCTGGAATGGTACAGATCCAGTGCAGCTTGTTATGGCGTACCAGATAAGCTGAGGCAGTCCACAGCATCATCACGGCAGTTGCTTGGTTAGCCACACCGAAGTAGCGCCAGATAACCCCAAAGTCTACTTGGGTCAGGATGGCGCCCAGCACGAACAGCGGAATAGCCAGTACCAGACGTTTGGAGATTTTGGTTTGTGGCATGTTGAAGTATTCAGCCAGGATCAGACGTGCAGCGCGGAAGGCGGTGTCACCAGACGTGATTGGCAGAATAATTACCCCTAATACTGCAAGGAAGCCACCAACCGCACCCAGCAGACCTGTAGAGGCACCGTACACTACGTTAGCCGGGTTGCCAGCCATCGCATCGCTCAGCCCTTGTACACCATCAAAGAATGACAGGGCAATTGCACACCAAATCAACGCAATAATACCTTCACCAATCATGGCACCGTAGAACACAAAGCGACCGTTGGATTCATTTTCCACACAACGAGCCATCAGCGGTGACTGAGTGGCATGGAAGCCGGATACCGCACCACAAGCGATGGTGATGAACAGTGCTGGCCACAGCGGTGCATCTTTCGGGTTCAGGTTCTGCAGGAAGTCGCCAGGACCGAAGCCTGCCAACAGTGTGTGCTGGTCAGAAACGATAATTGCCGCAGTCAGACCGACAGACATGAACATCAGCAAGGCACCAAAGAACGGGTACAGGCGGCCAATGATCTTGTCAATGGGAACGATGGTGGCGATCAGGTAGTACACAAAAATGATGCCAACGAACATGCTGACATTCCAACCGGTCAATTTACCCAACAGACCTGCCGGAGCAGAAATGAACACCACACCGACCAGTAGCAATAGCACCAGAGCGAAGATATTCATAAAGTTTTTGGCATTCTTACCTAGGTATTTGCCTGCTAGGTTTGGTACTGATTGGCCATTGTTACGGACAGATAGCATACCAGAAAAATAGTCATGTACTGCCCCGGCAAAAATACAGCCGATAACAATCCATAACATGGCGGCAGGGCCGTAGAGCGCCCCCAAGATAGGGCCAAAGATTGGACCAACACCTGCGATATTCAGAAGCTGGATCAAGTAAACTTTGCCTTTTGACATTGGCACATAGTCAACACCATCGTTCTGGGCATAAGCCGGAGTTTGGCGTTGTTTGTTAATACCGAACACCTTCTCAACGAAGGTCCCGTAGATAAAGTAACCGCCGACCAGCAGGCCGACACACAGTAGGAACCACAACATAGGTTTGTCTCCCCCAATTAGAATCGTAGCAAGTGTAAACAATTGCGTAACAACGCCAAGTTGAGTTTGAGTTAGCGGTCAAAAGCGATGGTTGAGCGGTTGCTGATACAGATAAGCGGTTTTGGTAACAATTGAGCGGTCAGATACCGGGTTGAGCGGTCGATAATCGGGGTAAGTGGTAACTTACCGTTACCACATGAACAGCGATGCTGTTGCTTGTTGTATTACTGGAAACCGAAAGCCTGCTTGAGCGGTTTAAGAAAACGTCTGGAGACGGGGACTTTGGCACCACTATGCGTTGTTACTTCGGCCCCGGTTTCCAATATTTCAATCTCCGCTATCGCCGAGGGGGCCACCAGATATTGGCGATGACAGCGTAACAAGGGCGTCTTTTCCTCCAGTACTTTCAGTGTCAGCTCGGTATGCACCTTCTCCTTTGCCGTCGCAACATGGATGCCGCTGAGATCGCTAAACACATATTCAACATCTTTAACTGCGATGATCTTCAGTCGATTAGCGCTGAAACAGGGCAAATGTTCTAGATACTGTGGCATCAGAACATCCAGTGACTTAGGACGTAAATCCTTCCGCACTTTTTCCAATGTCTGCCGGAGGCGTTTTTCATCGAGCGGCTTCAGCAGATAATCAAAGGCATGATTATCAAAAGCGCGCACGGCAAACTCATCATAAGCGGTCACAAACACCACTCTAGGCATGGTTTCCGGGTCTAACATTGCGATAAGTTCCATACCGCTGATACGCGGCATCTGGATATCCAAAAACAACAGATCGGGTTTATGTTTGCTAATTGCCTGCATGGCTTCTAGCGCATTGCTGCACTGACCGACTATTTGTAGATCACCCGCTTGCAGCAGTAAATCCGCCAATTCTTGTCTGGCATAAGGCTCATCATCAACAATCAAACAGCTAATCATCGTTAGACCTTGTTGGGTAGATGGATGTTAACTTTGGTAAACACTTCCGGTTCATATTCAACGGTTACCCCATATTCATCGCCATATAGGTTTTGGATCCGTTTGTGAACTAGATTCATCCCTAAACCATCAGAATCAGAGCGTGGTTGGTATAAACCAGCATTATCAGTTACTTCCAGTATAAGATCATTATCTTGTTGTATCGCTTTAACGGTGATAATTCCGGTTTCCATCATGTGCGAAGTGCCGTGTTTTACCGCATTTTCGATGATAGGTTGCAAGGTAAACGCTGGAACCTGCACAGCGTAGAGCTCTTGAGGAATATCAATACTGACTTTGAGTTTGTCGATAAAACGGGCTTTTTCGATGGTTAGGTAAGATTCGATATGCTCCAGTTCATCGCCAAGGCTCACCATGCCGGTGGTGCGTTTCAGGTTGATGCGCAGGAATTGACTGAGTTGCTGTAATAACTGTCGGGCTTTGTCCGGATTGCGACGAATAATCGCGCTGATGGTATTTAAGGCATTGAACAAAAAGTGTGGGTTGACCTGCGCCTGCAGCAATTTGAGTTCCGCCTGTGTCAGCAGATTCTGCTGTTGTTCAAAACGGCCGTATAGGATCTGGTTCGACAACAAGCGGGCAATCCCTTCCCCCAGTGTCCGGTTGATGTTGAGAAACAATTTGTTTTTAGGTTCATACAGTTTGATGGTGCCAATCACTTCGTTGTCACTGCGAAGCGGGATCACCAAACTTGAGCCCAGCTTACAATTAGGTGAGATGGAGCAGGAATAGGGGAATTCTACACCATCGGCAAACATGACTTTGTTCTGGTGGATTGCATCCATAGTGATTTGCGAGGATATCGGCGTCCCCGGTAAGTGATGGTCGGCACCGATACCGATAAAAGCCATGAGTTTCTCACGGTCGGTGATAGCCACCGCTCCAACATTAGTTTCTTCAATGACAATCTGCGCCACTTGCGTGCTAGAGGCTTCATTGAAACCTTTGCTGAGTAAGCCAACGCTGCGTTCGGCAATTTTAAGGGCTTTGGTGGAAAAAGTAGACGACATCTTGTCGAACATCGTTTTCTGGTCGCGTACCATGCTCATAAATGACGCCGCACCTAGGGAATTTACAATTAACATTGGTGGCGCAATCTGTCGCACCAATTCCAGCGCTTCTTCGAAAGGATTGGCAATCATCAGAATAATGCACATCTGCATCATCTCGGCATAGAAAGTTACCAGACCGACCACCATCGGATTGAATACCAGTTCACTTTTACCGTGCCGCCGCAGATATAAATTGATCATGCCGGCACTCAGGCCTTCCATGGTGGTTGATACGGCACAGGCTACATCGGTAAAACCGCCAAGAGTGTATCGGTGCAGACCTCCGGTCAGTCCCACCAGAAAACCAGTCGCGGGACCGCCTAACAGACCACCGAGTACCGCCCCCATGGCGCGGGTATTGGCAATGGCACCATGTGCTTGTTCACCAAAGTAAGTCGCCATGATGCAGAACGCTGAAAAAACCAGATAGATAAATATTTTGTGCGGTAAACGCGTGGAGTTTTCAGTAAATAGCTTAAACAGCGGTGTCTTGCTGGTGAGGTAGACAATTACCAAGTACAGACACATCTGTTGCGTCAGGGCAAGAATAAGTGACATTGAAAACCTGCAGAGTTAACGGACGCGATAATTTTCCCATATTGCTGACGGGAATCATATATTGCCAGCGTTATTGCGCCAAATCAGTGAAATCAGCACAAAAGTAGATATAAGATATATTTTTAATGCTTTTTATCGGAGTGAAAAGATGAGTGACTCGATTCATGGTCATGAAGTACTGCAATTGCTGTTGGAATACCCTCAGGGATTAAGTAAGAGCGAACTACTACTGCAGATGACGCAGCGTTTTGGTGCTGATGCACGTTTTCACACTTGTAGTGCCAGTGACATGGATGCTGAGGCGCTGCTCCAGTTTCTGGCGCAGAAAGGCAAATTTATTGATCGCAGCCAAGGGCTCACCACCGACGCTAGCCTGATTTGCAATCACTGATGAGTCTTTCATTGAGCGGATGGTGGTGTTAGATCTTGCAGCTGCTCCAACAGCTCTTGTTGCTCCGGTTCCGACAAATCAAAGTAGTAGTGAATAAACATTCTAAGCAGCCGGGATTTTGCGATCCCGGTGGACTGAGCTAAATTGTCAAGCTGACGGATGCTAGTCTCACTGAGACTAAAGGTGGCATGACGGAATTTTCGCGGTGCTGTTTTTTTAGGCTTAGCCGATTTCTGCAATTGGCTGGGTTTGCCCTCGGCATAATTGACAGCATCTTCGATGAATTCTTCGATAGACACTTTTTGGGGTTTCTGTTTCTGCTGCTTACGTTTTAAATCAGTTAAGCTCATAAGAGTTTTCCGGCGGAATGGCCAGCAGTTCATCTGCAATTGCCCGGATCTCCTCCGCAGCTTTGCCATCCGGTTCTAGTTCTAAGACTGACGAGCCTTTTTCCTCACTGTCGTCATATATATTGCGACTAAAGGTGACCGCATTGAGTACTCGCAATCCGAAAGATTCCACAACCTCTTTGGCTTCAAGAATGCGCTTGGCCTGCGTTGGCAGCGATGGGCACTGCGTTAGCACTATAGTGGCAACCATTTTAGGATTAACCATTTTACAGGTACTCAGCATATCTTCCATATGGGGCAGCGTTTTCAAATCTCGACGTTTGGGGCGCAACGGGATCACCACATAGGTGGCTACTGACATCGCGGCGCGCATCGCCAAGTTGTCTTGCCCACCGCAATCGACGATAACGTAATCGAAACGTTGGTCAAGGCTCAACAGATCATTGCGTATTTTACCGTAGAGCTGGATGCAGTTTATTGCAGGCAGCGCGGTATCATTATTACGCGCTTGGATCCAGTCGGAGGTGGTTCTCTGGGGGTCGCAATCGACCATCAACACGTTGGCGTTGAACTTCTGGGTAATGTGAACCGCAATATTTTGCGCAAGGCAGCTTTTACCACTGCCACCTTTTTCGCCGCCAACGAGCAGTATCATAGATTTTCTCCCAGAGCATTAGATACTTAGTTGGTAAAGTATAGAACAGTCGGTAAAAATCGTGTGTTTGCTAAAGTAGTTGCAGTGCGATGCGGTGGCTGGTCTCACTCTTGGTGCAACGACATACTTGTCCCTTTACGGTATTCTGGGCATCACCACCGCTGTTAAAGGTCACCTCTATCAAGGCGCCGACCTTAAAAGGCTGGCGATATTCGAACAACAGACCTTTTCGGGACAAATCAACGCAGATTGCAGAATCGGTACACAGTTTTTCATCATTATCTTGCCAGCCAATCCGGACTTCTTCTGCTTCGAGATCTACTCTCAGCGAAGTTCTTCTTTCCTTAAAGCTTTCAACATTATCAGCACCCATAATTGGTTCCTGTGGTAATGGTCATGTGACCCTGCCCGTTAAACATAGCACAGAACAGTTTTTCACCCAGTATCAGACAATAAACAAGCGTGATCAAAAGCCCGGCAAGTAGCCGGGCTTAGACTTAGTTGTCATAATCTTGATTTTTTGGATAGGGCATTTTCAGTTGCCCCCAGCGGATCACCACAACGGTGGTCGCCAGTACCAGCGTTGATAGGGAAACGGCTAATACACGCCAGTCTTCCATCGCTTTCATATCTAAAATCAGGTATCGCGCTAATGCTACAATCGCGATATACAGTGGCATTCGTACCGGCAACTTACCCGACTCAGCATAATTGGCTACCATTGCCAACACTTCCAGATAGATGAACAGCAACAGCAGATCCGCCAACTCTACTGAGCGCATATCAATCAGATGAAAGACTTCCTGACCAATTGCAACTATGGTGGCAATGGCAATCAATAGCAGCACCAGATGCTCGATGGCCTTGAGACTTCTGGAGCCATACTTCCGATATAATTCCATGAAAACTCCGATAAAAATTGAATGGCTCTATTATCGACAAAAGCGAAGTGGCGCGGCATGGGAAAGTGCGTGATATGCTTCACAAATTTTCATATGGTTAATATAGTGGAAAGCATAATCTGTTGTCACAGATAAAAAAAGCCGCCTTACGGCGACTTTTCCGAAGCACTAGCGGGCGACATGTTTACTTAAGCGCTTCGCTCAGCAGTGGGCGGAAACTTTTTACCAACAACGTGGTAGCTTTAGGCCCGCCTGCCACGACATGACCAGATGTTAAGTACTTATAACCACCTGAAAGGTCAGTGACCGTGCCACCAGCTTCACGCACGATCAGATCGCCTGCAGCAATATCCCAGGGTTTAAGACCGATTTCAAAAAAGGCGTCAACACGACCAGCAGCAACATAACACAGGTCCAGCGCCGCCGAGCCAGCACGGCGAATGTCTGCACACATGGCAAAGGTCTCAGCAAACAGCTTCAGATAAGTCTCGGTATGTTGGCGTGCTTTGAATGGAAATCCGGTCGCAACCAGACTATGACTCAAATCAACAGGGTTGTTAACGCGCAAACGGAAATCGTTCAGCTTAGCGCCTTGACCACGAACAGCACTAAACAGCTCATCACGTACTGGGTCGTAAACTACAGCAACTTCGGTTTTGCCTTTGTGTTGTAAGGCGATAGAAACGGAGAAATGGGGCAGGCCTTTAACAAAGTTATTGGTGCCATCCAAAGGATCCACAATCCAAATATAGTCCTGATTCTCACCGCGGTTTTCACCGTTTTCTTCACCAACGATAGTGTGGTCTGGATATGACTTACGGATCTGATAAATAATTGCCGCTTCGGCTTCTTTATCAATATTAGACACAAAGTCATTCAGACCTTTGGCGTCAACCTGGATCCGGTCCAACTCAGAAAAACCACGCATTATAACTTGGCCTGCGGCACGTGCGGCGCGCACACCAATAGTGAGCATCGGATGCATTGCAATCCCCTGGATGTAAAAGAACGAAAAATAACCGGCGCATTATACTCTGCCAGGCCAAGATGGCAACTGCCGAATTTTCTGTCTTAAAAAATTGGGGGATATGGTAATATCCGCCACCTGTTTTTTTGATTCGACATCTATTTCATGCTCAGCAATATTCGTGTGGTGTTGGTGGGGACCACTCATCCCGGAAATATCGGTTCTGTCGCCAGGGCCATGAAAACGATGGGATTATCATCCCTTTATTTGGTTGACCCTCAGGTCGAGCCTGACGGGCAGTCCATCGCCTTGGCGGCCGGAGCGTCCGATATTCTTAAAACATTGGTCAAAGTTGATACGCTGGATGAAGCCATTCATGACTGTGGCCTAGTGGTGGCTACCAGTGCTCGCAGCCGTACGTTGGAATGGCCGGTGCTGGAACCGCGGGAAGCCGCTGAAAAACTAGCGGTGCAGAGCCAGAATGGCGCAGTAGCCATTGTTTTTGGCCGTGAGCGTAATGGTTTGAGTAATGAAGAATTGCAGAAATGTAATTATCATCTGTTGATCCCCGCTAATCCAGAGTATAGCTCGCTGAATTTGGCGCAGGCGGTCCAGATAGTGTGCTACGAAACGCGGATGGCGCATTTACAGCAACTACAGCCACAGACGGCGGAACCCATTGCATATCCGTCTGCTGAAGATCATGAACGTTTCTATGAACATCTGCAGCGTACCTTGCAGGAAACCGGCTTTATCATCAAGAATCACCCTGGGCAGGTGATGCAAAAACTACGGCGTTTGTTTGCCAAGGCGCAAATCGAAACGCAGGAACTGAATATCTTACGCGGTATCCTGACGTCGGTTGAAAAGAAAATAGTCGATAACTCAGGTAATAAAGAGTAGCCGAGGAACTCAAATGGGTGTGATATCAAGAATTAGAGAGGATATTCAATCCATCTACCATCGCGATCCTGCCGCGCGCAGTGCGTTGGAAATCCTGCTCAACTACCCTGGCATGCAAGCCATCTGGATGCACCGTGTCAGTCACAAGCTGTGGATGGCTAAGTTTTATTTTCTGGCGCGTTGTTTATCCACTTTCGCGCGTTGGGCGACCGGGGTTGAAATCCATCCCGGTGCGGTGATTGGCAGACGTTTCTTTATTGACCACGGTATGGGCGTGGTGATTGGTGAAACGGCGGAAATTGGCGATGATTGTACGCTATATCATGGTGTCACCTTAGGGGGAACCACCTGGAAAGCAGGCAAACGTCATCCAACTTTGGGTAACAATGTGGTGATTGGCGCTGGGGCTAAAGTGCTTGGCCCTATTACGATGCATGATGGCGCACGGGTGGGCTCAAACTCTGTCGTGGTAAAAGATGTCCCTAAAGATACCACGGTTGTTGGTATTCCTGGGCGAGCGGTCACCGTTGCTACGCCACAGTCGAAAGAAAAGAGCGAACGGCGTAATGCCATGGCCAAGAAATACGGTTTTGATGCCTATGCGGTGTCGCCAGATAATCCCGATCCTGTGGCAAATGCTATTGGGCAGATGTTAGATCATATGCATTTGATGGACTCTAAAGTGGCTGAGCTGTGTCAGGTCATTCAGAAGATGGGTGGCGCTGTCTGTACCGAAAGATTGCCACAGTTGGATGTGGGGGATTTCTGTGAGGCTGAGTTGGCGGCTGCAGAGAAACGTCAACAAGCACTGGATGCTTTTGATCCGGAAATCTGACTTTTATAGGTAAATGTGAACTCACAGCATTGAATCCTGACGGCTAAAAATGTTAAATATCCGACCAAGCCGTCAGGGTATTCGTAAAGAAATCGGGCCATCACCCTAGTGATAAAGTCGGATTTATAGTTGACTAAATTACTAGGGTATGATGAAATTCAGCCATCTCCAATTAAGAGCTGTGGTGTATCCATGAAACTGACATCTAAAGGTCGTTACGCAGTCACTGCAATGCTGGATGTTGCCATCCACTCGGCTCAGGGACCTGTTCCTCTAGCAGATATCTCTGAGCGACAGGGCATTTCTTTATCTTATCTTGAACAACTTTTTGCCAAACTCAGAAAACAAGGGCTAGTTGCCAGTGTTCGCGGTCCCGGTGGGGGTTATCGTCTTGGACTAGAAGCCAGCGAGATTTCTGTCGGTATGGTAGTGAATGCCGTAGATGAATCGGTTGATGCTACTCGCTGCCAAGGGCAGTCCAACTGTCAAAGTGGTTCACGTTGTCTGACTCATTCTCTTTGGGGAGATTTGAGTAAACAAATTTCTGATTTTTTAAACGGTATCAGTCTTGCGGCATTGATGCAGAAGCGCGATGTGCAATATATCTCCATCAAGCAAGACCAGATGCATCAAGAACAGAGGATCAGTGCCTGAGGCCTGCTCTGTTTAATGCCATAAATAATGATAATTGTACGTTGTATGTAGCCTCGACAGAGACTGCGCAGTACGGAGTGTGTAATGAAACTTCCTATTTATTTGGATTATGCCGCAACAACCCCAGTTGATCCTCGGGTTGCTGCCAAAATGGCACAGTACATGACTATGGACGGAGTATTCGGAAATCCCGCATCCCGTTCTCACCGTTACGGTTGGCAGGCTGAAGAGGCGGTAGATATCGCCCGTAATCAGGTTGCGGATCTGATCAATGCCGATCCCCGTGAAATCGTGTTTACCTCTGGTGCTACCGAGTCAGACAATCTGGCAATCAAAGGTGTAGCGTATTTTTACCAGAAAAAGGGCAAACACATTATTACCAGTAAGACCGAACACAAGGCGGTACTAGATACTTGTCGTCATCTGGAACGTGACGGTTTTGAGGTAACTTACCTCGATCCTGACAGCAACGGTCTGATCCCCTTGGAACGTATTGAGGCGGCGATGCGTGATGACACCATTCTGGTGAGCATTATGCACGTTAATAATGAGATTGGTGTGGTGCAAGATATCGACGCTATCGGTGAGCTGTGTCGCAGCAAAGGCGTTGTGTTTCACGTTGATGCGGCCCAGGGGGCAGGTAAGTTGCCACTGGATGTGCAGCAGACCAAGGTTGACCTGATCTCTATCTCTGGCCACAAAATGTATGGCCCTAAAGGGATTGGTGCCCTGTATGTGCGGCGTAAACCACGTATCCGTCTGGAAGCCCAGATGCATGGTGGTGGTCATGAACGTGGTATGCGTAGCGGCACCTTGCCAACACATCAAATCGTGGGCTTGGGTGAAGCCGCTGCGATTGCTAAAGCAGAAATGGACGCTGATAGCAGCCGTATTCGCTATCTGCGCGACAAGCTGTGGAACGGCATTAAAGACATTGAAGAAACGTATGTCAATGGGGATATGGAACACCGCTTTTGTGGCAGCCTCAATGTCAGTTTCGCCTATGTTGAAGGTGAATCATTGATGATGGCGCTGAAAGACTTGGCGGTATCCTCAGGTTCTGCCTGTACCTCTGCCAGTTTGGAACCGAGCTATGTGTTGCGGGCTCTGGGGTTGAATGACGAAATGGCACACAGTTCAATCCGTTTTACCATTGGTCGTTACACCACAGAAGAAGAGATTGATTATGCGATAGAAACCATCAAGAGTTCTATCGGCAAGCTGAGGGAGATGTCTCCTTTGTGGGAGATGTTCAAGGATGGGGTAGACCTCAACCAGGTGAAGTGGGCAGCCCACTAATTTTCCCAGCAAACAGATGAATTTGGAGCGGTAATATGGCTTACAGTGAAAAAGTAATTGACCACTATGAAAACCCTCGCAACGTAGGCACGTTCGACAAGAATGATCCTTCCGTTGTGACTGGTATGGTCGGGGCGCCAGCATGCGGCGATGTGATGAAGCTGCAACTGAAAATTAATGACAATGGCATTATTGAGGATGCCAAATTCAAAACTTACGGTTGTGGTAGCGCGATTGCTTCCAGCTCGCTGGTCACCGAATGGGTGAAAGGGAAGTCTGTAGAAGAAGCCGCCGCAATCAAGAATACTGATATTGCTGAAGAACTGGCATTACCGCCGGTGAAGATCCACTGTTCAATCCTGGCAGAAGACGCTATCAAAGCGGCGTTGGAAGAATACAAATCCAAGCAACAGAAGTAATGCCGGGAGTTGACATGGCTGCAATATCAATGACGCCTGCCGCGGCGGACAGAGTACGTACTTTTCTGCAAAATCGTGGAAAGGGTATAGGTCTGCGTTTGGGCTTAAAAACCTCTGGCTGCAGTGGTATGGCTTATGTCCTCGAATTCGTAGATGAACTTAACGAAGACGATGAGGTATTTGAGCTGAATGGTGTCAACATTATTGTGGATGCCAAAAGCCTAATTTATCTGCAGGGAATTGAGCTGGATTTTGTCAAAGAAGGTCTCAATGAAGGGTTTAAGTTCAATAACCCAAATGCCAAAGGGGAGTGTGGTTGCGGCGAAAGCTTCACTGTGTAAGCTAGCGCGGTAACCGTAGTACGCTTATGAACTACTTCGAACTGTTTGAGATCCCTCAGCGTTTTGATGTTGATATTGCTGAATTGTCTAACCGTTATCGGGAACTGCAAAAAACTGTGCACCCCGATAAATTTGCTAACGCCGGTGAGCAGCAGAAGTTGTTAGCAATATCAAAAACGGCCCAAGTGAATGATGGCTATCAAACACTGAAAGATCCTATCCGTCGCGCTGAGCATATGCTGTTGCTGCGGGGAGTTGATATCGACAATGAATCAACCACCATGAAAGATAGCGGTTTTTTGATGCAGCAGTTGGAATGGCGCGAAGCTTTGGCTGAATTGCGTGATAGTGACAATATTGACGCAGATATTGCAGCACTGGAAGCTGAATTCACCCAGTATCGACAACAGCTGCTGGATAATCTGAGCAAACAGTTAGTCGATACCCAGGCATCCTCTGCAATGTTGGCAGCAGATCAAGTCAGAAAACTGAAATTCATGGCAAAATTACAAGATGAATTGACGCGCATTCAGGACGCTATGTACGACTAGTCCGTCTCGGGTTTTCTGGCACGAAGCACATTGAATTGGCTCAATATGATTGGGCCATTTTTTTAACGAAGAATGGAACATTATGGCACTTTTGCAGATTGCTGAACCCGGCCAGATGGCCGCACCTCATCAACACAAACTCGCGGCCGGCATTGACTTGGGAACCACTAATTCATTGGTGGCGTCAGTGCGTAGTGGCCAGGCCACAACGTTACCCGACGAGGCTGGCCGACATGCGCTGCCTTCGGTAGTGCATTTTGGCGCTGACGGCTTGACCGTGGGCGAAGCCGCTTTGGCTAATTCAGCACTGGATCCCGAAAATACCATAGTTTCAGTCAAGCGCTTTATGGGACGCTCACTCGTCGACGTACAGCAAGGTGAACAGCGTTTCCCCTATCATTTTGAAGCCAGCGAAAATGGTTTGCCAGTGTTTGTCACCAGTGCCGGTAAAGTGAATCCGGTGCAAGTGTCAGCGGAGATCCTGCGGCCCTTAGTTGCGCGCGCAGAAGCAACCTTGGGGGGCGAACTGGAAGGCGTGGTGATTACCGTCCCCGCCTATTTTGATGATGCTCAACGCCAAGGGACCAAAGATGCGGCCAATTTGCTAGGCATAAAAGTTTTGCGGCTGTTGAATGAACCCACTGCAGCCGCTATCGCTTATGGGCTGGATTCTGGGCAGGAAGGTGTTATTGCTGTTTATGATCTTGGTGGTGGTACCTTCGATATCTCCATCCTGCGACTGAATCGCGGCGTATTTGAAGTGTTGGCAACTGGCGGTGACTCTCGTCTTGGTGGTGATGATTTCGACCATCTGCTAGCGGAGGCATTGCGGCAGCAGATGGGCGTTACTGAACTCAACCGTCAACAGGAGCGCCAGTTGCTGATGGAAGCTCGGCGTGTGAAAGAAGCACTGAGTCAGTCGGATAGTGTAACTGCCGCATTAAAAGTTGCAGAACAACAGTTACAGTGTGACATCTCCCGTAGCGATTTCGATGCGCTTATTCTGCCATTGGTACGTAAGACCATCAGTAGTTGCCGTAAAGCGCTCCGAGATGCCAAGGTTGATGCCAGCGATGTGCTAGAAACCGTCATGGTTGGTGGCTCGACTCGGGTGCCGTTGGTGCGGGAACAAGTGGGTGAGTTTTTTGGTAAACCACCGCTGACCAGCATTGACCCAGACCGGGTTGTCGCCATTGGCGCGGCGATTCAGGCCGATATCCTGGTCGGCAATAAACCCGATTCGGAATTGCTGTTGCTGGATGTGATCCCCTTGTCGTTGGGTATTGAAACCATGGGAGGGTTGGTGGAAAAGGTAGTACCACGTAACACCACTATTCCGGTTGCCAGAGCCCAAGAATTCACCACATTTAAAGATGGTCAGACGGCGATGGCGATCCATGTCGTGCAAGGTGAACGCGAATTGGTGGCTGATTGCCGCTCGCTGGCGCGCTTTACGTTAAAAGGTATCCCGCCAATGGCCGCTGGCGCCGCGCATATCCGGGTGACATTCCAGGTTGATGCCGATGGTTTACTGAGTGTGACCGCTATGGAGAAGTCCACTGGCGTGCAATCTAGTATCCAGGTGAAACCTTCATTTGGGCTTTCTGAAAATGAGATTGCCGGCATGATCAAAGACTCGATGACATATGCCAAGGCTGACATTGAACTGCGTATGCTCACCGAGCAGCGAGTAGAAGCGGCACGGGTAATTGAATCGCTAAACTCTGCCCTGCAGCAGGATGGCAACCTGCTTGCCGCTGAGGAGCGAGCACTAATTGATAACGCGATTAAGGCGTTGGATGTGGCGGCTACCGGTGACAATGCCGATGATATCAAGACAGCGATAGAGAAAGTGGATGCAGTAACCCAGGACTTTGCTGCCAGAAGGATGGATAATTCAATTAAGACCGCACTGAAAGGTCAGTCGGTTGACAAGATATAGGTGAAATCATGCCTCAGATAGTGTTTTTGCCCCATGAGGAGTTATGCCCTGATGGTGCTGTGGTAGAAGCCAAAACCGGTGAATCAATCCTGGATGCGGCCTTGCGCAATGGTATTCAGATAGAGCACGCCTGCGAAAAATCTTGTGCGTGTACCACCTGTCATGTGATTGTGCGCGAAGGCTTCAATAACCTAGAACCGAGTGACGATCTAGAAGACGACATGCTCGATAAAGCCTGGGGACTGGAACCAGAAAGTCGTTTGTCTTGTCAGGCCAAGGTCGCAGATGACGATTTGGTTGTGGAAATTCCCAAATATACGGTGAATCAGGTCAGCGAAGGTTGATAAAATTCTCACAGCCGGTCTAAGACCGGCTTTGTTTTGATGTGGCAAATAACGTCAACGCTATAATGTCATCAGATAGTTATAAGTGAAATTGGAGGTCCTATGTCTTTGAAATGGGTTGACTCGTTGGATGTGGCTCTGGAATTGCTCGAAGCCTATCCTGAGGTAGAACCACAGAACGTGCGTTTTACCGACCTCTATGAGTGGATTCTGGCGCTGGATGATTTTGATGATGATCCCCAGCGGTGTAATGAGCAGATCTTGGAAGCCATTCTGCAATGCTGGATGGATGAAAAGTAACGAAAAATCGTGACGTAAGGTTTTTTAATCCTTCTGCTGCCACATTTAACACGTTAGCTTTGGTGGATTTAGTCGCAAACTCGCATAATCCTTGTAGTTTGTGAGATTGGATTAGGATTTGTCGCCGTTATTGCGTATAATCCGCGCGAATTTTGAAACTCGCTGATTAAGGATCCTAGTCATGGCGATTGAACGTACTTTCTCTATTATCAAGCCTGATGCTGTTGCCAAAAACCACATCGGTGCTATTTACAACCGTTTTGAAAGCGCTGGCCTGAAAATCGTTGCGGCCAAGATGGTACACCTGACCAAAGAGCAGGCTGAAGGCTTCTATGCTGAACACAGTGAACGTCCTTTCTTTGGCGCACTGGTAAGCTTCATGACGTCTGGTCCAATCATGGTGCAGGTGCTGGAAGGCGAAAATGCCGTGGCTGCGAATCGTGAAATCATGGGGGCAACTAACCCAGCTCAGGCTGCTCGTGGTACTCTGCGTGCTGATTATGCTGATAGTATTGACGAAAACGCGGTTCACGGTTCAGACGCTCTGGCTTCTGCCGAACGTGAAATTGCTTATTTCTTCGCTGCTGATGAAATTTGCCCACGTACCCGTTAATTGCTACGAAATAAAAAAAGGCGCTTAAAGCGCCTTTTTTTATTGTTGGAGCAATGACCATTTATTTTAAGATTGTGTTTGTCCATAGGTGACCTGAGTTAATGGCTGAGCCGCAGTTCCTGGCGATGCTCATGGGCATATTGCTCAGAGCAGTGCTGACACCGCTGCTCAGTCGGATCCATAGCCAACCTTTCAGGTTCTATCTCATTTTCACAATCGGCACATAAACCATACAGCCCGAGATCTAACTGACACTGGGCAGCATCCAGTCGATTGAGCCTATTATACAGCGGATGATGGCACAGCTCGGCACCGACCATGGCATCAATGATCTCGCCTATAGACCATTCTGCCCAGTCAGCGTTAAGCTCAGTGATTGCGACTCTGAGATCCTTCTCAATTGCAGACAATCGTTGTCTGATCAGGGAACCACTCACTCTTTACCGCCTTTTGCTTGCTTATGGACCTATTAGTCTAATTGGCAATGGTGGGTCAACTATGATGCGGATCAAATCCGCTTTAGATTTCCCGTGATACCCATCAAAAGCAAGGTTTACAACAACAAAGTGTGCTGTTCAGGCAGCGCTTGCCAACACGGCAACAACCGCATCAGTGGTTTTGTGCAGTCGCAGTTCGCGAAACAGCGTATCGGCTTGGCTGTACTGGCGATTCAGATAACTGAACCACTGTTTGACTCGCCCGGGGAAATAATCATTGCGGGGGACACTTTGTTGCTGACGGGTATATTCCATCAGCAATGCCAGCGTTTGTTGCCAGCTATAAGGGGCCTCGTTGTTTTTAATATGCGCTGCCAGATTCGGCAGGGTGATGGCGCCGCGGCCAACCATAACGCTGTCGCAGCCTGTTTGAGATATGCAGCGCAGCGCATCTTCGCGGTTCCAGATCTCGCCGTTGGCGATGATAGGAATTGGCAACCGTTGGCGGATGTCGGTAATGTATTCCCAGTATGCTGGCGGGCGATAGCCATCCACTTTACTGCGGGCATGAACCGCCAGTTCAGTGGCTCCGGCTTCATAAATTGCCAGCGCATTTTCCATAAACAGACTCTTGTCTTCATAGCCTAAGCGGATTTTGGCGGTGACGGGGTGCTCGGCGGGCACGGCCTGGCGCATGGCCCTCACTATACGATAAATTTGCTCTGGATATTGTAGTAATACAGCACCGCCTTTACTGCGGTTAACCATTTTCGCTGGGCAACCAAAATTGGCATCAACCCCATGTGAGCCAAGCTTGATAGCGCGAACGGCGTTCTCGGCCATCCACTCGGGTTCCTGCCCTAACAGCTGTACCCGTACCGGAGTGCCGCTCTGGGTAAATCCGGCATTATTCAGTTCTGGACACATCCGTAAAAAGACTTTCTCTGGTAACAATTGATCCACCACGCGGACAAATTCTGTCACCATTAAATCGTAAGGATTAATGGTGGACAAAAGTTCACGCATCGTATGATCGACCACCCCTTCCATTGGGGCCAGAATGACTCTCACGTTGGTTGTTCCACTATACGGATAAAGGCGCGCATTCTACCTGATTGTGGCGGATTTCCGAAGTGCTTTCCATAAGCAGTGGCGAGTCACTTTGCTACTTCAGACACTGTTGTTAAGATATCCGTTAAATGAAAACTATTGCTATTTGTGACCTATGATAAAACGCAGTGTGTTGCTGGGGTTGGGAATCGTTAGTCTGTTGTTAGGCATGGCGGGAATCGTATTGCCACTGCTGCCAACGGTGCCTTTTGTATTGCTGGCTGGGTTTTGTTTTGCCCGCTCCAGCCCGGAACTGCATCGCTGGTTGCATCAGCATCCATGGTTTGCTCAGGCATTGTGCGATTGGCATCAGCAGCGCGGACTGCGTTTGCCTTTAAAACGCCGGGCATTGGTGATGACTATCGCTAGTTTTAGTTTGAGTATTTGGCTGGTGTCTGTGCTGTGGCTCAAGCTTTTTCTTGCAATTATCTGTTTGATCTTGGTTGCTTTTTTATGGCGGCTTCCCGTCGTTGCCGATGCTGGAAAATCGTCGGTCTATGACCCGGAGTAGACGATGTTGCGATGTGGCACACAATCGGATAATCGCTGTTGCAACTGACTGCAAAGCGGCTTAAGCTTTAGCCGGATTTAGAAACGCGGTCCACCTTGGTGTGGACTTTTTTGTTGTATGAAGCCGGTATATTCCGGGAAATTAAGTACTGAAACTATGGCTATTAACCCCGACAGCTTAGCGCTGATTAAGCAAAGCATTAAAACTATTCCTGACTACCCGAAAGCCGGGATCCTGTTTCGTGATGTGACCAGTTTGCTGGAAGATCCGATTGCCTATCAGACCACTATCCGCGCATTTTTAGAGCATTACCAAGGCCTTGGCTTTACCAAAGTTGTCGGTACTGAAGCCCGTGGTTTTCTGTTCGGCGCACCGTTGGCGCTGGAATTAGGTGTCGGGTTTGTCCCCGTGCGCAAACCTGGCAAGCTGCCACGTGAAACCATTGCTGAAACCTATGAACTGGAATATGGTCACGACACGCTGGAAATGCACGTTGATGCGATTGTGCCGGGGGACAAGGTACTGGTAGTGGATGATCTACTCGCCACCGGCGGCACTATTGAAGCTACCGTAAAGCTTATTCGTCGTCTTGGGGGGGAAGTGAGTCATGCCGCATTTGTTATTTCCCTGCCAGATATTGGCGGTGAAAAACGCCTGCAGTCACAGGGATTAGAAGTGCTGAAACTGTGTGAATTTGAAGGAGAATAGTCTTCTTTATTCCCGGTCCCGGATCGCCTGGGTAGCATGTCAGATTGGCACATGTTATTGTTTGGCGATCCGTGGAGCTTGCTCCCGTAATATGAATGTAAAGCTATTCTGGGGAGTTTCATGTCCTATCAGGTATTAGCCCGTAAGTGGCGACCTGCCAGTTTTGAACAGGTGGTTGGGCAGTCTCACGTACTGCACGCCCTGACCAATGCGTTGAGCCAGCAACGTCTGCATCATGCTTATCTGTTTACCGGCACCCGGGGTGTGGGTAAAACCAGCTTGGCACGCCTTTTTGCCAAAGGACTCAACTGCGAACAAGGAATTACCGCAACTCCCTGCGGAAAATGCAGTGCCTGTCAGGAGATTGCGCAGGGGCGATTTGTTGATTTAATTGAAGTGGATGCCGCGTCCCGCACTAAGGTCGATGATACTCGCGAGTTACTCGACAATGTGCAATACCGCCCAAGTCGTGGCCGTTTTAAAGTTTACCTGATTGACGAAGTACATATGTTGTCTCGCAGCAGTTTTAATGCGCTGCTGAAGACACTGGAAGAACCGCCGGAACATGTCAAATTTTTACTGGCGACAACCGATCCGCAAAAGCTGCCGGTAACCGTGTTATCCCGTTGTCTGCAATTCAATCTGAAAAGCCTGACTCAGGACGAAATTGCCAGACAGCTACAACATATTGTCTCCGCAGAAGCATTACCTTTTGAGCCGCAATCTCTGGCGCTGCTGGCCAAGGCCGCCAACGGCAGCATGCGTGATGCGTTAAGTCTGACAGATCAGGCCATCGCTTTTGGTGCTGGGCAGATCAAACTGCAGCAGGTGCAAACCATGCTGGGCGCGATTGATGAACGACAAGTGATTTCTCTGCTGCAAGCGCTGGTACAAGCCGATGTGGCGCCGTTAATGCAGGAAGCGGAACGTATATTGGCTTTTGGCGCTGATGCGAATGAAGTGCTACGTAGCTTATTGGAATTATTACACCAGATCACCCTAACACAATTTGCCCCTGCTGCCGCGCAACTGTCGCTATACGCTGATCAGATCCAAGAATTTGCCGAACAGCTATCTGCTGAGCAGGTACAGCTCTATTATCAGCTGTTATTGCAGGGGCGCAAAGATCTACCGTTTGCGCCAGATCCAAAATCAGGACTGGAAATGGCGCTGTTACGGGCCGTTGCTTTTGTCCCGGAAACGCCGCCTCAGCGCTGGCAAAGTTCAGCAACTCATGGCGACAAACCAGTGTTTACGGCTATGAGTGGCATAGCGCCAACCACTGATAAGTCAGTACCTGTATCAACTGCTAACCCTCATGTGAGCACAGCTGCTACGCCGCCTACGCCGAGTGATGCAACAACGGCCCCTACATCGGTTGATGTTGAAGACCATGAAATAGATGAAGATGATGCCGCTTTCATCGCTGAACAGACGTTAATTTTGTCGCAGGCTGAGAGTATGGGGCATCAGTTTCAGCAGGATGAACCGATAAATTCTGGCGAGGATGCGTCGGCAGAGCCGCCATTTCGTGATGAACTGACCAGCGATATGTTTGCCGCTGAACTGTCGAAAAATGAACTTCAAGCAGCGGTGGTGGAAGATCCACAAGCAACACCCTCGACAACATCGCTTTTTGGCGATGAATTACTCGATCAGGTTTTAGCAACCAGAGAGCAACTGTTGCAAGATATTGATGCGTTGGCAACCGATGAAACGCCAGCCAAAATACCGGAGCATCAGCACGATTCCAGCTCAAAAAAAAACACTGAAATCCCTCTGAAAGGCAGCGCGATAGCAGTTTCTAGCGCTGCTAATACTGGTGCACCCAAACCTGCTGAGTCAGACGCTGATGTAATGGCAGATGAGCCATTTTCTGACAATAGTGCAGAGGTTTATGGTGAATGGACCGCGCAACAAGTCGACGAACCGTCACTGCCAGACAGTGACGACACTACCATAGCGCCATCAGATAACGCAGTACCGCCAACGGTAGCCGTTGCGGACGCGCAAACGATCGTAACATCTTCGGCGGCGACTACATCGGTCACTGCGGCGGCTGATGGGGCTAACGTAGCGCCGAAGGTTGCAGCCAGTGCTATCGAGGCTCCCGCAGGTAATCCCGCTGATTTAGGGTGGTATAAACTGGTTTCTTCACTGCCAATCCGTGGGCGCGTGCGGCAATTAGCAGCTAATTCTGTGTGCCTGTCGTTGAGTGAAAAGTGTCTGTTGTTACTCAAACCGGATCAGAAACATCTCGCCGCTGCTGCGGCTATCAATCAGCTGCAACAAACATTACTCGATGCTTTACAGCGCCCGCTCACAGTAGAGTTCACTGTGGGCAATGAACCGGGGCGAGAAACCCCGCAGGATATCCGCCAACGGTTTAAAAAAGAGTTATTGGCGCATGCGGGTGAGAAACTGCTAGCGGATGACAAGGTGCGTTGGTTGGTGCAACACATGGGCGCAACTTTAGAAGCGGATTCCTTGAGTTATAACCCAGAGCAACTGGTGCAAAAAACCGCGCTTATTCCCGATGGACAGTTACCGCAGTGATACAACGCGGTTTGTGCCATGCTACGGATTGCCAAGCGCAATTATTTGGGTAAGATCAGCGAACTTTAACCTGTCACTCACTGTTAATTGAAGAGATAACGTTATGTTTGGAAAAGGTGGAATGGGCAACCTGATGAAGCAGGCCCAAATGATGCAGGAACGTATGGCGAAAATGCAGGAAGAGATTGCCCGCATGGAAGTTACTGGTGAGTCAGGTGCCGGACTGGTGAAAGTGACAATGACTGGTAGCCATAATGTCCGCAAGGTTGACATCGATCCGAGTCTGTTGGAAGACGACAAAGAGATGCTGGAAGATCTTATTGCCGCTGCCTGCAATGATGCTGCACGTCGTGTGGAAGAAAACCAGAAAGAAAAAATGGCGCAAGTGACTGGTGGTATGCAATTACCGCCAGGCATGAAATTGCCATTCTGATGCGCGTTGCGGATTAGACGATGAAATTCAGTCCATTGGTGGATGAGCTTATTCAGTCGCTACGTTGTTTACCGGGCGTTGGCCCCAAGTCGGCGCAGCGGATGGCATTCCAATTACTGGAACGGGATCGTAAATCTGGCCTGCAACTGGCTGACGCATTGGATAAAGCGATGAAGGATGTCGGTCATTGTCAGTCCTGCCGTACTTTTACCGAAGAATCGTTGTGCCCTATTTGTGGTAGTGCCAAACGCGGCCATGCCGATACCATCTGCGTGGTGGAAACCCCCGCAGACGTGCTGGCTATCGAGGCCGGAGGCCATTACAGCGGTCGTTATTTTGTTCTCCTAGGACATCTATCGCCTTTGGATGGTATCGGCCCGGAGGAACTGGGGTTAGCACTGTTGGAGCAGCATCTTGCAGGTGGTGAAATCAATGAGCTGATCTTGGCAACCAATCCTACGGTTGAAGGTGATGCCACGGCGCATTTCATTGCTGATATTGCCCATCGCTATCAAGTCAGTGTTAGCCGTATTGCCCATGGCGTGCCGGTGGGGGGGGAATTGGAATATGTTGACAGTACCACCCTGGCGTTGTCGTTTAATGGTCGGCTACCGCTGTAAACGCGTTTATTCTTGCTCCTATCTCAGCCTCGTTTAAGCGGGGCTGTGTTTTTTCAGGCAACGGCTTTTTATCGTTCAGCCCTTGAAAAAATATTCATGATCCCCACTTCAAGTAACAGTCCAATTTGGTGTGTTTTACCCATTAGTTAGCGATAAACGAAGGAACTATTCATGTCACAACAAGAAACTCTTGGTTTTCAAGCTGAAGTGAAACAGCTTTTGCATTTGATGATCCACTCTTTGTATTCCAACAAAGAGATTTTCTTGCGTGAACTGGTGTCAAATGCTGCCGATGCCGCTGATAAGCTGCGTTATCTGGCGTTGACAGATGATTCACTGTACGAAGGCGATGGCGAATTGCGGGTACGCATTACCACCGATAAAGAAAAAGGCACAGTGACTATCGATGATAATGGTATTGGTATGACCCGTGAGGGTGTGATTGAGCATTTGGGCACCATTGCCAAGTCTGGCACTGCTGAATTTTTCAAAAATCTGTCTGGCGATGCCGCCAAAGACTCACAGCTTATCGGTCAGTTTGGGGTAGGCTTTTACTCCGCTTTCATCGTGGCTGATAAGGTCACCGTTCGCACGCGTGCTGCGGGTGTAAAACCTGATGAAGCAGTGCAGTGGGAATCTAACGGTGAAGGCAGCTTTACCGTAGAAAACATTGTTAAACAAAACCGTGGCACTGAAATTACCCTTTACTTGCGTGAAGACGAGAAAGAGTTTGCCGATGATTGGCGTCTGAAATCCATTATCACCAAATACTCTGACCATATCTCCATCCCGGTTGAAATGTGGCAGGAAGGTACTGCGGAACATGATGGCCCAGATGGCGAGAAAATTCCGGCAACAGAAGGTCACTGGCAGGTGATGAATAAAGCCACAGCACTGTGGAACCGCAACAAGTCAGAGATCACCGATGAAGAGTATCAAGAGTTTTACAAACATATTTCCCATGATTTCAGTGACCCACTGCTGTGGAGCCATAACCGCGTAGAAGGGAAACAGGAATATACTAGTCTGTTGTATATCCCAGCTAAAGCGCCGTGGGATCTGTGGAATCGTGACTACAAACATGGCCTGAAGCTGTTTGTACAACGAGTGTTCATCATGGATGATGCAGAGCAGTTTATGCCGTCTTATCTGCGCTTTGTGAAAGGTTTGATCGATTCTAACGATTTGCCGCTGAACGTTTCCCGCGAAATTTTGCAAGACAACAAAGTCACTCAGGCACTGCGTAGTGCGTTGACCAAACGTGTACTCAGTATGCTGGAAAAACTGGCGCAGGATGATACTGAAAAATATCAGCAGTTCTGGACTGAGTTTGGTCAGGTGTTGAAAGAAGGCCCAGCTGAAGACTGGAGCAATAAAGAACGTATTGCCGGCCTGCTGCGCTTTGCCTCGACCCACAATGACAGCGCAACGCAAGATGTGTCGTTGGATGACTATATTGAGCGTATGAAAGCTGGGCAAACACACATCTACTACATCGTTGCTGACAGTTATCAGGCCGCTGCGCATAGTCCTCATCTGGAACAACTGCGTAAGAAAGATGTGGAAGTGTTGCTGTTGTCTGACCGTATTGATGAATGGCTGATCAGCCATCTGAATGAATACAAAGGCAAACAGTTGCATTCTGTGACCCGTGGCGATCTGGAACTGGGTGAGCTGGAAGATGCCGACGAGAAAGCAGAAAAGGAAAAGCTGGCGACAGAATCTGAGCCACTGGTAAAACGTATCAAGGATGCGCTGGGTGACAAGGTTACCGATGTGCGCATCACTACCCGCTTAACCGACACCCCAGCCTGTGTGGTGGTAGGTGAAGGCGAAATGTCGACGCAGATGATCAAACTGATGCAGGCCGCTGGGCAACCGGTGCCGGAAGTGAAACCGATTTTTGAAATCAATCCGGCGCATCCTCTGGTGAAACGTCTGAATGACGAGCAGGACGAAAGTCTTTTTGCCGACTGGAGCAATCTGTTGCTGCAACAGTCTCTGTTATCCGAAAAAGGCAGTTTGTCAGACCCTTCCACTTTCGTCGGTCTGGTCAACAAAATGCTGATGGATAGCGTGAAATAAGCTGGTTGAAAGGGGCCGCTCTGGCCCTTTTCTCATTATACTGGCGGGTGAAACACCCCAATTTTATGAATGACTGCCGATGGATACGTCCGCGGCAATAACGATGGAAACCACTATGGAACTTACCCGCGACAATATTCAGCAAGTGGTAGAACTTTCCAATCAGCAACTGGTAGCCCTGGTATTCTGGGCGGAGCAGATGCCGGAAAGTAAAGCACTGCTGCAGACTATGGAACAGCTCATCGCGGCTTTCCCAGGTCAGTTGCAGTTGGCATCCGTTAACTGTGAAACACAGTTGGAGTTAGCGTCTTATTTCCAGATCCGTAGTCTGCCAACCACCTTGCTGCTGAGCCAAGGACAGCCGGTTGACGGATTTGCTGGTGTGCAGAGCCGCGAGCAGATCCTCGCCATTTTGCAAAAGCATCTACCTGCCGCTTGGGAATTGAAGTTAAATGACGCCAAGGCGCTGTTGCAGCAAGGAGATGCCAATGCTGCGTTGCCATTATTTAAAGAGGCTTATGCGGAACAGGCGGAGGCGGCTGTTGCCTTGCCTTATGCTGATGCGTGCTTGAAAACCGGAGATTTGGCAACCGCTAAAACACTGTTGGCAACCATTAAACTGGCGGACCAAGACGGTTACTACAACTCTCTGATGTCACAGTTAGACTTGGCAGAGAAAGCCGCGGACACCCCAGAGATTCGTGCGCTTCAGCAAGCCTTGGATGCCGCGCCAGATGATGTGGAGCTGTTGCAAAAGTTGGCGACGGCATTGCACCAGGCACATCGAGATGAAGAAGCGCTGGCGCTGTTGTTTGCACCATTATCGCGCGATTTGAACATGGGAGATGGGGCGATAAAACAGCAATTGCTGACGTTATTATCTGCGCTGGGGCAGGGGAATGCCCTAGCAGGACAATATCGGCGTAAGTTATACAGCTTGCTGTATTAATTGCAGATATAGGCAAATTCTACTGCGCAGACAGCAGATTAGCAGGAGAATTTGCCAACTTTCGCTTACATTCGCTACGGCGAAGGTCGAAACCAAAAACCTTCTCAACGGTGCGCATTTATGCGAAGATCCCCGCCCTGACAAGAATTATAGATGCGAACAGAGGAATCTTTAATATGCGCATTATCCTATTGGGCGCCCCTGGTGCCGGTAAAGGTACCCAGGCTCAGTTCATCATGGAAAAGTATGGTATTCCACAGATCTCTACCGGCGATATGCTGCGTGCGGCGGTAAAAGCAGGTACTCCGCTGGGTTTGGAAGCGAAAAAAGTGATGGACGCCGGACAACTGGTGTCAGACGATCTGATCATTGAACTGGTGAAAGAACGTATTGCTCAAGACGATTGCGCTAACGGCTTTTTGCTGGATGGCTTCCCTCGCACAATTCCTCAGGCCGACGCGATGGTAAGTAACGGTATCAATATCGATCACGTCATTGAAATTGACGTACCGGATGAAGACATTGTTAAACGTATGAGTGGTCGCCGGGTACATCCTGGTTCAGGGCGAGTTTACCATGTGGTCTTCAATCCACCGAAAAATGCGGGCAAAGATGATGTCACTGGTGAAGATTTGGTGATCCGTCCTGACGATGAAGAAGCGACGGTGCGTAAACGCTTGGCTATCTATCATGAACAGACTGAACCATTGGTCAGTTACTACAGCGCGATGGCTGCTAAAGGTGACACTCAGTACAGCAAATTTGATGGTACCCAGAGTGTTGCCTCTGTAAGTGCTGCTATTGAGAAAGCATTGGCATAAGCTATCAATAAGGCCGATTCGCATAATTGGAAAAAGTCCGCAGTTGCGGACTTTTTTTATGTTTTAAGGGGTGTTACCTTGACGCCATGTTCTTTTTATCAGGAAGTTGCCGTGTCACATAGCCATCCACCTTTTGGCGTTTTACTGGTTAACCTAGGGACGCCTGCCGCGCCCACCAAAGACGCTGTCCGTGCGTTTTTAAAGCAGTTTTTGAGTGACCCTCGGGTGGTCGATCTGCCCGCCTGGCAATGGCAGCCGATTCTGCAGGGGATCATTCTTAATATTCGTCCTGCAAAAGTTGCCAAACTCTACCAGTCTATCTGGTGGCAAGAGGGCTCTCCTTTAATGGTGATCAGTCAGCGGCAACAACTGGCGCTGGCCAATCAATTGGCCTCAAGACTTGGCTTTGCCATCCCTGTGGCGCTAGGTATGAGCTACGGTCAGCCATCGCTGGCGGATGGTCTAGATGAGTTACAACGGGCAGGTGTCGATAAGGTGTTGGTGTTGCCATTGTACCCTCAATACTCTTGCTCTACCGTTGCCAGCGTTTTTGATGGTGTCGCCGCAGCATTGAAGCCTCGTCGTAATATTCCAGAACTGCGGATGGTCAAAGACTATCATGATCGGCCAGGATACATTGCTGCGTTGACCGAGAGTATCCGCAAACACTGGCAACAGTACGGCAAAGCAGAAAAACTGCTGTTTTCGTTTCATGGCGTGCCGGAGCGTTACATCAATGAAGGTGATCCTTATAAACAACATTGCCTAACAACCGCAGCGTTGGTTGCGCAGGCCCTGGCATTGCCAGAAGCTGAATGGCAAGTATGTTTTCAGTCCCGCTTTGGCAAGGAGCCATGGTTGACACCCTATACCGATGAAACACTCGCTAGCTTACCCAGCAAAGGTGTGAAATCGGTTGATATCATCAGCCCAGCATTTGCTGCTGATTGTCTAGAAACGCTGGAAGAAATTGCGCAGGGCGGTAAGGAAACCTTTTTACATGCGGGAGGCGAGCAGTACCATTTTGTGCCATGCCTGAATGATGGTGAGCAACATATGGCATTTCTTGCCGACTTGGTGATCTCTCATGCCGAAAATTGGCGTTGATGGCGCTGGCGCGTCTTAGATGATGTGATAAAATTCGCACCAATTCAGCTGCCGCTAATACGCGGCAGTTTTACTTTCATCCCTAAATCACCGCCGCTGACGGTGGTGATTGTTTGGCTCGCTTGGCGAGAGCACTGAGAAGCATCATGAAGTTTCCTGGACAACGTAAATCCAAACATTATTTCCCGGTTATGAATCGAGACCCGTTATTGGCACAACTGACAATTCAGCCTGCGCCTGTAAACACTTGGATCTGCGGTATTGATCAGACTCTGGTCGATATAGAAGCTCAGGTGGATGAGCAACTGCTTGCCGATTATAGTCTGCCCAAAGGCAACTCTACCGTCATTGATGACACGACAGCACAGCGACTGTACCAGCAACTGCAGCAACAGCAGTTGATTACCGGCGAATTTGCCGGCGGTACGATTGGTAATACAGTACATAACTATTCGGTGCTGGCGGATGATCGCTCGGTATTATTTGGGGTAATGAGTAAGCAGATTGAAGTTGGCAGTTATGCCTACCGCTATTTGTGTCATACCTCATCGAAAGTTGATTTGGACTACCTACAACCGGTGAATGGCCCCATTGGCCGGTGTTTTACGCTGATCTCCGCTGAGGGCGAACGGACCTTTGCTATTAGCAAGGGGTCGATGGACAAACTGACCCCCGACCACATCAGCAAACCTTTGGTGCAAGGTGGCGCGGCGCTGGTACTGACGGCCTATTTGATGCGAGCGCGTAAGGAAGATGGTATTGCTGACGCCGCGATGCAGGCAATTGCATATGCCAAAGAGGCTGATGTGCCCGTTGTCCTGACACTTGGAACGCGCTTTCTGATCGAGGAAGACCCCAAGTTTTGGCAATATTTTATCCGGGAACATGTCACCGTACTGGCAATGAATGAGGATGAGGGCGAGGCTTTAACGGGGTTTGACGATCCGCTACAGGCGTCAGAAAAGGCGTTGGAGTGGTGTGATATGGTGTTGACCACCGCCGGTGCTACCGGGCTTTATACTGCGGGATATGCTGAAGAATCTGAAAAGCGCGAAACTGCACATCTGTTGTTACCCGGTAGTATCCCTGAGTTTAACCGTTATGAGTTTTCTCGTCCGAAGCGCAAGCAAGATTGTGATAATCCTATCAAGGTGTTTGCGCATATCTCCCCTTACATGGGTGGGCCAGAAAAGATCCGTAATACTAACGGTGCTGGCGATGGCGCATTAGCAGCACTACTGCATGATTTGGCCGCTAATAACTATCATAAATCACGGGTTCCTGGTTCCATTAAGCATAAACGTGGGGGACTGTGCTACTCCTCTTTTTCGCAGATCTGTAAATATGCCAACCGGGTAGCCTATGAAGTGCTAGCACAGAACAGCCCGCGCTTATCCCGCGGGTTACCGGAGCGCGAAGATAGCCTAGAAGAGGCTTACTGGGAACGTTAAGCGAGCGTTAAAAAAGGCGCTTAAAGCGCCTTTTTTATGCTTAGTGCAAGACTTACTTAGTATCTGATTTCGGTATAAAACTGCGAACCTTACCAGCATTGGTATCGTGATATGTTTCTGAATCAAATGCATTTTCGCTTTTGGCAACAATCATTGTCGCAACGCTGTCGCCGGTGATATTAACGGCGGTACGTACCATATCCAACAGACGATCCACCCCCAAGATCAAGGCGATCCCTTCAACTGGAAGTCCCACTTGCTTTAACACCATGGCCAGCATTACCAGACCGACTCCCGGAACTCCGGCGGTTCCAATCGATGCCAGTGTTGCCGTTACTACTACGGAAAAATAGTCTTGAATGGAAAGGTGAATGCCATAAACCTGCGCAATAAAAACAGTCGCTACCCCTTGCATAATCGCCGTGCCATCCATATTGACCGTAGCCCCCAAAGGCAACGTAAATGAGGCGACCCGGTTATCAACACCCAGTCGGTGTTCAGCAGTTTCCATGTTGACTGGTAATGTGGCGTTGGAACTGGCAGTACTGAATGCAAACAACTGCGCATCACGCATCTTACGCATGAAAATCAGAGGGTTGAGACCGGTAAACAGTTTAAGTAATGTCGGATATACCACAAACCCATGTAGCAACAGCACACCTAAAACCACACCGAAATATTTAAGTACATCTGCAAATGTGCCTAGTCCTAACGTTAAAGCCAGTTTTCCCATCAATGCAAAAACACCATAAGGTGCCAGATACATTACCAGCGTGACTACTCGCATGATCACGTCATTAAGATCTTCAAACACGGCGGCCACTCGACGGCCTTTGTCACCGACATGAGATACAGCAAATCCAAAAATGACTGCAAAGATAATAATTTGCAGCATATTGCCGTCAGTCATCGCCTTGATGGGGTTAGTGGGTACGATGTTGATAATCACTTGCGCTAGACTAGGGGCATCTTTGGCATCGTATACCAGATTAGCTGTAGAAAGCGTGTTACTGCCTGGATGGATGATCACCGCGACAAAGATTGCCAGAACCAGCGCTATTGCCGTAGTAAAAAGATAGAAGGCCAAAGTTTTACCACCTAGTCGGCCCAGCTTCGAGGGCTCACTTAGTGAACTGGTGCCACATACCAGAGAGATAAACACCATCGGCACAACTAACATCTTAAGACAGTTGATGAATATGGTACCGATGACGTTCAACACCCCTTCAGTAATATATTCCTGCACAAACTGGCTGTCGGGAAACGCAATGCGCAATATCAGGCCAACAAAAATCCCTAGCGTCATCCCAATTAGGATTTTGCTGGTAAGCCCTAACTTCCTCTTCATAAACGCCATAATTATTCCTGTTAATTTATAGATTTTATTCTTGGCGCGTTAAGCCTATCAAGAAAGCATAATTCAGGGAACACAGAGGAACAGATATTGAAAGTAAATACACGTTTATAGAATGATAAAATTGAAATTATTGTGTGAATATTATGTTTACTCTAAGCTGTAGCGTATATGCGAGTCTTTAAGTTCATATGGACAACAAGGAGGCTGACAATGCAGTCAGCATTTAAGTTTTTTGGGGCGTTATTTTGCAGTTTTTTGTTGAGTGCCTGTGGTGGTGGCGGTAGTGCACTTTCTGATCCTGGTAACGGTCAGACACCTCCTTCAGGCAGCAATACTATCTCACTAACCATTTCCAACAGCGATATCAATGCTGAGACTCCAGCAACATTAACGGCTACAGTCAAAAATTCGCTTACAGGCCCGTTGGCTGGTGAATTGGTGACTTTTACTCTTAACAACAGCTCACTTGGCACATTTGTACCGGCTATCGGTACGGCACTCACAAACGCCAATGGTGTGGCGACTGTGACGCTCGCCACTTCTAATGTTGCTGGTGCGGGTACGGTTGAAGCATCCATAGCTTCAGGTGCTTCAGCAACAGTAGGGTTTACTATGGCGGGCGATGGGGGGGCAAGTGGAGGCAGCGCTCAAATCACCCTAAAGCTAACGGACACCAGTGGTGTTGCTAGCAGCAGTATTACTTCCACTTCTCCAGGCGTGTTGACCGCCACGGTGAAGGGGATATCAAAGCAGGTGATTGTAACCTTTGACTCAACAATCGGCGATTTACCGATAAAAACGGCCATTACTGATGCTAATGGTGTCGCCAGTGTCAGTATCTATGCAGGTAGCACCCCAGGAGCTGGCACCGCCACCGCCTCTATTGCCACCGGGGAATCTGCGGATCAAGTATTTGTAATTGGTGCTAGCAATGTAATGATGGGCAGTGGTACGCCATTTGTCTCAGGTAAAGCTGCTGTTAGCACCACGACCTTGTCTGCTGGTGGTACGGCTACTATTTCGGTGATGTTGCAGGATGCCGATGGTAATCCGTTCACCGAACCAGTAGATGTCAGTTTTGCTTCCAAATGCTCTAAGAGCGCCACTCCGCAGGCGGTGATTAGTAGTCCGGTGACAGCTGTCAATGGCCTAGCTTCTAGCACTTATCTGGCGAAAGGCTGTGTGGGTGACGATAACATTACCGTATCAGCAGATGTGGGAGGAAAGAGCTTATCGGCCACTGGTGTTATTAATGTGTTAGCGGCAGATGCAGGAAGCATAGTCTTTATTGACGCTACGCCTGAGAATATTGGCATTAAAGGTACTGGCAGCGACGAGTCATCAACGCTACGATTTAAGGTCCTCGATACCAATGGTAATCCGGTGGCGAATAAGGCGGTTACATTCAGCCTGAATACCTCAGTGGGTGGGCTAAGTCTTGACCCTATAACCGCAACGACAAACAATGAAGGCATAGCTCAAACTGTGGTTAATTCTGGCACTGTCGCCACTACGGTGAGAGTGACAGCTGCGATAGACGGTACCGTCCCACTGATCTCCAGTCAATCAAGTGTCTTGGTGATTTCTACTGGCGTTCCAGATCAAGACTCCTTCTCACTTTCTGCTGAAATTCTGAATGCAGAAGGCTGGGACGTGGATGGTACTCAAGTCAAAGTGACCGCTCGTCTGGCTGATGCATTTAATAACCCCGTACCCGATGGCACAGCCGTTTACTTCACCACAGAAGGTGGAGCCATTACACCTTCCTGTTTAACCGTCAGTGGTGCATGTACGGTTACCTGGACCAGCCAGAATGCTCGTCCCGAAGGACAAGCGCTAATCGACAGTTTTGGGGTAATGTATCGCAATCCAATTGCAAACTTAAATGCTAGCGGCGGTAATTACTATGGCCAGAAATTTGGTGGCCGAGCCACAATTACAGCCACTGCTGACGGTGAAGAATCATTCCCTGATACCAACGGCAATGGCCGCTTTGATGCCGCAGAAATGACAGCTTTCAAGGGAACAGATGTCAGTGGTAAGCCATATGATCTGGATGAAGCTTTTGGTGATTATAACGAAGATGGTTTGTTTAACCCCGCACAAAGCGGCGGTCAAGCCGGCGGCGATCAAGAAGAACTGATCGATTTCAACAATAATGGTGTATTCGATCAGCATGATGGCGTTTATAACGGGGTGTTATGTTCTATTCCGGCACATGCCGGATGTGCCGATGGTATTAATCATGCTAAGTCTGTGAATGTCCGGGCCAGCTTAGTGATGGTGATGTCAGGCAGTACTGCATATGCCACTGCGAGAGACGATATTCGGATCATTGACCGTGATGGCGATAATCTGGGGGGGAGCATTGATATTAATGGTAAATCTACCGCAACAGTGCAATTCACTATCGCTGATTTGCACAACCAACAGATGCCTGCTGGTAGCGTAGTAACCTTCACAACATCGGCAGGTTCGGTAGCGAGTTCTACCAGTTACACTTGGCCTAGCTCCAATCATAATGGCGGACGCCAGTTCAGTGTGACGATTAAAGGGGCTGATCAGCCAGACTCTGGCTCATTTATTGTGACCGTAGAGTCCCCTGATGGCTTGAACACTGAAGTCGTGAATATTCCAGTCAATATATATTGATGATTTAGAGAAGGGCGCTTAGGCGCCCTTCTCTATAACACGATTGGAAGAACTATTGCTGAAACGGATAGATACTACCAAGTTTCAATAATTGTGTGAGTTCATCTAGCGCAGTTCTTGATTCCATTAATAACTGGGGATCTGCCAAGTCGGCGACCACTAAGCGGTCACGATAGTGGCGGTCGACCCATAGATTTAACTTGTCAAACAGTGTATCGGTCAGCAAAACCTGTTGATTAATGGCCGCCAGCTCAACATCACTCATGGCGACTCGCAATCGCAAACAAGCTGGCCCACCGCCGTTATGCATACTTTGTTTTACGTCGAAGTAATGGATCTGTTTGATAGGCGTATCCATCGTCAGCAACTCATCTAAATAGGCCTTAACGCGTGGATTTTCTGCACAATCTGTCGGCGCAATTAACGCCATCTCTCCTTGCGATATCGTCACCAACTGAGTATTAAACAGGTACGTCGCTACCGCATCTTGAATACTGACTTGATGACTCGGAACCTCAATAAGATGCAATGTTCCCGGTAATTTTGCGCGTAATTCCGCTAATTTTTTCTTGCTGTCCCAGAAGGCTTGTTCATGGAAAAACAGCACATTCTGATTACCTACAGCGATAACATCGTTGTGGAACACCCCTTGATCAATGACGGCCGGGTTTTGTTGAATAAAAACCGTATTGTCGTCATCTAACCGGTGTAGTCTGGCGATAGCTGCTGAAGCTTCCAGCGTCTGCCGCGCGGGATATTTCTGGGGTCTAGGTGCTTGTTTATCAATCACCGAATACCCATATACAAAAATTTCAACTCCGGCCTGGTCATACGCTTGACACAGTCGGGTGTGATTCGCCGCACCCTCATCGCCCAAGGTGGCATGTGCGGGTAGCGTTTGATGATGGGTAAAATAGCGACTATCAGCAAAGATAGCCTTGAGAATATTGGCCGTTGTCTGTGGCTCTAGGCTGCGATGCAACTTATCGACAAGATTGGCTGGGGTAAAGTGGATTTTGCCGTCATGGGTGTCGGCACTCGGCGATACCGTGGCGGCATTGGCCGTCCACATGCTGGAAGCGCTGGCACAAGCCTGCAATAGCTCGGGGGCTTGTTTGGCGGCTTTTTGCAATACATCGGCATCGGTGCCAGAGAATCCTAGACGACGTAGCGTGTGTACATCGGGACGCTCCTGTGGCGCTAACACGCCTTGTATCAGCCCCATGTCGGCCAAAGATTTGGCTTTCTTCAACCCCTGTTTAGCAGCTGCTTTAGGGTTAGATGGTTGGGTGGCGTGGCTCTGTGAGGCCACATTGCCAAAGGAGAGTCCGGCATAGTTGTGGGTCGGGCCGACCAAACCATCAAAATTGGCTTCAAATTGTTTCATGGCGATTCCTGTTGCTGTGATGCAGGGCGTCATTGTAAAAGTCTGAATGCCAGTATACTGATGTCCGCTCTGCTCACAACCTGTGCCAATACAATAGAGAAGGCGGTTTATTGTCACAATTGCATAACTATTGCTTGATTGAGCGCAGAATATGAAATATTAGTTTTTAATAACGCAACATTATTTCTTTAAAATATTTTTTCCTTGCTTAAAAAGTGAGTCGCTGTTGCACATAAAACGGGGATTGACTTGCAAGTCGATAGACAACCCTCTATATATGAGGGCAATTTTTACCTTTCAGAGATCTTTTGGCGCGAATCACACTATGGGAAAATCGCTAGTTATTGTCGAATCGCCGGCTAAAGCCAAGACTATTAACAAATATCTTGGTAAAGAATTCATCGTTAAGTCGAGCGTTGGTCATATCCGGGACCTGCCGACTTCCTCTTCTGCCGAGCCGAATGGCAAGACTAAGTCCGTTGCAGATGTGCGTAAGATGTCGCCGGAGGAAAAGGCCGATTACAAAAAGCAGAAGGAGCATTCCGCACTGGTGTCTCGTATGGGGGTAGACCCCGAGCACGGCTGGAAAGCAAACTATCAGATCTTACCTGGCAAAGAGAAAGTCGTTAAAGAGCTTAAGTCGCTGGCAGAAGCCGCGGATGAAATCTATCTCGCTACCGACTTGGATCGCGAAGGGGAGGCGATTGCTTGGCATCTGCAACAGGTGATTGGTGGTGATAAGACCCGTTTTAAGCGCGTAGTATTTAACGAAATTACTAAAAGCGCGATTAAAGAGGCCTTTAGTCATCCCGGTGAGCTCAACAACAACATGGTTAATGCGCAACAAGCGCGCCGTTTTCTGGACCGAGTTGTGGGGTTCATGGTTTCTCCATTGCTGTGGAAAAAAGTGGCGCGGGGGTTGTCTGCCGGACGCGTACAATCAGTCGCTGTGCGGCTGGTGGTAGAACGCGAAACCGAAATTAAGGCCTTTGTTCCAGAAGAATTCTGGGATGTGCATGCCAATATGACAACCCTTGCGGCGCAACCGTTGGCGTTGGAAGTTGTGAAGCAAGGGGATCAAGAGTTTTCTCCGCGTAATCAAGCCGAAGCAATGGCGGCGGTCAAATTGCTGGAACGCGCTGCTTATCGGGTTGTTTCCCGAGAAGTTAAGGCCACACAAAGCAAGGCGAGTGCACCTTTTATCACTTCCACCTTACAGCAGGCAGCAAGTACTCGCCTGGGGTTTGGTGTTAAAAAGACCATGATGTTGGCGCAGCGTTTGTACGAAGCCGGTTACATTACCTACATGCGTACCGATTCGACTAACCTCAGCCAAGAAGCGTTAGAGAGCGTGCGCACTATGATCGCCAAAGAATTTGGCGAAAATTATCTGCCAGCAACGCCTAACCATTATGGCAACAAAGAAGGGGCTCAGGAAGCACATGAGGCCATTCGTCCGTCAGATGTGAAAGTCCATGCCGCAACATTGACAGACATGGAACGCGATGCCCAGCGTCTGTATGAGTTGATTTGGCGCCAGTTTGTTTCCTGTCAGATGACCCCGGCACAATATGATGCCACGCGCTTAACCGTTTCCGCGGGTGATTTTGAACTTCGTGCTACCGGCCGCACCCTCAAGTTTGACGGTTGGACACGGGTACAACCTGCACTGAAAAAGAAAAATGAGGAAGAGGTCACTCTGCCTTACGTGGCTGAAGGCGATGAACTGTCGCTGCAATCACTCGAACCTAAACAACATTTCACTAAACCCCCGGCTCGTTACAGCGAAGCTTCATTGGTGAAAGAGTTGGAAAAACGCGGTATTGGCCGTCCCTCTACCTATGCCACCATTATTTCCACCATTCAGGAACGTGGCTACGTAAGGGTGGAAAATCGTCGTTTCTTTGCTGAAAAGATGGGTGAGATTGTCAGTAATCGTTTGTTAGAAAACTTCTCTGACCTGATGAGTTACGACTTTACCGCAGAGATGGAGCAAACGCTCGATAACGTTGCGCAGGGACAGTTGGAATGGAAAAAGGTACTCGATAGTTTTTATAAAGGGTTCAGTCACACGCTGGAGAAAGCTGAGTTACCAGCGGAAGAGGGCGGTATGCGCCCTAACCAGATGATTTTAACTGACATCAAGTGCCCCACCTGCGGTAGGCCGATGGGGATCCGCACCGGGTCAACAGGGGTGTTTCTCGGTTGTTCAGGGTATGAGCTGCCGCCGAAGGAACGCTGCAAAACCACGCTTAACCTGACCCCGGGCGAAGAAGCCATTAGTGACGGCGAAGATGCAGAAACTGAAGCGCTACGGGCGAAACATCGTTGTAAACTCTGTGGTACGGCGATGGATAGTTACTTGCTAGATGAAACGCGCAAACTGCACGTGTGCGGTAACAACCCGAGTTGCCCTGGCTATGAAATTGAGCATGGTCATTTCAAGATTAAGGGCTATGAAGGTCCAGTCATTGAGTGTGATCGTTGTGGCGCTAATATGGAGCTGAAAAACGGGCGTTTTGGTAAATATTTCGGTTGTGTTAATCCCGAGTGTAAAAACACCCGTAAGTTGCTGAAAAATGGTGAGGCCGCACCACCTAAAGAAGATCCTATCCATTTGCCAGAACTCAAATGCAGTAAATCTGATGGATATTTTGTGTTGCGCGATGGCGCAGCAGGGGTATTTCTGGCTGCCAGCACTTTCCCTAAATCACGGGAAACCAGAGCACCTTTAGTGGCGGAGTTAGTGAAATATCGTGACTTGCTGTGGCCAAAATATTTGTATTTGGCTGATGCGCCAGTGGTTGACGATGATGGACATCCAACGGTAGTGAAATTTAGTCGCAAGACTAAGGAGCAGTATGTTGCCAGTGAAGTTAACGGTAAAGCGACTGGTTGGGCAGCTTACTATGTTGATGGCAAATGGCAGGTGAATAGCTCCAAAAAGAAAGCCTGAACGTTTCACGGATATTAATAAAAACGCCCTGCATTGCAGGGCGTTGCTTTTTACCATTTCTTCTTCGGTTGGAACAACACGTCGATATCGTCTTCTTCTTTTGGCTTGGGAGCACTGGGCTGTGCCATTTTTACTGCACCGTTGATCTCTTCCAGCAGTTGTTTGGCTTCTTCCACCTTACGGGTAATAAAGGGGTCTCCCGGGGTTTGCCCTTTAATGGTATTCAGCGTGCCTAACGCTTTAGTTACCATCTGCCTTGATGAGCCGTACTGTTTCATATAGCAAGCGCTGCGAGCGCGGGACATCATGCTGTCGACGTTAATTCTCAACTGCAAACTGTTGATGCGGTTTTCTTCATTGGCAAATACCACAGGATCCATTTTCCCTTTATTATGCTCATCGCGAATGATCGCTTTCAGCTTTTTAAGGGTCTGCACCAGTACGAGAATTTGCCGGTCATTATCAGGTAGCCGAAAGTTTTCAATGGAAGGTTGTTGTGGGGGGCTTTTCTGCAGATTGTTGATCATGCTGTCTAAGTCGATGACGCGGCGCTCATAATCTGCCCGCTGTGAGGCATTACAGAGCATCATTGCTTGTTGCGCCGCTTCCTTAATCCTTTTGTATAGTGCCAGATTAATATGGCTAGTACAGGGAAACATGCCGGTGTTGGCTAATACTTCCTCTGTTTCCTCCAGAATGGCTCGCTGACGAGTCAGTTCGGTTCGTCGCAACGCTTCAGCGCGCTGTTTTTGCTGTTGCAGGGCGTTAATCCCTATCACCAACAGCAGCAGCGCACCGATCAGCACCAGTACTAGGATAAATGCCATAGTTGTTCCGATAATTTATAATTTTGTTAATGCTACAATAAATCAACAAACTAGCCTAGTTATCATAGCCTAGCTTAATGACAGTGTCGTAGATCTTGGACAGGAAAATCATTATATTCCTGTTTGATTTAGTTATAACGTTGTACTATAACATTTGATTATAGTTAAGCGGTATTCAACCTCTCATTCTGTCACTGTGCGGTACAGAAATTCAAGGATTTATCAACATGAAGCTGCAGCAATTGCGCTATATTGCCGAAGTGGTTAACCATAACCTGAATGTTTCTGCCACCGCTGAAAATCTTTACACGTCACAGCCTGGGATCAGCAAACAGGTGCGTATGCTGGAGGATGAGTTAGGCATTCAGATTTTTGGCCGCAGTGGCAAGCATCTAACCCATGTGACGCCCGCTGGTGAACAGGTCATCCGTATTGCCAATGACATTCTCGGGAAAGTTGAAAGTATTAAAAAGGTATCAGAAGAGTACACCAAGCCAGATCAGGGTGACCTTAACTTGGCAACCACTGATACCCAAGCCCGTTACGCCTTACCGAAGATCATCCAGCAGTTTATTGCGCGTTACCCCAAAGTTAACCTGCATATGCATCAGGGCAGCCCGGCGCAGATCAGTGAGTCTGCGGCCCACGGCATTGCTGATTTTGCTATTGCCACGGAAGCGATGCATCTGTATACCGACTTAATCATGTTGCCATGCTATCACTGGAATCGTTCGGTGGTAGTCCAGAAGAACCATCCTCTGGCGTCACGCAGTCATATTACTATTGAAGAGTTAGGGCGGTTCCCGTTAGTCACCTATGTGTTTGGGTTTGACAAAGCATCAGAAATTGAAAAAGGCTTTAAGCGAGCGGGCATTGAACCGCGGGTGGTCTTCAGTGCTACCAGTGCGGATGTGCTGAAAACCTATGTCCGTTTAGGATTAGGTGTGGGCATTATCGCTTCCATGGCGGTAGATCCGGTGATTGACAGTGATTTGGTGGCAATTGATGCCAGCCACTTGTTTGCCCATAGCACCACTAAGATTGGCTTCCGCAAAGGTAACTTCTTGAGAGGATATATGTATGATTTTATCCGCCATTTTGCACCTCATTTGACTCGAGATGTAGTGGAAAAAGCCGAAGCTTTGAAAGATGCGCAACTGATTGAAGAGATGTTCGCTAACATAGAGCTGCCTGTGCGCTAAGTTTAACGGTTAAGCAAACGTAATAAGGCCAGCTACTGGAGCTGGCCTGAAAACTGTCAACCTATCTAAGGACGGGACAAGCGGATAGCGCATCAACATTCCACGATATTAACGGCAAGTCCGCCTCTGGCAGTTTCCTTATACTTGCTACGCATATCTTTGCCAGTATCCATCATGGTCTTAATCACTTTGTCCAGTGACACCTTATGATTTCCATCCCCACGCAGTGCCAGTCGTGATGCGTTAATGGCTTTGACTGCCCCCATGGCATTACGCTCAATACAAGGCACTTGAACTAAGCCGCCTACGGGATCGCAGGTCAGACCAAGGTTATGTTCCATCCCAATTTCGGCGGCATTTTCTACATGTTCCACAGTGCCACCCATAATTTCGGTCAGTGCTGCTGCTGCCATGGAACAGGCAACGCCCACTTCTCCTTGACAACCTACTTCGGCACCGGAGATAGAGGCATTTTTCTTGTAGAGGATGCCAATCGCCGCCGCCGTTAGCAAAAAGCGCGCACAGCTATCTTCGTCAACTGGCTCGACAAAGGTGTCATAATAGCATAGCACCGCCGGGATGATCCCCGCCGCGCCATTGGTTGGCGCCGTGACCACGCGCTCTCCGGCAGCATTTTGTTCGTTAACGGCCATCGCGAATAGGTCTACCCAGTCCATCGCATTTAATGGGTCTATGGTATTTTTGCTTTCGGCCTTGAGGCGACGATACAGGGCGGGGGCACGGCGGCGTAGCTTCAGTCCACCGGGAAGAATGCCTTCCTTGCGACACCCTTTCTCAACACAGTGTTTCATTGTCTGCCAGATATGCCACAGTTTTGCCTTAACCTCGGCTTCCGGTCGCATCGTCAGTTCGTTAGTCAGCATCAGCGATGAGATACTCAGACCGTTATCCAGACATAAATTCACTAACTGACTGGCACTATCAAAGTCATAAGGGACTTTGGGCAATGGCGTAGCTGGTGAAGCATCCTGCTGTTGAATTTCCTCCTCGTTGAGGATAAAACCGCCACCCACGGAATAATAAGTTCGCTGGCACAAACAAGTACCATCTTGCCATGCGGAAAGGGTCATCGCATTGGCATGGGCTGGCAGGGTTTTACGCCGGTGATAGGTAATGCCAGCTTCGCGGGTAAATTTGACATGGCGACCATCGGCCAGTTGTAACAATTCGCTATCATTTACCTGTTGCAGAATGGCATCAACTCCGTCGGTATCAACCGTTTCGGGATCTTCACCCATTAAACCGAGAATGACGGCTTTCCCCGTACCATGGCCTTTACCCGTCTGTCCCAAAGAGCCAAACAGTTCTGCCCGCAGTTCATCGGTTGTGGTTAACAGGCCTTCACGGTCGAGTCTTTCGATAAAGAATTTGCCCGCTTTCATCGGCCCCACGGTATGGGAGCTAGACGGACCGATACCAATTTTGAACATGTCGAATACGCTGATCATGTAATAAACCCTGATAGTGCTCGCTATTGTTGTACTTCCTGCGTGCCACTCTCGCACCCAGTGAAATTTACAGGTAATCTTGGCAGCAATGCTGACCAGATATTAGCTTCAGTATCCCACACTTTCCGGCAGCTATATCATTAGTTATTTTTATCATTATAGATTCGCATTAGCTGTTTTAGGGTTACTTATAATTACGTTGGGTATTGAGTATAGTCAGAGACTGGCTGAATATCCTGCATATAGGGATTGCACCCACACAGAATAAATTTAATAAGGAAAATGCATGAGTTATCTGATGCTGGATGTGGCCGGAACCCAGTTACAAGGGGATGAATTCGAAGTGCTGCAGCACCCTGCTGTTGGCGGATTGATCCTGTTTAGCCGCAATTATCAGAGCCGCGAACAATTAATTGAACTGGTGCGTTCCGTTAGACAATTGCGGCCGGAACTGATCATTGCCGTCGATCACGAGGGCGGTCGAGTGCAGCGTTTTCGTGACGGATTTAGTCAGATCCCGGCCATGGGCAATATTCTGCCTGCCGCCCAAGATATGACACAAGCGCTCAACTGGGCGAAAGAACTCGGTTTTCTGATGGCAGTAGAGCTATTGGCCTGCGATATTGACTTGAGTTTTGCTCCGGTACTGGACTTGGATGGCATCAGCGAAGTGATAGGTAAACGTGCTTTTGCCAGCGATGCGGCGACTGTTACTGCATTGGCACGCAGTTTTGTTGCTGGAATGCAGGACTCCGGGATGGCCGCCGTAGGGAAGCACTTCCCCGGACATGGCAGTGTCGCTGCCGATACTCACCATGCTCAGGCTGTTGATAATCGAGCGTTGTCGGAGATTGCAGCCAACGATCTGCAGCCTTTTAAAACACTGATTGCCGAAGGCGCGTTACAGGGCATTATGCCCGCGCATGTGATTTACCCACAGGCGGACGCTAAGCCTGCTGGCTTTTCTCATTTTTGGTTGCAGCAAGTGTTACGGCAACAGTTGCAGTTCAACGGCGTCATTTTTTCCGATGACCTCGGGATGAAGGGCGCGGCGTTTGCTGGGGATTTTCGGCAACGGGCAACGGCCGCTATTGCTGCTGGCTGTGATATGGTACTGGTGTGTAATGAACCGGAGGGGGCCAGAACGCTGCTGCAAGACTTTGTTTGGCCAGTGTCAGCGAATGATATGCTGGCGCGTCTGAGACCGGACCAAGGGCGGCTGCTTGATGCCTTGCAAAATGAATCGCGCTGGCTGAGTGCATCGGCATTGGCGGCGAGGCTTCATCCCTAATAATTTGACCTGGCACAAGAAAAGTTGCACAAAGATTAGTTAGTTTGAATACAGCACATGCCTGCATAGGGAACAGCAACAATGATTTTGTATCTACACGGCTTTGACGCGACCAGTCCCGGCAATTATGAAAAAGTCAGACAGTTGCAGTTTATTGATGATGATGTGCGACTGCTGAGTTACAGCACACTATATCCCAAACATGATATGCAGCATTTGTTGAACGAAGTATGCAAACAGCTGAAGTTGACAGATGATAAACAGCCCTTGCTGCTAGGTGTTGGATTGGGCGGGTTCTGGGCGGAACGCATTGGCTTTTTGGCGGGGATTAAAACCGTGCTGGTCAATCCTAATCTCTGGCCTGAAGAAAACATGCCTGGGAAAATTGACCGACCAGAAGAATATGTGGACATCGCTCAAAAATGCGTTAAGGATTTTCGCAGCAAAAATCGCGGACGGGCATTGTGTCTGTTATCTGTTCACGACGAAGTGCTGGACAGTTGCCGCAGCGATGCGCTGTTGCGACAATATTACGAGGTGATCTGGGATAAACAGCAATCACATAAGTTTCCGTCACTCTCCAGTCACATGGTCGCCATCAAGGCTTTCAAGAAGCAGCCGTGAGTGGTGACATTGGAGCCTCAAATCGTGAGTGACCACTAGTCCCATCGTCACTGAGTGACCGATTTTGCCTGTTTAACGGGTAGCGGTGTTCACAATTTGTCATCCATCACTTTTTGACTTTGCTTTTTTTCAATCGGAGTGCTTGATTTATAAGAGCAATAGCAAAGGGGAATCGGTGGTATGAAAAGGGTAATGATCACCATCAGAGGCAAGGTCCAGGGGGTTGGCTTTCGCTATTCGGCATTGCAGAAAGCTAACGCGCTTGGGGTTACCGGCTATGTGAGTAATCGAGATGACGGCGCAGTAGAAATCCTCGCGCAAGGAGCGTTCCCGGCAGTGGATCAACTAATCCACTGGTGCGAAACCGGACCAGCTAACGCCAAAGTTGACAGTGTCTTTGTGGAAGAGGACGAGGCAGATGAAATCTACCTCGATTTTTCCATCACGGTTTAACGTGTTTGTGGCGGAATACTGTTAGTGGCTGGCGATGTATCTGCTGCCGGAGTTTGCGGTTGATCGGCCTCTGTTTCCTGCAATTCTGGTTCCTGTGACTCAGCGTCATCTGACTGCTGGATCCGTCTTACCTGCAAAATCATGCCCATTGCCGGGTGATCGAAATAATGGATTTCGGTGCTGCGAATTCGTCGATTCTGTTCCATGGGCAGGCTGTAAAGATAAGGCATTACTGTGGCAGGCTGGCCTTCAATTGAAATACTCTTCCGCCCTGGTTGGCGTAAATTGAACCGGGTCTCGACGTATAGATAATGGCTTAGATAGATATTGAGCAAACCGTCAAATTGCCAAACGGCTGCAGATTTTTCTGGAGACATTAAATTGTTAAAACCGTCGAAGCTGCTCTGGTTCAGCGGTTGTTCACTGATAGGCAGACCGTTGGCCTGAAAGCGTGTAGCGAAATCCTGCCCAGCAAATAGATGTAAGGGTTGTGCTTGTCGCCTTGGCTTCATTTCTTGGCGCCAAGTGATATGCAACAGTGGTTGTACACCGGCCTGACGCTGCAGTTTTGCTATCATTTCACCAAAACGGGCCTTATCGGCACCTTCAAGAATCGCCGTTTGTAAGTTGGCACTTTGCTCGTCCTTCGGCAACACATTTACGGGCATAACTTTCGGTATAACCAGGGTTTTGGCGCTTTCCAACCCATGGCAGGGTGGTTGTGGTGATGTCGCTGAATTATCACCGCTGCTGGTGCCAATGGTATTCCAGTTGCTGTTACCACAATCCCCCATCGCCATACTGACGCCGGTGATATCACTAGCAACTTGCGGTGTCAGCAGATCCAATGCATTAGTGGTTTTTAGTTCCAGTGGGCTATCTGGCCAATGCTCATCGGTTTGTGTCTGGCGTTCAAAAATGTAGATTTCCACTTCGTACCAAGGATATTGCGCCGCTTGAACCAGGGGGCTCAATGTCAATGCGGCCAGCGTTGCCAGCATAAATTTTGCAAACACTATCTGTCTCCCACTGTGTGTTGTGCCAACTGTTGCAGCAATAATTCGGCCATTTCTAACCGTTGCTTGCTGCTTTCAGTCGCCAACGTGAACTTTAACTTATTCGGGCCGTCCATTCGATAGATTTGTGGTTGTGATTGCAGTAAGCCGATAATGAATCCCGGATCAATCCGATGATCATCGCGAAACTCCAGACTGCCACCACGACCGTGCATTTCCAGTTTCTTGATGCCAAGTCCAGTCGCCTGATGCTTCAACAGCGTCAACTGCATCAGGTTGCGAGTAGCTTCTGGTAACAGGCCAAAGCGGTCGATCAGTTCTACTTTCAGCTCGTCTAAGGCGGCTTCGCTGCGACAGTTGGCGATGCGTTTATAGAGTGACAAGCGAATGTTGACATCGCCAACATAATCTTCCGGTAACAGCGCTGGTATCCGCAGGTCAATTTCGCACTGCTCGTTGAGCATCTGTGCCAGTGACGGTTCTTTGCCTTGCTTCAAGGCATTGACGGCGGATTCCAGCATATCCATGTAAAGGCTGAAGCCAATTTTAGAAATATGGCCGCTTTGCTCTTCACCGAGGAGTTCACCTGCACCACGAATTTCCAAATCTTGGGTTGCCAGCATGAACCCGGCCCCCAGATCTTCCAAAGCGTCAATCGCTTCCAGACGCTTGCGGGCGTCTGTGGTCATCCGTTTTGAATGCGGTGTCATCAAATAAGCATAAGCCTGGTGGTGGGAACGTCCCACGCGGCCACGCAACTGGTGCAGCTGCGCCAGTCCGAACATATCGGCGCGTTCAATGATGATGGTGTTGGCACTGGGAACGTCGATACCGGTTTCGATGATGGTGGTACACACCAGCACATTGTAACGGCGGTGGTAGAAATCGGACATCACTCGTTCCAAGTCCCGTTCCCGCATCTGTCCGTGAGCCACCACTACTCGAGCCTGTGGCACTAACTCACGGATATCGGCAGCGGCTTTTTCAATGGTTTCCACATTGTTGTGCAGGAAATAAACCTGACCACCACGGAGAATTTCACGCTGAATCGCTTCGCGTACGGTATTTTTATCGTATTCGCGGACAAAGGTTTTAACCGCCAGCCGTTTAGCGGGTGGCGTCGCAATAATCGACAAATCGCGCATGCCCGACATTGCCATGTTAAGTGTGCGTGGGATGGGCGTTGCTGTGAGTGTCAGAATGTCCACATTGGCCCTGAGTGCCTTGATTTTCTCTTTTTGGCGCACGCCGAAACGGTGTTCTTCATCGATCACTAGCAGGCCGAGATCTTCAAAACGCACGTCTGTATTGAGCAGTTTATGGGTGCCGATGACGATATCCACCTTGCCTTCAGCCAGCGCGTCAATCACTTGCTGTTGCTCTTTAGCGGTACGGAAACGTGACATCACCTCTATCCGCACCGGCCAATCGGCAAATCTGTCTTTGAAATTTTCGTAGTGTTGCTGTGCCAGCAAGGTAGTGGGCACTAACACCACCACTTGTTTACCTGCATTCACTGCTACAAAAGCGGCACGCATGGCAACTTCGGTTTTACCAAAGCCAACGTCACCGCATACCAGCCGATCCATCGCCATCGGCGATTGCATATCGCTCAGCACCGCATCGATAGCCGTTTCTTGGTCAACGGTTTCTTCAAACGGAAAACTCTGGGCAAACAGTGCATAATCCTGTTGGTCGAGTGCAACGGCAACGCCTGGACGCGATTGCCTGCGTGCGTAAATATCCAGCAATTCCGCCGCCACGTCACGGATCCGTTCAATGGCTTTTTTTCGAGCTTTGTCCCACGTATCGTTGCCGAGTTTATTGAGTCCAGGTTGCTGATCCGGGCCAACGGTATAACGGCTGATAAGGTGCAACGATGCTACCGGCACATACAGTTTGTCACCACCGGCATATTCCAACTTCAGATATTCCGCAACCATGCCGCCGGCGTCAAGGGTTTCCAGCCCTTGATACAAGGCTACGCCGTGTTCAAGGTGCACAATCGGTTGGCCGACTTTTAACTCCGCTAGATCGCGTATCAGCACATCTTGGCTTATCTGACGCTGTTTCTCGCGGCGTCGTTGCTGCGCGATACGCATGCCAAACAATTCGGTTTCGCAGATGATGCTTAAGGCCGGTTGCTGCAACTGACAACCGAGTGATAATGGCGACACCATCAACCCGATAGGGTCTGGGCTATTGAGAAACGCCTTGATACTGCTAAATAACTGCGGTTTAAGATCAATCGTGGCCAACAGCTCCAACAAGGCTTCTCGGCGGCCTTCCGTTTCTGCGCTGAATAAAACTTTGGGCGTTTGCGCCACAAAGGCACTCAAGGCGGCTAACGGCTGTTTTTGTTTATGATTAACGGTTAAATCCGGCAACGGCTTGAGGGCAGCGTGCCACTGATGCTTGTGATCGGTGACTCCATCCAATTGGACGCGCGGCAGTTGTTTGAAGCTGCTGAACAACTGATCGGTTAACAGATACAGATCTTTAGGTGCCAGCAGTGGCCGCAATGGATCAACTTTACGGTCTTCATAGCGGTGCTGCACTTGTGTCAGATGTTCATCGGCGGCGCTTTGCAAATCGCCGATGGTGAGTAACTGTATCTCGCCCCCCAGATAATCGAACAGATTAGCGGTTTCATCAAAGAACAACGGTAGATAGTTTTCGATGCCCGCTGGCATCAGGTGTCGACTCACTTGCTGATATACCGATTCCGGTTCTTTGACCACCACTTCGAAATAGCGGCGGTAACGCAGACGGAAGCCTTCAATCGCGGCATCATCGGTTGGAAATTCGCGTGCAGGTAACATGCGGATTTCATTGACTGGATCTTGCGACAACTGGGTATCGGCATCGAAGTAACGGATAGATTCCACTTCGTCATCAAACAGTTCGATGCGCAACGGTGCGGGCGAGCCCATAGGGAAAATATCTAGAATGGAGCCGCGGATGGCAAATTCACCATGCTCATACACCTGACCCACCAGATGGTATCCGGCGTTTACCAGATGTTCGCGCATCTTTTGTAACGGGTAATGGTCGCCATTTTTCAGCAGCATTACATTGGCACTGAGGAATGCTTGCGGCGGTAATCTGACCATCAATGTGGTCACCGGCACAATCACCAATGCCTGCTTGGTGCCCGGCAGGCGCGACAAGGTTTCAAGCCGCTGCGAAATCAGGTCCTGATGTGGCGAAAAACTGTCATAGGGTAGCGTTTCCCTGTCAGGGAACAGCCATACCGGCATGTCGTCTGCCAATAAATATCGCAGTTCGGCTTCCAGTGTCAGCGCCGTGGGCGTATCTGGCGTTACCAAGAGACTGATGGCGCCATGCTGTCTTGCCAGCGCGGCTAACGTCAGTGCGCGGGCAACACCTTCCGGTAAGCCCAGATAGCGGATGTCTCCGGCTTTAGTGGCACCTTCTGGTGCCAGAACAGAAAAAACAGTCATTGAAACGGCAAAGGCTTGTTTCTGAAAGATGGCGCACATTGTAGAGATTTGCGCCGGTGAGTACCAGAGGCGTTAGCGACTGCTCTTGCGCTGCTTCAGTTGTTTTTGCTGCACCACCAGACTGGCTTTGACCAGTTGTTCCACTTCGGCTTCGGTAATGACACTGTACTCCAGATCCAGCAGGTAGCGTTCTGGATTATCGGGATCTTCCCGGCAATCACTGACTCTGGCAAGACACAGTACGGAAAGGATCTCTTCTCGGACAAACAACAACAGCTTTACCTGCGCATTGCGCGGTAGTGCCTGCTCACTTTGCAGACGCACACCGCTACCACCAAACTGCAGACCGATGCAGTGCTGGCCATCGCGGGCTTCCTGTTCCAGCAGATGCTGTAATACCAGATCCACTTTGCGGGATTGCAGTTTCAAGTATTCTACTATGGCCCGGCCATCATCCCCCAATTGTCTAAGATGGATCAGACAGTCACCTTCCAACGCCTTGACTTCGCTCATTAACTGCATGCCTTTGGATTTCATGCTTTGTAGCTGATCTTCATCGGGCAATGCCTGGTCTTCTGGCCATAACGAGATGTAAGCGTCAAATGGGTGTGGAACACTGAAATAGCCACTGGATTCTGGAAACAAGGCGAAGCCTCTTGTATTTAGCGGGTCAATCCACCTATTATCGTGCCCACTTCAATGATTTAGCAAGCCTGCTGCGGATTTACCGCGCTGCAGTTGAGGAGACGTTGTTCTGCCCATGAATCCGGCCCTATCCTGTTTTATCGGTTACCGTTACTGGCGGGCGCGCAAATCTAATGCCTTTGCTTCCTTTATTACCTTCTTTGCGGTCAGTGGCATTTTCCTGGGGGTCGCCGCATTGATCATTGTTAGCTCAGTGATGAATGGTCTGGAAGGGCAGCTTAAGCAGCGTATTTTGGGCGCAGTGCCACAGCTGACAATTCATAGTGAGCAAGCGATTGTGCACTGGCAACAATTGGCGGCAACGCTAAAGACCTTACCTGGCGTACGCGGTGCCGCGCCGTCTATTGCTACGCAGGCGATGGTACAATCCAGTGACAATATCAGCGCGGTGCAGCTCTATGGTATTTTGCCTGATGCTGACCGCCAGTTGTCACCAGTTGCTGATCATACATTTCCAGAAGCCTATAACGCGCTGCAGAGTGGCAGTTACAAAGTGCTGCTCGGTGGCGAGTTAGCCAGACGACTGAATGTCAGTAGTGGCGATAAGGTGCGGTTGCTGAGCGGTGATGGTGTAGTGTATTCGCCTTTAGGGCCGGTGCCCAGCCAACGCACCTTTGAAGTGGCCGGGGTGTTTGAAATGGGCTCGCAGGTCGATGCCAATGTTGCTTATCTGTATTATGCCGATGCCCGACGCTTGATACGCAAAGCTCCTGATGCGATTCAGGATCTGCGTTTGTTTCTCGATGATCCTTTTGCAGCACCGCAGCTTACGCCTAAAGTGGCGCAATTGTTAGCGAGTGAAGGACTGAAGGTTACCGTCAGTGACTGGCGGGATAATTATGGTCATCTGTTTGCGGCAGTAAAGATGGAAAAAAATATGATGTCGTTGATGCTCAGTCTGATCATCGCCGTGGCGGCATTTAATATTGTCTCGGCACTGGTGATGATGGTAGTGGACAAGACCGCCGATGTGGCAGTGCTTAAAACCCAGGGGTTAGGGCGGGCGGATATCATGCTGGTATTTGTGTCGCAGGGGTCATTGAATGCCTTGTTGGGCTTGGCATTAGGCCTACTAATGGGGATTGTTGCCACCGAACATATTAATCCGCTGCTGAGTGGTGTTGGTATTAATATTCTTGGGGCCGGCCAGTTGTTGCCGGTGATTATCAATCCGCAGCAATTGCTGATGATTGCTATCGGTACCGTTATCATCACGTTACTGGCAACGCTGTACCCGGCACTGCGTGCGGCTGCAGTTCAACCCGCCAATGTGCTCCGTTATGAGTAATCAAGTTAAGAGAAAACAGATGCAGAATCAGCCATTACTGCAGGTCCTTGGGGTCAGCAAAAGTTATCAGGAAGGCAAACTCAGTACTCCGGTGCTGCATGACGTGTCACTGACCGTTGAGGCCGGCGAGCAACTTGCCATTGTTGGCAGTTCTGGCTCCGGCAAAAGTACCCTGCTGCATATCATAGGTACACTGGATAAGCCCAGCGGCGGTCAGGTAATTCTCGATGGTGAGACGCTGTACCAAGTGTCGGCGGCGCGGCAAGCGCAGATCCGCAATCAGGAGTTAGGGTTTATCTATCAGTTTCATCATCTGTTGCCAGAATTTACCGCACTGGAAAATGTCTGCATGCCAGGCTGGATTGCTGGGCGGAATAAAGTCGATGTGCAGCAGCAAGCCCAACAGTTGTTAACGCGGGTCGGACTGGAGCATCGGCTGCAGCATCTGCCGTCGGAGCTTTCCGGTGGCGAGCGTCAGCGCGTGGCGATTGCACGGGCGCTCATTAATAACCCTAAGCTTGTGTTGGCCGACGAGCCGACCGGGAATCTGGATGCTAACAGCGGCGAAACAGTCTATGAGCTTATTCGTGAACTGGCAGCACAATTGGGCACTGCCTTTGTGGTGGTCACCCATGATCATCAACTGGCGGCTAGGATGGATAGGCAACTGCAAATGGTGGATGGTCGCCTGAGTGTGGCAGGGGCATCACTATGAAGTCGACGCTGCCTTTACTGCTTGGCTGGCGTTTTTATCGGGCGCGGCAGCGCAGTGGCTTTATCAGCTTTATCTCTTTTGCCTCCACCGCAGGGATTGCCTTGGGGGTGGCGGTGTTGATCCTAGTGCTATCGGCGATGAATGGCTTTGAAAGCGAATTGGAAAAACGTTTGCTCGGGGTCGTGCCGCAAGGCGAGTTGTTGTCTGCTGGTCAACCGATTGCCAACTGGCGGCAGATGCTTAGCGACGCGAGTGCCATCCACGGCATTACCGCTGCGGCGCCTATGGTGAAGATGCAAGGGCTGGTGCAAAAACCCGGTGGTTTTGCAGGTGTGCAGGTGGTGGGTATCGACCCAGCGCTGGAACAGCACGTCTCGACCTTGGGTAATTATCTGTCCCCGGGTTGGCAAAGCCTGCAAGGCGATGGCAATCATATTGTGATGGGGCAAGGTTTACTGAAAAAACTCGGGCTGAAAGTCGGCGATTCGGTGACGCTTTATCTGCCGCCCCCCCGTGGCACTGGCGCGGCGACGGATATTGGTCGTGCTCGCAGTCATACCTTGGTGATCAGCGGTAGTTTCAGTGTCGGTGGCGAATTGGACTTTGCCAATACTTATGTGCCGTTAGCTTATGCACAAAAACTACTGGGGCTGGGCGATGCCGTGACCGCTGTACGCATCAAAGTAGCACGGGTATTTGAGGCGCCAAAGCTCATCCGTGAACTGGGTTATCAACAACAGCAGATGTTGTATATCAGTGACTGGACTCGGACTCAGGGCCACCTGTATCAGGACATCCAGATGGTGCGTACCGTGATGTATCTGGTGCTGGCGTTGGTCATTGCTGTTGCTTGTTTTAATATCGTGTCAACGCTGGTGATGGCCGTGCGCGACAAGGCGGCGGAGATTGCGATTCTGATGACCATGGGATTTGGTCGTCGGGCGATGATGGCGGTGTTTGTGGTGCAGGGAGCCCTTAATGGCATTGTTGGCTGCGTGCTCGGTACTGTGTGCGGCGTGTTATTGGCGCAAAATCTCTCGGCGATTGCTGCGTTTATCGAACAGCTGACCGGACATAAATTTTTGTCGGCCGATGTCTATTTTATCGATTTTCTGCCGTCACGTTTGGAACTGTCAGATGTGTTGCTGGTGTTGGTAATGGCATTGATGATGAGCCTGCTGGCAACCTTGTATCCTGCCTATCGCGCCAGCCGTATCGCGCCAGCACAAGCCTTGGCCGCACGCTAACGCCACTAAAAGCATAGGCCGCGAGAGCGGCCTATTGACTATTTGTTGCGGCGTTTTTGCCATTGCATATAAATGGAATATTGCCAAGCGCTACGCACCACCACATAACCTACAACCGCGCTTATCACCCCAAAGACGAAACACCCTAGGAAAAACGGCGGTGCAATGGTGGAAAACGATTCTTCTATCCATTTCCATGACAACTCAAACGCAAACTGTTCTGGCGGATGATGCAGTATCTTGGCACCCGCTAGATATGCCAGATAAAACATTGGCGGCATGGTCACCGGATTGGTAATCCACACCAATGCGACAGAAACTGGCAGGTTAACATTAAACGCAATCGCCAACGCTGCGGCTAACACCATCTGGAATGGCATAGGCACCCATGCCACAAATAGTCCAATGGCAAAGGCCCCGGGGGCTGAACGTCGCGTCAGCGCCCATAGGTTAGGGTTATTCAGCAAATCACCGAAAACACGCAGGTATTTATGTTCCCGCAGGACTTCAGGTTTGGGCAGGAACTTTTTAATCAGTTTCTTTGGCATAAGGTTCGATTGCTGTCTTAACTTAGCTGATGAATTACGTACTGAGTGGCTTTTGCCTGGCTCTGATCTCGGCTGTTTTCTGGCCGCAGATGCCATCCTCTCTATTATCACAGTTAATTATTGCAGGGGCTTTACTCCTGTGCGCACTGTGGCATCTCAAACATCGTCACCCGCTCAAGACGCTGCTTTGCGGCGTACTTGGTGGAATACTATGGATGATATTGTACTGCCATAGTGTGTTGTCGTTGCGGGAAGTGGACGAGTATTCATCGCTTCGGGGACATACGACACCCCTGACTGTGCGGGGAAAAATCATATCACTGGTTGGCGGCGATGGCGACTGGATTAGTATAGAAGTTGCTGAAGCACGGACGCAAAGCTTCTGGAAGCCGCCACGGCGCTGGCGATTGGGTTGGGATCGGCAACATTTGGCAGCCATAGATAGGCACCCGTTGCCGCAAGTTGGGGAGTTATGGTCATTTGAGGTTCGGCCGCGCGCGTTCCCGTCAGTACTGAATTTGGGCGGTTTTAATCAGCAGCGTCAATTACTGGCCCAGCATATCACCGCCAGAGGCAACATTCAGGCGGCAACCCGTTTAGCAACTGTTGATGGTGGTCGAGCACAACTGCTGCAGCAGCTGGCAACAACTCTGCAAGCTTTTGACAATGGGGACATTTTACTGGCGCTCACCATGGGTGAGCGCAGTCTTATCAGTGAACAGCGTTGGCAACAGCTAAGGCAAACTGGCACGGGGCACCTGGTGGCGATTTCTGGGCTGCATCTGTCGGTCGTCGCTTTATGGTTATATGTAAGTAGTCGCTGGCTGCTATTACACTTTTGGCCAGTGCAAAGCCGACGTAATCTGCTGTTGGCGCAGCTATTGGCGTTAGCCGGGGCCGGTGTTTACGCTTGGCTCGCTGGCTTTGGCATTCCGGTGCAACGGTCGTTACTGATGCTGTTGGCGCTGGTGTTGGTTAATATGTCAATGCGCTCGGTATCTGCTTGGGAGCGTTGGCTGTGGGCGCTCACCTGTGTCTTGCTGCTAGACCCATTAGCCGCACTCAGCGGCGGCGTTTGGCTTTCTTTCTTGGCTTTGGCGCTGATCCTGTTGGAGTGGCATCGAAGTGAGCCGCAGTTCAATGCTAGTTGGCATCAGAAACTATGGCGCTGGTGTCGTCAGTTTTGGCGAGTGCAGTGGCGTTTATGTCTGGGATTGACGTTAGTACAAGCGTTGCTTTTCGGAGGCGTGAGCCTGCATAGCTTCTGGATCAATCTGTTATTAGTGCCTTGGTTCAGTGTGGTGGTGATCCCCCTCAGTTTGTTAGCTTTGTTGGCGTGGGGAATTCTGCAATGGTGGTTGCCAACGTCTGCTGCCAAGCTGTTTATCTGGCACTTAGCAGATTGGTCGTTATGGCCAGTAGATCGGTTATGGCAACTCAGTGACCATCTGCCGGGCAGTTGGTTATTGCTGCCTTGGCAGCTCACTTTGAGCCTGATGTTTGTGCTGGTCGGCGGGGTAATCTGGTACTGGCGGCCTAGGCGACGCTTTTTGTGGTTGCCATGCTTGCTGTTGTTGCCCGCGTTATTCCAGACTGCACAATGGCAAGGCTGGCTGCCGGCAAAAGGTTGGCAATTGCATGTGTTGGATGTTGGTCAAGGCTTGGCGGTGGTGGTTCAGCAAGGGCCGCAGGCGCTGTTATTCGATACCGGTGCGGCCTTTCCCTCTGGGTTTAGTTATGCTGAGCGGGTGATTTTGCCGTTTCTTGCCGCCGCCGGCGTCAGACACCTGGACTACTTGGTGATAAGCCACGGTGATAACGATCATGCCGGTGGCGCATCGGTTATTCTCAATGCATTCCCCAATAGTCAGTTGATCACTGATGTTGGCGGTTTGCCAGCTTCTCAAGGCTGCCGTCCCAAACAATGGCAGTGGCGGGCTCTGAGCTTAACAGTGTTAGGTCCTGAAGTCGCAGCAAGTGGCAATGATGGTTCCTGTGTGTTGCTGGTGGCGGATAATCAGCATCGAGTGTTATTGCCGGGTGATATTGAATTAGCCGGTGAAGTTGCATTATTGCGACAAGATAAGCCGATTAACGCTGATATTATGTTGGCACCCCATCATGGCAGTAAAACTTCATCCAGTACTGATTTTATTAAAGCAGTCAGTCCTATGTGGGTTGTATTCCCCGCCGGACTCAACAATCGTTGGCAGTTCCCGCGACCGGAAATCCGTGAGCGTTACCAACTGGCAAATGTCATATCGCTCGTTAGTGGTGAGCAAGGGCAGGTAAGTTTTCACTTCGATGATAGCGGCATTAATGTTGATAGCTATCGCCAACAAATAGCGCCCTATTGGTATAACCGTTTGTTTGGATTTGGTAACGTCGTCAATCCAGAGTAGAATGCCGACTTTGCCCATATTAGTGAAGTTACAGTCTCCATGAGCAGTGCGCCAAAACACGAAACCTGGACAGTCTTTAAGCGGTTAATCTCCTACGTTCAGCACCTGAAAAAGGTGTTTGTTATCTCTGTGCTGGGACTACTTGGCTACGGTGCCGTTGATATCACCTTTATGACCTTTATCAAACCCTTTGTAGACGAAGGGTTTTCCAGTAAACCTTCCGTTGCGGTAGGCGCTGATCTGGTGACCACGCATGGGTTTCAGTCTGGTAATGATGTGTTGGCACTGGCACCGTTTATTATTGTGGGGCTATTTTTCTTGCGTGGCGTGTGCAATTTCATTTCTACGTATGGCATTTCCTATATGAGTACCAAGGTGATCCAGGAGATGCGGCAACAGGTGTTTGAGCATATTCTCAAACTGCCGGTCAGTTTTATGGATCAGCAGAATTCCGGCAATCTCATCTCTAAAGTGACCTATGATACTGAGCAGATTGCTCGCGCTTCGGGCAATGCACTGATCACCATCGTTCGTGATGGCATCACGGTTATCGGTATGATTGGCGTCATGTTTTACTACTCGTGGAAACTCTCGATTTTTATCTTGGTGATTGCTCCGGCTATCGGTTTGGTGATCACCATAGTGAGTCGCCGTTTTCGCAAGGTGTCACGGCAGATCCAAAACGCTATGGGGTCGGTTACTACCGTTACTGAGCAGATGATCAAGGGCCATAAAAATGTGCTGGCGTTTGGTGGTCAGAAAACCGAAGCCGAGCGGTTTGCCAGTGCTAACGATTTTAACCGTTATCAGAATATGAAGTTGGCAACCACTCAAGCTATCAGCCAACCGTTGGTGATGATTATCGGCTCTTTTGCGCTGGGCGCAGTGATCTTTGCCGCTAGTCTTGACAGTTTACGTGGCGAGTTAACCGCCGGGATTTTTACGACAGTGTTGGCTTGTATGTTGTCAATGTTGCAGCCGATTAAAAATTTGACCCGCATCAATGCTGAGTTTCAGCGCGGTATCGCGGCCTGTACCACGGTTTTTGAACTGTTGGATACCCCAACGGAGCAGGATAGTGGCAGTTATGAGGTTGCGCGAGTGCAGGGCGATGTTCGTTTTAGCAATGTCAGCTTTGGCTATCCCAGCCAGGACAAGCTAGCACTGGAACATGTCAGTTTTCATGTGCCACAAGGGCATACAATGGCGTTGGTCGGGCGTTCAGGCTCTGGTAAATCCACTATCGCCAGCTTGCTGACGCGTTTTTATAGCGGCCTGGAAAATGGTGATATTCTGCTGGATGATGTCAGTATCTATGACTATTCCCTTAAATGTTTACGCAGTCAGGTGGCTTTAGTGTCACAGCAAGTTACGTTATTCAATGACACCATTGCCAACAACATTGCTTATGCGTATCCCGGTGAAGTTACCAGACAACAGATAGAAGATGCGGCGCGTCTGGCTTATGCCATGGAGTTTATTGAAAAACTGCCTCACGGGCTGGATACCGAAATTGGTGAAAATGGTGTGACCTTATCCGGTGGTCAGCGGCAACGTATCGCCATTGCCCGGGCGATTTTGCGCGATGCGCCAGTGCTGATCCTAGATGAAGCTACCTCGGCGCTGGATACGGAATCAGAGAAAGCGATTCAGAAAGGTCTGGATAATTTGCGCCGTAACCGCACCTCAATCGTGATTGCACATCGGTTATCTACCATTGAAAATGCGGATGAAATTTTGGTGGTGGATCAAGGTCAGATTGTTGAGCGCGGTAACCACAAGGCGCTACTCGCGCTAGATGGCATGTACGCCAAACTGTATCAGATGCAGTTTGGGAGCTGATGCAGATGGAAGCGTGGGTCAATCGGATCTGGTACGGTCGGCACTGGGTGCGTTGGTTGTTATGGCCCTTGTCCTGGTTGTTTGCCCTTATCAGTGGTCTGCGGCGGCTGGCATTTCGTCTTGGTATTAAAACACAGGTAAAGTTACCGGTACCCGTCATTATTGTCGGAAATATTACTGTCGGCGGCAGTGGCAAAACACCTATGGTGATCTATCTGGTGGAGTGGCTGAGGCGTCAGGGCTATCGCCCTGGGGTGATCAGTCGTGGTTATGGTAGCCAGCAACGACATTCACGTTTAGTGTCTGCCACGTCAACACCAGCAGATGTAGGGGATGAGCCTTGTATGATAGTCCGCCGTACTGGTGTTCCCATGGCCGTAGGCGCCGATCGTATTGCTAGTGCACACTTACTACTGCAATCAGCCATTGTGGATATTATTATCAGCGACGATGGCTTACAGCATTACCGACTCGCCAGAGATATTGAACTGGTGGTACTGGATGCCAACCGTGGTTTGGGCAATGGCATGTTGTTGCCCGCAGGGCCGTTACGGGAAGGTGCTTGGCGTTTAGAAACCGCTGATTTTGTGTTGTGTAATGGTGCGCTTGCAGACAGCACGGCGCACTTTGCCATGACATTGCAGCCTGCCGGGTTAAAACCTGTTGCCAGTGACATTGACCAAGTGCCGCCAACAACCGCACAACCTGTGGTGGCGCTAGCGGGGATTGGCAATCCGCAACGTTTTTTTGAGACCTTGCAACGGCAAGGATATTCCCTGAGCCAGGCCATAGTATTTGCGGATCATCATCCTTACAATATTGAAGATTTTACCCAGGTTGCCTCGCAACCCATTGTGATGACCGAAAAAGATGCCATTAAATGTCGCACATTTGCAGGCGCACAGTGGTGGTATTTGGCAGTAGATGCGGTATTCTCGGCAACATTTGAAGCGCAATTACTGGAATGTGTGCGTTCAGTAATGAGCAACAAGCATGACTAAATAGAAAGGACAGTCAGATGGCATTTGATAAAAAACTTCTGGACATAGTGGCGTGCCCGGTTTGTAAAGGCAAACTGGAGTATGACAAAGAACACCAGCAGCTGATCTGTAAAGCAGACCGTCTGGTTTACCCTATTGATGATGGTATCCCGGTATTGTTAGCGGATAAGGCCGTTAACTGGCAGGAAAACCAAGAATAGTCGCAGCTTAATACGGTTAGGTTGTGTAACTCATCGCCTTGCAAGGTGATGTTGCAGATTGCTATCAAAGTCCTAGAGGTCAATCTAGGACTTTGATTGGATTGATTGAAACGCTCACGCTTATCTTTAAGCTCTTAGGTGTAATGGCTTATACACGCTCTAGCCGTTTTGATTATATGGTGTGTAGTGTGACTTGAGCGTATGCCTATACAGCTCACTTCTGGACATAAATGAGTCGACAAATTTGCTAAATTAGCTCCTCACGCATAAGTTCAGGTATTGCAAATCTAGAATAGACTAACCACCAAATTCACTCAATCAATACAACGGTACGTCAATTATTTGATCATTGAATTAGACATTTAGTTCGTCAAAGAAACAAACTGTAACGGGTATATCACTGTCAGCGTTATCGTACGAAACAGGTACGGTCTGCCTAAACAACAACATTACTTTCAATTCGTTTATAGATTCGAGCTTCAAGTAATCCCTCAACTTATCGATGTTTTCATCCAATACTAAGAAGCGATCCATGTGTTTCTTTAGGCGATCAGGTTTGCCATCTGATTTCTCTACACCACGAAATTCGTATATTTGTTTAGCTATTTCACCTTGAGTTTTGGCAAATTCTAGGTCTTTGCATTCAACGAGGTAGACAATTTTTTCTGAAGGGTTCCATGCGAGCACATCAACATCTCCAAAGTCTTTCTTGGTTCTTTTTTTAAGAATCTTGCTGACCTTCACATCAGCCTCAACTTTCCAACCCAAGCTACTAAATTTGTCAGCAGCTTCTTGGTTGAATCTGTGCCCCGACTTATTTCGTTGCTCCCCAATCCATTTTTTCATCGCTTTGGTGTTGAAAAATGAGCCGTCTAGAGTTGCGTCAAGTGAATTGGATAAGCAATACAAAACCCCTCTTCGTATTAAGCTTGGGGCTATAACGAGCTTATCACCAAGTATTATTAATGGCCGTGCTGTCAATGACAACCTGCGTCTATATCTCCATGGGGAAATATCGCTTACACGATAACCTGAAGATAATGCCATCCAGCTGGATCTTTGTGGTAGGGTAAATCTATCCATAAAAGCTTTCAACGCAGCATCCGATACACCACTAGTATTCGATTGATAAAATAGCTCTGAGCATGAGATTTCATAGACAGCTTTGTTTTTTTCGATCCCAATATTTTCAAAAACATCTAAGATTTTTCTGGCTTCATCGATAGATACCCCAAACTCTTCATGCCAAGCAGTCTCGAACTCTTGACCAAGTAGACCGGCAACCTTTTCATGAACTTTTGGTTCAGAGAAATGATCATCATATTTATTTGAAGCATGGTCTATCATCACTGTTTGAACGGACTTACCGTAAGGATTTACTACTGTGTCATACGCAGTGTGATCGAATTGTACATCACCATATGTGGAAAGCCTTAGATGGGGCTTAACCAACTCATACATAATCGAATCTGAAAGATTACCATATTGGAAAATTGCAGTTGCAAAAGTTATTAGCTTAGTTAAATCCAGATGATTTGGAGCTTTTCCGCCTTCATCTAAGGATTCACAGATAGCCATTTCAATAAGAATCCTAGACCCCGTAAGTGCAGAATTATTTGAAGAAATTCGCTCCAATGCGACTGAATATACATCATCTTTATCATTATGGAGTCCCAGCATGGCTTTGAAAGTACGCTGCCAATGCTCAATATCTGCTTCTACAGCAGTATAATTTTTAAGCAAGAAGTTAATTAGCTCCTTCTTGTTAAAAGACCCCAAATATGACTGGATTTCCTTCCAAAGATTCAAAGTTAAGTCTTGTAAATATTGCGTGCATTCATTTTTGCCGTAGATAGAGCATGGCTCGGTATGGCTTTTCGACATCCATGCTAGCCCAATTTTAATGGTGGCATCATCAAAACGGTCTAATACTAAAGGTTCAGGTAAGCTCATTTTGACGTAATCCAGAAAGGATTGTGCGGTGAGCATATGCACTTCTTTACCATAATTATCAGTAAAAACATGACCTAAAATACTTTCAACTAGCTCCTCATGGTCATTACATTCAACAGACTCTTTTATAAAAACAGTAAGCAATGATTTTATGATGGTCCTCTCAGCAACGTTGTCAGCTCGATGAAATGCAAGAAAATATTTTTTTAAGAACTTACAGCTTATATGCAGAATGCCATTTTCTACAGATGTAGAGGTCTTTATTAAATTGCTGAGAGTTTCGGGAGCAAGTACTTGAGATACTTGAGTGGGGACATCAACATCTTCAAATTCAATCTTAAAACAAACATTCGCGTATGATGAAGAGCAGGCAAAATCAGATAATACCAAATCAGTCCTACATATCCAGTTACAGACGGCATGCCACAATCTATATAAAAGGTCTTTATTTTGATTTTCTTTATGTAAAGGAGGCCTTGTTGATCAAATCAATCGCAGATAAGCCAGTTCCCATCATGGTTCGTGGTGTTAATTGAGCCTCTGGCGAATGGGCATACCTAGTCCTATGACTTTGTTCATCACCTTCACGCCAGCCAATG
>NZ_BMXW01000006.1 GCF_014651955.1 Shewanella fodinae | reverse complement strand
CACAGTTGCCGAAACATGCGGGAACTTCTTGGCAAGGTATGGCATTTTATGGAAACCGTTTCGCCTTTTCCCGGCAACGGACACGGCATCGCGAAAATGTAGCAGTATTCGGATCAGCTATTTAGGACTGTTCTGCCGTAAGGATTGGCAACTAGGGGGGATGACTGTCTTGGTGTTGACCTATTTTGCTGGTGCTTTTTGGGGCTCGTTGGATGTGACGTGGTCTACGATTGCCTTGATTGATGGTATGCCATTATTGCTAATTCAAGTATTCAGATACAAAGCCATGACATACTTCTGGCAGCATGGTCTGCAGCTTGCCTAAGGCTAGTATGCGGTGCAAGACGGCGTATGGCGCCACTATAATGTATGGCGTTCAGACCAACTGCAGCAAAAGAGTTTATCCTCTAACTACTCCTTTGAAATCCCATCAGTGAAGGAAGTGCAACAGCACTTCCTATCCCTTAAGACTCAAGCCTCTTTTGTTACCAATCTACTCTCTGGCAGCAGTACATGGCAGTGGTACGAAAATTGCTGATTTAGCCTATCAGTAGAGTTGTTGGTGATTTTGTGAAGAAATCTTGGACTTTTATTATGAAAGTAGCGGATTTGTGAATTGCAAGCACCAATTTGAAGCATTGATAAATCGGCACTGCTATTCTTTTGCACCATAATGAAGCGGTGTCCGGTGATAATTATGAGGGGGCGTTGCTTGTTATGGATCGACTTATAAAAAATTATGATTCCGGCGATTTTTTTGATGAGCTGATCGACCACACCGGAAACCCCCGTCCTCCCGCCAAACAATTGCTCAAATATCTGGATTCCCTCTCTGCCGACGAACTGGAGAAACGCCGGCTGACGGCGGAAGCCACCATCCAAGAGATGGGCATCAGTTTTACCGTCTATACCGAGGAAGGCAATATTGATCGTGCCTGGCCGTTCGACATTATCCCGCGCACCATTGAGGCTAAAGATTGGGCGGTGACCGAAGCGGGCCTGAAACAACGGCTGACCGCTCTCAACCGTTTTATTGATGATCTGTACCATGAGCAACACTGTATCAAAGACGGCATTATCCCCGAGCATATTATCAAGGAGTCAAAAAACTTCCGGCCAGAATGCGTTGGGGTTTCGCCCGCTTATGGGGTGTGGGCGCATATTTGCGGCACCGATTTGGTGCGTGATGCCGATGGCAAGTTTTACGTTCTGGAAGACAATTTGCGGGTGCCTTCTGGGGTGTCTTATATGTTGGAAAACCGGGCGATTACTAAGCGGGTGTTACCGGAACTCTTTGAAAATGATGATATTCAACCCATAGGGTCTTATCCATCGCAACTGTTCGATACCCTGGCAGCGCTGTCTCCGCGCAAGGTCGCTCGTCCAGAAATCGTAGTGTTAACGCCAGGCATTTATAACTCCGCCTATTTTGAACATGCGTTTTTAGCGCAGCAGATGGGGGTAGAGCTGGTAGAAGGCTCAGATCTGTTTGTGGGCAGTGATGATTGTGTCTACATGAAAACCATCTACGGCCCAGAACGGGTGGATGTGATTTATCGGCGTATTGATGACTTGTTCATTGATCCAGAAGCCTTTAATTCAGAGTCTGTTTTGGGGGTGCCGGGATTGATGCGGGCTTGGAAAGCGGGCAATGTGGCCTTGGCTAATGCGCCGGGGGCCGGGGTAGCAGACGATAAAGTGGTCTATGCCTACGTACCTGCACTGATCCGTTATTATCTCAACGAAGAACCTATTCTGCCCAATGTGAAAACCTTCCTGTGTGACCGGGATGATGAACGAGAGTATGTGCTGGCAAACCTCGACAAGCTGGTAGTGAAACCGGCCAATGAGTCCGGTGGTTATGGCATGCTGGTGGGGCCGCATTCCACTAAAAAAGAGCAACAAACCTTTGCGGAACTGATCAAAGCCAATCCGCGTAACTATATCGCCCAGCCGACACTCAAACTGTCAACTGCACCAACGTTAATAGGTAAAGATGTGCTGGAACCGCGCCATCTGGATCTGCGGCCATTCATTTTGCAAAGCAAGGACACTTACGTCACCACTGGTGGTTTGACCCGGGTAGCGATGAAAAAAGGCTCGCTGGTGGTCAACTCTTCCCAAGGCGGTGGCAGTAAAGACACCTGGATTGTTGGGACAAAAGGAGACTGAACATGTTGTCACGGGTTGCCGAGCGCCTTTACTGGAGTGCGCGTTATCTGGAGCGAGTGGAAAATATTGCCCGTCTGGTCAGTGTCTATGATGACCTCATGTATGACTTGCCGCGTGATATTGCGGTGTCTTGGTACAATCTGGTGGAGATCAACAGTGGCGTGGAACAGTTTGATCAGCGCTACAAGGTCAAGGATGAACACAATGTGCTGAAGTTCCTGCTGGCCGATGACACTAACCCTGGTTCGTTGTTGTCATCGCTGAAAATGGTGCGGGAGAATATCCGTACCACCCGCGATGTGGTGCCGGGCGAAATGTGGGAACTGATCAACGAGTTAGATCTCTATGCGCAGCACAATATCAAGCAAGGGATCAACCGTTCGGTGCGCCATGCTTATCTCAACACCATCATTGAAGGTTGCCAGAAGATCATTGGCCTGCTGACCGGCACCATGGACCGTCACGCGGGTTGGCACTTCATCATGATGGGGCGTTTTCTGGAACGGGCCGATATGAACACCCGTATTCTGGATGCCGCCAATTTTCAAATGCTGCATTCGCAGGAAGAGGAAGATGTGCGGCTGGGACAGGTCGTCTGGTCCAAAGTGCTGAAATCCCAGAGCGCTTATTTGAGTTTTCGTCGCACCATGCGCTGCTCCATTACTGGCGCCGCGGTGGTGACATTCATGCTGACCGATCCCTGTTTTCCGCGCTCGCAGCGCTATTGCCTAGAGCAGATAAAAATCGCTGCCGCCACCTTGCCCCGTTTTGGCATTATCGCGGCTAATGTCGACAAGTTGCTGCAACTCACGCAGGGAGTGGAAAAGTCGGAAGATCTCAATCAGCAGTTCAGTGACTATCTCAATGAGGTGCAACTGGGGATGATTGCGTTGCATCATCAGATCACTGAAAACTGGTTCCACTTTCGTCAAGAGGATGCCGCATGACCATTCGCATCGCCATCCAGCACACCACCACTTACGAGTTTGACCGGGATGTTAAGGTCTCGCCGCATATACTGCGGTTGCGGCCCGCGCCGCACTCACGCACTCATATTCATGGCTATTCGCTGAAAGTCACCCCTGAGCAGCACTTCATCAACTGGCAACAGGATCCGTTTGGCAACTGGCAGGCGCGCTTGGTATTCCCAGAAAAAACGCGCAAGTTGCAGTTTGCGGTGGAAGTGATTGCCGATATGACGGTGATCAACCCTTTTGATTTCTTCATCGAAGAGTACGCCGAAACCTACCCCTTCAACTATGAGCCGGTACTGCAAGAGGAGCTGGCACCTTATCTGAAAACCGTTGAAGATTGCCCGGAACTGGATGCCTGGATGGCAAGCATTGATGGCAAAGACCAGGCGATTGTGGGGTTTTTGGTGGAACTTAACAGCCGCTTGGCACAGGACATTGACTATGGCATTCGGCTCGAACCCGGAATTCAAACGTGCCAGGAAACGCTGACGCTGAAAAAAGGTTCCTGTCGTGACACTGCCTGGCTGTTGGTGCAGATCCTGCGTCGGCTCGGGTTGGCGGCTCGTTTTGCTTCTGGTTATCTGGTGCAGCTAGTGGCCGATGTGAAGGCGCTGGATGGCCCGTCGGGTACCGATCACGACTTTACCGACTTGCATGCCTGGTGTGAGGTCTATCTGCCTGGCGCTGGCTGGGTTGGTCTCGATCCCACCAGTGGCCTGTTAGCCGGTGAAGGCCATATTCCGCTGGCGTGTACCGCGGAGCCTATCTCTGCGGCACCGATTACCGGTTATACCGACAAGTGTGAAGTCAACTTTAGCTATACCAACGTGGTGACCCGTATTCATGAAGATCCGCGAGTCACCAAGCCTTATAGCGATGATGTTTGGGAAAACATCAAGGCGCTGGGCCGCGCGGTGGATCAGGAGCTGCAACAGGGCGATGTGCGGCTGACGATGGGCGGCGAACCCACCTTTGTCTCCATTGATGATATGGATTCCGCGCAATGGAATACCGAAGCTCTCGGTGCCGACAAGTTGCGGCTGGCAAAAGACCTGCTGCTAAGCATGAAAGCCAAGTTCGGTGGCAACGGCTTGCTACATTATGGGCAGGGCAAGTGGTATCCCGGCGAAGAGTTACCACGCTGGGCGCTGGGGTGTTTCTGGCGTACTGACGGCGAAGCGTTGTGGCATGATCCACAATGGTTGGCGCGGGTCGACAAAAATTATGGTTTTACTGAGACCGAAGCACGACGTTTTGGTAACGCCTTATGCGGTGAGTTGGGGCTCTCAGCCAAGTATTTACAGCCAGCGTTTGAAGACACCTTGTACTACCTGTGGTTGGAGCGCAATCTGCCAGATGCAGCTAACCCGCGTAAGGCCAATCTGCAAGATGATCTGGAACGGCGTCGTCTGGCAAAACTGCTGACTCACGGGTTGGAAAATCCCACCGGCTTTGTGCTGCCGGTAATGTTTGACGGCTATTTGTGGCAGAGCAGTTTGTGGCCACTACGGGCGGAGGTGATTACCTTGATCCCCGGCGATAGTCCAATGGGATTTCGTTTGCCACTGGGTTCCTTACCGCCAATGAGTGAAGAGGAGCTGGACGCTGAACGCGATCCGTTTGAACCAAGGGAACCGCTGGCAACATTTGACGTGAGTGGTGACAGCCCGAGTATTGCTGCGCAGCAGACCGGGCAACCGCCACAACCGCCGCTAAGAATTGTTAAACCTGTGGTGCGCACCGCTATTTGTCTGGAAGTACGTGATGGGCGCTTGCATCTATTTTTACCGCCACTGAGCTATTTAGAGCACTACGTAGCTCTAATAAGCGCTATTGAAGCGGTCGCCAGCCAGCAACAACTGCCAGTGGTGATTGAAGGATATGAGCCACCGAAAGACTATCGGATACAGAAATTCCTCATCACCCCAGACCCAGGTGTAATTGAGGTCAATATTCACCCCGCCAGCAGTTGGGATGAGTTGGTACACAATACCGAAACCTTGTACGAGCAGGCTTATCTGTCCCGTCTTGGCACTGAGAAATTCATGCTGGATGGTCGTCATACCGGCACGGGTGGCGGCAATCACGTCACCTTAGGCGGTTTGACGCCAGCGGATAGCCCGATGTTACGGCGCCCCGATCTGCTACGCAGTTTAGTGACCTACTGGCAGCACCATCCCGGCCTGTCCTACCTGTTTTCTGGTATGTTTATCGGTCCCACCAGTCAGGCGCCCCGAGTGGATGAAGGCCGTGAAGAGTCGCTGTATGAACTGGAAATCGCCTTTGCCAACATGCCAGATGGCTTGGTGGCGCAGCCGTGGCTGATTGATCGTCTGATGCGCAACCTGCTGGTGGATATTACCGGTAACACCCATCGCTCCGAATTCTGCATCGATAAACTTTACGCCGCCGGCACCGCCAGTGGTCGTCAGGGATTATTGGAATTCCGTGGTTTTGAAATGCCGCCGCATGCCCGTATGTCGCTGGTACAGATGCTGTTACTGCGTTGCTTAGTGGCGCGTTTTTGGAAGAAGCCCTACAACAAGTCGTTGATCCGTTGGGGCACTGAACTGCATGACCGTTTTATGATGCCTTACTATGTCTGGCAGGACATCAAATCAGTGGTGGATGACCTGCAACGCCACGGCTATCCGTTCCAGTTGGAATGGCTGGCACCGTTTGAAGAGTTTCGTTTCCCGCATTATGGCCGCCAGCAGTTGGATGATATTCAGTTGGAGCTGCGCTGGGCCATCGAGCCTTGGCACGTGCTGGGGGAAGAAGTGACACACTCAGGAACCGCCCGTTATGTGGACTCTTCCGTGGAGCGGTTGCAGGTGCGACTCAGCGGTATGACCGATGGTCGGCATGTTCTCACCTGTAATGGCCGCCGGGTGCCGTTAAGTGCGACTGGCACCAAAGGCGAAATGATTGGTGCGGTGCGGTATCGCGCCTGGTCGCCACCCTCAGCGCTGCATCCCACATTGGGGGTTGATGCGCCGTTGGTGTTCGACTTGATTGATAGCTGGAATGGCATGTCGATAGGCGGTTGTACCTATTACGTCAGTCATCCGGGCGGCCGCAACTTTGCCAGCGTGCCAGTCAACAGCAACGAAGCGGAAGCGCGTCGCGTTAACCGGTTTCAAGAGCAAGGTTTTACCCAGGGGCCATTGATACCGCCGCCGGAATTTAATGCTATACGCCATTTTTATGTGAATGAACAAGTACCACGGCCGATGGCACCGCCAATGGAGGAAATCAGTCATGAATACCCCCATACATTAGATCTCAGAAAGAAAGTATACTAGGCGCCAATTTGCCGGAGTAAGCCATTAACTGATGCGTTCGCCTTTAGCCAATAACTCGGCACCGGAAACTCAACCGGTGCCAAATGCGCCCTACGTCAAGCCTGCCGGGGCCTTTGACGAAGCCTTTGATGAAGGACGGCAGCCTCGTGCTCATTGGCAGCAATTACTGGAGCACATTGGTCGTTTAGGCACGGATGGCATGGATGACCGTTATCGCCGAGCGCAACGCATTCTGCGAGATGACGGTGCAACCTATGACCTGAATAATGATCCCTTGTCACCCAGTGTCTGGTCGCTGGACATCATTCCTAATGTGATTAGCAATGATGAATGGGCGTTTGTTGAACAAGGGCTGGCACAGCGTTCGACACTGTTCGAACTTATCTACCGCGACTTATATGGCGAACAACAGTTGCTGAAGCAAGGGATTGTGCCGTCAGAAATAGTCTTTGCCGATCCCGGTTTTCTACGCCAATGTCATGGCATGCGTTTGCCGGGTGCTAAGGCGTTGATATTGCACGCAGTAGATATAGTCCGTGGTGAAAATGGTCAGTTTGTGGCGATAGGCGATCGCACCCAATCCCCCAGCGGTAGTGGCTACGCGCTGGAAAATCGCACCGTAGTGTCACGGGTGATGCCGGGGCTATTTCGCGACAGCAATGTGTTACGGCTCTCCGCTTTTTCCCAAACACTAAGGCAAACCCTTGCGGGATTAGTGAGCCATAAAACCGATACCCCGCGGGTGGTGGTGCTCACGCCAGGTGCTTACAGCAGCACTTATTTTGAACATGCCTATCTTGCCAACCATTTGGGATATCCGCTGGTGCAGGGCGGCGATCTTACCGTGCGTAACGGCAAGGTGTGGATGAAATCCCTTAACGGCTTGTCGCCAGTGGATGTTATTTTGCGGCGGTTGGATGACTCCTTTTGTGACCAGGCGGAGTTACGCGCTGACTCCATGCTCGGGGTTCCCGGGTTGTTGGAAGTGGCGCGTAACGGCAATGTGGTGCTAGCCAATCCATTGGGGAGCGGGGTGCTGGAAGCGCCGGGATTGTTGGCGTTTTTGCCAGATATTTGCCAGTTCCTTATGGGGCAACCGTTACAACTGCCCTCGGTACGCACCTGGTGGTGTGGCAATCCACAGGATTACGATTATGTCGTCAATCATCTGGATCAGCTGATCATCAAACCCACTTATCGCAGTTTTGCCAGCAAAAGTATTTACGGCCATAGTCTCGATGCTAAAGCGCGAGCGGAAACCTTGGCGATGTTGGCCAAAAATCCAGCGGGTTTTGTGGCGCAATGTTATATCCCAGGAGCGCAGGCTCCTATCTGGCACGAGCAACGATTGGAGGGGCGACCAGGGATTTTGCGCACCTTTACCGTGGCGACGAAAAACGGTTACAGCGTGATGCCGGGCGGACTCAGCCGGGTGGCAGAATCTACCGCCGAAGTGATTGTCACTAAGTTATCGGGTTCGCGCAGTAAAGACACTTGGATCTTGAGTGACAAACCTGAGGTGGAACCATCTGCGGTAACAGAATTCCCGCGTGATGAAGCGCAGGTCACCAATCTGCCGAGCCGGGTAATTGAAAACCTGTTTTGGTTTGGCCGGTACGCCGAGCGGGCAGAAGTGAGCCTGCGTTTGATGCGCACCATCTTTAAGCAGCTCAACGGTGTGGAACCACTACCGCCGGAAAGCCGCAATATCTTGCTGCAGGCGCTATCACAAGTAACGGGGTGCCTGCCGGGATTTACCGAAAACGAAGAATTGCTGGAACATCCCAATGATGAACTGGCAGCGTTGGTCACAGATCATGAACGTGCCGGGTCAATTAAGGCTAACCTGCAAGCGATGTTGGCCTGTGGCGAGCAGGTCAAAGAGATGCTGTCGGCCGATACCCGCATTATTCTTAACGAACTGCGTGACCATATTCATGAGGTCGACCGCGCTTATACCCATGGCTTGCCATCGGTGCCAGAAGAATCACTAGACGGTCTGGTCACCACTTTGCTGGCGCTATCCGGCCTGAATAATGAAAGCATGCTGCGAGGCATGGACTGGATGTTCCAGGAAATCGGCCGCCGTACCGAGCGGGCATTGCTGACTGCGACGCTGCTGAAGGCCACGTTGGGTAAACCGTTACCGGGGATGCAGCAGCAGTTGATCCTGGAATCACTGCTGTTGAGTGTGGAAGCGTTGATCTCCTTCCGTCGCCGTTATCGTACCGGCACCCGCATCGAGTTCGGGTTGGATTTATTGATGATAGATCTATCCAATCCCAGGTCGCTGATCTATCAGGTCAATCAATTGCGTAAATATCTCAACGAGTTGCCGCGCAACGAAAGCATGACTTCTGGGTTGTCGCCGGAAAATCGGCTGATCATCAAATCGCTGAACGATATTCAACTGGCAGATCTGGCGCAGTTGGCGCATGTTGATCACCGGCATCGCAGTCGTGCTAGCCTACAACAGCTGATGAGCCAGATTATTGAACAATTGGAGCAATTTACCTCGTTGCTCAGTGATAAATATTTTGATCACACGGCGGGCCCACAACAGCTGATTAAAGCTAAATGGAAGGCCGAACTATGAGATACCGGGTGCGACATCTGACCGAATATCTGTACGCAGCGCCAGTAACGCTGTGCTACAACATGACCCATCTGTTGCCTAGAGATACACCGAAACAACGTTGTCTCAGCCGGAATATCAAGGTCAGTCCGACGCCTATCTATCACAGCGCCGGGGAAGATTATTTCGGTAACGAAACCTACTATTTCTCCATTCAGGAAGCCCATAAAAAGCTCACTATTGAAGTAGAAAGTATTTTTGATATCGATGAACAGGATTTGCCTAATCAACTGAGTCTGCAGGTACCGACTTGCGGTGAGTTGCGGCAGATACTGGCCTATGCGGATACACCTGAATTGCGCATGGTGAAAGAATATCTGCTGGATTCCACCCATATTCACCGTTCTGCCAAGCTGGCGGCGTATGCCGCGGATACCTTTGCCGATGAGGTATCGGTATTGCAGGCTGCGCTGGATTTCACCCATAAAATTTTTCAAGAATTCACTTTTGATGCCTCTGCCACCAGCATCAGCACCCCGGCAGAACAGGTGTTAGAAGAGCGGCGTGGCGTGTGCCAGGACTTTGCCCATTTTGCGATTTCCTGTATTCGCTCAGTGGGTTTACCCGCACGTTATATCAGTGGCTATCTGGAAACCTTGCCGCCGCCAGGACAAGAAAAGCTGGTGGGAGCCGATGCTTCCCATGCTTGGTTTGCCATCTTTGTGCCTGAGTTAGGCTGGGTGGAATTTGATCCCACTAACGACCTGATGCCCAATGGGCAGCATATCATCACCGCTTGGGGCCGTGATTATGCCGATGTCTCACCACTGCAAGGGGTTATTTTTGATGGTGGCGACAGCCAGAAACTCAATGTTTCAGTGGATGTGCAACGTCTCTGACATAGCCTCAATTAAGCTACTGTAATCGTTTGCTGCCATGGGACGATAGTCTGATATTGCAGCAAAAGTATTTATGCTTGCCTTGCGCTTGAGTTAGAATAGCCAAAAGCGAAACAGCTGTAAGCTAAAAGGTAAGTTACAACATGTCTCTTGAGCAGTATCAGATTATCAGGTTGCTGGACCAACAGGTGCAGACACAACAGGATAAAATTGCCCTGGAAGGCTTTGAAACAGCAGCCCCGTGGGATAAGGTCAGCTGGATTCAACTCAAAAATATCACAGATCAACTGGCGGCAGCGCTGATTGATAGCGGTCTTGAGGTGCAAGATCGGGTTGCTATTTTGTCTAACAACTGTCCACAGTGGACCTGTATTGACGTGGCGACTATCAAGGCGCGTGGCGTATTAGTGCCCATTTATCCTACATCTACCTTGGAACAGGCGGCGTATATCATCCGTGACGCGGGCGCCAAAGTGCTGTGTGTGGCCAATAATGAACAGTATCATTTGGCCTGCAAGCTGCAGCAGCTGTGTCCAAGCTTGCAGCAGTTGATTGTGTTCGATAATAACGTTGAACTGATATCTTTCAGCCATTTCTACCTGGATAAAATGATCAGCGAAGAGGCTGGACAACCACACCCAGAGTTACAACAACGGTTGGCACAGAGCCAACTGGATGACCTGATGACGTTGATCTATACCTCTGGCACTACCGGCGACCCGAAAGGGGTGATGCTGGATCAACGTAATATTGCTTCGGCGATGCGGCAACACCATCAACGGGTGCCGTTTAAGCGTGATCAAGTATCTTTAGTCTTTCTGCCCTTGAGTCATGTTTACGAGCGTGGTTGGAGTTTTTATGTGCTCAGTCAAGGTGGCCGTAATGTCTATCTGTCCGATACCCATAAAGTAAAAGAAGCCTTAGTTGCCGTAAAACCCGATACCGTATGCGTGGTGCCAAGATTTCTTGAAAAAGTCTACAGTGCGGTGCAGGACAAACTTTCCAAAGCGCCAGCGTTCAGTCGTAAGTTATTTGCTTGGGCATTAGCTGTGGGTCAGCGGCAATTTGAAGCATCCCAAGGCCGAGCCAAAGGCAGTTGGTGGTTGAAAGCGCAGTGGTTACTGGCAAACCGCTTAGTGTACAGCAAGTTACATCAGGCGCTGGGGGGCAACATTAAGTACATGCCTTGTGGTGGCGCCGCACTGGATCCGCATGTCAGTGCCTTCTTTGCCGCCATTAATGTGCCGTTGCTGGTGGGCTATGGCATGACCGAAACCACGGCGACAGTAGCTTGCTGTAGTCCAGATAACCGGGTGCCTGGCGCTAACGGTAAACCGCTGGATGAAGTGGAAGTGCGCTTAGGCACCGACAATGAAATCCTAGTGCGCGGTGATACCGTGATGCGCGGTTACTTTAACCGGCCGCAGGATACTGCCGAAGTATTTGAAGATGGCTGGCTGAAAACCGGTGATGTCGGACAGTTGGACGCCAACGGCAATCTATTTATTACCGACCGTTTGAAAGAACTGATGAAAACCTCTAACGGTAAGTACATTGCGCCACAACGGGTTGAAGGCAAAGTAGGTTGCTGCCCCTTCATTGAACAAGTGGCCATTATCGCCGATGCCAGAAACTATGTGACTGCGCTGATTGTGCCCGCCTTTGAAGCGCTAGAAGCCTGGGCAAAGCAGAAAGGGCTGAGTTATGAGTCACCGGTGGAACTGATCCGTCATTCCCAGGTGCTGGCGCATTTTGACGAGCGCCTGAAACAGCTACAGCAGGGTTTGGCAGGTTTCGAGCAGATCAAGAAGTTTACCTTGCTCCCTGAAGCCTTCTCTATGGAAGCAGGGTTGATTACTCCAACGCTGAAACTGCGGCGTAAGATGATCTACCATAAATACGCGAATGAAATTAATGCCATGTATGGGCATTAATCTTTGGCTGATTTGAAAAAGGCTGCTTGGCAGCCTTTTTTTATAATTGAAGCGAGCCAGTAGCTTTCCTATCGACCTCGGTTCGCTAGTTACTTGCTGGTTTAAACTGGTGGATGCTGTGATTCAGGGGAATACTGAAGGGCAAATGTAAATGGCGACGTAATTTGCTGATTATCTGTGTATATGATCACAAATGATAATAAAACTCATTTGCATTTTTGTGTATCAAGGCTAAAGTACCTTCCAACCTTAATTGGCCGTTTAATGATAAATGTCATTTAACAAATTGATTTAAATATAAATAAGTCTTTCCTGCATGGTGGTATTCAGTAGTCCATTTCTGCTGCTGTTTGGTTGGAACAGGCTTAAATAGATCAAAACAGATAGGTTGGAAATGATGATAAAACCCCAGCAATACCAAAAACTGCCGCTTGCTATGGCGGTATCTGCCGTCTTTATTAGCCAATGTGCTTTGGCGGATGATGCGGCGATTACCGATGTAAAATCGATTGAAAAAATCGTTGTGATTGGTGAGAAAGCGCCTAAATCACTCAAAGAAACCAGTTCATCTGTCGCGGTATTGTCAGAAGAGATACTGAATAGTACTGAATACAAATCAGTGACAGAAGCAGTATCTGAAATTCCGAACGTGGTCGCAGTTGCTGGCTCATTGCCTGATATTCGCGGTGTGAGTGGTAACGGTTCAGCGGGCGGATTTAACTCCATTTCTGGTGGTGCTAAAGGGCGCGTATCGATCCTTGTCGATGGGGTGGCGCAGCCTTTTGTCGCAGACAATAGTGGCGATATGGGCTTGTGGGATATGGAGCAGATGGAGATCTACCGTGGCCCACAATCTACCAGCAACGGCCGTAATAGTATGGCTGGAGCGATCTATATCAAAACCAAAGATCCGACTGAAGACTGGCATGGTGCGGCACGCGTAGGTTATCGCAATGAAGATAGTTACGTTGATACATCAGTGGCGCTGTCAGGGCCGTTGGTGACTGATACTTTGTCGTTCAGAGTGAGTGCGCAACAACTCAATGGCAATACCATTACCGACGATAGCGGTTATCAAGGTAATCCGCCGGATTATGACCTGGATAAAGTGAAAGCCACCCATGTGCGCACCAAACTCAAGTGGACACCAACCGATAAACTATCGATGTTGTTGAGCTATTCCGATAGCGATGAAAAGGGCGATGTGGGCCGTATCTTTTACAAGGCGGATGACCTGTCGCAGTTCAATCGTATCTACTTTCGCGACATTAAAACCCGCGTGAAGACCACCAGTCTAACAACTGATTACGAATTTAACGACGATCTGCGCTTGGAAGTGTTGACTGCTTACATGGACTATCATTGGGGCTTTGATAGCTATGATGAAACCGAAGCGGAAAAACAAGTGCTTAGCTTTGATGAAGACAACTACACCGTGGATGCTAAGTTATCTTTCAATCGACGTGGCGATGCTGCTTTTGGTTTTGTGGGCTTAGATTATTTCAAACGCGAGCATGACATTCTCAGTATTGGCTCAACCGCCTATAACGGTGACGACTCAAGTGATTCTTTGGCAGCTTATGGTGAAGTGACTTTCACCCTCACCGATAAACTGAGTTTGTTAACTGGTGCCCGCTTAGAGCGCGAGTCGCAAACGCGTCACTTTATCTATGGTGCTATCGACGCCAATCTTGATAAAGACACCAATATTTTTCTGCCAAAGTTGGAGCTGCAATATGCCATCACTGACGCGACGACGTTGGCGTTGAGTGCTCGCAAAGGCTACAACGCGGGCGGTGGTGCGCTGAACTTTACCGCACAAGATTACTATTACTACGACGAAGAGAAGGTGATGACCTATGAACTCAGTAGCCGTAGTTCCTTGCTGGATGGCGATCTGTTTCTGACCGCGAACCTGTTCTACAACGATTACGATGGCTTTCAATCACTTAACTCAAGCCGTTACATCACCAATATGGATGATGTGGTGACCTATGGTGCTGAACTGGGCATCAATGCTGATCTAACCGATGCCTTGCAGATGAATGCAGGCATTGGGGTATTGCATAGTGAGATTAAAGATGCTGGCGCAGAGTATCAAACGGCCAACGGCAATGAGTTAAATAATGCACCTAAATTTACTGGCAATCTTGGCTTCACTTATTGGCTAACCAATGAGTTTAGCGCTGGTGTATCTGCTAACTATGTTGGCGAATACTATGGCGACTTTACCAATACTGAGGGTAACAAAGCCGGTGACTATACACTGGTACGTGTGCAAGCCAGCTATAAATCGGCGGATTGGCAAGTTACCGCATTTGTGAACAACGCCTTTGATGAATTGGCAGTGATGAGTCGCACTGCACCTGATGGCCTCTATCCTACCGGATATGCCTCTGTTGCCGACCCTCGTAATATGGGGATATCAGTGACTTATTCATTTTAGCTAATAGTGAGCCGTTTATATTTAGTTGATAAGATGAATTTACTGCTAAATAAAAAAATCTAGCGACGATATCTATCGTTAATAACGATTAAGCAAGATATAAAAATAGGCATCGTGAAGATGCCTATTTTTATGACGCTATTTTCAAAGCACTACCCTGCTCTCTTCGGCGTAGTTCAAATACAAAATAGTCGCAGCGGCTAAAGCGTATTGCTGCACCCCCAGCGGTGCTATGAATTACAGGGTTGCGGTGTACGTTTCGGCAGCTTTAGACGCGGCAACAGCAAGCCAGCAATGACCACGGCAATCCCTAACAGTTGCAGTTGTGTCACCGATTGTCCCATCAAGAAGGCGGTGAGCACGGCAAAGATCGGCACAAAGTTGAAAAACACGGATGCTGTGGCTGAGCCTAAACGGCGTACCCCATTAATCCACAACAGGTAGCCAGCAACCGTGCCAAAAATAGCTACATAGAGAACTTCGCTGATCACCACTGTTGAGGCGCTGGTAAGCTCAGTTAAGGGCTTAACTTCTGGGTTGAATATGATCATTGTGCCAATCACCAGCGCGCCACAGATCATCCCAATCAGTGTATAAGGGATGACGGCCAGCCAACGGCTAATCCCTTGACTGAAATAGGTGTAAAGGCTCCAGGCCAACATGCCACAGAAAATCATTTGGTCACCTTGATTCAGTTGCATGTGCAAGAGACTGGCAATATTGCCGTTAGTGATCACTATTAGTACGCCGGAGAGACAGACTAGCAAACTTATTACTTGCGCAAACGTCGGCAAACGCCGCAGAGCGATACAGGCAATTAGCGATGTGGTTAACGGGCTTAATGCCATAATCAACGAACCATTAGTGGCGTTGGTAAGGGTTAATCCGGTAAATAAGCCGAGATTAAGTCCGCCGATACCGATAGCGCTGACAATAACCACCCAGCTCCATTGCATAACCGTCAAGTTGGGTTTATCGCTGCGGGTGAATTGCAGATAAATCGCCAAACAGATTGCCGCTAATATAAAACGCCATAGCACGAGTGTCAGCGCATGCACCTCATGTAATGCATGCTTGCCGATGGGAAAACAGCTTCCCCAAAAGAACGCACATAAAATTAATAGTGCAACCGCCTTGAGTACAGAGTCTGACCTCATCGTCCACTCCAAAGAACTTGTGAAAACCGTCAGGCTAGTGTATTGATTTCATTAATTGGATAAACAGGCAAAAATAGGACTTAAAATTCCAAAAATGAAATCTAACTATTCACTGGATGATTTACGTTGCTTTTGCACTGTCGCGCGCTGGGGCAGTTTTACGGCTGCTGCCGAACAACTTGCCATACCGTTATCCACTCTCAGTCGCCGTATTCGTCAGCTCGAAAGCGACCTGCAACTGCGACTGCTTAACCGTGATGCGCATCGGGTGGTACTAACCAGCACCGGTGCACAGTATTATCAACGCTGCAGTGCCTTGTTCGAGGAATTGCTGGATATCGACGAGGATCTGCACCGAGATAAACATCGCCCTAGTGGCAAGATTCGGGTATCGGCACCTATCAATTCTGGTTCTTACTTTCTACGAGGCATTTTTTATGATTTTCTGCAGCATTATCCTGAGATCCAGCTGGATCTTCACTTCTCCAATTCGCTGATTGATATCGAAGCTGAAGGCATGGATGTGGTGTTTCGTGTCGGCAGTCCTATTGTCGAAAATTGGATTGTCAGGCCGCTGAAACATTTACGTTTTATCCTATGTGCGCCGAAAGAGTACGATGTCAGTACTATTACCACGCCAGACAAACTCTGTGGTCACCCGATCGTTTTGTGTCGACCAATGATCCCGTGGCATCTGCAACATCAAACCACTGGGCAAGAGTTTGATTACCAGCCGCAAAAGCTAGTGCGTTTAGAGGTGGATGAAGTGGGTCTATTAACTCACGCCGTGAAAACCGGACTGGGTATTGGCTATATCCCGGATTACATTGCAATGCCAATGATTGCTGCGGGAGAGATACAACGCGTTTTACCCGATTGGCACGGCAAGGTGCGCACGCTGATGATGCTATATCGCGACCGTAATAACCTACCGCTGCGGGTCAGGATGTTTGTCGAATATGTGCTGCAGCGCTTTGCGACAATGGTGGATTGATCTCGTTTTCCAGACAGAGTTTAGAAGTTTGGGCGAAAATTACCTCCCACTTTAGTTACGTTTGCAGCAATAGACAGCATTGTGCGATGGCTTGCCGCTCCATTACGCCATTTTGCGCAGCATCATTAGCTCCGATGCGTTATTCCGGCAGTTGGCTGAATTTCAGCAAGGCCTTTGGTAACAGCATAATCCTCCGACGGACGCCACTACGACCTTAGTCCACTATGACTGGAAAACAGAAAAGCGTCAGTATATTAGCGAAATCATAGGTAACATATTCAGGGAATATGCAGTAGCTCCTTGAGTTTGTTGCGAAATCAAAAATTACTCTCTATTTTTTGTCATGAGCACCCGGTGAAATTTTCACCGTGCAATAAATGGTGCTAAGGTGGAGAGTCGGCAATTGCCGCAAATTGAACAAGGAACACCATAATGAAACTGATAAGAAAAATGGGCGTTATTGGGGCTATCGCTGCGGTATGTGTCAGTTCCGCAGTCTGGGCGGCACCCAAGTTCATCAATATTCTCACCGGTGGTACCAGCGGTGTGTATTATCCGCTGGGGGTGGCGCTGTCACAAATCTATGGTAACCATATCGACGGGGCAAAAACCTCTGTCCAGGCCACTAAAGCTTCAGTGGAAAACCTGAACCTGTTGCAGGCTGGCCGCGGGGAACTGGCGTTTTCTATCGGCGACTCAGTGGCTGCCGCCTGGAAAGGCGATGAAGAAGCCGGGTTTAAAAAGCCATTGGATAAACTGCGTTTATTGGCCGCGATTTATCCTAATTATATTCAGATTGTGGCGAACAAGGACGCTGGTATCAAAAGTCTGGCAGATCTGAAAGGTAAACGGGTATCTGTGGGGGCACCTAAATCTGGTACTGAGCTGAATGCCAGGGCTATCTTTGCCGCTGCCGGACTGACCTATGATGATCTGGGTAAAGTGGAATTTCTGCCCTATGCGGAATCAGTAGAGTTAATTAAGAACCGCCAGTTAGATGCAACACTGCAGTCTTCTGGACTGGGCATGGCGGCGTTGCGTGATCTGGCCGCTACTATGCCAGTTAACTTTGTGCCGATCCCTGCCGATGTGATTGCAAAAACTGGCAATGCGGCATTCCAGGCCGGGGTGATCCCTGCTGGGACTTATGATGGTCAAGATACCGATGTGCCCACCATCGCCATTCAGAATCTGTTGGTGACCACTACTGCGGTTTCTGACGATGTGGCATATCAGATGACCAAGTTATTGTTTGAAAACTTGGATTATTTGGGGAATGCCCATGCCGCTGCCAAGGCAATCACTCTGGACAAAGCGGCTAACTCACCCATCCCGATCCATCCTGGTGCTGAACGTTATTACAAAGAAGTGGGCTTATTGAAATAAGCGATAAAGACTCCCCGGCCCTGCCGGGGAGTGACTCACTGTTGTTTGAAGTAGCGAGGCACACAATATGACTGAATCCCGTGAGGGTTTAGAAGCAGCCACCTCAGAGTGGCCGAAAGCGTTATTTACCGTGGCACTGTTGTTTTCAGCGTTTCAGCTGATCACTGCAGCGTTTCACCCGGTTTCTACTCAAGTCCTGCGTGCCGTGCATGTAGGCTTTTTGCTGCTGATAGTTTATATCACTTACCCTACCTTCAAAGGTCACAAAGTCTGGGCACCGCTCGGCTGGTTACTGGGATTGGCAGGTATGTCTACGGCGGCTTATCAATGGATTTTTGAAGCGGATCTGATCCAACGCTCCGGTGATTTGACCCAGATGGATATGTTCATGGGGTTGATGTTGATCGCGCTGGTATTTGATGCTGCTCGTCGTGTGATGGGGCCAGCGTTACCATTCATTTGCACCCTGTTTCTGGCTTATGGGTTGTTAGGTCAATATCTGCCGGGTGAATTTATGCACCGTGGTTATGGCCTTGACCAGATCGTGAACCAGTTATCTTTCGGTACTGAAGGCTTCTATGGCACCCCAACCTATGTATCGGCCACGTATATTTTCCTGTTTATTCTGTTTGGCGCATTCCTAGAACAAGCGGGCATGATCCGGCTGTTTACCGATTTTGCAATGGGCTTGTTTGGACATAAGCTCGGCGGCCCCGCAAAGGTGTCGGTGGTGTCTTCAGCGTTGATGGGCACCATTACGGGGTCAGGCGTGGCCAACGTGGTGACCACCGGCCAGTTTACTATTCCGTTGATGAAACGTTTTGGTTACCGCAGCGCGTTCGCGGGAGGTGTGGAAGCGACCTCCAGTATGGGTAGCCAAATCATGCCACCGATTATGGGGGCTGTTGCTTTCATCATGGCAGAAACCATCAATGTGCCCTTTATCGAGATCGCCAAAGCGGCACTGGTGCCCGCAATGTTGTATTTCGGCTCGGTGTTCTGGATGGTACATCTTGAAGCTAAACGTGCCGGGTTACATGGTTTGCCAAAAGAAGAGTGCCCCAATCCCTGGAAAGCAGTGAGTCAGCGCTGGTACTTACTATTTCCTTTAGCAGTGTTGATTTATCTGCTATTTGCCGGACGTACCCCGCTGTTTTCCGGTACCGTAGGATTGTCTCTCACCGCGATTGTGATCCTTGGCTCTGCCATCGCTATGCAAGTGTCATCCAAATGGTTGCGTGTGGCTTTCTGGATAGCACTAGGGTTGATGTGTGCTGGATTTTTCCGCATGGGGATTGGTGTGGTGTTTGGGGTGATCGGCGCACTAGTGGTGATCTGTTGGTTTGTGAAAGGTGGCAGAGACACGCTGCGCATTTGTGTCCACGCGCTGGTTGATGGTGCTCGGCATGCGGTACCGGTGGGGATCGCCTGTGTGCTGGTGGGGGTGATTATCGGCATTGTGTCTCTGACTGGTGTTGCCTCAACCGTAGCGGGATACATTCTCGCCGTGGGACAAAGCAATCTGTTCTTATCACTGGTGCTGACCATGATTACTTGTTTGGTATTGGGTATGGGTATCCCGTCGATCCCCAACTACATCATCACCAGTTCCATTGCTGCGCCTGCACTCCTCGATTTAGGTGTGCCGCTGATCGTGTCGCATATGTTCGTGTTTTACTTTGGCATTATGTCGGATTTGACTCCGCCAGTGGCACTGGCTTGTTTTGCCGCCGCACCTATTGCCAAGGAAAAAGGACTGAAGATTAGCTTGTGGGCGATTCGTATCGCGATCGCAGGCTTCATCATTCCCTACATGTCGGTGTATTCCCCGGCTTTGATGCTGCAGAGTGACAGTATTAGCGCCATCGTATACGTGGTGTTTAAAGCGTTGCTGGCCATTGGCCTTTGGGGCGCAGTGTTTACCGGGTTCCTGTTGCGGCCAATGAAATGGTGGGAACGGCTAGGAGGGTTTGTTGCCGGGGGTAGCTTGATCCTCGCCACGCCGATGAGTGATGAGATAGGGTTTGTGCTGGTGGCAATTGTAGTGCTGCAACATTGGTGGTTTAGTCGCCGCGCTGCCTTACGGAGTGCCAGTTGATGTTAGGTTTGTGTCTTGGACTGGCGGGGCAGTTGTGGGCGAGTGTACCCCAGCCCGAGTTCACCTTAGGCTGGCGTCATACGGTTGAAAAAATCCGTTGGGAAGAAGATTACAACGTGACGCCACAAGGCCTACAACTGACGCAGGCCAGAGTTAAGGGCACCGGTGCTGGCATGGAAATCCCCGATGGTGCGGTATTTCGTGATGATAGTTGGCATTACTATGAAAAGCGCCCGCCAATCCCTCTACTGAAATTGGGTCGGGCACCAGAAGGTGGAGATTACGACATCTGTTTTAACGGTCAGTGTCAGCCGATGAGCCACTGGATTGGCAAGCCGAACTACCAGGTCGAGACCGTGGAGTTGTGGCCCTGTGAACTCCCACTGCCTCGTCAGCAGAAATGATTAGGGTTGGGCGGTAGCACTAATGCTATCGCCTTGCTCTAGGTTATTGGCGGTCTGTTGCGTTTGTTGCTGTTTTTCCGCTTTATATGCCAGTGCATCGGCCGGTACTTTGCTGACTTTGCCTGTACTCAACCATTGTTTCAGCCGCCCGGCATCGGCAATGTGAGTATATTTGCCGAATGCATCCAATACGACAAATGCCACTTGTCGCCCGGCCATTTCCGTCAACATCACTAGGCAATGTCCTGCGTCATCGGTATAACCGGTTTTGGTCAGATGGATCTTCCAGCCTTTTTTATTAACCAAAGGGTTGGTGTTATAAAATGCCAAGCTATAACGCGGCTTTTGGAGGGTAACGCTGCGATTCTTAGCGCTGCTAAGTTGTCCCATCAGCGGATATTTCTGGGTGGCCTTCAGCAATTTGATGAGATCACTGGCGCTGGAGACGTTTTGACTGGAAAGTCCGGTAGGTTCCACAAAGTGACTGTGTGTCATACCTAGCGTTTTGGCTTTGTGATTCATGGCTTTAATGAAAGCCGGAAACCCACCAGGGTAATGGTGAGCTAATGTCGCAGCCGCGCGATTCTCAGATGCCATCAGCGCCAGTGCAATGGCTTCCTTGCGCTGCAGAGTGCTGCCAAAGCGTAGTCGCGATACCACATTGTCCATTCCTGGAACGCCATCAACATTGACATCTATCCGCTCATTCAGCGGTTGTTGGGCATCCAACACCACCAAGACCGTCAGCAGTTTGCTGACTGAAGCAATGGGGTGCGATTCATCGGCATGATCGGCATACAGCACTTCACCCGTTTTAACATCTACCAGCATGGCACTAGCGGCCGCTAACGGTTGATGGGTCTTGGGAACGGCTTTGGCATTTGCCAGCGATGGGAGCAGCAGCAACAGACAGCCGAGCAAGGGCAGGATTTTCAGACTCATGGGCAGCAGCCTACAGCTTGATCAGATAAAAATATTTGCCCAAGTGTAATTAAATGCGCATGAGTCGCAAGTACCCACGACTGATTTATTGTTGCAATCGCTGCAGAATGGCGCGTAAATCTGTGGGCAATGGCGTTTTTTTACCTTGTTTGAAGTCAAACATCACCGCAACAGAACTCCCCGTGGTGGTAACACACTGTTGCTGAGTGCTAAACACTTCGTAATGTAAGGTAAACCTGTCATCACCAATTTCACTGCAACTGATGCCAACCAACAAGGTATCGGGGTAAACCACTGGGCGCCGATAACTGGCATGGTTCTCACTAATCACCGGGCCTAGGCCCTGTCTATACATCTCAGTAAGCGGAAACTCGCGATTAAAGAACTCAATCCTGGCATCTTCAAAGTAGCGAAAATACGCTACGTTGTTGACGTGTTGCAGTGCATCCATGTCACCCCAGGTCACTTTAATACTACAGGCATCGGGATAACGCTCAGTAAAGTCTGCCATAATAAAACGCTCGTTTGAATTTTGCTCCAGCATAACAACAGCCTAATGTTGGCTCAAGTGTTGTTGATGAATATCTAAAACAACAACGGCGAGAGCCGTAGCTATCGCCGTTGTTACAAGCGGGCGCAGTCTTATTCTATTTGCAGTTCACTGAAGCTGTGGATCTGTCGGTAATCACCAGTTTTTACTGAGCTATCACGCACCATCTGGCAGGTTTGCATACCGGCAGCCGCAGCGGCTTTGAGTTCCCCCAGCAGATCGGAAACGAACAGCACCTGCTTAGGCGCCAGGCTAATCGTGTTGAGAATATTGCTGTAAGCCTGTTTGTCGAGTTTGCTGCCCGTCCGGGTATCAAAATGACCATTAAACAGCTCGGTCAAATCGCCGCCATCACTGTGGCTGAATAGCAACTTCTGTGCCTCTACAGAGGCGGACGAAAAACTGTACACCCGCAGACCTTGGGCTCGGTACTGTTTTATTGCCTCAATAAAGTCAGGATAGATATGTCCGGTAAAATCATTCTGCGCATAGCCTTCTTTCCAGATCAACCCTTGCAGCGTCTTCAACGGTGTAGCCTTACGGTCTTCCTGTATCCAGGTTTGCAAGATTTCCGCTACTCGCGCCAGACTGGCATCGTATTCTAGGGTAATGTCCCGGGTGTCACTGATACAGGCATCTACTAGAAAATTCTGCTGCTGCCGCTCCAGAAATATCGGCATTGCCTTTAATGAATAGGGGAATAATACATCTTGAATAAAATGCTGGTCGGTCGTGGTGCCTGCCGTGTCCACAATAATGGCTCTGATGCCCATGAGGTCGATACTCCCTAATCTTCTTGGCTAACGGCAGATACTAATCGTTATTGGCAAATTTGACCAGCAGGGCGCTGGGCAGTTGGTGTCTGGGTAAACAAAATGTAATGTAAAGTGCAGGCTTGTCTGCTAAAACGGTAAATTAGTGGAACAGCAATCAACTCTATTGGCCGAATGACAGCAAGGGATCGTCGCTGTATCGATTTCGTCATTTTCTGAATCCTGGCCAGCTACCGGAGGGCAATAACCGTGAGTTATCAACTGAAAATTAACGGCCAATTGATGCAGGCAGATGTCGCCGCTGATACGCCGCTGTTGTGGGTTCTGCGCGATACCTTAAAACTGAAGGGAACCAAGTTTGGTTGTGGTATGGCGCAGTGTGGTGCCTGTACCGTACACCTTGATGGTAAGCCGGTGCGTAGCTGTGTAACCCCGATTTCGGCGGTAAAAGACCGTGCTATCACCACCATCGAAGGGATTGCCAACAGTGAGCTGGGGCAACAGGTACAGCAGGCGTGGAAGATCCTCGATGTGCCGCAATGTGGCTATTGTCAGGCTGGGCAGATGATGTCGGCGTTGGCATTGTTGCGGCAGTTTCCACAGCCAACAGATGCACAGATTGCCAGTGGTATGAAGGGAAACCTGTGTCGCTGTGCAACCTATCATCGTATCAAGCAGGCTATTCAGCAGGTGGCACAGCATACGGACAAGGAGGCCAGTTGATATGACTTCGCAGAACTCTGCAATTAAACCGCAAACATCAGGTTATTCGCGTCGAGCCTTTTTAAGAGCCAGTGCTATTTTAGGCGGCGGATTGTTTGTTGGCTTGTACCTGCCAAAAGGCGTAGCCGCCGCAACAGATGGTACGGACAGTTGGACACTGAATGCCTACATCCGCATTGGCAGTGATGACAGCATCCGTATTATGGCGGTTGCCCCGGAAATCGGTCAGGGCATTAAAACCTCACTGCCGATGGTGATTGCCGACGAGCTGGACGTTGCTTGGGAGCAAGTACAAGTAGAACAGGCGCCGGTGATGCCCGAGATTTATGGGCGGCAGTCGGCGGGTGGCAGTCGCAGTACGCCGATCCATTTTGAGGAACATCGGCGCATTGGCGCGGCAACCCGGCAGATGTTGCTGCAGGCCGCCGCCGCGCAGTGGCAGGTGCCCGTGGCAGAATGCCGTAGCCAGCAGGGAAAAATCCTGCATGTGAGTGGACGTAGTTTGCGTTACGGCGAGCTGGCTGCCGCCGCGGCAAAACAAGCGGCACCAGAATTGACGTCCGTGGCATTAAAAACCGATGCCCAACTGCAAATCGTGGGTAAATTTACCGCAGGAGTGGACAACGACGCCATTGTAAGTGGTCAGCCGTTGTTTGGCATTGATGTTGAGTTGCCCGGCATGCTGTATGCGGTTTACCAGAAATGTCCGGTATTCGGTGGCACTGTAAAACATGCCAATGTCGCGCAGCTTGAAAAGCTCCCCGGCGTACGCAAAGTGCTAGTGGTGTCTGGTAACGGTGATTTTTATGGCTTGGATGCGGGGGTTGCTATTGTTGCAGATAGCTGGTGGCAGGCGCAGAAAGCGCGACAGCAGCTACAGGTTACATGGCTCGACAGCAAAGCGACAGGCCAGAGTAATGCCGAGTTTGACCGTTTAGCCCATGCGTTAAAGAGCCAAATGCCAACCCAGATCTTACGTAACGATGGTGATATTGAGCACTGCTTTGCCGGGGCAGCCAAAGTTCTGCAGGCGGACTATTACTATCCATTTGTGGCCCATGGGCAGTTGGAACCGATGAACTGCAGCGCTCAGTGGCAGGATGGCAAGCTCAGTCTTTGGGCGCCGACGCAAAATCCTGTCGGTGGTCAGAAGCAGGTAGCTCAAGTGTTAGGCATCAAGGAACAGGATATTACCATTCATGTGATGCGCTCCGGTGGCGGATTTGGGCGGCGGTTGTTCAATGATTACATGGCTGAGGTGGCGTGGATTGCCCGGGAAGTGGGGGCTCCGGTAAAACTGCTATGGTCGAGGGAGGATGATTTCCAGCATGATTTTTATCGCCCTGCAGGTTACCACAGCTGCAAACTGGCACTGGATGCCGAAGGGAAACTGATAGGGTTGCAGGACCACTTTATCACCTTTGGTGCGCAGGGGCGTCCCTTGTTGGCGGCGCAGATGAACAGCGATATCTTCCCCGCAGGTTTTATACCCAACTTGCAATATGGCAGCTCACTGATCCCGGCGCATATTCCTACCGGTTGGCTACGGGCGCCAGGCAGTAATGCGTTAGCCTGGGTGTTCCAAAGCCTGTTGGATGAAGCTGCCCATGCCATCGGGCAAGATCCGCTGGCACTACAATTGGCGTTGCTGGCACAACCTGTGGGTGACCTCGGCAGTTTCAATCCACAGCGGATGACCGCAGTGTTGCAAGCCGTTGCCGAGCGCAGCGGCTGGGGCCGAAAAGTTGCCGCTGGTCATGGTTTAGGTATCGCCTGCTATTACAGCCATGCAGGTTATTTTGCCGAGGTGGTTGAAGTCAGCGTCAATCAAGGCAAATTACAGATCCATAAAGTCTGGGCCGTAGGCGATGTCGGAAAGTATATTGTTAACCCCAGCGGTGCAATGCATCAGGTACAGGGTTCGATTTTGGATGGATTATCGCAAGCCCTGTATCAGCAGGTGCCGATTGATGGTGGTGCCAAGCTGGTGAATTATCATCAGCATAAGATGCTGACAATGGCAGAGGTGCCGGAAGTTGACGTGGAGTTTTTGAAGACTGATTACCCGACTACTGGACTGGGGGAACCCGCATTGCCGCCAGTGATCCCAGCATTATGCAATGCAATTTTTGCCGCTACCGGGAAACGTATTCGCCAGTTGCCCATCACGGCGGACATGCTCACCTGAATATGAGACTGCAAACTGCGAAGCAATAACGCCGCAACTTCGCTATTTATTGGCGCTATTGCTGCTGTCCGCACCGATATGGTTGTTCGTGAGGGGGATTTACCAGTAGATGGCAGTTATTGGTCGCGTTCCCCCTTTTGCCATAACAACTTTTGGAAAGGGCTATTTGGCGCTATCGATTGTATCGGCGGGGAGTGCTGCGGCGTCTTGGGTGCTACAAGTGTGTGACCAGTTCAGTTCCATTGATGCGATTGCCCCAGAAAAAACATAATGTCATCATGAACTTGAATCTGAAATTAGGCAATTATCATGCGCTAGTTATGCCTAGCGTGTGTGCTGTTTTCACGCAAAATTCGTAGCATGTCGCACATTAGGATGAGGTTCATCGGCATATTAAGGGCAAACTGAAGTTTTCTGGAAAATGGCCGCTTATTTACCATAGCCATGCCGAATGGCGGCCTGCGGGAACGCAACGATTATTTGTCTGAGGGAAAAGACACAATGGTGAGAGTCAATACATTAGCGAAGTACGGTTATAGCGTGATGACCGGGCTATGTATCTTGTGGTTAAGTGGTTGTTCTAAGCCAAGTACGCTGGCAGAGACCTGTCAGGCATTCCCAGAAATTTGCCATGATTTAGATCTTGATGCGACCTGTCGTGAAAAACGCGAGCCGCTGCTGGCGCTACGCTTGTCGATAAAACAAAATCCGGCGCTGGCACAACAGGATGAGACGCAGTTTCAGCGTTTGCAGTTGGTTGAGTCCTATAACCGTTGTCTCCAACGCGCAGCGGGTATTCAACATGTGAATCATCCGCAACTCACCAGTAATTCACAACGCGCTTACGCGTTAACCTCGCTCACTTTGGCGCAGATACAACAGCAGACCAAAGGTAGCCACAATCCCCATGTGGCTTATTATCACTGGGTACATTTTGGCGATAGCCAAGCGTTAGCGACCTTGCTACAAGCTCAACGTAATGGTCAGATCAAAGAAGCTTATATTCTTGCCGGGCTGGCGACCTCACAGCTTAAGACCGAGCCGGATTTTGCCCGTAGGTTATATCTTGAAGCATTGCGGGATGCCACTCCGTCAGATTTTGTTGCTGACTGGTTGTTAGCGTTGGCACAGGTAACGCCTGATCGTGAGATTAAGTACCTGTTGCAGAAAACTAACATTGACTTGACGCAACGCAAGGCCGATCAACGCATGATGAGTGCGGAACTCGGTGCGAGCGCAGAGATACAACAGCAGTTAGATCAACAGTCCTTGGTATTAGCCAAGGCTCTGTCCGAAGGCTCTTACGCTAGCAGTCATTGGCCCGACTTTCTGGCTGGGGATAAGCAGGCATGGCTCAGCATTATCAAGGCAGAAGGCTGAGTTGGTGCGTCAGGCTATGCCTTCGGTGTGAGTCAGGCTACTATAAAACCATTATTGTTTTTGGTTTAGGTCGTCATGAACCCATTTGTTTCAAGTCCGCACACCACTCAAAAGAGATTCACTGGCATGCAGGTAATGTTGCTGCTGTTGGCAACCGTGATTATCACCGCTGGTGTCAGTTTCTTGGTGATCCGCACCTATATTTTTCCTAAACCACTCACTCCGGTCACACTCAACGACAAAGAAACGCAAAAGCTGGAGATAAAACTGCGACAGTTAGGGTGGCAAGGCGATAGCCAGACGCATGCAAAATCTACCACTCAGGAACTGACCCCGGAGCCTTACCGCGAATCAGACGCTAAACGACAGCTAACTTTTAGCGAGAAAGAAGTGAATTCCATTATTGGCCGCAGCCCTGATTTTGCTCATCGGGTGGCGATCGATTTTTCTGATAATCTTGCCAGCGCCAAGATCCTCGTGCCTATTCCACAGGACTTTCCCATCATGGCGGGCGAGATTTTACGGGTAAATGCTGGTTTGGATATTCATCTGGATAAAAACCGACGGCCGGTGGTGGCTTTGGTCGGCGTCAGCTTGATGGGCGTACCTATTCCTAATGCTTGGCTTGGCAACATGAAAAATGTCAATTTAGTCAGTGAATTTGGTGACCGAGGGTTTTGGAACGCCTTTGCCGATGGCGTTGAAGATATTCAGATCCACGATGGTGAGTTGTACATCAAGTTACGCCAATAACCTATTGTTAGCGTTAGCTGGCGATAACACAGCAACGCCGAACTATAAGTCAGTCCGGCGTTGTTTTTCGGTGACATTATTTTTTCGGGCGGAATGCTTTGATGACCGCTTCATTGCATTCTAGGTAGGGGCCTTCCATCAGGTCGATGCAATAAGGAATCGCCGGGAACACCGCATCCAGGCATTCGCGGATGGATTTAGGTTTGCCTGGCAGGTTCACAATCAGCGTATCGGCGCGTAATCCCGCAGTCTGGCGCGACAAAATAGCGGTTGGCACATATTGTAGTGACACCTGACGCATCAGTTCGCCAAAGCCCGGCATCATGCGATCACATACCGCTTCTGTGGCTTCGGGGGTAACATCGCGTTTGGCTGGGCCAGTGCCGCCGGTGGTCACAATCAGGCTGCAACCTTCATCGTCCGCCAAACGCTTTAGCGTTGCTTCAATCAGTTTCCGCTCATCGGGGATCACTTCATAGACTGCTTGCCATTCACTGAGCAGATATTCATTGAGGGTAGCAATAATCGCTTTGCCAGAAAGATCTTCGTAGACGCCGGCACTCGCACGATCGCTAACGGTGACGATGCCGATTTTGGCTTTTTCCATATGAAATCTCCCTAAAAAAGTACCCTGGCGCGCTTTTAACCGGCGCTCACAATCACAGTTCAGGGTTGTAAACGTCTGGCCTGCCAGTAATGGCGGCGCCAATAATCATTGTTGAGTGAGGAGATAGTCACGCCCTGACTCGTTGAGGCATGCATAAACTCACCATTACTCAAATAGATACCGACGTGACGTCGTACCCGCCCCGTCTTGAAAAATAAGAGATCACCACTGCGCAGTTGGGCTCGGGTAACGGCATAACCCAACTCGGCCTGTTCTTCTACTGTGCGTGGTAGCGACATGGCTAGCAGTTGTTGATATGTAACGGCAACAAAACCAGAGCAATCAATGCCTTTTTTACTGCTGCCACCAAGGCGATAGGGCACGCCTTGCCATTGTTGCTGTACGGTTTTGAGTTCACCCGTTGACAGCGGATTGGTCGCCGGAACGGCTTGCGGTTCAGTGGGTTGCGAAGGCGCAGAGCTACAGCCGCTGAGTATCAGCAGTAACGTTAGCAGTAGCGTTGCGGTAAATGCCTTCATGAGTTCCCCAAAGTGGTATCAGCGGCATTCTGCCGGAGAGCTTGGAGGCTTGCAACCTCAGATTTTCTGATGTGCATTAAAAACGGCAGCTAAGTGCTGCCGTTCGCATGTCACTAACGCCAATGCTACCTCATGGTAACAAACTCCTCAGCACCAGTGGGGTGGATGGCAACAACGGCGTCAAAGTCGGCTTTGGTGGCGCCCATTTTGATCGCGACACCAAAGCCTTGAAGAATTTCGTCCATACCAAAGCCGATGCCATGGATGCCCACGACTTTTTGTTCGGGGCCAACACATACGAGCTTCATTTTGCAGGGCTGGCGGTGCGAGGTGACTGCGGTGTACATGGCAGTAAAGCTAGATGTATAAACTTTGACGTTATCCTCACCGAAGCGCGCTTTGGCATCAGGTTCGCTCAGCCCCATAGTGCCGATAGGGGGATGGCTGAATACCACGGTGGGAATATTTTCATAATCCATCTTGGCCTGAGGCATGGCGCCAAACAGCCGTTCCGATAACAATCTTCCCGCTTTGACGGCTACCGGCGTTAGTTCCACGCCGCCAGCCATGATGTCACCCACACAATAGATGCCTTTGGCCGAGGTATTTTGCCAGCCGTCGGTAATGATATAACCGTGGGCATCGCGTTCCACTCCAGTATGCTCCAGCCCGAGATTAGCGGTATTGGGGCGTCGGCCAATGGCCCATATTAGACAGTCAACCTGATATTGTTCGCCGTTTTCCAGCGATAAGGTCAGGCTATCATCACTGTTTTTGGTGATGCTTTTAGGAATGCTTTCGGTATGCAAAGTCGGGCCGTCAGCTGCCATGGCCTCCATCAAGGTTTCATACAGCATGGGGTCGAAGTTACGCAGTGGCGCATGTTTACGGACAAACAGGTGCGTTTCACTGCCAAGAGCATGCAGCACTCCGGCAATTTCGACGGCAATATAACCCGCACCTACCACAGCCACCCGTTTCGGTTGCTGGCGCAGGGCGAAGAAGCCATCGGAGTCTATGCCGTACTCGGCCCCAGGGATCTCAGGGATGGTCGGTTGACCCCCCGTGGCGATCAGAATATGGTCAGCACTGTAATGCTCGCCGTTCACTTCTATGGTGTGGCCATCTACGAATCTGCCGTAGCCTTGGACGAGCGTCACTTTATTGCTTGCTAGGCCGCGCTCGTAGGAACCGTGGATGCGGTCGATGTAAGCTTCGCGACTCTGCACTAAGGTATTCCAATCAAAATGCTTGATGCTGACATCAAAGCCATAATCAGCCGCGTACAGTTTCATCGCTTCGGCGATATGCGCGCCGTACCACATCACTTTTTTGGGAACACAACCCACGTTGACGCAGGTGCCGCCGAGTTGTTTTGCTTCTATCAGCAACACCTTGGCGCCACGCATGGCTGCGCGATTAGCTGAAGCAATACCGCCGCTGCCAGCACCAAGGCAGATATAGTCGAAATGTTGGGTCATGTGATAACTCCCGAGCCTGTCCATCAATTGACGCTTACAGCAGCCATTACTGCCATTGAGACCGCCATTGTAGGGAGAATTGCTACCGCTGACCAGCGACTCTGTTGCCGCTTATTAGCGGCGGCAGCGAGACAGATCGGCACTGCTGGGCCCCGTACTGGCACATTTCAGACATGACCATTGTTGTTGATGTTGTGACAATTCTGCCTCTAGGTAGGCGTCAATATGACTGCTTCTCTCCAGACGCCGTTGTAGATCGGCCATGCGGTTATGGAGCCAGCGGCAACTGGCGTCATTGGCAACGGTTGGCGTTGTCTTGGTTTTGGATGTGCGTGATTTTTTGTGGTCCCCTGATGAGATAACCGGGGTTATCGCTTCCACTGCGCGATACTCCAATGCGGCCTTAAATTCCTCAGGTACGGGGAGCGGTTTACCGTCTGCATCCACTGCACGGTTGTGTGGTCGCGGTGTTTGATTATTGAGTTCCGCGGCTGATAACTCTGTGGCAAATAAAGCGGATGAGATCAATAGCAACAATTGGCGGTACATTCCCTGCCTCCGTGGTAGCCGTTCCTTCGACTCTCACAGTGTAGGCGTCATGGCTTGTTGCTGCCATTTTTCAACATTAGAAGCGATAACTCATGGCGATGCCGCCAAATGTTTGATTTGGGTGATCGATACAATCCTCTTCACGCGCCTGCTGTTCAATGTCGCCTTGACCAATGCTGCGGCTAAGTTGCAAGGCAAGATTCAGTTGCGTTGTGATGTCATACGCTGCTTCTACGCCAAATTGGAAATTGTTACGGCCATCATGATGCAGCGAGGCGAATCCCATGTCCCACCCCTGCAAGATATAGGGTGAAATAGTAAGGTGTTCCGTGACCGGCCAGTTGCCGGTGAGACTGAATTCTACAAATGCCCCGTGCGCTTCTGTGGCATAGGTATAGGCCAGATTGGGAGTCAGCCAATCAACACCCGTGTATGAGAGTTCAGCAGAGAGTTCGTTGTCGCTGCAACGCTCATTCCCGAAAAATTCCAGTCGTTTATAGCCGGTCGCCAAAGCGAAATCTGCGGGCAGTGAAAATTGATACATGAACCCCAAATTCAACTCTACAAAATTGCGGCTATCTCCGAAGCCTTGGCGCTCATACCATAACCAGGCACCATCGGTATGTTCAAGACCACTCCAGACGATGCCACTGTGTGGTAGGTTATTGCGCCCTTCTGAGACGTAATGGCTTTCCCAATCCATATAAACCATCGTTTCGCTGTCATTACTGGCAAACGCTGAACTTGCCGCCAGCAGCGACAATGCTGCTATTACGCACTTCATCATGGAGACCTTCTCACTGACCTGCAGTTGTTGACGGGGTCATTGTATTAACAGTTTCATAACTGTAAATAATAATGACTCTTATTTATGATCACAAAAGCATTACTGATGATTGCTGGATATCTGAACAATAATTTGTGACCTGGCTCTATGACCGCACATCGCGTTCCTGCTAGAGGCGGTTAGTTCCGCTAAGTTGCACCAATTACCTTGATAAACGGCTATTGAGGCCTTATCTATAAACTCATTGCCTAGCATCATTTTTACTAAGGACTGACCATGACCAACCCTTTACTGCAAGCTAATGAATTACCGCCTTTTTCAAGCATAAAACCGGAACATATTCAGCCTGCAGTGGAGCAGGCCATCGCCAAATGCCGGGCTAAGATTGATGAGGTGTTGGCTAGTGGTGGCCCATATACTTGGGACAATCTAGTGGCACCGCTGGAGCAGGTGGATGACGAACTGAGCCAGATCTGGTCGCCGATCTCCCATATGAATGCGGTGGTTAGTAATGAAGCTTGGCGTGCGGCTCATGATGCCTGTCTGCCACTGTTATCGGAATATGGCACTTATGTCGGTCAGCATCAGGGGTTGTATCAGGCTTACAAAGCCTTACATGCATCGCCTGCTTTTGCCGAACTAACACAGGCGCAGCAAACCGTTATCGAACACAGCCTGCGTGATTTTGAGTTATCCGGTATTGGTCTTGAAGACCAGCAAAAAGCGCGCTATGGCGAAATCGTAAAACGGATGTCGGAGCTCACCAGCAAATTTTCCAACCAGTTACTGGATGCCACTCACGCCTGGCATAAATTGATCACCGATAAGGCTGAACTGGCCGGTTTACCTGAATCTGCTGTGGATGCCGCCAAAGCCATGGCCGAAGCAAAAGCGTTGGACGGCTGGCTGTTCACACTGGATTATCCTTCCTATCTGCCGGTGATGATGTACAGCGACAACCGTGCGTTGCGTGAAGAGTGCTATCGGGCGTTTGTCACCCGAGCTTCTGATCAAGGACCTAATGCGGGCAAATTTGATAACGGCCCGTTGATGGATGAAATACTCGGCCTGCGTTATGAATTGGCGCAACTGCTGGGGTTTGACACCTTTGCGGAGAAATCGTTGGCAACCAAAATGGCGGAATCACCTGCACAGGTCATCGCGTTCTTGAATGAATTGGCGCTGCGCTCTAAGCCTCAGGCAAAGGCCGAATTGGCAGAGTTGCAGGCGTTTGCGAAAGCGCAATACGGCGTAACCGAATTGGCGGCCTGGGATTTAAGTTACTACGCCGAAAAACTGAAGCAGCATAAATATGAGATCTCGCAGGAACAGCTGCGCCCTTATTTCCCAGAAGACCGAGTGCTGCATGGCTTGTTTTACACCGTTAAGCGTCTGTTTGGGATTGATGTGCAGGAACAACAAGCCTTTGATCGCTGGCATAAAGATGTGCGTTTTTTCAAGTTGATTGATGAAACGGGTGAACATCGTGGCAGTTTCTATCTCGACCTGTACGCCCGCGAGGGTAAACGTGGTGGCGCCTGGATGGATGATTGCCGTGGCCGTCGCGTCACCAGTCATGGTTTGCAAAAACCTGTCGCTTACCTCACCTGTAATTTTAACCGTCCGGTGGGGGATAAACCGGCGCTTTTCACTCATGACGAAGTGACTACCCTGTTCCATGAATTTGGTCATGGTATTCACCATATGTTGACCAAGGTGGATGTGGGTGGCGTTTCCGGTATCAATGGTGTGCCTTGGGATGCGGTGGAACTGCCGAGTCAGTTTATGGAAAACTGGTGTTGGTCCGAGGAAGCGTTAGCAGAGATCTCCGGTCATTATCAGAGCGGCGAACCTTTACCTAAAGCGATGTTGGACAAAATGCTGGCGGCCAAGAATTTCCAGTCTGGAATGATGATGCTGCGGCAACTGGAGTTTGCATTGTTCGATTTCCGTCTACACCAGGAATACGACCCGGCCAAAGGCCCACGTATCCAACAGACGCTCGATGATGTGCGGCGGCAGGTTGCCGTGGTTATTCCGCCAGCATTTAACCGGTTCCAACACGGCTTCTCACATATTTTTGCCGGTGGTTATGCGGCAGGTTACTACAGCTACAAGTGGGCGGAAGTCCTCTCTGCCGATGCTTTTTCCCGTTTCGAAGATGAGGGCGTATTTAACCAACAGACTGGCCGTGATTTCCTACATAATATTCTGGAAAAAGGCGGCTCAGAGGAACCTATGGCGCTATTTGTGCGTTTCCGTGGGCGTGAACCCAGCATTGATGCGCTGTTACGTCATTCTGGAATTGCCGCCTGAAACGTGTGTGAGGTATGAATATGAAAGGCGCCGTCGGGCGCCTTTTGTGATCTAGTTAACACTTGTTGACTGGTAAGACCTCTGTTAGCCTGAGCTCAATTATGACAACTGAGCGAGTGCGATGAATCTGTATTTCCGGCTATTTTGGCTGTTACTTTGGCGCATGCGCCATGCCCGCTGTATTGATTTGCTTGAGGTTTCACGTTTAGCTTTCCGCGCTTGGCCAACGGATTGCGACATCAATATGCACCTGACCAATGCCCGTTATCCGGCGCTGATGGATTTAGCACGCACTTTCATGCTGGCAGAAATGGGGTTGTTAAAGCCATTTTTGCAACGTAAATGGCTACCGATAGTTAACGCGTCTGAATTCACCTTTATCAGGGATATCAAACCTCTACGTAAATTTCATGTTGAGACCAGAATACTCGGATGGGATGACAAGTACTTCTACATTGAGCAACGCTTTGTTAGCGACCGAGGGTTGCATGCTATTGCCAATGTCAGAGGCTTATTCGTTTGTAAAGGCCGAAAAATTGCCACCACAGAACTGTTGCAAGCGGCCCAATATCAGGGAGATATGCCGGAACTTGCCGATGATGTATTGACTTGGAAACAGCTACTGCAATCCAAAAAACAGCAGAATCAAGCATAAACTCAGGACGTGCGTTGGCCGTTTTGCTGCAGCTGTAATAACTGCTCGACTTCGTCTTGTACCAGCATCCAGGAACCCCGCAGCTGTGCATGCAACCAGTAGCTGCCCAGTGCCGGGAAATCCAGCAGATTAAAACGGGTTGGTAATGCTGCCAGACTGGGGATCAGGGCGCAGTCGGCCATGGTAAAACTTTCACCACATAACCAATGGTGTTGCTCTAACTGCTGTTCTAGCTGTGCCAGCAGGGTATGAATGCGGTTTTCCAGTTGTCGTTGCAACAGCGGTTGCTGTAGCTCTTTTGGTAATCTCAGCTGTTGTTCCAGTTGCAGCAGTGGATAACTGAGATAATTATCTATGAGTCGGTCGTATAGGCGTACCTGTAACTGCTGCTGTGCCTCATCTGGTAGCAGCTTGCTGCCAACGTCCACCAATTGGTCCAGATACTCTACTATGATGCTGGACTCTGGTAGCTGTCGGCCATCATTACTTATCAACAAGGGTAAACGGCAGAGTGGTTGCAGCTCGGCAAAAGCCCGCCGTTGCAGCGGATCATGCAAGTCAGTCACCCGCGGCAGGAAACTTAGCTGTTTTTCAAACATCGCCAGCAATACTTTCTGTGAATGGCGAAACAACGGGTAGTAGTAAAGCTCCATCGCGCCCTCCGGCAATTTGGTCACTTTAACTGTAGCGGGTTGCGGCCAATTGCCCCAGTCGTCGCTGCAAAAAATCCTATAACACTTGGATGCGCGCTGGCGGCATATCTGCGCAAGATTGATAGCAACTGAGCGTTAACGGCGCTAGTTGATAATCCAGCGGCAGCCGCTGTTGCTTGGCGCATGAGTTGTGCTGTGGCAATACCGTTCAGTTTGTATTGCTAATTGCCGTAATTGCGTAAAGTTGCCAAAGAATTCCCGGTTATTGTCTGCCAGGCGGATGGCGGATAGCGCCAGAGGGGCGATGCGACAGACGGCAGCGAAGGCATTGCTGCAATTTCTGCAGATACTGGCAGACCATGTAGCGGCTGATGTTGAGTGTCTGTGCCGCAGCGATTAATGCTCCCCCGTTGCACTACTGTGGCAAATACCAGCATACGATATCGATGGAGCATCCATAAAGGTTGCCTGTTGAGTCAGAGTAACCAAAACTATAAGTTGAACAGTGAGCATTTAATTTCGCCATGCAGGGTGCCGAACTTCGGATACCTAGCAGTAGGGACACATACCATGAATAAACCTGAAGCGTTTGATGAGATATATGCCCGTGCCAGTGAACGCAAGGGTGGCCCTGAACGGTTGGAAAGCCTGTTACCAGAAGTGTTAACCCCTGATGAGTTGCAACAGTATTCCGACGCTGAACTGTTATCTGCTATGAGTAAGCAGGTATTTCAGAGTGGGTTTGTCTGGAAAGTGGTGGAACATAAATGGCCACTTTATCAGCAGGCATTTTTTGATTTTGAGCCATCGAAAGTGCTGATGTTGTCGCCGGAACAGATCCAGCAGCGTGCCGCAGATCCGCAGTTGATCCGCCATCTCAAAAAAACACAAGCGATTTACGACAATGCCCAGATGGTGCGTGAAATTGCCCAGGAGCACGGCAGTCTGGCACGTTATATTGCGCTGTGGCCAGTAGAAGAGATCGTCGGGCTTTGGCTGCAACTTAAACAACGTGGCGCTAGGCTCGGAGGTAATACTGGCCCGTATTTTTTGCGAAATATAGGCAAAGATACCTTCTTGCTGACCGACGATGTTAAAGGTTACTTCAAGGCGCATCAGTTAGTGGATGCCAGTTTCACCTCTTTGAGTGGCCTGAATCAGGTACAGGCCGTGTTTAATCACTGGCAGCAGTGCAGTGGTCGCAGTATGGCGCAGATTAGCCGCATACTGTCGTGCAGTGTGGGTGATAACCGGATCTAAAAAAATATGATGTCGTACAAAAATAATGCTTGCAAATCTAAATGAGAATCATTACTATTAATGTGCGTTCCAAAACTCATCCTTAATGACAAGTTTTGTGGTAATGACTTCGAATTATGGTGTTCCTGAGTTTGCAAAGCACGACATTGCTCACACACTCTTTGTGGCCGGGTTAATAACCCGGTCTTTTTTTATCTTTTGCTAGGATGAAGCACTGCTATCGTCGGCTTGTCCGAACAAATTGTCGTAAGGTGGGTTGAATGGCTCTTTGGCGCGGTGGTGCAAACTAATGGTAAATAACGTTCCTTTACCAACGATTGAACGGACATCAATCGTGCCACCTATACGGTTGATGATGCCGTAACTTAGCGATAAGCCCAAGCCAGTACCATCCTTACGGGTGGTGTAAAACGGATCAAAGATGCGACCAATCTGATCGGCGGGAATGCCACGGCCTTCGTCTTCAATTTCAATTCTGGCACCGATAGGTTCACCTTGTACCACCCAGTCATAGGCGCGCAGCCAGATCCGTCCTTTACCATCCATCGCATGTGCTGCATTCATCACCATGTTGATCAACACCTGCAACAATTGTGGTCGGTTAACCTCTACCGGATAACTGGCGTGTAGCTCTGGTAATAACACGACTTCTTGTTTTCCGAGGGAATGACGTACCAGCAACTGCATCTCTTCAATGATCGGTGTTAACTGTTGGATCTCTAATGGCGCATTGAATTCGCCGGGACGGCTGTATTGCAGTAGGCTGCGAATAATGGTACTAATGCGGCCAACCTGCTGAATAATTAGGTCTATTTCTTCTTGCACGCTACTGGCATTATCACCCAGTTCGTAACGTAACAACTCCATATTGCCGAGGATGACTGCGGTAGGGTTATTGATTTCATGGGCAATACCGGCAGTCAGTTCCCCTAGCGCTGTAAGCTTTTCGTTAGTGACCAATTGATGGCGGGTTTCATTCAGCAGCTTAACGTTTTTCTGGAGTTCTTCGGTTTTCTCCTGCAAGCTGCGGGTGCGTTCTTCGACTTTCATCTCCAACTGCTCAGCAGCTGCCTGGATTTGCGCATTGCGGTGTTGTAACAGATCCAGCATCCGATCAAACTGTTCTGCCAGATTCGCCAGTTCGTTGTCGCGATCCAGTCCCAGCGCGCCAATACGCATATTGCGACCTGATTGCACCGCGTTGACAACATGATGAATACGTTCAATGGGTTGCAACAAACTGTAAGCGCCGCGATAAACCAGCATGCCAGAAACCAGCAATACCAGCATCAGTATGGTGCCCAGCTCAATTATGTTTAGCAGGTAATTATGGATAAACGGGGCTTCGGAAAAACCGCTGTAAATCATCCCGATGCGTTTACCCCGGATATCCTCAAGTGGCGCATAGGCCGAAATGAACCAGTCGTTATAGACAAAGGCGCGGTCAATCCACAGTTTGCCTTGATCCAACACCTTTTGCCGTACTTCTTCAGACACTAGTGTTCCGAGTGCTCGGCCCTGCATTCGGTCATGCCCTGGGCCGATATTCAGCGGCACATTGGTACTGATACGGATGTTGTTGAGGAAAATGGTGACTGTGCCTATGGAGTGATCCGGCAGTGTGCCTTTGTCATACACTAAATCGCGGATATGATCGACAATGCGGGTATCACCGTTGATCAGTGTTCCACCGTCCAGATACCAGCCAACATGCCCTTGTGCATCGGGTACAGGTAATAAGCTGCGGCTTAACAAGCCTCTTGTTTCTTCTGCGTTTTTAGGTACTTGTGCTCTTGGCGTCGCAACGATTGGGATATGTGCGCGTTGTGCCAGATGACTGTCTATGCGGGTGAGTTCGGAATCCCCGAGTACCATCAACCCAGAGTAAGCCTGATGTCCTATCACTCTGGGCAACATCTGCCGTAATTGCGGGTCTCCAGCCACGTTATCAATGCTCACTAAGCGCAGGAAATCCAGGTTAAGTAGTTTCTGCTGTTGCTGCAAAAACTCATGAATCGCGTCCAGTTGTGCATTATTGCCGTTTTCGATAGCGCGAAAACCGGTCTGGAATTCATAAGAGTGCATGACTCTTTCCAGCTGCTTTTCTTGATGATCCTGTACCGATGACAGCGTGTTTATGGCTACCGTAAGATCGGCTTTGACCTTCATAAACAGCTGCTTGCCTGTGTAGCTGATATTCCAGTAAATCGTGATAAATACCAGACTCACCAGTGTCAGCAAGATAGGCAACAGTGTCAGGATTAAAATGCGATAACGCACCTTGGCTTGCATCTGCCGCCAAGTAAGGCCGAAAAACCGCTGAAACAGCGACACTTAATCCTCCGCATCCGGGTCGGTATCAAACCACTCTTTATATTTACGATCCAACGTCTTACGCGATACACCAAGAATTCTTGCCGCTGCCGATTTGTTGCCACCGTGAGCATCAACTACCGCCGTGACATGATCGCGTTCCACATCTTTTAATGGCCAATCCAGCGGGTAGCCGGTTTGTACCGGTTGTTCCATTTTGGGTAATTCTTTCCAGTATTCTGCCGGTGGTTTACCCAGCAGCAGGCAACGTTCAATCATGTTGCGCAGTTCGCGGATATTGCCGGGCCAAGAATATTGCTGCAGTTTCAGCAGATCTTCATGGCTCCATACGACTTCGCGTACCCCCAGTTCTGCGCCCAGTTGACGGGTAAAATGATGGGTCAGTTCCACCACATCTTCAGGACGGCTACGCAGCGGCGGGATCACAATATTGAGCACATTCAGCCGATAAAACAGATCGCGACGGAACCCACCCGCTTCCACTTCTTCAGCCAGTTTACGGTTAGTAGCAGCAATGACTCTGACATCGATAGCCACCTCTTTTTCGCTGCCGACGGGGCGGATGGATTTCTGCTCTAATACCCGCAGCAACGATGTTTGCATCTTCAGCGGCATCTCGCCGATTTCATCGAGAAAAATGGTGCCACCGGAGGCAAAACTGAATAGACCTTCACGGTTCCCTTTGGCGCCAGTAAAAGAACCTGCGGTGTGACCAAACAATTCGCTTTCCAACAGCTCCGGCGCAATGGCACCACAGTTTACTGGCACGAACGGCCCTTGGCGGCCACTGAGTAGATGTAACTGACGCGCGACCAACTCTTTGCCTGTGCCTGACTCCCCTTCTATGAGGATCACCGAATTGGTTGGTGCCACGCGCTCAATGATGCGTTTCACCTCTTTCATGGCATCGCTGTTGCCGATAATTGAAGAGGAATAACCTGCTGACACCTCGCGGCGTAGCATCAAATTTTCGCGTTTCAGCAGTCGCCGTTCGATACAGCGATCCACTGACTGCATCATCTGGTCCAGATGGAACGGCTTGAGGATAAAATCTGACGCACCAGCACGCAGTGCCTGAATTGCCACATCCATATCGGCATAACCGGTCATGAAAATAATATCGGAGCGGCGTTCCTGATCATCTAATGCTTCGCGCCATTCGATACCGGAACGTCCCGGCAGCCGAATGTCGACTATTAGCAGATCAAAATGGCAGCGACTGCGCAATTGTTCCGCCTCTTCAATGCTGGCGGCTGTTTCAACGAGGGCGAATTTTTTGGTCAGTGCTTTACTGAGAAAACTCCGCATTCCCGGTTCATCATCAACGATCAATACCGATACCGCAGACGGTAGTGGCTTTAGTGGCGGATCAATTTGGCTCATAGACTTATTCGGCAAGACATTTTGACTCATTAGCCTAGCATTCTATCATTGATGTTGCATAAATTGGTCAGTATGGGCCATGTAAAAACTTGTGTGTGACAAAATGTCTGGATGGTTTTTAATAAGCTTGTGATTTGGCTCACATGAAACTACCCTCTTGTACGCATTTTGCCCAAAATTGGTAGTGGCATCTAAATTGCTATATTTGGCCGAAATAAAAAATGGACAAGGTTTCCCGCTATGAATGGAAATCCGTTCCGTATTATCAAGGAGCAATCATGCTGAAAATGAAACAACTGTTGGGGTTCGTTGTTGCTGCTGGGATGCTGTTTAATATCTCCGCTTATGCCCAGGATACAAAAATCATCAAACTCGCAACTACCACCAGCACTGAAAACTCAGGCTTGCTGGGGTATTTGCTGCCTAAGTTTGAAGCTGATACCGGTTACAAAGTACAGGTGATTGCCACTGGTACCGGTAAGGCGCTGAAACTCGGTTCTCAGGGCGATGTGGATCTGGTGATGACCCATGCGCCAAATGCTGAAGCTAAATTTGTTAACGATGGCTTTGGTGTTGAGCCTCGCGGCATTATGGAAAACGATTTTGTGGTGCTCGGTCCGAAAAATGACCCTGCTAAAATCCGCGACAGCAAATCTGCCGAAGAAGCTTTCACAAAAATCGCCAAGTCAGGTGTTCCTTTTATCTCTCGCGGTGACGATTCAGGTACCAACAAGAAAGAACTGTTGATCTGGAAAGCGGCTGACGTGAAACCTGATTTTGCCGGATATAAATCGGTAGGCCAAGGCATGGGTAAGACACTGCTGATGGCTAACGAAATGCAGGGATATACTCTGTCGGATCGTGGCACTTACATCGCTTATGAAGGCAAATTGGATCTGCAGATCGATTTTGACGGCGGTAAAACACTGGCTAACCCTTATCAGGTTATTCTGATCAACGCTAAAAAATATCCAGATTTGAACCATAAAGGTGCCCGTGCATTCAGTGACTGGCTCATCAGTGATAAAGGTCAGCAATTGATCAATGACTTTAAAGTGCAAGGACAGCAGCTGTTTAAAGCCACTTATCACAAATGACAGAAGGCTGGTTAGCCCTGATACAGCAGGCCTTTGGCCTGCTGTTTAGTCTGGACCCTGAAGTCTGGTCGATCATCTCAGTGTCTTTTTCCGTGTCGTTCGCGGCACTGCTTATCACCCTTGTCCCCTCATTAATCATCGGATTTATACTAGCATTCAGCCATTTTCGTGGTCATTGGATTGCTATTAATCTGGTGCAGACATTACAGTCAGTACCCACGGTGGTGATTGGTTTGCTGGTATATCTGCTGCTTACCCGCAATGGTGCCTTTGGCGATCTGCACTGGCTGTTCACCCAAAAAGGGATGATTGTGGGGCAGATGATGATCTGTGCACCTGTGCTGGTGGCCATGAGCCATGCCGCTTTCACCAGTGTTGATCGGCGTGCCTGGGAGACCTGCCGCACCTTGGGGGCCAGCTGGTTAGGCGCGGTGTGGGTGATTTGTCGTGAGCTGCGGGTGCCGCTGTTGATGGCCGTCATCGCTGCGTTCTCTCGCATTGTGACAGAAGTGGGTTGTTCCATGATGGTGGGCGGTAACATTGCCGAGGTAACCCGCAATATCCCTACGGCTATTGCCCTGGAAACCAGCAAAGGTGACTTTGCGCAGGCGATTGCCTTGGGGCTGGTGTTACTGATTTTGTCACTGATCCTGAATTTTATGCTGGGAGCCTTGCGTGGTGCGGCTCAGCCACGAAGCCATTAGGACGTCATATGTGCAGACTTATTGCCAGTGATATCGAGATGCGCTTTGGTGAACGTCAGCTGTTCACCGCCGAACATCTGTGTTTTAGCCAAAATGACGTTATCTACCTTAGTGGAGATAATGGCAGTGGTAAAACCACGTTAATGAAGTTATTGGCCGGGTTGTTACGGCCAACCCGTGGCGCTATTGTGGCTGAAGGTTTCGCTAAGGCATCTTGGTGGCGTAAAGATTCCTTGCTTGGTAAAGCCTTGTATCTGCATCAACATCCCTATCTGTTTGAAGGTAATGTCAGCTACAATTTGCAGCTGGTTCAGCGCTACAGTAGGCTGAGTGAGGCTGAACAGCGTCAACGTATGACCTCTGCCATCGAACTGGCGAAACTGGATAATTTACTGAAAGCCAATGCCTCCACTTTATCTGGAGGTGAACGGCAGCGATTGGCGCTGGCTCGAGTGTGGTTGTTGAAACCATCATTACTGATGCTGGATGAACCTATCTCCAATATGGATCAGGTATCGCAACAGTTGGTTTGTCAGATGATCGGCGAATTAAAACATCAACACACCGGGCTGTTGATAAGTAGTCACCAGGACTCTGAGTTAATTCAATTATGCAATGAACGTTGGCAAATTAAGTCGCAGCGGATTACGACTACTCAATTATATTCGGGGACACAGGCGGAGTTGAACAGACATCATGTCGCAGCAGATTGAAGCAATGATTCTTGCCGGTGGGCTGGCAAGACGCATGGGGGGCGAAGATAAGGGGCTGATCGAGCTCTTGGATAAACCCATGATTGTGCATGTGATTGACCGACTTAGAAATCAAGTAAATAAGATACGGATCAACGCTAATAAAAATCAGGAAAGGTATGCTGCTTTCGGTTTTGAGGTCTTTGCTGATCAGTTGCAAGGTTTTCTTGGACCGCTGGCGGGTATCTACAGTGGCCTGGCGGAATGTCAGACCGAGCTGATGTTGGTGGTGCCTTGTGATTGTCCATTGTTACCACTGGATTTAGCGCAACGCATGCAGCAGCAACTTCTGGCGGAAGATGCTGACTTAGCGGTGGCAACCGATGGTGAACGCGATCATTCGGTGGTGTTATTGTTGAAGCCGAAACTACGGCAATCATTAAAGACTTACTTGGAGAGTGGCCAGCGTCGAGTAGAAAGCTGGTTTGAAGATTTTAAAGTCGCCAGAGTATCATTTGCTGATCAACCCAATGCGTTTGTGAATGTCAACACTCAAGAACAGAAACAGCAATTGGCCGCAGTGATATCAAAAGCTTAAAGAGGTTCCTATGAGCACTGTTTTTCACAACCCGTTGTCAATTCCAGTATTGGGGTTTTGTGCCTATAGTGGCACTGGCAAGACCACCCTGCTGAAGCAATTGATCCCCGTCTTGAAACAACGAGGGTTGCGGTTGGCCGTGCTCAAACATGCGCATCACAATTTCGATGTGGATATTCCCGGCAAAGACAGTTATGAAATGCGCAAAGCCGGAGCCCGACAAATGCTAGTGGCCTCCCACGTACGCTGGGCTTTGATGACCGAGGATCCACAAGAAACGGATCCAGATCTGGTGCATTTGCTGCAACAGTTGGAAGCCGATAAAGCCGATTTGGTGTTGGTTGAAGGTTTCAAAAAGCTGGCGTTACCAAAAATTGAATTACATCGGGCGGCGCTGGGTAAACCTTTTATCTATACCGAAGACCCTAATATTCTGGCGGTTGCCTGTTGTGACGAAACCCAGTTACCCGCGCAAATTCTGCGGCTGGATATCAACAACATTGAGCAGATTGCGGATTTTGTTCTGCAATATGCCGCTAACTGGCGGCCGTCGCACCCCGTAGTAAAACCGCTGCCGCTTGATGCCGGTGAAACTGGCGATGGCGACAATCTGTCTGTGCGCCAGGGGATCGATAAGATCCTAGCGCAAGTGCAACCTATCAGTGCTACAGAAACATTGATGCTGGATGATAGCGACAACCGTATCTTGGCTTGTGATGCGGTATCGCCCGTAGATGTCCCTCAGCAGACTAATTCCGCGATGGATGGCTATGCCTTTGTCCACCGCGAACCGTTGCCAGAAGCCTTTGAGGTGAAAGGTGAAGTGTTGGCTGGGCACAGCTACGATGCGCAACTGCAAATTGGTGAAACGGTGCGAATTATGACGGGCGCGCCATTGCCAACAGGGGCCAATGCGGTGCAGCCACGAGAGCTGGCGGACGAAGCCGATGGATATGTGCGTTTCTCTGGCAAACTCAAGGCCGGGCAAAATGTCCGCTTGGCTGGTGAAGACATTGCTAAAGGTGCGGTTGCTTTAGCCGCAGGTAGTCGTCTTGGTGCGGCGGAGCAAGGCTTATTAGCGTCTTTAGGGTTTGCGCAAATCAGTGCCGTGCGCCGTCCGGTAGTTGCCGTTTTTTCATCGGGTGATGAGGTCTGCCAACCGGGCACTGAACTAAAACCGAATTGTATCTATGATTCTAATCGTTTCACTATCAAAGCGATGGCAAAACGGTTGGGGTGTGACGTTATCGATCTTGGCATTATCGAAGATTCAGAAGCTGCGCTGACTGCCGCACTGGCAGGTGCAGCCGCCAAGGCTGACGTTGTGATCAGCTCCGGTGGCGTATCGGTCGGTAATGCTGATTACATCAAAAAGGTACTGGCGGCTATTGGCGAAGTGCATTTCTGGCGCATCAATATGCGGCCTGGTAGGCCGTTAGCTTTTGGCAAGGTCAACGATGCCTTGTTCTTTGGCTTGCCGGGGAATCCTGTGGCGACGATGGTGGTCTTTCTGCTATTTGTGCAGCCAGCTCTGCGTAAACTGGCAGGCGAGCTCGACTGGCAACCGCAATTACTGCCCGCCATTGCCGATGAAACCTTCAAAAGCCGTCAGGGGCGCACAGAATTTAGCCGGGCAATTGCCCGTATCGGCGCTGATGGTCAACTGCATGTGACATCCACCGGCTCGCAGGGATCGGGCATGTTAAGCTCTATGGTGAAGGGCAACTGCTTGGCGGTAATAGGCGATCAGGATGAACGTGTTGCTGCTGGACAGCCCTTATACATTCTGCCATTTGGCGCGCTGCTGTGAGGTATGGTTATGAACCTCAGCGATGGTTTTTCCCGCAAGGTTGAATACCTGCGGTTATCGGTAACTGACAGGTGCGACTTCCGTTGTGTTTATTGTATGGGCGATAATCCCCGCTTTTTGCCCAAGCATCAGGTGTTGTCGCTAGAAGAAATGGCGCATGTGTGCCAGGCGTTCACCGAGATGGGGGTGACCAAGATCCGCCTGACCGGTGGTGAACCGTTGATGCGCCGCGATGTTACGCAATTGGTGGCACGTTTACATCAGTTGCCTGGATTGCGGGAGCTGTCGATGACCACTAACGGTTCACATCTAACCAAGTTGGCTCCTACGCTGAAAGCCGCCGGTTTGTCACGACTCAATATCAGTCTGGACACACTTAATCCTGTACGGTTTCAGGCGCTAACGCGTATTGGTAAGCTAGAACGCGTGGTGGCAGGAATCGATGCTGCCATTGACGCCGGTTTTGAGCGGATAAAGGTGAATGCGGTAATCCTTAAACAGCGCAATGAAGATGAAATTCTGGCGCTGGTGGAGTTTTGCCGTGGTCGGGGGCTGGATATTGCTTTTATTGAAGAGATGCCGCTAGGACAGATAGTCGAAAGGGAATCACCTCGTTATATGTCCAGTGACGATGTGCAGCGGGTAATTGAGCAGCATTATCCGTTAACGCTGTCTAACCGTCGTACTGGTGGCCCCTGCCGTTATTTCCAGATGCCTGACAGTGATATCCATATCGGTTTTATCTCTCCTCATAGTCACAATTTCTGCCATGAATGTAACCGCGTGCGAGTGACTGCCGACGGCCGCTTGCTGCTGTGTCTGGGGAATGAAAACTCGGTGGACCTGAAACAAGTCTTGCGTGAGTACCCGGATGATATTGGACTGTTGCAGCAAACCATTACTGAGTCTTTGCAACGCAAGCCGCGCTCACATCATTTTGATCAGCCTGATAGTCCGCAAATCCTACGTTTCATGAATGCCACTGGTGGCTGAGGTTCCGCCAGTGATAGACTGAGGTGGTATTGGCCGAGAATATCAATTATGGCGCTGACCCGCAGACAGTGGAATAACATCCTTATTATTGCATCGGTGGTGATGATAGGGTTGTTGACGATGCTGAATAAGCACACCCATGATACCCCCAAAGAAACTGTGCCGTTATTTGATAAGCAGGCGCGGTTAGCGCAATTGCAGCTTTCAGGTGTATGGATGACTCGTAATGCCAGAGATGAATGGCAGTGTGATGATAAAGTCCTGAACTGCAAGCAATGGGTTGACAGTTGGCTGCATATTCGTGTGTCACCACTGCTAGATGAGCCTCAATTGGACGCCTCGGCTAAACCTCAGGAACTGTTGTTGCAATTAACCGATCGTGAAGCGCAAATCTGGTTACTATTTGTTGACACTGGACTGTTGAAATCGGCGGCCGGTAATTGGTACCAGATCCCGCCTAGTCAACGAGCTTCACTGGTGCCGCTACTTAATGCTGAGCGTTGATCTTAGTTAAATCGAGAGACATTCCCTTTATGCCAGAATTACCCGAAGTTGAGGTAACCCGCCGCGGTATTGAACCTTGGTTGGTAGGGCAAACTGTACGCCGGTTGGTGGTTCGTAATGCTAACTTACGTTGGCCGGTGCCAGAGGTTGCCGGGCAGATTGTTGGGCAAACCATTCGCGCGGTGCGACGTCGTGCCAAATATCTGTTGCTTGATACCGATGCTGGCACCACCATAGTGCATCTGGGAATGTCTGGTAGTTTACGTATTCTTACGCGTGCTACACCACCAGCGAAGCATGACCATATCGATCTGGAATTGGCGAATGGCTGTGTCCTCCGGTTTAACGATCCACGCCGTTTTGGCGCCTGGTTGTGGTGTGAGTTACCGGAGCAGGCCCATCCTCTGTTGTCAAAGCTGGGGCCGGAGCCGTTGACCGAGGCTTTCAATCCGCAATACCTGCAACAGGCGCTCAACGGTAAAAGTAAGGCGATGAAGCTGTGTCTGATGGACAATGCCATTGTGGTTGGTGTTGGCAATATTTACGCGAATGAAGCGTTGTTTGCGGCAGGGATCCACCCGCAGACAGCAGGTGAGCGGGTAACTGTTGAGCAACTATTAGTGCTGGTCGCTGAGATTAAGGCTATTCTGGCTCAAGCTATTGAGCAAGGGGGCACGACTCTCAAAGATTTTGTTAATGCAGATGGCAAACCGGGCTATTTTGCGCAGAAGTTACTGGTTTACGGCCGTGGTGGTCAACCTTGTCTACATTGCGGGAGCCTGCTATCAGAAATTCGTCTCGGACAACGTAGCACGGTATTTTGTCCAACTTGCCAACCCGCCAAAGCGAGTAAAGCCGTCAGCAAGCCGAAAAACCGGTCAACAGATTAGCAATTCCTTATTGTCGGCACCGCAGTTATTAGCGTTAATTCAATCGATTGCCGACATTATTAAATTTTTGGCAACAATTGCTAGACAGTTAGTGACATTATTTGGATTTACTTAACTAATAAATACCGTTAGCCTGATTTCTTCCTGTTAATGATGTAAGGAGGAGTTGTGGCGGCGCGCATCAAGGTTGTTGCCAGTTACGGCGTGCGTCTTGGTAGCATGGTTGTGGGTTGCTTACTGGCCGGATATCTGTTTTTTTATCTCGTGGGTTTTGCCGAAACACGTGCGGCCGATGAATTTTGCCAAGTGTTACCGTTACAGCTAGCAGAATCACCACAGCAATTATGGCTAGCAGAAGTGAGTTTTTCTAATTGCAATACCGGACATTCGCATCAGTGGTACAGTTATCTGGGATTGGTGGACAAGATCTCTGGCGACCGTTATCCGGCGCTGATGGTAGTTAAAGGACGTCACGAGCAACTGGCATTAGCCTGGCAAGAAGACGGATTGTTACAAGTTGGCGGATTTCCCGCAGATGCTCTGGTGCATTTTGAACAGCCCGCTGCCGATGATGTTACCCTTTCATTTTCATCCCAATAAAATTTCCAAACTGTTATTCAACAACTGTTAAACCAGCATACGAAACGGTATGTTACGCTAGCGTGCGCCGACGGTGGTCGGAACTATAAGTTGGTTGGAGAGAACAGATTTGGAAACAGATTTTCGCGTTGTGTTGACGGATTGGCTGGCAAAATTTGGCATTAACAGTGAACCTTCCGGTTGGCTGGCCACCGCTATATTGATCCTGAGCAGCCTGATATTGGCCGCGGTTGCTTACATTGTTATTCGCCGAGGTGTGGTGCGGGCGATGAATCTGATGATCGTTCGCTCCAAAGCTACTTGGGACGATATATTTCTGCGGCATCGGGTACTGGAAAAACTGTCGCTGTTGGTGCCGGCTATGGTGCTCAATTTCTTGGTTCCAGTCGCATTAACCGAACATAAACTGGCCAGTGCTTTGGTCGACAAATTATTGAGTGTCTGGCTGGTGGTGGTGATGGTGCGTGCTGTATATGCCGCATTGGACGCTGTCAACGAGGTGGCAGACGTCAAGCTCATCAGTCGCCGATTGCCGATTAAAAGCTTTGTCCAGTTATGTAAGTTATTCCTGTTCTTCGTGGCTTTAATTGTCAGTGTCTCGGTGCTTGCGGACCAGTCACCGGTGTACTTCCTCAGTGGCTTGGGTGTCGCCACCGGTCTGGTGATGTTGGTGTTTAAGGACACTATTCTCGGTTTTGTGGCGGGCATTCAGCTGGCGGCTAACCGCATGGTCAGTCCTGGTGACTGGATTCAGATGGATAAATACGGTGCCGATGGCTCGGTGGAAGAAGTGTCTCTGACCACCGTCAAAGTGCGTAACTGGGATAAAACCATCACGATGATCCCTGCTTATGCTCTGGTTTCAGATGCATTCCGTAACTGGCGCGGTATGTCGGAATCTGGCGGCCGCCGTATCAAACGCTCCGTCAATATTGATATCAATTCCATCCGTTTTCTGACGGAAGAAGATCGTAAACGGCTGGCAAAAATCAATTATCTTAAAGAGTATCTGCCGAAAAAAATCCATGAACTGGGTGAATCCAATGCCAAAATTTCGGATATGGATATGCCAGTGAATGGCCGACGTTTGACTAATGTGGGAACCTTCCGGGCTTATCTGGTGGAATTTTTACGGCACCATGAAAAAGTTCATCAGGAGATGACCTTAATGGTACGGCAGTTAGCGCCTACGACCGAAGGATTGCCTCTAGAGCTGTACATCTTCACTAACGATACCCGCTGGGTAAATTACGAAGAGATCCAGTCTGATATTTTTGACCATATCTTTGCTATTTTACCGCAGTTCGACTTGCGAGCCTTCCAAGCTCCAACGGGGAACGATATTCGCAGCTTACGGCGTGTGGATATGGCGGAGCAGTGAAGGCCAAGCAGTTTGCCTTGGTGATTGCGTTGGTGGTAACGTCATGACTGGCACAATAGTTATCACCAACTTATTGAAGGATAAGGATATCGCATGAATTTACTACGGACACTACTGCTCTGCGGCAGTTTATGTTGCAGTCTGCTGGTGCAGGCGGTACCGACAGATGATGTTATGGCGTTGCTGCAACATCAACAACAGACTTGGAATCAAGGGGATATCCAAAGTTACATGCAGGGCTACTGGCATGATGAGAAACTGCGCTTTGTCTCGGGTGGCGGCTTTGTTTACGGCTGGGACAATATGCTGAAAGCCTATGAAGAGAATTACCCAGATCAGAAAACCATGGGAAAACTGCAGCTCAAAGCCATTGATATTCATATGCTAAGCAATTATGCGGCGTTGGTCGCTGGGGAGTGGCGTTTGCAACAACCCGACCGACTGACCTCAGGCGTGTTTACACTGTTGGTAGAGAAGCACGATGATAAATGGGTGATAGTGCACGATCACACCTCTTAATACGGCAGTTCTGACATAAACTGAAACTGGTCACGACCAAACTCGCGGCCCTCACTGTCATAGCGTACTTCCATGAACTGCATCACTCCGGCACGGTTTTGCATTAATAAAGTGGTGCTGCGTGTGCCATAGTGGGGGTGGCGAATAAAAATTGCCGAAAGTTTACGCTCCCATTCAGCTTCAATGCCAGTTGCCGGTAACTGTGTCACATCCGCTTCTGCATCGTCTTGCATCAGCGTTAATAACGCCTCAGTATCCAGCGATGGTGCGGCGCGTATCAACTGCCGTAGTGCATGTGTCCCTTTTGCCATTTTGGGCCAGATGTCATCCAGTGCGCCGTTACTGATGGCATGAAAACCTGCCGTCAGAGGTTGTACTGTGCCACTGAGACTGTTGCAACAGAACAGCGCTGAGGCAGAGCCAAAAACCAGATTAAACGGGTTGTAATCTTGCCGATGTTGTTGCAGCCAATCGATATTCATTGGTGATTGCAGCGCTTTTATCACCAATTCTCCTCGGCTTCGGCGGTCATCCCGTAGTAACTGCGGCGCACGGATATTGGTAACAGCGGCTAAATATCCGCGACGGTTCACGCCGAGCCAACTTCCCCCAGCGTTCAGATCCTTACCGGCCAGTATTTGCGGCGTTGTTGCCCAAAAGTGCGCGGCTGCGGTTGGCCGGTGATGGTACTCATCACGGTTAGCGCACAGAATAAGAGGGTAATCTGGATGCTGCTGCAGCGTTATAAACAGTATGCACATACTATCCTCCCTGAGTGTCGAATGCTGTGGCTACGCAACAGGTTACCGAACTCAATGGTGATGTTCGGCGTGGCCGTGATGGTGTACTGCCGTCGGTGCAGAAAGTGTTTGTGGTTTCAATGCCTTGAGGAAGCGCCTAGGGCCCTGTCGCAACAAACTGATGGCAAATAGCAAGGCTAGAACTGCCAACGAGACGGTACTGATCGCGGACCAGTGTGGCAACAGTTGCTGCCATTGTGGCTGCCAGCAGCCTGCCAATGCAACAAGCAGAAGTAGCAGTATTAATGTCGCAGACTTCTGGAACCATGATAACACTCTCAATTGGCTGATATTCAACAATTGGGCGGCACACAGACTCAACACCAATGCAGGCGGATTCCAGCCGCTATACGCCAGCGTAGCCGCAAGTACTGTGCTACCAAGGGGACTGAACTGCATAGGAATAAAGATCAGCACTAATACGGCCACCTGGATCCAGTCATGGTTCAATGGCACTGACGGATGACCAATGAGGTTGGCTAACAGCAAACTCAAAAGTATCCACGGCGCACTATGATCAATGCCATAGCTAAAGCCAAACTCGACAGCATTGGTGCCTGGTTGCGGTTGACTATTAACGGGTCTAGCTTGCAAGAGGGTGAGTAGCCCACCGATTAACAGGCAGGAAAACAACTGCATCAGGGCGTATAGCGGCCCCAGCAATAGCAGTGTCAACAACAGAACCTCTGGTCCCGCAAGACGTTGCATCCACTGTGACCATGGTTGTGGGTTATCTGGGCGTAGCCCCAGTGCATAACGGCCAGCAGCTAAGGCATGGGCCAATAACAGCGCTGGGGCGAGCATCAGTAGCCAATCAAATAGTTGCAAAGAATCATGCGTATGTGCTTCATGGGCATGTTCTCCTGAATCCATCAACATTAATACTGCCAATAACCCCAGTCCCAGCAGACTGCCAAACCCAGCATACAACTCATGGCGACCATTCAGGCTGTTTTCATTGCCATGCGGCTGATGTAATACAACATGCAGAATTGAACCGGTAACAAATGCCTGCAGATACACAGTGTTATCTAGACTCAGATGTTGCAGCAACTGTTCTCCGGCAACATAACCCACAGTGGTCAGTAGCATCATCAGCACTAACACCGTCCAGGCCCATTTAGCTCCGGCATGGGGTTTTAACAGCCACCAGATGGCTAGCCCTACTGGCAAACGGTGCAGAATCACTCCCAACGCCAGCAAGCTGTAATTGCTGTCCTGCTGCGCCAACACCATAGCGCCGCCATCGGTAACTGTGTGCAGCAGTAAACCGATGATGCCAAGTACCAACGTGACATTATGGGTGAGTTCGGAATAACGGTGAAACAGCTTCTCGCTGGCCGACGGCCCCCACAGCCCTAGCACCACAAACACCAATGCCAGCAGGCCGCCATGCTCCAACAGTTCCGGTAGGATATGTACCAACACCAGACCACCGAGCGACACAAAAATAAAGCCGTCCAGCCCTTTATGCAGACCATTGCCTGATGCTAACCAACGATAGAAAACCGGCCCGAGCAATAGGGCGATGCAGCTGGCGACAAGGTATAACATGGGTACCGTTAATGAAATTGAAAAGCGTTATAGTATAGCAAGTGTGTTGTAAATGGGCAGCAGGTAATTCAGCGGAGAATAGCGAAAAATATCCCACTAAATAGTGCCGAAATTCTGCGAGAAAACCTATACAATATGCCACCTTGTTGAATTTTCCGGGCCGACAAACCATGGATATGCTGTCTGCTGCCGTGATGCTGTTTCTTATTATGGATCCGCTGGGCAACCTGCCGGTATTCGCGTCTATTTTGCGGCATATTGAACCCAAAAAACGCCGCCAGGTGCTGATCCGAGAGCTGGTGTTTGCGCTAATTATCATGCTGATGTTCCTCTATGCCGGTGAAGCGATCCTGAGTTTCCTTAATTTGCGCTCTGAAAGCGTCAGTATCGCTGGTGGTATCATTCTGTTTCTGATCGCTATTCGCATGATCTTCCCGCAACCCGGTGGCGTTGTGGGCTTGGCTGCTGGCGAAGAACCATTCATTGTGCCGATGGCGATACCATTAATGGCCGGGCCATCAATTCTGGCCGCCTTGATCCTATTGGCGCATACCGACAGCAGCAAAATGCTGCAGTGGACCGTGGCGTTGGTATCTGCCTGGGCGGCAAGTGCGGTGATTCTGTTATTTTACAAACTCTTTAATCAGCTCCTCGGTGACAAGGGGCTTACCGCGGTTGAGCGTCTGATGGGAATGGTACTGGTTATGATTTCCGTGCAAATGTTTTTAGATGGCGTTGCGCGTTATCTGTCTACAGTCAGTTAGTCTCTTTGCTACACGATCAGCCGGGTTTTATCCCGGCTGAATTAATCCTGAACAATTAAACTGCTTTGTTGCTGAACTGCTTGTCTCGAAAGGTTGTCTACAGTTAATGTAATGTTCCTGAGTTGTTATAGGGGGGTGCTGTGGTCAATCGTTATCTCATGTTCAGTCTGCCGGCGGTACTGGTGTTAATGGGGGCGAGTGCCTGCCAGTCGCCACCAGCCACGACCGAGAGCACACAAGCACCAGCTGCCGCGCCAGCCCCCGAGCCATTAACTCCCTGTGGCAGCGGCGCGCCCCATATCAATCGTACTCAAATTCGCCAGATGTTGTTAGACAAAGGAGTGCTTACGCCAGCAATGAGTGAGCAACAACAGCAACAGATTCTCAATAACTACATTCGCCAACGGCAACAGGCCTACAGCAAGTGTAAAAAGGAGCCTAAAGCATGAATCGTGGACATCTGCTTTCACTGATCATCAGCGCGGTTTTGTTCAGTACCAGTTGTATTGTCGCTGCGGCTCCGGCGCCTCGGGATCCCGCGATTGCCAATCAAGACCAGATTCTTTACTGGATGAAAAAGCGTGGTGAGTTATCGCCAAATGCGTCCTTGGAACAGCAGCAACAGCTTTTAGCGGATTATCTGCAAGGCGGTAAATTATCTAAAGAACAACTGCAGAAATTGAATCACAATCGGCAGTTGCTGAAGGCGGCGTATCAACGAAGTCAAGGTCTCACAACCTTGTCGAAGTTACAGCGGGTGTCTGCTGCGGATGCTAGTGTTACCAAGACAGTAAAAGTATTGGCGGTACTGATTGATTTTCCAGATCTTCCCTACGATAACAATCGGTTAACGTCTGCCGATAGCGAAATGTATTACAGTAGCTATCCGGCATCCCATTACCAGGGTCTATTGTTCTCCAATAGCGGGTTTAGCGGTCCTTCTGGGCAAAATCTGCAGTCGGCATACCAGTATTATCAGGCGGCATCAGGTAACAGTTTTTATTTTACGGGTGATGTTAAAGGCTGGTATACCGCTAGCCATAATGCCGCCTATTACGGTGCCAACGATCCCGATAACAACGACAGCGATATCCGTGCTACCGAGCTGGTCGAAGAAGCCGTGGCTTTGGCGGCCGCCAATATGTCTGCTGCGGAGCTGGCGCAATACGACGTGGAAGACCCCTATGACATCGACGGCGACGGTAATCTGAATGAACCCGACGGCATTATTGACCATGTGATGGTGTTTCATTCCAGTATTGGTGAAGAAGCTGGCGGCGGAGTGCTGGGTGATGATGCCATCTGGTCGCATCGGTATTTTGTGCCTGGCAGTTACGGTCAGTTGATCCCTGGCACATCCAAACGTGTGTTTGGTTACACCATTCAGCCCATTGATTCGGCTGTTGGTGTATGTGTGCATGAATTCGGCCACGATCTAGGTCTGCCAGACGAATATAACACTGACAACAGTGGAGATGGTGAACCGGTAGGCTACTGGTCGTTGATGTCAAATGGTAGCTGGACCGGCGCACCAGCGGGCTCGGCGCCCACAGGATTTAGTCCTTATGCGCGGGATTTTCTGCAGCAGCGTTATAAAGGGCGCTGGCTGAATATGCAAACTATTGCTTATACAGCGCTGACAGCTGATGGTACGGATGTTGTGCTCAATCAGGCAACTGACAGCAATAGTCTTAACCAATTGGAAATCACGCTGCCGCCTGGTGAGGTTGCCATTACTGCACCCTATGCCGGTGATTATCAATATTATTCTGGTAGCGGCAATCAACTTAATCATGCGATGTCGTTCAATGTACAGTTGCCCTCCAGCAGCCCGCTAACACTAACGATGAAAGCCCGCTGGGATACTGAGCAATATTATGATTACGCCCAGTTGTTGGTGGATGGTGTAGCGGTTGCTGGGAATTACACCGTCAGCACTAACACCGTTAACAATGCTCGCAATATCATTACCGGGGATTCGTCGACATTAGCTGCGGCAGACAATAACGGCTGGGTTACCTTGAGTTTTGATCTGAGTGCTTATGCGGGAAACAACAAACAGATCAGCCTGGTATATAAAACCGATGAAGCATTGGGTGGCGATGGCATTCAGGTTGACAACATTCAGCTCATGGCGGGAGCCAACATAGTATTTGCCGATGATGCTGAGCAATTAAATGCCAACATGACGCTCAGCAGTTTTATCCGTACCGGGGCTAGTCGTCCAGGGACCGGGCGCAGTTATCTGGTACAGCTGCGCAGCTATGCCGGGATTGACCGCGGCTTGGAACAGGCGGGGTATGATCCGGGGGTTTTGGTATGGCTGCGAGATCAGGATGTCGATGACAACAATGTTGGCGATCATCCCGGCAAGGTGTTTATTGGTGTGGTGGATGCGGACCAGCATCTGGTGAGCGGGCAGCCAACATTAGTACAAATCCATGATGCGGCCTTCAGCCTCTACAACCAGAGTTACTATCCCGGTGATAACTACCGTACGGCGACCAGTATTTTTGATGACCGGGACGATTACAGTGCGCCAAGCATGCCGCAGGCAGGTATTAAACTGCCGGCATTAGGATTTACGCTGGAAGTGGTTTCTCAGGAACTGGATTCCAGTCAGGCTACTGTCAGACTGGCCATGGATGACTCCGTGGTTGCCTCTGATTTGGCAACCAGTTTTGCGACGGCGCAACAAGGGTTGCAAGTCAGTTTCAGCGCGAGTACCAGTGGCGGGACCGCACCATACAGCTATTTGTGGAATTTTGGTGATGGCACTACCAGCACGCAGCAGAACCCACAGCATACCTATACTGCGGCAGGCAGTTACAGTGTGACATTAACGGTAACTGATGCTCAGGCGCAGACCGCAACGACAACAAAACAGGTGACGCTGAATGCGACGCTTGCTGCTGCATTCAGTAGCACCGTCAACGGTTTAACCGCGCAGTTTAGCAACCAGAGTAGCGGTGGCAGTGGTACACTCAGTTACCGCTGGAATTTTGGCGACGGTGACAGCAGCAGTCTGACTTCCCCCTCGCATACTTACCGTAGTAGCGGCAGTTACAGTGTGACCTTGACTGTCACCGATGGCAGCAACGCCAGCGCCAGTGCGACTAACACTGTCACGGTCACTGCGCCAATAACCACCGACAGTACCAGTAGCTCTGGCGGTGGTGGCAGTCTCGGCAGTTGGTGTCTCTTGGGGCTGTTACTGGCGGCATTGGGACGACGTAAACTAAGTTTCAGAGTGGCGGCAGTCGGCTAACCGCTTCCGGCAGGAAAAATTCGGCCACTAGCAGCCGCTGTTGACGATAATGGAAATAGCGGCGACGACCCCAAATGGTGTTAGCAGACGTTTGTCCTAAGGTGGCCGCTAGCTGCTGGATTTTGCCCGTTATGGGTGCTTGTCCCCATTCCATATGCCCCGGGATGAAGTTATTGTCGGTGAATAACAGTTCGCCCAGTGGTTTTTGCCCACGGTGTTGTAACTGGGTCAGCGATGACGGTGCCAAGGTGCGGGCATACACTAACGGTCGATTATCCAGACATAGCAGCACTTCTCTGATCCATAACTTGTCTTCTGTTCCCGGCCACTCTCCGGGCAGTGGTGTAGCTACCACCTCGCCTAACAGCGTGACTTCAAACTGCTGACAACATTGGCGTAGGCGCTGGGTAAGACTGCCATCAGCCGTAAGCCATGCGGCTAACGGCTGCGCTGAAAATGAATGTGGTGGCTCAGCAGACCACTTGATAATATCGCCAAAAGGAAAGCCAGGACTAGTCAGATTCATCAGATAGCCGATACAATAGAAAGACTCACGGAGTCTAACACGGGGACTGCTGATGCTAAACCGTAGACATTTCAGTTGCCGACAGGGTGGTGCGAATACATGCAAAAATTACTATTACTCATATTGTTGACACTGGTGGGCAGTTGGCTTCCGGCTCAGGCAGCCGATGCTGAAAAAGAAAAACCAGCGGTAACTGAAGATAACTATGCATACTACGGCTTTGAGCCAGAGATAGTGACCAATTATATCTCCAACCGCAAAAAGCTAGGATTTGTGCGGATCAGCGTGGAGTTAATGGTAAAGGATCAGCAGGATTTACTGGCAATCCAGCACCATGATCCATTGCTGCGGGCGGCCATTGTGGAGATCCTTGGTAACCAGACCGAAGATAAAATTAAGTCGTTAACTGGCAGGGAAGAGATCCGTAAGGAATGCTACCAAACGGTCAATCGTTTGCTGCAGCAAGAAACCGGCAAAGAGCTGGTAGTCAACCTGCTGTTTACCCGTTATCTGTACGACTAAGCCATGGCGGAGGCAAAAATCCCGCAGCTAAGACGGGATAAAGGGTTGCACCCTCGTAACCGTCATCGCCAAGGCTATGATTTTACGGCGTTAGCGCAGCAATTCCCACCTTTGAAACGCCACCTGCTGACCACCCAATACGGTCAACTGTCGATTAATTTCAGCGAGCCTGCGGCGGTAAAAGCCCTGAATGCCGCATTACTCAAACAGCATTATCAGATCTGTGACTGGAGCCTACCAGACGGTTATTTGTGTCCGCCGGTGCCAGGACGCGAAGATTACCTGCACCATCTGGCGGATCTGTTGGCCGAAGGTGGCGCTATTCCCAAAGGTACTCAAATCACTGCGCTGGATATCGGCACTGGCGCGAATGGCATCTATCCGTTGCTGGGCACTGCCATTTATGGCTGGCGTTTTGTTGGTAGTGATATTGATGCCAAGGCATTACAGCATCTGCAATCCGTGCTTAATGCCAATCCCCGTATCGCCGCGCTTGTCAGCCTACGCCAACAATCACAGCCGCAGCATATGTTTGCCAATATCATTCAGCCGGGTGAATATTTTGATGTCACCCTGTGTAACCCGCCTTTTCACCGCTCTGCTGCCGAAGCGCAACAAGGCAGCCTACGCAAGGTGCGCAATCTGGCGGCCAACCGTGGCAAGCCTGCCAAACAGCCACAGCTGAATTTTGCTGGCCGCGCCAATGAACTCTGGTGCGACGGTGGTGAAGCCGGATTTTTACAGCGGATGATCAGCGAAAGTAAACACTATGGCGCGCAAGTGCTGTGGTTTAGCTCTTTAGTCTCTAAAGCCGAAAATTTACCACAGTGTTATCGGTGGCTGACGCAACAACAGGCACAAGCAGTACGCACGCTGAAAATGGTACAGGGCAACAAACAAACCCGGATCTTGGCTTGGAGTTTTCTTGACGAAAACACCCGTCAGACCTGGCGCAAATTTAAAACCTGATTAGTGAAACGTCAGCCGCAGATTTTTTCTTTCAGTATATTCACGCTTTTTTACTTAAGTACTTAAAGGGGGCGAACAAGTTATCAATGCGCGAATAACTTGATAATACCAATTGATTTTAATTGAATATATTTTGCTCTTTCGGCGTTATGAATACTTAAATCTCACCTTTCTTAGTTACCGAGAGTGACTTCTCGTGCGTAGATCACTACAGCCAGCTAGGGTGGTAGTTACCGATCGTGCAATGGTTTGATCAATAAAGGTTTGTGGGGCTTACGGTAACAAATAGTGTCTTTGACTGCTTGCAACGAAGGGTCGCTAACGGTTTCTGCTGTTATATTACATTTTTGCTTGGGAGAAATTATCACTGGTCCGTTATAGTGTGGATTATATACAAAGCTACTGCATCCACAAAGCAAAGAAGCCGTTGTCAACACTAAATTTCTTAACATAAACTCTCACAAAATATCTTAATCTCAAAAAACTTTACTTTCTGAAATCGTACACAGTTTTAAATACAAAAAAAATACTTTTCATTATGATATAGCGGTATCAAATATTGGTCACCATCCTTAAACCAGAAGATAGGGGTTGGTTGTTGCCACCAAAGAAAATTAGGTTGTGGCAAAACACTTTCAAGGGAGCAACGAATAGAAATGACAGAATATGTCATGAATTTGAGTTTCGCTTCACAAATGAACCCACTCAACTGTCACCATATGGTGACAGTTGAGTGGGTGTGATGTCCCTTGTACACGTCGCGATAAAGACAACGTAAACAACATTACCGTAGGGTTGCGATTTTTTTCTCTTTGTAATCAGTATTATAAATGTAAATAAGCCCCATCAAGTTAGGATCGGCCAACTTCGTTACCCTGTAAGTATATTGGTATTCCAAGCTGCCAGTTTTTGAAAGGGTGTACCAATATTTAGCTGCGGAGAAATGGATCATATAGGGGTTTCCAAAGGCTAAGTCTTTACTTCTCAGTTGGGATGTCGTCCATACGGCATCATCAAAGCCGTACGCCGCATAATTCCCAGGTTCAGCACCGGGGATTAGTTTTTGCACGTAGCTGTAATCCACCAATGTAGAGAATCGCATGTCACCTATGTCACTATCCTTAGGTGCGTTAATACAATGCAGTGCGGTTCCGTCCATCGCGCATTTAGAGTTTTGTATTAGCGCAGAACTGGGGTTGGTTAATTCTGTAAATGCTTTACGAAGCATTTCAGGCGTTCTTGGGTTTTGCCCATCTTCGAGCTTAATAAGAATTACATGACCAACACCCGGGTAATCAGCTGGGTTACTCAGAAAGTTAGCAAGCGCAAATCCTGAACCTACGAGCTTGGCTGTCGCCAGAAAATCTAACGCTTTGCCAGCGCCAAAATCCTGGCTAGTTTGTGCTGAAACGGTATCCCCGCTCGCTTCAATAAAATGGATATCAACACTGGATAACAAGTTATCGTCATTCTTATCCTCAACAGCGGAGTTTCCGGCCAATAGTTCCAATTTGCCACCAAATGAGAGACTAGAATTCCCGTAAAAAACTCCATTTTTAATAGCGCTATCTTGTTTTGGAACAGAAGAACATCCTGACATTGTGGACACAATCAAGCCAATACACAAAATACCCATAAACTTAAATTTCGACATTTAACATCCCTATCTAAATTAAAAAATTGTATTAAAAAACAAAATACTAAGACATTTCTTGTTAATGTGTCGTGATATTTATCAGATTTTATTGGGATGATTAAGCCTGATTTCAAATGCTTAAGGTTTGAATCGTTATAATTAGATTAGTCGTTTTTAGCATTACTAGAATTTGGTCAACTTTCAGAGAATAGCGCTGATCTCAGGTCGCAATGCTAAAACGTTTTGAGGGCAAAGCGATTCTGCTTTAACTGTTCACAATCCCTCGTTTGCTATTAACAGAATAACTCCGATAATTCCTAGCACATGCGGACTTGTGGCCGTCGCCAGCAACGCGAATATCGAGAAGGCGATGTGTTTATGCGCGCGAGCCAAGGATGGCGAGCTGGCTAATTACATGGACGTAATTAGCTGGCGTCGAGATTACACGGATGTGCTTGCATCGTGCCAAGCCTGCGGCAGGCAATTAACTACAGCAAGGCGAGAAGCGATGATGCGTTTATGAGCGTGAGCCAAAGACGTGTTTCGATGGACGAGCATTGCCCCTTGGCCGCAGTGTGAGCGCGGAGGCTCACGACGTTAGCAAACGCAGTTTGCATAGGCGCAGCCTATTTCTTTAGCCCAGAATAGAACGATGCATTACACCAATTAGCCACCTTTCGCCAATAACAATAGGCGGATTATGCGAGTTACTTACTCTGGACTCCAGAGTAATTGGCCGCAATCGGTCAGATCATAGCCGCCAAGCAGTGCGGCCATCTGCCGTGATGATGAACCGGCCAGCAGTTTGAACAGTTGCTGCAATTGCCGACGGAAGTAGATGCCTTGCGGCATAACAAAATCGAAGGATTCTGTCAGCAACGGCACAAATCCCAGACCGCTTTCCATGGCGACAGCCTGACAGCCAAAGCCAATATCCGCATCGCCGCGCGCTAGATAGCCTGCCAACTCTCGCTCGCTATAGGCGGTGAGCACTGTATTGAGATTTTTCAGACTGGAACCACGTTTCATCAGCCAGTGTTCCAGATGTTGTTGGCTGCCAGCGCCACCTTGGCGGCTGACCCAACGCCACGGCAGACTCAGTACCTTATCTTCTTCCTGACACTGGTGATGCAATTCTGGACGCACTATCAATCCCTGTTGCCGATTGTAGCCATGCACCATGATCCACTGTTGGTGGTTGGGGTAGCCTTTTAATAGTGCGGTGTGGCGAATATTGCGCTCATCGGCGCTGCCCCAATGCAGGGTGCAAACATCTGCGTATCCTTTTGACAGCAGTTCCAGTCCTAGCCGCGAACCCGTGGCACTGTAACTTATCAGTTCACGACTGCCCACTTCAGCCATTAACCGGGCAACTTGCATGGATAGCAGTGGATCATCACTGCCGGTGACTAGCAGGCGGTCAGACAACATACCACTGTGACAGGAATCCATCAGCCAGCGGTCGATGAGGATCTTTGGAAACAGCCATTTGCCAGTGATTTTGGTAGCTGGCAGCATCCGGTCATTCGCCATGGCGTAGACCTTTTTCTCATTCAGATCCAGATATTCCGCTACCTGTTTGGCACTCATATATACCAGTTCACTGGGTTCGGTCATCATCTCTCCTGCGTAACCGCTTGGTTTGATTGGATGTCATCAAATTCTATGTTGTCGGCACCATGATACACCAGAAAATGCCGCCCTTTCGCGCGGGCGATCATGGTAATTCCCAGTTGTTGCGCCAGCTCCAATCCCATCTGGGTCACGCCGCTGCGGGACAATAGCACCGGAATGCCCATTTTGGCCACTTTGATCACCATTTCCGAAGTCAAGCGACCAGTGGTATAGAAAATCATATCGCCGCCACTCTGCTGTTTTAGCCACATCTCTCCGGCTAATGTATCAACAGCGTTATGGCGTCCGACATCTTCCACAAAAGAGCTGATGCTGTCACCTATGCAGACGCCGCAGCCATGTACCGCACCGGCATTCTTATAGGTGTCATTGTATTGGGCAATATTGCGCAGCAAGCTGTAAATCATGCTTTGCTTAAGCTGTGGTATCGGCAAGGTGATGTTGTCTAGACCCTCCATAAAGCCACCAAATACTGTGCCTTGACCACACCCTGTGGTAACGGTTTTTTCGGCCAGTTTAGCGTCTAAATCTTGCGTCTGTTCTTTGGTAATGACTGCAGCAGAATTCACTTCCCAATCGACAATCACTGATTCCAATTGCGTGACATCACTGATAAAACCTTGGTTTTTCAAATATCCTAGCGCTAAGGCTTCGGGTCTGGCCCCCAGTGTCATCAGTGTCACAATCGGGCGCCAGTTGAGATACACCGTCAGTGGTCGCTCACAGGCAACGGACTTTTGCTGAACTACGCCGTTTTCGTCGATGGCGGTGACGTTGATGGTGAGTGGCACTTCTGTCGCAGTTTTTATCAGATGCAGCTTGGCTTGGGTCATGGACAGGACTCATGCAAAAAATAAGAACTAGATCATAGCAATAATCATACCTGCTCATAATAGAGCAGATAAATGCGTGATCTACTGCAACTCTCCGCAAGGTGGCAGTGTACATTGTGCAAAGTGTCATTTGAGGTGCGACATAATGTCCGTCACCTCAGATGGAATACTTGATCACCGTCATGAATTTTTTTGATTTTGTATCTGGTTTATTTTTTGCATACGCCTATGGTTAACCTTGTGACCCGAAAATACTAACTCGGGAGGAAGAATTCTTATGCAGCATACTCAAAGCGTATGGCCCATGTACGTAACCCTGAAAAAAGTGGAAAAACAGATTGGGCGTTGGATGTCAGAAAGCTGGGAACTGGATCAGGTTGTTCCAGCCTCGCAAGATGCGCCAGTAGGTGCCACTCTAGTGTTGTTGGAGTTGTTTTTGGATGAACGCGCCAGCTACCGTCTTAATCTCGATATGGATAATCCCATGATCTATATCGTGTGTGATGAACAGGAAGATGGTACCTGGGTTCCTGCCGCTATTTCTGCGGATCAGAATGTGGCGGCGGGTTGTCTTGAAGGCGATACCCCAGTATTAAACATGGTGATGCCGGAAGCTATCGCCTGTTGGATCGAAGCGTTTATTTCTGAGCACGGTGAAGTAGAGATCTCTGCCCATCGTCGTAAACATGTTAACCGCCGTAAGGAAGTGGCCGAAGAACAGCGGAGGCATTAATGGCTGAAGAACGCAGTTTTCTGAGCCGTTGGGCGCAGCGTAAACAGCAGGCGCAAGAGGGCAAAGTCCTTGATGAGCCTGAAGTAGTGGCTACTGAAGAAGTAGCCGATGAGGAAGTAGCGACAGTCGTTGATGCAGATGGGGCGTCAGCGGTAACAGCAGAAGTTGTTAGCACTGAGTCTGAGACCCAGCTAGGTGCTGAAGATTTACCCGATCCTGACAGTATCGAAATCGGTGGTAGTTTTGCCAGCTTTATGGCTAACAATGTGGATCCTGATGTGAAGAAAAATGCCCTTCGGGCGTTATGGAAGCAGCCACATTTCAGTGAGATCGACGGCATGATGGAATATGCCTTGGATTATAGCTGCCAGCCGACCCTAAGTGCCGAGGTTTCTAGTGAACTGGCGAAGAAAGTCTTTCGTCATCTCCTTGAAAAAACAGAAGAAGCTGTTACGGACTTGGCCGATGTGCCCGTCCCGGCGGATGCTGAAGCGGAAACGCCAGAACCAACCCTGTTGGCGGACAATTTGGACGAAGCTATAACAGCGGATAGCCAAAATGCCACGTTACCAGCAGCAGAACCCGACAAAGGGGTTGTTTAACGTCAGTTTGTCAGTATCTAAATACCATAACTTTGGTATGTGAATTGCTGATAATTCCAATTAGTCGGGCTGTGATAAAGCGCATAAATCAATAATAAAAGCAGATAGATACTAACAATCATCACAGCCAAAAACCTGTTCAGGAACGCAAAGTGAGCAATAGTGTGAGCAATACCCCCGCCCAGCAAGCGCTGCGGCAGGTGCGCACTGAGGTGCAACAGCAGACCCGGATTCTGCAAAACCTGATCCCGCCCACCGTCAGTTACACCACAGAGGGGAGTGTGTTGGTGATTGGGCCTGAGGATCTGGCACGGTTGGCGGCGGACAAATTGTCTAGCATGGCTGGCTGTGTGATTTTGGCCAATGAGGCAGTTACCAGCCAGGATGAGGCCCACCTAGAACGGGTGATGGCTGCCGCTGAAAACGTTGAGACTTATTACAACAAACTGTTATCGGTAAAAGGTTTCTTAGGCCAGTTTCAGGTTGCGGTAGAGCATAACGGCAGTGCTGCAGAATTAAGTTTGGTGGCGTTGCGTAAGGCGCATTTTGATTTGATCCTGGATTTGAGTCGTGAGCCGGTTATCCAATTGGAAATGCTGCCGCCTGGCTATTTTTATGTGGGTCAGGATCCAGCTAAACTGGCGCAAGCGCTGGAAGAACTGCCGCAGATGGTGGGGCAGTTCGATAAACCGCGTTACGTTAAGATCAATGCCGATATCTGCGCCCATTATCGTAACGGCGTTAACGGTTGTAACCGCTGTCTGAATTTCTGTCCCGCCGATGCCATCAAGAGTGTGGCGCAGCAGATTGAGGTTGACCCTTATCTGTGTCATGGCGCGGGTAGTTGCAGTAACGCTTGTCCCACTGGTGCCTTGACTTACGATTTGCCAACGCCCCAAGCCCTTCACTCCTATCTACATAAACTGATCAGCCGTTATCTGGAAAAATCCGGCGTGGCACCTGTCATCCTCTTCCACGATGCAACTCAAGGTGTAGCGTTGATCTCCAGCGAACTTCCGGGCGATGTCTTACCGGTCGAGCTGGAGGAGATCACGGTCGCGGGGATGGATCACTGGCTGGCGGCATTGGCATGGGGAGCTCGTCAGATATTAGTGCTGAACACTGCGGCAACCGCTCCTAGCTTGACGCAGATGTTGCAGGGCGAGTTGTCGCTGACCAATACCTTGTTGCAAGAAATTGGTCAGCCTGCACGTATCTCTTTGATTGGCGAAACCGAGTTGCTAGAGCTCTGGCCTATACTTGATAGCAGCATGGCCTGGCCGTTAACGGTTCCGGCAACGTTCGAGGCAGACAGTAAACGTGCCATCTTGTTTGCGGCGCTGGATTACCTCAACCAACAGGCAGCACAAGCCAAACACCGCTTGCCGCTGAGTAACGTGCCGTTTGGTCAGGTTCAGGTAAAAGCTGACGGTTGTACTTTGTGTATGTCTTGTGTGGCGACTTGTCCGACACAGGCGCTGCAGGATGGCGGTGACAAGCCGGCGTTGTACTTTGTTGAGCAAGATTGTGTGCAGTGTGGGCTTTGTGAAGCCTCTTGCCCGGAAAAAGTCATCAGTTTGCAATCGTCTGTTAATTTGGATCAGCCGTCCAGACAACAACGACAGACCCTAAAAGAAGAAGCTCCGTTTGAATGTATTCGTTGCGGAGCCCCATTTGCGACCCAGTCTATGGTGCATCGGATGCTGGAGATGGTCGGAACCCACAATGCTTTTAGTGCGCATATTGATCGCTTGAAAATGTGTGGGGATTGCCGGGTGAAGGATATGTTCGAAGAGATCCTTAACGACCCCGAAAAGCAACTGAGATAAGAGAGCCGTTATGACCGAAACAACAAAACAAGTATCCGAAAACGATCAGCTCCGGGCCGACATTTATCAGCTGTTGGCCGCTTTGCTCAGACGCGAGCCCAGCCAAGAACTATTGCAGTTTCTGACAAATTTGGAAGTCGATGCCAACGAAGATAACGCTATGACCCGTGCCTGGTTGGCCCTGAAACTGGCGGCGGCACAATTTACGCCAGTGCAGTTGCAGGATGAATATTTCAACCTCTTTATTGGCGTGGGCGCCGGTGAAATCTTGCCTTATGGTAGCTGGTTTATGACCGGGTCTTTAATGGATAAACCGCTGGCTCTGTTGCGTCAGGATTTGATGCAGCTTGGCTTTGAACGTCAGGATGACGTCAAAGAGCCTGAAGATCATGTGGCGGCGTTATTTGAAGTGATGAGTGTGTTGATCCTGGAAGCGCCATCACATCAGCAATTGGCGTTCTATCGGCGCCACATCGGCAGCTGGATTGTGCGCTTTTTCGATACCTTGTCCCGCTGTCAGAGTGCGGCATTCTATGGGGTCGTTGCGCAATTAGGCCGTGCCTTCTTTGAAACCGAAATCGCTGAATTTGAACGGCTGGTGCTCAGCACCCCGGTGGTGGAAACCCCAGACGTTCAGATCCAGCCCAAAGCCAGTGAAATGGCTTGATTGACAGGTCTGTTACTCAACAGATCTATGGTGTGGGAGTTCGCTCCCACGTAATTGAAACAAGGAGACGCTATGAAGAAGCAAGCTTCCGATATGAGTCGCCGTCAACTGCTGAAAGCCTTGGCTGTTGGCAGTGCCGCCGGAGCTGTAGCCACTGTCAGTGGTCAGGCGATGGCTGCTGCGCCGCAGGCTGCAAATGAGCCAAAGCCGCAGGACGGTTACCGTGAAACCGAGCATGTCCGCAGTTATTACGACACTTTGCGTAATAAATGATAAAAAGGAGTGTGTGAGATGCGATTAACCCGTACATCCGAACAGGCACCTGTGGCTGAAAAGCCATCGTTGGGCCTGAATCGCCGTCAGTTCCTCAAGTCAGCAGGCTTGGCAACTGGTGGTATTGCTGCCGCTTCCATGCTTGGGGCTGGAATGATGCGCAGGGCCGAGGCGACTGAAGTGCCTCATGATGCACCTACCGAAGTGAAGCGTACTATTTGTTCACACTGCGCTGTAGGTTGCGGTCTTTATGCTGAAGTGCAAAACGGTGTGTGGACAGGTCAGGAACCTGCATTCGACCATCCGTTTAACCGTGGTGGTCATTGCGCCAAAGGCGCGTCATTGCGTGAAGTAGCGCATGGCGACAAACGCAATAAATACCCCATGAAGTTAGAAGGCGGTAAGTGGAAGCGTCTGAGTTGGGAACAGGCCATCAACGAGATTGGTGACCAGATGCTGAAGATCCGTGAAGAATCCGGTCCAGATTCCATTTATTTCATGGGTAGCGCTAAGTTCTCTAACGAACAATCTTACCTGTACCGCAAATTGGCGGCGATGTGGGGCACTAACAATGTCGACCACTCAGCCCGTATTTGTCACTCTACCACTGTAGCCGGTGTGGCCAACACCTGGGGTTATGGTGCGCAAACCAACTCTTTCAACGACATGCATCACTCTAAGTTGATCCTTTTCGTTGGTTCTAATCCAAGTGAAGCCCACCCAGTTGCCATGCAGCATGTACTGGAAGGGAAAGAACGCGGTGCCAAAATTATTGTGGTTGATCCACGTTTCACCCGTACTGCAGCTAAGTCTGACGAGTACGTGCATATCCGTCCCGGCACCGACATTCCTTTCATCTACGGTCTGCTGTGGCACATCTTTGAAAATGGCTGGGAAGATAAGAAATTTATCGATTCACGCGTGTACGGCATGGAACGTATCCGTGATGAAGCGGCCAAGTTTAACCCAGAAGAAGTGACTAACATCACTGGCGTTAGCAAAGAGCAGATGTTCCGAGTTGCCAAAATGCTGGCTGAACACAAACCCGGCACTATTGTATGGTGTATGGGTGGTACTCAGCATCATATCGGTAACGCGAATACCCGTTCATACTGCATCCTGCAGTTGGCACTGGGTAACATGGGCGTTGTGGGTGGCGGTACTAACATTTTCCGTGGTCACGATAACGTACAGGGCGCTACTGACTTCGGTCTGCTGTTTGACAACCTGCCTGGTTACTATGGTTTGACTTCCGGCGCTTGGGGCCACTGGTCTCGCGTTTGGGATCTGCCTGCTGACTGGGTTGCCAGCCGCTTTGACCAAGGTGAATATCTGGGGCAGAAACCACAAACTTCTGCTGGTATTCCTTGTTCCCGTTGGCACGATGGGGTGCTGGAAGACAAGACCAAGATTGCCCAGAAGGACAATATCCGTCTGGCATTTTTCTGGGGTCAGTCCGTTAACACCGAAACCCGTGGTCGGGAAGTGCGTGAAGCACTGAACAAAATGGATACCGTGGTGGTGGTCGATCCACATCCAACCATGGCTTCTGTGATGCCGGAACGTAAGGATGGCGTCTATATTCTGCCCGCCTGTACCCAGTTTGAAACTTACGGGTCAGTGACGGCTTCCAACCGTTCATTGCAGTGGCGTGACAAAGTGATTGAGCCGCATTTCGAATCGCTGCCTGATCACACCATCATGTACAAACTGGCGAAGAAATTGGGTGTTGAGAAAGAATTCTGTAAACACATCCAAGTCAACAACGATGAACCTTTGGTTGAAGATGTTACCCGCGAATTTAACCGCGGCATGTGGACCATTGGTTACACTGGTCAGAGCCCAGAACGTCTGAAAGAACACCAGAAAAACTGGGGTACTTTCGACTTTGATTCACTGGAAGCTCCCGGTGGCCCATGCAAGGGTGAAACCTATGGTTTGCCTTGGCCATGTTGGGGCACCCCAGAGATGAAACATCCTGGCACCCAGATCCTCTATCGTACCGACCGTGAAGTCCGCTTTGGTGGTGGTAACTTCCGTGCCCGTTACGGTGTGGAACACAATGGTACCAATATTCTGGCAGAAGGCTCATTCTCAAAAGGCAGTGAAATTCAGGATGGTTATCCAGAATTTTCTGACAAGATGCTGAAGCAGCTGGGTTGGTGGGATGATCTTACCGCTGAAGAAAAAGCGGCGGCTGAAGGCAAAAACTGGAAGACTGACCTATCCGGTGGTATCCAGCGTGTTGCCATCAAGCATGGCTGTATTCCTTTTGGTAACGCCAAAGCCCGTTGTATCGTGTGGAACTTCCCGGATGATATTCCGCTGCACCGCGAACCGCTGTACACACCGCGTCGCGACTTGGTAGCCAAATATCCAACCTATGAAGACCGCATGGTGGCGCGTTTGCCTACCTTGTACAAGTCAATTCAGGACAAGGATTTCTCTAAAGACTTCCCGATGATCCTGACCTCAGGCCGCTTAGTGGAATACGAAGGCGGCGGTGAAGAAACCCGTTCTAACCCATGGTTGGCAGAGTTGCAGCAGGAGATGTTCATTGAAATGAACCCTGCCGATGCGGCTGATCGTGGTGTGCGCAGTGAAGACGATGTCTGGGTACATAGTCCAGAGGGCGCACAGATCAAGGTCAAAGTGATGGTAACGCCAAGGGTTCAACCGGGCGAATGCTTTATGCCTTATCACTTTGCGGGGATCTTCGAAGGTAAGAGTTTGGTTGATAAATATCCTGAAGGCACCGTGCCTTATGTTCAGGGTGAGTCTGCCAACACCGTATTGACTTACGGCTATGACGTGGTGACACAGATGCAGGAAACCAAAACCAGCCTGTGTCAGATCACCAAAGCCTGACCGTACTTGATGAGGAGATAAGCCACTATGGCAGTCATGAAATTTCTATGTGACACCAAGCGCTGCATCGAGTGTAACGGTTGTGTCACAGCGTGTAAAAACGAAAACGACTCCGCTCTTGAGTGGGGTATCCAGCGTCGCCGCGTGGTTACCATCAATGATGGTCAGCCCGGTGAAGCCTCCATCTCAGTTGCTTGTATGCACTGTACTGATGCGCCTTGTATGGCAGTTTGCCCGGCAGACTGCTTTTACCGTACTGAGGAAGGCATTGTGCTGCATAACAAAAATACCTGTATCGGTTGCGGCTACTGCTTCTATGCTTGTCCTTTCGGCGCACCTCAGTTCCCGAAAAAGACCGCATTCGGCAGTCGTGGCAAAATGGACAAATGTACGTTCTGTGCTGGCGGCCCGGAAGAGAATTTCTCCGAACGCGAACGCAAACTGTACGGTGCCAACCGTATCGCAGAAGGTAAGTTGCCGATGTGTGCCGAGCTTTGTTCTACCAAAGCGCTGCTCGCGGGTGATGCCCAGGTTGTCTCTGGCATCTACCGTGAGCGTATGGCCCGCCGTGGTGCCAGTCCTGATGTGATTTGGGGTTACAACCCCAAGACTGGTGTGATCAACTAAGAGTGAACCGGAACGGGGTAACCCGTTCCGGCGAGGAGTGACTATGGTTATCAAATCACTGCGCAGCCTGTTCGCTCTGATGTTGTTGGTTTGCGGTATGGGGCTGTCTGCAACAGCTTTTGCCGCCGACCAACAGTCCAGTCAGCAGCAGGCAACTGCGCAAACCAGCGAAGCCGACTTGTGGCGTGCGGTAAAATCTGGCGAAGCCGGATATACCACCGCTAAAGGGGGGGAGCGGGGTGTGTTGATTAATGTGACCGGGGAACAAGGGCGGGAGATCCGCAACAAATACGTGACACCCGTGATGGGAATTGCTGTTGTCGGCGTATTTGGCGCGTTTTTGCTGTTTTACTTTGTTAACGGTCCGGCACGACTGAATGACGGCTTTTCCGGCAAGATGGTATTCCGTTGGAGTAAAGCCGATCTCATTCTCCACTGGTGCGTGGCTATCAGCTGTCTGACCCTGATATTCACCGGCCTTAATATTATGCTGGGCAAGCATGTATTGCAGCCGATGGTTGGTGAAGGTAGCGGCATTTGGGCATCATTGATATACGGTTCCAAAACTATCCACGATTGGGTAGGACCCTTCTTTATCGTCTGCTGGGCGATATTGGTGGTGAAATGGATGCCGCATCAGATGCTTAAAGGTTATGACTTTAAGTGGTTCCTGACTGTTGGCGGTTATTTCAACGTCGGCCCACTCAAAGGCAAACATGCTGATTCCGGCTTTGCTAACGCGGGTGAAAAGGCCTGGTTCTGGACGTTGGCGATCTTCGGCCTATTCATTGCCATTTCTGGCGTGATGATGGTACTACCAGGTTTGGATCTGCCACGTGAAGCCTCAATGGCAGCGCTGTTGGTGCACGGTGTCAGTGCCATTCTGATCATTGCCTTTACTATCGTCCATATCTGGATGGCGACTGTCCTTAGTGAGGGCGGTATGGAGTGTATGGTGTCCGGTTATTGTGATGAAAACTGGGCTATGCAGCACCACAATCTGTGGTATGACGAAATCAAGGCCAATGGCACGCTGAAATATCGCGAATAAAAGTTAATTGTTACGTAAAACACCTCGGCATGCCGGGGTGTTTTTTTAGTAAATTCAGTACGCGATTTCGATACAAATAGTTAACAGTTTGATGGCTATAATCCCTATCTAAACTAGGGTTTTCTAGCCACGAAAAACATGATTCAGTTAACGCTTTCCCCCGTTGATAAGCCCATTGAGACGGTAAAACTGCGCTAGATCAATATCAGTATTTCTTGATCCCCTTATATTCCCCGAGCCTAATGATAACCCCTTATTCAATTGATTGAATTTCGGTCAAATTTGGCCGGTGTTGTGAATAATTCGTTAATTCTCAAATACCGCATTTCCCTCATATTTCGTATGGATGCACCACCCCAGGAGTAACAAAGTGAAAGAGCAGAAGCCCGATCTGCAACGCAGATCCCTGCTGAAAGCCCTGACCATAGGCACAGCTGCCGGCGTAGCCGTGGCTGCCTCCCAGGTCTCTGTGGCACAGGCAAATGAAAGCACTGATAGCGCTACCACCCATCAGGATGGTTATCGTGAAACAGCGCACATCCGCAACTATTACAACAGCCTGCGTTAACCCAGGAGAAATTAAGCGATGAAGTTAACTCGCACATCTAGCGTCGCCGCCAAGACCGACGCCACCATACTGGGGATTAGTCGTCGCCAGTTTATGAAAAGCGCTGGTATCGCCACTGGTGGTATTGCTGCTGCATCATTCTTAGGAACCGGCATGATGCGCCGCGCAGAAGCCAAAGAAGTCCCTCATGATGCCCCGATTGAAGTCAAGCGCACTATCTGTAGCGCCTGCGCTGTAGGTTGTGGCCTGTATGCTGAAGTACAGAATGGCGTGTGGACTGGTCAGGAACCCGCCTTTGATCATCCCTTCAACCAAGGTGGTCACTGTGCCAAAGGTGCGGCACTGCGCGAACACGGCCACGGGGAAAAACGCGTTAAATATCCAATGAAGCTTGAAGGCGGCAAATGGAAACGCATCAGTTGGGAACAGGCCATCAATGAAGTTGGTGACCAAATGCTGAAAGTTCGCAATGAGTCAGGTCCAGATTCGCTGTACTTCATGGGCAGTGCTAAGTTTTCTAACGAAGGCTGCTATATGTACCGTAAATTTGCAGCAATGTGGGGCACTAACAACGTCGACCACTCAGCCCGTATTTGTCACTCTACCACTGTAGCCGGTGTTGCTAACACTTGGGGCTATGGTGCGCAAACCAACTCATTCAACGATATCCAGAATACCAAAGCGATTTTCTTCATCGGTTCTAACCCGGCTGAAGCACATCCGGTGGCGATGCAGCATATTTTGCTGGCGAAAGAACGTAACAAAGCCAAGATCATCGTAATTGATCCACGTTTCTCCCGCACCGCCGCGCACGCAGATCTGCATGTGAATATTCGTCCAGGTACAGATATTCCTTTCATCTACGGTATGTTGTGGCACATTTTTGAAAACGGTTGGGAAGATAAAACCTTTATCCAACAACGCGTTTTTGCTATGGATGAAATTCGCAAAGAAGCCGCTAAGTTCCCACCCAAAGAAGTGGCTAACATTTGTGGTATCAGCGAAGACTCACTCTATCAAACCGCTAAGTTGTTTGCTGACAACCGTCCGGGCACTGTGGTTTGGTGTATGGGGGGTACGCAGCACCATGTGGGTAACGCCAACACCCGTGCTTACTGTATTTTGCAGTTGGCCCTTGGCAACATGGGTAAACAAGGTGGCGGTACTAACATTTTCCGTGGTCACGATAACGTGCAAGGCGCGACTGACCTTGGTCTGCTGTTTGATACATTGCCAGGTTACTACGGTTTGACTACCGGTGCCTGGAAGCATTGGACCCATGTGTGGGATCTGGACTTTGATTGGGTCAAAGGCCGTTTCGACAATGGCAACTATCTTGGCCGTGAACCGATGATCACCCCGGGGATCCCTTGCTCTCGTTGGCACGATGGCGTGCTTGAAGACAAAACCAAGCTGGCTCAGAAAGACAATATTCGCATGGCGTTTTTCTGGGGTCAGTCAGTGAACACCGAAACCCGTCAGCGCGATGTGCGTGATGCGCTCGACAAGATGGATACCATTGTGGTGGTGGATCCTGCGCCAACTATGGCTGGGGTAATGCACCGTCGTAAAGATGGTGTGTATCTGTTGCCTGCCTGTACTCAGTTTGAATCTCGTGGTTCTCTGTCAAACTCTGGCCGCTCAGTACAGTGGCGTGAACAGGTTATTGAACCGCTGTTTGAATCTAAAAACGACTTGGAAATCATGTACCTGTTGTCTAAGAAATTGGGCTTCGATAAAGAGTACACCAAGCGCATCCAGTTGGATGAAAAAGGCATTCCATTAGTGGAAGATGTGACCCGCGAAATCAACCGTGGCATGTGGACTATCGGTATGAGCGGTCAGAGCCCTGAGCGTATTAAAGCGCACACCATGAACTGGGGTACCTTCAGCAACAAAACACTGGAAGCTGACGGCGGCCCATGTAAAGGCGAAACCTACGGTTTGCCTTGGCCATGTTGGGGCGCACCAGAGCAGAAACACCCTGGCACCCAAATTCTGTACAACACAAGCAAACACGTGTTGCAGGGTGGTGGTAACTTCCGTGCCCGTTACGGCGTGGAATACCAAGGCCACAACATTCTGGCGGAAGGGTCTTACTCTTTGGGGTCAGAAATCCAAGACGGTTATCCAGAATTCTCCGACAAACTGCTGAAACAACTCGGCTGGTGGGATGATCTGACCGCAGAAGAAAAAGCCGAAGCAGAAGGCAAGAACTGGAAGACCGACCTGTCTGGCGGTATCCAGCGCGTGGCCATGAAGCACGGCTGTATCCCATTTGGTAACGCCAAGGCCCGCTGTATTGTGTGGACCTTCCCAGATCAAGTGCCAGTGCACCGCGAACCGCTGTACACCCCACGCCGTGATCTGGTTGCCAAATACCCAACTTACGATGATATGCAAGTGCATCGTCTGCCAACGCTGTACAAGTCAATCCAACAGCAAGATATGACCGGCAAATACCCACTGGCGCTGACATCTGGCCGTTTGGTGGAGTACGAAGGTGGTGGTGAGGAATCCCGTTCCAACCCATGGCTGGCAGAACTGCAACAGCAGATGTTTGTTGAAATTAACCCCGCTGATGCTGCCGATCGCAGTATTCGCAACGGTGACAAAGTGTGGCTGGAAGGCGCCGAAGGTGGCCGCGTGCTGGTACAGGCGTTGGTGACTCCGCGCGTGAAACAGGGCGTAACCTGGATGCCATACCACTTTGCCGGTGTGATGCATGGTGAAAGTCTGGAGGCGAATTATCCGGAAGGTACTGCGCCGTATGTGCTGGGCGAATCTGCCAACACTGCGCTGACCTACGGTTATGACCCAGTGACCCAGATGCAGGAGACCAAAGCGTCTCTGTGCCAGATCGTCAAAGCCTGATTGCAGCGTAAGTGAGGAGAATTGCCACTATGGCTACTATGAAATTTTTGTGTGATACCAAACGCTGCATCGAATGTAACGGTTGTGTCACTGCTTGTAAAAACGAAAACGACTCCGCGCTTGAGTGGGGTATCCAACGTCGCCGTGTCGTCACTCTGCACGATGGTCAACCCGGCGAAGCCTCTATCTCTGTTGCCTGCATGCATTGCTCTGATGCGCCATGTATGGCGGTATGTCCAGCAGATTGCTTCTATCGCACCGAAGATGGTGTGGTGCTGCATAACAAAGACAAGTGTATCGGCTGTGGTTACTGCCTGTACGCCTGCCCGTTCGGTGCGCCGCAGTTCCCGAAAAAAGGCGCATTTGCTGCTCGCGGCAAAATGGACAAATGTACTTTCTGCTCAGGCGGCCCTGAAGAGAATTTCTCGGAAGCTGAACGCCAGAAGTACGGTTCCAACCGTATTGCCGAAGGCAAGCTGCCAATGTGTGCTGAGTTGTGTGCCACCAAGGCGCTGCTCGCCGGTGATGCCGAAGTGGTTTCTGGCATCTACCGTGAGCGTGTCGCCTATCGTGGTGCTGACAATGCAGCCTGGAAGTAAGCGTCCGTACAGAGATAACTGGCTCGCGTAATGTGAGCTAGTGAGAGAGGTTTTTAATGAACAAATGGTTCAAACAACTGGGTTTGGCCGCTGCGCTGTTATTTAGCACAGTGAGCTTTGCCGCTGAAACCCCGGCACCTGCAGCACAACCAGAAGCGGTGGTGGCTGCGGTGCAGGCGCAGCAATCGGAGTATTCACAGCTGTGGACCGAACTTAAAAACGGCGCAACCGGGTATACCACCTCCCAGAGCCAGTTTCATAACCAGCCGATCAATAGCTACGATCTGCGGGTACTGGAACTGCGCAGTGGCTGGTTGGCTCCCGGTTTGATGCTGGCACTGTTCGGTATGATCATCATTTTTGCCCTGTTTATCATGGTTAACGGTATTTCCAAACTGCACCATGGTTTTTCAGGCAAGATGGTCCATCGTTGGTCAAAGCTGGATATCTCTATCCACTGGTTAGGGGCGATCCCTTGCCTGACATTGATCCTTACTGGCTTAACCTTGTTGGCAGGTCGTTTTTTCCTGCAGCCGGTGGTGAGTGAAGGGTTCTGGGCTGGGGTGGTGTATTTTGCCAAGCAAGTACACAACGTCATGGCGATCCCGTTCATGTTCGGCTGGTTGCTGATGACGTTGATGTGGGCGAAAAACCAGATGCCGAAGATGTATGACCTGAAATGGTTCCTGGTGGTTGGTGGTTATATCAACTTCGGGCCGTTCAAAGGTAAACATCCAGACTCTGGCTTTGCCAATGCTGGTGAAAAGATGTGGTTCTGGACCTTCGCCTTGTTTGGTCTGGTGATCTCGGCTTCTGGTATGCTGCTGCTGTTCCCGAACTTGTTCGAGCCTAGCCGCACTCTGAGCCTGATTTCGCTGATCCTGCATGCGGTCAGCGCCATCATCATCTGTGCCTTTTCTATCGTGCACATCTTCATGGCTACCGTGATGTCTGAAGGTGGTATGGAGTGTATGGTTTCCGGTTACTGCGATGAAAACTGGGCGACCCAGCACCACAATTTGTGGTTCGATGAAATCAAGGCCAACGGTACACTGAAGTATCGCGAATCCTGATTTTTTAAGCTTGAGTTAAGCCGCGTATCACACGCGGCTTTTTTATGCCACATACCTAGCAGTTTTGGCCTTAGCGGTTGACATTTATTCGCATTAGCTAAAACATGACAAACTTAACAAAACAGGGCGACCATAGCTGATAGGTGATGTTAACTTCTAGCCAGTTCACGTTTTGCCGGCGACTTAGGATGTACCCTGCAAACTCAAGACACTGCCTTGGATAGTCACTAACTTGTTGTGGTATTTAAGGATTATGTTACCCAGACAGGAACCGTTATGTCATCTGTGATCCAAACTCTCGATCGTCAACTGGTATCAAACTACCAATCCAATATCACAGTACCCAACTGGATGCTGCGAGCCATGGAAGGGGTGATGCATTACTATGTCGATAAGAATCTGAGACTGGATACTATCTCTGCTGACATTATGCCAGCGCCAGTGGCGGGCAAAAAGTACATGCTGTATGCCCATGTGCCGTTTTGCCATACGCTTTGCTCCTATTGTACTTTCCATCGCTTCCTGTTTAAGGAGGACAAGGCTCGTCGCTATTTTGTGGCGTTGCGTAAAGAGATGGATATGGTCAAGGCTTTGGGCTATGACTTCGAGTCCATGTATATCGGTGGTGGTACCACCACAGTGCTGGAAGATGAGCTAGCACGCACCATTGAACACGCTAAAACCTTGTTCCCATCGATTAAGGAAGTGTCTTGCGAATCTGATCCGCAGCATCTGGATAGCCCCGGTTTCAAGCAGCTCAAAGGGCTGGTGGATCGCATGTCGATTGGCGTGCAGAGCTTTAATGACGACATTCTGCGGATGACGGAACGGCTGGAAAAATTCGGCTCTGGTCAGGAAACGTTCGATAAGATCATGGCCGCCAAAGAGCTGTTCCCCATCATTAACGTTGACCTGATCTTTGGTTTCCGAGGTCAGACTGATGAAGTGATCCAGCATGATCTGGACATGGCTTCCCGGCTTGATCCGCGACAGATCACCACTTATCCACTGATGGTGACCCACCAGACCCGTAAGAGTGTGAAGGCTACGCTGGCGGCACCGCATGCGGATATGGCGAACCAGTATCGGATGATCCTCAATACCTTAGTAGGGCAATATAACCAGTTGTCTGCTTGGGCCTTCGGTAAAGCCAATAATGAAGGCTTTGATGAATACGTCATTGATTACGATGAATATCTTGGTGTGGGTTCCGGTTCTTTCAGCTTCCTCAATGACACCCTGTTCGTAAATACTTTCTCGCTGCGTAATTATGAAGAACGCATCAAGAACGGCAAAATGGGCGTGGAGCAGCAAAAGAATTACAGCAAAAAAGATGTAATGCAGTATCGCTTCCTGTTAGGGATGTTTTCTGGCCGTCTGTCACGCAAATATTTCCGCGATACTTTTGGTGTTAACTTGGATACCGCGCTGCTGAAAGAGATGGCCTCAATGAAGCTCATTGGGGCGTTAAAGAATGACCCCGATAACCCAGAAGAGCTAATCGTCACCGATAACGGCAAGATGATGGGCTTATTGATGATGAAAGAATTCTACTCCGGCATGGATAACGTGCGGGCGCAGCTGCGCAAGCCGCTGAAACCTTGTGATATGTAGTTATCTTGCAAGCTGTTGCTTGCGCTGATTTTGATGGAAGGAATGCTAAGGCATTCCTTTTTTGTTGGCTACGCCAAAGCAACCTAGCGGTTGCGGAAGTCGTGGAACTACTCGCTCCACACCAGAGCCAAAGGGCGATGCTCGTCCCTCGCCCTTTGGAAACCCGACGACGCCCCACGGCGCTAAACGCTACGGCACTTCTGGTTTGTCATTTTCGCAAATCGCCGCCAACTCGGAATCCATTCCTCGGCGCGGCTTCTTCGACATCCTGTCTCGATTGCTCAATGCCTGCCCAACGCACCTTCGCAGCGCCGAAGGGGAATCGGTGTTGCCTGATAATATTGAGTAAAGATAATACATCGCATATCCAAAGTGTATCTGAAAAGTAAGGAAGCTTTATACATAAACTTGCGGAATCATCCTCTCTTAAACTTCCACCTTATTGCGAGTCCAGATAATGTTAAACAAGCAATCGATAATAAACTGTTTACGATAGACAAGACTGTAAGAGTAACGTTTATTTTATCCCCATCGGCTAACAAAGGCTGCATGTCTTTTAGAGAGGAAAAAGGTAAGAACATTTGTTTTAATGTGAAAACAAATGATTTCGACAAAAGATCCCAGTTGATTGGCAAATAAGGGGAAATTTTCGGAGAAATATATAACGAATATAATAATGTAAAAATAAAAGAAAAGCACAATAATAAAATCAAAGGTCTACGATAGTTTGTTCCATATTCAGAAAATATTGAGTACACGTTATTTAAGGAAAAAATTCTCCTAAGAAATTTTTTATTATTAATAAGGCTTTCCAACTCTAAAGTAAAGAACATCCCTTCTAATTCCCGATCTCTCTGTGACTCCATAAAAAAACGTAATATTCTATAACTTGATGCATCCTCACTCCCATTCCTGCTTAAAAAACCATTTTTCAATGGGAATACGCTACCTTGTGGCATGTTGGCACCATATAAAATAGGAGGCTTATCAAATGTACTCCCTTTAAAATTCATTGAGTGAGTTATCTGACGATGATTTAGTTTTAGAAGGCCAACGAATGAGTCAATAATATCAATACTATACAGTTTCCTATTTGCATCTTCATCATCAACAGTATAAGCCTCCAATAGTTCTAAACTAGAATTTTTGATATCTATCGAGTTAATTCTAACTCTGAATAAATAAAAATACATATCAGACAGTTCAGAGTTGCGGATGTTTAATTCATCTATACTTACATCTTTAGTGTTTAGTTTCACGACGGGTTCAGAATATTCATCTGTAGATTTAACCTCACAATTCTCTATGAAAATAGTCAAGTTGTCAAAGTTGATAATATTAATTTCCAAATGGTTTACGAATATGCATTTCTTAAACCATAACTGATGATTTTTATCTTCTGGAAGTGATGAAATATTTAGTTTATCTACGAAGACTACGTTTTCAAAAAATGGTGGTTCCATACTGTGACAATTGATATTGTGTATGTAAGACTTTTTAATCTCAGGCATTAAATATTGATATTTTTTGTATCCTTTTAACCTCGGCTTACTATCTTTTATTTCTAAAGTCCTACATTCAATTTTATCTATTGTTACATTGGAAAATATATTTGCACGACTACAACAACTAAATGTTAAATATCTGCCTCTTTTTAGTCCTGAAACTACTGTTTTACCGTAAAACTTACAATTATTAAAGCTCACTGAACTTACTTCTTCAGCAGGGTGGGATCATACTTTGTTAACAGCATGGAACTTATCAGTATCAGCATGATCTGATCAGGCATGTTATTCTACTCAGCCTAATCCATGTCCTTGTTTGACCATTTGAAACTCATTGAAGACCCACGCTCATATATCAACTTGGAACATAATTTGGTTGATATCATTTTCCTCGTTTTAGCCGCAACCGCTTCCGGTTGTCACGGATGGCTTGAGATTGAGGAGTTTGGTCATGAGCACTTGTCATGGCTCCAGAAACATCGGCCTTTCGCAAAAGGAATACCCACTCGGCACTCTATTGCGCGGATCATTAAAGCAATTGATGTTGAGATGATAGTACTGGCATTGTTTCGCTGGACGAATAGTTTGAGAGCGTCTGCTGGTAAACCGTTAATTGCCATTGACGGAAAAACCCTTCGTGGCGCAGTTAATCAAAACGGTACGGAACAAGCATTACACCTCGTCTCAGCATTTGATACCGAGCAAGGACTTGTCCTCTATCAACAAGACACCAAAACCAAAGGCAGCGAAGTAGCGACCGTTCGCGAATTACTGCATATGTTGGATATCCAAGATGCCGTATTGACCTTTGATGCACTGCATTGCAACAAAGAAACACTTGCTCAAATTGTAAAGCGTAAAGGTGACTATGTTGTGCAAGTGAAAGGTAATCAACCAACACTGAGAAAGACGATTGAAGCGCTATTTCAGCCACACTGGGAGACGAATGCCACCGATATCCCAATGTGTGAAGAAAGCGACAAGGGACACGGTCGAGAAGAACGTCGTACCACGTTTCAAATTCCTGCCTTGTTGCCAAAAGAGCTTGCCAAACAGTGGCCATCGGCCAAATCGGTAATCGCCGTTGAGCGCGAACGTAAGCGCAATGGAACGACGACTATCGATACGCATTACTACCTGAGTTCATTGGATATTGAGGTAGAACTTGCCGCTCGGGCTGTTAGACAGCATTGGCACATCGAGAATCAACAACATTGGGTACTGGATGTCACGTTCAAAGAAGATATGTCGCGGATAGGCGATAGAGACAATGCGAAGAAAATGGCGTTATTTCGCCGTATTGTGCTCAACTTGTTGCAGCAACACCCATTAAAGGTGAGTAAGCCGAGTAAGATGCGCAAAGCGGCGTGGAATGGGGACTTTAGATCTGAGCTTTTCTTTGGTTAACACATTTAACAAAGCTTAATCCCGCCCTGACTTCTTCAGGGATAATGATTTTTTCTAATGTTATATTAACGTCTGTAATATCTAGTCTAATATCATCTAATCCTTTAACTGAATCAACTAACTCCTGCCATAAAGCATCATCAACATTTCTGATAACTTTAATATTATTGTTAGTAACTTCCATATTTTTATTTCTCGATAGTATTTTGAATATTAATATTTTCTAGGTGATTCAGTAAGGTTTATTAAATTTTAGATGGATATTAAATATAACAATATAATAGAAAATAAAGTTAAAACATAGAGCAAAGTTCAAATTTTGTCGTTTAAATGAATCCACTACACTGAATTTTTGATATGGAATGAGGAAAAATATAGGACAGTCATCAATTTTGTTGGTTGCGCCAATGCAAACTAGCGTTTGCTAGAGCTTAGGCTAGCGCCTGGCATGGCAAGCGAGTATTTGGCTTAATGGTATCGCTGCGCGATGGCAAACTGCGTTTGCGAACGTCATAGAAGACATACAGAAAGTATTAATACTGCGGGCACATGGATGTGCTTGAGCGGCGAATGTTTCAGTTGCTCAATGCCTGTCCAACGCTCCTATGCAACGCCGAAGAGGGTATTGGTGTTGCCTGTAAATTAAGTTGGTGGACGTCCTCATTTTTCGACAATTTTCATGGATTAATCCCTCTTGAGCCATTTGTGAGTTTAGATTTTGCACAAATCGCGCGATTTAATTAAATTGACCATTTCGTGCGATACATTATAATCTGACTGGGTACTCAACCGGGAATTGACCATGCATACATTGACAGCGAATGATGCCAAACGAAATTTTGGCGAACTACTGCTGAGCGCACAACGCGAGCCTGTAAAAATCAGCAAAAACAGTAAAGATGCTGTGGTGGTAATGTCGATTCGAGACTTTGAAGCGCTGGAAGCGATGAAAGCTGAATACCTTAAGCACTGCTTCACAGCAGCGAAGGAAGAGTTAAATAATGGCAATGCTGTTGATGGCGAAAATTTCCTGAATTCGCTGTAATTCACTGATGCAAAATAACAAATACAAGCTAAGTAGCTTAGCGCAGTCGCACTTGCGCAAAGTAAAAAGTTACACTGTTGAAAATTTTTCAGAGTTGCAATGGCGTACCTACAAAGACACTTTGTTATCAGGGTTGCAAATGTTAGCCGACAACCCGGGCGTAGGCATAAGCTGTAACGAGATCTACCCCGATGGCTTTTACTTCCCCATTGGCAAACATACGGTTTACTTCACCAAAGAAGACGGCTTTATCTTGATCGTGGCGGTTTTAGGTCAGCCACAACTACCCCAGAATCATCTGAAGTAACGCTATTTCACCCAAGAAAACATGTAGAAAAGCATGACAGGCATCAACTTGGACCATTCCAGCAGAAGGGAGAAATGGAGCAATAGCTGTTCAATGTTTGCTGAATCCATTCAACTTCATGTTTTCCAGAGGGTGTTGGTGGATGACTGCATGGATAGAAAAAGCGGTGCTCACTTAAAACGCCGCTTTTTAGGCTATCGATTGTACGGTCAGATCGCTACTGATTGAGGTGCGTCTGGGTGAGCAATGCTTTATGTTCAAACTCAACAAATCCATCTTCAATGGCCGGTAAGATGGCGATAACATTGAAATAAGGTGTTGTGTATATTTTGCTGTCTCTTAGCTGTTCCATCATGAAATAGTAATGTTGAATGTTATCGGTTTCGCACATCATGATATCGCTACAAAACGTGGTGAAGGCTTCTGCATCAAACAGTCGAATATGTACGTCTGGATACTTGGCAAAGACTTCGCGTTTTAGTTGGTCAAAATAAGCGTTGCGGTCACGTCTATCTAATTGCAGCCATTCCTTTCTAGCATTTAAATGTACAAAAAAAGTATAGGTTCTAGCCATGTTTGTTTTCCTTCAATTCTGGTTTCGGCGGTAAATATAGAATACGATTAAACATTCGCGTTTTATATTCGCATTCCGAGATAAGCCAGTGAACTCAAAGGTAATAGATTGTATTGTAAGTAGAAAACTACCAAGACAAGGGCGTTCAAAGACACTCGTTGCTGCGATACTAGAAGCTGCTATTCATGTTTTAGCCGATGGCGGCATTCGGGGATTTACCACCGCCAGAGTGGCTGAAAAGGCGGGAATTAGCGTTGGCTCACTTTATCAGTACTTCCCAAATAAGGCCGCCATTCTGTTTCAATTACAAGTCAACGAATGGCGAAAAACTCAGCAACTTATTGAAACTATATTGGCCGACATGACCAAGCCACCACGAGAGAAATTAGAGACGGCTATTCGTTCATTCATACAGTCAGAATGTGATGAATCGAGTATTCGCAAAGCTTTGGGGGATGCATCGCCCTTTTACCGAAATACCCCTGAATTCGCTGTTGCGAAATCCGATACAAAAATTAATCTCGTACAATTTATCAGCGAGTTTCTGCCTGATGCTTCCGATGAAACATTGGTTTTTGTTGAAGATTTACTACTCAGAGTGGTTACCAGCTTCGGCAAACAATTTTCTGAGGAAAGCAAAACAGACGCGGATATCAAACGTTATAGCGCAGCGCTAGCCAATATGTTAGCTATGCAGATTGAGACTTATAAGTAATACAACGTCTCTATTACATTTCGCTATCGCCAAGTGCCACATCAATAGTATTGGAGCCGCGAGCATTGGGCGCACATATCGATAAGCGCTTTATCAAAGACGGCATTTATCAAACCATTGCGGCAGAGCCGATATTGCGCGCTGGTGGTCCAGCGAGCTATTTTGGTATTAGCGTGGCGACCGCATTTGAGATGGTGCGGCCGTCAGTTACCAAGTAGATAAGTGGAGGTCATTTTGGCATCAGGTTGGGCACAAGATGGGGCTGAGCAACAGCAGATAGACAGCACTGTTGAAGATGCACTTGCTCGGGTGCGAGGCGAGCTTCCCAAAGGCGAAAGCCTGACAGAGTGTGAAGAGTGTGGCGAAACGATCCCAGAGGCGCGGCGTTTGGCGATTCCTGGCGTGCGTTTGTGCGTGAATTGTCAGGCGTTGGAAGACAAGCGACGCCAAGCATTTGCCGGATATAACCGTCGAGGTTCTAAAGATAGCCAGTTACGTTGATGCTGGCAAAAAGCCGGACAGCAAGTCCAGCTTTTCGCGTTAATGCTGATTATTTGTCCATCGTCACCGGGCCATTGATATCGTCGAAATGTACATCGCCGGAGCCAGCGCTGATGATATTTAACCCTTGTGTATGACGGACATTGATGTCCCCGGAACCATCGTCAATGGTGACAATGCCGTTTACATTGGTAACAGTCAGTGAGCCGGAGCCATCATCAATGCGGACATCACCACCCACGTCACGGATATCGATGTCACCCGAGCCATCATCCAGACGAATTTTACCGCTGACATTTGCCAGTGTCACACTGCCGGAACCATCTTGAATATCCAGATCGTGACCACCGCGAATAGTCAACTCACCTGAGCCATCTACGACCTTGATATTGGCCGTCATATCGCGGATTTCCAAAGGACCAGAGCCATCGGTCACATCCAGCATCAGCGCGGCGGGCACAGTAACGCGCAGGTTGATATAAGGCGAACGATGGCTGAAGGAAACATGGTTGGCAAATTTTGCAGTCAACACTGCACGTGAGCCTTGCTGTTCCAGCGTCAGAATGGCGGGCACATCGGCATATTCATACACATCCGCTTCTACCTTGATCTGCTGTTGGTCAGCAACACCGACGATAACCAGCTCACCTGCGCCAGTGTCGGCCTGCAGTTGGCTGATATTGGTGCTATCCAGTACCAAGCTGCGGTGACCATAATTCAGTGGCTCGCTGTGGGCGCCATTTACATAGAAAACACAGCCAGTGAGTGGCAGCATGCAAACAAGTGCTAGCAAAGTTGAGCGTACAAACATAATTTTTGTGTCCTTAACGGTAAGCGTCAGTGATTGCAGAAGACTGAACATTGGGTGTTATTAATGTAGTCACAGTGTAAGCAGATGTTGTGCCATAAATAATTTTAATTAATAATCAATGAGATATAGATTTTAGATGAACGAATTAAATAACAAGATGGCAATTTTCATTATTAAACGGTGAGTTTCGCTAACGGTCACAGTTCCACCATTGTATTCGTCCAGCACATGGGCATTGGCAGCGGTTTCCAATAAAAAATTCTCTCGTTGTCAGGCGGGGGCTACTACACTAGAAATGGTGATAAATTCGCCATTACCTCTTATTTTTCGTCAGAAATTACCACTGCGCTGTTAACAGGGAGTGTCTACAGTATGAAAAGAGCCTTGTATCAGAATCCCCATCTGCTGCGGTTACACTGGCGCCGTGGCACCCTGACATATCTGTTGGCGTTGCTGATCATTGGCATTTTGGCGTTACTGTCACACTACTTAGTACAACGCATTGTTAATCAACAGGAAGCTAGTGCCCGCGTGGTGAACCTCGCCGGTCGTCAACGTATGCTATCGCAACGTATTACGCTGTTTGCCGGGCAATTGTTGGCGGAAAAAGATCAACGATCGCCAACTCTGTTCCCGGGGGAATACCTTGATGCGATAGCTACTATGAACAAGGTTCATCAGGCGCTGATGCATGGCTCGGTATCGATGGCGATTCCGGCTCCAAGTTCAAAGGCTATACAGCAGATCTTTCATCAACCGCCCGTAGATCTCGACCAGCGCTTGCAAGCGTTTTTTCGTTTGGCAAAGCAGGTCGTGGATCAATCGCTGACCCTGCCGGAAAGGGAACAAGCGTATTTGCAGCTGCGGGCATCCGCGCGTTATGACATCCTCAACTCACTGGATACCCTGGTGTTGCAATTCCAACAAGACAGCGAAGCCGCCATTGTGAAATTACAGCGCTATAACCGTCTGTCATTGATCGGGATGCTAAGCACTCTATTGTTAGAGGCGTTGTTTATTTTTCGGCCGCTGTTGGTTTCCTTATACCGCCGCGAGAAACAGTATCTGCAGTTGCTGCGAAAAATGGATAGCGAAATTGCCCATCGGGTACGTTTTCAAGCATTTAACGACCCGCTGACATGCTTGCCAAATCGATTGTCGATGTTAGAAAAAATCCAGACATGCGTTGATTTAGCGCAAAAAAATAAAAGTGCCTTGGTCGTTATTTCGGTGGGGTTGGATCGCTTCAAGGATATCAACAATAGCCTTGGACATGATAAAGGGGATGAATTACTCGTCGGCATCGCTACGCGCTTAGAAACCCTGGTGAAGCAGTATCGCGGCTTTCTTGGCCGCATCACCGGCGACGAGTTTGCCATTGTATTAGACCAACGTAAGGATAATCTCGAGCTGGTACAACTGATGCGGGAACTGCTGCAGGCCGTGGCCGCACCGTTTGAAGGTGACGGTTTTTGTGTGCAGGTTACCGCTTCTCTGGGGTTGGCTTTTTATGCCGATGATGGTGCCAGTGCCCGCAGTCTGCTGATGCATGCCAACCAAGCGATGCGTATTGCCAAAGATGAAGGCGGGCGGTGTTTCCGTTTCTTCCAGCCGATGATGACCTCCAAAATGACCCGACGTATTCAGTTGGATCAAGAGCTGCGACAAGCGATGACTGACTGCGCGCAACTAATGTTGTTCTATCAGCCAAAGGTGGATCTGCGCGATGGGCGGATTTGTGGCGTGGAAGCGTTGTTGCGTTGGAAGCATCCGCAACAGGGCATGATTTCTCCGGCGGAATTTATTCCCATCGCAGAAGATTCTGGACTGATAGTAGAGTTAGGTGATTGGGTGATGGTTCGGGCACTGGAGCAACTGGCACAGTGGCAGCAACAGGGGATGGCGGTCGATGTTGCTATCAATGTATCGGTCAAACAGTTGTTGCGCAGTAACATCAGCGAGCGTATCCAGACCTTAGCACAGCAGTTAGGCGTCGCATCACAACATGTCCAGTTAGAGATCACCGAAAACAATATCATGGACAATATGAGTCGCATTATGCCGCAGCTGCAAGCGCTGACGCAGCAAGGATTTACCTTGGCTATCGATGACTTTGGCACCGGCCATTCCAGTCTGTCTCGGTTACGAGATTTACCGATGAAGGTGCTGAAAATTGATAAATCTTTTGTCGCAAACGCCCTGCGTGATCAGAAAGATGTGCAACTGGTTGAGGCAATTATAGAAATTGGCCATATTCTGAACCGGACTATCATCGCGGAGGGGATTGAAACTGCGGAACAGATGGCATTGTTGCAGCAACTGGGCTGCGAAGAAGGACAAGGATATTTGTTTGCCAGACCGATGGCGGCGGAACAGTTGGAGCCGTTGTTAAGGCAGGGCACCATTGATATTCGTCACGAGGCTATGGCTTGACAGCTGCCATAGCCAGAATCTCCGCCGTCAGAGCTGATCTGTATCGGCAACAATAACGCGGTTCCGTCCCAAGTGTTTGGCGTCATACAGTGCTTTGTCTACCTGTCGCAAAATCACTTGATAATCGGGATGGCCATTAAACAATGCCAGGCCAGAGCTGACGGTAATTTGGATCCGCTCACCGTTTGGCAACATAAAGTTTTCAGCGGACACTTTATTACGCATATTTTCGGCAATCGCTCGGGCGTTGTGTTTGTTCACATCAACCAGCACCACCATGAATTCCTCGCCCCCCAGACGAAAGACAAAATCACCGGCACGCGAATTGCTCACCAGAAAACCGCTCAGTTGCTGTAATACACTGTCTCCGGCCTCATGACCGTAAGAGTCATTGACCTCTTTAAAGTAGTCGATATCCAGTGACAACAATGCGAACTGACTGTGATTGCGGCGGGCGTGGGTAATTTCACGGCTTAGTACTGTCGGTAAGAATTTGCGATTCAGCAGCTTGGTCAGGACATCCCGACCGCTTTCCAGCTCCGAGCTTTTGGCAAAAATATCATCCAGCAGGAATTTGATCCGTTTGGTTTCGTCTCGTACCTTGCGTAAGCTCTGGATCCTGGTGTCAGCAGGCCCTTGCTGCATATCTGCTAGCAGTTGTTCATCAACGATGTTTATACGTTTGTCAATGAGCTGGGTTTCCGGGTAGTCTTGAAATGCATGCGCCCCTTTGTGTGTAAACCATAAACCAAATTCAGAAGTGGACAGCGCTGGCAGTTCGGCATTGGGATTGCCAAGGGTACACTCAAACATCAAGCGATTTTCCCAGTCCAGCAATGCCCCTTTCTGCTTTTCGCGTTCAGTCGACAGGTTCTGAGAGATAGAGAACAGCCGGTATACCTCATCAGAGCGGGTGTTGCGGTCGTAAGAGCTGGCATAGGCTTGCGCCATGACTTCCATAGAGACATCAAGGGTATCGCAAAAATGCTGCAAGCACTCATGCTGTTGCTCCGCGGTCAATGGCTCTTGCTGCAACAACTCACCGTAGTGCTGTTTCAGGTAGCGCGCACCACGCAGTACCAAGTGCATGGGGATTTTGATACGGGCGTGAATTTCACCGACTTTTACCTGCAGGGCTACCGCTGCTGCGAGATCATACTGCTCATCAATATCAAACAGCGTGACCAGCCATTGCTGTAAAGAACCATGTAAACGTGTTTTCACTTGATCGTGGGAAAGAAAGATCGACGCATCTTCAGCTCCCAACATATGGGCATAGAATTGCGTCGCCAGTTCACCACTATGGTTGGCAACAAGTTGTCGATTTAGTTGAATACTCTGTGGATTTATTCCGGAAATCAAAGTATTCCAGTCATTAGCAACTTTACTGCTGGTTGTGCCGCTCATAATATTCCCTGGCTATAGACATTATCCGGCGGCAAAGCTAGCAAGATTACTGCTGAAAGTCCAAAGAAATGCTTGAATATTCACCAGCACAGCATCACCAGTTCAACAGATAAAAAGCCAGCAGACTGAGTACAACTGCACTGAGCATATGCCTGACAAAGTAGGCGATAATCACCGAGACGAGCGCGCCCCAGAGATAAGGATTATCTGGAAAATGCCGTAGTTCTCCATTATCCAGTAAGATCACCGGCGCGCAGATGGCAATCAACAAGCAAGGGGCGGAATAAGATAGCGCTTCCCGCACTAATGTGGGAATACGCAGTGGCAACCGGGGTTCTAGAAACAGGTAACGGTTAAAAAATACGATGAACGCTAACAGCAGCAGTAGCCACCAACTCATGTTGTTGTCTCCCCGGATTTTCTCGTCAGATGCGCTACCGCGACCGCAAACATCATTCCGGCAATGCCAGCGATCACGATAGCGCCTTCCACTTGCGCTAGTGACAGAGCGGCGGACAGCAGCAACGAGCACAGCACACCTGCCAGAGTGCTAAGGCTCTTTATCATTGGCACCACGATAGTAATAAAGGTGGCGATGATGGAAAAATCCAGATGGTACTTTGCCAGATCGGGTACTGATGCCGCGAGCCAAATACCTAAGGCACTGACAATTACCCAAAACAGATAGAACGTCAGTCCGGCTCCTATCAGGTAGCTGACCGTCAGCGCCTGTTCGCGGACCTTTGGCACACTCAGCGCAAACAGCTCATCGGTTAGCAAGAAGCCGATCGGCAGGCGGTACTTGAGTTTCAGTTGGGTGACAAATTCACGCAATGTCAGCCCATAGATAAAATGCTGCGATGTTAAAAAGAAGATGGTGATAATAATGCTGAAAACATTGGCGCCAGAGATCAGCATGCTCAAGGTGACCAGTTGCGCTGCTCCGGCAAAGATAATCGCCGACATCCCCAGACTCTGCCACACATCTAGCCCAGATTGAATCGCCATTGACCCAGCAAGGAGCCCCCACGGCAGGACCGCCAGACACAAGGGAATAATGTCGATTGCGCCCTTAAAAAACTGGGCTCGTTGTCCTCGTAGCGAATGCGCCGAAGCTGGCTGCAGGTGTTCGAAATTATTCATGATGTTTGTTAGTTACGCGCACTGTGTATGGTGTTGCTTATATGTAAAAATTGAGATTAGCGTTATAGCATGAAGCCGCTGATGTCGGCACGAATTTGTTATGGGCGCGGTAGTAATCATCGCTAGTCTCTCTCAGCCGTTTTTTGTACAGCAGATGAAATAATGTATTGATGAAATTTTTTGGATGAAACTACCGATTTTTTATTGGCGTAGCGTATTAACACTATAAAAATCAATTAAGAAGATAATATTTTATGTAGTTTGGTCAGTTTTTTAATCCGTGTTTATACAACGGCTTCAACAGTGATGCGACGGGTGATTGACTGTTGGTACGCTGGTGGAATAATGCGCGCACTTTGATTGCGACACCTTCTGTGGTTTTATCCCATGTCCATTTATACCCGCCCCGTGCTGTTGCTGCTCAGTGGCTTGCTGTTGCTGACCTTGGCGATTGCAGTACTGAATACCCTAGTACCTTTATGGTTGGCGCACGAGAACCTGGCGACTTGGCAGGTAGGTATGGTGAGCTCCTCCTATTTTGCTGGTAATTTGCTGGGCACGGTGTTGGCTGGGCACTTTATCAGTCGTTTTGGGTTTAATCGCAGTTATTACATTGCCACCGTTTTGTTCGCGTTGGGCTGCGTAGGCCTTGGACTGATGGTCGGTTTCTACAGCTGGTTTATCTGGCGTTTTATTGCCGGTATCGGCTGCGCCATGATTTGGGTGGTGGTGGAAAGTGCATTGATGTGCAGTGGCACGTCAAGCAATCGCGGCCGATTGTTGGCGGCCTATATGATGGTGTATTACTTTGGCACCGTTGCCGGACAATTGCTGCTGACCAAGTTACCCACAGCATTGATGAGCGTGCTGCCATGGGCTTTGGTGTTGGTCCTCTGTTCAGTGTTGCCCTTGCTGTTTACCCGGATTGTTAACACCCAGGAACAACCACAACAGAGTCCTCAGGTCTTGCCTATGCTGAAATTACGACAGGCGCGGCTCGGTGTCCACGGTTGCCTGATCTCTGGCGTAGTGTTGGGGTCGTTATACGGATTGATGCCACTGTACCTGAATCATCTGGGCATGACTGATGCCAGTGTCGGTTTCTGGATGGCATTACTGGTCAGTGCCGGTATTGTCGGACAGTGGCCAGTAGGACGGCTTGCTGACCGCTACGGTCGATTAATGGTGTTGCGGGTTCAGGTGTTTGTGGTGATCCTTGGGTCATTGGCGATGCTGGTGCATGCGGCATTGACTCCAGCTTTGTTTATTCTCGGCGCAGCCGGCTTCACTTTGTATCCGGTCGCTATGGCATGGGCCTGCGAAAAAGTACCGCATCAGCAGTTGGTTTCCATGAATCAGGCGCTGCTGCTCAGTTATACCGTGGGGAGTCTGATTGGCCCGTCAATGATCGCGTTGTTGATGCAGCAGTATTCAGATAGTCTGCTGTTCCTGACCATGGCGAGCGTGTCATTTATCTACCTGTTGATGTTGCTGCGGAAACCAGGGCAACATCCCAATCCAGTGGCGCATGCCTGATAAGCGTTGGGGTTGAGCTTACAGTTCACTCCAGCGTCGTAACAGGTTGTGATAGATACCGCTGAGATTAAAGATCTGCTGCGCATCGGCCTGCTGTGCTGTGAGCGTTTGAATCGATTGATCGAGTTGAAACAGTATCCGTCGTTGTCCTTCATCGCGGATCATGCTTTGCAGCCACATAAAGGCGGAGGTGCGCTCGCCAGCGGTGACAGGGGTTACCTGATGCAGGCTTGTGGAAGGATAGAGCACCAGCGATCCGGCGCTGAGCTTCACCCTTTGCTGACCATAGGTATCCTGGATCACCAATTCCCCGCCTTCATAACTGTCTGGCTCGCTGAGAAATAGTGTGGCAGACAAGTCTGTCCGCACCATGCCATTTTCTGTTGCACGAATCGCATTGTCGATGTGATAACCAAAGGTTTGCCCGCCTTGATAGCGGTTGAACAGTGGTGGGTAAAACTCTAGGGGTAACGCGGCAGACACAAATAAAGGGTGTGCCAGCAGTCGATCCATTATCAATTGCCCTAACGCTTGTGCAACGGGGTCATCTTTGCTCAGTTGCTGGTTGCGTTTGCGGGTTGCCGCCAACTCGCCAGAGGTTTGATTACCGTCAATCCAAGGGCGTTCGTCCAGTTGTTGTCTGAGTTGCAGGACTTCATCGTTGGAAAAAACCTGTGGGATTTCAATTAACATCATTAGGCTCCGTCAGCCAGGTGGTAAAGATGGCTTTCCCGTAGGAAAGCCTTGGTTTTCAAGATATTAAAAATGCACTTCAGCACTCAGCATGGCCAAGCGACCGGGAGCCACGTTGGCAAAATGGGACGCATAGGCTTTGTCGTAGTAACGCTTATCCGTGAGATTCTGTACATTGAATCTGAGCGTGAGGTAATCGTTGACCCGGTAAGATGACATCATGTCGAAGCGCCAGTAGGACGGGATCCACAAGGTGTTAGCGGTATTGCCATAGACTTTACTCATGTAGTAAGCCCCAGCCCCTGCCGTTAGCTGCTCGGTAATATCATAAGTGCTGAACAGACTAACACTGTGCTTGGCGGTATTGGGGAAACGGTTACCGTCATATGCAGTGTTGTAGCCGTTACTTTCTAAAGTGGCATCCAGATAGGTATAGCCGCCAAAACCGTGCCAGTGGCGCATGATGTCACCGGAAAATCCGACTTCAAACCCCTTGACCTTCTGTTTCCCAACGTTGGCCTGTGGCGCATTACGACCCGCTTCGGTGGCTACTCGGGCGTTGTTCTTTTCTATCTGAAACAGCGAGCCATTCAATGATAGGCGGCCATGGAACAGTTCCCATTTGCTGCCTATTTCATAACTTTTGGTATCTTCTGGCTGCAAATCATCATTGTTATCGCCAAGTTGATCACTGCCATCGCCGTTTGACGTGCCTGGTGGGTTAGATGAAGTTCCCCACGCCGCATAAATACTGCCGTTTTCGGCAGGTTTATACAGCACCGACAACTGATAATTGAAGAAATCACTGTTGTTATTCAGTGTCGCCGTAGAGGACTCACTGCTGGTGTCGTAATCATCCCAACGGATACCGCCATTGATGAACCAGGCATCACTCAGCTCTAGGGTGTTAAAAGCATAAAGTGAACGGGTGTCGGTTTCTGTCACTGTCGTGGCGCTACTCAGACTGATAGTGCCAACCCAGGGATCGTGCGGATTTGGATCTGATAACAAGGTGCAGTTATAGCTGTCCAACATCGCTTCATCGCAGCCCGCGTTGCGACCATTACCCGTGTCGACGCTGTAGCTGCGGTTGCTGGTGCGTTCATTGCTCAATTCGGTGCCCACGGCAAAACGATTGGGCATCCCCGCTAAGGTGACTTCGCCGCTCAATTGCAGCTGTGTGGCGAGCGTTTTGGTTGCAGAATGGCGTGATTTGGTATTACGCCACACATAACCATTGGCAACATTACCGGCGCTGTCATCTGGGTTGGTGACGATATAGTGGTTAGTGTTGCGGCTGTATACTGAGGTCGAATTAAAGTGCAGGGTATCGCTAAAATCGTGATTGATAATCACTGAAGCCGTATCATCACCATTGTCTCGAAAATCGCGATTCAACAGACCATAGAAATTATCTTCATCGACCTTAGCCGGACGGCCAGAACTCTGATCATAGGGGATGCCATAATCGGGGATGTCGTGGCTTTCAAAATGGTAATACTCCAACGTCACCTGGGTGGCGGTAGTCAGACCGAAGGTTAACGAAGGTGCAACCCCCCAACGGTTACCTGATACTTGGTCACGTCCAGGAGTGTCAGCATCATGGCTCATCATATTGATACGGAACGCGGCTTCATCGCTAAGCTCTTTGTTTACATCCAACGTGCCACGCTTGAGCGCATCGGTGCCCAGGGTCACATCGGCAGTGATGAAGTCGCCGGCGCGGGCTTTCTTGGTGACAATATTGATGCTGCCGCCTACTGCTCCGCGACCGTTATAGACAGAACTTGGGCCTTTTAGCACTTCGATCTGCTCGATGTTAAAGGTTTCGCGATTCTGTGAGCCAACGTCGCGCATCCCGTTGATAAAGGTTGACGATTGGGCATCATAGCCACGGATAAATGGCCGATCGCCGTAAGGATTACCTCCCTCCCCAGTGCCCAAGGTAATCCCTGGTGTCGCACGTAGCGCATCGCTAAAACTTTCAGCGCCCATATCTTTCATTAGATCTTGATTGATTACTGTCACGGTTTTGGCGCTATTAAGCAGATCTTCCGTGAACTTGCCAGATTGTACCCGGCGGGTGTTATAGCCTTGGTAGTCACCATTAACTTCGATGTGTTCAAGCTTCTTGTCACCTTGATGTCGATGGCTTTTATGGTGTTCTTTCGATTTATCTTCGCTGTAGTGTGGTTCGGTTTGAACCTGCGATTGTTCAGCGGCAAGGACCGGAAGCGCTGAAATTGCCATTCCTAAGGTTAAAGATCCCAAAACCTGGGTGCCGAGTCGAATCCTTCCATTGCGGCGTTGTGCTGTTGTCATTGCAAAATTCCCAATTAGATGTGTTATCAGCGGCAGTTCATCTGCTGCGCTTTTAGCACCAGCTAATATAGAGATTTGTAAATATGAGATCAAGAACGATTATCATTTAGATTATAAATTGATGTGGGTCATGTTTTTCCTGTGGCATTTATGATGGGACTGTCGAATGAGGAAGCTTGTGTTTACGGCATAAAAATGCCCGGAAGTTCCGGGCATCGCATTCAGGGTATTGCTGTCGATAGCGATTAAGGGGTATAGATATTGTCGAGCATCCGGGCCAGCCGCACCGCGCCTTTTTCGATACGTAGCTCAATCACTGGACCATATTTTTCAACGTAAGCTTGCCCTAGAATTTCATGGGGTTGATAACCCGCGTAAATATCCCGCGTCAGCGTGAGCGATTCATCGCCCCATTGTTCTGGTGTGCCGCTAGCATCCGCTTTATTGGCCAGTTTGGCTAAGCGGTCACCAAAGCCTTTCCAATCATCACCTACCATATGTTCAATGATGCCGTAATCGAAAATGCCATGCAGATTAGCGGGTTGCCCGAAAAAGGTCACTTCCGTCTTATTACCACCCCAGTCATCGGCATAACTGACATGTAATGGTTGGTGCAAATCACCTACGAAATGCGCTAGGAAGAATAACGCTTGCCAGTCCTGCGGATTTTTCTGCAGTTTGGCTTGCTGCTCGGCAATAGCACTTAACACACAACCTTTGCTGCAGTCGGCATCATGCAGGTCTTTTTCATTACGGGTGACGTTGATGTAATGCAGGTGCTTTGACCAATCCCACTGGTGATCCTTTTTGATATCGTCTGCCCAAGTACAGGCTTCAGCGAATGAATGATAATCGCCCTGTTTGGCGGCAACGGCATCCAGTGCTTTCTGGGTCGCAGGTGAGGTCAAATCATAGGCGGCTTCACAAAAGGCCTTGTGGCCGGTAAAACCCCAGGCGTGTACCTGGCTGGAGAGGACTAACAACAATAAGCCACAATAACGATACATAATGCTTCTCCTATTTTTGGGGGAGCCATTGTAACGGCCGCAGCCGTTTGGGCGAAGTACACAACACAGGCTGTTACAAAGTCGGTTGCAGAATACTGCAGCTGTGATCCTGCAGTTCTTCGGCAGAGGCATTGTTAGCAGTGAGCCAGTTGGCTTTGATAGCCATCAGCACCAACTGTCCGTTGGGCAGGTTAGCCAACGCCAGACCGTAATGTCCCATGTCGTCGGCAGCCTCAGGAAGTTCTTGCGCTAGGCGGATAAACACACTCTCATCCTGTAACTGCTGTGGCGTCAGGGTTCGCAACAAATAGTCACTGGGTCCCAGTTCATGCTGTTGCCACTGTGACGTAAGCGTTGGTGTCAGGCTATCCAGTTGTTGTCTTACATCCTGTCGTAGGCAAGAGATGTGAATATGCAGCTGGTTCTGGGTGCGGCCATAAGCGGAGTTGATCGCCAACGACAATGCACGGTCGGGAACAGTCCGTTGCTGTTGCGCCATCAGCTCGATTGCTAAGGCTCGCTGTTGCCAAGCGATAGCGAAGAAATTGGGGGTCAGCGGTTGCAACAGTTCAGGACTTTCTACTCCCGAGATCTTATCTACAGGCATCAGCAGATATTGCAAAATGCCATGTCGGTCTTTAAGCGTGACGTAGCCTTTGGATTCATTCACTTCGCTGCACGGTGCGGGTTTACCGTGCTCTTCCATATCAGGCACACAGCGCTCGCTGATTAAGTGCCACAGGGCATCGGGATTATGGGCTGGCGTTTGCCAAAAATAAGTGGCCGTAGCAGCGGCAACCAATATCAATACCGCAAACACTAGCAGGAATTTTCTCGGTGTTCTGACCATGGAGGGTTCCAGAGTAACAGTTAAAACTGGGTTAAGTTAAAAGTCGGCTATTGTAGCGACCAACGTTAAAAAGAAAATGGCTGGCGCTGCAAGTCTTATAAAGACAGCAGCGCTAAGGTTAAAACTAGCGGCAGTTGTTAGTGGCTGAACGCCAATTCTGGATGGATCACCAATGCCCGATACGATGCCTGTTGTTGTGTGGTAGCGAGCATATCCAGTTCTACGGCGATCTGCTGCGTGCCGTATTTCACTTCGACTAATCTGGGTTCGGTCAGTTCCTGCTCCAGTAATTTTCCGGTGGCGAAAAAAATTAGCATGCTGTCAGTGTCCGGTTGATAACGGACAATGGATGTCACTGGGCTGTACCAGTCATAGCCTTTATCTTTACCAAATTCCCAGCGCTGTTGGACGGTGAGTTTTTGCTCGTCAATCTGGTACTCCACCGCGCGGCTGTATTTCTGATTGGCAAAAAACGGCTGAGCGAGATGGCGGCCATCACCGTTATCAAACAAGGTGAGCGTACCTTTTTGTGGCACTAGGTAGGCGGCATGTTGGGCATAACCAAAATCAAAATCGCTGTGTTGACACACCCCATTTTCGTCACAGTCCAGCGGTTTGCCATCGGTATTCACGGGTGTTAGTAGTTTGCTTGCCAGTTGGCTGTTCCAGCCTTTGCGTGGTGCCAGAATCCATTTCACCTGCTTATCTCGGCCGATTTTAAACACTCCTTGATGGCGCGATGAGATGATAATGGTATCGTCACTGGCATCATACTCGACCGAATTGACATGCGCCCAATTGCGGCCGGTACCAACGCCCATGTGATCACCAAAGGGCGCATCAGGCTCTAGCTCGTTGCCTTTGGCTTGCAGATCGACATTCAGGCATACGGCACGCGGATCCAAGGCCTTCATCAGACTGTCCCGTAACGGGTCGAGGATGCGGTTAAGGTCCCAGACATCGACCAGACGGCCATATTCATCGACTTCCAGAATTTGGTCGCGGACGGTATTCACCACTTTTCCGTCAGGACGATGATAGTTTTGTTTGGCTGCCCGTAATAGATAGTGGCCATTTGGCAGGGCCTTCATGTCGTGTGACAGGTCGATGTACCCCTTGGGTAACCAGCGTTCAAATACCATGCGTCCTAGCAAGTCCATACGGTAATAGCGTTGCCCTTGCAAAAATATTATGTCGCCGTTAGCAACTTGATGGACGCCCATCAGAATACCGCGTTTGCCAACATCTTGCTGATCATGAATTTTATGCGGGTCGAGATACCAGCGAACTTCGCCCTGGGTATCGGTAATGAAATCCAGTGGCCAACGATCCCACTCTAGTGCGCCACCATTAGTCCACTGCATTGATTCTGAATGCTGATCGGCGACCAGATGGTTTATCCAGTACAAACGTTGTTTAAAGCCTTTGGCAACGGTGACCGGTTTGATAGTCGGAAAGGCCTCCACCGCATTATCCACGCTGATCCCTTGCAACGGTTGAGTGAAGATGTTGTAGGTTTCGTCGACCTTGTTCCCTGCTAATGTATAACGTAGCTGCACCCGATTCTGGTAATTGGCATATAGCCCAAACACCGGCACTCCGTCATAAGTCAGTAGCTGGCTGTGACCGACACGGTAGTGAATAGCAACGCCCGCTTTGCCCTTGCCTAAGACGGTCACCTCCATGTCGGTAGGCTGTTTTCCTGCCAAGCCGATAATCGCGGTCAGCGGTGCATAACCGTAAGGATTGACGCTGACCAGCCCCAACTGACCTTGTGCTGGTCGACTGATTTTCATTACCGAGGCGGTCGCAGGGGTGGTAACGGTGGCGATAGACGTAATGGTCAATGCGAGCAGCAGTGTCGCGATGAAAGACTTATGCATCCTTTCTCTCCCAGAATAGCTAAAGGACACAAGACTGCAGTCTGGCACTGCTTTTGGGTAGCGAGAGGATCACAAAAGCAATATTTATATGGTGTTACGATGGTCAGTCAGGTGCTTAATGCAGCGAGAGACTGACCGTTGCTTTAAGTCCAGATGGCTGATTAGGCTGCAATAACAGGTTGCCGCCATAGGCGGTCGCCAGCGAATGGGTGATGGCGAGTCCCAAGCCCACATTGGAGCTGTCAGTGTCACGTGCCTCGCTGAGGCGGGTAAACGGTTTTAAGACTTCTTGCAGCTTATCGGCGGGAATACCCACGCCATTATCGGCGACACAGATATGTAATTGCTTATGATCTTGCACTAATGCCAGCGTTATCTGCGCATTGTTTCCAGCGTACTGAATAGCATTATTGATCAGGTTTTCGGTCATACGGCGCACGCTAACCGGCGGAATATTGCCAGTTAAGCCGGGTTGTGGCTGGTAGTGGATTTCGACCCCTTTCTCATCGTATTCATCGACAATCGTCTGCAACAGACTATCAATGTTGGTCATTTGCCTTGGCTCTCGGTTGCTATCGTTTTTAGCAAAACGCATGGTCGCCGTCAGCATTTTCTCCATAGTGCTGATGGTCCGCAGCAGTTGCTGTTTATCTTCACTCTCTTCAATGAATTCTGCCCGCAACCGCAGGCTGGTCAGCGGTGTACGTAAATCGTGAGAGATTGCCGCGAGCAACTGCGTGCGCTCTTTGATGTAATCAGTCAGTTGCCGTTGCATATCATTGAAGGCATTAATAGTTGGTAACAGATCGCGCGGCACCTGACTATTCACTTCCTGCACCTGTTTATTACGGGCAAAGGCTAATGCGGCGCTGCCTAACTGCGCAATCGGCGTCAAAGCCCGGCGGATAACCAGCAGTGACAACAATATGGTCAACAGCATGACACTCGCCAGCGCGATCAGCACACTGTTGGACCAATGGGTAATATCGGTTTCCATGCCAGAAGAAAAGTTCAGCCACTGTCCAGAAGCGAGTTTTACCGAGCCATCAATGGTGGCACTGTAATTAAGATTACGTCCTCGGCCTGCAAATGGTGCTCCGTTACGGCCAGGTTTGGTCGATGCGCCACGCATCATGTCGCCGTTATTCATCATCCCCCGCATGCCTTCCATGTTGTGTCTGGAAAGATCCATCAACGGCCTTTGTGATTGTGAAATCAGCGTCAGGTTGGCTTCTGTAATGCCGGCAGCGGCCAACTGTTGGATAAATCGTCGACTCATGTTGTCGGTTTGGCTGGCGGCGGTGACACGTGGTGTGTCGGTCAATGACAGTTGTAAATCAGAACTGCTACTGGCGTTGAGGATGGACTGGTGCAACGATTGCGGGGTTTGTTGCAGTGTGTCTGCCACCGCAATCACTCGCTGTACTGCGCCGGATACAGACAACTGGTTGAGCCGTTGTGATTTATCGTATGACAACAGAAACAGCGTCAGTAAAAAACTCAAGGCAAAACCAATCAGGATCACCAACCCTATCTGGTAAATCAGCGGTTGCCGTTGATACCAGTTAACCATGGCTGACCTCACAACTGAGCTGATAACCGCCGCCCCAGATGGTTTTAATTAATCTGGGCTGTTTCGGATCCGGCTCGATTTTCTTACGTAACCGGCTGATCAGCGTGTCGATGGCACGGTCATAAACATCGGCACCGCGACCTTGTACCAGGCGCAGAATATCTTCCCGGCTCAGTACCACATTGGGATGGGCTAAAAATGCCAACAACAGCGTAAACTCGGTCGATGTCAAGGCGACCAATGCGCCCTGAGGATCTTGCAGTTCGCGAGAAAGGGTATTGAGTTGCCAATCGGCGAACCGATATAACGTTGGGCTGGTACTTAACTGTTCATCTAGGGTAGGGATGGCAAAATGGCGCCGCAGTACAGATTTGATCCGTGCCAACAGTTCACGTGGGTTGAACGGTTTAGGAACATAGTCATCAGCCCCCACTTCCAGACCAACAATACGGTCAATCTCTTCCCCCAGCGCTGTCAGCATGATGATGGGTACGTTGCTGGTGCTGCGAATTTCGCGGCAGAGGGTGATACCGTCTTTCCCTGGCAACATTAAGTCGAGGATAATCAGATCAAAACGCTGGGTCGCCATCAATTTTTCCATCGCTGCCCCATCGGCCGCTGTGCTTACCCGCAGGCCGTGCTGTTGCAGGAAGCGCTGCAGCAAATCGCGAATATCTTTGTGGTCATCCACGACAAGTATCTGATAAGCCCGTTCCATTTCAACCCCTTATAAAGCCCCTTGGTCATTACTATATACAGATTGCGCAGGAAAGTGTGGCAAAGTTTGTCAGCGCTATAGATTGTGACTGTTTGTCAGAAAAGAAGGGAATTGCGACACACATCGGCTGCGGGTTCTTGCTGTAATAAAGGCGTACACAGCAATAGGAGAATTAACATGAAAACTTTTATTAAAGCAGCTTTGATGGTTAGCGCGCTGGTAATTTCTGCCGGTGCATCTGCTCACTACTGGGGTTATGGTTTTGGCATGATGAACAGCAATAACCCGCAGTATAAGACCATGCAGGCGTTGCATCAGAATCCAGAGGCGATGCAAAAATGGCGCGACAGCATGCGCAATGATCCTCAGGCGCGGCAGCAGTGGATGCAGCAAATGCACGCTAACGGCGGTCGTGGTCAGCATTTTTTCATGCGTGGCAGCTGTGGTGGTACCCCGGCGTTTATGGGCCGAGGCATGAGATGGCAGGCACAACCAGGTAATGCATCAGCGCCTGCTCCAGCCCCCAAAGTGGTGAAATAAAGGTAAGTTGTCAGTGAAAATCAGGGCCTGCTGGCCCTGACTTTTTACACTATTAGCGATCATGAACTGTGATATGTTGTCAGCCCAAAGTGCTGGTTACCAGGCTTGTTCCAAGATCTGGCGGCTGACTGCTGGCGTGATTGCTTGGTGCTCTCCCAGTTTTACCATACGATGGGCTTCCAAGGCAGAGATGATATCGTCGATATCAGCTTTTGCCACATCGTAATCCCGGAGCCGGGTTTTAATGCCCAGGCTTTCAAAAAATTCACGGGTTTTGGCAATTGCGGCATCAATACGCTCTGCATCGCTGCCCGTTGTAATATTCCAAACGCGCTCAGCATATTGCAGTAATTTTGTGTGTTTCTGCTCGCGGCATACCTGCCACAATGATGGCATGACAATCGCCAATGTTTGTGCATGATCAATCCCAAAACGGGCAGTCAGTTCATGACCTATCATATGAGTTGCCCAGTCTTGCGGTACCCCGGTGCCTATGAGGCCGTTAAGGGCGTTGGTGGCGGCCCACACCAGATTGGCGCGCGCATCATAATCCTGTGGCTGTGCTACAGTGATCGGCCCCACTTCAATCAGCGTCTGCAGCAATCCTTCGGCAAAGCGATCCTGCACTTTTGCTTCAGCAGCATAAGTCACGTACTGCTCGCATACATGGACAAAAGCATCGACTACGCCATTTGCGACTTGGATTTTTGGCAGCGTGAAAGTCAGACTCGGATCGAGTACTGAAAATTGCGGATAGCACTGCGCATGATTGATACCAAATTTGCCTTTGGGATGGCTGACCACCGCAAAAGCATTCATCTCTGAACCTGTGGCGGGCAACGTTGCAACAGTGGCTAGCGGCAGTATCTTACTGCTGTCAACGGCGGCGGTGCCGTTCCACAGTAAGGTGGCTGCGTCACCTGCAAAATGGGTCGCTAGCGCCACAAACTTAGTACCATCCATTACCGAACCACCGCCAACAGCTAGCAGGAAATCGATGTTTTCTGCTTTTGCTAAGGCAGCGGCACGCATCAATGTTTCATAACGTGGATTGGCTTCTATCCCGCCAAACTCGAACTGTTGGCGAGTACCCAGTGCCTGCTTGACCGCCTCAAGGGTGCCAAATTTTTTAACGCTGCCACCGCCGTACAACACCAATACCCGCGCTTGCGGTGGTATCAGCTTGTCGATTTCGGCAATGCGGTCTTTACCAAAGACGATATGAGTAGGATTACGATAATCAAAGTTAAACATGGACACAGTCTCCATTTGCCAAGCATAGTTCAATGGTTGCCATAGTAATCCTCTGCCAGCGAAGCGCCATACCCATTGCTGGCCAATTTATGCCTATTCCTGCTTCATACTGTAAAATAGTGGTCATTTGATGGTTAAATACTGCTGATTTCTGCAAATAAGGATTAATTGATGTCTGAAATAGCGCGTCTGATGGCGGCACTTGCCCCCAAGAGCGGTACTTTTGCTACCGTCATTCCGGGGATCCGTATTTTCCGCGCTGACAGCTATCGCAGCCGCCGCCCTATGTATTATTGGCAAGGCATCATGATTGTGGGGCAGGGGCGCAAGCGATTATTCATCGAAGACAACGTATTGGAATATAACCCTCAGCAGCCATTGGTGATGACGGTGCCAATGCCGGTTGAATGTGAAACCTTTGCCTCAGCCGATGAGCCTACTCTAGTGATGATGGTGGATATTGATGCGCAGCAGCTCAGCCACGTGATCCACCAATTAAGCCAGCATTATCGGTTACCGGTTACTCAGGATATGAGTCGTCAACCCGGAGTTTTTCTCACCCAAAATAGTGAGTTGCTCAACTGTTGTATTGAACGATTGTTGTGCGCATTGCAGTCGCCATTGGAAGCAGCAGTGCTGGGGGATGGCATAGTGCAGGAACTGCTATTCCGTATTTTGCTGAGCGAGAATGCGGCTCCGCTGTATGCGCTGGCCTCAGCACATAGTCGTCTGGCGCGGATCGACAAAGCGCTACAGTTCATGCACCGACATTACAGCGATACCGTTGAAGTGGAACATTTGGCGGAGTTGGTCAATATGAGCAGCTCGGCATTTCACCGTTGTTTCCGCGAAGTAACCGCGTCATCGCCGATCCAATATCTGAAGAAGTTGCGCTTAAATCGGGCACGGGAGTTGTTGCTGCAAGGGGCGCGGGTAAAGCAAGCGGCGGCAGGGGTCGGGTATGAGAGCGCTGCGCAATTTAGCCGTGAATTCAAACGTTATTTCAATCAGAGTCCCGGCAACTATGCCAGGACTCCCGAAGAATTTCAGTAAACAGACAAGCGTGAAGCAGGCGTTGCCGAATTTTGTTTATCGATGATAGCCCAGATGCTATCTGCAGGACCATTAACTGTCCGTTGTTGCGTCAGACGCGCACTGTAGAGAAAGCCGAAAGCGAATAACAGTGCCACTAAATCTACCATCAGGGTGGTCAGTGTGTGCGGTGCCCAAATGCCTAATGACGGCGCATAAGTTGCCAGCACGGATGTTAGTGGCATGGCGATACAAGCGAGCGCGCCTATCCGCAGCAGATGAATGGCAGCACGGGCGGCACCACGCCAAAAACTGTACAATACCGCGGCGGCAAAACACAGATAGTAACTCCACAGATAACTGTGATTGATGTTGGTGACCCAGCTATACAGCCATTTCCCTAACAACATGGTGATTGCCACCGCAACCATTGCCCCAAGGCAACAGCCAACGGTTGCCGCTGCCATCAACCGCACCTTTCGTGGCTGCTGTGGCAATTCCGCGCCTTTTTGTTGCTGGCGGCGTTTTTCCAGCCACAGCAGGTTGCCACTGTAAAACAGCATGGCGCCACTGAGTCCCATAAAAAAGTAGAGCCAACGTCCTGGCATACCGCCAAAACTGCCAAAATGTAGTCCGAAGAATACCGCAACGATACGGCCCCAAGTGCCAGCTGCCGTTGGCGAGAAGGTACTGAACTGAGTTTCCAGTGAATAGGGTTGTAACGACAAAAAGTCAGCCAAAGGGCCTCGCATCAACGCTTGCTCATTGTACATTTCAATCCGCACGGCAGGGCGTGGAGTATCTAGCCCCATAAACGTGAGTGTACGCGCCTCATATCCTGGCGCATGTTGATTAGCGGTGGCAATGATTTCACGAATGGGGGGCAAATGGGTAATGTTCAGTGGTTGTACTAGCGGTGCACCGCGGCTGAAGCCGGGTGTCTTACCATACACAAACTCTCCCAGCGCATCGTAAAAGGCATCGTGAAAGGCAAACACCACGACCGTAATCGCAATGACAATATGAAAGGGTAATGCGGTGATCCCTAACAGGTTATGACTGTCTAGCCAGAATCGGCTTGGCCCCTTCTTTTGTCGCAATGCAAATAGGGTTTTAACCAAGGTTGGCAGCAGAAAGATGACGCCGGAAACCAGCGCCATAAAATACAGTATCGAGGCCACCCCCATCACCAGTACGCCTAGTTGTTCATGTCCCAAATTCCCGGGGATACCTGCCGTGCGATGTAATTGATCGATCAAGGTACCGAGTTGGCTTGGCTGCACTTTCTGGGTCAATAACTGACCATGTTCATCCAATGTTGCTTGCCATTGTTCAGCATTTAGATTCAGTCCTCGGCCACCACCATGACTATACCAAGTCAGCGGTGCATGCTTGTCATCCTCCAGATGCAAGGTAAAGCCTTTAGCAATCTCGGGATGTTGCTCCAATGCCTGCTGCAACAGCTCATCGGCCTGAGCCGTGGCGATTTGCGGCAATATGCTGGTAGGCGGTGATGCCCAGGCAGACAGTTGTGGCTTGAACATTGTCAGTGCCCCAGCGAAGAAGCAGATAAATAGTAAGATACCAGCTGTAATGCCAGTCCAAAGATGCACTTTCTGATAGATCCTTAGGATATCACTGCGGATTTGCATGGTTTACCTCAACAACAGCAGCAGGCCCCAGGCCAGCAGGTTGGCACCACCGAGCCACAGCAATGCCCGACGGGTGGAATGGAACAAATAGACAAAGCTGAGCACGCTTAACCAGATGGGGGCTAGCAGCCACATGTTGAACTGATATTTATCTTGGGCATCAATGCCTCCAGGGCCGAACCAAGCAAAGCAACCCACCAGTGCCAGCGCTAGGGCGAATCCCAGGAATAGGCCGCAAACGGTTTTACCAAACCAGTCAGGCTGGATTTTACTGCGCTCATTCATTTCAGCGGACTCCCGCGTAACAGCGATAAAAACGGAATCCATCCTAATAAGCTGCCCAGCAATAACAGCCACAGAAAAACTGCGGCTGTTGTACTTAGTAACAGGTTCCAACCTACTAATGCCGCCAGCAACAGCGCATAAGACAGGTAACGGTAGGGTGCCACGGGTAAGGGCGTGTGGAGCAAGGCTTGTTGTTTACTGCTCAGATACAGCAGTGTACTTGCTACCAACATGGTAAGAATTAGGGCGCTATACCACATGAAAATTCCTTATAAAGTGTGGGCATCAGCAACTTAAGAATGAAGAAATGAGCCGCAAAATAACATAATCACATTCAATATCAAATGATATTTATTATCATTTGTATTATTAAGTTTGGCAATTGTGATGTGTGCAGGAATTCACGCATGATAGTGAGGTTTGGCTGGACAAAATGGCCGCTGAGTATCCGGCGGCCACGTTTACATTGCGGAGAACGTGATCACCAGCGACTGTCTCGCTCGCAGGGGATCCCGTCATGGTCGCCATCCATTTTGACATTAGGACAGTGGCGCAGGAAAAACTCGGCTTCTGCTCGAGAACGCATCTGTGAACAGTATTGGCGGCCATCACATTTAAATTGAGGAGGGACTTCGGGTAGCCGTTCCTCGATACTGTCTATCACAGTCGGCTGCCATTCTGGTGATGCTACAACCTTGTCTTCGTGGCCCGCTAATCGCTGCCAGATCATCCAGCAGGCATAGGCAAAAATCAGATAGAACAACAACCGTTTCACTATTTCTCTCCTTGTGACAGTGAAAACTCATACGACGCTAGCTTAGCATCTGCTGAAAAATATCCAATGTCAGTGACAAAAGGTTTTCCTGTGCTGCCAGCTTGGGTATGCTGCATGCCGTGAAGTTCAGGAGAACAGCAATGGAGCAAACCGCATTAGTGTTGGAAGGTGGTGGACTGCGGGCAATGTATACGGCGGGAGTACTGGATAGCTTTATGGCTGCCGGACTAACTTTCCCATATCTGGTCGGTGTCTCGGCGGGGGCGATTTATCCGGCATCTTATCTGTCACGGCAAGCTGGACGTAACCTGCAAATTCAGCAAGGTTTCCTTAATGATAAACGTTACATGGGGCTGAGCCATTGGTTGCGCCGCGGTAATTATATCAACGTGGATTTTGCCTACCGTCGTATGGCAAATGAGTTAATCCCATTTGACTTCGAAAACTTCCTAAACAGCGGTTCAGAGTTCAAAGTGGGGGCATTCAACTGTGTCACAGGTAACACCGAATTCTTTGGCATGGCTGATTTCCATGATCATCAGCGATTGCTGGATGTCTTGATTGCATCCTCCAGTTTGCCTTTTATATCGCACCCAATGCTGATTAATGACATACCTTATCTGGATGGTGGCATTGCCGATGCCATTCCGATAAAGCAGGCGCAGGCTGATGGTTTCAGTAAACAGCTAGTGATCCTGACGCAGGATGCTGCGTACCGCAAATCGCCCTTCAAGCCGACTTGGTTGGCAAAGTGGGTGTACCGAGATTATCCCGAGGTCGCTAAAGCGTTAATGGTACGGCATCAGCGCTACAACCAGGCGTTACAACAGTTACAGCAGGCGTTGCAGGCTGGCACGGCGCTGGTGATCCAGCCCAAAGCGCCATTGGGGCTGTCGCGCTTGGAGCGTAATATCGACAAAGTGGCGGCGGTTTATCATTTAGGACGCAGCGATGGTGCGGCACAATTGCCTCGCGTACAAGCGTTTCTACAATCTGCTGATTAAGTGTTTTCCAGAGGAAATATGGCCAATATTCTACTGATAGCCAATCTAAATTGTGACCGTATTCTGTTGCTCAACAAAGCGTTACGAACCGGCGGACGCTTTCATTATCAAGACGGCGGTCGGCGCTTGGGTGGCGGTGGCGCCAATACTGGGATCGGACTGGAATGGGCCGGACATAAAGTGGCCTTGGTGAGTCAGGTCGGTCACGATGAGTTAGGAGATTGGGTACTGGCCGAAGCGGGTATGCAAGGACTGGATTGCCGGCGGGTACAACGACATGACGGAAGTACCAGTGAAATCTTGTTGGTGATGACGCCTGATGGCGAACGCACCATTATCCGACCACAACGGCCCACATTTCAGTTAGCCGCTCCGCCACGCTGGCAAGAGTGGGACGCGCTGTATCTTAATACCTCCGCTGAAGGCGCGGTCAGTTGGGCGCATAGCGCTTTGGCACACACGCTGGTGGTGGCGCAGTTGGCGAAAGATGATCGACCGCGGCCCTGTCATGTGCTGCTGTCATCGCATTCCGATATGCATGAACGCACGTCATTAAACTATTGGCAGTTTGCCCAGCAGATTGCCGGTGATGAATTGCGCTATTTTATTGTGACTGAGGGCGAACAAGGGGCACGGCTATACAGTGCTGAAGGGGAAACACGTATTTCTGCCGTGACCGCTGCGGTGGTGGATACTACGGGTGCCGGTGATGTCTACGCTGCGGGGTTGATCCACGGTTTATTGTCGGGGTTGGAGATTACTGCTGCCATGGGCGAAGCCGCGGTGTGGGGGGCATATGCCGTGGCCTCGGAAACCTCAGTGCCCGGCATCGCCTTGCGGCAATATCTGCAGGATGCCAGCAGCGGATGTCACAAAAACACTATATAGACGTCATGTCGTTGTCATGCTGTCCCAATAATATTCGCTGCGAGTACTGAGAAAGTTTTCTGCATACTCTCCCTTCATTCTTCCTTTTAGATGGTTTTTTGGCCTCGCATGATGCGGGGCTTTATTTTTTGTCATACACCTGTCATGGCAATAGCGCATGATTAACGGCGTAACCCTCGTTTGCAGCAATGACGAGAGGTTCGCTCATTTGCTGGTTATTCCTTCCACCCCGTTCCCCAACGGGGTTTTTTCAAATTTATCGTGTGGCTAATCGCCAACTTCTGTGATAAAAACTGCAGATTAATTATTTGTTCATCAAGACGTTAAGATGCCATTTTCTCTTTTGCCCGAACATCAACTCTGCGGCCTTTATGCCGGTGACAATCTGGCGTTTCGTGATGGCTTGCCCAGTGGTATTGACAGTAAAAAACCGCAGTCATTGTTACAGGTGACTTACACAGGGGTACTGCATGATGCTCAGGCAGATAGCAAAAACCACGGCGGAGTTGATAGAGTGCTGCATCATTTTCCCCTAGAACATTATCAAGCTTATCAACAGCTAGGGTTAGCCGGAACAACCCATACAGCTCCCGCTATGGGCGAAAATATTTCATCGTTGGGGCTGACGGAACAGGATCTGTTCATTGGTGATATTGTCGCCATCGGTACGGTGCGGTTGCAGGTAACGCAACCGCGCTCGCCTTGCTTTAAGCTCAATGTCCAATTTTGTCAGCCAAATTTTTCACAGGTGATGCAAGATAGTGCCATGTGCGGTTGGTTTTACCGAGTGCTTGATGAGGGCAGTATTCACCCTCAACAGCAGTTGCGCTTGCTGGAGCGGCGTTCGTCGGTCAGCTTAGCACAAGCGATGGCACTATATTTTACGCCACAGTATGATGCCGCGGCTTATGAAAAGCTGTTAGCTGCCGATGGGTTAGCCGCCAACTGGCAGCATAATTTGCAACAACGCCTGAATAACGGTGTGGTGGAAGATTGGCACAAGCGGTTGCATGGGCCTGCGCAGTTACAAACTTTACAGGGAAGCTAGTCATTATGTACGAATTGCCAAAACAGGAACGTGACATGGGGATGCTGGTGCATCTGGCAACATTTGCCGGTTATCTGATCCCCTTTGGTAATATTCTGGGGCCGCTTATTGTATGGTTGATGAAACGGGAAGACTCGGCGTTTGTCGATGCCTGTGGCCGTAATACCTTGAATTTTCAAATCAGCATGTTGATCTACTATGCCGTTGCCATTGTTTTGGCGTTCTTGCTCATAGGTTTCTTTCTGATTGGCCTCTTGGTGTTGTTGAATGTGATCTTCACCATCATTGCCGCTATTAAAGCCAGCGAAGGCAAAGTCTTTAAATACCCGCTGGCTATTGGTTTTCTATAAGGTGTTAACGCTTGCGGCTGGCGTCAGCGTTGTGCTGTAGCAGCCGCTGACGATAGTACAACAGTGCAAATACGCCAAAGACAAAAGCGTTGATATAGTCTTTTGCGCGCAGTGGCAACGCCTGACTGAACAGTGTATGAAAGATCAACGTCTGCAGGCCGTGCATAATAGCGGTAACGCCTAATAGGATATTGAGAATGATGACAATTTTGCCATCAAACGGATGTAGCAGGTTGAACAGCATCAGCAGCCATGCAAAGGCAGTGACCAGCTTGCCAATGATAATACTCATGTTCATGCAGTCTGCTCCTGGTAGCGATATAAGCGATAACTGACTTGACCCGCCTGTTTCTCTTTTAAAGGTTGCCATTGCGCGGGCACCTGCAAGTCGTGCAATTCAGTCTCTACCTCCACATAAATCAACGCGTCATCGTTGAGCCATCCTTGCTGCAACAGCGCTATGGTTGGCGCTGCCAGCCCTTTACGAAATGGCGGATCGATAAATACGATATCAAAACGTTTATCAACTGGTCGCTGCAGGAGTTGCAAGGTATCACCGACCAGCACTTCCGCGTTGTCACATTTGAGGGTTGCCAAGTTGCGTTTGAGCTGATCCGCGGCGCTACGCTGCAATTCATGAATTCGGGCAAAGGCGGCATAACGCGACAGCGCTTCTAACGACAGCGCACCACTACCGGCAAAACAATCAAGCACACTCGCGCCAGTAAGATGACCACTGAGCCAGTTAAACAAGGTTTCTCTGACTCTATCTGTGGTTGGGCGTAATCCTTCCAGATCCTGTATGGGTAATTTGCGTGACCGCCATTGGCCTGCAATGATCCTTACCTGTCCGCTGCCTGGACGATTTCTGGCCATGTTGCCCCCGTTATGTTGCCGACAGAAATAAAGTGGTAAACTGTACCGAATATTTTAAATCCCTTCATAATGCAGAGCGTTAACAGCCAGTTAAGGCTGATGAGGGGAGTGAAGCGTCGCTATTCTATAACAAAGTTGCCGTTGAAGGCGAAAACGCTGGCAGCAGGTAAATCCGCGACCACTGAACAGTGGCCTCCAAGGCTTCTGGCAATTCCCACCCAAGAGATTGAGCACTGAATACTGATGGCAAAGAAAGGTTTATTTTCCTGGTTCCGTAAAGATACTGACGCTGAAACCAAGCCCGAGCTGCAGCAGTCCACGTCTGCATCTGCCGAAACAGCATGCGAGATTGCAGAAACAGACGCTGCGGCGGCGACAGCGGATACAAATACCACAGTTCCAACGGCCGAAGCAGAGCAAGACCTACCAGACAAAGAGCCTGAGTCGCCGGATGCTGACGATATCGCCGAGGAAGTGTCTGTTACTGATGACCATGCGGTAGGCACTGATGACGAAGTAGCGGTAACTGCAACCATCCCTGCAGAACCTTCAGTCGCTGATCATGTTGCCGCAGCGAAAGCCAGCGATGAACATGGTGAGAAGCTAGAACAACAGCCGGAACCGCAGGCTAAACCACATAAGGAAGGGCTATTTGCTCGACTGAAACGGGGGTTGATGCGCACCAGCGAGAACATCGGCAGCGGTTTTATTGGCTTGTTCCGCGGCAAGAAAATTGATGAAGATTTGTTTGAAGCGCTGGAAGAACAACTGTTGATCGCCGATGTAGGCGTAGAAACCACGCGCAAATTGATCGATAACCTCACCGAACATGCGAGCCGCAAACAGTTAAAAGATGCGGAAGCGCTGTATGCTTTGATGCAACAAGAGATGCTGGCAACCTTGGAACCGGTGAGCCAGCCACTGGTACCGGAAAATGCCACGGGTCCGTTTGTGATCCTGATGGTAGGGGTGAACGGCGTGGGTAAAACCACGACCATCGGCAAGCTAGCGAAACAGTACCAGCGCCAAGGTAAATCTGTGATGCTGGCCGCAGGCGATACTTTCCGTGCCGCTGCGGTTGAACAGCTGCAGGTGTGGGGCCAGCGGAACAATATTCCGGTCATCGCCCAGCACACCGGTGCTGACAGTGCCTCCGTATTGTTTGATGCGTTGCAGGCCGCAAAATCCCGTAAAGTGGATGTGTTGATCGCCGACACCGCTGGCCGTCTGCAAAATAAAGCACATCTGATGGATGAGCTGAAAAAAGTGGTGCGAGTGATGAAGAAGCTGGATGACGCCGCACCGCACGAAGTGATGTTGACACTGGATGCCAGCACGGGCCAGAACGCCATCAGTCAGGCACAGTTATTCCATGAAGCAGTGGGTATTTCGGGGATCACTATCAGTAAGCTTGATGGCACTGCCAAAGGCGGGGTGATCTTTGCCATTGCGGATAAATTTGGTATTCCTATCCGTTACATAGGGGTAGGTGAACAGATTGATGATCTACGAACCTTCAACGCCAAAGACTTTATCGACGCCCTGTTCAGTCAGGAGAAGACGGATAGCTGAGTATGATTCGATTTGAGCAGGTCAGTAAAATCTATCCCGGTGGTCAGAAAGCGCTGACCGAGGTGAACTTTCACCTGCAACGGGGAGAAATGGCATTCCTCACCGGTCATTCTGGTGCTGGTAAGAGTACCTTGCTCAAACTGATCACCGTGATTGAGCGCGCCAGTGCAGGCAAGGTCTATATCAACGGTCATGATATTGCCCATATCAAACGCCAGCATGTGCCTTATCTGCGACGGCAGATAGGGATGATTTTCCAGAACCACCATCTGCTGATGGACCGCAGTGTGTTTGACAACGTGGCGTTGCCGTTAGTGATTGAAGGTTTTTCGCTGGGCGAAATTCGCAAGCGGGTGGCAGGTGCGCTGGATATGGTAGGGCTATATGGCAAAGAACGGCATTACCCCATTATGTTGTCTGGTGGTGAGCAACAGCGGGTTGGCATTGCGCGAGCGATTGTGAACAAACCGGCACTGCTGTTGGCCGATGAACCGACAGGCAACCTCGACCCTAAATTGTCGATGGACATTTTGCGGCTGTTTGAGACTTTTAACGATGCTGGCACCAGTGTGTTGATTGCCACCCATGATCTTGGTCTGATCGCCCGTATGAAATATCGTACCCTGACGTTACGGCAGGGGCGTATGATTGGTGGTGAAGCCGATATCGTTGAATCCTTGAGCGATTAGGAGTTGTTATGTCCCCATCTTCGCTGACCCGCTCCAAGCTACCACTCTCTGGCCGCATTGTGATGTTTTTCATCCGTCACATTCAGCATGCCACTGCCAGCATGGGCGAGTTGTGGCGGACGCCGGTGTCCTCCATTATGACCATGGCCGTACTCGGGGTGAGCTTGAGTTTACCGGCGGCATTACAGGTGCTGGTTAAGAATGTTGAAAACATCACGCACTCTTGGAGCAGCGCCGCGCAGATTTCCCTGTTCATAGACGGTAGTCGCTCCGAACAGAGTATTCAAAGCCTGATCGCCCGCATTAAGGTTTATCCTGAAATCAGTGATATCAAATACATCACACGAGCACAGGCACTGGCAGAGTTTCAGCAACAATCCGGTTTTGGTGACGCGCTCTCTTATCTAGATGAAAATCCACTACCCGCAGTGGTTATTGTAACCCCCAGCAGTCGTTACTCCACCCCCGTGGGTGCCAGAGAGTTATTGGCAAAGCTGGAGCAGGAACCCGAAGTCAGTTTCGGACGGCTGGATATTGAATGGCTGGAGAAACTCCAGGCACTGGTTAACGTGTTGGAACGCACTGTGTTCGGATTGGCAGCTTTGCTGATCCTGGCTGTGGTATTGGTGATAGGCAACACCATTCGATTGGCAATTATGAACCGGCGCAATGAGATTGAAGTGATGAAGCTGGTGGGCGCAACCGAAGCCTTTATTCAGCGCCCATTCCTTTATACTGGCATTTGGTACGGTGTTATTGGTGGTACTTTAGCGTGGCTGATTATCAATCTGTTAGTGTGGTTTTTATCCGGTGCAGTGACTACTTTTATCGGGCTTTATGGCAGCAACATGCAGCTACAGTCGCTGAGTTTCAGTGAATTGTTACAGATGGTGTGTGCCGCATCGTTTCTCGGTTGGCTGGGGTCTTATTTATCCGTACGACAGCACCTGCGGGCCATTGAACCCAGCTGATATTACCGTGAACTAATTGGGACTTGCATTGTCCTATTTGTGGAGCAAAAATAACACTCCGCACCGAGTTGTGTTGACATATAATGTCAATTAACCGATAGTGCAAAAGTTCGGTTGAAATCCTTTAATTGAACTGTAGTAATGAAAGGGAGCGTGAATGACTGATCAAACGCAATCAATGGCACTGATGGTTCCTCAGGGAAGCAGCAGTCTCGAAGCCTATATTCATTCAGTGAGCAGCATGCCAATGCTGGAAGCTGATGAGGAATATGCATTGGCTAAGCGTTTGCAGGAAACAGGTGACCTGCAGGCGGCTAAGCGGCTTATTATGTCGCACCTGCGCTTTGTAGTGCATATTGCCCGTGGCTATGCCGGTTACGGTTTGCCTCAGGCAGATTTAATTCAGGAAGGCAACATAGGCTTGATGAAGGCGGTAAAACGCTTCGACCCCGATGTCGGCGTGCGTCTGGTTTCTTTTGCCGTGCACTGGATTAAAGCGGAAATCCATGAATATGTTTTGAAAAACTGGCGTATCGTTAAGGTTGCTACCACTAAGGCACAACGCAAGCTGTTCTTCAATCTGCGTAAGGCAAAGCAACGTCTTGGCTGGTTCAGCGATGAAGAAGTCTCCATGGTGGCCGATAGTCTTGGCGTCTCCAAGGCGGATGTGACCGAGATGGAGTCACGCATGTCAGCCCAAGATGCGGCGTTTGATATGAGCAGTGATCAGGATGATGACCATGACTTTGCCCCTGCTCTGTACTTGGAGGATCACTCTTCTGATGTGGCCGAACAGGTGGAAAATGATAACTGGGAAGCCAACTCGCAGGCCCGGTTGCTGGCTGCAATTAAAACGCTGGATGAGCGTAGTCAGCATATTCTGAAAGCCCGTTGGCTGGATGATGATAAAACCACCTTGCAGGACTTGGCAGACCAGTATCAGGTGTCAGCGGAACGTATCCGGCAGTTGGAAAAAAATGCCATGAACAAGCTCAAGGCATGTATGGAAATTTGAGACTGAGTCAGAATTATCTGAGCCCGGCAAATGCCGGGCTTTTTACATGATGAGAGCCTCGATTTTAGTGAGGGTCGGTGTTGGTCACTTGGGCAATGATCTGCTGCCGTTGCACTTTCAGACCGGTCTGATCAATAGCTGGCCAAGCGTAGTAACGTCTAGGTCGCTTGAATGCTGCAATATACTGGCTAAGAAACGCTTTGATCTCCTGCGCGTCTGGCAATTCTCCGCTACGGGTTTTCACTATTGCTGATGGCAGATAACCAAATTTGAGATCTGGCTCTGGAAACACTATAGCTTCAAGAATATCTGGGTGCAGTTTTAATGCGGCCTCTACTTCTTCTGGCTGAATATTTTCGCCACCACAGATGAACATATTATCGGCGCGCCCTTGAATATGCAGTCGCCCCTGCTCATCTAAGAATCCCCGGTCTTTACTGCAAAACCAACCGGACTCATCTGTGGCTTTATCCACACTGCCATCATCCTGCAGATAGCCGAGAAACAACGTTTCTCCCCGTACCCAGATGATATTGTCGCGGATTTGCAGTTGGCGTCCTGGCAGTAGTTTACCGCTGCTACCGTCAGTGCGAACTGGCCCTGTGGTAATTTGCGAACCCATTTCGGTCATGCCGTAGCTGGTGAAGACCTGCATGTCCAGTGGTTGTAAACGGTCCAGTAATGACTGACTGATAGCACTGCCACCGAGTAGCAGATATTTGATGAGTAACAGACTGTTAGGCGCCTCATCCAGCAGTTGTTGTAATTGGGTGGCTACCAGTGACAAGTGGCTGATGGGATCGCGTTTGAGTTGTTGTGCCAGGCTCAAGCTGCTGTCAGGCAATACTGTGGTCGCTGCGGCTAGGGCACAGCGATTGATAATCGCCACTCCACCAATATGAAACAGCGGCAATGATGCCAACCAGCCATCACCGGTTTGCAATGCGATTAAGCTGCGGCTGCCTTCGGCGTTGGCGATATGTCCAGCCAGACTGTGCATGGCGGCTTTCGGCGTGCCACTGGAGCCAGAGGTCAAAATAATGTCAACCGCAGTATCCAGTGCTATTTCTGGTGCAGTGCTATTCGCGGTTAGGGCAAAATTGAGGTTTAATCTCTGACGTGTTTGCCACAGCGGCTGACGAGCATCGTCTGGGCACCAGAGGTATTGGATCGCAAAGCGCTGCATCAACCCTTCAAGCTGGCTGTCAGGAAATTTGGGTGACAAGGGACAAAATAGCAAGCCGTTGTCGACGCAGGCCCAGTAAAGTTTCACCAATTCGGCACAATTGCCAGCAATACAGGCAAGTTTATCTCCCGCGTGTAATCCAGCGTCCCGTAACTGTGTACCTAATGCCAGTACTTGTTGACTCAAATTGCGATAACTGATGCCTCGGCCGTTAGCCATCAGCGCAATGGCGGTGGGATGCTGGCGGGCACTCTGATGCAAGGGCGACAACATCGATTATTTCCCTACACTGAATACAGGAGTAAGCGCTTCAAACTGCAAGCAGGTCTTATGCTGATCGCCAACGATCAAATCCTTGCTAAATGGCGACAGTGTATCAGCGCCCGGGGTTTCATCGGGGGTTAACAGTGCTGCCACCCGGCATAAATCACGGATCCCCAGTGATGCTTCTAGTGACGAACTCAGCACACTACGAATACCCAGCGCATTGGCTTCGTCTACCAGTTGTTGCAATCGTTGCAGTGTGCCTAGCAACATGGGTTTGATCACCAGTGCTCTCAGGCCATGTTCGAAGGCATCCTCCGCCACTTTAAAATCCGCTGTTTTGGCCAGCGTTTCATCTAGTGCGAATGGGATGCCGGTGCTGGCGAACAGCGCCCGGTTATTTTGCCAGATACGGCAAGGCTCTTCGAAATACTCGATAGCTGCCTTTGGCAGGCAGGCACAGAAGCTTTCTGCCTGTGGCTGCTCAAAGCCTTGGTTGGCATCGAGCCGTAGCTTTAGCTCTGGGCGTAACTCTAGCACGGCATAGATCAGGGCCAGCTCTTCTGCCATAGAAGTTTGCGCTACTTTGATTTTTACCCGACGGATATGCGTGGGTAAGTTGCTGATGCGTTGCTTGGTTAAGGTTATGGGTTCGCCTTCTCGTGGAACCAGTAGCGGAATAGGTTCAAATTGGGGGTGGTGTACTGGTAACTGCCCTGCAATCTTGGCATTGAGCAGACTTAAGCCCCACGCCAGCGACGGCAGTTGGGTGAGATTACTGGCGGCAATAAGATCATGTCCGCCTTCTATGACAGACTGTAACAGTAGTTGCGCTTCAGTAATTACGTCATCCAGCAACTCATGGCTGAAGCCGTTAATGGGGCTGCCATCACGATCTAGACCGCTTAACGGGGCGATTTCCACATAATGTTGCTGGTCGCCAACACAGGCTTTGAGCACTAATCCCTGACGCAATTCAATACGCTGTTTCCCTACAGGTAAAGGTGCTTCCAACGGAATATGGTAACGGGCAAGCGTAAAGGAATCGGCAATCATAGGGTAACCTCCGCTGGTGAACCTAAAGCGGGTAAAAGCGCTGCAAGAAACTGCTGGGGATTGGCCTGATGGCTGTTATGCCCCGCAGCAGCAATAGCATGGCAGTGGATGTTACTCCGTGTCTGCCAGCGTTGTGCCAACGCGGAAAATTTCGCATCCTGCTGGCCATAATAATAGTGTACCGGACAGCCACAGCTGGCCGGGACCTGCTGCAAATCCTGTTGCCAAGCGAGAGACGTGGCACGGAACATCGCCAGTAACGCGTCAGGGCTCTGTTGACTACGGCGTTCGATTAATAGCGCTTTCTCGGCGTCAGATAACTCGGCAAACACGGGCTGTTGATACCAGAGTGCCAGAAATTGCTGTATCGGCAGGTGTGCCAGTCGGGTAGCCCATTGCGAATCGCTAACGGCGCGTTGTTCCTTTTCTGCCACCGTCAGTAAGCCAGGATGGCAGGACTCCAGCTGCAGACTCAATAAACGCTGTGGTGCCATTTGTGCGACATGCAAAGCGATACGTCCACCCAGAGAATAACCCAGCAGATGGAAACGGTTTACCCCGAGATTGTCCAGTGTCTGCAACAGGAGCTCGACCGTCGCCTTGAAACCCGGCTCTGGCACCCTCTGGATGCTACTGTTGCCATGCCCTGGCAGGTCGATAGTAATACAGTAAAAATGTTGGCTTAGGACGGGTAATAACTGAGCCCAATCCGCGCCACTACCAAGAAATCCATGCAACAGCACCAGATTAGGTTGCCGATTGTCGCCTGTACATTGATAGGCCAGCATCAGCTTTGTCTCACCCATTGACCCAACTGAGCAATCTGCTCGCTGGCTTGGGTCTGACTGACGCGAACTTCAATCACTGACGCTCCGTCATATGCTAAGGCTTCTTGATAGGCATCATTGAATGCCTGTAAATCTTCCACCCGGTTATAGGGCAGACCAAACATGGCGCTGCCGTACCCAAATTCCAGTCCGTGTTCGAGGCGGTAATAGCGTTGGCGCACTTGTTCATCGGGCACCGGCAAAATGTTAAAAATACTACCACCATCGTTATTGAGAATGACCAGCACTAAAGGTCCTTTAGCCTGTCGCGCCAGTGCCAGAGAGTTCAGATCATGCAACGCGGAGATGTCACCAATAATCAGTGTTGTCGGTCGCTGCTGATGGGCTGCTATACCACAACTGGTCGCAATCAGGCCATCAATACCGGAAGCGCCACGATTGGTGTAGGTCTGCGCAGCGTCGGCCGTCACTGGTGCAAACATATCGTATAACCGCACCGGCAAACTATTACCGATGAACAGTTGCTGTTTCCCCGGTTGCGTGGCGGCTATGGCCCTGATCACCTGTGCTTCACCAAACGGACCATTATCTATCTGCTGTCGGAACAGTTGGTGTAACTGTTCATTGGCCGTGATTAGCTCCAGTGCCCAGTTAGCAGCAGAGGAGCGTGGCCAGTCGAGTGCGGCAAACGCTGTCAACGGCGTCAGCCAGATTTCTTTGGCTTTGTGGTTGGGATCCAACCTTTGTTGTGATGGCAATACTTGCCAGTAACTCTGCCAATCCTGTTGTGCTAGATAAGCAATTAAGCGCTTTGACAGCAAACGGCCGCCAAACACCAATACCCGGTCAGCGCGCTCCAATAGTGCTTTGGCTTTAGGTTGCTGCAGCAACTGATCAATATTGCCGATAACGGCCGGGTGCTGCCGCAGTTGTGACTGGGCATCGGTCAAAAGGGGCCAGCCCAATTTGGCTGCTAACTCTGTCAACTGCGCTGGTTGTTCTGCAGCATCTAGGGCACCAGCGATAATAACGCCCTGACCATGGGCAAAGCGGTTGAGCATGTCGCGACTTGGTAATTGCCCCGAGATTAACCGACTGTATTGACTATAGGGTTTGGCATGGCTTTGCCAGCACTGCAATGGTAACAGGTAATGATGGAGTTCCTGCGCTAGCGGCGCGTGCAAATCCTGCGGATATAATGGTTCGCGGAACATACAGTTGATATGCACCGGGGATTGTTGATTGCAAACCGCTTCATCCACGGTTGTTAGCAGTGTTTGTGGTGCGATAGCCAGATCCGGTGTTGGCAGATTAACGGGTCGTGCATATTGGCCATAGATCTCGGGCTGATGGATTGCCTGATTGGCCCCACAGTCAATCAATTCCGGTGGACGATCTCCAGATAACACAATCAAAGGTACTTGCGTCAGCCAGGCTTCAACCACTGCTGGCAATAGATTGGCAACCGCGGTGCCGGAAGTGGTAATAATTGCCACTGGGGCACGACTGGCCTTCGCCAATCCCATGGCGTAAAAGCCCAGTCCTCGTTCATCGAAATGCAGATGTTGTTGCAGCTTCGTCTGCCTGGCCGCCGCCAAGGTCAAGGGGGTAGAACGTGAGCCAGGAGCCATACACACATGTTGTACTCCCAGCCGCGCCAGTTCTTCCAGAATGAGTTCGCCCCAAAGTAGATTCAGATCGGCGTGTTGATTCTTTTGCATAAACAGACACCCTGTGGTGGATGGCTGTTAGTGTAACCTGTTTGCGGTATGCAATGTATGTTCAGATAGTTAAAAAACGTGTCAGGCCGTTACACCAGGGCCTGGGTCACTTCTCTTACTTTCTGTTTGAGCCAATTTAGCTCAATATCATTACTATCGGTCGGCGCTACCATTTCAACGGTTTTGGGTTCGGCGATGCCAAACATGCGCATTGTTTCGGATTCCGCCAGCTTACAGCCATGTAATGTTGGTACATCGGCCAGCAGATCAAAAACGGACTTATAAGGCACCAGACATACCGCCTGGCTTTCTTCCAGATAATTAAACAGCGATGAAACACTGCTAATGCTGATCTCTACATCCAGTTGGATCTCATTACGGTGGCACCAATCTTCAAACGGACAGGTTGCGTGCGGATTACAACCGAGGTCAGTTTTGATAAAAGGAAACTTGGCAATCGATTCGAGGGTGATTTCCTGCTGCAACAACGGATGTTTACTGCTACAGATCAGGAAAATATCTTCCAACCGTTTCAACGATTCGATCTCGTACTGACCATCGACCAGTTTCATGGCATCTTGATGGTTACCACAGCAAACGCCCATGGTAATTTCACCATCCATAATCCCCTGTAAAGTGCTGTTATTCCACGGCACAATATTCAGATGGAACTGTTTATCTTCATTACGGATAGATTGCATTAAGGCTTTGGGATATAAATAAGTGACTAAGCCCGGAACAGCCACTTCAAACCAACGTTCACTATTTTGTTGATTATTGGCGAGATTGTTAAAACTATGCGCGTGATCTACTATTTCTTTCGCAATTGGATAGATCCGCTTAGCATATTCGTTAGGAATTAATCCATATTTCTTTCTATAAAATAATTCGTTGCCAAAAATTGTTCTAACATTTCTTAAGCAACGGCTAATCTTTGATTGCGGTACATTGAGGATTTTTGAAACATGGGTAGCTGATTTGTTTTCACACAATCCAACAATGATCATTAAACTCAGTAGGTCGAGTTTTTCAAAATCGATGTGTTTCATTGTTAGTACTCCATTTGTGGAAATTCCTATTGCAATTAGATTAATAAAAAAAATGAAAAATGGAAAATCCAAAAGGTGTGTTATATCACGTTTAAAAATGTATTCTATTTAGATTTTATAGCAAACAGGAGTTAAGCCTATTTTCATATTTCATAAATTGCAATTTGCATAATGATATATCTGTTTTTTTATAACTGTATTTACCATTATTTGTTTTTAGAAAATAGTAATTAAATTAACCTCTTAAAATTTAAAACTGCTCATTTTCTCCACCACTTGATGTGATTCGGATCACTAATATACTTGCACTTTCTGCCAATAATTTAATTGCGAAATAATCGCTAATAAATAAATACAACATGATAGTTGGAGGTTAATATGAGCACCGCATCTGTATATCTCAGTTATGCGTTTATCTACTTTGTATTGTTCATTGCAGTTCCTTTTATCGCTGTTACATTCGTGATGACTTGCATTAAGTTTTTCAAGTCAGAAACTGCAGCGCCAGTACATGCAAAGATTAAAGACCGTCTGTTTGATAATGAAAGCTTAGGCTTTCTTAAGTCTCTGAAGAGTCTGACTAAAGGTGAATATGAAATCTGCAGTCATGTTCCATTGGAGTCTGTTATCGAAGTTAATGCAGACGAAGCTGAACCTCATGGGTATCTGGACTATGTGCTGATTGACCAGAACTCATCAGAAATCAAAATGGTGATTTCTGATTTCAGCGATAAATCTAGTGCAGAAATCAAACCACTGCTTCAGAAACTCAACATCAGATTGATTGATATGAAGCGTAACTGCCCAATGGATAAACAGCATTTAATGCAGGCCTTGGCTGCCTGATGTTTACAGTCGATGTCGGTGACAATCTGAAAAAAGGTTGTCACCCTTCTTCTCAAAAATAACAAACTAATAATCAGGTAACGAACTATGTTCAGGAATACTTGGCGCACAGTGCTCGGTGTTGCCACATTGGTATGCCTGTTGGGTTTCGGCACAGCCGGCACCGCCAATGCAGAAACATCTACCGCGCTGAAAATCAATGATGGCCCCTGCCTAAAATGCCACAAGCGCAATGGCACAATGCTGGGGGTTCACGGACAGGACAAAATGCATTTCACTTGCAGTACCTGCCACGGTGAACAGGGCGTCCATCCCCGCAAACCCAACGACATCCGGGTATTTAACCCCGATCCAGAGAACGCTCCCCAAGAGCAGAACAAAACCTGTCTCAGATGTCACCGCCCGGAAAAACTGGCTGCAGGCGAATGGACTCATAACGTCCACGCTAACAAAGTAAGTTGCGCTGCTTGCCACCAACTCCACCCGGCGACAGATCCGATGACCCAAATGACCGGCACACAACACAGTCAGTTGTGCCGTCAATGTCATGCGAAGTAGGGGGTGCGTGATGGATAAGTCAAAAAGACAATTTTTACAGGGCAGCGGGGCAATGATTGCCGGCATCTCTCTGTATGTACTGACCAATGGTGAAGTGGCCGGTGAACAGCAGAAAAGTGCAGTCAAATACGCCATGCTGCATGACGAGAACAAATGTATTGGCTGTAATGCCTGCGCTGATAATTGCCGCAAGGTAAATCAGGTGCCAGAAGGGGTGGCGCGTCTGGAAATCATCCGCACTGGCCCATTTGGTGAATATCCGAATCAGTACTATCACTTTACCCGTAAATCCTGTGAACAGTGCGAAGACTCACCTTGTGTGCATGTGTGCCCAACCGGCGCTGCATTTAAAGACGAGAACACCGGCATTGTAAGTGTGAATTCTTGGAAGTGTGTAGGTTGCCAGTATTGTATTGCGGCTTGCCCTTACCACATTCGCTTTATCAATCCGGTGACCAAAGCCGCTGATAAATGTGATTTTTGTCGAGAAACTCAGCTTAAACAAGGCAAACAGCCCGCTTGTGTGGAAGCGTGTCCGACTAAAGCGCTGGTATTTGGTGACTTGAATGATCCCAATTCAGAGATAGTCAAAGCGCTGGAAGAAAATCCGGTGTATCGCAATAAGAGAGATTTGGGAACTCATCCTAAATTGTTCCGTATTCAAGCTAAGCAGGGAGGGATAAACGTATGAGCCCTTTCCATTTTGAGCATCTGGTCTGGCATTGGCCAATCGCTTTTTACCTGTTTTTTGCCGGGGTTTCAGGCGGTGCTATGTTTTTCGCCGTGCTGTTGAAGAACTTTATTTTACGCGGTGACGCATACAAGTCTGGGTTTGTTCAGGCTGCTTGTATTGTTGCGCCTATCACTGTCATGGCAGGTTTGGGGATCTTAGTCACCGACCTGACCAAACCACTACATTTCTGGAAGATCATGGTGTTCTATAACCTGACCTCCGTTATGTCTGTGGGTGTGATCATCCTGTGTATTTACATGGTCTTCATGTTCCTCTGGATAGCGCTGGTGTTCCGTCCAGTCATTGACGAATGGTGTCGAACTCGCTTCCCTTGGGTGCTTAAACTGAGCGCATTCCTGAGCAGCAGTGAAGCGACTATCACCGGGTTGTTGGTCATTCTGGCTCTGGCATTGGGTGCCTACACTGGCTTCCTGCTGTCGGCTTTGCCTGGCTATCCGATGCTGAAGAACCCAGTACTGCCTATCCTGTTCCTGTTATCAGCACTGTCTTCTGGTGCCGCTGCATCGCTGTTGGGTGGTGTGCTGATGAAAGGCAACCCTGATGGACGTGAAGTGCATTTGATCCATAAGATTGAAATCCCACTGATTTTGGTAGAGATGGTAGCCATTTTCACCTTCTTCCTTGGGTTGGTTTTGACCGGGGGACAAGCCAAAGTGGCTGCCGCCAATGCCTTAGGTTTTGGTTTCTGGGGTGTGGTGTTCTGGGTGGGGATCCTGTTGGTTGGCCTATCTGTGCCGCTGGCAATGAATCTGTTCATGACCGCTACCGCCAAACGCCGTTTTGCTTATGTTGCGGGGACTGCAACCTGTAGTTTGATTGGGGTGATACTGCTGCGTCATTTTATTCTGTACGCAGGGCAGATGACTATCGCCTAATGGATTATGTGTGAGCTTAGATAATAACGATAAATGTTAGAAAGAGCTGTATTCGAGTTTAAGGCAGTTATGTATGCCGTAAAACACGGAGGTCATTGGGCAGGACGCCATTTTGCTCTTTATCCACACATTACCCGAACCTCCACGGGTTTTGCCACCTGTTGAGCACGCAGGTGGCTTTTTATTGGTTGCAATATGGTGATGATCAGCCGCATCTCTTTGATTCGTTAAACTCTTTCCAACTTGTTTGATGTTAGGGTATTCAGCGTTTACATAAAGGATATAGCATAAAAAGGGCTGCTAATCTTCTAAGAGTGGTTTTGTCGAACGACGGATGCTTGGATGGTCGCTGTGACTGGCGAGATTATGTTGAATTTTCAACAGAACCTGACGGAATATTTCGACATGCTGCGGGTCGATGTCCTTCCACGCCGGCACCCACAGTTCATCAACAACATCACCAATTATCTTCAGGTTTTCAGACGCAGCGCTGGTGACAAACAAACCATTCACTCGCTGATCATTGGTAGGTTTGCGTCTTTCCAGCAACCCCATCTCTGCCAATTGATCAACAATTCGACCTAATTTGGCGGGCTGCATTCGCATCTGTTCGGCCAGTTCAACCTGTCTTATCCCTGGCGTCATATCTGCTCTTTTTAGGACATCTGCTTGTACTAGGCTGATATCTGCAATTTTCTCATGAACTTGAAAAGCAATACTCAGCATACGGAGTATATCGACCATAACAAAACCGGATTTTTCTTGCATCTTTTAAACCTACTACGGGAAAAATCGATTTGTCAGTTTACTTTTCTTTACATAGTGCATCAGTAAGACAACTCGCATTTTCTGAATAAACCTCTACGGTTTGAAATGAGGCTGATAATGCGGTTAATTATCAATTGTAGGTTTTATGAGAACACCACTAATATATAATTCCTATTTAAATCCATCAGTAAATAATATATTTAAATTAGAATTATTTTATCTAATAATATTAAAAATATCTTTCCCAAAAGTATTAATATTTTTAAATCCATTTATATGATTAAAATTCTACTTATTTTTATGCGCAATAGATCAAATTTCTTATATTTATATATATAAGATTACCTTTGATTACCAATGAAATGTGGATGGGTAAGCTAATTTAGATTTATCGTAACAATTTGAATTTTATAATAAATTATCGAATTGCTGCAGTATGTTTTTGAGCGGTAAATCACAATAGCCTCACAAGTTTAATTATGATCACATTTGAAATATTAATAAATAAAATATCTATATTTGTATGGAACAATGGTAGAGGGCTTATTTATAAATAAGTTCAACTAAATATTAATAACTCACCGATAAATAAAAGGTAGTTTACATGTCCCGTATTGTTAAAGTAGCAATGCTGGGGGCGGGGGTCTTTTTGTCCCTGATAACCCCAGTGAAAGCGACGCCCTGGGATAATTTGAGTAGTGAGCAACTGGAGCAGCAACTGCAAGCGAAGTTCGCAGAAGGTAATTATTCTCCGAAAGGTGCTGATTCCTGCCTGATGTGCCATAAAAAAGATCCGAAAGTGATGGCACTGTTTGACTCAACTCATGGACGTCTCGACAACAGCAAGTCGCCGATGGCTGGCCTGCAGTGTGAGGCCTGTCATGGCCCGCTTGGCAACCACAACCGTGGTGGCAAAGAGCCGATGATTGATTTTGGCCCAGACAGTAAGTTGTCTGCTGCGAGCCAGAACAGTGTTTGTCTCGGATGTCACCAGCAGGCTAAAACTCAGGAATGGCACAGCAGTGTCCACAACCTTGAAGGTATTACTTGCGTTTCCTGCCATCAAATTCATACCGCCAATGATCCGGTGCTTGATCACAAGCAGGTAAACGAGGTGTGTAGCAAATGTCATCGCCAAGAAAAGGCGGATATGCATAAACGTTCATCACATCCGCTGCAGTGGAATGAGATGACCTGTATCGATTGTCATAACCCCCATGGTTCCGCCAATGACAAAGCGTTGAAGCGTGCCACCGTGAATGACACCTGCTACAGCTGTCATGCCGACAAACGTGGGCCGTTCCTGTGGGAACACGCGCCGGTGACGGAAGATTGTACCAGTTGCCACAATCCTCACGGCAGCGTTAACGACAATCTGTTGAAACAGAAGGCCCCACAGTTGTGTCAGCAGTGTCACGTGGATGACGGACATGCTAGCCGTGTCGTCAGTCAGCCCGGTGTGGATGCGTTCGGTGGTGGTCGTAGCTGTCTGAACTGTCACAGTCAAATTCACGGTTCTAACCACCCCGCTGGCAGCAACTTCAGCCGTTGATAAGGAGATAAGTTATGCCAATGAAATTAAATCTTATCACCCTAGGGCTGATGGCTGCGGCTGGGCAGGTCGCCGCCGCAGATTTTGGCGTGATGCACGCCAATACCAGCAAGGTGAACACCACAGATTATCAGTGCCAGCGTTGTGTTAATCCGACAGGATTGCGCGGCGAAGTGAGCGTCAGTACTGGCTGGAAAAGTGGCGACGACATCCATTCCGGCAATGCGTTAGGTAAAGAGGACAGTGGTTGGTTGGGTGCCGTAAGCGGTGAGCTACATTATCGTGACGGTCATGGCTATCAAGCCAGTGCCGAGGCTGAAAATTTAGGGCTAGACAGTAGTCGTGCCCATCTGCAAGCCGGTAAAACAGGGGTGTTTAAGGCTACCGCTGATTACCGATTATTACGGCATTCACAAGTCACGGGCAAAAGTCCAGTTTGGTACAGCGATAATCTGTTACAGCCTTCAACCACCGATACTCGTTATCCCAAGCTGTTTACGGAACGGGAGCAGATCGGTGCAGGCCTGACGCTCTACTATCAGGATTACAGCGCTTTCGTGGCGTTTAATCATGAAGCGAAGACCGGTAATAAGGCCGCGAGTCTGATTGCCGCTAACGGTGTCCTAAATTTTGCCGCGCCAATCGATAACAAGACTGACCATTTTACAGCAGGGCTCAGTGCCAATGGTGATAACTGGTTTAGTCGTCTGCAGTATAACGGTAGTTTCTTCCGTAATGATATCGGTAACTTATCGCTACCTTATCTTGATGATGTCTACGCTGCGACCCCAGATAACGATGCCCATCAGGTGTCATTGGATGGTCAATATCTGTTGGACCGAACAGTCGTTAACGGTCATCTGGCGGCGGGCCGTTTAATCCAAGATGCTGACTTAATCCAGATGGACGGCAATCCATTGGTGAATTGGAACGGTGAAGTGGATACCCGTGACGCTCGTTTGTCTGTTAGCAGCTTGCTGACAGCAAAATGGCGAGTCAATGGCCAGCTCAGCTACAGCGACCGTGACAACCAAGGCAGTGTTGCCGAGTTTGCCCAACTAGAGTGGGACAATGTTAATGGTGCCTTTAAAGCCAATGTGCCGCTGGACATCACCCGTAAGAGCGTGAAGCTGCAGAGCAGTTATCGCTTCAGCAGAGATGTGCGACTAAGTGGGCAGTATCAGCATAAACAAACTGAGCGTAACTATCTGGAACGGGAAGATAACCGCGAGGACAATCTGTGGGCCCGTCTGAGTCTTAAACCACTGGATAACCTGCAGCTGGGCGTCAAAGCACTTTATGAAAGTCGTGATGGTTCTCGGTATGACGCCTCCCGCATCACCGCTCCTGACGAAAATCCGCTGTTGCGTAAGTACTACCTAGCTGACCGCAACCGCTATGGCGCGGAACTGAGCTTTACTCATACGCCGTTGTCCTGGCTGACCTTGGATATCAATCTGCGTTATGCCAAAGACGACTACCAGCATACCGAGTTAGGGCTATCGGCTTCAGAAGACTACCGCTATGACGCCAATCTATCGCTTGACCCCACTGCAGATTGGCATGTGTACGCATTGGCCAGCCAGCAATGGATTAACTCCGACATGGCGGGTTCCAGCAACTTTGCAACAGCAGATTGGCAAGGGCGGATAGAAGACCGCTTCATCAACCTTGGAGCCGGGTTCAGCTACCGTTGGTCAAGCCAACTGACGGTCGGCGCTGACTACCTGTTTGCCAACTCTGAAAGCAACACGGCCATTGATAGCAGTGATTACGGTGACTATTACGACTTCAGCCACAGTCTGGAGCTGTATGGCCGTTATGCCCTGAGCGAACAGATGTGGCTCAAGCTGAGCTACCGCTATGAACGTTACTACGATACCGACGATGCCCAGGTGGCCGTGGATGTTATTACCGGCCTGACCACCCTAGGCAAACTGGATCACAACTATAACGCCCACCTGCTGATGTTGAGCTTCAGCTACAAGCTGCCCTAGGCCAACGTTATAAATAGACGAGGTTTAAATACAAATGGAACGTAGAAGTTTTTTAAAAATGAGTGCGGCGCTGAGCGCGGCTGCCACAGTGACCGGCTGTAACTCCAGTTCAAAAGATGTGGAAGAGGTGCCTGCTGAACCAGGTAGTGCTGTGGAAGTTCAGACTTGGTCTGCCTGTTTGTGTAACTGCGGCTCTAACTGTCCACTGAAAGTGTTCAGTAAGGACGGCAAGATTGTCCGTATAGAGAATGAAACTTTTGGTGATGACTCCTTTGGCAATCATCAGATCCGTCCATGCGCCCGCGGCCGTTCCAATCGCAAGCGCGTGTATAACCCTGATCGAGTGTTATACCCAATGAAGCGTGTTGGCAAGCGCGGTGCTGGTGAATTCCAAAGAATCAGCTGGGAACAGGCCATCAGCGAAATTGGCGCGAAACTGAAGGGAATTTATGACACTTACGGTGCACGTTCAGTTTATTACCAATATCAGTCAGGTGCTTACTATGACCTTAACGGCAGTTCAACGTGGCATCGCTTGTTGAACTGTATGGGAGGATGTCTGGGTTATTATGGCAGCTATAGTTCCGCGCAGGTAAGTCGGCTCTATCCAATTATTTATGGCTCCAATGCACGCTCCACAATGTTGGAAGCTCACAACAGCGATTTGTGCCTATTCTTTGGCTATAACCCGCTGGAAATTCGCCAAAGTGGTAGCGGCGAAGGTTATGAGTTTGCACAGATAAAACATAAGGTAAAAACCATTCTGTTTGACTGCCGTTACACCGATACGGCGGCTGGCAGCAACATTGAATACCATGCTTGCCGTCCAGGGACAGATGCGGCACTGATATCTGGTATTGCTTACCACTTGATCACCAACAATATGATCAATGAAACCTTTCTCAGTGAAAAATGCTATGGCTTCCGCGCTGAAGCGGCAATTCCAGAAAAGGGCCTAGAAGCATTGCCTTATGAGCGCAGCTACGAAGCCTACATTCTTGGTGTTGGTGAGTTGGATGCCGTTGCCAAAACGCCTGAGTGGGCGGAGCGTATCTGTGGTGTACCGGCTGATACTATTCGTAGTGTTGCTGAGCAGTTATATGCAGCCAAAGCGCCTTATATTGTAGGCGGTTATGGTTTAAACCGTCAGGCTAATGGCGAGTATAACGTGTGGGCGACAGCAGCACTATGTGCTTTACTTGGCGCAGTTGGTAAGCGTGGTACTAATACAGGCCATATGCCTTACTCACTCAACAACCTCAGCAGTCCTGGATTCCCAAGTCTTAGCAGTGCAGAAAAGGCCAAAATCTCAGTATTTACTTGGCCAGATGCCATCCGTAATGGGAAAGAGATGACGGCGTTTAAGGATGGGGTGCAGTTGCCAGCAGATGAACTGGATGCAAACGGTGACGGTAAGCTTAACGCCAATATCAAAGCCATCATCAACTTCGCAGGTAACACATTGATCAATCAGCATTCTGATTGTTTTGGTACCGCTAAATTGCTGGAAGATGACACCCTGTGTGAACTGATTATTGTCAGTGAAAATCACATGACTCCCTCTGCACTCTTTGCAGACTATCTGTTGCCAGACAGCAGTTGGTTGGAAAAGGATGACGTCGCCAACCAATCGTATTCTGCAGGCTCAATGTCGTATATCACCGCTATGACCGCTGCGATTGAACCATTGGGCGAATGTCGCGGTACTTATGATGTTTGTGCCGAACTTGCCCAAGTGATGGGTGTCGCCGACAAATTCACTGAAGGTAAAAGCTACCAGCAGTGGCTCAAAGAGTACTATGAAACCAAAGTGGCGCCACAAGATGAAGTCCTGCCTGCAACGCTAGAGGAATTTCAAGCTCAGGGGCTGGTGAAGAAATTCAATCCGTTGAGTGAATCACATTGTGGGTTGTACAACTACGTTAACGATGGTGGTGAGCTGAAGACTAAATCTGGTCGCATTGAACTGTTTTCTCATGAAGTGGATTTCATGAATAAAAACTGGATTAAACCAGACTATGTTGTCGGCCTGCATATTCCACCGATCCCAGCTTACATTGTGACCTGGGAAGGTTACGAAGACACCTCTCCAGAGTTGCAGGATTTCCCGCTGCAGTTAGCGGGCCATCATACCAAAGGACGTACACATTCTTCATTCCACAGTGTGCAGTGGCTGCGTGAAGCTGTAATGGATGCGGTATGGGTTAACCCCAAAAATGCAGATGGCTTTGCTGATGGTGATTGGGTCATTGTGGAATCTCTGCGCGGAAAAATCAAAGTGCGCGCTAAAGTAACTAACAGAGTAATGCCAGGTGTTGCCTCAATGCCTCAAGGTGCCTGGTTCAAACCCAGTGGTGACGTGGATATTGGTGGCTGTATCAATACGTTGACGGCTTATCGTCCGAGTCCGATTGCTAAAGCCAACCCACAGCACACCAATCGCGTACGAATCTATAAAGCTTGAGGAATAGAAAATGCCTGATAAACAATATGGTTTCTACTTTGACACCAAAAAATGTAACGGTTGTAAGGCGTGCCATATCGCCTGTAAAGACAAGTTTGATGCTGCCGTCGATGTAAAACCGCGGCGAGTTTACGAGTATAGCGGTGGTACTTTCGTCGAAGGTGCTAATAACACCGTGACCTGTAATGTGTTCACTTATTACATGTCTGTGGGCTGTAACCACTGCAGTGAGCCTGTGTGTACCAAAGCTTGCCCTACCGGCGCTATGCACAAACGCAACTCGGATGGCTTTGTCAAAGTTGAAGAAAGCTTGTGTATTGGCTGCGGCAGTTGTGCCAGAGCTTGTCCATATGATGCACCACAGCTCGATAACGATCGTAAAGTCATGGTCAAGTGTGATGGCTGCTATGAGCGGGTTGCGCAAGGGCTTAAGCCACTGTGCGTGGCTGGCTGCACCCAACGCGCTTTAGATTTCGGTCTAATCGAGGAACTGCGGCAGAAATATGGTACCGAACGCGATATTGCACCGTTACCACCAAGCAACATCACCAATCCCAATATCATTATTGGGACTGCTGATTTCACTCGACCATCAGGCAGCACTGATGGTGCTATTACGAACCCGACAGAAGTGTAATCTGGTTCCCGGGGCTGAAAACTTCAGCCCCGGATTCTCAGGAGTGAATAATATGAAAGCTGACATTGCATTGGCGCTGAAAACAGTCGCGCAGTTGTTTTACTGTTATCCGACCTCGGACTTGCTGTCTGTCATCACTGATACTTCATTACAGGAGTGGCCAGTTGTCGGTGATGATGATGCCGAGGCGTTGCAGATTCTTATTGCCAGCGACCGGGATTTTAACGTCATCTGTGCTGATTACACCCGAATGTTTATTGGGCCAGGTAAAAAACTGGTGTACCCATGGAGTTCGATTTATCTCGATGATGAACCGCTGATGTTTGGTGACAGTACCGAACGCTGGGAAAAGTTTTGTCATCGTTATGGTATCGGTATTGAACAGCAAAGCAATGACCCCTCAGACCATTTTGCGCTGATATTGTGGGTGATGGCAGATCTGTTTGATAACCCGCAAGCACAATCTTTGTGCGAGCAGGTGGTTAAAGAGTTTTGTTTACCTTGGATCCCGTCATTATTGACATCGGTAGTTGCAGCGTCGCAAACCGTGTTTTATCGGCAATTGGCGCAACTTGCACAGATCTATCTAAGATTGATTGCAGAACAGTTTGTGGATCGGACGTATACGCCACCACGGACTACCATTGCTGACGTAGTGGTCAAACGGTGACCGAATATGGCAGTGATTTCCGCGCTAAGCCAGCAATGGCAAAAAGCTGAACTAGCAGAGCGAATGAGTGCGAGATTAGGTCAAGAATTAGCCGTAAAGCGATTATTGACGGGAGCCACTTCGCTGCAGACTGTGTGTAATCTAGTGCTCGCTCTGGCCGGTTCTGAGCAAGAACTGAGTGCTGATGCGTGGGACGATGGGGTGATGGTGACACTGTTTTTCAGCGCTTATCGTTTGTTATTCGTCAAAGCCACCCAACAGGAACTCAGCCAAGGGGAAGAATTGATCATCAGTCTCGGCAGTAGGCTCAGCCAGTGTGTGCCGCCCGCAGTGCTGAATGCCGGACAGCAACAGCAACTGTTATTGATGCAGCAATTGGCACAACAGTTGGTGACCTTGCGCAGCCAGCGCCGCAGTTGCCACCGGAATATGTGTTAAGGGTAATCACTCATTCTTGGCGATTATTGATCCATTCACTCATGACGACATGGGTCTTGATTTTGCTGATCGCCGGGTTGGCATCGATGGCTTCACGGATTTCGTGAAGCCGCCGCATGGAGGGGGTTCTGACATAAACCAGCAGATCCATTTCCCCGGAAATCCCGTGGCAGGTGACCACTTCCGGCACCGCCTGAAACAGGTGCACGATATCGGCGCAGTTCCGACACTGGTGCTGGATCTCAAAGTAAGCACTTACGCCGTCTTTTTGTGATTCACTGAGTAACACCTGATAACCGCGGATCACGCCATTCTGTTCCAGCTTTTTCAGACGTTCGGATACCGCACTACGTGACAGGCTGACCTCTTCGGCAATTGCCGATACGCTCTTGCGGGCATTTTGCCGCAGTGCAGTGATAATTGCCTGATCAAATTTATCCATTCCTCAATTGTCCCATCATATCGTCGTCAAAGCCGTCATTTTGTCGGCTAATGCTGAATTTATCTTGGTGTATTGACGCAGATTGTCAGCGGTGAAATCGCTATACTGCTGCTATTACATTCGGCGTTAATTTATCAGATGAATCCAACTTCAGGAACTATTGGCCGCTGGCAAGGTGCAGGGTTGATGGCAACCACCTTGCTGGGAACCGGCGTATTTATTTTACCGCAGATGACCGTCAATATGGCGGGGCATGGTGCCATGCTGGCATGGGCGTTGCTGACGTTGGCGATTATTCCTATCACCATCGTATTTGCACAACTGGGCGCGCGCTTCCCTCATGCTGCTGGCCCAGCATTTTTTGTGGAACAGGCGTTTGGACGGGTGTTGGGCCGGGCGGTCGGATTGAGTTTCCTGCTGATTGTCCCTATTGGTGCTCCCGCTGCCATTATGATGACTTTTCAGTTTTTTCAGGTGATGGTGCCCATTGCGGGATGGGGTAAGCTGGCGTGTGAGTTGCTGGTGCTGTTAGTGCTTTTAGGACTCAATCTGCGCGGCATTCAGGTATCGGCGAAAGCACAGTTTGCTCTGACCTTGTGTATTGTTGCCGTGGTGGTACTGATGTTTGGCAGCGGGGTCAGCCGCGCAACCCAGTATCAGGCACCGCAGGAAGTGCTGAATATTCATGGCACATTGCAGGCGATGGGCATCGCGTTCTGGAGTTTTCTAGGGGTAGAAACCATGACCCATCTGACCACGGATTTCCGTAATCCGAGGAAAGATTTTACCCCTGCAATGATGATCGGTACTTTGCTGGTCGGCGCTATCTACTTAGTCTGTACTTGGTTATTGCTGTTGCTGCCTTCTGATGCGCCATTGGCGATGATGAGTGCTTTTGACACGCTGCTGGGTGGGTATGGCACGCAGATTATCGGGATTCTAGGCATTGCCAGTGGCTTAGCCACGACCAATGTGTATGCGGCCAGCGTGTCGCGTTTACTTAGCAGCTTCAGTGAACAAGGCATTACGCCACGCTGGTTTGCGCCGCGTAACCAGCATAACGTACCCGTACGCGCATTAGCGTTTATCCTGTCGTTGATGGCATTGGTGCTACTGGCGAACTTTCTGACCGATACCCGGCTGGATCAGTTAATTTCCTGGGCTAACGGTGTCTTTGTGGTGATTTATCTGCTGTCGATGCTAGCGGCAGTCAGGTTGCTGAGTAAAGGTTACCGTCCTTGGGCCGTGCTGAGCAGTCTGATGTGCCTAGTCCTTGGTGTGGCCTTGGGAAGTGCGATGGTGTACGCCATTACCCTGATGGTGATATTGCTGCCGTTGCTATGGTTACAACTCAAACTGCGGCGGCCACCATTGCCACCGATGGCGGCTTCCTAATCTTTGTCACAATTCCTACCGGCAACTTGGCGGTGATCACCTATAGTTAAAGTCGCACTTTTAACGAGGGGAAGTTGCCATGGGAAACACCACTATCATCCAAAAAATTGAGCAGTTGCCACGGTTACCAAAAGCGCTGAATGAACTTCTGCAAATTATTAATGATGACAATGCTGAACTTGGGCTGCTGGCGGAAAAGGTTTCCCACGATGCGCTGATCAGCGCCAAACTGTTGCGGTTGGCGAATTCGGCCCGCTTTGGCCGCAGACGTGAAATCGGTTCTATTGAAGAGGCCGTTATCCGTTTGGGGATCCAACCGTTGCGGATCCTAGTGACGGCTTCTGCGGTAACCTCTGCGATACCGCCAGTAAATGGCGTCGATTTAGTCAAATTTTGGGGCCGCAGTTTTGAAGTTGCATTTTTTTGCCAGGAGTTGGGGAAAAGGGCGATGTTGCGACACGACACGGCCTTTACCTGTGGCCTGTTACATAACATTGGTGAGTTGTTGTTGGCGCTGATGGAACCCATTAAGTGGCGTCAGGTACAGGCGGCGGTGGCTGAGGGGGCGGATCAGGCCGAAATCAGCTTGTATCTGCTGGGCGTTGTGCCCGCGGAGGTGGCCGCACAGCTTGCCAGTGAATGGTATTTTTCAGATGAGTTGGTGGCCGGATTGCGCTATCAGGAAGATCCGCCGTCAGCAAAATCCCCTTCCAAACTGGCGTTAGTGTTAGCGCTGGCAAAATATTTGCCACTGCACTGGGATGACTGTACCGATGCGCAGAGAACCAGTTGGCTGGCACAGCAGACCGAACATTTTAGATTGCGATTGCAGATGGACGGACTGGCAAGCCGACTGGAGAAAATGTTAGGTGCTGGTGAAGAAACTGCGCGGCAGTTGGTTTAGCGCCAGCGTTACGCGTGACGCTGGCGCTCGATGGCTCGATTACGCAGTTGGATCAGTTCTGAATGCTTCAGATATAGCAAATCGGCACAGCGGCGGATAATCTGATCTTCATAACGGCATAGTTCGCCGTCAGCATAGGCCAACTGCCACATAGACAATACCAATTGCTGTTTTTGTTCCAATGAGAAGTGTTCATTGACTACAGAGGTGAACTGAAATAAAGACGTTGCGTCGTTACGATTTCGGCGCGCTTCATCGATTAATTCGTTGGCATCTTCTGCCGATATGCTCAGATTTTGTTCCAACAGCTGTGGCAACAAACTTGCCTCGGCACCGTCGAGATGCTCGTCAGCATATACCACTTCCAGCAACATGCAGGCGGCCGCCAGATTGATGCTATGGGCCAGTTGCTGAGGATCTGGGGTATCCTGCAACTCTTTAAAAAACTGCTTTAGTCTGGCTATCATTCTGTCATTTCCTTACTTCATTACTAAAACGTTAGAATGACTTGCGCTGCCTGAGTTCCCGAACATAGCTCTTACAGCAGTGCGCCGAGCCCTTGGGTCAGCAATGAGGCGGTGTTATCTCCACCACTGCTTTGCAGATAATTCTTGAGAATTTCAGCCATAGGTGCGACCAAGTCTTTAGAGATCCCTAGCTTGGAAAAAGCGTCATAAACCATGGCGCTACCCTGCAATGAGCTCCCCAGATTACCCGCTTTGGACAGTAAGCCGCTCATGCCAGACTTAGTGTCGGTCGCCGGGACTGCGGATAACAGGCTATCGACATTGGGAATAGTGTCAGCAATCTGAGAAAACTGAGCAGTGCCAAGATTGGATTTTGCCAGACTCAACAGACTCCCCAGCCCACCTTCGGCCTGGTTTTGATTCAGATTCAATTGCGACATTACACTGCTCACCAGACTGGTATTTTGGTTATCTGTAGCCACGGTACTAGCAGTCGTTGTGTTGGCCGTTGCTTGTTGCACCTGTGACTTGAGATTATCCAGCAAGCCAGCATGGGCAGGCAGCGTCAGCAGCAGGGCAGTCAGTGTTAATATTGGCGCTTTCATTCGGATTATTCCTTTGTCATCCTAGTAATGGAGCTTATTCTATGCGCAACCGCTGTAATGATGCACGGCTTTCCTTACCCAAAAGCTTCGGTCGATTGATTTCTGCGGTGCATTAACAGGCGATTTTGGGTATCCTTAGCGCTGAATCTGATACTGTTATCACCGTTGTTGAGAATGCTGCATGTCCTTGTCTGCGATACTTTCTGAAGCTTTCTATTTTTTCCGCAACCATCTGCTGCAATTGGCTGCATTGGCCTTGCCGATTCTGCTGGTACAAGTCGGTATTCAGTTATGGTTGGGGGCTGAATTTGCGGCGATGGATCCGAAAGCGCCACAAATTGGTGCGCCACATGTACTGGCGGCATTACTACTGTTTTTGGTGTTTTCGTTGCTGATTGCCTCGCTGACGCTGTTCATGGAATTGCGCACTGAGGGTTATCAGCCCAGCATTTTGTCGGTGTTGAAAGACAGCTTACCCTTTTTGCCGTGGTTGATGGTTGCTGGCATATTTTCCGGCATGGCCATTGCCGCGCCGGTGGTGATACTTTCCACATTGGGGCCTCTTGGCGTTATTGGCCTAGGGGTCAGCTTGTATCTGTTTGCCCGACTGTCTTATGTTAACTTTATGGTGGTGGTTGAGCGGTTGTCACCATTACAGGCGATTAAAGCCAGCTTTGTCTTTAGTCAACATGTTACCGGTCGCACATTGTTAGTGCTGTTGTTGTATTTCCCGCTAGTACTGCTGGGCAGCGTGATTTCTGCAAGCGTAGAACATGCGCCAGTGATATTGCGGTTAGTGGTAGAAAGCATCACCGGCTTTATCAGTTTGTATGTCAACGTGGCACTGTTCCGGCTGTACCGGGTCAGTCGTCAGCCTGCCTAAATTACGGGGGCCAGAGTGAACGATATCGAGTTCGTCGCCGGTATCTCGGAGGCTCTGGCCGCAGAATACCGCAATGCCAAGCGTTATGTTAGTGATGTGCCAACACAGTCGTTGCTGCATGTCAGAAGCTTTGCGCATCGGCTGACCGCACTACTGGCAGAACCTACGGCGGTAGTGTTCGACAGTCCCAATCTTTATGATCGGATTGAGCAGCTCAACCGACTGCGACTGATCGATGTGCGTATCACCCGTTCATTGCATCGGCTGCGGACCGATGGTAATCGCGGCGCTCACCCCGAGAAATACCATTTGGACCAAGTGCAGTTACAGCAATTGGCTCGCAAAGCTATTCGCGATCTGCTGAAACTGGTGGAGCTGGTGTATCCGTTACTACGGCAGTGTTCAGCCCCAGAGTACCAGTTTGATGAGTATGATGAACTGAGTGGGCGTGATCTGTGTTTTCGTGCGGTGATGGAAGATGACAGCGAGGCCCAATATCTACTGGGTATGTCGTTTAAGAGTCAGGCGTTGATGGCAAGACAGCAGGAGCAGGCAATAACTGACGCCGAGCCGTTGCCACGACAGCAACAGGCACAACACTATCTCGCCAAAGCCGCTTATTGGTTTGCTCAGGCCGCCACGCAGCAACCTCGTGCACTTTTTGAACATGGTGTGGCACTGTTGCATGGGTACAGCGGCGAACCTGAGTTGCCCGCCGGACAGCAGTTGATCCGCCAGGCGGCTGAGGTCGGTGTTGTCGATGCGATGGCGCTGCTGGGCTATTTCTATTTGGTTGGTAGTGGCGATATAGCAGCCGATCTTGTGTTGGCCGAGCGATATTTGACCGCCGCTGCCGAGCAGGAACATGTGGAAGCGATGGCGAACCTGGGGGTACTTCGTTACCAGCAGGGCAATTTAACTGCGGCGTTCCAGCATATCAGGCAAGCAGCGCAAAGCGGCTATCCTCATGCCCAGTATCATCTATCACTGTTGTTGGCTCGAGGCGAAGGTTGTCAGGCGGATCCAGCGGCCAGTGAGCAATGGCTGGCGGAGGCGGCTGAGCAGGGGCAGTTAGATGCCATGCTGGCGCGTGCCCAGCACATGTTGAATCAAGAACAAGCTTTTGGCAGCGATATGTCGCAGGCAGAGAATTACTTGCGACAGGTCATTCGCTATGGTCACAGTGTGCCCGCAATGATTGAACTGGCCATTGCATTAACCGATGGTAGTCTAGCAAGGATTGATGTCGTGGAAGCGGCAGCCTGGCTGAAGTTGGCTAAAAAACGCGGTAATGCACAGGAGCAACAGGTGATTGAGCCCTTGTGGCAATCGCTGGTGCAACAGATAGAACGGGTATTGACGGTTAGCAAAGATCCAGAGGAACAGCGGTCATTACAACGAGCAAAGGAATTACTCACCGACTAATCTTGATGTTCCAGTACCCGCCCCTTGCTGCGCCATTGATGTGGGTGATCGCGACATACATGGGGGTTGGCATCATATATATCCCGTTTACTGGCACGAAAACGATATTGCTGCATCCTAGCCATATGTTGTTTCAAGTAGCGACGGCCAAACAGACTCAACACTAACAACACGCCTGCCGCTGCCAGTAGCAACAGTGGCAGTATCAGCAGGGCTAGGCAAAATACTAGCGCACTCAGTAGCATGCCAATAATCGCCACGAAACCAGACTTAGGTTGCCACACAAACAAACGGGACATAACGTCTCCAGTGATCTCATGGTGCGTGGTTTGGCCTGCAATAGGCAAAAGTGACCATGATTTAAACAATAGCGGCCATTATGTCCAACGAGATCTTAAGAAATCATTAAAATATTGTGAAAGTTGTCAGTCTTTTACAGGAAATGTCGTGCAGATACAGTGGGGCGTGCGGGGAATAATTGTCGATAGATTGGGCAATCAAACATCGGGAGGCGATTTACATTGCGAAATCATGCCCAGATCACGACATTTAGACAGCAACACTTTTCTAATGAGCGAGCACCAAAACGAGATCTGGTGTGTCAGGGCTGCCAGCGCATCGCTTTGCAGGGGAGCTATGCAGGAAATTCCTGAAGCTGGCAGCTTTCTGTCTTATGACAAACTATCTGACAACGCGCGCTTGAAAATGCGCGAGGGCAAATTGTTGCGGATGCAGCGGATAACCAAAGAAGAATCCCTGTGCTTGGCCTTCGCCCATATCCTGCAGTACGGCCTTTTGCTGTTCGGTCTCAATTCCTTCCACTACGTAAGACAACTCCAATGCCTGGCTTAACTGTACGATGGCATGGCATAACTTACGACCGCGAGAGCTATCAAGTTGTCCAGCAAATTCACGGTCAATCTTTAAACCATCGATTGGCATATTGCCTAAACGGCTCAGTGAAGAAAAGCCGGTGCCGAAATCATCAATGGTCACTTTCAACCCTAAATTATGCAGGTTCTCCAATGTTTGCCGAGCTTGCTGGGGATAGTGCAGCAGTGCCGATTCTGTAATTTCCAGTGCCAACGCATCGGCAGGCAAGGCTGCATTTTTCAATGCCTGTTTAACCTGGCTGACAAAATCAGAATGCTCCAATTGCATCGGCGATACATTCACTGAAATTGTAAAATCTGGATGATCCTCTTTGCGCCACAGCGCCGCTTGGCGGCACGCTTGTTCCAACACCCAATTGCCGACGCTGACAATCAACCCGGTTTCTTCCAGCAAAGGCACAAAATCGGCAGCTTCCAGCAACTCATGAGGGTTTTTCTGCCAGCGCAGTAACGCCTCAGCCCCCAGTAAGTGGTTATCCTTCAGTTTCACAATGGGCTGATAGTAGATGCTGAACTGGCCTAAACTCATGGCATGGCGTAAATCGCCCAACAGTTTTAATCGGTGTTCAGCAGCATCGCTCATGCTTTTATCGTAAAACATAATGTGGTCGGCGCTACGTTTGGCACAGTACATCGCGGTATCGGCTTGGCTTAACAGCTGTGATGAGCTAATTTTTTCACCATCGAACAGACTGATACCGATACTGGTACCGAGATAGAACTTCTGTCCTTCCAGCTCAAATGGTGTATCAAACAATTTGACTATCTGATCAGCAAACCAACGGATCTCTTTGCGGCTCTGACATTCGGTGAGGATCAATGTGAATTCGTCACCGCCCATCCGTGCAATGTCGGCCATCTCAATGCAGCCTGCTTCCAGCCGCGCGGCAACCAGTTGCAAAATGCGATCACCCATGGAATGACCAAAACAGTCATTGACGTGTTTAAAACCATTGAGATCCAGAAACATAAGAGCGCCTAAGCGTTCAGCATCGGCATGTTTATGGTTGAATTCTAACGCTTCACTTAGCAGTTTTTTCATGTGACGGCGGTTTGGCAAACCCGTGAGCACATCGTACATCGCTTGCTCAGTAAGACGATTTTCCAATCTTTTACGATCGCTGATATCACTGAAAATCGTCACCATATATGGTGTGCCATCGGCTATGATGCGACGACTGCTTTGCCATGCAGGGAATTGACAGCCATCGGCTTTCAGCTTGAACATCTCACCTTGCCAGAAATCACGTTCTTTGAGTGCTGTGCTACATTCCTGCTGATGGATGTCGTCAGCCACCTCTAACACCGTCAGTGATTTCCCCAGCAGTTGTGCCGTACTATATCCAGACAAACGACACAAAGCTTTATTCACGGCCAGTATTACATTGTGTGCATCGGTGATGGCAACTGCCTCGGCGCTCTCTTCCAGAATGCCGGAAAGCACGCCACGAGGAATCGCGGCAAATTCGTCATTACGGGTTCGTCTCGGTTGGCTACGGCGATCCAGATGCTGAAACCGTACCAGTACCAGCACATCTTCATGCAATTTCACCGGGTACAGATAAAGACGGGTGGGCAGCTCTTTACCGTCTCGATTCAGATGCAGCCATTCCTGCACCTGTGGTTTGGCGACCGAGGCTTCAAATAGGCGCCGAGCCTGCTCAATGCTGCTTTGGCCGTTCAGTTGTAGCCGTGGTGCAAAATCATATAATGCGGCATTAATAATTTCGGTACGCAGACAAGCGAAGTAGTCCAACGCGGCTTGGTTAGCGGCAACAATGATGGCGTTACGGAACAGTGCCAACGGCGTTTCATGTGGTTGTTTCTGCCAGATCTTCAACTGTGGTTGCAATGCGGCATCCGCCTGTAATTGCGCCAATATTTGTGTCCAATCCATCATCCGCGCTGCTCCGCTGCTGTCCCACTTAAAGGACACATCCAATATGCCGATTGCCTATTTTCTGGGTAGCAAAAAATAAACAGTTTTGGCGCATTCCTCAATCAAATTTTTGATTTATTGCAAAAAAGATCATTATTACCTATTTGACCACATAAATGTGTGACTATGATTGTCAGATACAGAGTTTTTTGTCGGAGAAAATATCATGCTAAAACCATTGCTCGGTATATTGCTGCTATTGCCAGGATTATTAGCGGCGGCAGAGTTAAGTCAGGTGGGACAAAAAGCGGCGGAACAAGCAAGTAAAGTGGCACAACAAACAGAAGCGGCGCAACTGCAAAAAGCCCAAGCTGCTGCGGGTGCTACTGCGGCAAGGGAACAGGCGGTGCTGGCACGGCAGCAGCAAGAGCCGTGGGAGCAGTTGGAGCGACAAAAAGCGCAACAACAGTTTAATGAACGCGGACAGCGGGAAGCAAAATATCTGCAACAAGCGAAAGAGGCGGCTGCCAAAGATCATCAAATGGAAACGCCCAAGATGAAGATAATTAAACGTAAAGTAATAGATAATTAAACGCCAAGTCTTTTACATGCTTGTTTACAAAAAGCATCCGGCTGTAACAGCTGTAAACTTGCCATCTTAGTGCCAGCACCACAAGATACCTGAGAACACTCATCTCAGGAGCACACCATGAAGCGTCAACTGACCGCTTTGCTGTTGTCGCTAGGTCTGTTTAGCGCCGCTACAGCACAAGCGACCACCGCCAAGGATATTCAGAGTTTTACTCTGGCTAATGGCATGAAAATTATGGTGTTGGAGGATTCATCCATTCCCAACGCTAACATGTACCTGTTCTGGAAAGTCGGTTCCCGTAATGAACGGCCTGGCATTACCGGTATCTCGCATTTCTTTGAACACATGATGTTTAACGGCTCTAAACACTATGGGCCGAAGATGTTTGACCGCACGATGGAAGCCGCAGGAGGCGCTAACAACGCCTATACCACCGAGAACGTGACGGTATACACCGACTGGTTCCCTGCCAATGCACTAGAAACCATCTTTAAGTTGGAAGCGGATCGTATTGCGAATCTGGATATTGATCCGAAAATGGTTGCCAGTGAACGCGGCGTGGTGGCGTCGGAACGCACTACCGGGTTGGAAAACTCAAACTGGCAGGCACTGCAAGGCCCCGTGAAAGGTGTAGCATTTCTAGCACATCCCTATAGTTGGCCAGTAATAGGTCATGAGTCAGACATTGCCGCTTGGACACAACAAGATCTAGTGGATTACCACAAAACCTATTACGCGCCAAACAACGCTGTGGTGGTAATTGCTGGCGATGTGACCCTAGCGGAAGTGCAGCGGCTGGCAAATGAATATTTTGCTCCGATCCCGGCGCAGCAACCGCCTGCACCGATAAAAACGGTTGAACCTAAACAGTTAGGTGAGCGCCGTATTTTTGTCAAAAAGGCATCGGTTAGTACTCCTAACATTATGTTGGCGTACCATGTCCCCGCCAGCAGTGATAACGACTACTACGCACTGGATCTCCTGACGTCTATTCTCAGTGACGGTAATAGTTCCCGCTTGTACCGTGGGCTGGTGGATCAACAGTTGGCCTTGGAGGCTGAGACCTATATGCCGATGGCATTTGACCCGAACTTGCTGTACGTCCTCGCGGTGGCGGCACCGGGCGTGACTGAAAGCAAGCTAGAACAGGCGCTGTTAGCACAGATCCATCATGTTGCCACTCACGGAGTTACTCAGCAGGAGCTCGATAAAGCGAAAAACCTCAAGCTGATGGACTTTTATCGTACCCTGGAAACCATTAACGGTAAGGCCAACACCATTGGCACCTATGAACTGTTTTTTGGCAGTTATCAGAAGCTGTTTGATGCGCCAACTGCTTATAACAAAGTGACGTTGGCGGATATTCAACGGGTTGCGCAAGTTTATCTCAACAAGGCTAACCGTACTGTCGGCGTACTGGCTGCCGAAGAGGAGACAGACAAATGAACTATAAAAATATTGCAACACCACTGACACTACTTGCGGCGACGACATTATTCCTCATGGGCTGTCAGTCTGCTTCCCAGTCAGCCTCTAAAACTGCGGCAACCACTGTGCAAGTGAGTCAGGATACCGGCAAATTTCAGCTGCCAGCTTATGAGACAGTGAAACTGGACAATGGTCTGACACTGATGCTTATGCCTCAAAAAGAAGTGCCATTGATTACTGTCAATGCCGTTGTCAGAGCGGGGAGTGTCGATGACAACATCGGGGGGATTGCCAGTATGACGGCGGATTCCTTGTTATTAGGTGCGGGTAAACACAGCAAGCAGCAATTGGAACAACAGATTGATTTTCTCGGTGCCAGTTTAAACACCAGTAGCGGTCGTGAGGGTAGCTACCTCAGTGCTGACTTTATGGCTAAGGATACTGATATCATGCTTGGACTGGTGGCCGATGTGCTGTTGCAGCCACGGTTTGATAAGCAGGAATTTGCCAAACTGAAGCAGCGCAATATTGCCGAACTGGAACAATCTAAAGAAAGTCCTAAGTCGGTGATTAACCGTTACTTCAGCAAGCTGATATTTGCTGATCACCCCTATGGCAACGCTACCTCGGGTGATCGTGATTCATTGGCGAAGCTGACATTGCCAGAGGTGAAAGCGTTTTATCACCAGTTTTACCAGCCAGGCAACACCGCCATCAGCGTGGTCGGTGATTTTGACCCGGTACAAATGAAAGCCAAACTACAGCAGTTATTTGGCCGTTGGTCATCACAGAAGCCTGCACCTATGCTGGATTTAAGTCAGGGCTTGCCAAGCTTGACGCAATCGCAAGTGCTGCTAGTGGATAAACCGGATGCCATTGAAACGACCTTCCTGATTGGCGGTATGGGGGTGGCCCGTAACAACCCAGACTATATTGGGTTATCCGTGGTGAATACCATTCTCGGTGGGCGCTTTACTTCCTGGCTTAATGATGAGTTGCGGGTAAATTCTGGACTGACTTATGGGGCGCGCTCCAGTTTTATCAGTTATCGCGATGCTGGCTTGTTTGAAATTAGTACCTTTACCAAAATGTCATCCACTGAGCAGGCAGTTGATCTGGCGCTGAAAACCTACCAGCGGTTGTGGGATAAAGGCATTGATGAGGCAACGCTGGCGTCGGCGAAAGCTTACGTGAAAGGACAGTTCCCGCCGCGTTATGAAACCAATGGTGAGCTTGCGGGGCTGCTCTCAGATATGTATATCTACGGTTTTGATGCGTCGTATATCAACGATTTTCAGAAACGGGTGGACAGCTTGACTGTTGCTGAAAGCAAACGCTTAATTGATACCTATTTCCCCAAAGATAAGCTGCAGTTTGTGTTGATTGGTAACGCTGCCAAGATTGCACCGATTGCTGCTAAATATGGACAGGTAAAACAACTGGATATCAAAGCTGTGGGCTTTGGCGGTTGACTAATCTCTGAGCTGATAAATGCCGGTCATGTGCCGGCATTTTTGTGCCTTGGCTGCAATTCTGTTAGCCATATTGGCTAATCTCACTGCCAGACAAACACAGATTACTGATGTAAGGTCATAATGCTGACGAATTAGGCGGTAGTCGTGGGTAACAACACTTCACACAGGTTAAGCTGCGTGCCGTTATGCACCAGAAATTGCTTTTCATCCCAGAAACTCAGGTGCGCTTGGCGTTTGGTGATATCACCGAGATTTTGCCCTGGTGTAAGACTGATCTGATGCTGACTAAGACCCGAGCCAATGGCATAGCAATCTAAACTGCTCTTGCCTTTAGGATGCAACCATAACCATTGGTGGTTTTCACTAAAGCAAGCATCACCGCCAGCAAGTGGTTGCAGACCGGGCTGCAATAGTAATTCACGTTTTTGACCCGCACCCAGCAGTTTCGACAGCGAGCCCAACAAGGTTTTTGGCAGCCGATATTGGTAAGGCACCAATACATTCACACTGGCTGTGTGTTGTTTAGCGCCAGTTTGTGGATAACACAAACTCCAGATGGTGCCGTTGTTGACGGCTATTGCCGCCAGCTCAGGTTGTGTCTGTGCAAAAACTGGTAACTGCAGCACTTCGGTATCGTCGAGTTCTTTAAAGCGGTTAACGATATGACTGTTACCGTCTTCGTTAATGAACAGCCAGGAAATTGCCCGGCCATTGCGGTTATTAGCGCCGCTCATTCGCAGTAGTAGTTGCTGTTCATCAAGGGCCACCATTTGTAATGGCGTAAATTGATACTGCTGGCCATTGAGTTGCTGCTGCAATACGTCACCGTTGTGCAGTGGGTAAAATTCTGCTTCCTGTTCGGCAATACTAGGCCAGAACCACAGTCCAGACTTGCCTAACAACGCAAGACCAGCACCCCAGCGACAAAAAATCTGGCTGCCGTCATATTCAGCCAGTGGTAATGACAGCAACAGTTGCAAATCGTCTGCGCGGCGGAACTGTAATAAAGGTTGGCTGGCCTGTTGATCCCACAGCCGCAGCACCAGTATGTTGTTGTCAAAAAAAGCGACTGTTTCACAGCTGTAATCACCGTGGAAACTAAGCTGATGCTGGGTTTTGATGCGGCTTTTCAGTTTGCTCATTCCCGCCACTTCCTGAATAGGGAGCCTTGTAATCAGTACCTTATCAAAATCGTGGCGGTCGGAGAAGCACTAGCGGGCGGCTCCGTAATCTTGTTGGCGCCATGCCTCATAACTGATAATTGCCACAGCATTGGACAAGTTGAGACTGCGGCTGCTGGACACCATTGGTATGCGGATACGTTGCTCTGTTGGCAGCGACTCGATAATAGATAATGGCAGACCTCGAGTCTCGGGGCCAAACAGCAGCACATCGCCTGGCTGATAGTGCGCTTCTGAATGCGGACGGCTGCCTTTGGTGGTACAGGCAAAAATACGTTTACCTGTCATGGCACGTAGAAAGGCTTCGAAGTTGGCATAACGCTGCACCGATGTCAGGTCTCGGTAATCGAGTCCGGCGCGGCGCAGTTTCTTTTCCTCTAAATCAAATCCCAGCGGTTCTATGAGGTGCAACTGGCTGCCATTATTGGCGCAAAGACGAATGATATTGCCGGTATTCGGCGCAATTTCTGGCTCGTATAAAGCGATATGGAACATGGTAAGTATGGCCGACAGCTAAAAACGCAGGCATTATAAAAGTAATTGTTTACCGGTAACAGCGGCTTGTCAGTCGTGGGCCAAGTGTTATCACAGCAGTGTTTGGGTCACAATAGCAGGGAATATGATAGAGCGGACGCTTTCAGAATTGATTGGCAAGCGCGTATTAGGCGTTTTGGGAACATACGGTGCAGCCTCCGTAGGCATGGATGTTTATATCTGTGGCGTACATGTGAACAGTGATATTGAGCTGACGGCTACCTTTCCCAAAGGTCATCAACTGGTGATGGATGAATGGGTGACCTTGCATTTGGATAATCGCACTGGCGTATCAGAATATGATGCTGAACTGCAGGTGTTTCGATTGTCATACAAAGGAAAGGTCAGTCGGATCTCGCCGCATGAGGTCAGCATTCATGCGCAGGAGTACCAAGTGTTTTATGGGGCGTCAGTGGTTAAGGAGTATCGCGCTGCGGATTATCAGTATCCGCTGGATCAGCGCCGCGATACTCAATTGCCGGTATCACCATTACAACAAGCACCGCAGATTGATCTCAATGAACAAGACAACAAGATCGGCGTATTGTTAACACATGCACTGCGCCAACCTCACTCAACTGTGATGGCATTTCTATCATCTGTTGATGATGATATTTTCCTCATCACCTTTCCAGAAACCTTTAAAGCGCAGCTATTGCGCAAAGACAATCGCTGTTATTTTGCCATTGATAGCCGTGCGACTTTTGCGTTCGAGGTGGCAATAGAGTGGAACTACAGCATCATTAGCGGCGAGATGTATCAAATTCCTAAGACCTCACCATTATTTGCACAGCTCAAGGAACAGTTCATCTGTAAAAATCCATGGGAAGTGGGGTTTTTTAGTCATCCAGCGGTGGAAATGTACCATTTGCGGCCGTTACATGTGGTTTGCCCGCAGATGGCCTGACGCTAGCCCACCAGTGGCAATTTCATGGTGACTTCCAGACCGCCAACGATGCGATTACGGGCACTGATGGTGCCATGATGTGCGGCAACGGCAGCTTCCGTAATGGCCAAACCTAGTCCCCAGCCACCAGTTTCGCGGTCACGTGCGGACTGGGGGCGATAGAAGGGTTTAAAAATAGCCTGCAGCTCTTGTTCTTCAATGCCCGGACCATCGTCAGCGATAATAATCAGCACTTGATTTTGTTCCACGCTGGCACAGAGCGTTATCTCGGTTTCTGCGTAGCGGATGGCGTTGCGTAACAGATTTTCAATGGCACGTGACAAGGGCCGGGGGTAATGCGGTACTACTAACTCTTCTGGGATCTGAATAAGGATATTCTTTCCCTGCTGTGCCGCTTCAAATTCGGCATCATCCAGCACCTGACTCAAAGATTCGGCAAGACCGACATAGACTTTCTCTTCCGGTGTTTTAAGGGTCACCCGAGATAATTCCAACAGCTCGGCAATCATCTGTCCCAGTTGATCTGCTTCATAGGCTATGCGTTCGGTTTCTTCTCCGGCAAAACCTCTTTTGCGTGCCAGTGCTAGCGCTAGTTGCAATCTGGTTAAGGGGGTACGTAATTCATGAGAAATGTCACTGATCAAGCGGCGTTGGCTGTTGACCATGCGCTCAATAGCATCGGCCATGCTGTTGAAAGCGATGCCCAGTTCTCCAATCTCATCGTGGCGTCTGGAGGTTGCCTCATCCACCCGGTTGGTCAGGTTTCCATGCGCTAGGGCATTGGCCGCTAATTTTAATGACATCAACGGCTTACCTAGATGCCAAGCCAGCAGAGCACATAAGACGCCTGATAATAAAATCGCTAACGACAGTGTCAGCAGTTTGTGTTCAATAAAAAAGAAGAACCAAGGAAGCCGATGCGGCCCTGGTAAACCAGCATACAAACGGTAGTTTTCGCCATTGGAGCTAAAGACAATTGGCCCGAAAAACATTTCTTCACGAAAACTAAAAGCACGCGGACTCGGCCGTTCCAGTGCGGAGATCATCAGCAGATTATTACGCACTGTCAGTGGCAGTCTCGGGCTGTTAATCAGTTGCCCTTGCGCATCAAATATAAACAGATGAAACGGCTGTTCTCCCATATTCCTGGGACGTTTAGGATCACCAGGTCTTTCTGCCCGGGGGCCTGGAAAATTTATCGTTGGGTCGACATCTGGTGGAGCCACCAGCGGGCGATGATGGTCAACGTCCGCACCTTCCATTGTCCGAATATTGCGTAATCGTTCCGGCGAACGTTGTAGTTTTTCTACCACTCGCTGCAGAACATTCATGATAGGCGGAGGGATCTCACCAGCTTCATGGCTCTGTTGTAACAGCGGCAGACTGCCGACTGCCAATATAATTAAACTGCTACACAGCCAAAAACCGATCAGCAGCTTGATGAACAGACGGTTGGGCAAAAAAAACGCTGACATTAAGGGATCCAGATGTAGCCTTTGCCACGAATGGTTTTTACCCGTGGTCGGCCATCAGGGCGCTCCGGCAATTTTTTGCGTAGGTTGGAAAGATGCATGTCCAGGCTGCGATCAAATGGCATCAATTTCTTGCCCAGCACTCTTTCACTGAGCTCATCTTTGCTGATCAGGTCGCCTGCTTGCTGTGCTAACGCGAATAACAAACTGAATTCCGTACCTGTCAGCATCAGCAGTTGTTCGTTGCAGTACGCTTCCTGACGAGTCGGATCCATTTTGATGTCACCTAACGCCAACTCATTATTGTGGTGGATGTCTTGTGCGATAGTATTGGAACGGCGGATGATGGCGCGGATTCTTGCCACCAGTTCCCGATCATTAAATGGTTTTGGCAGATAATCGTCAGCACCGCGTTCTAATCCAATCACTCGGTCAATTTCATCGCCCCGGGCGGTCAGCATTAACACCGGCGTTTGTTTTTTACTGCGTAATTCCTGTAATACCGCAAAACCGCTTAACTTTGGCAGCATCACATCCAGCAGAATAATATCAAAATCCTCTGCCAGTGCCATGTTCAGCCCGGTTTGACCATCATAAGCCATTGTCAGCTCAAAGCCTTCCAGCTCCAGCAATTGGCTCAGTAACTCTGCCAGTGCCAAATCATCGTCTACCAACAAAATCCGGCTCATAGTGACTTTTCCCACACGCTTGCCATTATCTATATATTGTGAGCAGTATACCTATTTATCAGTCAATTGTAGTCATGCTGTGTAAGAATGGGTAAAGATGCTAATTTTCAGTGGGATAGGGTGTTATTTACGGTGATTTACTCATTGAGTATCCACTATTACAGTGCAGGATATAAACTTAAGGTATCCACATGAAATCCGTTTGCAAAGTGAGGGACAAAACAATGGTTAAGCAGCTTAAAACAGGTGTGTTGGCGCTGGTAGCGGCGTCTAGTCTTTGGGCAACCGGCGCCTTTGCAGCAGATGCTGACAAGACCGATAAAGCCGATGTTACTCCGCCGCCGGCGCCCGCTTGTCCATGTCCTCAGTATATGGGGAAAGGTGCAGGTATGATGCGTGGTCAAGGCATGGGACCAGGTATGCCTGGTGGTAAGGGGATGCGCGGTGGCTTCTCTTATGGAATGGGCTTTGGCATGGACCGCATGGGTTTTATGGCCATGCATCACTTGGAACTGACAGAAGAACAGAAAACGGCTATGAAAAAGCTGTTTGATGCTCAACGCGACAGTATGCAAGCTGACCGTATTGCCCGGCACAAAGCGATGCAGGAAGTGATGACTGCGGCTAAGTTTGATGAGTCCAAAGCGAAAAAACTGCTTGAGCAGCAACAGCAATGGCGCACTCAACAGCAGCTGCAACGCATGAAGCTTCACAACCAGCTGTATAATCTGTTGACCGAAAAACAGAAGACCGAGCTTAAGAGCCAGCTGGAAAAAATGCCAATGTGGAACACAGACCAGGACGATTGACTCTGTTAAAATAGGCCCAGTTAGCGTTAATTTTCTGAGCCTAGTCGATGACACAAAGTTCCCATTATGCGTTTTGGGTAAAGCTGGCAAGTCGTGCCGCAATCGCAACTGCCTCTACACTGATCTTGATAAAGTTACTGGCCTGGCTGTGGTCTGGCTCGGCCAGTATGCTGGCGTCTGTGACTGACTCTATTGCCGATGTGATGGCATCGGTGGTTAATTTTATTGCCATTCGCTATGCACTTATCCCCGCGGATCATGATCACCGTTATGGTCATGGCAAGGCCGAACATCTGGCAACGTTGGCGCAGTCGGCTTTTATCATGGGCAGTGCCTTCTTACTCCTATTGCACGGTGGTGGACGCTTAATCACTCCAGAGCCATTGCAACACGCCACAGTCGGGATCGTGGTGTCGGTTATCGCGATTGTGCTGACGTTGGCTTTGGTCATCGTGCAGAAAAAAGCGCTGGATGCAACTGCCAGCAGTGTAGTTGCAGCCGATTCGTTGCACTATAAATCCGATCTATTTCTTAATGCCGCAGTGTTACTGGCACTAGTGTTGGCACAATACGGCTGGTGGTGGGCCGATGGTCTATTTGCCGTGCTGATTGCGCTTTATATTGGTCATCAGTCTTGGGGCTTGGGATACCGTTCCATCCAAGCGCTACTGGATCGCGAATTGGATGAAGAAACCCGTCAGCAAATCTCCGATATTGCCTGCCTAGATAAACGAGTGCAGGGAGTCCACGACCTGCGGACTCGGCAGTCAGGTCAGACTGTATTCATTCAGCTACATATGGAATTAGATGGGGCGCTATCATTGCATGATGCACATGAAATTGCTGTAGATGCTGAGAACCGTATTCTTGAATTGTTTCCGAGTGCAGAAGTGATCATCCACCAGGATCCTGATGATGTCGTGGAAGAGCGATAGTATTGATGTGATATTTGACGGTGCTCAAAATATAGTAAACTCAGCCCGTCCAACTATGGTCTAAACTAGATGGGATACTTAAGTAAAACACACTTAAGATATGCCAGAATCCCGTTATTTATAAAATAGTAATTTTATATACTAAGGTGACCTTAATGATGAATATGGGTTTGAAAAGAATATTGATGATTTCCATAATGTTCTTGGTTGCCATCTCTGTTTCTGCAGCGAGCACTATTGCTTATTTTCAACAAAAAAATGCCCTTACGAATGATATTATTAAACAAAGTCGAGACTATGTTGATGGTATGGGTAAAGTCATTGAAACCATGATTAACGAGAAAGTTGGCGGTATTAGCAAAATATCCGAAAATTTTCTTAATACTGGGATTAATGGCACAACTGATGAAATAATCGCACTCACTAAATTAATTGCAGCTGCAATGAATTCTGATAGTGCCATTGTCGCTTTTGATAACGGTGATGGTTATTGGAACCAAACAGATAGTCATTGGCCCGATCATAAATATAAGGGAAATGTAACTGAACGGCCTTGGTATAAAAATGCTCTTGCTACCTCTAATGTCACTGTTACTGAACCATATCTGGGAACTGATGGCACTTATTGGATCACTATCATTAAGAAAATTAAAGGTGGCATTGTATCGGCAGATTTAAAGTTATCATTTTTAAATCAGTTGGTTAAACCTTCTGATGAAATGCAAGATGCAGTCGTTGTGATTTTGAATCAAGACACTACCTTACTTGCATCGTCTTCCAAGTTAGTCGAAACAGGGAAAACAGCCACCAGTTACAATTGGTTTAAAGATGCGGCACTGAATGTTGTCAGCAATAATAAGACTATGATTGAATATCAAGTGAATGGTATTGATAAAATTCTTTTTTCTCAGCGTATCAATATTGGTGATAAAAAATGGTATGTGGTGGTTGGTTTAGAGAAAGATACAGTATTTGCTGCATTAAAAACTGCTAGACAACATGCAATAATAGTCACTGTTATATCGACTATTATCTGCGTTTTAATTGCATTTGCAGTTATTAACTTTTTATATCGACCAATTATTTCTCTGCGTCAAATGGTCTCTAATTTATCTAGTGGTAATGGGGATTTGACGCAACGCCTTAAAGTTACGACAAATGATGATATAGGCGAAATTTGCAAGGGAATAAATACATTTATTGCTAATCTTCAAGGGATGATGTGTGAGGTTAAGAATTCAACCGAGGTACTGCATTCAAATGTCCGGCAACTGAAAGTATTGGCGGATAATAATAGTGACATGTTGAATAGCCATGTCCAAGAAACAGAGCAGATTGCTACAGCTATTGAAGAAATGGATGCCACTGCTAATTCGATGGCGAGTGATGCTGCTAACACCGCTAAGCTGACCGATGATGCCAATCAAACGAGTGCAGAGTCTAAAAAAATTGTTGCTAAATCTCAGAAGGCGGTCAAAGCACTTATTGCGGACGTTGAACAAGCCGCTAAATATGTGCAGGAAATGAATACACATACGACAGGGATCAGTACTGTGCTTAACGTTATCGGCAAAATAGCTGAACAGACCAATTTGTTAGCCTTAAATGCTGCAATTGAGGCTGCCAGAGCTGGGGAACAAGGTCGTGGATTTGCCGTGGTTGCTGATGAAGTAAGAGAGCTGGCTAATAGAACTAAAGATAGTACGGCCGAAATCGAACAGGCAATTGAAAATCTGCTGTCGGGTAGCCAGCAAGTTGTTAATTCGATGGATGAAACAAAAAAACGCTGTCAGGAAACTGCCGTAGAGTCGGATGCAGTGGCCAATAGTCTGGATTCATTAATTGTTTTTATAAATCATATCAATGACCTAAGTGGGCAAATTGCTACTGCCGCCGAAGAGCAGAGTTGTGTTACTAAAGAAGTGAGTCATAACATGAATACTATCAGCGGTATTGTATCTGAACTTAAAAATGTGGGTTTGGCATCATCAGCCAATGCTGCCGACATTGAAAAAGTTAATGGTCAACTTGTGACCATTGTAAATAAATTCAAGTTGTAGCGCGACTTAGCTTTTTAGGTTTGAGCCAGTCACTCATAAAAGTTGTACTTCAAGTAAGACATAGCCAGCGCTCGTGGCTGGCTATGTTTCGTTATTAGTCCATCGATAGTTCTTTAAGCTTACGGGTCAAGGTGTTACGACCCCAGCCTAAGCGCTTGGCGGCTTCCTGTTTGTGGCCTTGGGTGTGTTCTAAGGCCGTCTCAAGCAAGATGCGCTCAAATGCAGGTTGGATTTCCGTTAGCAGATCGTTTTCTCCCTGAGACAGGCGCTGATCTAGCCATAGCCGTAAAGCACTCTGCCAGTCTTGGGAATTACCATTACCATTTGTCTGAATCACGGGATCTTTAAACAGTTCATGGGGTAAATCCTGAGGCAGTATCTCCTGTCCAGAGGCCATCACTGTCAGCCAGCGACAGGTGTTCTCTAACTGCCTGACGTTCCCCGGCCATGGCAGTTGTTGTAGTTTTGCAGCAGTCTCCTTGGTGAGAATTTTTGCTTCTACACCAATTTCTTTCGCCGCCTGGGATAGAAAATAGCGCGCTAACTGTGGAATATCTTCGCGGCGTTGTGATAACGGCGGTAGATGAATACGGATGACATTAAGGCGGTGGAATAGATCTTCGCGGAACTGACCTTTTTGTACCAGTAATTCCAGATCCTGGTGGGTGGCAGCAATAATGCGCACATCTACGCGAACCGGGGAGTGGCCGCCTATCCGGTAAAACTGACCATCTGCCAGTACCCGTAACAGGCGGGTTTGCACATCTAGTGGCATGTCGCCGATTTCGTCCAGAAACAGTGTCCCGCCATTGGCTTGTTCGAAGCGGCCTTGGCGCACGTTAGCAGCGCCGGTAAATGCCCCTTTTTCATGACCAAACAGTTCAGACTCAATCAACTCCTTGGGAATGGCGGCCATATTCAGCGCGATAAAAGATTGATCTCGGCGAGGGCTGTGTTTGTGTAGTGCTCCGGCCACCAGCTCTTTACCTGTGCCAGACTGACCGTTAATCAATACACTGATGGATGAGCGTGACAAGCGACCAATAGCGCGAAACACCTCCTGCATGGCCGGGGCTTCGCCGATGATTTCCGGGGTGTTGAGCTGAGACTCCACGGGTACCGGTGAATGTTCGGTGGCGTGAGTAATCGCCCGCTCAACAAGCGTAATGGCCTCATCAATATCAAAGGGTTTTGGCAGATATTCAAATGCTCCTGCTTGATAGGCACTCACTGCACTATCCAGATCCGAATGCGCGGTCATGATGATGACCGGGATATGTGGGTAATGGACGTTGATGCGTTCCAACAATGTCAGCCCATCGGTGCCAGGCATACGAATGTCAGACACTATGACGCGCGGCTGGGCAATCTGCAGCGCATCCCACAACGATTCAGCCGCTGCAAAGCTGCTGCAACTGATTTTGGCACCGCGTAGTGCCCGCTCCAGTACCCAGCGGATGGAGCTGTCGTCATCGAGGATCCATACTTGTTCACTCATGTTGTTCCCTCTTCTGCTGACCTTATAAGTTGTCCTGATCCAGATTGATAGGTAGGGTCAGGCTAAATTCTGTGTGGCCCGGCGTCGAATTACAGTCAATACGACCACCGTGCAAACGTGCAATATTGTGAGCAATGGAAAGCCCGAGACCATTGCCATCCTTACGGCCGGTAACCATCGGGTAAAACAAGGTATCAACCAACTCTGGCGCAATACCTGGGCCGTTATCGATGATCGACAGGATCAGCGCTAACTTGTGGCGTTGTGTGCCAATAGTCACCTGATGTGCCGTACGGGTACGGAGCATAATGTCGCCGGCTTTCTGTTGCTCGAGCGCCTGAATGGCGTTTTGCACTATGTTGAGAATGGCTTGTTGCAGTTGGTCTTCATCCATCGGTAAGTCTGGGATCGATGGATCGTAATCCTGCCGTAAACGAATGTTTGGTGGCAATGTAACGCTTACCAGATTCAATACTTTCTGGATCACCATGTGTATGTTTAACACTTTGTGCTGCGAAGGTTTTTGTGGCCCCAGTAAACGGTCAACTAAACTACGCAACCGATCCGCTTGTTCAATAATCAGTGTGGTGAACTCCCGCAGATGTTCATCACTCAGTTCTTTTGACAACAGTTGCGCCGCGCCGCGTAAGCCACCAAGTGGATTTTTGATCTCATGCGCCAGATTACGTACCAGAAACTGAGCCGCCTGCTGCTGTGCATCCAGCGTCAGTTGCTGGTGGATGCGCCGTTGTTGGTCCACCTGACGCAATTCCAACAGGCTGCAAGCCGATTGTTCCGCATCATGTTCCATAGGAACCAGTGTTAAATCGACGGTATGGTGTTGCCCATCCAGCGTCACTAATTGTGAGGTATTGACGGTGAGTCCTTGTTGCCCGATGACGGCGTTTTTCAGCACTTTGGCATCGATGGCTAGCATATGCAGACTGTCGGTCAGCAGTTGTTCTTTCAGCTTATGACTGGAAACTCCCAGTAGTTGTTCCGCCGCAGCATTGGCATAGGCCGGGCGTAACTCGCCGTCGATAACCAATACTGCGGTCACCAGATGATTGAGCAGTAAATTCGTGTCCATCGGCATATTCCAGATCGTTATGCACCATAATAGTGCGCCATTCTGGTGCAAGCCGCAAGTTGCTACCGAATACTAAGAAGAACGCAACTATGTGGATAACACTATGAATTAAAATAGTTATCCATTGGCTCTTTTGACACTCGGTGCTGGAATCGCGGGTTTGATTAGCCCAGCTTGGTGCAGAAAAATGGTAATTTCTGAGCTGGATGCAAGGACTTTGCCGTTTTGCTGGATTACTTTGAGTTGTAGTTTATGCTCGCCCCGATCGATATCCTTCAAAGAAAACAGCGCCGAAGTTTGGGCGTCGGTAGTGGCAATGCCATCGATATATAGCTGTAGGTAATGGCCGGATGCCAGTTGCGGCTGTACATCACCTGTTACCGTAAAGTCGCCGGCGTTGTCACGAATGGTTTCTTCATGGTGGGGGGATAGAATACTGACCTGATATATGGCCTTTTGCTCAGTTACTGCGGTAGCACCGGCAATATTGAGGGGCTTAACCGGAGCCATGCTGACTTGATTATCGGTGTTTTCATTCAACTGCACCTGTTGCGCATTGCTATGTGGCTGATCGCTGTAATGAATATTGCCATCCTTGTCCACCCATTTATAGACAGTCGCCTGAGCTACAACAGATAACAGACAAAGTACGATCAGCAAAATACGCATAACCTGTTCCTGCCATTGGTTAATGTCTTGTTAAGACTAGCCGGTAGTTGCTGTTTTGCCCAGCAAAATCAGCTGGTTCATTAATTTGTATCACTGGTGCTTGGATGTCAGTTGGAATGGCTGTTGCCAATGCAGCCAGGCATACAACTGCGCAATATCCTGCAACAGCCATTGATGAACTTCATCGCTGACAGTTGTGGCTGGTGGTAATAATGACCATTGAGGTTGCAAACGCCTGCGAAACAACGTTGACCAAGCCGCCAGTTGTTGACAAAAAGGCCGTAGTTGCGATTGCTGGCCTTGTCTTGCCAACACTACCAGCGTGCAGTGCAATGTCAGCCCCAGCCACAAAAAGCTCTGCCAGTCCTGCAGCTCTCTGGCTGAAGTGTTAGGTTCCAGTTTCATGTAACTGACCTCTAGGCTCAGCTGTCGCAATGCGGCGTGAGCCTGCCAGCGCAAAGCAATATCAGGCGTTCCATTGGCGATGCTTTGCAACCACTGTTGTTCCAGTTCAATGAAGTGGCATACGTAGTTATCCAGCCAGCGACGTGTCCAGCTCGGAATAAACAGATACATTGCCAGCACTGATAACACGACTCCGGTCAGCGTATCTAGTGCCCGGTAAAAAGCGATATAAGGTTCGGCTGGCAATAACAAGGTGATAGCAAAAACCATCATTACCGTTAGCCAGAATACATGGATCTCATAGCGGGCTTTATAGTAAGTCGCAAATGCCAGAAATAGTGTCAGACAAGTTGTAGGCAATAACCAGGCACCGGTACCGCAATACCACACCAGTGCCAAAGCCACTAAAGAACCTAGCAGCGTGCCATAAAAACGGCCCCAGATGCGCAATTGCAACTGCCCAAGTGGTGCTGCCATCAGCAGGATAAAAGCCGTTAACGTGACCCAGTAACCTTGCTGGAAGGGCAACAGTTCTACCACCAGTTGGCAACAGAATAAGGTGAAAAGAATACGCAGACCATGATGCCATTCCCTTGAGCCTTTATGCAGTGCTTTGCGCCATTGGGTTTTTATGCTGTCGGCGTCAGAAGGCCAGATAAGTTTGAGAATTGTGCGCCAATTCGCCGGTAATGGTGTACTGGGCAATAGCGCTTGTTGGATCTGTTGTTCAACGGCAGTTAACGCAGGATGCTGCCCATTTCCCAGCGGCAGATGAGGTAACGGTGCTCCTTGCAGCAAAAAAGCATCAAAGTTAGCTGCAAACTCGTACAGATAGTGTTGCAGTGCCGTCGCATTCGCCATGGAGGTTTCATGCTGACGAATACGGCCGATCTCTTCCATTGCTTCTATCAACTGCAGTTGTGAGCGTAACCCGCTGGCGATACGTTTTACTGCGCTGTTGTCCGGCATTTCCTGTAGCCAGTGAGCCAGCACCGCAATCGCGTCATCTAGCTGTTCGCGCAACGCCAGCCGCTTGCCAACATTAGCCGCATCAGAGTAACCCAGGATGGTGCACCAACTGACAAATTGTCGGGTCACTTTCGCCAGTAGCTGTTCTCCTTGCTGGATAGACAACCAAGGACCCGCTAGCACGGCACTGAGCATAGCGCTCCAACTGCCAAAGGCGGTTGACAGTAACACCATTAGCCAAGGCGTATCGGTTTCTAATAGGTGCATGGCACAAATCAGTGAGAAGCCCACATTGTAGGTAAGCAACTGAATATATTTACGTTGGTTGGAACATAAACCATATAGCAGACCGACGAGCATCAGCACCGCAATCCCCAGTAATGGTTGGATCAGACTCAGCATCGACAGTCCGGCACCGACACAACACAAAACCGCCGATAAGCTCAATAAGGTCAGGCGTTTAGGATAGGCAATATTCCGGCCCTGGACGCCCACCAACCAAGCACAGATCAGCGCATTGACACCACTGGTGGTATCTCCGACCGCTGAAAACAACAATAAGCCCGCCATCATTGGCAGACCAATACGCAGTCCTTCTGGAAGATCAGATCTGTCCGGTAACCAGTGCAGTACCAGCATTACTATTTTGGAAAACATTGGGATCAAACAAGGGGATGGATTAACTGTCATATATTTTAATCCATTCCCCGTAGTTATTTCAGCGGTTACTAACAGATATTTTTCTGTTTTTTCAAATGAACATCCCGCCCGATGCCTCGATACGTTGGGCGGTAATCCAGCGTGCTTCCTCTGATAGCAATAACGTAACGGCATCACCAATATCCGTTGGCAGTCCCGCCCGTCCCAGCGCAGTCTGCGAGGCGACATATTGATTCATTTCTGGATTATCACGTACCACACCACCACTGAAATCGGTCTCGATTGCACCAGGAGCCAGCACATTAACTCGAATCTGGCGCGGCCCCAGCTCTTTGGCCCAGTAGCGAGTGAGCACCTCAATGGCACCTTTCATCGCCGCATAAGCGCCAGCACCATTGATGGCAAAGCGTGCCAGACCACTGGAGATATTCAGCACTGAACCGCCATCACTGAGCAACGGCAGTAATGCTTGCGTCAAAAACATTGGACCTTTCAGGTGGATACGGTACAGCTCGTCAAATTGCGCCTCTGTGGTTGCCGCTAATGGCTGGTGCAGACCGATACCTGCGTTATTCACCAGATGATTCAATGCAGCCCCTTGCCAATGCTGCTGCAGCAGTGCGGCGACGGTTTTGGCAAAGTTGGCAAAAGTATTGCTGTCTGCCACGTCCAACGGCAATAGTTCAGCCTTGCGACCAAGTGTCGCCACCTGTTGTTGGACCTCGGCAGCAGCGCTAGCGTTATGTTGGTAGGTGAGGATCAGGTCGTGCCCGCGAGCAGCAAGCGCCAGCGCCATATGCTTACCAAGGCCACGGCTACCGCCGGTAATCAGAGTTATCTGTTGCATGAGTTGTCTCCGTTATCACATAAGTTGATATCGGTATCAGCATATTGATTTGCATTTTGTGGATAAACCTACTTATAAAGGATAGATATGTTCCAAATTAGGGATAATCAAAATGCAAGACAGGTTAGAAGCGATGCGTATTTTCTTGCGCGTGGCGGAGTTAGGCAGCTTTACCGGCGCCAGTGATAGTCTAGGAATATCCCGCACTCAAGTGTCTAAAACGGTGCAACAGTTGGAACAGCAATGGCAAGTACGCTTGTTGCAGCGTACTACACGCAAAGTACGGCTAACGCTAGACGGCGAACAATGCCTACAACGCTGTCAGGCGCTGCTCAGTGACTATAGTGAACTGGAAGAGCTGTTTTTGCGTCGGGAACGGTCTCTCAGTGGCCGGATCCGTATTGATATGTCGCAAGGCTTTGCCCGTCATTTGCTATTTCCAGCATTACAGGCGTTTATGGCGCAGCATCCGCAACTGATATTGGAGATCAGCAGCACTGACCGTAAAGTGGATATTGTGGCTGAAGGTTTTGATGCGGTGTTGCGTATCGGCAAACTGGAACAGGAAGGCGTTGTAGCGAAAAAGCTGGGTTATTTGCAACAAGTGAGTGTAGCTTCCGCCTCCTACATACAACGTTGTGGCATTCCGCAAACACTTAGAGATTTAGCGCAGCACCAGTTAGTGCAATATGTCACCACTTTCGGTGATGCGGGAGGCTTTGAATATCTTGATGGGCAGACACTACAAATACTGCCGATGCCGACAAGCGTGTTTGTCAATAACAGTGATGCTTATGTCGCGGCTTGCCGTGGCCATCTTGGCATTATCCAGTCGCCGTTGCTGGGCCTGAGTCAGTATCTTAAAACGGGCGAGTTACAGCAGATTTTGCCAGATATTATGGTGCCTAGTATGCCAGTGTATTTGTTGTATCCGCATCGCCGTCACTTATCACAGCGGTTGCGATTACTGAGTGACTGGTTGACGCAACTGCTCGCTACCGGAGAAGGCATAGTGTTAAGCCGCTGAATATAGGCAGGGTGGCAAAATAAGTGCCCCGGGATAAACCCGGGGCTTTATTTTTATACTCCGATGGCTTGACTCATCGGGTTGATTGCAGGGCAATCCTTACAGGCTGTAATACAGCTCAAATTCTACTGGGTGAGTTGTACGGTTAACTTTCTCTGATTCTGCAGTCTTCAGTGCGATGTAGGAATCGATGAAGTCATCAGAGAATACCCCGCCTTTGGTGAGGAAGTCACGGTCAGCATCCAGTGCCGCCAGTGCAATGTCTAGGGACTCAGAGACGGTTGGGATAGCCAGTGCTTCTTCAGCTGGCAGATCATACAGGTCCTTGTCCATGGCATCGCCAGGGTGGATCTTGTTCTGGATACCATCCAGGCCCGCCATCATCAGTGCCGCGAACGCCAAATATGGGTTAGCGGCTGGATCTGGGAAGCGAGTCTCGATACGACGTGCTTTTGGTGATGGTACCACTGGGATACGGATAGAAGCACTACGGTTACGGGCAGAGTAAGCCAGCATTACCGGGGCTTCAAAGTGTGGTACCAGACGCTTGTATGAGTTAGTACTTGGGTTGGTGAAGGCGTTCAGTGCGCGAGCGTGCTTGATGATACCGCCAATATAGTACAGACAGGTTTCAGACAAGCCTGCATATTTGTCACCGGCGAACAGGTTAACACCATCCTTAGACAAAGATTGATGTACATGCATACCACTGCCGTTATCGCCCATGATGGGTTTTGGCATAAAGGTGGCGGTTTTGCCGTAGGCATGGGCCATGTTGTGTACAACATATTTCAGCGTCAGGATTTCGTCCGCTTTGGCGGTCAGCGTGTTAAAGCGAGTTGCAATTTCATTCTGACCAGCTGTTGCCACTTCATGATGGTGCGCTTCAACTTTCAGACCCATCTCTTCCAGTACCAGACAGGTCGCACTGCGCCAGTCTTGTGATGAATCGACTGGAGGTACAGGGAAATAACCACCTTTCACCATTGGGCGGTGACCAGTGTTACCTTCTTCATATTCGTTAGCAGAACTCCAAGCCGCTTCTTTGGCGCCGATTTTGTAGAAGTTGCCGGACATATCTGAACCGAAACGCACATCGTCAAATACGAAGAATTCTGGTTCGGGGCCGATCAATACTGTGTCAGCAATACCGGTAGACTTCAGATATTCTTCCGCTTTCTTGGCGATAGAACGTGGGTCACGGTTGTAACCCTGCATGGTGGCAGGTTCGAGTACGTCACAACGGATAATGGCGGTGGTTTCTTCGGTGAACGGGTCCAACACAAAAGTAGACGCATCTGGCATCAGCACCATGTCAGATTCATTGATACCTTTCCAGCCTGCAATAGAAGAACCGTCAAACATTTTGCCGTCTTCGAAGAAATCAGCATCTACTTGATGAGAAGGTACTGATACGTGCTGTTCTTTACCCTTGGTATCAACAAAACGCAAATCGACAAACTTTACTTCCAACTCTTCAAGCTGTTTTAAAACAGATTTAACTGATGACATTCTCAAGCCTCCGGGTAGGGTATGTTTATGCCCTTTGTCAACTTTTGTGTAAGCTCTGCGCTGGGCGCCGCCTGTAATTAGGGCTTCTATAAGCCAGAGCTGTGCCAGATCTTTAACACGCTGAAATCAAAGGGTATGTTCGAATATGGCGCAAATAAAACAGTTAAGTATGCACATTTATGGTGCAATGTTGCCATTTTTTGGTGCGGGCCACGTTCTGACACATTAATGACGGAGCCTTGGAATTTCGCCGAAGGATGACCACTTACACTGCTACCTGCCTCGGTTAGAGTAGAGCGCTATTAAGGGTAAATCAACCGTTATTGTATTGTTGTAAAGATCTTAAATTTGTGCAGGTTTTTCCCGTAAACCAAGGGCTTTATGTGACTTAAACTTTTGAGAAATTAATAACGCCGGTGCAGCAAAAAAGGCCATTCAGATTAGCGAACAACCTCAGCCAAGTGTTGCCTACACAACAAACATTTCGTCTACATAGAAAATGTCCATCGCTCTGCTAAAGGTGCTAGGAATGCAATCGACTTGCCCCAACTTGGTGATATATCTGCCCAGAAAAAAACGCACGGGCTTTTCTGACGTTCTCGGGACACAGACGCGATAAGCAAATTGTATAAATTAATATCAATGACACATAGCTCAGTGTATAATCGCCGCCTTTCCGCAAGAATTAACGTATCCGGCGGCTAAAATTTCTGCCCGCTGGCATGCAGTCCCCGATGCAAACAAAGGCGTCACAAGTAAAATGTCGAGTGAACTCAATAAATTAAGAAACATCGCGATTATCGCGCATGTTGACCATGGCAAAACTACCCTCGTGGATAAGTTGTTGTCGCAGTCCGGCACACTTGCCTCCCGTGGTGAAGCGGTTGAGCGAGTAATGGACTCTAACGATCTTGAAAAAGAGCGTGGTATTACCATTTTGGCGAAAAACACTGCCATTCGCTGGCAGGACTATCGTATCAATATCGTAGATACTCCCGGGCACGCTGACTTCGGTGGTGAAGTGGAACGCGTATTGTCCATGGTTGACTCGGTATTGCTGCTGGTAGATGCAGTTGATGGCCCGATGCCACAGACTCGTTTTGTTACCAAGAAAGCCTTTGCTCAGGGACTGAAGCCCATTGTCGTCATTAACAAGATTGACCGTCCAGGGGCTCGTCCTGACTGGGTGATTGATCAGGTGTTTGACCTGTTTGTAAATTTAGGTGCGACCGATGAGCAACTGGATTTCCCAATTGTTTATACCTCGGCACTGAATGGGTACGCGTCACTAGATCCTGCCACTCATAGCGATGATATGACGCCGCTGTTCCAGACCATTATCGACAAAGTATCGCCACCAGATGCTGACGATGAAGGTCCGTTCCAGATGCAGATTTCACAGCTGGACTATAGCTCCTACGTTGGGGTGATTGGCGTTGGTCGTATCAAACGCGGCAGTGTCAAAACCAACCAGCAGGTGACTGTGGTTGGCGCCGATGGCAAAACTCGTAATGGTAAAGTTGGCCAGGTATTGGGCTATCTCGGACTGGAGCGTAATGAAGTTACTGAAGCTGATGCCGGTGACATCGTCGCGATAACTGGTTTGGGTGAACTGAAAATTTCTGACACCGTTTGTGCCACTAATAATGTGGAAGCGTTACCACCTCTGAGTGTTGACGAACCCACAATGACCATGACCTTCCAGGTAAACACTTCACCGTTTGCCGGCAAAGAAGGTAAGTTTGTGACTTCTCGTAATATTCTGGAACGTCTGCAAACTGAACTGGTGCACAATGTGGCATTGCGTGTTGAAGAAACAGATAGCCCAGATCGCTTCAAAGTGTCCGGTCGTGGTGAGTTGCATCTGTCTATCCTGATCGAAAATATGCGTCGTGAAGGTTACGAGTTAGCGGTTTCTCGTCCAGAAGTGATCCTCAAAGAGATCGATGGCGTCAAGTGCGAACCCTATGAACAACTGACCGTGGATGTGGAAGAACAGCATCAAGGCACTGTTATTGAAAAACTCGGTATCCGTAAAGCGGATATGAAAGACATGCAACCAGACGGCAAAGGCCGTGTGCGCATTGATTTTATGATCCCGAGTCGTGGCTTGATTGGTTTCCAGACCGACTTTATGACGTCCACTTCTGGTACCGGTCTGCTGTATCACTCTTTTGATCATTACGGTCCTTATAAAGAAGGTGATATCGGCCAGCGTGCTAACGGCGTATTGATCTCCAACGCCACCGGTAAAGCTTTGACATATTCACTGTTCTATCTCCAGGAACGTGGCCGGTTGTTTATTGGTCACGCGGCCGAAATCTATGAAGGCCAGATCGTGGGTATCCACAGCCGTTCCAACGATCTGACAGTGAACTGTCTGAAAGGAAAACAGCTGACCAACATTCGAGCTTCTGGTACTGACGAAGCACAGACGTTGACACCTCCGATTGTGATGACGCTGGAACAAGCACTGGAATTCATCGATGACGATGAGCTGGTGGAAGTCACACCGAAGAGCATTCGTTTGCGTAAGAAGTATCTGACTGAAATGGATCGTAAACGCGCTTATCGTCAGGGTTAATCTCTGCGGATAATCGATAGATATCCAAATAAAAAATCCCCCATTATTGGGGGATTTTTTATGGTCAACATTTAACTTCTCCATCACGGGGGGCTACTCCGGCTGGCAGATTTGACCCGCAATAATGGCGTGTACGGTTTTAACCACTAACCAGATAATGATGACGCTCAACAACATCAGCAAGACTTGAGACAACGGGTAGAAAATACTGCCAGGTAATAACTTCCCCATTTTAGCGGTGGCGATAGTCAGGGCCGCCAGTGGGAAGGAGTAAGCCCAAGAGGAGAGGAAAAAAGGGACTTTGACAAAACGCATGATGTTTGAGGCCAGCAAAATTCCCAGAAACAGCGCCACGTAATAGAGGACTCGGCCGAAGTTATCGAGTCCGCCGCTCAGACTGGTATAGGCGATAAAACCCACTGAGGGTGGAGCTAGCAGAATGAACAGCATGGGGGTCAGACGCAATGGCAGTGGTTCATGAAAAAACAGCCGATAGAGCACAATGGTCAGCAGCACTAACCAGAACAATATGCCAACGCTGAAGAGAAACCAGCTCAGCTCATAATATCCGAGTCCGGTCCCGGTTATTGGTGCAATAATATTACCTACCACCGGAATGAACCAACTGGGGTTGGCATGCGCCAAAGTGTAATGGGTGTGATGGATCCAACTCCCCATGACGTACAGCGTTAGTGAAATATGGCAAGTCACGCCGCTGAGCCACAACCATTGGCAGACTTCAGGAACATCGTGCCAGACCACAGACAGCAGCATCAGGCTGATAGAAAAAGCCGGGAAAAAATTCAATCTAATAGGATGATGAAATTCTTGTTTTACATCAATTGGATAGCGTATTGCTTTCAGTAAGTATATCAAAGTGATTAACAGCATTAATACACTGGCGATACAGCCCAAAACCCAGGATAGATAAGGGAGCAGCGTTGTACCAGCACTTCTCCAGGCAATACTGAAGCCACTAAGTCCCATGATCATCGCGAAGAAAGAGATAGGAAAAAATCTGAGCTTGGAAGCCGTGGCAATGCTCACTACGGGGTCTGATAGTTCATTCATGGTAAGTCCACCAATAAGATTTGCTGTCGTTTGCCAGTGGCTACGACATGTTTTTAGCATAAGCCAATTATATGGTAGTTGCATGAAAAAAATCTAATGTTTTGTTGTCAGTTTTATGATGGATTACTAACACTTTGATCAATAATAACTATTGCCTTTTTGGGGGGGAGATAGCCGATACAATAAAAAAGCACCATTAACGGTGGTTAATGGTGCTTTGGCAGCGCGTCAGCACAGTTTTACACTATGCCAGCGACTGATGGATTACTTGTGGTCTTCCTCTTCTAGCATCATTGGATGGTGCTTTTTCGCCCAAGCTCTGGAAACTTTCCCATAAAGCATGCCAGTAATGGAACCTTCAATCCAGGTGGCCATCCATACATGTACCACCAGTGCAATTAACATTAAGATGCCGCATGCAGAGTGGATCAGCGTTGCCCAATTCACCGTTTCTGGTGAGAACAGTGGTGCAAAGTAAGGCTGCCACATCATGACACCAGTGATCACAAACGCCAGAACAAAGATCACGAAGGCACGGAACAGCATTTTCTGACCTGGGTTATAGTGACCAACCGGCGGAATGTTGTCTTCTTTTTGCAACAGTACCCAAACCACCGCTTTCATCCAGGGTAAGTCATACTTGTTCCATTTGTTGTGGTGGTAATAGCGGATCAGCATTAACGCCAGCAGCAAACACATCGCGATACCAAAAAACGGATGCATCACTTTCGCCAATTGCGGCGTACCAACAATACCACTCAACCATTGGAAAGATGGGAAGAAGAAGGAAAACCCGGTGAGAAATGTCACCAGTCCTACAACTACAATCGTCCAGTGGCACAGGCGGTCAAAAAGCTTGTGACGCACAATCATCTGTTGCGGTTTCATTTGCCTGCCTCCTCATGGTTATCTTCTGGCACATAACCTGGTTGATCTTCTTCCACAATGTTGCGACCAACAGTCACCCGATGCATCAGTGCAAATGCAGCGGTTGCCAGCAATCCTGCAGTTCCCAGCGGTTTCAGCCAATCCTGACGGATCTCAGTGGCTGCGGGGATTTGCGGATCCTTAGGCATGCCGTAGGTTTCAGCTTTATTGATGTCATGTAGGATCATCATGTAATGGGTGCCGCCAACGCCTTCTGGGTTATACAGTCCCGCGTTGTGATAGCCACGCTCTTTCAGCTGTTGTACTCGCTTTTCGGCGTAAAACAGCATGTCTTCACGGGTACCGTAACGCAACGCACCTACCGTACAAGTTTTCACACAAGCAGGTTCCAGGCCTACGGCTAAGCGGTCAGAACATAAAGTACATTTATAGGCTTTATTGTCCTTCTTGCTGATTTTGGGCACGTTGAACGGACAGGCGCTGGCGCAATAGCCGCAACCAATACACTTGTCTGAGTCAAAATCCACTGTACCGTTAGCATGTTGCACAATGGCACCAGCCGTTGAACAGGCTTTCAAACACGCTGGGTCAGCGCAGTGCATACACGCAGTGTGGGTGAACTGCCAACGCAGTTTGTTGTCATCCATCACTTCGTGATACTGCATGATGTTCCAGCTGTCTGGCGACAGGGTCATTGGGTTCTGATAACTGCCTTGGAAAGTACCTACTTCATCACGCAGATCATTCCATTCAGAACACGCTACCTGACAGGCTTTGCAGCCGGTACATTTAGTGGCATCGAACAACTTAGTTACTTGCTTCACGGCACCGATACGGGCTTGTGAAGCGGGGGTAATGTCGGTGGTGCCAGAGCGACGAATAATATCTTGAGTAGCCATAATTAGAAGCCCTCCGCTTTAGCAATATTCACAAGGAATGCCTTGTACTCAGGCGTTTGCGTGTTAGCGTCACCCACTGCGGAGGTCAGCTCATTGACGATATAACTCTTCTGAGTCAGCGCTTCGTAGCTACCATGGCGCGGAATACCGATGGTGTGCACCGGTTTACCTTGTACCATCATGGGTTGCAGACGTTTAGTCACATACGCTTTGGTGATGATGTGTGAACGTTTCGAGGTCACTTTCACCCAATCACCGTTGGCAATGCCTTTCTCTGCCGCCAGGGTTTCATCGATCTCGATGAAGTGTTGTGGCTGAGTAATCGCGGCCAAACGACAATGAGTGGTCCAGTTGTTGAAATGTTCGGTCATTGAATAGGTCGTCCCTACATATGGGAACTCTTCATTCGTACCAAAAGTTTCACGCATGCCTTCGAATATGCGCGCAACCGGGTTATTGGTCACTTTGGGATGCAGCGGGTTGCTAGGCAACGGTGACTCAAACGGCTCATAGTGTTCAGGGAACGGACCATCTTTCAAATCACGCAAGGCGAACAGGTGACCCACACCGTCAGCTTGCATAATGAATGGATGGGCTGAGTCTTCGGCATTCAACTTGGCGTTAAAGTCAGGTACGTCAATGCCTTGCCATTTACCCTCTTTGTACTCCAGCAGCACACGGCTTGGGTCGCGTGGTTTACCATGCACGTCACATGAGGCACGGTTGTACAAAATACGGCGGTTGGCTGGCCATGCGAACGACCAGTTAGGCGTAATGCCTTTACCTGATGGATCACTGTTGTCACGGCGCGCCATCATATTGCCTTTTTCAGTCCACTGACCGCTATAGATCCAGATACCACAAGAAGTTGAACCATCGGCTTTCAATTCAGAGAAACCGTTCAGCAGTTTGCCGGTGGTGATGTCATAACCGTTCATCTCTTTCGCCAGTTCTTCCGAGCTTGGTTCATGGGCGATGGCATAATCCCATTTAATAGCTTCGATAGGTTCTGGCAGACGGCCGCCTTCTTCACGATATAAGCGTTTCAGCTCCAGCATGATGCCAGAGAGAATCGCAGGATCGGACAAGGCTTCACCCGGTGGATTCGCCCCTTTCCAGTGCCACTGTAACCAGCGACCTGAGTTCGCGATTGAACCGCTTTCTTCAGCAAAACAAGTGGTTGGCAAACGGAATACTTCAGTCTGGATATTAGCAGTATCAACGTCGTTGAACTGCCCAGCGTTACGCCAGAAGGTTGAAGTTTCGTTAGCCAGTGCGTCCAGAATCACCAAGAATTTCAGCTTTGATAAACCTTTAGATACTTTCTGTTTATCTGGCTGGGAGTTCAGGGTGTTAATCCCCTGGATGAAGTAACCGTTAACTTCACCATGAACCATCATGTCGATCTGTTTGTTGATATCGTACTGTTGGTCCCATTTTGGTAACCAGTCGTACCCGAAGTCATTTTCAGCGGTTGCATAGTCACCGTAGAAAGATTTCAGCAGTGACACAGTAAATGCTGGGTAGTTATGCCAGTAGTTAGTTGAGTTAGGGCGCAGTTGCTTAGGCGTGTAGTGCTTTAAGTAGGCTTCAAGGTTGATATCTTGATCTTGTGGCAGCTTCAGGTAGCCGGGCAGTCCCTGACATAATAGTGCTAAGTCAGTCGCACCTTGTACGTTGGAGTGACCACGCAGTGCGTTAACTCCACCCCCCATCACGCCCATATTGCCCAGCAACAACTGGATCATGGCCATGGTGCGGATGTTTTGAGCCCCGACACTGTGTTGCGTCCAACCCAGTGCATACAAGAACGTCGCGGCTTTGTTATCTACGTGAGTCGCACCAATCTGTTTACATATGTCTAAGTACGTCTCTTTAGGGGTACCTGTGATGCTGGAAACAGTATCAGGGTCGTAGCGATCAACGTGTTTTTTCAACAAGTTCAATACGCAACGAGGGTGGCTCATAGTTGGGTCAACTTTAGCGTAGCCTTCGTCATCCAACTCATAGAACCAAGAAGATTGGTCGTAAGTGTTAGTGGTTTCATCAAAACCACTAAACAAACCTTCGTTGAAGTCAAAGTCTTCACGCACGATAAATGGGGCGTTGGTATAGGCTTTTACGTATTCAACGTTGATCTGTTTGTTTTCTAACAGATAACGAATCATCCCCAGCAGGAAAGTGATGTCAGTACCTGAACGCAGTGGTGCGTAGGTATCAGCCACAGCCGCACTACGGTTGAAACGTGGGTCAACCACGATCAAGCGAGCGTTGTTGTGTTCCATTGCTTCAGTGACCCAACCAAAACCTACCGGGTGAGCTTCTGCAGCATTACCGCCCATCACAATGGCGAGGTCGGTATTTTTCATGTCGGCCCAGTGGTTGGTCATTGCACCACGGCCAAAAGTCGGCGCCATTGCGGCAGGGGTTGGCGCGTGACATACGCGGGCGATGTTATCTAAGCCCAGCATGCCGATAGCACGGCCAAATTTGTGGGTCATGAAACAACCTTCGTTAGCCTGAGCTGACGAGGTCATCATGCCTAAACTGGTCAAACGGTTAACGGTTTGACCTTTGGCGTTCTTCTCAACGAGGTTCGCATCACGTTCATCTTTTACCAGACGAGCGATCCGTTTAAATGCTTCATCCCAACTGATACGTTGCCATTCATTGCTGCCTGGTTTACGCACTTCAGGATATTGCAGTCGATGGGGGCTATTAACGTAATCCACCAATCCAGCGCCTTTAGGACATAAGGCGCCGCGGTTGATTGGGTTATCAGCATCACCTTCAATATGGAAGATGTGTTGTTCGGCATTTTTGCCATTGCTGCTGTGGCTATACATCAGCAAACCGCAGCCAACTGAACAATAACAGCAGTTATTGCGAGTTTCTTTGGCCCTGATGAGTTTAAATTCTCGGACTGCGGCAAACGCTTTGTCAGACATCAGACCCAAGGCGGAAACGGCTGATGTGGCTGCTCCAGCGGCACACAGTTTGAAAAACTGTCGTCTGTTCATACTTCACTCTCACACGCTTGTTGTTATGAGTTGTGGCACGCTGCCCTAATAGCGGCAGCGTTTAGTAGTAGGCGTAAACCCTACTTAGCGTGTGATTATTTTTTAAATGACTTTAAATAACAAATTATGACATGTGATCTAAATCTTGTTTTATATCAAGCGGGATATTGCTCTGTTTTATACATAAAAATAAATTATTAATAGAGTTTTATTCTAAAAATAATAGTATTAAAAAATTTTATATGAATTATCGGTAAAGACAAAATGACCATTCATAAATGGTAAAATTGTCCATAAATGGATTTGCAACCAATCATATGTGACATGGATCTCTTTTTGTGACAAGGCCAAGGTGACTAACGGTGTGGTGAAACGGTAACTGCGACAAAATTACCCATACTCATAGTGGGGTAAAATGAGGGGTGTATCACAAATTTGTTGTTAATATCAGTGTGTATGACAAAACGGCCAAGATGATTAATTGAAAGGAGCAATAGCTGCGAGCATTTCTGAAGGTTATTGCTGACGGATTTGAATGACCTTCACGCCTGCCACTCATAACGGCTTTGCTTCCGTCAGGCTATCGAGGAGATAAAACTGGGTAACGCTATCTGCTCCGCGGGAGTTGTGTGGCTTTATCCGCTTTGTTGCGTTTTGGCATATGTTCACCTGCAACCTTTTGGATGTTAGGCACGTTGATTTTGCTATAACAGCGGGTTTTCCGCTAACGGTGGCGATGATGCTTACATTGAGGCTTAACTATGCTGGGCGTTGGATGCCACAGGGTTAAGCCACTCACGGCGTTGCTCCATTGTTCTGCTTAACGTTGAGGCGTTTTGTACAGGCCTACCGAAGGGTAAGCCTGTGCCGTTTCAGTAGGATCAATGACCTACATGGTCAATCATTTGCAGCAACTGCATTCTGATCGCATCTGGGGTTTGGCTGTCCCAATAACCTAATAGCCACGCTATAAGCGGCAGAAAGAACATGATGGTGAGTACCCCCAGCATTAGTGAGCGCGCAGACACTGCATGATTGCCCGGTAACGCAAATCCGAGTGCTTCTTTCTTAGGACAGGCCGCAACACAACGCATACAGGCCTGGCACTCGTCGCTACGAACGGTTGTTTTAGTGTGAATAATAATATTGGCTGGGCAGGCCCGGGTACACTTGTCACATTTCATGCCTTTGCTCAGCAAACAAGCGGAATGATTGCGGCGGATTTTCAGAGGACTCATGAAACTCAGTAGTCCAAGGATGGCACCATAAGGACACAGATAGCGACAAAATCCCTGACGCCGCCATGAAGCAATCATCAGAATTAAGGCAAAGCAGCATAAGGTGATCAATCCAGGTGTAAGAAAGAACAGTGCCATCTTGAGGTCGGCAATTTTATGGTAGCTGCCTTGCAAATAGCCGGGAATTCCCATCGCTGGCATCCCAACAACCAAGTAGATGAAAGCGGCTAATAAAAGGTACTTAAGCATACGGAGCGGCCAGTCAAGCCATCTTGGTGGCATCAGCTCTTCTTTGACAAAACGTTTCCGCAGCCGATACAACTGCTCTCCAGCCAGTCCGATAGGGCAGGCCCAGCCACAGAATGCTCGTTTGCATAATATGCCAGTGAGTAACACTATCCCCAACATAATCGCTGCTGCGGGATGGGTTTGATCCCATAGCCCTAGCGACACAATGCCCTTAACTTCAATAGCCCCAGCTATTGGTAGAAACGCGTCTACCACGTTTGGACGACTGACCACAGGCGTCATTCCGGCTTTAAGCATTAGGCTATTTATGGTGTATTGCACCGCAACAATCAACAGCGCCAATGCGATAAAGTGTTGGCAAGCAGCGCGTAATTCATTGATCCGCACATCTCCCTTAGCGAGGGCTGGTTTGCGCCACTGTAGTAATGCCAAGCCAGCAATTGCCAACAGCGTACCAGCCAACAGCACCGGACTGGCACTAATAGCTAACGCTATTAGTAAAGACACTGTTGCAGCAACAGCACCATAACGTTTACCCGCCCACCACAACTGACTGGCACCATAAAGGAGTGCCAACATCAAGGTGACGGATTCAGTAATAGTCATTTGATTTTCCATATCTGAAAGTCTGTGCTTATTGTGAAAGTGTGGTCGTTAGATAGTTGCATCTGATTTGTAGGATTTGTGCGCCAGATCCAACAACGTTAATCTGTTAGCGAAAATTCGTGTGCCGACTCACACAGATGGATAGTCCAGAAAAAGCTAAAATAAGACATTAAAAATCCTGTCATAGCGTGACGTGACAATGATATTCCGCTATTCCCGCTGAAACAGATATGTTAAAATTATGTAATTTATTTATTGGGGTACCGATGCGGAACTATAGAAAAATCATTAGCAAAGCGCTCTGGTTTTTGTTGGTATTATTTTATTTTTATACTACTTATGAAGTAGTAGAGTATCTGCAACGCAGCTACAGCCGAGATATCACGGAAGATCGCGCAGGCGATTTGTCACGGCAATTGGCATTGGTACGCTATCGTCTAGAGGCTTCTGTCTCCTCGGAGATCTTTCAGGCCAACGCGCTGGCATCTTATATCTCGGTGAGTCCGCACTCGACACCACAGCAATGGCTGCCATTGGCTCGGGATATCAGTCGCAAAGCAATCCATATCCGTAATATTGCAGTAGCCCCTAACGATGTTATCAGTTTTGTTTTTCCTCTGGCCGGCAATGAAAAGGTCCTGGGCTTGGATTTTCGAGAGAAACCAGAGCAATGGCGTACCGTGCAGCTAGCCCGCGAACAACAAAACATTTTTGTTGCGGGACCACAGCGCTTATTGCAGGGCGGAGAAGGGATTATTGCGCGTATTCCGATTTTCGCTGATCCACCTTTCAATACCCAGTATTGGGGCGTCTGCAGTATCGTCCTTGATTGGAACAGATTGCTACACGATGCTGGCAGTGACTCATTCCCCGCCGATATTGAGCTGGCAATGCGTGGCATTGATGGACAGGGATTACAAGGCGCAGTGTTCTATGGCGAGCCTCAGGTGTTTAACAAGCCGCTACGCACGGAGACGGTGAATCTGGTGAGTGGTACTTGGCAGTTAGCTATCATGGCAAAGCCGAGCAATTCTTGGGAACTGTGGTTTCGTAGTAACCTCGTGCGCTTGTTGGGTTATACACTTTCAGCGGTATTGTTTATAGCGGTTATTTTGCTGCTCAATGCCTATCGCAATGCTCGCCGCTACTCCTATGAGGATGTGCTGACCAAGATCAGTAATCGGCGCCGGGCGATACAGATGTTAGAAAAATTGCAGAAACATGGTAGCTACTTTTGCATCCTCAACATTGATTTGAATAACTTTAAACAGATTAACGACACATTCGGTCATGTGGCTGGTGATGCTGTGCTGATAGAAATTGCTACCCGGCTTGAACGGGAGTTGCGGGGAAGCGACATGGTAGCGCGGATCGGCGGCGATGAATTTTTGGTGATCCTGCCACGGATCTCTGATACCAATAGCATTCTTGCAATTCAGCAAAAAATAATGAATCAGGTTTGCGCACCGGACTTTGTTTGGCAGGGGATTACTCTGCCAATACAGATGAGTATGGGCTCTGCTTGTTATCCGGTAGATGCCGATAATATTGAGGAGTTACTCCATATTGCTGATCGCGCCATGTATACAGATAAACAACAACACCGACAACGCGAGATGAGATAACGCTTATTAAAAAGTTATCAGCTCAGACCAAGATTTCGTTGCTATCTCTCGCTTAAATCCACTAAATACCCGCCAACTCATCAATAACGGCTCGTTATAACCAGATGCGATAGGCGCAACGGCGAGCACCTTGCAGAATATGCTCGGTACGTTCGACGTTAGCCTCAAGTACGGCACTAAACACTTCTCGTTCTGCACGACAAAACCCTTGGCAAGTGGCTGCCGCAGCGCAAATCGGACAATGATTTTCGAGCAACAGCAAGCTACCATCATCTACTTGTTGCCAATCTGCCATATAGCCTTCGCGGGTGCGGATTTCTGTCAGTCGCTGTAAACGCTCATGCAGGGTTGTTGCACCCATCATTGTTGGTCCAACCATTCTGGCGGCTGGACTACTGTTATTGTTGGCATCCGTTCCGGTGTTTTTTGGTCCATCGAGGCTTAGTCCGAGCGGTATTATTTGGGGCCTATTGGTTTGGGCTAGGCGTTTTCACCGCCTTGCAGGCGGTGAAAAAACGCCGCAATACTCATCTGCCGCCAGTGTCTCAAGGCTCCATGTGAGCGATGAATTTATTGGATTCATCAATGGAACGGTTCATCTCTTTCATCAACGATGAAATATCGGTTTGCAGGTTAGCAAACTCGCCTTTAATCGAGGCAATGGTCTGAGCGTTGAGATTGTGTTTTAGGAAGAGCATGTTGTCCTTCATGGCCGTCAGTACCGGGGCCATTTTACTTTCGGCGCGGCGCATGCTTTTAAGCATCTGCGTGTAGGACTTTTGTGTTTGATTCAACTTACTCTGGCTCTTCTGGCGAAGGCTGGCTTTGCTGATTTCACCGATTTCATCCTGCCATTCATCAAAAAGCGCGTCTGCTACACTTTCCACTTTATTGATGCGATCGCTGACTCTGTCCGCCGCTGATTGCGCTGATTCATATTCGTCTTTGGCTTTGTTATAGGCTTCTTCTAAGTCTCCGCCATCGTGGTGCAGTAGCGCTTGCATCTCGGCTAACGCAGAGCTGAACTGCTTTTGTGCGTCTTGCTGAGATGCTTGAGCATCTTTGACGCGATCTACCATGATATCGCGCTTGTGATACCCCATTTTTTCCATGGCGCCATAGTAGGCAGACTGACAACCTCCCAGCAGTAACATCAGGCTTATCAGACTGCTGCTAATTAATACTTTCATCAGGCGTTCCCCTATATTCAGGCTCGAAATTTGGCCGCATCAATGATGCTCCATAGATGGGCAATCGCCCCGATTATCGGTGGCACGACTAGCCACCACAGGGAATATCCTACGACTGTGATAACGAAAAACAGCAATGCTGCCAGAATACGTCCTTGAATCAGTTGTCCTAATCCTGGGAAAAAGACATTTACTAGCGCTGCAATAACGTTGCCAGCAGATCCTTGTTGTGCCATCAAATATCTCCTCAGTTTCCGATATAAAATGCCAGGCGCTTTTTATGCCGGGATTTTGTAATCTGTTTGTTATTGTACGAAGATATCGACATAAGTCATCCAACAATCATGATCACTGTGAAATCTCAGTTAAGTTTGCAAAGAACCTCGGCTATTGTCCGTAGCATTTGGTGTTATGTTTTGCACGTCAAAAGCCGCGTGTTGAATGACCAAATTAACATCCGCGCCGGTCATCTGGCTTACGTTACCTTGCTGTCGCTGGTACCTATGGTGGCAGTGACCATGTCAATGTTGTCTGCTTTCCCGGTGTTTAAAGGGGTTCGTAAAGAGATAGAAAATTTTATCTATCAGAATTTTCTGCCTGCCGCTGGCGACACGGTACAGGTGTATATTAACCAGTTTGTTGGCAATGCTTCCAAGGGTACCGCCATTGGTATTGGGGCCTTGATGGTGGTGGCGATAATGCTGATCTCGGCGATCGATAAGGCGCTGAACTATATCTGGGGCAATCGCACCAAACGGCCACTGGTGCTGTCATTCTCCATGTACTGGATGATCCTGACATTAGGCCCCATCCTGATTGGTGCCAGCTTGGCAGCGACCTCTTATGTGGTATCGCTGAAGATCTTTAATGAAGCGGATACTTACGGAGTCGGTGCATTTTTTGTGGCTCGTTTACCTTTTCTGTTTTCTGTGGCGACCTTTTTACTGCTATACACAGTCGTCCCAAACCAAAAAGTGCAGTTGTTACACGCATTGCTGGGCGCAATTGTTGCCGCTTTGCTGTTTGAAGCGGGTAAAAAGGGCTTCGCTTTTTACGTGACCCATTTTCCCACCTATGAAGCCATTTATGGTGCGCTGGCAACCATTCCTATTCTGTTCCTGTGGGTTTATCTGTCGTGGATGATAGTGTTGTTAGGGGCAGAGATAACCGCGTCTTTACCTGAGTATCTGCAAACGCTGCAACAGGTTGCGGACAGCGATGATGCTCAAGATGAGCCGCGTTGAACCGCTATCACGGCAATGGCTGGATGTTGGCGATGGTCACCTGCTACATCTGTTGCAATATGGCAATCCGGACGGCATTCCGCTGCTGTTTCTCCATGGTGGCCCGGGCAGTGGTTGTCATACCAGCGATTTGGCGCTGTTTGATCTGCAGCGTTTCCGGATGCTGTTGTTGGACCAACGTGGTGCCGGTCTGTCACAACCCTCGGCTAGGTTGGCCTATAACGATGTATTGCACCTGCTGACCGATATTGAACGCTTGCGACATTGGCTGGGACTTGAACGTTGGTGCTTGGCTGGTGGGTCATTTGGTGCAACTCTGGGGCTTATCTATAGTGGATTGTGTCCGCAAAGAGTATTGGCGCAGTGTTATTGGGGCGTATTTGTGCCTTCAACGGCTGGCCGTAGTTGGCTCTATGGTAGTCAGGGCGCCGCCAAACGTTTCCCTGTTGATTACCGTGGCTGGCGGGATAGCGTCAGTGGCGCAAGTGAAGCTGAATTATTGCAAGCTTATGCGCAGGCGTTACAAACCGAAGAACGTACAGTTACTGCCTGGTGTCGTTGGGAACGAATTTTGGCGCATCCTTGGACATTATTACCTGCAGACTATTCAATTACCGACCGCAGTTGTGCATTGATTGAAAATCATTTTGCCTGTAATCATTACTTCGAAGCCTATACCTTAATGCGTGCCACACTCAACCGTTGGCCGCAATCAACGCAGTTGCTGCAGGGAGAAGAGGATTGGGTATGTCCGACTTTTTTATTGCAGCAACTGCTAGCCGAACAGCAACCTTCTGTTACGTTGCAACTTATTCGTGGTGGGCATCATTCGTTGTTGGACACTAGGATGCAACAGGCGGTAATTGCTGCCATCGCACAAATGGCCGACAATATTGAGCCATTAATGACAACAGGAGTGACTGAGTGATAGCGTTGATCCAACGGGTGACACAGGCGAGTGTGACCGTCAACGAACAAGTGACAGGCCGCATTGGTAAAGGGCTGTTGGTACTGCTGGGGGTTGAGCACCAGGACGACGAAGCCACTGTGGCCAAATTGGCACATAAGGTGATGCATTACCGGGTATTTAGTGATGAACAGGGCAAGATGAATCTCAATGTTGCGCAGGTTGGCGGCAGTTTACTGGTTGTGTCGCAATTTACCTTGGCGGCAGATACCAGTCGCGGTTTACGCCCTAGTTTCTCTAGCGCCGCAGTACCAGATAAGGCCGATGAGCTGTATCAGGCATTTGTTACTGTCGCGATGCTGGAATGCAGGTAGAGACTGGTAGTTTTGCGGCTGACATGCAGGTGGCCCTGATCAATGATGGACCGGTGACTTTTAGTCTGCAGGCGTAGCTTATCACGGCTGCTATTTTTCTATTTAATCGAAAAAAAACTCATATTTTATCCGCTTTTTATCTAATTTATCTGTCTATAAACTGGCTCTATCAACTTAGGGAGTGTTTCCCAAGCCATTATCCAAAAACAGCGGAGTGAATTATGAGTAAGGTTTTAGTATTGAAATCCAGCATTCTCGGTGGCTATTCACAGTCAGGACTGTTGCTGGATTATCTGGCAGCATCCTGGAAAGAAAAGGGCGCGACTCTCAATGTGCGTGACCTGGCGGAAGAAGCCCTGCCAGTGCTTGATGGGGAGTTGGCTAGCGGTTTACGCGGCGGTGATAATCTGACTCCTCGTCAGCAGGACATTCTGGCTCTGTCTGATAAGCTGGTTAAAGAGATCAAAGATAGCGATACGCTGGTGATTGCGGCTCCTATGTACAATTTCACCATCCCGGTGCAACTGAAAGCCTGGATTGATCTGGTTGCGCGCGCTGGCGTGACTTTCCGTTACACCGCGTCTGGTGCAGAAGGTTTGTTAACCGGAAAACGCGCGGTTATCGTGACTACTCGCGGTGGTATTCATAAAGGTTCTGCCGTGGATTTTGTGGTGCCGTATCTGCAGACCTTCTTAGGCTTTATCGGGATCACTAACGTGGATGTGGTTTATGCTGAAGCACTGAACATGGGTGATGAAGCGCATGACCAAGGCATTGCAAATGCCAAAGCGGCCATTGATAAGCTTTCTGTGTAACGGTCAGCGGTCATTTTCCGTGATAGCGTTACCGTAAAGTTATGCGGCCCCGGCTAAGTCCCGGGGCTTTTTTTAGGCCGCTGGTTGACTGTACAACAGGTCTTGTAACGAACCGCCATTAACAGCACAACCAAAACCATTAGCACGTAAAATATCACAGCCCATCTGTGCCCGAATGCCAGCGGCACAATAAAGCACAAATGGTTGTTGCTTGTTTTGCTGCTGCTTAATCCAAGAGTCCAGCTGATTCAGCGGTACGTTAACGGCTTGCGACAAGTGGCCTTGTGCAAATTCAGTGGGGGAACGCACATCCAATATCTGGGCACCTTGACGGATCAGTTCCCAGCAGGTATTGGCAGCTACAATGCCGGAGTAGCGGGAAAGTGCGGATTGCAACATAGAAATTCCTTAATCATTAGATTTAATTTAATAAGAATAATCTAATGTTTTATGAATCACAAGTTGTATGAAAAACAATCTATAACGACAAGGCTATCCATGCCAGTGGCGGAAAATCAGCGATGTCATTGGCTAAAATACAGTGACTATTTATAGGCCCCCTTGTTCCAACGAACTGGTGTTTTGGCGCTTTTCTAATATTCCTAGGGGAATAGTGCTTTAATCATGGTTGAACAGCTGTAATATTTCCTGTCGCAGCAATTTGCCCTCGGGGTTTGTTGGGATTTTATCAACATAGAGCCAGTGGCGTGGTAGGGTAACGCGTTCAAACTGAGTCAGTAAGTGAGCTTTCAATCCATTGTTGATACTGAGTTTCTCTTCCGCCGCCAGTTGCTGTTTACCGTAGTCTGATAACTCCACTATCGCTCCTAATTGTTGACTTGGCGCTTCCAGCAATACCAGATGACTCCGTTGTACCCAAGGATGGCTATTCAATAGCCCTTCCATCTGGGTCAGCGACAACCGCTTTTCTTCGATTTTCACTGTGCGGTCGAGTCTTCCCTCTAGCCGGAACAAATCTTTATCCACCAGCATGATTTTATCTTCACAGCGTAAGACTTGGCCATTCTCTAGATAGGGTGATTGTAACAGCAGTGCATTATCTGTTGGATCAACATCCAGTACCATGGGGGCAAACGCTCGCCATAGCGTCTTTACGCTATGCTGACGGCGATAGCCAATACCACCAGTTTCAGTCGTGCCATACACTTCAATCGGCAGGCTGCCATAGCATTGACGAATGCTTTGAGCCGTTTCCAGCGATAATGGGCTACCGGAGCTGAAAATAAGACTAGGTGTATGGATTTGCCGTTCAACCCCCAGGGCATCTGCTAAGAGCGATAGTTGTGCCGGGCTACTGACCAGACACAAATTAGGAAATAGCGCAGTGTAATAGCTCAAGGTTTCCGAGTATTCCACCAAGTCCGATAGAAATGGGCGGCTGGCTGCTAATGGCCACAGAATTTTAAAGAGTAGACCATAAATATGCTGGTGGCTGACAGTAGCGATCACGCTGCAATGTGGTAAGTGCTTGGCAAACGTTTGTTCCAGCACTGTCACTTCGGCATCGAGTTGCCTTAGTGTTTTGCGGACCGCTTTGGGGGAACCGCTAGAACCAGAGGTGAACAGTATCAGTTCACCAAAATCGCTGTCCGTGGGGAGTTGCGGCCATGGCGCTAGCGGCTGACTAAACTCTTTTTCCAGCGCAAGGAATGACATACCTTCACACAAAGGCTGAGGGGCCAATACCGCATCAAATTCATGGGCGAGCTCACTGAGCGTGCCGGATTGAGTATTCGCTGGCAGGATCAATTGCTTTCCCGCAAGCAGCGCTGCACACAGCCCAACGGCAAATTGGTCACTGCTATCACAGGCAAGCAGCCAGCGCTGTTCGCTGCTTGCAACCAGCTGTTTATGCAGATGATGGACTTGGGTGGCAAACCGCTCCCCCGTTACAATATCGTGATGGTTGAAGCTGATCAGTTGATGTCCGGATGGACCCTGGCTCAACCAGGATTTCAGTAGCTCTGTCATAACGGTCTCTTACGATCTACTCAGCCAAAAGTGTTGGTATCACAATCATTCACTGCTGTATTGCCTTAACAGGCTTTCTCGTTGGCGATTTATTCCTGTTATATTATCCAAAATGAGAACAAGGCGCTGGATTAAACTCTTTCACTTATTGATTTAATTCCCCGGCGGTTACCAGATTGTAGGGAACTCCTCAGGGCTTTGGAGAATTGCTCTCTTGACATCAAACCACTAATTTTTAGCTCTTATCTATGCTATCGAAGCACAGCAGAAGCCTCTATGCCAGCTTCACTAATATTTTCAAAATCATCAAGAGTCAACTACCTAATATTGTCATGTAATTTCATTTACATAACTATTTGCCTACAGAAATGTTTAATTTGTGTGCGAGTTCGCTAAATAGCGGTTCCTAATTGCGCGTCACCTGAGGAATAGAGGTTATTCCGATAAGTCGATCTTCCGCGTCAGGGATGGCGCGGTGGAGCCCCATGGATGGAGTTATGCGTGTCGATGTTGGGAATGGCCTCTGTGATCTGGTATTGAGAACACTTATTTAGGTTTTGCCTGAAAGGCCGCTATCACTATCATGTTAGTGAAACGGTTAAACCGTTCTTGCATGGCGGGTATTTGTTAACAGACGCTTCTGTAGCTAATAAAATGCCCATCTGCTGCTAACGAAAATGCCCATGTGGTCACATGGGCATTTGTCAGTTATTGAGGTAACAGTGGTTGCAGCCGCCGTAAGACTTTCTTGAGCTTCCGGGTATTATCCGGCCCCATGCGGATCAACAACTTCTGCGCATCGGGCAGTGCCTCCAATTTGGGGTCGACAAACTTGTAATTAACACTGATGGAGCATAGTTCAATAGGCTCTTCAATAATTGGGGTTGCCAACAGCACTTTTATCGCTTGCTGTAACCGCTGATTAAACGTGATATTGGGGTAGCCTAATTCGGTAAAAGCTTTATCCAGCAGCGGTAACATCTGCTTGTAGGTTGCCAGCAATTGTTCATCATTAAGCCCGCTGACAAAATCAGCGTAGACATCGTATCGGTGATAACTGTCTGGATCTAAATAGGTTTTATTGGTGATATCCGACACGGTAAATTTTTGCGTTGGCGCTTTCATCGGACTAGTTTTACGTGCCAGTTCACCCTGAGCCAAATTGTCAACAAAGACCACAAACTGTCTGACCATGTCATTTTCATTCAATAATGGATTAATATCCATGCCGTCAGACATTTTTACTACTTTGTCATGCACAAATTTATCGCTTTCGGCGAGTGCTGGCAAAGGCTCTTGGGGCGGCGTTGTCGGTGTTGCTACCGCGGGCTGAGTTTGTGGCGTCACAACTGGTTGTGGCTCTGGCTCCGGTACCGGAGCCTCAGTTGGCAACGGTTGTTCTGGTGCGGTATCTGGCAGACTGACCGCTGCTTGTTCCTCACTTTGTTGCGGCGTTTCGTCTCTGGTCAGGTAATACCAACCGCCTCCGGCCAGTACCACTACCAATAGCGCCAGACCCCAGACAATACTGTTGCTACTGGCCACTTGTTTGCCGTGAGTAATTCGGTCTTCTTCATTGACTTGCATAGGATATCCTTTCTTCACCAACAGTGAGGAGCGCCCCCTCATTCTGCAAATTTTGGAGTGGTTGTCCACCCGACTGCCGCAGACGGACAGGTGGAAATTATGTAACAGAATCCTTTGCCGGATATTGTGCGGCAAATTGCGTGAATATCACCTGAACAGCAGCGTTTTTTTGATCAGGCTTGTACATATTGTTGTCTGTCACCCAGCCAGCGCTGGATAATGCCATCAACATTTTCCGGCGCTTGCTGCATTAAATGTTGTGCCAGCTTCTGAATGTGTGGGATCAATGCCTGATCTCGCACCAAATCGGCAACTTTCATTGTTGCCAAACCTGTCTGGCGGGTGCCCAGAACTTCACCTGGACCACGTATTTCCAAATCTTGCTGGGCGATCACAAAGCCATCATTACTTTGTCTGAGCACGCCCAGCCGTTTGGTCGCAGTCAGCGACAGTGGCGGTTGATACAGGAGCACACAATGGCTGGCGATTGCCCCTCGTCCTACTCGCCCCCTTAGCTGATGAAGTTGTGCTAGACCGAGTCGTTCGGGATTCTCTATGATCATCAGGCTGGCATTCGGCACATCCACGCCCACTTCTATGACGGTGGTGGCGACTAACAGGTTCAATGTTCCCTGTTTAAAACTGTCCATGACTTGCTGTTTTTCCGCGCTTTTCATCCGCCCGTGGACTAGCCCAATCCGCAGTTGTGGCAACGCTGTTTTTAACTCTTCCCAAGTATCTTCCGCTGCTTGGCACTGTAACACCTCTGACTCCTCAATCAAGGTACAGACCCAATAAGCTTGTCGACCATCTTCTTGGGCGGCCTTACGTACTCGCTCAATCACTTCCTGTCGGCGGTTATTGCTAATGGCAACGGTGGTTACTGGGGTTCTCCCGGGCGGCAGTTCATCAATAATGGAAGTATCCAGATCGGCATATGCGGTCATTGCCAGCGTACGAGGAATTGGCGTGGCTGTCATGATCAGTTGATGGGGGTAGTAGCCTTGTGTTGCCCCTTTTTCACGTAGTCCTAAGCGTTGATGCACACCAAATCGATGTTGTTCATCAATGATGATCAAGGCCAGTTTATGAAACTGCACCTGTTCTTGAAAAATCGCATGGGTACCGATGACCATCTGTGCACTGCCATCGGCGATATCCTGCAATGACTGTTCGCGTATTTTGCCTTTGAGTTTACCGGCGAGCCAACCAACTTTTAGCCCTAAAGGTGTAAACCAGCGGTTGAAATTCAGCGCATGTTGTTCTGCCAACAACTCAGTGGGGGCCATCATCGCCACTTGATAGCCATTTTCAATGGCTTGCAGTGCTGCCATTGCCGCAACTAAGGTTTTTCCTGAGCCGACGTCCCCTTGTACCAGTCGCATCATTGGCTGGTTTTTTGCCATATCATGGCCGATATCAGTCACAACTCGCTGTTGCGCACCGGTTGGCCGGAATGGCAGTGCCTGAAGAAATGGTTGCAATAATTGGCCTGTAGCACATAACGATACCGCTTTGTCATGATTACTGCGTTGCCGTAATTTCAGCATACTGAGGTTGTGGGCCAGCAGTTCTTCTTGCACCAACCGCTGTTGCGCGGGATGCTGTCCTTGCATCAGACTCACTAGATCCACATCGGCAGGTGGCCGATGCAGTATGCGGACCGCGGTCGCTAGGCTTAGCTGATTGGGTCGCAAAGTCTCTGGTATTAACTCTTGTAGACCACCTTCTTGCAGTAATTCCAGTGCTTGGGCACTGAGTTTTATCCAACTGGCCTGTTTCAATCCTTCGGTGGTGGGGTAAATGGGAGTAAGGTTGTCACTGAGTTCTACCGCGTCGCCTTGACGGAAGATTTTGTATTCTGGATGAATGATCTCTGCTTGGTGGTTGCCATGACGTATTTCGCCATAGGCCCGGATCATTAACCCCTGCTGCATGGCGTTACGCTGTGCAGCCGAAAAATTGAAAAAACGTAAGGTCATAGTGCCGCTAGCATCTCGCACATTGCACAACAGCATGCGTTTGCGACCATTGACTATCTGGCTCGACTGGATTTCTGCCTCTATGGTGCCATAGTCACCAGGGTGTAACTCAGCAATTGCGTAAATACGGGTGCGGTCTTCGTAGCGCAGCGGTAGGTGGAACAGCAGATCCTGTACTGTGTGAATTCCCAGCTTGTCCAGCTTGCCTGCCATTCTGGCGGCGACGCCTTTCAGCTCGGTGATGGGAATAAGATCCAGTCTCTGCAAAACGTTAGTACCGGATTACTGTGAATTTATACATATATTATCAAAGATTACCCCTTTGACAATGCTGTAATTTCTCGCAAACATCGGCGAACGTGTTATCACACCACTGCGTGGGTTACCAGCCAGCCCATGTACGCCAGATACGCCAGCAACAGCAGTAAACCATCGCGCCGACCAATACGGTAGCCGCGATGTGCTAACGGCAGCAGTAAAATGGCTAACAACAGCATGACTGAGAAGTCGAGAATACTGAATCCGGCGGCACTGACCGGATGTACCAGCGCGGTAATACCTAAGATTCCCAAGAGGTTAAACAGATTGGATCCCACCACATTGCCAATGGCAATATCGCTCTGTCCCTTGATAGCCGCTACCATGGAAGTTACCAACTCCGGCATACTGGTACCGATGGCGATGATGGTCAGACCGATGACCACCTCGCTGATCCCAAAGGCTCGTGCTAACGCTACTGCGCCGTCAACAAACAACACCCCACCGCCCACTAAGCAGCCGATACCTACAACGATAAATGCCAGTGACAGCAACGGATTGCGCGGACCAGCTTCTATCTCTTCCGCATCATTTTCATCCGCTGAGTAATAGCTGAAGACCAGATACCCTAACAGCAGTAATGACAGCAACAGCCCGTCCAGTAGGCCAAGGGTACCGTCCAGCAGTAACAGCCATACCAGCACTGAGGCAGCAATCATCAATGGAATATCTCGGCGCACCATTTGCGATTGTACGCCAACCGGACGGATCAGCGCTGTTAATCCCAGGATTAAGCCAATATTGGCAATGTTAGAACCTACCACATTGCCTAAGGCTATGCCTGGGCTGCCAGCCAGTGCCGATTTGACACTGACGGCCAGTTCTGGCGCACTGGTGCCGAATGCGACGATGGTCAGACCGATGACAAGTGGTGTCACTCCCAGACGCAACGCAATTGCGCTGGCTCCCCGGACTAACACTTCCGCGCCAAAGGTGAGGATCAGAAAGCCACCCAGAATTGACATAAAAATCAACATGTTTTCACTGCTCGTAAATAGATTATGATCGTGATTGCAGGAGTGCCAGCATAAGGGGTTTCACAAGCAAAGCAAGATTTTTTGACAGAATATGTCAAAAAGGTCCCATTACCTCTGGAACCTTTTTTGTGGATGCAAATTAAATCTCATCTTCCCAGACAATACGGGCACCTCGCAAACCGTCAGCTTTTGCCGTGTAACGCTGCTCTAATACGTGGCGTTTAATTTTTAATGTCGGCGTCAGCACATCATTCTCAATGGTCCAAGGATCATTCACCACAATGACCGCATCTACTGTCTCGTGGGATTCCAAATTGGGGTTAATGGTATCCAGCGTCGCTTTTAGCGATGCCCGCACTTCATCTCTCGGCTGTAATGTAGCGCCTTCTGAGAGTTGTACTAGCGCTACCGGATGAGGTAGTCCTGAGCCTATTACACATAAAAGTTCAACGTGCGGGTCCTGTGCCAATTTCCGTTCTATTGGTACCGGTGCTACGTACTTGCCTTTGGCGGTTTTAAAATTGTCTTTTACCCGCCCGGTGATACTGACACAGCCATCTTTATCAATCTCACAGAGATCGCCGGTACGAAAATAGCCCTCTTCATCAAAGGCGGTCGCGGTGGCTTCGGGGGCTTTGTAATACTCTTTCATCAGCCCTGGGCTCTTGACTAACAGTTCTCCATTAGCAGAACGTTTAATACTGCAGCCAACTATCGGTTTACCGACAGTACCGATTTTGTTGGCATCAAACGGATAATTGATAATGGAATAAGCACAATTTTCGGTCATTCCCCAGGCTTCACAGATGTCCAACCCAATGCTGTGGTACCACTGCACTAACGATGGTGGAATTGGTGCGGAGCCAGAGCCTTGTAGTCGTGACTTGCTAAGACCAAGACCTTGATGGATTTTGCGTTTTACTAACCAACTCAGTAGCGGAATTTTCAGCAGCAGATTGAGTTTTTTAAAGCTGCCGACCTTATCGATAATATTTTTCTGAAACAAGGTCCACAGCCGTGGAACGGAGAAGAACACTGTAGGTTGCATCCGTTGTACGTCAACGACAAAGGTCTCCAAGCTTTCCACAAAGGCAACCGGGCAGCCGGCGTAAAACGACGAACCCTCCATCGCCACGCGCTCGGTGATATGGGCCAGCGGTAAATAGGACAGCAGCCGATCCTGTTGATGAACTTTTAGATCGCGCACCACGGCATTACAGGTCCAGCTATAACTGCCAAAGGTTTGCACGGCCCCTTTGGGTTTTCCCGTGGAGCCGGACGTGTAGATAAGCGTCATTATCTGCTCTGCAGAGGGCTCTGGCGCTTCCAGTAACGGCTGCCCCATATTTAACAATTGCAACCATTGGTATTGTGCGGGCATAGTATCGTAAGGCAATGCCAGTCGCAGCAGTTCGCCGCCAACACCGGCTTCCTGCTCCGCCCAGTGATCCAATTTGCCAACAAAAATGGCCTTGCTGCCGCTATGCTCTAGGACATAACGAATCGTATCGGCATTAGCGGTCGGATAGATGGGAACACTAATGTAGCCGCCGTACATTAGTGCTAGATCCGTGATGAACCATTCGGCACAATTCTTCGACAGCAGTGCGATTTTGTCACCCGGTTGATAGCCAAGATGACGCAAAGCGCCCGCTAGACGTTGCATGGTTTGTTGTACCTGACGCCAACTGTAATCGCGGAACTGCCCTTTTACCGGCTGTCGCAAATACACCGCATCTCCCTGGACATCAGCCCATTGAGTTAGCATTTCTATCGGGCTTTTATACGATGCAGACATGGCTTTCCTCATACAGGTTAACTCGCCGTTGTACTCCCCAGAGATACAACAGTAGCGAAAACGTTATGTTTTCTAAAAGATAAAACGCTTGTTTGATTATGAGGGGCAAATTACCTTGGTGCAAATCCGATGAGCATGTACGGCTTGTTGCCATTAGAGTTTGATGGTGGTTATCTGGTGACCGATGCCATATTTTTGCGCTAACAGGTGTTGCTCAATCTGCGAGAAGTGTTTCCCCAATACAAATTTATGATGCAAGACAGTGTATTAGGCATCGTGAAACAGAACTGGATAATGGGTTGGAATATACGTCGACCCCCGCAGAGCAATATTGTGCTGATGTCTGGTTTAAAAAAGTGGGTCTTGTGCTTGCAACAGTCTTCACTAATGGTCGCTAGATAATCATTGTGTTAGAAAAAAGGCGCTATTTAAGCGCCTTTTTCGTGTTATCCGCTTTAGAGTTCTAGCACACCGTCCATTTCCACCAAGGCACCTTTAGGGAGTTGTTTGACACCAATGGCGGCACGGGCAGGGTAGGGTTGCTGGAAATAGCGTCCCATCACTTCGTTAACTTTGCCAAAGTGAGCCAAATCGACCATGTAGATATTGAGTTTAACCATATCGGCCAGTGTGCCCCCAGCAGCTTGGCATACCGCCTGCAGATTCTCAAATACTTGGATGACCTGAGATTCAAAGTCATCACCAGCAAGTTCCATGCTGGTGGGATTCAGTGGGATCTGCCCTGACAAATACACTGTGGTGCCTACTTTGACGGCCTGGGAATAGGTGCCAATGGCGGCAGGGGCTTTATCCGTCGCAACAATCACTTTATCAGCCATAATATTTGCGGACTCCTTGGTTTAGCGGTTACGGGAAATGCGCAGCACTTCCGGTAGGACACGAATACGGCGCATCACATTTGCCAGATGCACGCGATCACGAACGGAAATACGCAGATGGATCAGATATACCCGACCATCGCGTTCTTCAGTACTGATATTACTGATATTGGAGCCTTCTACAGCGATAATATTGGTGATTTTCGCTAGCGCTCCCTGATGATTAACAATCTCGATGCGGACGTTGGCCTGGAACTCTGCACCATCCACTGCATCCCACTGCACTGGAATATATTTATCGGGTTCGCTCTGATAGCCTCGGATATTGGCGCAGTTTTCCATATGCACCACCAAGCCTTTTCCGGGACTCACATGAGCGATAACTGCGTCACCGGGAATCGGACGGCAACAATTAGCAAAAGAGACCAGCATGCCCTCGGCACCACGTATAGGCATCAAGTTGCTGTCATCGTCGCCTTTTTGCGCGTCTACAGAGTCTCCTTTGAGCCGCTGAGCAACCACTAGACTCATGGCATTACCGAGGCCAATCTCGGTCAACAGTTCATCAAAATCCTTGTGTTTGGTATCGGTAACCACTTTGGCGATCTGTTCCTGACTGAACAGCTCCAGCTTGCTGTCACCTAAGGCATGGTTAAGTAAGCGTCTGCCCAGCGCAATCGCCTCATCCTTTTTAAGATTTTTCAGTACTTGGCGGATTTTAGAGCGCGCTTTACCAGTCACCACGAAATTCAGCCACGCCGCGTTAGGCTTGGCCCCTTTGGCGGTAATGATTTCAACCGTCTGCCCGGATAACAGCGGTTGACTCAACGGGTAGGACATACGATTCACTTTGGCACCCACGCAAGTGTTACCCACATCGGTATGGACTTCATAAGCAAAGTCTACCGGGGTTGCACCTACCGGCAGCTCTAGAATGCGACCTTCTGGGGTAAATACATAGATTTCGTCCGGGAACAGCTCAGTTTTAACGTTTTCGACAAACTCAAAGGAAGACGAAGCGCTTTGTTGCAATTCCAGCAGGCTTTGCATCCACTTGCGGGCGCGCAACTGTGTGGTGGTGCCGCTAGTGCCAGGAGCGGCGGCGCTTTGACCACTTTTGTACATCCAGTGTGCGGCAACCCCTTTGTCGGCCATCTGATCCATATCTTCGGTACGGATCTGGATTTCCACTGGCACGCCATGGGGGCCAATCAACGAAGTGTGCAGTGACTGATAACCGTTAGCTTTAGGGATCGCAATATAATCTTTAAATCGCAGCGGCCGCGGCTTATAAAGACCGTGCATCACGCCAAGTACGCGGTAACAGGTATCAACACTGTCAACGATCACTCGAAACGCGTAGATATCCATCACTTCCTGGAATTGCAACTCTTTGCTGCGCATCTTGTTATAGATGGAATAGAGGTTTTTTTCCCGTCCCTTAACTTTGGCATGGATGCCGGTATCTTCCAGACGGGTATGCACTGCTGCCTCAATGCCTTGGATCAGCTCTTTACGGTTGCCTCGGGCGGCCCGCACCACTTCTTTTAATACCCGATAGCGCATGGGGTAATAGGCCTGAAACCCCAGATCTTCCAGCTCGGTTTTAATATTGTGGATACCGAGTCGGTTGGCAATCGGCGCATAAATTTCTAGCGTTTCACGAGCGATACGGCGACGTTTATCTGGCCGCAAAGCGCCAAGGGTACGCATATTATGGGTACGGTCAGCCAATTTGATAAGAATGACCCGGATGTCCTGAGTCATCGCCATCATCATCTTGCGGAAGTTTTCGGCTTGGGCTTCTTTCTTGTCGCGGAATTTGATCTTATCGAGCTTGGAGACACCTTCCACTAGCTCTGCCACCGACTCGCCAAACATATTGGTCAAATCCTGGTGAGTGACATAGGTGTCTTCGATGGTGTCGTGCAGTAATGCCGCCATCAGCGTCTCATGATCGAGACGCATATCGGCCAAAATATGGGCTACAGCGACCGGATGGGTAATATAGGGTTCGCCACTAGTGCGCATCTGCCCTTCATGAGCGTCACGCGCAACCTGATAAGCCTGTTTGAGTAATTCTACCTGCTCCGGCTCCAGATAAGCGGCCGCGGCTTCCCTGAGACCTTCAAACAGATACAAGTGGCGATACTCCTACTAGCAGCCTGCCTTACAGCGACTGATGGCCTTCAGCAATGGCAGCCACGGCAGCAATTTCAGCTGCTTCACGTTCACGCACGCTCTGACGCTCATCAGCTTCCAGCGTTTGCGCGTTTACCAGACCTTGTTCAATTTCGCGCAGAGCGATCACGGTTGGCTTGTCATTTTCTTCTTCCACCAGGGGATCTTTACCCTGAACGGCGATCTGACGGGCGCGACGAGCCGCAACCATAATCATGTCAAAACGGTTGCCGATCTGCTTTACGGCGTCTTCTACAGTTACGCGAGCCATGTGTTGGAACTCCAGTGTGTTCGGTGAAAAAATGACGCAAAAGTGTACACGATGACAGCTAGTCTGCCAACAGACCTTTAAGCATATCACTGTGGGTATTGATTTGACTAGCTTGAGTCAACCTTTGGCTGCGGATAATTGCCCGCAAATCGGCCAGCGCCTGCTCAAACTGATCATTCACAATAATAAAATCGTATTCTTTATAGTGCGACATCTCGGAAACCGCTTTCGCCATGCGTGCAGCAATGACCTCGGCTGAATCCTGTCCACGGCCGGTTAGACGCCGCTCCAGCTCCGCGCGCGATGGCGGTAGAATAAAAATGCCGATCGCTTCCGGCATCTGTTGTTTAATCTGCAGTGCACCTTGCCAGTCGATGTCGAGGAACACATCAACGCCATCAGCCAGTGCTTGCTCAATCACCTTGCGGGATGTGCCATAGTAATTACCGAAAACTTCGGCCCACTCAAGAAAGGCACCTTCGGCGATCAATGTTTTGAAGTCATCGACAGAGACAAAATAATAATGCTGTCCGTGGCTTTCTCCCGGGCGAGGTTTGCGGGTGGTATGTGATACAGACACCTGCATATCTGTGGGTTTGTCGGTTAGCAGTGCAGCAATCAAGGATGATTTTCCTGCGCCACTGGGTGCCGACACAATAAATAGGTTTCCACGGGCACTCATAAATTTATATCCGGATAACGTCGGTTATTGGCTGATTGACGGAAAAACAGGGGCGACATTATAAGACCGTGGTGAAAGCCTTACCAGTGCCGCTGACATTTGAGTGTAAATTCGTTAGTCTGTCATCACATTATTTTACTGCAGCGACAAGCTTAGCAAAGAGGATATCGTGCTGTTTAAATCGCTTATCTGTTTTCGGGGCTTTGACCGTGGCTGGCGTCACCTCGCGATCAGTGTTGCCGCTTATCTGTTGTTGATGCTGCTGTGGTTGCTGTTTGGCAATGGGTATTTCATTTGGACGCCCGGTTTATTGTTGTTGGTGGCCGTGCAAGCGTCGGCCGTCCGCCGGATACGTGATGCCGGCAGACCGTTACCCATGGCCATCACGCCGATTTTTCCTTGGCTGTTAGTGTTAACGGCATTATCCAGCACCGCTGGAAGCAGTGGCATCTATCTTAAGATAGGTTTGGTTCTGGCGACCTTATTACATCTTGGGTTGGCATTGCTGCCAGCGGTTCCCAGTAAAGGCGCGGTCAATCGCCGTAGTTATATTCAGGGATATTCTGGGCCTGTGGACTTATCGCCAAAGTCCAATGGTCGTAGAGTTGAGCCTACCTTAGGTGGGGTAAGAACTAGCGTTTCAGCGGTTATGATGGCCAATACCGATGAGCAAACACTCACCACCTCAGTATTTGCCGAGACTGTAGAGAAGCCATTTGTTAATGACGATAACGCAGATGACAACGATCCACGGACTGATAGTGTTTGGCAGGATGAAGCACAACCAGGGTCTCTCTCGGCCATGCTGGCCAACTGGCGTGATGTCGGCGCTGAGGTACTGCAGCAAGCATGGCATTATCGTAAGCCACTGGGCGGTTTTACCGCAGTGTTGCTGCTACTGGCGGTGGTTATCGTGTGGTGGTTAAGCCCGGCCACAGCAGATAATGATACAACCGCTGCTACAGTGACTAGCCACCAGAACGATGTCGATGTGGTCGCAACGCGCGCCACAATAAAACTGCCCGACCATTTCGGCCTGTCGTTGCAGGGGGATGTGTTGTCCCTGAGTTGGCTTGGCGACACCTTAACTCCCGGTGTTATCTGGGATTTGGCAACCGCTAAAGGTGATAAACGCTGTGCTGAACTGGTATTTAACGATGACAGCCGTTTCCGGCCGTTGCAGGTGGCTATTGTTGACAGCAATGGACAAGTAGAAGCTAGATTCAGCCCGCTGGATACCAAAGTGTTGATTAACAATATGGCATTGCGAGGCAGCATCAAGCTCTGTGGCTATGATTTCAGCCTTAAAGGTAGCCAAGCGGCATTACAGGCCGACGCTGCTTTCAGCCATTATCTGGACTGAGGATTTTCTGTTGTCTCATGCAACTGCCGCAGTGACTACCGCATTTATTCAACATGCAGTCTTGCCACATTATGTTACTGAAGAACAACAGTGTCAGACACAGATCCAACCTTTGGGAAATGGCCATATCAACGGTACCTGGCGGGTCATTACTCCGCAAATAACCTTTGTATTGCAACGCATTAATACCACAGTTTTTCCTCAACCTTGGGCCTTGATTAATAATGCGGTGGTTATTGCGAAGCATTTATCTATGGCAAAAACGGCTTATCCATTAGCAGTGACTCAGCCGTTGGCAACCTTGAGTGGTGACTTTGCTATTGATTTAGGGGCGCAGGGTTTTTGGCGGGCGATGAGTTATATCGCCAACAGTTGCAGTGTTGAGCAATTGAGCTCTGTGCAACAGGCAACGCAGTTGGCGCAAGCATTTGGTCAGTTTGTCGCTGCGCTAGCCGATCTTAATCCTGATAGTTTGCAGGAAGTGATTCCGGCGTTTCGTTCACTCCCCGCGAGGTTGCATACGTTGCGACAGGTGGCGGAAACTGACCGTTTAAAGCGGCTTGACGGGTGTCGCCAATGGTGTGATTTTGCGTTCTCTCAGCAAGCACTATTGACTGAACTGGCTGAAATTGAACCGTTGTTGCCGCGACGCATCTGTCATAACGACACTAAGATCAACAATCTGCTGTTTGCACTGACGCAACCGTGCCCAATAGCGGTTGTGGATCTAGACACCTGCATGCCTGGACCCTTGATGTACGATTTTGGTGACATGGTGCGCAGTTGCTGTGCTGCTGTCGCGGAAGATGCAACAGAGTTACAACGGGTGCGCATGATGCCAGATTATTTTGCGGCGCTGGTGGCGGGCTGGCAACAAGCGCTCGGCACGACTATGACATCTCTTGAACGGCAGAGTCTATGGCTTGGAACCCGAGTCGTGACCTTGATGTTAGCGGTACGGTTTTTGACTGATTATCTGGACGGTGACCGTTATTTTCGCATCACGCATCCACAGCATAATCTGGAGCGGGCGGCGAACCAGTTTACCCTTTACCAGCAGTTATTAGCGCAACAATCGGTCCTCAGAGCCGTGTTGGATAAGTGATGCGCTGGTATTGGTGTTTGGCTTACTCCATAATCGGCTAGTAATGCGACTATGCTCTCAACACAAGGTTATTGTGGAGGATTATGGCCGAGGCTAAGCAGGCAGATGTTTCGTTGAAGCGTGACCCACGCAATGCTTGGTTACGCTTAACATTAAAACGTTCGCAACAGGAAGCGCTGGCATCATCGGCGATGACTGCGACCAGCGACAATTTCTTTAACGCTTTTGCTATTTCTCTTGGTGCCAGTTTATCGCAGATGGGCTGGGTGACTGGCTTACCTCAGTTATTTGGTGCCATTAGCCAGTTACTATCAGTTTGGCTCGCTAGCCATTTCCCTAGACGCCATTTCATTGTGGCTTGTGCTACCTTGCAAGCTATTGGCGTACTCGCAATGGGCTTACTGGCAGCTCTGGCGGGTGAGCACGCCGTCTGGCTGTTTATTCCATTAGCGATGCTATATCAGAGTTTTTTGAATTTGATCCAACCGCATTGGCGTGCCTGGATGGGGGCTATCGTTCCCGCTCGTCGAAGGGGAGCCTTCTTCGCGGCGCGCACTCGTTTAACGCAGGTAGCCTCGCTAGTGGTATTTCTGCTGGGGGGCACAGTCCTGAATCTGACCGACTCGTTTGCGATGGCTTGGTTAGGATTTTCGCTGCTGTTTACCGCCGTAGCTTTAGGACGTTTGGTGTCGGCATGGCTGTTGTGGTTAATGCACGATCCAGAGCCGACTACACCTCATGTTCCCGGCGTTTTTATGCAAACACTGCGACAGTTCCGGGATGCCTGGAAAGATAAAGTCTTTCGGCAGTACAGCTTATTTGTGGCGGGCATGCAGGCCATGGTTGCCATCTCAGCCCCCTTTTTTGCGGTATATATGCTGGAGGAATTGCATTTCAGCTACCTGCAATTTGTGCTGAGCAGTGTCGCGTCAATCCTGACTCAATTTATTACCTTGAACTTCTGGGGCCGTTTCAGTGATCTTTACGGTAACCGGTTAGTGATGATTATCACCTCCTGCATGATCCCTACACTGCCGCTGGTTTGGCTGTTTTCCGATAATTTCTATTACATCCTATTGATCCAGGCTTATTCCGGTATTTCTTGGAGCGGCTTTACCTTGAGTACCGCTAACTATCTTTATGATATCCGACCATTCCGCTCAGACTTTGCTTGTTACGCGGCACTGCAAGCGGCGCTGAGTGCTGGACTGGTATTTGTTGGGGCACTGTGTGGCGGTGTTATCGCCAGTGAGGCCGCCAATTTCTTAAGCTGGAGTGGTTGGTCGCTGGGGAGTCCAATTTTCGTGGTGTTTCTGGTCTCTACCGTGCTACGGGCAGTGGTAGCTTTGTGGTTTATTCCTCGCTCTGTGGAGCCAAAACTTAGGCCGCGGCCGCAATTGTTGCAACTGGTATTTCGTATTCGAGGTTTCAATGCCATTTCTGGCGTGGCATTGGACTGGTTGACGGTAGCGAAAAAACGACGTGACTAGCACGCTTTATTTTAAATTTTATTCATTTTCGTTGAATAAAAACGCAGTTGGCGCGCTATGGCTTGATTAAGTATTTCAGCTTGATACGCTAGGCAAAATTAACGTGGAGTTAACAACGTGACGTTTGCTGAAGCTACCGCAGCGTTTGCTTACTATGCCTGGGGGCCGCATATGCTAGTCCTGCTGGTAGAGGGCGGGCTGTTTTTTCTGCTGTATTCCGGTTTTGTGCCATTTCGTTATCTGAAACATGCCATCGATATCGTCCGTGGCAAATATGATGAGCCAAACGCCGACGGTTATATCAGCCATGCAGGCGCGTTATCCAGCGCAATGGCTGGTACTGTAGGCATGGGTAATATTGGTGGCGTAGCGTTAGCCATTGCTGCCGGTGGACCTGGCGCAATTTTCTGGATGTGGATGAGTGCGCTGGTGGGTATGGCCACTAAGTTTTTTACCTGTACGCTTGCCATCATGTATCGCGGCAAGGATGACACTGGGCAGGTGCAGGGCGGCCCTATGTACATTGTAATGCAGGGACTTGGTGCTAAGTGGAAGCCTCTGGCCGTGTTTTTTGCAGTTGTGGGGATGGTAGGAAACGCCCCATTGTTTAACAGTAATCAGTTGGTGCAGATCCTCAAAGAGCAGCTATTTATGGCCCCAGGTGCTGCGGCAGTTAGCGGAGAGCAGTTCTGGCTTGAACTTGGCATTGGTATTGGTGTCATGTTGCTGGTAGCTAGCGTAGTGTTGGGGGGTATTACCCGTATCGCCGCCGTGGCGATGCGACTGGTTCCGACCATGATCCTGATTTATGTTGCCTGTGCCTTATATGTCTTGATTAGTCACCTGGGGGAAGTCCCGCATTATCTGGCAATGATTATTGAAGATGCTTTTTCGATAAATTCAGTGGCTGGGGGCTTGTTAGGGACGATGTTGATTGGCGTAAAACGGGCAGCGTTTTCCAACGAGGCAGGCATCGGCACTGAAGTGATGGCGCACGGCAGTGCGCGGACAGCGGAGCCAGTGAAGGAAGGGTTGGTAGCGATGCTGGGGCCTGCAATTGATACCTTGCTGGTGTGTACTGCTACCGCGCTGATCATCCTGATTTCGGGTGTCTGGCGTTATGGTGGTATTGATGGCATTAGTCTTTCCAGTGCCGCGTTTGCGAGTACCATCCCAGGGATTGGTCCGTATTTATTAATGATGTGCGTCTTCTTTTTTGCAATTACGACGATTTTTACCCAAGCATTTTATGGCAGTCAATGTTTCCGTTTTCTGTTTGGCAGTCGTTACCTGCGTTATTACCTTTACTGTTATCTGGCAGCTATCTTATTTGCAGCGACAACCAGCTTAGGGAATGTGGTGAACATTATCGATGGTGCTTATGCGTTGATGGCGATACCCACGATGTTGTCTGCGTTACTTTTAGCTCCCAAAGTGAAAGTGGCGGCAAGGGATTACTTTTCCCGACTCGCTAGCAAGGGCATGGTGTAGCTCATTGCTTCGTATGACGTTATCTGTTTAAGATCTGCGGCTGTTTGGGGTAAGTCCGCCGGAGTAACTATGACTACTATCCACCACCCAGATTATGACTGGGTGCTGTTCGATGCTGATGATACGCTGTTTAACTTCGATGCAGAGCGAGGCTTACGGCTGATGTTCTCCCACTATGGGGTGGATTTTGGCCCGGCTGAATTTGCTGATTACTCAGCGGCAAATGTGCCTTTGTGGCAGGCTTATCAAGCGCAGCAGATTGATGCAGAAACACTGCAAAGCCGCCGTTTTGCCGCTTGGGGGCAGCGATTGGGCGTGGCACCGTTGCGATTAAACCAACAGTATCTGTTGGCGATGGCTGACATATGTGAAATGTTGCCTGGTGCGAATGAACTGCTGCGTTGCCTGCAAGGTCGTGCCAAGCTCGGCATTATCACTAACGGTTTTTCAGCATTACAACGTATCCGCTTGGATAAAGTCGGGTTAACTGAATTAATCGATGTGCTGGTGATTTCCGAAGAAGTTGGCGCACCTAAACCGGAGAAAGCGATCTTCGAGCATGCGTTGGCACAGATGAACCACCCTCAACGCACGCGAGTGCTGATGGTTGGCGACAATCCCCATACCGATGTACAGGGCGGCTTGAATGCGGGATTACACACCTGCTGGCTCAATTGCCATGGGGTGGCTCGACCGGAGGGAATAGACCCTCATTATGAAGTCAAGTCATTACCTGAGTTGCAGCAGTTACTTTGTCGTGCCGCTTAAACATAACAATAAAAAAGGCGCTAATAGCGCCTTTTTTATTGTTAACAACGTAGTCGTTTATTTGCTACCGCCGGACGCCATCTGTTCTGCGGTATATTCCATCTTCTGATGGTTTTTACCCATGGCTGCCGCTACTTCTGGTGGCATGTAGTTTTCGTCATGCTTTGCCAATACTTCGGTCGCCTGCAGTTTCCCAGGGGCGACCAGCACCCCTTGGGCAACAACACCCTGACCTTCGCGGAACAGATCCGGCAACAGATCGTCATAGGTGACGGTCACTTGGCCGCCGTTGGCGTCGTGTACAGCAAAGCTTACATCTAAACTTTTAGGATCCCTGACCACAGAGCCTTCTGTGACCATGCCTCCAATACGAATACGGTCACCGATTTCTGGCTTTACACCAGTATCGACTTTGCCGTTGATGATCTCAGACGGCGTATAGAACAGGTTAAGGTTAGAGTTCAGTGCGTACAGCAGCAAAGAGGCCACTGCTGCAACGCCGCCTACCAGCGCACTGGCGAGTACTAATCTCTTTTTGCGTCTTGAGTTCACTGTTTGTTACTCCGATGTTGCGCCAAACGTTCTTCACGCTGGACCTTTGCTGCTATCTCTTTCAGTACCCGACTTTTACGGGTGATACAGAAACCAATCAATATGCCCAATGAGCCATAAGCTATACCGTAGGACAGCCACACGTAGAAGGCATAACCTCCCATGTGGAAAAAATCTGCTACGGACTGGAATTGTGCTTGCATCATTTGACTCCTTCAGCTTGTGCCAGTTCCCTTACCCACGGGCGCATACCGTTACGTGCCAAGATTTCTGCACGGAAGCGTACCAAACTCAATGCGGCAATCATCACCCCAAAGCCTAGAATGTTGATCACCAGTGGTACCAGCATATCGGGTGGCATGGCAGTTTTACCGGTCATTTTGATAGAGCCCTGATGCAGAGAGTTCCACCAATCCACAGAATACTTAATTATAGGAATATTAATTACACCTACTATAGCCAAAATACCAGCAGCCCGAGCGGCTAATACTTTATCTTCAAACGAAGCATAGAGCGAGATCACACCCAGATACAGAAATAGCAGCACTAACTCGGATGTCAGGCGTGCATCCCATACCCACCAGGTGCCCCACATCGGTTTACCCCAAGTGGAACCAGTGACCAGCGCAATAAAAGTAATGACCGCGCCAACCGGGGCAATGGAAGCCGCCATCCAGTCAGCCAGTTTGATTTGCCAAACGAGACCTATAAACGCCGCAATAGCCATGCCGATATAAGCACTCATCGACATAGAGGCCGCTGGCACATGCACAAAGATAATGCGATAACTGTCGCCCTGTTGGTAATCCGTTGGTGAAAACACCATGCCCCAAATAGTGCCAGTAAGCAGCATTAAAGTGGCAAGAATAGATAACCAAGGAATGAATTTCCCGGCCAACTGGTATGCCCTCTGGGGCTCAGCGTAAGGATGTAACCATTTCCACATATCAGTTTGTACTCACACGTAATGAGGCGCCAATGGCAAAGGGCGCCAAAACCAAGGATCCGACCAGCAGAGCGGCAATAATCGCCAACTGACCATCATAGGGTTGTTTAGTTGCGGCAAACTCTATCGCGCCAGTGGCAAAAATCAACACTGGAATATATAGCGGTAGGATTAACAAACTCAGTAGCACCCCGCCTTTACGCAGTCCTACTGTCAGTGCCACACCAATGGCACCCAAGAGACTTAACACTGGGGTTCCCAATAATAGGGTTTCAATCAGTGCGGGATAAGCATTGCTGTCCATGTGCAGTAATACTGCCAATAATGGGGCAACAATGATCAACGGCACACCGGTCAACAGCCAGTGTGCAAGCACTTTAGACAACACCAGCAGTTGCAATGGCTGAGGGCTTAACAGCATCTGTTCTAGGCTACCATCGACAAAATCGGCCTTGAACAGTCGTTCCAGCGACAACATTGAGGCTAGCAAAGCGGCAACCCAGATAATCCCCGGTGCTACCCGGCTGAGAATTTTGGCTTCGGAGCCTATCCCCAATGGAAATAAGGTCACGACGATAATAAAGAACAGCAACGGGTTGAAAATATCACCGCGATGACGCACGGCAATCTTCAGGTCGCGCTGGAGCAGGGTGAAAAATGCCTGAGTGTAACTGATGCCTCTGTTCATCTTATTCCCTATATGAACCGATAATCCAAGCGGATTTTGCGTAATCTGTCATCGGAGATGATGCCCATATCCTGATGCGTGGTGAGAATGACACAACCGCCATTATTGGCATGGGCAATGAACAATTCTTCAAGTTCCGCCACCCCTTTTTTGTCAATAGCCGTAAAGGGTTCATCTAAAATCCAGATTTTACAATCGGTATGCCACAAGCGCGCGAGCGCTGTACGACGATGTTGACCAGCAGACAAATGCCCTGCCAAGGCGTCTTCAAAACCGGTAAGGTTAACCCTTGCCAGAATCTCTCTTGGATCAAACTGAGCGTAGCCACTGATCCTTAAGTTGAAGTTAAGGTTCTCTTCCGCCGTCAGCTCACTTTTGACGCCAGCAAGATGCCCGAGATACAGCAGAGCTTCATTGAATTCATCGCGGCAACGGACGATGGGGTCTTCTTGAAACAGCACTTCTCCACCATAGGGGCGGGAGAGGCCGGCAAGGATCCGCAGCAGGCTGGTTTTGCCCGCACCGTTGGGGCCTTCAATCTGCACAATATCGCCACCGTTGATCTCGAAACTGAGATCATCAAACAGAACCCGCTCTTCACGGATACAAGTGAGGTGGCTTGCAGACAGTAATGGTGGGTTGGATTGTGCTGTCACTTAGCCCTCGATAAACATGCACTTCTGAACGCCAACGATCCTAACATAAAGCAACAATTGGGTTTACATCTGCTTTTGATTAAGTTTCAGCAATTTGATGCGCTTCCAATAAAAGGGATCTTTTGGGAACTTTTTCATGAGTGATTAATATATTAGTGATTTATAAAACTTTATCTGTTAAGCCATTGTAAGATGAGAGTCAGCTCACAAAAAGATGTGTTTCCAGATACTTTGATGTAGGCTGATGGGGCATTGAACAAAAAGTCTGCCACATTACATAAGGCAGCTGTGTACTTGATAAGTCTTTGCTTTAGGAACGAAGTTTATGAAAAAGATAGTTATCATTGCCGCACTTGCTGCGCTGAGTTTTGCGGCCAGCGTTTCAGCTCAAGACGGCGAAGCAGTCTATAACAAGTCCTGTATGTTTTGTCATGCTAGTGGCGTGGGTGGCGCGCCAAGAGCGCATCAGGAAACTGCCTGGAAGTCATTGATGGATAAAGGCATGGATAGTTTGCTCAAGAGTGTCAAAGACGGTAAGGGCAATATGCCTGCTGGTGGAATGTGTAGCAGTTGCTCGGATGAAGAGTTTAAACAGGCCATTGACTTTATGGCGAAGAAAAAATAACGCAATGTAATCAATAAAAAAACCGGCGAATGCCGNGGCAAGGAAGTCTATCGTTGTATTCACATATATTGTCAGCAGTTAGGCTGCATAGTGATGGAATTAAATGTTCAAGTGGATCATGTGCATTTAGTGGTCAAAGTTCCACCGAAACTATCGATATCCAACTTGATGGGTGCATTAAAGGGGAAGGTGGCGCTGAAGCTATTCAGCAAATTTCCATATTTGCGAAAGAACAAAATGTGGGGAAATCACTTCTGGCAACGGGGTTATTTCGTAGATTCTGTTGGTATTAATGAAGAAATAATTCGCAGGTATGTCCGCCATCAAGAAAGAGTCGAAAAACAAGAGCAAGCTGAGCTTGCTCTTGTATAGAAGGCCCCCCTTTAGGGGGTAATCACAAAGCCACCTTCTTCAGAAGGTGGTTTTTTACTTTCGGTGAGAATGGTTACTTCACTTCAGTATCCAATACCAGCGAGCCGTTACCACCAACATCTACACTGGCTATTTTGCCTTGCAGATCGCCCGTTTGTGGTTTCACATTGCCATGCTTGGACAGCACTGCGATGATCTCAACCGCTTTAGTGTCGCTCAGCTTAACATTACCGCCCATATTGGTGGAATCATCTAGTGTCACCGTAACCGGTAAGGCCTTAGCGCTGACTTTGGTTGCGGCCACGGGTACACTTGGGCCTTCGGTTGGCCTGGCAAAGACAAACACCATATCTGTGCTACTGACCTTAGCCGCTAGCTCAGGAGCCACAGAAACCTGAACAGTCACCTTTCCTGCACTGGCTGATTGGGTTGCTGCAGTATTTTCAGCAGGTTGTTCTTGCTTCAACTTATTATGGGTAGCGTCATTTGGCATGGTTGTAGTATCGCCCTGCATACGCATTTTCGCGGTGTTAACTGCATCAATTAGCGCTGCTCTGTCAACATCGTTGCGATCACTATCGAGGATGATCTGCCAGCTATCGATAGCTTTCTGATAGTCAGCCGTGTAAAAAGCGTTCATCCCAACCAACAATAAGGTGGAAGGATCTTTGGGATCCAATTTCAGCGACTGATCAATCAGCGACTGTACAATTGGGATCATCTGCTGACCCGCTTTGTAATACAGTGCGGTAGCTTTCGGACCGAGCAGTTCGGCGTGTACGCCAACCAGATCCATTACTTTATCAAAGGCCTGTACCGCTTTATCGTACTCACCGGCAGAGATATAAGCATGACCAAGACTAAACCATGCCTGGCTGTCATCTGGCTGACTTTGTACGGCCGCTTCTAGCATCTCTACGCGTTTAGCCATCAGTTGCTCAGGCGTCATCCCTGCGTGCGGGTCCGCCGGCGAGGCTTTCACGGTTCCAACTTCTTGGTAAGCACCCAAATGGTAATAGGCATAACCTGCAAGTCCTAAAACTGCGACTGACATCAGGCTTGGCCACAGTAGGCCTCTAGGTTTGGTTGATACTTCGAGTGTTTCATCCTTCGCTTGCTTCATATCTTGCAGCAGGCTGATTTCGAGCTCTTTTTTCAGAGAGTCAAATTCCTGTTCATCCAGTAAGCCTTCACTGTGTTCTCTTTCCAGTGTCGCCAGGCGTTCATTGAACAGTTCCAGATTGGTTTTTTTACGTACTTCAGTTTCACCCGCTTCCAAGAGTTTTTTCTGGCGGAAATGCGGGATCCAGATCAGCGCTAAACTGATCAACACAACGATTGCGATGAAAATCCAGAATGTGGTCATTATTGTATTTCACTTTGGTTGGAGATAAAGCGGAAAGTCGCCTACCGCAAGCCTTGAGCGCAAATTATACGTAAAGATGTTTCATTGAACAGTAATATAACCATAGTCTTAACGGTTAAAGGCGATAGTTGGGGTTTGGTTCACAGTTCCAATTCACCACTAAAAAAGTTATGAAACTTATATGAGTAACCTCTGTCACAGCAAAGAGTCGTGTCTGATATATGAAGAAAATCCGGGCGTTGCAACAGAATGAGAGCCGTCACCCAGATTTCGCGCAAAGAGGCAGACAGGAACAAAAGCAAATACTAAAATGAGCCAAAGCTCAAATAAGATATTCTAGTTAATAAAGTATTATTTTTTATATTATTCATTAGCTTAGGTTTTTTATCCCTAAGTTGTGTGTGAGGCCGTTATTCCTTTAGGGAATGATGCGGAACGTAGAACCGAGGAAAAACCATGATTCCAGAACTTGGACATCTTTCAATGATAATCGGGCTAGCATTTGCGGTTTTGCTTGCCACTGTGCCATTGATCGGTGTTGCCCGAAAAGACCAGTACTTGGTGCGCTATGCTTGGCCACTTAGTTACGGTATGACCTTATTTATTCTTCTTGCTGTTGTTTCTCTGGCATACAGCTTTGCAGTGGATGATTTCTCAGTTGCTTATGTGGCACATCATTCCAATTCAGAATTGCCGATCTTCTTTAAGATTGCGGCAGTCTGGGGCGGGCATGAAGGGTCGCTGTTGTTCTGGGTATTTGCGTTGTCCATCTGGACCTCGTCAGTGGCCTTTTTCAGTAAAGGGTTAGAAGAGGTATTTACCGCCCGCGTACTGGCCATTTTGGCCGTTATCGTGATTGGTTTCAGTCTATTCATGTTACTGACTTCCAGCCCGTTTGAGCGCTTGTCTCCAGCGCCGATGGAAGGCCGTGACCTTAACCCGATGTTGCAGGATGTAGGCCTGATTTTCCATCCTCCGATGTTATATCTCGGTTATGTTGGATTCTCCGTGAGTTTCGCCTTTGCTATTGCAGCATTGATGAGTGGACGTCTTGACTCTGCTTGGGCACGCTGGACTCGTCCATGGACGCTTGCCGCCTGGATTTTTCTGACCGGTGGTATTGCTCTGGGGTCTTGGTGGGCGTACTACGAACTGGGCTGGGGTGGCTGGTGGTTCTGGGATCCGGTAGAAAATGCCTCCTTTATGCCTTGGTTAGTCGGTACTGCACTGTTGCATTCACTGATCGTGACTGAAAAGCGCGGCGCGTTCCGTAACTGGACCGTGTTGTTGTCGATTTTTGCATTCTCACTGAGTCTGCTCGGTACCTTTATCGTACGTTCTGGCGTGTTGACTTCGGTGCATTCATTCGCTGCCGACCCAAGTCGCGGTATGTTCATTCTGTTGTTACTTGGTCTGACTATCGGTGGCTCATTGACCCTATTCGCCTTCCGTGCCAGTGAAATGAGCAGTCCGGCTCGGTTTGAATTACTGTCCAAAGAAACCATGCTGCTGGTCTGTAACGTGCTGCTGACCGTTGCTGCTGGAACAGTACTGCTGGGGACTCTCTATCCGCTGCTGATTGATGCACTGCATATGGGGAAAATTTCTGTTGGACCTCCATACTTCAACGCCGTATTTGTACCCTTGGCTCTAGCTTTGTTTGCCTTTATGGGCATCGGCCCGAATATTCGCTGGAAGAAAGCTAAGCCGGGTGAGTTGCAGCGTCAATTGCTGCTCCCTGCTGCGGTAGCGTTGCTGTTCGGCGTTGCCATGCCATTTGTGATTGATGGTAAGTTTAACGCTTGGGTAATGTTTGGTTTGGGTTTGGCACTGTGGGTATTGTTGTCTACGCTGCGGGCGGCATACAACATAGCTAAACCGACGAACGACGCTGAACTGAGTCTGGCCCGTATTGGTCGTAGCCAGTTGGGAATGCTGATTGCACACTTTGGTATTGCCGTGTCAGTGGTTGGTGCCACTATGGTGTCTAACTACTCCCAGGAAAAAAGCGTGCGTATGGGGCCAGGGATCAGTCAGGAATTAGCTGGGTATACTTTCCACTATTTGGAAACCAAAGACGTGGTAGGTCCTAACTACACCGCTAAACAAGGGCAAGTGCGCGTGACCAAAGATGGTAAAGAAGTGGCCTTCTTGAAACCGGATCGTCGTATCTACAACGTACGTACTATGGATATGACTGAAGCGGGCATTGATTGGGGCTTCTTCCGTGACCTGTATATTACTATGGGTGATCCAGTTAGCAGTTCTGAGTTTGCGGTGCGCCTCAACTATAAACCATTTGTACGCTGGTTATGGTTCGGTGGCGTATTCATGATGATTGGCGGGCTGTTTGCCGCTTCCGATAAACGCTATCGTGCAAAGCAGAAAGTGGCCGATGCAGTAGCAAGTGATAAAAAAGCCAGTCTGGCATCTGCCTGAGACGGATAGTTTGAATATGAAGAAGTTAATACTCTTTATTCCACTGGTGTTGTTTCTGGTGATGGGGATTTTCTTGTACCGTGGGCTGTACTTGAATCCACAACAGTTGGATTCGGCCCTGGAAGGTAAACCTGTACCAGAATTCCGCCTGTCGAAGCTGGAAGACGCTAAGACCATGATCTCCAACCATGACCTTAAGGGGCAGGTGTATATCATGAATGTTTGGGCAACTTGGTGCCCTAGCTGTAAGTATGAACACCCGTATTTGCTGCAGTTGGCACGGCAGAATATCGTGCCAATCTACGGTATTAACTACCGGGATCAGCGTGGTTTGGCGGTGCAGGAACTGACACGTCAGGGTGACCCTTATACACTCAATATCTTTGACCCGGATGGTAAGCTTGGGCTGGATCTTGGCGTTTATGGCGCACCGGAAAGTTTCATTGTTGACCACAATGGTATCATCCGCTTCCGTTATGCCGGGCCGGTAGATATGCGCGTCTGGAATGAAACCATTTACCCGCTGGTGAAACAGTTGCAGCAAGAAGCGGCAACTGCCCAGCAGGGAAATGCAACACAAGGAAAAGCGTCATGAAAGCATTGCTGAAAATATTGACGAGCGCAGTGCTGGCATTTGGCTTCGCTTATCAGGTGTCAGCAACCCCGGTTGACACCTATCAGTTCAAGAATGCAGCCAACCAAGAACATGCCATGCAATTGGCTCGCAGCTTGCGTTGTCCACAGTGTCAAAACCAGGATATTGTGGACTCCAACTCGCCAGTGGCCAAAGATCTGCGTATGGAAGTGTACAAGATGGTCGATGCGGGTAAGAGTGACAGCGAGATTATCGAATTCATGACCAGTCGTTATGGCGAGTTCGTGCTGTACAAACCGCGTCTGGAAACCAAAACCTACATTCTGTGGTTAGGTCCGGTTGCCTTACTGTTGTTTGGTGCTTTGGTGGCATTTATTTTTATCCGCAAACAGCGCAGCCATGCTGAAAAACCAGCCGAGTTGTCGGCGGAAGAGCAGCAGCAACTGGCTGAATTGTTGAAGCAACATAAATGAAGTTGCTGCAATCTGCGCTATTCCTAGGATTGTCACTGCTGGCATTTGCAGGCAGTGCCAATCCTGATGCTTTGCCTAAATCAATGGTGAAGGCGAATCCCGATTCTACTGTTGATAAGATCAATATTCTCGCTCATGGTTTCCCACTGAAGCCAGTTCCTTTCACTGACGCTCAAGGGAATAGCTATGATTTTGCACAATACCGCGGGAAAATAGTGCTTATCAATATGTGGGCCACTTGGTGTCCGCCTTGTGTACGGGAACTGCCTGCATTGCAGCGTTTCGGTAAGAAATTCGATCCAAGTAAATTTGCTTTTCTACCCATTTCGATCGATCAAGGTGGAAAACAGCAGGTAGTGCCTTTCTTGTCCTCGTTGGGAATGCCAGAATTTGACAGTTTCTATGATCCCGAGATGGCACTGGATGCTATTTTCCCGCTAGATACTATTCCCGCCACCTTTATTCTTGATGGCAATGGCACTTTAATTGCGTTTGTGCGTAGTTTTGTTGACTGGGATGATCCCAAGGCCGAAACACTCATCAATACCTTTATTGAGAAAGAACAGCAGCGCCAGACTGAAGCTCACGCCGAAGTAAAGTCTTCCTAAACACCACAAAGATCCGATAAAAAGATCGCTTTTGTCTAAAAGATCGGCAAGCGATCTTTTTTCTTTAAATTCCCTCTTGCACAAAAGATTAAGCTCCCTATAATGCGCACCCACTGACACGGCAACAGCGACATGCTGGCGGTGTTGCAGGCAAGGCAGCGAAGCTGAATTGTCTGGGCGAAAAAAGATTGGCGCAAGCCAC
>NZ_BMXW01000005.1 GCF_014651955.1 Shewanella fodinae | reverse complement strand
TTTACGGGCCGTAAGTAATCGCTTTATGCAAATGTCAGATCGCGATGCGCCTGCTAGGGCGCTGCTGGTAGGAGAGCCTTATAGGCGCATATGAAAAACCTCCGGCTATGCCGGAGGATATTTTTTTATGGGCGGAGGTAACAATGAAATGGTATGTACTGATGGCATTCCTCTGGTCTGTAAGTGTTAACGCCGGACAAGTAGTGGTCAGAGATGCAAGCGAACCTTTTGATGCTTTTGCCGTAAGAGCTGAATTAATGCGGCAGCATGAGTGGCAGGAACAACTTCGTAACCAACAACAGCTTCAGATCTTGCAAGTACTTCCCTTAGGTTGTTTGCAATTGACTACGCCTTATGTGCATTTTCACTGTGGTGCTTCGTGGTATCGGCCCTATTCATATCTGGGACAACAAATTTATATTGCTATTCCACGTCCATCACGGTGATCTCCCTCAGCCGCAGGCAATGCAGTAAAAGCTGATATAAGCTTATATAAACCTCTTTGGAGGGGAGCAACTGCATGTCGGTGGCCGTACAGCGTTTTACCATGGTTATCATGCTGGTGGGTATTTGTGCCTGCACAGTGGTTCCTAAACCCTCAGCCGATATCTCTTCACTGTGGCAAGATCAGTATTTCCAATCAGTGCCAGTGCTTGACCCTGCTGCAATTTTTGCACTTCCGGTAGAGGTCGTGCGCGAGGTCAGACTCGATTTCCAACAACAACACTTAGCACAGCAATTATCGCCTCAGATGTGGTTAGCCCAATATCTCAGTGCTGCAGATGGCGGGTTTCGGTATCAGGATAATGATACTCGTGTTGCGGCAGATACCTTCTATCAGCGCCACGGTAACTGTATGTCGTTGGTGGTTCTGACCGCAGCGTTGGCAAAAGTGTTGGATGTGAAGGTGGTTTTTCAAAGTGTTCAGGTGCCTCCTGTTTGGGATCATCAGGGCAACTTCAACTTGTTGAATGGCCATATTAATGTCAGGCTAAAAGCGGCAGAAGGAGGTAACGTTTATCATGCGTTGGCCACAGATCTATTGGTGGATTTTGTGCCAACGGAAACGCTCAGAGCTTACCGAACAGAGCGCATTGATGAAGCTACGGTGCTGGCAATGTTTTTTAATAATCTTGCTGCCGAGGCGATGGTCACTCACCAGTGGGATCGGGCCTACGCATTGTTGAAGGTCAGTTTATCGCAACAACCGCAATTTATCGCGGCGCTGAATAATTTGGCGATACTCTACCGTAATAACCACCAGTTAGTGATGGCAGAACGGGTATATCGATTTGCCTTACAGCTACAGCCGCAAAATCTGACAACGCTTTATAACTTTGCGGTACTGTTAGACAGCGAAGGGCGCTTGGACGAATGGATTGAAGTCAATCGGATCTTAGAACTGGAACGTATTCGTAATCCTTATTATTACTATGGTATAGCGCAACAAGCTTATCGTGAACAACGTTTTGCGGAAGCCATTCATTGGTACCGTTTAGCCATTGAAAAGGCGGATTATCGGCATGAGTTTTATTTTGGACTAGCTCGCAGTTACTGGGCTTTAGGGGAGCGTAAGCAGGCTGCCAGCAGTCTGAAAAAAGCGTTGCAGTTGAGTCGTGATGATAGCTGGACGCACAGGTATCAGGCAAAACTCAATGCACTGGAGCGGCATTAAACTGAGGGGCCTTACGTATCAAAATTCAAGGCAAAAGCTCATTGCATCAGGCAGGTATACAGGCTAGATTTGTCCCTTGCCCCTAAAAAAACCAATGAGCTGGAGTTACAGAAAGATTATGTCGTACCAGAATGATGATGTCAGGATTAAAGAGGTTAAACAGTTACTGCCCCCAATCGCAATTCTGGAACGATTTCCCGTAACCGATAATGCCTCTGCCACCGTGTTTAATGCCAGACACTGTATTCATCAGATGTTGCGGGCCGAAGACGATCGCTTGTTGGTCATTATAGGTCCCTGTTCAATCCATGATCCTGAGGCTGCAATCGACTATGGTCAACGCCTGCTGGAACTCAGAGCGCGTTATAAAGATCAGTTAGAAGTGGTCATGCGAGTGTATTTTGAGAAGCCTAGGACAACCGTTGGCTGGAAAGGCTTGATCAACGATCCCTATATGGATAAAAGTTTCCAGCTCAACGATGGCTTACGCAAGGCGCGCAAGCTGTTACTGGATCTGAATGATAGTGGTATGCCAACGGCCGGTGAGTTTCTGGATATGATAACTCCACAGTATGTCGCCGATTTGATGTGCTGGGGGGCGATTGGCGCAAGAACCACTGAGTCTCAAGTGCATCGCGAACTTGCTTCCGGTTTATCTTGTCCTGTCGGTTTCAAAAATGGCACAGATGGCAATATCAAAATTGCCATTGATGCTATTGGTGCTGCTAGTGCCTCTCATTATTTTCTGTCAGTCACAAAATTTGGCCACTCAGCGATTGTCTCCACTAAAGGTAATGAAGATTGCCATATTATTTTACGTGGAGGCAAAGAGCCAAACTATGACGCAGCCTCTGTTGCTGCCACCAAGGAACAACTGCAAAAAGCCGGATTGCCATGCAATATTATGATTGATATCAGCCATGCAAACTCTCGTAAGGATTTTAAACGGCAGATGATTGTGGCTGAAGAGGTTTGCCAGCAATTACGGCAGGGAGAGCGCAGTATTTTCGGCTTAATGGTGGAAAGCAATTTGGTTGAAGGTAACCAAGCGTTAAAAATCGGTCAGCCCCTGCGTTATGGCCAGAGTATTACAGATGCTTGTATTGGCTGGGATGACACAGAACAACTATTGGCGATGCTTAATGATAGTGTGCTGCAGCGCCGCCGATTTAAATGAAGCTGCTATCCACAGAAAAGGCACCTTCGGGTGCCTTTTGCGTTGCAGCTCTGACTCTTTTTGACAGAAGATTTTTTTATTTCAGTTGCTGCTGCAAGTATTCATTGGCCTTTGCCAGACTACCAAAAGAGGCAATGAGGTTATTACGGCCTTTTTCCTGAATTTCAGGATTTTCAGATTCGACCATCATCCATACCCAAGTCTGAATGAGAGGAAGCGGTGGATACTGAACTTTTGAATCCATGATGCTTAGGTCCTTTAACGTAACGGTCTAATTGAGCTTCAACAAAAGGGCCCACAATCCAAGTGGTAATATAACGTCCTGAAAGCGGCTATAGCGTAGCAAATTCTATTGCTGGATATAACACAATTCACATTAATACTTTGTTCGAAAATGTAAAAGCAGCTACCGCCAGCAAAACCGAACTTTTAACATATTTCATCAGTTAATGGTACTGCGGCATTGTGACAATTTAGCGATAACTCCCTGTATCAACGCATTTGTTCCATCCCTAATTCATAGATTTTTTGTGCGAAATAACGTGCGGTAATTCAGTACTGATTCAGCAAGACGATTGCATACTGACGCTGCAGTTCACTTAATCTATCAGGAGGTGATGCTATGGAGAACATTGCACTGCTGGTAAACCTTGAAGGCACCAAAAAAAGAGTAACCACAGATTGGCGCAGTTTGGCTGCAACATTGCAACAGCGCGGCGTTGGTGAATGTGCATTACAACAGCTACATACAGAATTGCGGGCCGGGTTAATTGTATCCACCCGAGGTTTGACACTGTGTATGAAAGCTCAGCCCAAACCACGCTATGAATTGGACTGGGGGGCTATTAACCAATCTAAACTGGTGTCTGAGCAGTCACAAATGGCCCATTTTTGAAGATAACAGGGAATGTTTATCTGACTATTTATTGGAGGCAGACCGGCGTGTCTGCCATCCGTCACAAAGGATACTGACACAGCCATCTTGCTCAGAGATTGGTTTGAGTCCAGTGATTTTACCGCCACGGTAACACAGCATTTCACCTTCGATCTCAATCAACCGACTACAACTCTGGCAGCTTAAAGAAGCATTCTTGCTACAGTCGGCAGGAATAGGAATCCGACTGACATAAGTGGTCTTCACTTTAAACTCTCCCATTGTGAACCCGTCAGTATGTGGTTTTTGAGCATACTAACATTTTTTGTGAGCTGGCGCACAATCTAACTTAGGTAATAATTTCTGTTTATGCAATGGCTAATTTAGCGATTGCTGCATTTACTTTAATAGCAAAAATTTGCCACCACACATCCTGTTGAATGGCTTTCATTTCAGCGGAGCTTAAGTGGTCAGCATGTTAGGACGTTGTCGCATGACGCTTAAATAGAGATAAGGAAAATTAAAGTTGTGCAAAAAATGTCCGATAATTAGTTTTGAGTAACTAGTTAAGAGGAAAGGAAGATGGAGATCCAGAATCACGGTTCCCAGGTATCTCAAGTTGCCAAAGATAAGGACGCGACCGTTGATGGAAGTCATGGTAAAGTGGTGTCAGAGGTTGCCAATAATACCAGTGTACGCCATGTGAGTCGGCAATTAATGAATCAAGCAATTCTGTCTGCCCAAGAGCAAGTGACTATTAGCAGTGGTGATAAGCCAATGCAGCTTTTGTACCGGACGGCTATAGATGCAATTAATCAGGAATTGAAAGCATCCATGGGTGAAACTGCTTTTCAGCAGCAACAACAACAGCAAGTTGATTACTCTCCAGAGGCGACTGCCGGACGGATCGTCGATTTTGCTACCAAGTTCTATACCACCTATCAACAACAGAACGCAGATAAAAGTCCCGAAGATCAGCTTAATGGATTTATGGATATCATAGGTGGTGCCATTGATAAGGGGTTTTCCGAAGCCCGAAATATTTTGGATAAGTTGAAAGTCCTTGATGGCGATATTGCTGATGGGGTGGATGCGACTTACAGTCATGTGCAAAAAGGCTTACAGGCGTTCCGTGACAGTTTTACTACTAGTGAACAGTAGCTCATACAGCAGCTAGTGTGTCGTTGCAATTTATCAAACCCCTTTATTATAAGGGGTTTTTGTTATGTACTCGGTAGCGTATGCTTTAATCCACCAGACACTTTCTATGAGGAGAGCATATGTGGCAAGTTGGTAAGGTGATTGATCGAACTGACTGGAATGAGCGGCTCTTCAGCTTGAAAATTGCGGTAGATATTGGCCCTTATTTGGCTGGCCAGTTTATCAAGTTGGCAATGTCGCTACAGGATAAAAGAGTGGCTAGGGCATACTCTATTATCAATCCTCCAGGTAGCGATTACATTGAGGTGTTAGCGGTAACTGTTCCTGATGGTCAGCTGTCTCCAGCATTGCATCTACTGCAGCCAGGAGATGTTATTGATGTTAGTGTTCCCGCCACGGGATTTCTGACGTTGAATGAATTACCTCAAGGCGAGATACAGGGGCGGCATTTGTGGTTGCTGGCAACAGGAACAGCTGTCGGGCCATTTCTTGCAATACTGGACACCGCCGAGCCCTGGCAGCGCTTTGAAAAGATAGTGTTGGTTTATGGTGCCAGAAGGGCCGATGAACTTGCATATTTTGCCAAGTTGCAGGCATTGGCAATGCAACGGCCACAGTTCCGCTTTTTACCTGCAATTACCCGGGAAGAACACCCAGGAATGTTGCATTGCCGTATCCCTGATGGATTAGCATCGGGGAGCATTGAGCGGCACGCAGGGATCTCGATAGCAGCTGCTGACTCTCAGATAATGTTGTGTGGCAATCCTGGGATGATCCGCGACAGCATCTCGATTCTTACCGATAGAGAACTGCGTAAAAATCTACGACGGGCGCCAGGACAAATCACCACAGAGAAGTATTGGTAAAAGTGCTATACGAGTGGATCCCCAATGCCTGCAGCTACTTGCCGGTATTGTCATCGCCAAATTGCTGAAGCTGATGCTCAAAAGTCGCACCATATCATAGGTTTTTCCGCAGTGGCTGGTGAGGGCAACTACAGTGAGACATATTCATCATCGATGTAATAGTACTTATCTTGAGCGTCAGTAGCGTCGGTGGCGTCGGTGGCTGCTGTTTGCTCAGTCACATCGTTATGAATGGCAACAGATCTCACAATGATTAAAAGCTATGGCGGTAAGAGGTAATTTCTTAACTTCGTTTCCGTGAAATTTACTTAAGTTCCGGCGTGTTTATCTCTTGAGTGCGGCGGTCAGCAGTTTTCTGGCGTCGTTCTTTTTCTCCTAACGTACCGTATAGATCGGTCACTATACCAATTTTCAGGCGGCGGTCGCTGTTGTGAGCGCGGCGATCTTCATGGTGAATATAGCGACATTTACAGCTTGCATTATTGCAGGTCGCAAGGGGGATACTTGGCGCATCGTTGGGCAGGAAACGCTTATTGCTGAGTTTTGATACGGCCTTGCAGGGAAAACCTAAACACTCAATACTGACGGCTCGAAACGGCAAAATTTTTGCTGATACAGTTTTTGTGCGGGTTTCTTTATGACGTTGATTACCAGACCAGCGATGACGAAAAAGGTAGCCGAGGAGCATAATCGCCAGCAACAAAAACGTGCTTTCTAACATCGTATTCTCCTAACTTAGGGGTAAAAATATGGTGATTGTCTTTAATTCTAGTCAATAAGTTAAGTATTTGGGCGTAAGCTGACTGGCACCATCCATTACCTATGGGAGATAATTGTTTCAAGACGTTGCTCTCTATAATTAATTCATCATACTTGTGTTACGTTTAATGCCTCCCAGAATCATTCTGTTAACTGTCATATGACCATCCGAAACATCTATGCTATGTGGAAACATCACGTTTTTGCCTTATTTGCGGTGATTTGTAGCTCATCTATTGGCTTTTCTGCCCATGTTCTTGCTTATGATCGGGTGACCGGAAAGGCATTTGCCAGTCGCTCAGAAGTGTATGCCACTCATGGTATGGCGGCTACTAGTCAGCCGTTGGCGACTCAGGTTGCATTGGATATTCTTAAGCACGGTGGCAGTGCTGTAGACGCGGCCATTGCGGCGGACGCCATGTTGGGGTTAGTAGAGCCAACTGGCGCAGGAATTGGTGGTGATTTGTTTGCCGTTGTTTGGAGCGCCAAAGACAAGAAATTATATGGCCTTAATGCGTCTGGTCGCAGTCCTAAATCGCTGACATTGGAGATGCTCAAAGCCAAAGGGCTGGATTATCTGCCGCCATTCGGCCCGTTACCTGTGTCAGTTCCTGGTGCTGTCGATGGCTGGTATCAACTACACGACAAGTTTGGCAAACTGCCCATGGCAGATAACTTAGCGCCTGCCATTAGTTACGCCAAAGAGGGATTTCCGGTTTCGGAGTTGATTGCCTTTTATATGCAGTTAAGTGCTAAAAGACTGGCTAAATATCCCGGTTTTAAAGAGACATATATGCCCAATGGCAAGATGCCTAATGTTGGTGAGATATTTAGAAATCCAGCGCTTGCTAACACCTATGAAAAAATTGCCAAAGGTGGTCGTGATGAGTTCTATAAAGGCAGCATTGCTCGCAGTATCGCCGCTTATATGAAGGCCCAGGGCGGCTATCTTAGTTACGAGGATCTGGCTGCTCACCACAGTGATTGGGTTCAGCCGGTCTCTGCTAATTACCGGGGTTATGATGTTTGGGAGTTGCCGCCTAATGGACAGGGAATTGCAGCTTTGCAGATCCTGAAGACCATGGAACCTTTTAATCTGAAAGCGATGGGACAGACGAGTCCAGAGTATGTTCACTTATTTGTTGAGGCTAAGAAATTGGCATTTGCGGATCGGGCAAAATTTTATGCAGATCCGGCATTTAATGACATTCCGGTTAAACAGCTTATCTCTCAAGAGTATAACTACCAACGCGCAAAGTTAATTGATCCGCATAAGGCCGCTAAGAGTGTTGAGCCGGGTAATCCTAATCTGCTTCATGGCGATACTGTGTATCTTACTACCGCTGATCAGGAGGGCAATATGGTGTCACTGATCCAAAGTAATTATCGCGGAATGGGGTCAGGTATGACGCCGCCAGATTTGGGCTTTGTGCTACAGGATCGTGGTCAACTGTTTGATTTGACACCTGGTCATTTCAACAGTTATGCGCCGGGCAAACGACCTTTTCACACTATTATTCCAGCCTTTGTTACAAAAGATGGCAAACCTTGGCTGAGTTTTGGGGTGATGGGCGGCGCAACACAGCCTCAGATGCATGCACAAATCTTAATCAATATCATTGACTTCGGTATGAATTTGCAAGAGGCGGGCGATGCTCCCAGAATCTTGCATACCGGTTCAACGCAACCTACAGGTGAACAAATGAATGACGGTGGTTACGTTAGCCTTGAGTCCGGTTTTCCTATGGAAACCCGTCGAGAATTAAGTAAGAAAGGCCATATTTTACAGGATTCTTTGGGAGCCTTTGGCGGTTACCAGGCGATTGCACGTGACCCGCAAACTGGGGTTTACCGTGGCGCTTCAGAAAGTCGTAAAGATGGGCAAGTAGCCGGTTATTGATGCCTTGGCTCTCAAAACCCTTTGTTTCAGTGTAAATTTTGGCTTAATTAACAGATAATAGTGCCGAATACGGTTTAAGCTGATAAGGGATCTTTAGATGGGTACATTGGATATGCCACGCGAACAATTGGGTATCTGTGCTGAAGGTAATTTGCACGCAGTTTATTTGATGTTCAATGCTAATGATGGCGTTGAGGCGCAGATGCGCCCATGTCTTGCCAACATCGCTCAGTATATTTACGAATTGGCTGATCAATATGCCGACAGTGCTTTCAATGGCTTTGTCGCGATTGGTGCCAATTATTGGGATGCCTTGTACCCAGACGCCCGTCCAGCAGAACTGCGTCCTTTCCCGGCGATGGAGAGTGGCAACCGTGATGCACCGGCCATAGAGTATGACCTTTTTTTTCATCTGCGTTGTGATCGTATGGATATTCTGCACCTAGTAGCCAATGAGGTTTATGGCATGCTGGAAGGGCTGGCAGAACTGGAAGATGAAGAAAGAGGCTTCCGCTTTATGGATGCCCGAGATTTAACGGGGTTTGTGGATGGCACCGAAAACCCGAAAGGGCGCAACCGACAGCAGGTTGCATTAGTTGATGAGCAGGATCCTGAGTTTAGAGGGGGCAGCTATATCCATGTGCAGAAGTATGTACACAACCTGCGTAAGTGGCAACGGTTACCCACCCAAAAACAAGAAGATATTATTGGACGCACTAAACAAGACAATATTGAATATGAGTCTGAGGACAAGCCGTTAACAGCACATATAAAGCGAGTGAATCTTAAGGATGAAAATGGTCAATCGCTGGAGATCCTCAGACAGAGCCTACCTTTTGGTACCGTTAGACAACAAGGACTGATGTTTATCTCGACCTGTAAGACGCCTGAACATTTTGAGAAAATGTTGCATAGCATGATAGTGGGTGACGGTGCTGGTAATCACGATCACTTAATGCATTTTACTCAGGCAGTTACTGGCTCTTCTTTTTTTGCGCCATCGCTGGATTTCATTATTCAGTTTAGTGAGTAATTTCGCCACAGAAACAAAAAACGCACCTTAATGGTGCGTTTTTTGTTTAATTATGTGGTTAATCTGCATAATTAAAAAGAGATTTCACTGTTTCCAATGTATCTTCAATCGCTTTGATACTCGACGGGCAGATAAATATGGTATCGTCGCCAGCGATAGTGCCCAATATTCCCTCGGGTTTGCCGATAGAGTCGAGCAATCGAGCAATCAGTTGTGCGGCGCCAGGACTGGTGCGGACGACAATCATGGCTTGATTATGGTCAACATCGAGTACTAGATTTTTCAACGGACTACCAGCCGTAGGGACGCCCAATTCAGCGGGAAGACAGTAAACCATCTCTTGTTTGGCATTTCGGGTCCGTACCGCACCAAACTTACTCAGCATCCGCGAGACTTTGGACTGATTGATGTTTGAGAAGCCCTCAGTCTGCAGTGCAGTAACTATTTCGCTCTGCGACCCAAAGCGTTCTTCTTTTAAAATTGCCTTGAACGTCCTGATAAGATCGTCTTGGTTCTTGGTTACGGTCATGTTTGTTCCGGGTCTCTATTCATCCTGATCGGGCCATAGTGCATATTGAACGTTTTATTGTCAAGGAATAGTCATTTTTCATGAATAAAAATTCAATATTGATCAAGTTGTAGTGGCCGTGGGATAGAAACGTTAGTTTGCCGTGAAGGAACTGAATCTTTATAAAGGGTTATGTGACTAATGGATAATTGCTATTTAATGGTCAATGTCATAGATTTTGGCCACGATAAAACAAGATCTATGTCACATAAATCCCGAGAATGACGGAGAGTACTATGAAAGTTGCTGTACTTGGCGCCGCTGGTGGTATTGGTCAGGCCCTCGCCCTGCTGTTAAAAACCCAGCTGCCTGCTGGTTCTGAATTATCACTGTATGACATTGCGCCGGTCACACCAGGTGTCGCCGTAGATTTGAGCCATATCCCAACTGCAGTTACTGTGAAAGGTTTTGCAGGCGAAGATCCTTCTCCGGCATTGGTTGGTGCTGACGTTGTGCTTATATCTGCAGGCGTCGCCCGTAAGCCCGGCATGGATCGTTCTGATCTATTCAACATTAATGCGGGAATTGTGCGCAATCTGGTTGAGAAAGTTGCGGTAGTTTGTCCCTCAGCGTTGATTGGCATTATCACTAATCCTGTGAATACCACAGTGGCTATTGCCGCCGAAGTACTAAAAAAAGCCGGAGTTTATGATAAGAATCGTCTGTTCGGTGTCACCACCCTCGACGTTATTCGTTCAGAAACTTTCATTGCTGAACTTAAAGGACTGGATGTTGCAGATGTAAAAGTGAACGTTATTGGTGGTCATAGTGGTGTCACTATTTTGCCATTATTATCGCAGGTTGAAGGCGTCAGTTTCACCGATGAAGAAGTTGCCGCTTTGACAAAACGTATCCAGAATGCCGGTACTGAAGTGGTAGAAGCTAAAGCTGGTGGTGGCAGCGCTACTTTATCCATGGGGCAGGCGGCTTTCCGTTTCTGTATGTCACTAATACGAGGGTTGCAGGGCGAAACCAATGTGGTTGAATGTGCCTATATTGCCGGCGACAGTGAGTATGCGCCACTGTTCGCGCAACCCGTGCTGTTGGGTAAGCAGGGGATAGAGAAGATACTGGCAGTCGGTGAGCTGAGTGCGTTCGAAGTCCAGGCTCGCGACAGTATGCTCGATACCCTGAAAGCTGACATTCAGTTAGGCGTAGATTTTGTAAAGTAGCGTTGTTGTTCATTAAACATAAAAAAAGCGGCTAAAAGCCGCTTTTTTTATCAGATAACCAATAAATTTATCAATTACTGGTTAGTGACTGCGTGAAACTGCTATTTTAGCAAGACTTATCAACGCTTGTTTAAAATCGCTATCCGGTAAGATATCGATGGCACTGATGGCATTATCGGCTTCCTGTAATGCACGCTGATAAGTGTATTCAAGTGCACCGCAGGTATTTAGCGTCTCAACAATAGTTTCGATGTGTTCAGTGCCATTACCTTCTTCAATGGCTTTGCGGATGACCTGCTTGGCATGCTCATCACCGTGAGCCATCGCATATATTAGTGGTAATGTGGGTTTTCCTTCGGCTAAATCGTCACCGATATTCTTCCCTAACTCTTCTGTTTCCGCGGTGTAATCCAGCAGATCGTCAGTTAACTGGAACGCCGTGCCGAGATACTTCCCGTAGTCAGCAAGTGCTTGTTCTAATTCTTGGGGACACTTTGCCAATACACCGGCTAAACGAGTCGCGGCTTCAAACAACTTGGCTGTTTTACAATAGATGACGCGCATGTAGCTGGCTTCTGTGGTATCGGGATCGTTACAGTTCATCAACTGCAATACTTCACCTTCAGCGAGTACATTGGTGGTGTCAGCCAGTACTTTAAGTACTACCATCGAGTCCAATTCGGTCATCATTTGAAACGCTCGGGTATAAAGAAAATCGCCCACCAGCACGCTGGCACTGTTGCCAAATAACGAGTTAGCGGTTTCTCTGCCACGCCGCAATGTAGACTCATCGACGACATCATCGTGCAATAAAGAAGCTGTATGGATAAATTCGACGATTGCGGCCAACTTAAGATGAGCTTGACCTTCATAACCAATAGCTCTGGCGGCCAATACCGATAACAGTGGGCGCATTCTTTTACCACCACCGTTAATAATGTAAAAACCTAATTGATTGATCAGTGCAACATCGGATTCCAGCTGCTTGTATATCAGTTGGTTGACTGCCTGCATATCCGCATCAGCCAGCTGACGGATAATGGTTAAATCCATAGTAGACTCTGATTGAGCGGGACCGCATGAGAGCCCCGATAAAGTGTTATAATGTACGCAAGTTTACCTAAAATAATTGTATAAGACAGTAGTTAAGCAGCGTTTGTGGGCGATAACCTTAGCTTTTTTTGATCTTGCCCATTTTGGACTTGCCAGCTAGCAATTCTTCGCGTAGAATCCGCGCCCATTGTCATTAAAGTTTTTGTAGCACCCGGACCAGCAAACGGCCGGTGTGTTAGGAATTTCGGAGTAAAATAGCTATGTACGCTGTTTTTCAAAGTGGTGGTAAGCAGCACCGTGTTGCTGAAGGTCACACTGTACGCTTGGAAAAAATTGAAGTTGCTACAGGTGAAACCATTGAATTTGACCAGGTATTGTTGGTTGCTAATGGTGAAGACGTAAAAGTTGGCACTCCGTTGGTCGCTGGTGGCAAAGTGCTTGCTACCGTTGTAAGCCACGGTCGTGACGAAAAAGTAACTATTCAGAAGTTTCGTCGTCGTAAACACCACGAGAAGAAAATGGGCCACCGTCAGTGGTTCACTGAAGTTAAAATCACTGCAATCAATGCTTAATTAGGAGTCTGACTCATGGCACACAAAAAAGCTGGCGGTTCTACTCGTAACGGCCGCGATTCAGAAAGTAAACGTCTTGGCGTAAAACGCTTTGGCGGTGAGTCTGTACTGGCAGGCAACATTATTGTTCGTCAACGTGGTACTAAGTTCCACGCCGGTGTAAACGTAGGTATTGGTCGTGACCATACTCTGTTTGCCCTGACTGACGGCAAAGTGAAATTTGAAGTAAAGGGTCCTGAGAACCGCAAGTTCGTCAGTATCGAAGAGTAATCTTCAACCTTTGCTGCAAAGCCCCGCCATTGGTGGGGCTTTTGTTTTGGTTAATTTGTTTTTTGGTGCCAACCGGATTTAACAGATATAATTCTTGCATTCGGTGGTATCAGGAGAGTTTATGAAGTTTGTTGATGAGGCAGTAATTAGAGTCGATGCTGGCGATGGCGGAAACGGCTGCGTCAGCTTCAGGCGTGAGAAGTATCTGCCTGATGGTGGCCCCGACGGTGGTGACGGTGGTGACGGTGGCAGTGTATATCTGCAGGCAGATGAAAACCTCAACACCCTGATTGATTACCGTTTTGAACGTTTCCATGCGGCAGAACGGGGTGAGAATGGCCGTAGCCGTGATTGTACTGGTCACGGCGGTCAAGACCTTATCCTGAGGGTGCCTGTCGGTACCCGTGCAGTTGACGAAGATACTGACGAGGTCTTGGGTGACTTGACTCAGCACGGTCAAAAGTTATTGGTCGCTAAAGGTGGATTCCACGGGCTTGGCAATACTCGTTTTAAAAGCAGTGTTAACCGCGCTCCTAGGCAGAAAACTATGGGAACTCAAGGCGAAGTCCGTAGTTTGAGATTGGAGTTGTTGCTGTTGGCGGATGTGGGTTTGCTCGGGATGCCAAATGCCGGTAAATCTACTTTTATTCGTGCGGTTTCTCGAGCCACACCCAAAGTGGCTGATTATCCCTTTACCACACTAGTGCCCAATCTGGGGGTTGTAAATCCACGTCCAGGGCAGAGTTTTGTTATTGCCGATATTCCTGGTTTGATCGAAGGTGCGGCAGAAGGTGCCGGGCTTGGTATTCGTTTCCTGAAGCACCTGGAGCGTTGCCGGGTATTACTTCATATCGTCGATATTGAACCTGTAGATGGTAGCGACCCTGCAGAATCAGCTCGCGCAATTGTGGCAGAATTGGAGAAATACTCCCCTAAACTGGCAGGTAAACCACGTTGGTTGGTGTTTAATAAGGCTGATTTGTTGCTTGAAGAGGAACTTCAGGAAAAAGTTGCCAAGGTGGTCGCAGACATCGGCTGGGAAGGCGAGGTATATACCATGTCTGCCTACACCCGAGAAGGGACAGCAGCGCTGGCGGAAAAGTTATATGACTTCATCAGTAAGCTGCCCGTAGAAAAACAAGATAATGACCCGGATGACGAGGTCGAGTTCAAATGGAGTAGTGATCATCTGGAAAACGCTGACGATCTCAACGAAGAATATGATGATGAATTTGACGATGACTTCGATGACGATGATTATGATGTCGAGGTTATATATCAACGCTAATCGCTGATAAAGAGAGCCTGAACTCCTGTGTACGCTGATACCCAAAATGATATCACCCGGCAGGTAGTCCGGGCTGCGCAGCTTTTGCTGGCCTATGGTGCCGAGTCTGACTTAGTGGAAGAACTGAGCCAGCGCTTAGGACAAGCACTGGGGCTAGCTAGTGTCGAACTATCTATCTCATCAAATTCACTGGTGTTGACCAGTCTGGTCCATGGGCGGTGTGTCACCACGACCAGACGTATTCGGCAACATGGCATCAATATGGCGGTGGTTTGTGAGTTACAGCGGATCTGTCTGCTGACAGAAAAGGGGCTGTATGGTCCTAATGACGTGCGCAAAAGATTGGCGCATATTCACCCTCGTACCTATCCGAATTGGGTCCTTATCCCATCGGTAGCACTATCCTGTGGTAGTTTTTGCCATCTGTCTGGTGGTGATGCTGCGGCATGTTTTATCACTTTCCTGGCCGCTGCTGTCGGCATGTATGTACGTCTGGCGATGGCGGCAAAGCACTTTAATGTGCTGGTAAATTTCGCCGTGACTGCCTTTGTCACTAGTGTGCTGGCTCAAGTGGGTTTTATGTATCCATTAACGGCTACTCCTAGGCTTGCTGTCGCTGCCTCGGTATTGATGTTAGTGCCGGGGTTTCCAATGATTAATGCCATATCGGATATGGTTAAAGGCCATATGAATGTAGGTATTGCTCGTTGGGGGCAGGCAACGCTGATGACGGTTGCATCGGTGATTGGTATCACCATCGCTATGCAATTAGGGGGATTGTTGAAGTGATGGAACTATTGCTTAAACTCGCTGATGATGCTTTTTTTTCCTCATTTCCTGCCGTTGGCTTTGCCATGCTGTTCAATGTGCCACGGCGTTTTTTACCTTATTGCGCTTTGGCTGGTGCCGTTGGTCACTGTTTTCGTACTCTATTAATGCAGTTTTTGTCAGTACCTATTGAATGGGCCACTTTTATGGCTGCGGCGCTGATTGGCATTATGACTATCATGTTTGCCAAGCGCCATCTGGCGCCTCCACTGTTGTATGGCGTTGCGGCCATTATTCCGATGATCCCCGGCTCATATGCTTATAACACTGTTATCGCGTTAGTGGAGTTGGCCGCTCATTCAGAAGTTCGCCCAGACGTTTTGAATCAGGTCGTGCTTAATGGCGTTAAAACGGTGTTTATTCTGGGAGCATTGTCGGTTGGATTGGCGATGCCATCATTGGTGTATTATCGAACTCGTCCGATTATTTAACTCGATAGCTACGGAGTCTTCATGCGAATCGCCTTGATAGCCGCAATGGCCAATAATCGTGTCATCGGTAAGGATAACCAGATGCCTTGGCATTTGCCGGAGGATCTGCGACATTTTAAACAGGTGACCATGGGTAAGCCAGTAGTGATGGGGCGGCGGACATATGAGTCTATTGGTAAACCGCTCCCAGGCAGACAGAATATCGTTATCACCCGCAACAGTGATATGACAATTCCTGGGGTGACCATGGTGAGCTCTCTATCTGAGGCATTTGACCAAGCCAATGTATGCGATGAATTGATGATTATTGGCGGTGGGCAGTTATACGCTGAAGCGCTGCCTTGTGCAGACATACTTTATTTAACGCAAATTTCATTGGATGTGGACGGCGATACTTATTTCCCCTTCTGGGATGATGGTCAGTGGGTCAAATCCTCCGACGATTCAGGGATCAGCGCTAATGGACTGGAATTTCACTTTTTAAAATACGTTAAAAAGTGTTAAATTTGGCGTGTATTTTTAATACCCTGTATGAGGCCGGCAATAGCTGGTAAACAAAACTATAAAAACTTAAGGAGTGAATGATGCGTCTGTTCCCTGTGGCTATAGCTGCGTTGGTCGCTGTATCCTCGATCTCAATACCTGCGCCAGCAAAGGCTGCTGACGATGTCGCGTTGATTGCCAGTATTTGCGATTATGTGAAATCAAATGACAAGAATCGATTGCGTAAAAAGCTTAAGGAAAATCGTGTAAAACTACGTAACGTATATCAGGGCATTGTGTGTGATGGCAATAGCTTATTACGAACTGCGTACTTGGCCAAAGCTGAGGAAACGGGTGAGTTTGTTGCTAAACGATTGTCAACTAATGAACTCGGAGTGGCCGAATCTGACGGTAAAACCATTCTGGCCTGGGCCGAGGCCAATGGCTTTAGCAGCGGTGCAATTACTGCGGCGATTAAAGATCGTTTAGGCGGTAGCGGTGGGGAAGAAGATTAATCCCTGACCTCAGAAAAATAAAAAGCCGCTTTTTGAGCGGCTTTTTAGTTGTGCGTCGTATTTTTATACGTTGAATTCTCGTACAGACAGCTGCAGTTCTTCAGCTAGTTTTGCAACCTGATGACTGGATTGTGCAGTCTGATCGGCTCCGGTAGCGGTCTCTTCGGAAATCTGGGCGATATGCTCCAGTTTCTCTGAAACTTGCTGACTGACCAGATTCTGTTCTTGCGCGGCGCCAGCAATTTGAGTTCCCGCATCATGTGCTTGGCGAACCGAATCGCTGATGGCCAGCAGCGCGTTGTTCGACTGTTCGTTTTTCTCAACGCAGAGTTGTGCCTGTGATTGACCAAATTCCATGACGCTTACTGCTTCTTTAGTGCCTTTTTGCAGTACTTCAATCATCTGTTGAATTTCTGCAGTGGATTGCTGCGTCCGGGATGCAAGGCTACGGACTTCATCGGCAACTACCGCAAAACCACGGCCTTGTTCACCTGCTCGTGCTGCTTCAATGGCCGCATTCAACGCCAGCAGATTTGTTTGCTCAGCAACACCTCGGATAACATCTAAGATAGAGCCAATCGCACCACTGTCAGAGTGAACTTTATTGATCACCTTGGCGGCTTTGGCAACTTCGTTGGCAAGTGATTCAATTGTATGGCGATTTTCTTCCGCGATGCCGTGCATATTTTGCGCTTGCTCATCCGCTTTCTTGATTTGCGCCAACGCATGGTCAGCACTCAAGGATACCTGTTGGGCACTGGAACTTAACTCTGTGGTAGCAGTAGCTGCCTGAACCACTTGGCCTTTTTGCTCCTGAATACTCACCGTGGTTTGAGACGTAATAGCAGAGGTTTCTTCTGCCGCCGCCGCCAGTTGATTAGACCGATCTAAAATACCGGTGATAAGCTGCCGTAAACTGTCGACGAGTCGGTTGCAGTTGCGGGACAATTCAGCAAACTCGTCATGTCCTGAATCGTCGAGTTTATGAGTCAGATCCCCTGATGCCACCACACTTAGGGCATGGTTAATCTGCTTAAGTGCTGTTGTTAAAGGTCGGATGACTGCGATACTAACACCAATGGCAACCAGAATCGCAATAATGACCACCATTAACGTTTTAATGCTGGCAGAGTTAATGCTATTGAGGATATTGGCATTGACATCATTCGACAGCTTTTCAATTGCAGTGGAGAGATGTTTCATTGCATTAACAGCATTACCTTTTAATGCTTCGGACTGCTCCAAATCTTTACTAGTACTCAGTAACAGTTGTACTTGTTGACCTTTTCTCTCTTGGATGGAGCCGCTGCCCTGCAGCAACTTAAAGATTTTCGCTGTTTGTTGATTGATGGCTTTCAGGACTTCTGGTTTGACTACGCCATCACCGTGACGACCAATATAGTCGAGTTTAGTTTGCGCCTCGCCAATAATGTAGCCGAGTTCTTTATTGATCAGTTCATACTTACTCTGCTCCGTGGTGGCAACCAGATCATAAACCGTGCTGACGATGCTGGTGATACTGCTGTCGACAGAAGATGCGGCAGCGGCAATATCTCGTTTGGTTGCATCGCTGGCGTTTTCCATATCTACCAGGTCCAGCAATAATGAACCGGCATCATCGGACTCAGAATCCAACTGATCGCGGGTTTTTATCAAACCTTCTTGCAACTGCAGTGCTTGCAGTTTGTTATCCATCATTCTCTTACCAAGGCCAGTGAATTCTTGGTAACTGCTGTTAACCTCTGGCAGGATGCTTTGGATCTCTTCTCTGCCCTGCAATAGTGATATCAGCGTGTTGTATTTATCATCAAATGTGCTGTTTTGTTGTGCAAATTTGTTATTGACTTCAGGCATTTTTGAAGAGATCTGAATATGAAAAGCGACTAGGATCAGTCGTTGTTGTTCGCTGAGAATTTCGGATAAGGCATTGGTGGTGTCTAGCGCTGGCAGACTTAATTTCTGAGTAATCTGCGTCGCTTGCTTTAGCTCATTATTGGTCAGCCAGGAAACTGTGCCAAGAATCAGCAGCAACAGGGTCACTACCGTAAACCCGGCAATTACTCGGGTGGCCATGTTCAACTTCATAGGGTTACTCCGGAACAATTATTATTTTTTGTATGAGGGTAATCAGGCGCAATAGCAAGTTCATCGGCCGAATAAGGCGTTAGTTTAACTCTTTTTTAACCGCTTTTGCGTGATTTTTTGATTTGACTCCAGATGCCATAATGTCAGGTACTGATCCCAGCAGCAACCGGTATCTAGGGCTTGTATCTTGGGATTACCGGTTTCACCCATCAACGCAGCCCAGTGACCAAAAACTTTAATGTAATTATCGGTTTTAGAGGGGAATAGAAACCAAGGCTTCAGGTCAGAATCGACACATTCTTCTGGTGGAAGTTTGCAGGCAAAATCTAGACGACCATCACTGTACAAAAAGCGGATTCTGGTGAGTGCATTTATGCAATAACGGATCCGTTCATAATGATCGAGGTCTGGGTTCCAACCTTCTGGCGCATCGGTATACATACGGCTGATGATCACATCAAGATAGTCTGGTTGCTTTAACGCCTCAGATACACGAGTTGCTTCTTGACGTAGTGTGTCTACATCCCATTGCGGTGGTATGCCCGCATGAGTCATCAGTAGTTGGTGTTCAGGCATTTCGTGCAGCAGCGGTTGTAACCTTAACCACTCCAGCAACCGCGGGAAGTCGTCTGATGCAATAAGCTCAGTAAGCTGACAGGAAGGGCGGGGGGTGCGTATCCCAGCGTTGATACCAAAAAGATTAAGCTCGTGGTTGCCAAGCACCATTCTGGCAGCGTTGTCCAAATGCTCGAAAAAACGCAGTGTTGCCAGTGACTCTGAACCTCTGGCGATCAGATCGCCCACTGACCAAAGCACATCCCTTGATTGATTAAAATCCACGGTTTCCAGCAGCTTTTTTAACTCGCTGAAACAACCGTGAATGTCACCTACAAAATAATTAGCCACAGTACATTCCTTTCTAATGGATCATTCCGGGTACAGCCAGGCGAAATGCATTTATGGGAACATAAAAGCTCCGGCCCTGATCCGTTTCCATCAGATAACGACCTTCCATCACACCAAGTGGGGTTTCAAGCACTGTGCCACTGCTGTATTGGTATGCAGTGTTTGGCTGAATTTTTGGGGTTTCTCCAACCACACCAGCCCCCTGTACTTCTGTCTTTTTACCGTTAGCATCAGTAATAATCCAGTGGCGGCTCTTTAAGGTGACGCTTTCGTCACCCAAATTGATGATGGTAATGGTATAGCTGAACAGATATCTGTCCTCATTGGGCGCAGACTGATGGGCGATGTACTCGGTTTTTACTTCAACTCTGACAGAATTGTACTGTGCCATTTCCCTTCCTGTTGTGTGACTTGATGGGGAAACGCGGGACGCTAAAAAAGCGTCCCCGCTGTCTAGATTCTTTTATTGTACAGATAGTTGGCCATTGCCACATATTGACTAACACTTATCTGCTCAGGTCGCAGCCCCGCATCAATACCCAGTGAGGAAAAGTCTTCATCGCTGAATAACTGCTTCAGATTGTTCCTTAACGTCTTGCGGCGCATATTAAACGCAGTAGCGGTGATGCTCTCCAGCAATTTAATGTCTTTGCAGGGCCAAGGTCGCTGCTCATAAGGCACTAGGCGGACCACGGCAGAATCAACTTTGGGTGGCGGGGTGAAACTCTCCGGCGGCACTTCTAGTACGGGCACTACTTGACAATAATACTGTGCCATCACTGTCAAGCGTCCATAGGTTTTACTGCCAGGCGCCGCCGATAACCTTAGTACCACTTCCTTCTGTAACATAAAATGCATATTGCTGATATGTTCAGCAAAACTAAACAGATGAAACATCAGCGGCGTGGAGATGTTGTAAGGCAGGTTGCCAAACACTTTTAACTTCTTGCCATCGCGTAGCAGCTGTTTGAAATCAAACTGCAGCGCGTCACCCTGGTGAATTTCTAGCTTATCTTTCAACATCGGGTGATGCTGTAATCGCTCTACTAGGTCTCGGTCCAGCTCAATAACAGTCAAACTGTCAATGCTTTCGGCTACAGGTTCGGTCAATGCGGCTAAACCAGGGCCAATCTCCACCATGATATGGTCATTGTCAGGAGCAATCGCGGAAACAATGCGATTGATAATATTACTGTCTGTCAGAAAATTCTGACCAAAGCGTTTTCTGGCCGTATGGCCTAAATGTACTTTATTACTCATTAATGCTCAGTTGGGATTAGTTTTTATGTGCCAGTTCAATGGCTTTGTTTAAGGCACAGACAAAGCTGCCAAGATCTGCTTTACCGGTACCTGCAAGTTCCAGCGCAGTCCCGTGATCAACCGATGTCCTGATATATGGCAGCCCTAGGGTGATATTGACCGATTTACCAAATCCCATGGACTTCAGCACAGGTAACCCTTGATCATGGTACATGGATAAGACCACATCGGCATCTTGCAGATATTTAGGTTGAAACAGCGTATCAGCCGGCAATGGGCCGACAATCCGCATTCCCTGCTGCCTTAGTTCATCAAGCGCCGGAATAATCACATCTAGTTCTTCGCGCCCTAGGTGACCGTTTTCCCCGGCATGAGGGTTGAGACCACAAACATAAATTTTCGGGTTTTCCAGCGCGAAGCGGTTGACCAGATCATGATGCAGAATATTGATCACTTGGTGCAAGCGATCGCGGGTGATGGCTTTGGCAACATAGGCGAGCGGGATATGGGTGGTGACCAGCGCCACCTGCAATCCTGGGCAGGCCAACATCATGACCACATCCTTACAACCCGCTTGATGGGCAAAAAATTCTGTATGCCCAGAGAACGGTATTCCGGCCTGATTAATGATGCCTTTGTGTACGGGGCCGGTAACCACAGCGTCAAATTCGCCGTTCATGTTTTTCTCACCAGCATAACTTAACGTTTCAACCACGTAGGCACTATTTTGTTCATCCAGTACGCCACAACGCGCCTCTGCCGCCATCTGAAATGGGACGATAGTCAGTGTCCCCGCTTCTTGTGGCTTTGGTGCCTGTGACGGCTGATAGGGCCGTAGCTGCAAGCTCAACCCAAGCATTTTTGCCCGTGACTGCAACAATGACGGATCAGCGCACACGACCAGCTCTGCTGGCCAACTGCGCTGAGCCAGTTGTACTACCAGTTCCGGGCCGATTCCGGCAGGGTCGCCGGCGGTGATGGCAATACGTTTAGTGTCCAAACTGCTTAACCTCTGTTAGGTTGAGGATCGAAAACTTCAATGTATGCGCTTGCCCGCATTTCGTCCAGCCAGTTCTGCAATTCCTCATTGAACTTCCGACGGAAGATCAATTCATGAGCGCGGTTGGTGTTGAATTCTTTGGTGGCATCTGTAGTCCGGCGGCCTTCGAGCTGTACTATGTGCCAGCCAAAAGAGGAACGGAACGGTTCACTGATTTCGCCATCTTTCAGATGTGACAAGGTTTGTGCAAATTCTGGAACATAAATAGAAGGCTCAGCCCAACCCAATTCACCGCCTTTAGCGGCAGAACCGGGATCTTCAGAGTACTGTTTGGCCAAATCTGCAAACTTGGCCTTACCGCTTTTGATGTCCTTAATGAACTGTTCTAACGTGGCTTTAGCGCGTTCTTCTGAAAGGATCGGTGATGGCTTCAACAGAATATGACGGGCATTGACTTCTTGAACCTCTTTAGTTTCCATGCCCCGCGTATCCATAACCTTAATAATATGGAAGCCGGCACTGCTCTTAATTGGGCCAATAATGTCGCCTTTTTTGGCATTATTAACCACTTCGGCAAACAGTGTGGGCATTTCGTTAATATTCATGTAATCCCAAATACCGCCTTCCAAGGCTTTGGGTCCCGCTGAAGAGGCGATTGCCAATTCACGAAAATCAGCACCCTCTTTAAGGCGGCTTAACACATTTTCAGCACGTTTGCGGGCACTTTCCAGCTGTTCTGGTGTTGGATTCTGTGGTACTTCAATCAGGATATGGCCTATCTGAAATTCTACGTTCTTAAGCCCCTGTTCTTGGATCAGTTTCACTAGGTGATTGATTTCCTGAGGCGATACCTGGATCCGACGTTGTACCTGGATACGTTGAATCTCACCTAAGGTGATATCTTCTCGCAGCTGCTCACGATACTGGCTGAAGCTCTGACCATCGGCCTCAATTTTGGCCTGTAGCTGTGGCACCGTCATATTTTGCTGTTTGGCGATATTGGCAATGGTCTGGTCTAGTTGCAGGTCACCGATATGTAAGCCGATTCGATCTGCGGTTTGCAACTGCAGTTTAGTGAGGATCAGACGTTCAATTACCTGGGTGCGCAAGGCATTATCCGAAGGTAATTTTTGGCCTTTTTCTTGTGCACTGGCTTTAATTTCCGCCATCATATTCTGCACTTCACTTTCCAGCACTACACCGTTGTTTACCTGTACCGCAATGCGATCCAGCGGTTGCGGTTCCGCCACGGCAAAATGGCTCACTACCAGCGCACATAATGCAAACACTAAACTTTTACTGGGGGTCATTAACAAAATCCTTGCCACATTTTTATTTGGTCGGCAGCATTTCGCCACCGCAGTTGTCCAGTTTTTGACTGTCAGTTTTGTCTGAGGTTCAGCAATCTACCACAAATCCGCGCTAATTCCTCAGATAAAGTGGTTTTCGATAATTGAACAAGCCGTCATTCATCATGTCATCGACACCGAGTGGCCCTGTACCACCCAACCCTTTGATAACAAAGTTAAGATAGAAACCTGTTTCAAATAATTCACGATTATCAATCGCCGGATTGTAGTTGTCCTGATAGTTGGTCTTAATGTGGTAGTGATAGGCTAAACGCACTGCCCAGCAACAGGATTCATATTGGAAGCCGGTATAGGTTTCGACAGAACGGTCTTCGTTCAGGTCGTAATACCAGTTACCGACAAAGTACAGACTGTTAGTGACTGGCCATGTAGTTCTGAAGCCTGCTTGAGAAATGTCTACGCGATCATTGGTGTTTCGGTTGAGCAGATCGGGTACAAAGCGGTAACTGAGCTGTACCAACTTGTTGGGGCCCGGTCGATAGTCCAGGGTGACCTCGCTCTTTTTGTTTTCTTTATAGCGAGTGTCATATTGAATTGCGCCGCTAATAAACCAGTCGCTATAGAGATGGGCATCCAATTCCGCCGCCAACACTGAAGTAGAACTCTCCTGTCGCAGCTCATCGGAATAGAGATTGACCTTGCTGTTTTCAAAATACAGGATCTGCCCCAGACTGAATTTCAGTTGCTCCAGATTGTGCTCATCAAATAGCCGGGTGGTTAACCCTAATGTCAGCTGGTTGGCATCAGCGATTCGGTCTAGACCTGAATAACGACGGTCGCGGAACAGACCGGTATAATCTTGCTGCAGGTCGGCGCTGTCGTAGATGCCAATTTCGTCTTGGTTTCTATAGCCCACGTAGAGATATTGGAATTGGGGTTCAAGCGTTTGGCGGTAATTTTCGTCGAAATAATTGGTCTGACGTTCAAAATTGATTTGGCCGTGAACCCTTACTTGCGGCAATGTCCGGTTAACCGTCTCCTGTAACTCATTGTCGCTAATATTGTGTTGCCAGTAGTTAGTCTGTAACAGTTTTAGTTCACTGGTAAGTGAGCCGGCAGGCCCTTGAATAGGCAATGTTATTGTCGGTTCAAAATGCAGGCGATCAGCGGAGTTCCAGTCTTCTCCTCGATGCTCAAAATTGGTTAATTCAGAATACAGGCTAAAATCCAGTCCTTGCCAAAAGCGCGGCGCTCGGAAATTGTATGTTAGCTGGGGCATCACCTGATAGGGTGATTCGTCTTCTCCCAACACTTTGATGTCCTGCACTCGCACACCAAAGTCCCAATTATCAGTGTAGTAACCCAAGTCGCCGACGCGGTTAAGTTGATTATCGGTGGCTCGGTTCACATCTGATTTCAGGTCATTGAAATAGTTATTATCAGACACATCCGTGAAATTGGCGCGTACTCGCCAGTTTTCATCCAGCGCCCCTTGCTGTTGCCAGTGAAACATGTAGCGATCCGGGCTGTTTTCCAATTTGCCATCACTACCGAGATATTCCAAATTGACTTGTCCCTGCTGGTCATCTCCGGCCAAATAGCGGAATTCTGTTTTGGTGAACAGGCCGCGAGAACTCATATATGTGGGCGTAAAGGTAAGGTCATATTCTGGCGAAATATTCCAGTAATAAGGCGTAGATACTTCAATACCGTTAGTGGTGCTGGAACTAAATGTTGGAAACAAAAAGCCTGTTTTGCGTTTATCGGTAATCGGTATGGTCATATACGGAATATAAAACACCGGAACACCGCCCACGCGTAACTTAGCATCCCAGATTTCACCCCATTCATCTTTGGAGTCAATGCGGATGCGGCGAGCTTCTAGTACCCAGGATTCGTTCTCTGGGGGACAAGTGGTAAAACTGCTATCCTGCAGGATCAAATTGTTATTCTTAGTGATTTGCAGGTTTTTAGCTTTACCATGTAATTGCTGACCATGTAACCAATATTGAGCACCCGTCAATGACGCAACGTTAGATCGCATTTGCGCCTGCATTGACTCAGCCGTAACCGTTATCATCGAATCCTGAAATACGAGACTGCCATCTGCTGACAATTGTTGCAGCCGTTGATCGACCGACGCCTTATCTGCGGTGATCCGTCTATCTGCCTGTGATAACGATACATCGCCCTGAAAGACCGCACTCTGTCCCAACTTACTTTCAGAATAATCTGACGAAATTTCAATTTGCTGATTATTCTTGTTAGTGTCTTCCGTTGTTGGAGGATTATAAGGAACGGGAGGCACAATGATACACTGGCCGTAGGTTTCATCCGTCTGTGGGTCGGTGGCTGCTATTGCCACGGGGGTGACGAGGCTCAGAGCCAGTATCAGTCGCTTCCGCATCTTGGGTCTTTATCGGTTCTTCTTTGTCTGGAATCGTGTTTCGGAGAGTATAGTTGCATCTGTTAAGTTGCAACTCCAGCCAGGGAAAAACTCTGTCACCACAGGCTGTTTCCTGTTTTTTCCGCCGCTATAATAAAGCAATTTTATCCTAAGAGCCACGAGGTGACCTTGTCGGACTCCAGATTTCTTCAATTACAGCAATGGTTAGCGTGTCATTTTGGTGTTCCAGTGAACATGACCTTAATCTCCGGCGATGCCAGTTTCCGTCGTTACTTTCGCGTTGTCACTGGGGCCAAAAGCTATATTGTCGCCGATTCACCTCCTGAACAACTGGATAACAGGCCTTTTTTGGCGCTGGCTCAGGCGTACCATCAAGCAAATATCCCAGTGCCCACGATTATTGCTGTAAATGAAACAGAGGGTTTTATTTTGCAGCAAGATCTTGGTGACCAGCAGTTACTGTCGCGGCTGAACATTGACAATGTGAGCGACTTGTATCGGCAAGCGTTGGCGCTGTTACCTAAAATAGCCAAGGTCACCCGTAGCGGTTTAGCGCCCTTGCCTCAATATGATGCTGCTTTTGTACAACGTGAACTCACTATCTTTCCAGAATGGTTACTGGCGAAACATTGGCAGTTATCACTGGATAGCAGCGAGCAACAGTTGTTGCAGCGAGTTTTTGAGGTGTTAACCGAAAATGCGTTGGCGCAACCTAGGGTAGGGATGCATCGGGATTTCCATAGCCGGAATCTGATGGTATACCATCAGCAGTTGTATGTGATTGATTTTCAAGATGCTGTTCAAGGGCCTATTACCTATGACGCGGTATCTTTGCTGCGTGACTGTTATATTCGTTGGCCGGATTCCGTCGTTGATGAACTCCGTGATGCTTTTTATCAACAGTGTTTGACTCAGCAGTTGCTGGATAGCCAAGTCACTGCTGAGCAATTTGGCCGTTGGTTCGATCTGATGGGACTTCAGCGCCATATCAAGGCGGCAGGCATTTTTGCTAGACTGCTGCATCGTGATGGCAAGTCAGGTTATATAAAGGATATTCCGCTTACACTGGGCTACATTGCCGATGTCAGTGAGCGTTATCCTCAATTGCAGCCGTTTGGCAATTGGGTGCGGCACCGATTATTCCCCTTGTGTGGAGAGCACTGTTGATGCGCGCAATGATTCTAGCGGCCGGAAGAGGGGAGCGTTTGCGGCCGCTCACAGATACCTTACCTAAACCGTTAGTCCCGGTAGCCGGAAAACCATTGATTGCTTACCATCTGCAACATCTGGCTGAGTCAGGTATCCAAGAGGTGGTGATTAACTGTGCTTGGTTAGCGCCGTTACTGATGGAGACGCTGGGTGATGGTGGGCGCTATGGGGTAAAGATTCACTATAGCGTTGAAGCGCAAGCGCTAGAAACTGGTGGCGGTATTAAGCAGGCATTGCCGCTGTTGGGCAACGAGCCTTTTTTGGTGATCAACGGCGATATTTTTGTCGATAAGCTGCCACAGTTACCTGTGCTGAAGGATAATTGCCTCGCGCATTTGTGGTTGGTGGATAACCCGCTTCATCATCCTCAGGGAGACTTTGTCTTGAAAGAGGATTTTTTGGTGGCGGAAGAGGGGGCAAAACTGACCTTCTCAGGCATGGGTATTTATCATCCGCAACTATTTGCTGGCATAGACGAAACCCGTTTTTCATTGGGGCCGCTGCTTAGACAGAAGATAGCGGATGGACTCGTTAGTGCGGAGTACTGGCCTGCTTACTGGTGTGATGTTGGCACTGTAACGCGTTTGCAGGCACTGGAGCGGCGATTAACCGATTCGGTAAACGTTTAAATTCACTACTCATCCTATATGCTACGGCAGCAGATGTGTGAAATGACAGGATAAATGATGCAAATTTGGGGTAAATTTTTCGGCGGTGTTATCGGTTTTATGTTCGGCCGTTTTTTCGGCGCATTGCTGGGGATCTGGCTGGGGCACCAATTCGATAAGCGGATGTCTGGTGCCGGTGATGCTGCCGCGCGTCAAATGCAATTCTTCAATACCACCTTTGCTGTGATGGGGCACATAGCCAAGGCTTCTGGCCGCGTGACCGAAAATGATATTCGTATTGCCTCCATGCTCATGGATACTCTGCGACTGGACAGCGATGCCCGCCGCGAGGCTCAACAAGCATTCCGTGATGGAAAGGCCACTGATTTCGACTTAGAGCAGCATTTACGACGTTTTCGGGCCTTGACCTTGGGCCGCCGCGAAGTGCAGCAAATGTTTCTGGAAATCCAGATCCAAACCGCGTTGTCTGATGGTGAGCTGCACCCTAAAGAGCTGGATATTCTACACACGATTGCGCGGGAACTGGGATTCAGTCAGCAACAGTTAGAAGCGCTGCTGAAGCGCTGGCAAGCGGAGTTCAGATTTCAGCAGCCCAGTAATAATGCCACTTCGGAGCATGATGCTTACCATCTGCTGGGACTGACTCCTGCAGCCAGCGACCAGGATGTGAAGCGTGCGTATCGTAAGCTGATGAACGAATACCATCCAGATAAATTGGTCGCTAAAGGGCTGCCAGAAGAGATGATGGAAATTGCCAAACGCAAAGCGCAGGATATCCAAGCAGCTTATGAAAGAGTAAAACTAGCGCGTGGCATGCGTTGATCTCTGACGCTGACCCAAGTGCTGACGGCAAGTCCAACCAGTGAGGTGGATGATGAATCGATACAGTTTACTGTTGTTTGGTTTCTTGGCTTGTAATGCAGGTGCTACCGAAGTATTTGTCACTCCCTATGTAGGCTACAGTTTTGGTGGGCAGGGGCTTGATGTCAGCGATGCTGATTATTATCGTTCAGGCAAGGCGGAAGACTCCAGCCATTTGGGAGTGATGCTCGGTTTTACGCTGTCGCCGTTAAGCGATAGCTATTTTCTTTATAGTCACCAGCAGACAGACTTGCTCCAACGCGTTGATGGCATTGATCAACGACTTGATGAACTGACGGTCGATTACTGGCATACCGGTGGTACTCTGTACTTTTCTCGTGATAATTTACGCCCTTATATCACAGGCAGTTTTGGTCTGACGCGTTTACAACCTGAGCAGTCATTAGATGCATCCAGCTATTTTTCGATGAGTGTAGGCCTCGGAGCACAATTGTTGCTGACCGATAATCTGGTCTTACTGTCAGAAGTCAGAGGGTTTGCCACGTTTGTGGGTAATGATGAGCGTTTTGATTGCCATCAGAGTCAGCAATGTGCTTGGTATTATAGTGGCGACACTGTATGGCAGGGACAGGCCAATATAGGATTGAAGTTACAGTTTTAGACAAAAGGAGACAGTTGTTATGACCGAGGCACTCAAGATTGTGGTACTTGATGGCTACACCCTTAACCCCGGCGATCTTTCGTGGGAATCGCTGGCACAATTAGGTCAATTGCAGGTTTATGATCGAACAACTGCAGCAGATACAGTTGCTAGAGCTCAGGGCGCACAAATTCTACTGACTAACAAAACCGTATTGGATGCCGCCACGTTAAAGCAACTGCCAGATGCTCGCTATATCGGCGTGCTGGCCACAGGTTACAATGTGGTAGATCTAAATGCGGCTGCAGCACAAGGGATTGTGGTCACCAATGTGCCTGCTTATGGCCCTGATGCCGTAGCACAGATGGTGTTTGCCCACATTCTGCATCATACCCAGCAGGTTGCCAGCCATCATGCAGCAGTTGCACGCGGTGATTGGACGAATAGTATTGATTTTTGTTTCACCCTAGCACCACTAACGTCGCTCAGTGGCAAGACGTTGGGGGTGGTGGGTTACGGTGATATTGGGTCACAGGTGGTGCGCATTGGGCTGGCGCTAGGTATGAAAGTGTTGTTGCACACCCGTTCTCTACGCACAGGTCTGCCAGAAGGTGTGACACAGGTGGATTTGCCAACGCTATATCGTCAGTCCGATGTTATGTCACTGCATTGTCCGTTGAGCGATGCTACCGCCGGAATGATCAATAAAGACAGTTTGGCATTGATGAAGCCCGGTGCCATTTTGATCAATACCGCCCGTGGTGGATTGATTGATGAGGCGGCGTTGGCAGAAGCGCTGCACGCGGGGCGGATTCGTGCAGGTGTCGATGTGTTGTCTAGCGAACCACCGAAAGCCGATAATCCGTTGATCACTGCACCGAATATCAGCATTACCCCACACAATGCCTGGGCAACGACTGAAGCTCGCCAAAAGCTGATGGATATCGCGATCTATAATGTAGTGGCCTATTTACAGGGTAAAACTCAGAATCAGGTTAACTAACGCGATAGTGGCGGTAAACAAACGCCCGCAATTGCGGGCGTTTTGATGATCACTAGAAGGTGACTTTCACACAGGCTGCTGAGTGTAGTGCCTTATCGATAGCAGCCTGTATATTGTTATCACGCGCCAATGCAACCCCTAGCCGACGGCGGCCATGAATTTCTGGTTTACCAAACAGGCGCAGTTGGGTATCAGGTTCTGCTAACGCTGCAGCAATACCATCGTAGCGGATATTGCAGGAATCGCCTTCCCGTAACACCACGGCAGACGCACTGGGGCCATGCTGCTGGATGTTCGCAATTGGCAGACCGAGAATCGCCCGCACATGCAGCGCAAATTCCGACAGATCCTGGCTGATCAAGGTTACCATGCCAGTATCATGTGGCCGCGGGGAAACTTCAGAGAAGTAAACCTCATCGCCTTTAACAAACAGCTCCACACCGAATAAACCGTAACCGCCGAGTTCGGTAACGACTTTACGACCTATCTCTTTAGCTTTTGCTAACGCGGCATCAGTCATCGTCTGCGGCTGCCAGCTTTCACGGTAGTCACCGTCTTCCTGACGATGGCCTATCGGCGCACAGAAGTGAATACCGTTGACGGCATTGATGGTCAGCAAAGTAATCTCATAATCAAACGGTACAAAACCTTCCACAATGACCCGGCCTTGACCGGCACGGCCACCTTCTTGGGCGTACTGCCATGCTTTGGCAATTTGCGAGGCATCGCGGATCACGCTTTGGCCTTTGCCGGAAGAACTCATCACCGGCTTCACTACGCATGGAATGCCAATTTGTGCAACTGCGGCATTAAATTCAGTTTCAGTGTCACAGAATACATAAGGCGAGGTTGGCAGTCCGAGCGTTTCGGCAGCGAGGCGGCGAATGCCTTCACGATCCATAGTCAACCTAGTCGCACGCGCCGTTGGTACCACGTGTAGCCCTTCGGCCTCTAATTCAACCAGGGTTTGCGTGGCAATGGCTTCGATTTCCGGGATCACCAGATGTGGCCGTTCTTCGGCAATAACTTTACGTAACGCTGCACCATCTAACATGTTGATGACATGAAAACGGTGAGCTACTTGCATAGCCGGAGCGTTAGGGTAGCGATCCACACCAATAACTTCGACGCCAAGGCGTTGCAGTTCAATGGCCACTTCTTTGCCCAATTCGCCGCAGCCCAGTAACATGGCGCGCTTGGCGCCTTCACTCAAGGGAGTGCCTATCATTTGAGGGTACCTTTATGATTATAGTGAAACGCCTTTAGGCGTACTGCCCGCTAGTTTACCCATTTGTTGCTAGTGCTTGCAGTATGCTGATTGAAATGTGATGAAATTCACATAAAATTAGCCTGTTGTTTAACGTTTATTGAGGTGGCTAACATCGCCTTTTTAAGCAACAGATGATATACCTAAATAACATTATCACTTTGTTTGGGCTTGTATAAACTGCAGAGCTCTCGGGCCACTCAAGCGGCAATATATGGAACAGCTGGCGTTTTTTGATATTCCCAGTCCCTGCATTGGCATCTGTCAGTCTGATGACCGTGGCTATTGCAAAGGTTGTATGCGCAGCCGTGAAGAGCGTTTTGGCTGGTTAAATTTCTCTAATGCGCAAAAAGCTGACATCATCCGCCTTTGTAAAGCACGCAAACGGCGGCGCCAACTAGCGATAATGAAACACCAACAATTACAACAACGGGAACAAGCGGCGGCTTTAAATCAACAGTTAAATTTTGACGATACAGCCAATGATGCTGAGACCTTGGATTTCAGCAATTTCACGCTTGATTAGAAGGCGTTATAACTGATTGGATTGTGACGGTGTCAATGGTGTCTCGTTCTCTAGGCTGTTACATTCATTGACGACAAAACAACAAACCCGATTACGACCACTGCTCTTCGCCTGATACATGGCTTGGTCAGCATCATGCATCAATCCTTCTAATTTGTAGCCGGAAGTGCTGGTGTCTGAGACACCAAAACTAGCGGTCAGACTGAAGTCATAACCACTATCACTGGTGTAGAGTGTGCTCAGTCGTTGCCGTAAAAGTTCGGCCATCTCTTTAGCCTGTTTGAGATTGGTCTGTGGCAGCAAAATGCAGAATTCCTCCCCCCCTACGCGACCCAGCAGGTCATTATGTCGGCATAATTGGCGACTGCTCTGGGCGGCATTGCGTAATACCCAATCACCGGTTTTATGCCCCTTGCTGTCGTTAATCTGCTTGAAATGATCGATATCAAACATCACGCAACTGACAGATTCTTGATGTTGCTGGCTATGTTGCAACAGTTGATGTGCCATTGCCGTGAAATGAGCCCGGCTGAAGATATTAGTAAGACCATCATATTCTGCCAACTTTCGAAAATGACGCTGATTGCGCCATGACTGAACTGCACTGAATATCAATAACGCAATCACACACATCAGTGCCACAATCAAATCTCGCTGCGTGCGGCTTTCATTTTCTACTAGTTTTTGTTGTAGCTTCAGTAAGCGGTTTTGCTGATTGAGCAGTAAAATACGATTCTGTTGTTCAATACTTTGATGTTGTACCAACTGGTAAGCCATAGTCTTGGTTTTGATTTCATCAAGATTTGCTTTATCGGCTTCTGCATAATTAATGTAGGCATCCAATGCGGCAGTATCATCACCGTGGCTGCGGTAATATTCATATAACACCTTGTAAGCGCGAGTCTTTGGGCCGTTTAGTGGTGCTTGAATCTTTAGTATTGCTACCGCCTTTTGGGCGTGGTTGTATGCGTTTTTTTCTTGTCCTAGTGTCCAGTAGGCTTCACTAAGTAGTGCATAAAACACCCCGATAGTTGTTTTGTAACCCACTTTTTGTAATTCGGGGAACTGCGCTTCTAATAATTTAATTGCTTGTTTTGGTTGATTATATTTTAAAAATAATTCTGCTTGTGTAGCTACAATAATACTAGCCATGACAACTTCGTTGGCAGCGTTACATTGTGTCTTTGACGCTAAAAATTCATCAGAAGTGGCAGATAATTCATCTAACTTGGATTTACTTTCCACTAAAAGCTGAGAAGCCAAACATTTTTGGCGCGGGAGTTCTGTTTGATTGATGAGTTGTTCAGCATACTCCTTAGCCAGTTCGTATTGTCCTAATGCGTTGTAAAACAAAGCTGCGACGGTAAAGGACATCACTTTCAGATTTTGATCTGTTATCGAGTCTTGTTGCTTTAATGCGCTACTTAGGTACTTAAGACCATCTTCCCAATTTTTCGATATGGCATATTCATTTACTATTGAAAGTTCAGCCCTAAGTTTTAAGTTATTACTCGCATTAGAATTGAGTATCTGCTTGTATTTTTCTACTCCAGCGAGGATCTCGCCATTAAATGCTAACTCATATCCGGTAAGATATTGTAAATAAAGAAATTCATTTGTAGATAACTCTGGTAAATGCTTTCTTATCGCTGTTAGCTTGCGACTAAATAAACTTGGGTTACTAGATCGAACAATATCTGCAGCTTGAAGCTGGGACATAAAATCACTGGCGAACGCACCCTCCGTCGCCAGCAATAGCAACAGTATAATATGCCTGAATAACGAATTAGCGATTGATTGCTTCATCATCTTTGGGCTGTTTGTCTTCATCAGGTTCATCTTCATCGGGAGCAACCTGTGCACAACAAATAATGCTTTCATTAATTGCTAATTTATTCGCCAATCCCTTTAAGTCTTGTTGTTGTATTAATTTTTTCACGTCTTCATTGAGATTTGACTCTTCCAACAATGTTTGCAAATGCTCTGCTTGCAACGATGTACAGTCACTACCAAGTTTTTCCAATAAAGCGATCACATCCATCATAAGTGTTTTTTCCTATTTGTATCGAATGGTATTACGTTGTTTTTATATGTTGTCATCTTGTGTTTGTCTTTCAGCTGGAGTTGCTGGAGCCGAGCCCGCAGCAACGGATTCGGTATCATTGGCGCCAAAGGTGGGATCACCAATGTGGTGTGCAGATAAATGTCGGCGAACACCAATGACTTCAGTGGCATCTGTTCCATTCGTGGGGTTTGCAATGGATTGGTTGCTGCTTCATATAACCAACACAGATGATCGACCGGGTAATCTTGCGCGAGAAGCTCCAGTAATAACCGGCGCTCGGCAGCACCGGTTGCATCGATTCCCATGGAGAGATCACCAGCAAGACCTATCTGCCATAAAATCAGCATGGCGGTTGGATCTATTCGCCGTTTATACAACATAAATTGGCTGGCTTCATAATGCTGACAACCCTGTTTGCCAGGATCCATGCCCAGATCGGCATAAAGGCAATCTTCGGCGGAAATTCCGGGGATCATTTTGGCTTCATAGCCCATTACTCTGGCACGGGCGATGGCGTCATGGGGCGCTTTGGCAAATACACCGGGATGACCGTAAAAAGCACCAACCACATTCTTACCTTGCTTAACTTCAGCCAGCATGGTGTCGACCATTTCGCGGTAGGTAATGTGGCGAGACTTATCTTTGCCATAGAAGGATTGCAAGCTGCGGACATCGTGATGAATTTGATGCAGCCAGAGTTCGACAAATCCGTCAGAAACACCTGAAAAAACCACATCTGCATTCTCGATGTAACTGCGGCTCAACGGGCAGATATGCGCCCCAAGCGTCATTCCCACCCCTACACAATAAAGACTGCCTGCCATTATTTGTCCTGAAACTGTCTGTCCATGTGTTTGGTATTCAAGCGCAATTGTGTTGCTGTTTTTAGTACAGCAGGCAATTTGTCAGCTAAAAAGTTTGCTCTGGCGCCGTTTTGTAATTGTTGTTGCTGATGTTACCGATAGCGCTAACAAAATCCGCTGGCAGCTTATCTTTTCAGCAGTCGTTAATGCATTCTAAAGAGGACGGTGTGTGAAAACAATTGATGAATTGTTAATTCATGTGGTTATTTATATAAATAAAAAGCGACCTAATACGGGTCGCTTTTTATCATCTAAATCAAATGGTTAATTTTACAGCTTGGCTAACTCAACTTTCTGTTCGGCCAGTTTGTCCATATCACGTTTAAACTCGGCCAGCTTGGCGCGCTCTTTATCCAATACCACAGCCGGCGCCTTAGCAACAAAGCCTTCATTGCTGAGTTTGCCCTCCACCCGCGCCATTTCTTGGGCGAGTTTTTCCAGCTGTTTGTCGATACGCGCCATTTCGGCGGCCACGTCGATCAGCCCTGCCATCGGGATCAACAGCTCCATTTCTCCAACCAATTGGGTGGTGGACATCGGTGCAGTTTCATCGGCGCTCAGCACGCGGATAGATTCAAGTTTCGCCAGTGCCATCAGGAATGACTGATTAGCGTCCAGTCGCGCTTGATCTTCAACGCTGACGCCACGCAGCAGCATATTCAGTGGCTTGCCGGGGCCGATATTCAGCTCGGCGCGGATATTACGTACGGCGGTGATCACCTGTTTCACCCATTCCAAATCCGCCTGTGCGCTTGGATTGGCCTTCGCGGGCTGATATTCAGGGAATGGCATTAACATCAGCGTTTCACCTGTAACACCTGCCAGTGGTTTCACCCGTTGCCAGATGGTTTCGGTGATATATGGCGTCAACGGGTGCATCAGTCGCAGTAGCTGTTCCAGCACGGTGACCAGCGTGTGGCGAGTACCGCGCAGTTCAGCATCGCTGCCACTTTGCAGTACCGGCTTAGTCAGTTCCAGATACCAGTCGCAGAACTGATTCCAAGTGAATTCATATAGGGTGTTGGCCGCCAAGTCGAAACGGAAGGCATTGATGTAGTCATCAAAAGTTTTCACGGTTTCGTTGAACAGGCTGATGATCCAGCGATCGGCCAGTGACAAGGTCATTTCACCACCGCTTTGACCACAATCTTGCTCTTCGGTGTTCATCAACACATAGCGCGATGCGTTCCATAGCTTGTTGCAGAAGCTGCGATAACCATCAAGACGTTTCATGTCCCAGTTGATATCGCGGCCAGTTGATGCCATGGCGGCCAAGGTAAAGCGCAGCGCATCGGTGCCGTGGGCTTCAATGCCATCGGCAAACTCTTTGCGGGTACTCTTTTCAATCTTGGCGGCTAGCTGTGGCTGCATCATGTTGCCAGTACGTTTTTGGACTAGTGATTCCAAATCGATACCGTCAATCATATCCAACGGATCCAGCACGTTGCCCTTGGATTTGGACATCTTGTTGCCTTGTTCGTCGCGGATAAGGCCGGTGACATACACGGTTTTGAACGGTACCTGCGGTTTACCATCTTCGTCTTTGATGAAGTACATGGTCATCATGATCATGCGCGCCACCCAGAAGAAGATGATGTCAAAGCCGGTTACCAACACATCTGAGGGATGGAAGGTTTTCAGTTCAGGTGTTTGTTCTGGCCAGCCGAGGGTGGAGAAGGTCCACAGCGCCGAGCTGAACCAGGTATCCAGCACGTCATCATCCTGGCGCAGGGCAATGCCGTCAGCCAGTTGGTATTCGGCGCGTACTTCAGCTTCGTTGCGGCCGACATAAACCTTACCAGCTTCGTCATACCAGGCCGGAATACGGTGACCCCACCACAATTGGCGGGAAATACACCAGTCTTGAATGTCGCGCATCCAAGAGAAGTACATGTTTTCGTACTGTTGTGGCACAAATTCGATATTGCCGTTTTCGACCGCTTCGATGGCGGTTTTCGCCAGCGGCTTGACCGACACATACCATTGGTCGGTCAGCAGCGGTTCGATAACCACACCGGAACGATCACCGTAAGGTACCTTGAGGGCGTGAGGTTCGATTTTTTCCAGCAGGCCCAAGGTTTCAAACTCGGCCACGACAGCATCACGGGCTTTGAAACGTTCCATGCCAGCGTAACGTGCTGGCAAACTGTTATCCAGCGTAGTGTTCTGGCTACCATCGCTGTTCAGCACCTCTGCAACACTGCGGATATCGCCGTTGAGGGTCATGATGCTAAACATCGGCAGACTGTGGCGTTTGCCAACTTCGTAGTCATTGAAATCGTGGGCTGGGGTGATCTTCACGCAGCCAGTACCGAACTCGCGATCGACATATTCATCGGCAATGATCGGGATGCGGCGATTAACAATAGGCAGGATGATCTCTTTGCCAATCAATGATGCATAACGCTCATCTTGTGGATGCACCGCCACGGCGCTATCACCGAGCATGGTTTCTGGGCGGGTAGTGGCAACAATCAGATAATCTTTGCCATCGGCGGTCAGCGCATCACCCGCTAGCGGATAACGGAAGTGCCACATGTGGCCCTGTTTTTCTTTGTTTTCCACTTCCAGATCGGAAATCGCGGTGTGCAGTTTCGGATCCCAGTTCACCAAGCGTTTGCCACGGTAAATCAGCTTGTCTTTGTAGAGACGGACAAACACTTCTTGTACCGCTTTGGAGAGGCCTTCGTCCATGGTGAAACGTTCACGGTCCCAGTCCACGGAAGCGCCCATACGGCGCAACTGCTTGGTGATGGTACCGCCGGATTGTTCTTTCCATTCCCACACTTTGTCGATGAAGGCATCACGGCCCAAGTCATGACGGTTTTTGCCTTGTTCGGCTTCCAGCTTGCGTTCAACCAGCATCTGGGTGGCGATACCCGCGTGGTCAGTTCCCACTTGCCACAGAGTATTTTTGCCTTTCATGCGCTGATAACGGATCAGCGTGTCCATGATGGTGTCTTGGAACGCATGGCCCATGTGCAGGCTGCCGGTGACGTTTGGCGGCGGGATCATGATACTGTAATTGCCTTTGCTACTGTCGCCGCTGGGTTTGAAATAGCCTTTCTCTTCCCAGATTTGGTAAAGGGCCTGCTCAATCGACTTGGGGTTATATGTTTTATCCATGGGAACCAGTTTTCTCAAACAAAATTAATGGGTTGTGTTGCTAAATCTTGAGTGTTGAGCGCTATGCCCTGAGCGCGATACTGACGGTAACGCTCCCGAGCCTGTTGCTTTTGCACATCATCACCCGCAACAAAATCAAGGATCTGGCTAAAGTTGTTAGCAAATGTTGGCACTGCTGTGGCCAGATTAATCAGCACTGGCCGTCGCACATTGGGGCCAAGCCGGTCAAAACCTATCTCAACTGGCGCACCGTTTTTTGGCCCTTCACCTTTGAGGTTATGGGGCACAAAGGCGCTGGGTTCAAATTGCCACAGCAACTCATCTATCTGGTACGCCTGCGCTTGATCTTCACAATGTAGATACAGCCATTGCCCCTGTTGAAAATACTGCTGTGCTAAACGGCAGGCCAGTAGCGACACCTGTTCGCTGACATTGACGGCCGGATTTGCGGGCAGCAGATAAAACAGTGCTTGGCTCATGTATCAGCAATGCCTTTGGAGATCGATTCGGGAATGGGGATTCTACACCAAAGGAGGCGCTAGATTAAAGTGACGTGCGCGGCTAACGCTAATTCCGTTATCGCGTCAATCAATGGATTTTTGTGAGCAATTTTATGCCGAGAAAAATTAGCCCAACGAAATAGCTGAAGAGCTGGACGCTAATGAGCAATGCTATCAGCCAATGGGGCGTGGCGAGCGCAAGCGAAGGAATCATCAGTTTGAGCCAGTGCAGTTGCCACGGTATTAGTTTGAGGGTGAGCCAGAACGCTAAGATGAGAACAATTGCCAATGCGATATACACGGTGATGACTTTCGTAAATTCACGCCACATCTGCTCATCATCCTTTAATTGTGACTTATCACTAACCGATGGCTGCCATCACCTACAGGCACAAAATCCGCAAAATGATGAATCGCATCGAGAGTATCTTCATGATGGTGAGTAACGTACAGTAACTGGCTGATATTACTGGCAGCAATGCGATTGAGTGCATGAAATACCAGCTTGCGGTTGAGATAGTCCAGCCCCTGATAGGGTTCATCGAGAATTAACAGCGCTGGCTGTTTGATCAGCGCACGGGCAATCAGCAACAGTCGTTGTTGGCCATAATCCAGTGAGCGGAAGCCAGTCTTGGCAAATTCTCTCATCTCCAGCACTTCTAGCCAGGTCTGGGCATTACTGATTTGTAGCGCAGAGGGTTTTTGATAGAGACCGATGGAGTCAAAATAACCTGAGAGCAGCACTTCCAGGGCGCTGCAATTAACCCGGTATTGCAAGTGCAATGACGAAGACACTACGCCAATATGCTTTTTGATGTCCCAGATGCTTTCGCCGCTGCCGCGTTTAACACCAAGAATGGTGATGTTATTGCTGTAACACTGCGGATGATCGCCCAAAATCAGCCCCAGCAGCGTGCTTTTACCCGCGCCATTGGGGCCGCGTAATTGCCAGTGTTCACCGCGGTTAATGGTCCAGTTGACATGTTCAAAAATCAGCGTGTCAGTGTAAGCCACTTTTACATCAGTCAACTGTAGCAGCGGGTTGGGATAATTAGCTGCATCTTGTTGCTTTAGCAACGCCAGCATCCGCGCACTTTTCGCTTCCGATAACGCCTGCATCTGCACTAGTAAAGGATGCTGTTGCCATGCTTCTCGGCTCAAGGTTTGTGTCAGTTGGTGGTCATCAAACAGTGCTATATGACTGATAAACGCAGGTAGTTCATCTTCGCGACTGGTGAGTAACAACAGCTGCGTATGTTTGGCGAGCGTTTGCAGCAGTTTGCTTAATGCCGCCCGATGGGCAACGTCGAGTCCGGCATAAGGCTCATCCAGAATTAACCATTGCGGTTGTCCGGCAATGGCTTTGGCTAGCATTAAGCGGCGGGTTTCTCCGGTCGATAACAGCCGAAAACCACGATCTTGCAGGTGGGTTAGGTCGGTGATCGCCAATAGTTCCGGCAGTGTTTGCATATCACAACCATTATCCAGCAAGATCTGCGACACGGTGTCGCCGCTCTGCATCTCGCTTTCATCGTCGGCAATCTGTTGTTCCAGCAACTTTTGCTGCTGTTGCAGCGATACACAGGCCACTTTGGCTGGCAACCCTTCGATAGTTCCTTTATGGGGGGTTAACTCTCCACTCAGCAAACCCACAAGCAACTCGGCAGCTTGGCCTTGTCCGGCAAACACGCCCCAGTGTTCGCCCGGTGCGATGTGCCACTTTTCGATAAACAGTTTGCTGGAAGCCGTTTGGTATTTCAGATCCTGGATAAGCATTTGATTGTGAATATAAGCGATGACGACAGCAGGGGTTCCATACTGCAATAATCGCTTCGCGAATGCCAGTAGTTAAATGGCTGACGCTATCAGTGGCTAACGGAGTTTTGCTGCTCTGCTGCCGTTGCTAGATAAGGATAGGAGGCGGTGACTGGCCCAATATTCCACAGCAGATTAAAGTCGGCATTAGCTGATATTTGGCTGGTAAAGGGCGCAGGTTCACGAGTCACGCTCACTTTTTGTACCCCAATGGTATCTTCCCAAGCCCAGGCAGTACCGCCTGCGTAGCGTAATTTGATACTGTAAATTTGCGCTGGATAGTGCTGCTTAAGCACTTGTCCCATTAATGTGGCATTGGCATCCCATGCGGTGCCTGGCGTCTGCTTTGCATGAGTATCACCTGAATAAGTCAGCAATTTTTGGCCATGATAGTCAGCCATAATATTCTGCGCCATCGCCTCATCACGGGCGTCTGCATGACTATTAAATAGCAATATGGAGAGTTGCGGATAGGTCTGTCTAGCCTCTACCAGTTTTTCTAGTAACTGATACATGGCTTTGCTGCTGCGACCGTCATGAGGCCCCAGCCACTCTTTATCGGCAGTGAGCCACTGTTGTAGGGAATTTTTATCGGTGAGGGTGATGCCTTTGATGGCATTCAGTTCTAAAGCCACCGTAATGGCCTGTGGCTTGGCGGCTAATGCTGTACAGACCAGATCATAAAATGCCTGTGGCGCTTCGTTTGTCCCATGATATTCACCGACCATCACCATCTGATGTTGAAGAACTGCGTCAGTGACAGCTGGTGGCAGCGGGTTACAGGCCAAGGCGGTGGGGGCGCAGCATAATAGCCACGGCAACGCCAAGGTTGGTGAATAACGCATAATATCCTTCCTTTGATATGAATATCGCGTCTGCCAGACTTTACTATTGGCTTGCGGTGGTAAAGTTCCCTTGCCGGATTTTGTGAAAACACCCTAGAAAGTAAAAAATACCATAAAGATCATGGAACTATTTTTTTGTTAAGCGTAAAGACGATAACTTTCCTAGGTATTATTGATCTGGCAAGGCAGCATCGTTGGCAACTGCAGGGTGTGTCAGCCCGCTCGCATCATTTATGCTTTGGCTCGTATTAGGCCATATATCATCATCGGTCAGCGGCTTACCATCTGTTCCCCGAGCCAGTAATTGGTAATGTTCCTGATCCAGTCGTTGATAAAAGAAATCGCTTTGGCTGTTCTTAAAGGAGGTGTCCTGTAGCGGTACTCCACTGAGCGGAAAAGCCTGTTGCAGTAGCGCCAGTGACTGTGGATATTCGCCGTTTCGAAAGCGGTAGAGTTCCACTTGTGAATAGAGGGTATTGAGATTGTCCTGCAATAACTGAGTTGGCACTGGGTTAGGATCATTGATCCATGTCGTCAGTCCAGCTTTATGCATCATTAGGTAAAAATAGCTGTTAGCGCTGAGCATCGCTAAGACCCCAATACTCGCCAGCAATTTTCCGCCTTGGCGCGACGTCAGTAAGCCCCATACCAGCGCGATGACACCAAAGATAATCCCTAACAGCGGGATAAATGCCAGTGCACCAATCACATAAGGAAATACTCCCAATGTGGCTGGTTCACTCACCGCAGTAGATGGCGATGTGTCGATAACCATTTCACCCGAGTAATCCTGCGTTGTTGGCATACGGCGTTGTGTTAGTAGTTGTTCAACGGCTTGGTATCTTTCAGGAAATTGTGTTTGGTCAATATGGCGAAGTACATCTTCTAGTTCGGCTGTGCTGTAATTTGAGTAATCAGGTTCCATGTTGGTGATATTGCTGTCCTAATGTTGTTTTGCTGGGTATATGATGCCGCGGGATAACGATGATATACAACAGCTTTCCCCCAATAAAAAAGGTGCCAATTGGCACCTTTCTAGCCAGCCCGATCAGAGGGTCAGACTATTATTGCTACGGTCGGCATCGGGTAATTTGTGCTCGGGGTCCAGCGTGGCACTTTTCACCGCTTTAGTAACAGGTAACACTACGGTTGGCGTGCCAGTACGCATCCAGCTTTCTACTGGAACACGGAAGTCCTCAGTCGTGCCATCGCTGTATTGCAGGCGCAAGGTCGCGGGCATGACTAGCGGTTGCTTGCTGATAAGCGTAACTGCGGTACCTTTGCCTTTTTTATCGTCCACCGCTTTGACGGCGGTGATCCCCATATCCAGTTGCCAGTTATTAAGGTACCAACCACGCCACCACCAGGCGAGATCTTCTCCGGCGGCACTTTCCATGAAACGGAAAAAGTCAGATGGCGACGGGTGCTTATAGGCCCAAGTGGCAATATATTCTTTAAATGCCGGGTCAAAACGGTCTGGGCCGAGGATCTGCTCGCGCAGCAATACTAAGCCCAGCGCACCTTTAAAATAGGTCACGGAATGACGGTATTTTTCCGCGGTGGCTTCAGCCGGAGCCATCAGCGTTGGCGCTTCCGGGTCGGCCAATATCGGTAGAATTTCATCCACAGGGTTGCCACCTTTGGGGGCGTATTCACTGTCGCGCTTGGGCGCAAACTCACCCTTGTTAAAGGCATCTGAGGCATAAACGTCGATAAAGGTGTTGAATCCCTCATCCATGAAAGCGTGACGGCGTTCGTCTGAGCCAACAATCATCGGAAACCAGCTATGTCCCAACTCGTGGGCGCTAATCCAAAACAGCAGTGCGTCATGGTCGCGCATACCGTCAAACACAATCCCTGGGTATTCCATGCCAGCGCCATGACCACCGAGATTGACCGCTGCTGGCCACGGATAAGGATACCATTGGGAAAAATGCTCGATGGTCCCTTTTACATACTCGGTGGAGCGATCCCACTTGGTCGACCCGGCGGCTTCAGGTGGATAAGCGGACATTGCCAGTGACGTTTTACCGTTAGGTAGATTGATACGGGCGGCGTCGATTACGAAAGCAGGCGAAGCGGCAAAGGCCACGTCACGGGTGCGTTCCATACGGAAATGCCAGTCGAGGGTGCCGCTATTGACCGGACGACTATCGGCTTTACCCACTTCATCTGCTCGACGGATATAAACCGTCTTATCACTCTGTTGTGCTTGTTTCAGCCGTTGTTGTTCGGTTTTGGTCAGCACGTCTTTGGGGTTGATCAGCTTGCCGGAACCCACCACCCAATAATTCCAAGGAACGGTAACGGTATAATCGATCGTGCCGTATTCCAGATAGAATTCAGAGCCGATGTAAGGGTTGTTATTCCAGCCATGCAGATCATCGTAGACTGCCATTCGCGGGAACCACTGGGCGATTTCAAAGATTTTGCCTTTTTCTGAAGGGGTCACAGCGGTGCGGCCACCCCATGTACCAGGAACCTGATAGCTGTAGTTGATCTCCAGTTGCAGTTTTCCGCCTTTAGCTGCCAGTGGCTGCGCTAGGTCCACCCGCATACGGGTGTCGTTGATCAGAAACTTGGCATCATAACTCTCACCATCAATCCGTACGGTGACTTTGTCAAAACGGTAGCCATCGGTGAACTGGCTGCGACGCCACTCAGATGCCATGCTGGAGCGGCTATCTTTACGATAGATGTTTTGATCCAGTTGAACCCATAATGTCGGCAGGCTATCCGGGCTGTTATTGGTGTAAGTGATCACTTCTTCGCCATGCAGCGTATCGCTGTCAGTATCGATAGTCGCATGCAATTTATAGTCAACCCGGTTTTGCCAGAACATAGCGCCAGGTTTGCCAGCACCGCTGCGAATTGCGGTCGCCGGGGTTGGTAAAGATAAGGGGGCAAATAGGGCTTGAGGGTCAAATGGTTTTGAGTTCTGGGCCTCTGGTGCAGCGATAGCTAATGCTGAACAGCCCGCCATACAGAAGGCGGTTGCCCTGAGCCAATTGAGCATGATGATTCCTTTATTGTTATTTTTGCAGATGGTTTCAGCGGTGAATAAAGTCGAACCGGCTGACGCTAAACAGATCCCATAACATAGCAAGCAGATTGATTGGAGACGAGAGCCATAGGAGAAACAGCTGCAGATCTTTGTTGATGTAATTGTTACAAAACTTATTCTGCGGCGTTGATAGCGGCTTTATTGGCAGTAAGGTTGTTGATTGTTTGCCCTTCCTGCAGAAGCCAATGATTTGCTGGGTTAGCCTCAAGAACTTCCTGTAACTGATACTGCTTATAGTAACCAGCGTGGATAAACGGATCAGCCAGTAACAGTTGCTCTGCCTGTTGCCTGTCTGCGCATTGCAACAGCAGCATTGCGCCTTGGTTGTCAGCGTAAGGACCACAAAATCGGAGTTGTCCGGCAGCTGACAACTGTTGCAAGTGGTGCACATGCGCCAACAACAGTTCTGGGGTCAGTCCATTGGCTTTTTTATCTGATAACAACACTAAAAAACAGCTCATGTAAGCCTCTGCGGAATGTTTCTTACCTTTACGCTAACGCTTCCAACGGCAACTGGCAATAACCCTTCCTGGACGGTTTATCTCAGCTACGTTCGCAGTTGCCTGGTGAGTGGGTACTTGCCAGCGATGCCGGTTGCTCATTTCCGCGAATGTTTGCTGCGTATCACTCGGGTGCAGCAGTTGAATTTGAATGCTGCCACAGTTAAGCATTGTTGAGCTTTTGTGCCATGGTGTTTGCGGTTCGTTCAAAGGTGAGTGAGACGCGGGTAAACATCCCTTCAATCATTTCCAGTTGTTCCTGTGGCAGTTGATCGTCATGTATAGCCTGCAACAATTCTGCACTGCAGTCTTTAAACGCTGGCCATTGCTGCCCTCGGCTACTGGCCAGAAATGCTTGTGCCAACGCATGTTGCCATTGGTCTAGCAGCGGTTCCAGCCGTTGGTCACTGACACTTTGTAGCAAACGCCTAAGTCGTGTTGAAACGTGTCCCAAGTTTAGACCGGTTAATCCTAGATCGGTCATTTCTCTAGCATTATCCGCTGCTGCCTTGTCGTAGTTGGCCAGCCGCAACAAGCGGTCTCCCATACGCGCATTGAACCAGTTTTCCGGGGCTTGATGTACGGAAATGCTTACCAGATCATCCGCTGTTGCCTGTAGTAATCGGCGCTGCATAAGCGGGATGCCGGGGCCAGTGATCAGCTTGAACAGCCAATACAGAATTGTCACGCCGACACCTATCGCCAGTGCATTGCTGAGGGTGTAGTCCACAGAGAAGGCGTAGCTCATATCGTTGGCTGGGCGCACTAGGATCACAAACGGAATACACAGCCCTAGGCCATAAGGCAACGTTGGACGGTTCGCCAGCGCCATCAGGCCCACGAAGAATGGCCCGGCGAGCACCAGAATTAACATTTCAAAATCACCGGGACTTTGTGCTAACAGGTTTAGCGCAAAAAAGATGGCTAATGGGGTGGAGATTGCCACGCCTACTAATAGCCGTCTCAGCACCACCATCAACATGGTCAAGGGCAAGCGCGCCATCATCATGGAGAACATTACCGGTAGGATCATTAACATCAGCGCTGCGCTAGAGGCAGTGCCAATCCAGATACCCGCACCAATCAGGAACAGTACAGCGGTACGAAAACCCGTGGTCAGGCCGATGAGCGGATCTCGGTGGGGCTGCAAAGCAGGCGCATTCAACAGCGAATTGTCACTGTTTTCCAGTGCATCATAGGCTTTCAGCACCATAATTAGATCGGAAATAAATTCAGTGGCGACTTTCAGCAAACGGCTTTGCAGCGGTTGTCCACAGGGCAACTGATTACGCAAGTGGATGAGCTGGTGTCGCTGTTGCTGCGCCAGTTGGTAACATTCCGAATAGTCGCGAGAAGCCGACATCTGCATAAAGCTCTGGCGCAGCTGTTGCAACATCGTCTGCAATGTTTGTGACAGCTGTTCTGGATGGTTACGTTGCAGACGACCGAAAATCTGAATCACCGCTAGCAATGACATCACTTTATTACACAAAAGATTGGCTGCTCTGCCGCGACCAGGCCCTTCCGGCCCTTCATAAACCACCGCGCTGGAGTCATCATTGAGTGCCGCCAACTGCTCAAGAATAGTATCAATGCATTGGTGCCGCTTTTCATGGGAGCCGTTAGGAGCCAGTTCTTGCACCAAATAATCTAGCATTTGATTAATCACATTACGCGATTGCTGCCGAAGGCCGCTGGCAACTGATTGCGGCCACAACAGTAAACTGACCATTACCGCACACAGCGCGCCGACAATAATTTCACTGACTCGCGATTGTGCCACCTGGAAGATTGCCTCTGAGGTCGCCGTCGCCGGGCTGACCATCACCAATAAGACAATTAAGCACGGCGTAATCCCTGCCATGGCAAAGGCGTAAATGAAATTGATAGAACTCACCATGGCTGACAGGCCAGCATTGACGCCGAGCCATAGCGCCAAAGCCAGAATGGCCAGCTCTGGATAGCCGGCAAACGCCTGTAGTATGACGATGCCCATCACCCCGCCGATGAGTGTGCCGATTATCTGCATCAGCCCTTTTTCAATCACCAGACCGCTCTCGGGACGGATCTGCAGAAATACGGCGGAGATCAGTGCCCAGTATGGGCGATCCAAGTTCAGGTACATGGCAACGAACAACGCCAGCGTCATAGAGATAACGCCTTTGGTCGCGAAAATCAGCGTGCGTTTATCTGGCGTCAGAAACACCGCCTGTATCGGCGACAGTGTCATGGATTATTTGTCCTGCAGGAAAATAGAAACCGTCATGCCGGCACTGAGATTGATGTCATTCGGTATTTTGTCCAACTGAATATCTACCGGAATACGCTGCGCCAACCGCACCCAATTGAATGTCTGCTGGATTTGCGGTAGCAGTTGTCCATTACTGCTGACATTGGTGTCAGCAATCGCCTTGCCGATACTGGTGACAGTACCGATTAACGGTTTGCCGCCACTCATGAGGCTTACCTTAGCTTTCTGGCCCACGTGGATCAGCGGTAGTTTAGTTTCTTCAAAGTAACCAGTGACATACAGAGAGCCTGTCTGAACCAGTGACAGTACTGCTGTGCCTTGGTGTACATAATTGCCAGGACGTAGGGTCAGATTAATAATGCTGCCGTCGTCTGGTGCATGAATGACCGTGCGTTGTAAATTGATGCGGGCAGTATTGAGTTCCGCTTGCGCCAGTTGGAAAGCAGCCTTGGCTTGTTCAGTGTTAATTCGGGCCGTTTCCAGATCTTCTTCACTGATAGCTTCCCGTCCAGTCAATTGCTTACGGCGTTCATATTTATGGTTGGCAAGATCCCAAGCGTATTGCTTGCTTTGCAACTGTGCCTGCAACTCGACCAGTGCCGCTTGATAGCGAGTGGCATCGACAGAAAACAGTAAATCACCTTTGTGTACCTGCTGGTTATCCTGTACATCAACACTATTAACCCAACCGGAAACATCTGGCGCAATAGTAATGATGTTGGCGCGGATACGACCATCTCGAGTCCACGGAGAATAAAGGTAATGATCCCAGACCCAGCGTCCGGCGATAATTGCGACAACTACCACCGCCAGCGTGATGGCAACACGCAGTAATTTTCCCATAACTGAATTCATCTCCCGAATAAGTAAACAACCAGCGCCAAATAACAGATATACAGTGCCACTTCGAACCAGGCGACTTTCCAGATCCGCTGGTATAGCCCGGATACGTGCAGTATCTGGCGGGTGACGAACGATATGACAAACGCCAGCGGTGCAAACACCACCAAGGGGCTGAAAAGCAGTCCCCCGAGCGCTAATTCTTCAAACATGACGATAGTCCAAAACCGTAAACAACGTTGGCAATGATGGTAAGCATAAGAGATAGCGGCAAATACCCCAACTGGCGTATGTCTGCTGCAATATATGATGGCATAAAGCCTAACATAGATTTTCTGGCGGCTGGTAGCCTGAGTGTGGCTTGGTACGCCAGAAAAACGTTCAGGATGCTCGGCAAATTATACATACAGCTGGGCTGAGTTTAACGAGGTGTTGATTAATATCGCCAATCACCGTGATGTGATCACCACGTTGTTAGCAAAACAATGGAAGCTGCCCCAAGACAGGTTTTTGACATACTGTGTTATGGGCGAATAGGGTGAATCGCAGTTTAATGCTTGGCGTCGTGTCCGTATCGTTGCTGTATCGGTAATGGAGCCACAGTTGGTTGTGTGTAGTGGTCAGCCTGCGCGGATGGGTGCCAAAGGCGCTGTTAATCTCATCGCTATACCAGTGACAACGGCAGAAAAGGCAAAATATGTCGTATTTGCCAAAGTTATCCGGCAGGCACTGAGCAATGTCAATTGAGTATTTACCCTCAGTGCTCTGGATCAAATTACTGCAACATTCATGGCTCGGATGTGGTAAACTACGCGGCTGAATTCACCGATAACCGAGAGTAAACCGATTATGTCTGAGAAGTTCACGACAGTTGAACAGCAAGCAAGCTACGGTGTGGGTCGCCAGTTAGGGGAACAGTTGGCCGCTAACTCTTTTGATGGCTTGGACATTCCCGCCGTGCAGGCAGGCTTAGCAGATGCGTTTGTTGGTACAGAAAGTGCTGTCAGCATGCAGGAACTGCAGAATGCCTTTACCGAGATCAGCACCCGCATCAAACATGCGCAGGAACAAGCTGCTGAAGCCGCTTCCGCTGAAGGTCAGGCATTCCTCGCTGAAAACGCCAAGCGTGAAGGTGTGGTAGTGACAGACTCAGGTCTGCAATATGAAGTTATCACCGAAGGTACGGGCGCTAGACCTACTTATGAGTCTACGGTGCGTACGCACTACCACGGTACCTTTACCGATGGTAAAGTGTTTGACAGTTCAGTGACCCGCGGTCAGCCTGCTGAGTTCCCGGTTTCCGGTGTTATTGCCGGTTGGACCGAAGCATTGCAGCTGATGCCAGTTGGTTCTAAGTACAAACTGTATGTGCCGCATCATTTGGCCTATGGCGAACGAGGTGCTGGCGCCGCGATTCCACCGTACTCGACCTTGGTGTTTGAAGTCGAGTTACTCGACATTTTGTAATTGCTAATCGCTTGGGTTCTCCCAGGCGATTTTTTTGTGTGCAGGAAGGAGGGATTATGAGTGCAAGCGTCAGAGTTGCCATTGCCGGAAGTGGTGGACGCATGGGCCGTACCCTTATTGAGGCCGCATCGCAGCACCCGCTGATTGTGCTGGGTGCGGCAATCGAGCGTGCAGGTTCCAGCCTCGTTGGTGTCGATGCTGGTGAGCTGGCGGCGGTTGGCAAACTAGATGTGGTGGTGACCGATAATTTGGATGGTGTTGCCGACAGTTTCGATGTACTGATCGATTTTACCAGCCCGGAAGGAACACTCGCTAATATCGACTGGTGCGTGCGCCATGAAAAACCGATGGTGATTGGTACCACCGGCTTTAATTCGGCACAGAAAGCTCAGTTAGAAGCGTTTGCTGAACAACTACCCGTCGTGTTCGCGCCTAATATGTCCGTTGGCGTTAACCTGATGTGGAAATTGCTGGAAGTTACGGCCAAGGTAATGGGTGACTACAGTGACATTGAGATCATTGAAGGTCACCATCGCTTTAAGAAAGATGCCCCGTCCGGTACTGCGTTAAAGATGGGGGAGGTGATTGCCGCAACCCTAGGACGGGATCTGGAAAAGGTGGCCGTATATGGCCGAGAAGGAATTACCGGCGAACGGGATCGGCAGACTATAGGATTTGCGACCATTCGTGCAGGTGATTTAGTGGGCGAGCACACCGCCATGTTTGCGGATATTGGTGAACGGCTGGAGATCACCCATAAGGCATCAAGTCGTATGACATTTGCCAATGGTGCCATGCGGGCCGCACTGTGGTTACCGGAACAGAGTGCCGGTTTGTATGACATGCAGCAAGTGTTGGGGCTGAAGCCTTTGTAGTTGAAAAGAACCGCCGTTGGCGGTTTTTTTTCGCGGATTACCGCTGCAGGTCTAGACGGAAGTCGATATGACCTATAAAATATTCAGAATTTGCCAAAATTTCGTGAAGCAGCGGAAATTGCAGGTTGATTTAATAAAAAATATATAATTTTTAATGGCTTGGCTCATTACGGAGGTCGCGTTGACTAAGTCTGCCTTACTCGTACTCGAAGATGGAACCGTCTTTACCGGCACAGCGATAGGTGCCGATGGAATAGCTGTTGGCGAAGTGGTTTTTAACACTTCAATGACGGGATATCAAGAAATTCTCACCGATCCTTCTTATTCCCGTCAGATAGTAACCTTAACCTACCCGCACATTGGTAACACCGGCATTAATGCTGAAGATACCGAATCCAGTGCCATTCATGCTTGTGGTTTGATCATTCGTGACTTACCACTCATCGCCAGTAATTTCCGTTCACAACGGTCACTCAGTGACTATCTCCGCGCTAATAATGTGGTGGGTATTGCGGATATTGATACCCGTAAACTCACCCGTATTCTGCGCGAAAAAGGCGCTCAGTCTGGCTGTATCATGGCTGGCGAAATGGATGCCGACAAAGCGTTAGCCGCTGCCAAAGCCTTCCCTGGCCTCAAAGGCATGGATCTGGCAAAAGAAGTGACCACTGACAGCGCTTATCAGTGGCGCCAAGGTACTTGGACACTTGAAGGCGGCTTACCAGAAGACAAGGCTGCTGATGAATTCAAATTCAAAGTCGTCGCCTATGACTTCGGGATTAAGCGCAATATTCTGCGGATGCTGGTGGACCGTGGTTGTGATGTAACCGTGGTGCCTGCTAAAACCCCAGCAAGTGACGTGTTGGCGATGGCACCTGACGGTATTTTCCTGTCAAATGGCCCTGGTGACCCAGAACCTTGTGATTACGCTATCAGCGCGATTAAATCGTTCCTGCAGACTGATATCCCGGTATTTGGTATCTGCCTTGGGCATCAGTTGCTGGCCTTAGCCAGTGGCGCCAAAACCATGAAGATGAAGTTTGGTCACCATGGTGCTAACCATCCAGTGAAAGATTTGCAGAAAGGCACGGTGATGATCACCAGTCAAAACCACGGTTTTGCAGCTGATGAGGCCAGCCTACCCGCAAATGTCAAAGTGACTCATAAATCACTGTTCGATGGTTCTCTGCAAGGTATCCATCTGACGGACAAACCTGCGTTCAGCTTCCAGGGACATCCAGAAGCCAGCCCAGGCCCGCACGATTGTGCGCCGTTGTTCGACCATTTTATCGAACTGATTGAGCAATACCGTCAAGCGAAGCAGTAACTCCGGGAGAAGATTCAAGCAATGCCAAAACGTACTGATATAAAAAGTATTCTTATCCTAGGTGCCGGTCCTATCGTTATCGGTCAGGCCTGTGAGTTTGACTATTCCGGCGCCCAGGCGTGTAAAGCCCTGCGCGAAGAAGGTTTCCGGGTCATTCTGGTGAACTCTAACCCCGCCACCATCATGACTGACCCGGAAATGGCCGATGCCACTTACATTGAACCGATTCATTGGGAAGTGGTGCGCAACATCATCGCCAAAGAACGCCCTGATGCTATTCTGCCTACCATGGGCGGCCAGACTGCGCTGAACTGTGCGCTGGAACTGGAAGCCAAAGGCGTGCTGCAAGAATTCAATGTGGAAATGATTGGCGCCACTGCCGATGCCATTGATAAAGCAGAAGACCGCGCCCGTTTCGATCAATCCATGCGTAAAATCGGTTTGGAGTGTCCTCGTGCCGGTATCGCACACAGCATGGAAGACGCCTATAAGGTGCTGGATCAAGTGGGCTTCCCCTGCATTATTCGTCCGTCATTCACTATGGGCGGTTCCGGTGGCGGTATCGCTTATAACGTTGAAGAGTTCGAAGAGATCTGTACCCGTGGTCTGGACTTGTCACCTACCAATGAGCTGCTGATTGACGAAAGCTTGATCGGCTGGAAAGAGTACGAAATGGAAGTGGTGCGGGATCGCAACGATAACTGCATCATCGTCTGCTCTATCGAAAACTTTGATGCCATGGGCGTACACACTGGTGACTCTATCACTGTGGCCCCTGCGCAGACGTTGACGGACAAAGAATACCAGTTGATGCGTAATGCCTCGATGGCGGTGCTGCGTGAAATCGGCGTAGAAACCGGCGGTTCCAACGTCCAGTTTGGTATCAATCCCAAAGATGGCCGTATGGTTATCATCGAAATGAATCCACGTGTATCCCGTTCATCGGCGCTAGCCTCTAAAGCAACCGGCTTCCCGATTGCCAAAGTTGCCGCCAAACTGGCCGTCGGTTTCACTCTCGATGAGCTGATGAACGATATCACCGGTGGTCGCACACCCGCTTCGTTCGAACCCTCTATCGACTATGTCGTCACTAAAGTGCCACGTTTCAACTTCGAAAAGTTTGCGGGTGCCAATGACCGACTGACCACTCAGATGAAATCTGTTGGGGAAGTGATGGCGATTGGCCGCACTTTCCAGGAATCTATACAGAAAGCACTGCGTGGCTTGGAAACCGGCAAAAACGGTTTTGATCCGATCGTTGATTGGCAGGATCCTGACGCCATGCAGCACATGCGCCATGAGCTGAAAGAACCGGGTGCTGAGCGTATCTGGTACGTGGCTGACGCTTTCCGTGCTGGCATGAGCATGGACGAAATCTACAAGCTCACCAACATTGACCCTTGGTTTTTGGTGCAGATTGAAGAGCTGGTGCAGTTGGAAGCCAAAGTGGCAACCACTGGGCTGGCGGGTATGGATGCCGATTTCCTCTACCAGTTAAAACGCAAAGGTTTCTCAGATGCGCGTCTGGCCGATGTGCTGGGGATCAGTGAATCAGAAATGCGTAAGCTGCGTTATCGCCTAGAGATCTTCCCGGTATACAAACGTGTCGATACCTGTGCCGCTGAATTTGCCACTGACACGGCTTACATGTACTCCACCTATGAGGAAGAGTGTGAGGCCAATCCTTCCAACCGTGACAAGATCATGGTATTGGGTGGCGGTCCTAACCGTATCGGCCAGGGGATTGAGTTCGACTATTGCTGTGTGCATGCGTCACTGGCGCTAAAAGCTGATGGCTATGAAACCATCATGGTTAACTGTAACCCAGAAACGGTTTCCACTGATTACGATACCTCTGACCGGCTGTATTTCGAACCCGTAACTCTGGAAGACGTACTGGAAATCGCCCGTATCGAGAAGCCCAAAGGCGTGATTGTACAGTTTGGTGGTCAGACACCATTGAAACTGGCGCGCGCGCTCGAAGCCGCTGGCGTACCGATTATTGGTACCAGCCCGGATGCCATTGATCGCGCCGAAGATCGTGAACGGTTCCAGCAGGCGATTCGCCGCCTGGAGATGAAACAGCCTGAAAACGATACCGTTACTACAGTCGAAGCGGCAGTAGTGGCTGCAGAAAAAATCGGTTATCCGCTGGTGGTTCGTCCGTCCTATGTATTGGGTGGCCGCGCCATGGAAATCGTTTACGAAGAACAGGATCTGCGTCGTTACTTCAAAGAAGCGGTTAAGGTGTCTAACGCGTCACCGGTGTTGCTGGATCACTTCCTTGATGACGCTATTGAAGTCGATATCGATGCGGTTTGTGATGGCAAGACTGTAGTCGTCGGTGCCATTATGGAACATATCGAACAAGCCGGGGTGCATTCAGGTGACTCAGGTTGTTCATTGCCGCCATACACCCTCAGTCAGGCAATTCAGGATGAGATGCGTGAACAGGTACGGAAACTGGCATTCGAATTAGGCGTTGTGGGCTTGATGAACGTGCAGTTTGCCGTGCAGAAAAACACCATCTTCATGATTGAAGTTAACCCACGTGCTGCGCGTACCGTGCCGTTTGTCTCCAAAGCGACAGGCGTACCGCTGGCAAAGATTGCCGCGCGGGTGATGGCGGGCCAATCACTGCAAGAGCAGGGCTTCACCAAAGAAGTTATTCCACCTTACTATTCAGTGAAAGAAGTGGTGTTGCCATTCAACAAATTCCCTGGTGTTGACCCGTTGCTTGGCCCTGAAATGCGTTCAACCGGTGAAGTGATGGGCGTGGGTGATACCTTTGCTGAGGCCTATGCCAAAGCACAACTGGGTACCACTTCCAAGGATATCCCGAAATCCGGTCGCGCCTTGTTGTCTGTGCGTAACAGCGACAAGAAGCGGGTTGCCGATTTGGCTGCCAAACTGATTGAGTTGGGCTACGAAATTGATGCTACCCACGGCACGGCTGTGGTATTGGGTGAAGCGGGGATCAACCCACGGCTGGTGAACAAGGTGCATGAAGGACGGCCTCACATTCTTGACCGCATGAAAAACGGTGAGTACACCTATATCGTTAACACCACCGAAGGGCGTCAGGCTATTGAAGACTCCAAGCAACTGCGCCGTGGTGCTTTGCGCTACAAAGTGAATTACACCACCACCATGAACGCGGCTTTTGCTACCTGTATGGCAAACACTGCTGATGACCGCAAAAAAGTATCCTCAGTGCAGGAACTGCATGCGCGAGTCACCAAGTAAGTCGTTGTCTAGCTCGGGAATAAGTTAACACTTATTTCCACCTAAAACGCCTGATGAAGTTCATCGGGCGTTTTGTATTTTAAGGTGCCTGCGGGTGTTTTCTGACCAAATATGCATCATGTGTTGTGAGCACTCATGAGGGCAAGAGTCGTTGGATGTGCGTTTGACGCTACTGTAAGGCCTTTGATATCCGCAAGGATTCTTTAAAAATCTACGAGCCAGACTGTTGCAACTCATAAATTTTCGGTGCATCACTGGCAAGGCCGCCGCAGCTTAGGTAAGCTTGCATTATGGTGAAGTGATACCAACCCGGTGTTCGCCGTGGTTGTCTGGCAAAAAAATCTTTGGCGCCGACAGTATCTGATGTTACGAGCGCCCGTTCACCCCATTGAGACTGTGCAGGCCCTTTTCGGGCCAGCATAGGTCGCTTTTGTTTTACAGGAGACGACAGAGACATGAATAAGGTTCCTATGACGCTGACTGGCGCGGAACAGTTACGTAAAGAGCTGGAAATGCTAAAGTTTGAAAGACGTCCAGCACTGAGTGAAGCCATTGCCACCGCCCGTGAACTGGGCGATTTAAAAGAAAACGCTGAATATCATGCTGCTCGTGAAGAGCAGGGGATTTGTGAAGCGCGTATTCGTGATATCGAAGGCAAGCTTTCGAATGCACAGATCATCGATGTCACCAAAATGCCCAATAATGGCCGGGTAATTTTTGGTGCCACTGTGACTATCTTAAATCTTGATACCGATGTTGAAATGACTTATCGCATCGTGGGTGATGATGAGGCGAATATCAAAGAGAATCTGATTTCTGTAAATTCTCCCATCGCCCGCGGCCTGATTGGTAAAAACCTAGGTGATGAAGTTGGTATTCAAACGCCAGGTGGTCGCACTGACGTCGAAATTGTTGCCGTCGATTACATTTGAGTGAGCTGTGAGTAATAAAACCGCCTAAATGGCGGTTTTATTACGTAGATGAATATTCAAACGCTTAATTACAGTTTTCAGGTTATCATCATAGGTTAATCAACAATTGTTTAGCCTTTGAGCTTGAAAGCCAAATTTCTGCCCATATCATGTAGAACATGAAGGCATATCTGTTGCGGTTTATCCGCCTACTTACCTTAGCGCTGGCTGTCTGCCTGCTCACTACTGTCTATTCTGGCAATGCTGTTAATGCAACCTGGAAGGCGTTTACACAGCCTGACATCGCATCATCGTTTGTTGTAAACAAACAAACCGCTGAGGTGTATACAAGCAACTCTGATAAGCAGTTGCAGATCCACAGCCATTCAGCCCACAGTGATGGCTTGTGGTATGCCCCGGCTAGCCGTGAACGCTGCCTTAGCATGTCGGCATTGTCATCGGTGTTTAATCCGCCGATGTACGCGCTGGCGATAGTTTTACCTCAACCTGTGATCCCTCAGTTTACTAAGGGTTTCGCTATAACATTGCCCCGTCATCCGTGGACCTTGTCTTACCATAGTCGCAGTTTGCGGCTGAATGGCTGGAAAGAGTCAAATCTTCGATACCGTTTCAGCCAGCAGGCCTGAGGCGTTCTGTCTCACCGCTACCTAGCGGAAAATCTCTTATCGGATAGTTAACTTCGCTGTCACAGACGGTGACGTTATCTATACGGTTGTTGCGGCTATGCCGCTGCTCAACGAGACAGAGAGCAAACATGTTAATAGACTCAATTTTAAAGACGTCGCCTCGCCGACGTCCGCAGGCCTTGCTTAATCATTATGCGGTGTGGAAATATGTGGTGTTGGTACTAACCCTGGTTGTTATGGCATTCAGCGCATTACCCACCTGGTTTGGCGAAGATGCCGCAATTCAAATCTCCTCAAAAGCCGGACTCAGCCTCAATGCCCAAGAGATTGCACAAACGCTGGCGCAGCACCATATTCGCTTGAAGCGGTTGGATGCTGACGCCCAACAGACTCAGGTAATTCTGGCCGATGAACAACAACAGACAGCGGCAAAAGTTTTGCTGGCGCGTTTTGCCCGTGATCCAGAACAACTGACATTAGCGCTAACGCCTGCGGCACCTAGCTGGTTACTGGATTTTGGTTTCTCCCCGATAAAGCTCGGTTTGGATTTGCGCGGAGGCGTGCAATTTCTGCTAGATGTTGATATCACGCCAGTGTACCAGGCACAAGCTGCGGCACTGGCGGATGCTATGCGCGATTTTGCCTTAAAGCAGGGCATACGCAGTATACAAATTCAACCGGGGCACGATGAGCAATTGCATCTTAGTTTGCCTGATAGTGCCAAAGCAGCCGTGCGTCAGTTTGTTAACAGCCGCTATCCGCTATGGCAAGTGACTGCTGATGGTCGGCAACTGTTATTGCGATTAGCACCGCAAGAAAAAACCAATCTGCAGAACCTGACTGTGCAGCAGAATCTACAAATTATGCGCAGCCGCATTGCAGCGCTAGGAATTACCGAGGCGTTGGTACAGCGCCAAGGTGAGAACCGTATCCGCATTGAACTGCCCGGCGTACAGGATCCTGCTACCGCTAAACAGGTGATTGGAGCTACCGCAACACTGGCTTTTTATGAAGTTACTCAGGCCGCGGCTGGCAACACGCAGTTGATTAATGACCGCCGTGGCATGCCGATCTCGGTAGCACGACTGCCGGTGGTAACGGGTACTCACATCGTTGATGCTAGGGCCGGGATCGGTGAAATGGGTCAAGCCGAAGTTAACATCACTCTGGATGCGGAAGGTGGGCGGCTGATGACGGCATTTTCCAAAAATCATGTCGGCAAGGCGATGGCAACTGCATTTAGTGAATACGGTCGCGGCGCGGATGGCAAGTTAACGCAGCGAAACGAGATTATCAGCGTTGCTACCATCCAGTCGGTGTTACCTGAACGCTTCCGGATAACGGGTGTCGGCTCACCTCAGCAAGCGCAACAACTGGCATTGTTGTTACGCGCTGGTTCAATGACAGCACCAGTTACCATTGTGGAGGAGCGTACTATCGGCCCTAGTCTTGGTGCTGAGAATATCCACAACGGCTTTGCGGCGCTGGCATTAGGTTTAGGCATGACCTTGCTCTTTATGGCGCTGTGGTATCGCCGTTTAGGGTGGGTTGCCAATATCGCATTGCTGGCCAATATGGTGTTGTTGTTCGGGTTGTTGGCCTTGATCCCTGGCGCTGTATTGACGTTACCCGGAATCGCTGGGTTAGTCCTGACTGTCGGAATGGCCGTTGATACCAACGTGCTGATTTTTGAACGTATTCGCGACAAGTTACAAGAGGGTCGCAGCTTTGCACATGCTATCGATCGTGGCTTTGATAGCGCATTTTCGACTATTTTTGATGCCAATTTTACCACCATGATCACGGCTGTCGTGTTGTATGCCATCGGCAATGGACCGGTCCAAGGCTTTGCATTGACGCTGGGACTGGGGCTGATTACCAGCATGTTTACCGGCATTTTTGCTTCTCGCGCCATTATCAACCTGGCGTATGGCCGTAATTTCTCTCGTGAAGTGAGGGTCTGACATGAAATTTAAATATCCTACTCGCTGGCGCTATGCTTGCAGCGCGATTTCGGCATTGCTAATGATACTTTCCGTGGCGTTGATCAGCTGCCGAGGGCTGAATTTGGGCCTAGATTTTACTGGCGGGGTTGTGAGTGAAATCCGCGTTGATAGTCATCTGCGCGATACCACTATTCGTCCCATTTTGCAGCAAGCATATGGGCAAGATATTCACCTGATTGCCGCTGGGGAGCCTGGACGTTGGGTGTTGCGCTACCCAGTGCCAGCAGCGAATGCCGCGCCACCGCAGATTGCGCAAATTCTGGTGCCGTTACATACCAATGTGGAGGTACTTAATACCAGTATTGTCGGGCCTCAGGTAGGTGCAGAGCTAGCGGAACAGGGCGGGCTGGCATTAGTGGTTGCTGTGGTTTGTATTCTGGGTTACCTGTCGTTCCGATTTGAGTGGCGGCTTGCGAGTGGGGCGTTATTGGCCTTGGTACATGACGTGATTTTTGTCGTGGCGTTTTTTGCAGCTACACAAATGGAGTTTAACCTGACGGTGTTAGCGGCCGTATTGGCAATTTTGGGGTACTCATTGAATGACTCTATCATCATTGCTGACAGGATCCGCGAGCTGTTAATTGCTAAACCTGACATCCCCTTGCCTCACATTAACAATATGGCGATTGCGGCAACTTTTTCACGAACTATGGTGACATCTGGCACAACCCTGCTGACAGTTGCCGCATTGTGGCTTATGGGGGGCGAACCGCTACGCGGATTTTCTATAGCGATGTTTATTGGCATTCTCACCGGCACCTTTTCGTCGATATCCGTGGGTACTTCGGTACCTGAATGGTTGGGATTATCCAGTGAGCATTATCGGTCGCAGGTGTTGCCACAACAGCCCTGATTAAGTCTGACTTAATGCGGTTTTGCCACAATAGCCGGGAGTGAAGCGGTTAAAACAACAAGGCCACCGACGGGTGGCCTTGTTGCAGAAGGGAGATTATTTGGCTTTAGGCAAAGCGATTTTTTTCTCTTCAGACTGGCGATAAAGCACCAGTATGTGCCCGATAACCTGCACTTTTTCGGATTGAGTTTCACGAACGATGGCATCGACGATAGCATTTTTTAGCTCACGATCTTCTGCTGCCACTTTCACTTTGATCAATTCGTGATAAGCCAGTGCGTTATCAATTTCAGCCAGTACCCCTTCAGTCAAGCCATTGGCACCAAGCAGTACCACAGGTTTCAGACTGTGAGCCAGTCCTTTTAAATACTGTTTCTGTTTGGTTGTCAGGTTCATTTTTACCAACTTTTGCTGAGTTACTGTTGAAAAGCCGATATTCTACCCTTATATCACTGGCGTGTAACTCTGATTTGTTGCGGATGTTTGATGGTAGGAAAGAAACGTAGCGCTAGCTCAACGCGCTGGATGCAAGAACACTTTGATGATCATTATGTAAAGCTAGCGCAAAAGCGTGGCCTGCGTTCGCGGGCGGCTTTTAAGTTGGAAGAGTTACAGCAAAAAGATCAGCTGATTAAACCGGGAATGACCGTTGTCGATTTGGGTGCTGCCCCCGGTGGTTGGTCTCAGGTTGCGGTCAAACTTGTTGGTGAGCAGGGCAAACTAGTTGCCTGTGATATTTTACCGATGGACCCAATCGTTGGCGTCGATTTCCTTCAGGGCGATTTTCGTGAAGAATCGGTATTGGAAACTTTATTGCAGATGGTCGGTGATGACAAAGTGGATGTGGTATTGTCGGATATGGCGCCAAATATGAGTGGTTCCGATGCGATGGACCAGCCGCGGGCCATGTATCTGGTTGAGCTGGCACTCGATATGTGTCATCAAGTGCTGGCTCCCGGTGGCAGTTTCGCGGTCAAAGTATTCCAGGGAGAAGGGTTTGATGAGTATATGAAGGCGGTCAAGCAGGCATTTACCACTGTTAAAACCCGTAAACCGGAGTCATCAAGAGCCCGTTCCCGCGAGGTGTATCTGGTGGCTACTGGCTACAAGTTGTAGTAACCTGAAAGAGTAAGTCTTGAGACTGAGAGGTTCAATAATTGAGTGACATGGCAAAAAATCTGATTCTCTGGGTCGTCATCGCCGTTGTGCTGATGTCGGTATTCCAGGGGTTCTCGCCGTCTTCTTCTTCATCGCAGAAGATGGAATATTCCACGTTTCTGGATGATGTTCGTTCTGGGCAGGTTGCGTCCGTGGAGTTCAAGAGCGATCAGCGCACCATTGAGGGTGTGACTAAAGGCGGTGAGAAATTTGTCACCATTATGCCGATTTACGACCAGGATTTGATTAACGATCTCGACCGTAAAGGTGTGACCATGAAAGGACAGGAAGCGGAAGAATCCGGTTTCCTGACCCAAATTTTCATCTCTTGGTTCCCAATGCTGCTACTGATAGGTGTATGGATTTTCTTCATGCGGCAGATGCAGGGTGGTGGCGGCAAAGGCGCAATGTCCTTTGGTAAGAGCAAAGCCAAGCTGATGAGTGAAGATCAGATTAAAACCACCTTTGCTGATGTGGCTGGGTGTGATGAAGCCAAAGAAGAAGTGAAAGAAATGGTGGACTACCTGCGGGATCCCACCAAGTTCCAGAAACTGGGTGGCCGCATACCAACAGGTGTATTGATGGTGGGGCCTCCAGGAACAGGTAAGACTCTGCTAGCTAAGGCGATTGCGGGTGAAGCTAAAGTACCGTTCTTCACTATCTCCGGTTCAGACTTTGTGGAGATGTTTGTCGGTGTCGGCGCTTCTCGCGTTCGCGATATGTTTGAACAGGCTAAAAAATCTGCCCCTTGTATTATCTTCATTGATGAAATTGATGCCGTAGGCCGTCAACGTGGTGCTGGGCTCGGTGGCGGGCATGATGAGCGTGAACAGACCCTCAACCAATTGCTGGTAGAGATGGATGGCTTTGAAGGTAACGAAGGCGTGATCGTTATCGCCGCAACTAACCGCCCTGACGTATTAGATTCAGCGTTGCTGCGTCCTGGGCGTTTCGACCGACAAGTGGTGGTCGGACTGCCAGATGTGCGTGGTCGCGAGCAGATCCTTAAAGTGCATATGCGCAAAATCCCAGTAGCTGATGATGTTCAGGCTAGCGTGATTGCCCGCGGGACTCCTGGTTTTTCCGGTGCCGATTTGGCAAACCTAGTGAATGAGGCGGCCTTGTTTGCGGCCCGTGGCAATCGCCGGGTTGTGACCATGGAAGAGTTTGAACGTGCTAAAGATAAGATCATGATGGGCGCTGAACGCCGTTCTATGGTGATGTCTGAGCAGGAAAAAGAGTCTACTGCCTACCATGAAGCGGGTCATGCGATAGTCGGTTGTTTGGTGCCGGAACATGATCCTGTGCATAAAGTTACCATCATCCCGCGTGGACGTGCGTTAGGGGTAACATTCTTCTTGCCTGAAGCTGATTCCATCAGTGAAAATCGCCGTAAACTCGAAAGCCGGATTTCCGTGGCTTATGGCGGTCGTTTAGCGGAAGAGATTATTTATGGGCCGGAAAAAGTTTCTACCGGTGCATCTCAGGATATCAAACAGGCTACCGCTATCGCCCGTAATATGGTAACGCAATGGGGCTTCTCAGAAAAACTGGGGCCGCTACTTTACGCTGAAGAAGAGGGTGAAGTATTTCTTGGCAGATCGATGGCGAAAGCCAAACATATGTCCGATGAAACGGCGGCGATTATCGATGCAGAAGTGAAAGCCTTGATTGAACGTAATTACCAACGGGCGCGGCAGCTATTGAATGACAATATCGATATTCTGCATGCGATGAAGGATGCATTGATCAAGTATGAAACGATTGATGCTAAGCAGATCGCAGACTTGATGGCACGTCGTGATGTGCGTCCGCCCGCGGACTGGAATATGGATGACAAAGATTCTACGGGAGGAAATAGTCGGCCGCATGTTGATGAGCCTCAGACAGAAGCTTCACCTGCTGATCTTTCTAAGCCTGGTGAGACTCATTAGGTCTCATACGACTTAGTATTTCTGAAAACCCCGAGAGGGGTTTTCTGTTTTTCTAACAGTGACTTTTTCAGATATTTCTCGGTGAATATCTGTACAGGAGGCCGGGTGTTTGAATTGGTGTCAGGCAAAAAACGCCTGAATTTAGATGAGCCCAAGGTGATGGGGATACTGAATGTGACCCCAGATTCTTTTTCTGACGGTGGACAATTTCGCGCCTTTGACGCGGCATGTCGTCATGCTGATGAGATGATTGCAGCCGGGGCTCATTTTATTGATATTGGCGGAGAATCCACTCGTCCTGGGGCGGCTGATGTCAGTGTCTCTGAGGAATTGCAGCGGGTGGTGCCATTGGTGGAATATGTGGCGGCAAACTCTGATGTGTGGATTTCAGTAGATACCAGTAAACCTGAGGTGATGGCTGCCTCAGTTGCTGCTGGTGCACATTTAATCAATGATATTCGTAGCTTAACTGAGCCTGGTGCGCTTGAAGTCGCGGCTCAATTGCAGGTGCCTGTTTGTATTATGCATATGCAGGGACAACCGCGCACGATGCAAGCAGCGCCTCAGTATCAGAACTTACTGACGGAAGTCAGCGATTACTTTGACGCACAAATTGCCCGTTGCACGGCGGCTGGCCTATCACGGTCAATGTTGTTGCTGGACCCAGGATTTGGTTTCGGTAAAACCCTAGAACATAATTATCAACTATTGGCCCATCTGCAGGATTTCGCAAAGTTTGATTTACCTTTGCTGATCGGATTGTCACGTAAGAGTATGATTGGCAATCTTCTGGGGCGCCCAGTGGCTGAACGTTTAGCGGGTAGCCTCAGTGGTGCGCTACTGGCAGCGATGCATGGCGCCCACATTCTCCGAGTACATGACGTACCGGAAACCTTGGATGTTTTGAGAGTATTGGCGGCAACTCGGGCTGCCGACTGAAATAGTGAAACAGTGCAATAACCTGCTGGCCTGAAGGCGAGGTTATGGAGTAAGCAAACGTGAGTTCAACAAGAAAGTTTTTTGGTACCGATGGTGTTCGCGGCAAGGTAGGCTCTGGCAAAATGACGCCGGAATTGGCGTTAAAACTGGGATGGGCAGCAGGTCGCGTGTTATCTCGTACCGGTACCAGAAAAGTGCTGATTGGTAAGGATACCCGTATTTCCGGTTATATGTTTGAGTCGGCGCTGGAAGCGGGGTTGTCAGCAGCAGGGCTGAATGTGTTGTTAATGGGACCCATGCCTACCCCGGCGGTAGCATATTTAACCCGTACGTTTCGTGCTGAAGCCGGGGTGGTGATCAGTGCATCACACAACCCCTACTACGACAATGGCATCAAGTTTTTTTCATCTACAGGTACCAAACTCGATGATGAGTTAGAGCTGGAAATTGAAGCCGAGCTGGAAAAACCATTGGATTGCGTGGAATCGCATCTGCTCGGGAAGGTTTCCCGCATTACTGATGCTGCCGGACGCTATATCGAATATTGCAAAGGTAATTTCCCAGCAGATCAAACCCTAGAAGGACTGAAACTGGTCGTTGATTGTGCGCACGGGGCAACCTATCACATCGCACCAAATGTGTTTCGAGAATTGGGAGCCGAAGTGATCGTCATTGGTGACAAGCCCAATGGTACCAATATCAACGATCAGGTAGGTGCTACCGCAATGGCCAAGATTTGTGAAACCGTATTGGCGGAACAGGCCGATCTTGGTATTGCGTTAGACGGTGATGGTGACCGTATCATGATGGTCAACCGCAACGGCGAGGTTATCGATGGTGACCAGATCCTTTACATCCTAGCCAAAGATGCATTGAACCGCGGTGTACTTAAAGGCGGGGTGGTGGGCACTCAGATGTCTAATCTAGGACTGGAGTTGGCGCTCAAAGCCTTGGACATTCCTTTTTTGCGCTCCAAAGTGGGTGACCGTTATGTCATGGAACTACTCACTGAAAGAGGTTGGCGCATCGGCGGTGAAAACTCCGGCCATATTGTTAATCTCGACCACGGCACTACCGGTGACGGCATTGTCGCTGGTATCCAAGTGTTGGCGGCAATGCGGCGCAGTGATATGACGCTTGAGCAACTGACTGCACCCGTAACCTTGCTACCACAAGTGTTGGTTAATGTGCGCTTTGAAGGTACAAAAGATCCGCTGCAGGCAGCAGCAGTGAAATTTGCCGTAGCTGAGGTTGAACGAGCCCTTGGTGAACGTGGCCGGGTATTGCTGCGTAAATCCGGTACTGAGCCGTTGATCCGTGTGATGGTAGAAGGGGATGATGAAGCCTTGGTGAAGCAATATGCTGAACAGATAGCAACCGCCGTCACAACCGCTGTTAGCTAACTTTATTGCTAGAATAATTGATATAAATTAAGAGGTTAGTTTTTTGCTATTGAGCATTTGCCGCTGTTGAGTGTAAAAAGTAGTCGAACACGCGGCAAATCGCAAAAATTACCCAGACGAGTATTGTAACTTCATAAGTGGTTCGCTATTATTCACGCCGCTTTCAAAGGAGATGGTGATGGCTCTCAGACGCCCAATGGTCGCCGGCAACTGGAAGATGAACGGTAGTGCGCAGTTAGCGCAGGAACTGTTCAAAAAGTTTGCCGCCAAGCTACATAACGACGCCGTGGAAGTCGTACTTTGCCCTCCTGCTGTGTACTTAGAAAGTGTAAGGCAGCAGTTGGAAGCCAATAAAGAAGCGTTGAACGGTTCTGTTGTTCGTATGGGCGCACAGAATTTAAGTCAGCACGATTTTGGTGCTTATACCGGGGAGATTTCCGGTTCAATGCTCAGTGAAGTTGGATGCCGATATGTCATCATTGGTCATTCCGAACGTCGTAGAATGTATGGTGAAACCAGTAATATCGTGGCTGATAAATTTGCAGCTGCCCAGAAACATGGTTTGACCCCTATTCTGTGTGTCGGTGAATCCGGTCCGGCGCGAGAAGCTAGGCGAACTTTTGAAGTGATCGCGGAAGAGCTGGATGTGGTGATTGAGAAAAACGGCACCATGGCTTTTGATAATGCGATTATAGCCTACGAACCTTTGTGGGCTGTAGGTACCGGGAAAAGCGCAACACCGGAACAGGCGCAAGAAGTTCATGCGTTTATTCGCAAGCGACTTTCCGAAGTTTCCCCTTATATTGGGGAAAATATCCGCATCCTCTATGGTGGCAGTGTTACACCCACAAATGCGGCGGATTTATTCGCACAGCCAGATGTGGATGGTGGACTAATAGGTGGTGCCAGTTTAAACTCTACCGAATTTTTGAGTTTATGTACCATAGCGATGAGCGCATAAGTTATGTATGAAGTTCTGATTGTTGTTTACTTGTTGGTTGCACTTGGACTGATTTTTCTGATCCTGATCCAGCAAGGTAAAGGTGCTGATATGGGTGCCTCTTTTGGTGCTGGCGCATCAGCTACGCTGTTTGGATCCTCAGGTTCTGGTAATTTCCTAACCCGCTCCACAGCGATTCTGGCAATCGTATTTTTTGTGTTGAGTTTGGTGATCGGCAATCTAAGTGCCAACCATAACAAGCAGGAAGATACTTGGAAAAATCTAGGCGCTGCTGAACAAACCCAGCAAGCTCCTCAGCCAGAAAAACCAGCGCCAAAGTCAGAAGATAAAATTCCTGACTAAGTAGAATTTGCCGGGGTGGTGAAATTGGTAGACGCGCAGCCTTGAGGTGGCTGTGACCTAACGGTCGTGCGGGTTCAAGTCCCGCCCTCGGCACCACAAATATGACCAGGATAAGGCATTAAATATTCCTGAGTTATTGCAAGTTGAAGGTCGAATCAGTAAACTTGCTGCAATTGACGCGGGGTGGAGCAGCCTGGTAGCTCGTCGGGCTCATAACCCGAAGGTCGTCGGTTCAAATCCGGCCCCCGCAACCAGTTCCCGGTGTTGAATTCCAACGTGAAGTCAGTGCTGAATTACAGGTAATAAAATTAGAATAACCTCGTAATAAACGGGGTTTTTTGTTATCTGGGATGTAGTATTTTACTGCCTAAAAGGTAGTGCGATATCGGGGCTCTATAGCCCTTTTTGTTTTTTCAGGAGTGTAATTTGGCAACTTTGGAGTCAAAGCTGGAAGAGATGCTGCGGCCTACTATTGAAGCGCTAGGATACCAGTTATGGGGGCTGGAGTTCGTGAAGGCTGGCAAGCATTCAACACTACGCTTGTTTATTGACAGCGAGCAGGGTGTTAATGTCGAAGATTGTGCCAACGCCAGCCGCCAGGTGAGTGCGTTGATGGACGTTGAAGACCCCATCCCTTCTGAATACACCCTAGAAGTTTCCTCCCCTGGTCTGGATCGGCCGCTGTTCATTGCCGAACAGTATCAGCGATATCTCGGAGAGGAAGTTAAAGTTCAGCTGACTATGCCGGTAGCGGGTAGTCGCAATTTGAAAGGTACCGTACTGCGGGTAGAGGGGCAGATGATAACCCTCAACGTATCCGGTAATGAATTGATTATTGCCTTGGATAACATCCGTAAAGGCAACCTAATTGCAAAGTTTTGATGGATTCAAGGTGAACGAGGCAAGACGATGAATAAAGATATTTTGCTGGTCGCTGAAGCGGTGTCCAATGAAAAAGCCGTACCCCGTGAGAAGATTTTCGAAGCCTTGGAAATTGCGCTGGCTACTGCTACTAAAAAGAAATATGAAGGCGATATTGATGTGCGCGTAGCCATCGATCGCAAGACCGGTGACTATGAGACCTTCCGCCGTTGGTTGGTGGTTGATAGTCAAGGTGAAACGCTGGAAAACCCCTATCGTGAGATTACGCTGGAGGCCGCCCAATTTGACAATCCAGAGATCCAAGCTGGGGATTATGTAGAAGACGAAATCGAATCAGTGCAGTTCGATCGTATTACTACCCAAACGGCCAAACAGGTCATTGTGCAGAAGGTTCGCGAAGCGGAACGTGCTCAAGTGGTCGAACAGTTCCTGGATAAAGAAGGCGAACTGGTGACGGGCGTAGTGAAAAAATCCAACCGTGATAGCGTCATCGTGGACTTGGGTAGTAATGCCGATGGTGTGCTGTACAAAGAAGACTTGATCCCACGGGAAACTTTCCGCCCAGGTGACCGCGTGCGTTCATTGTTGTATGCCGTGCGTCCAGAAGCCCGCGGGGCACAACTATTTTTGACGCGCTCCAAGCCAGAAATGCTGATTGAGTTGTTCCGCATTGAAGTACCGGAAATCGCTGATGAAATGATTGAAGTGATGGGCGCTGCCCGTGACCCAGGCTCTCGAGCCAAAATTGCGGTGAAGTCTAATGACCGCCGCATCGATCCTATCGGTGCTTGTGTGGGTATGCGTGGCGCTCGTGTTCAGGCGGTAACCAATGAGTTGGGTGGTGAACGTATTGATATCGTCTTGTGGGACGATAACCCGGCACAGTTTGTTATCAATGCCATGGCGCCTGCGGATGTTTCTTCCATCATTGTGGATGAAGACAAGCATGCGATGGATATAGCGGTTGAAGCAGACAGTCTGGCTCAGGCCATTGGCCGTAATGGTCAGAACGTGCGTTTAGCCACTCAGCTGACCGGCTGGGAACTGAATGTCATGACTGTAGATGAAATGAACGCGAAACATCAGGCTGAGAGTGCCAAAGTTAAAAACCTGTTCATGAAAGCATTGCACGTGGATGAGGATTTTGCTCAGGTATTAGCTGATGAAGGATTTGCAACCCTGGAAGAGGTAGCGTACGTACCCGTTTCCGAATTGCTGTCCATAGATGGGTTTGATGAAGATATTGTCAATACGCTGAGAGAACGTGCGAAAGCGGCTTTATCTACCCGAGCGCTGGCTTCGGAAGAAGCCTTGGATGGTGCGCAACCGAGTGAAGAGTTACTGGAACTTGAGGGTATGGAACGTCATACCGCATTTAGCCTCGCCAGTAAAGGCATAGTAACTCTTGAAGATTTAGCCGAACAAGGCGTAGATGATTTGATCGAAATTGAACAAATGACAGAAGAAAAAGCAGGTGAGCTTATCATGGCGGCCCGCAATATCTGTTGGTTTGGCGATGAAGAGTAAGTCGATCAACAGGGGGAAGTAACTGATGGCAGAAACTACTGTAGAAAAGTTGGCCATGGAAGTTGGAAAAGATGTTGATCGGCTGATCGAACAATTTTCCAAAGCCGGCATAAAGAAGAAACGCAATGATCGCGTGACTGAATCTGAAAAACACCAACTGCTGGAACATCTGAAACAGCAGCATGGTCAAGACAGCGCGCCAGCGCGGATGACATTACAGCGCAAGACCGTGTCTACGCTGAGTGTGTCCGGTTCTGGTGGTCAATCAAAAGACGTCAAAGTGGAAGTGCGTAAAACGCGTACCTTCGTAAAACGCGACCCAGCTGAGCTGGCGCGTCAGGCTGCCGAAGCGGAAGCCAAGGCGAAAGCCGAAGCTGAGGCCAAAGCCAAAGCAGAAGCGGAAGCCAAGGCGCGAGCTGAAGCAGAAGCTAAGGCTAAGGCCGCCAAAGCCGAAGCGGAGGCCAAGGCAAAAGCCGAAGCTAAAGCGAAAGCCGAAGCTGAAACTGATGTCGCTAAAGCTAAACCGGTGGAACTAACCCCCGAACAGGCCGCCGCCGCTGAAGCTGCGCGCATAGAAGCGGCTCGACTGAAGGCCGCTCAGGAAGAAGCCGTACGTCGCAAAGCGGATGAGGAAGCGGCAAAGGCCGCTGCCGAAGCGCGTCGTTTGGCTGAAGAGAATGAAAAGCGTTGGGCGGAAGAAGAACGCCAGCGTCTAGAAGCGGAAAATCGTAACGATCACCATATCACCACCTCTAAAGTGGCGCGAGCTGCCGAAGATACCAGTGATATGGATGAAGAGCGCTCTGGCCGCCGTAACCGTCATAAGAGCACAGGTAAAAAACGTTCTAAGGAAGAACGCCTGAGCCGTGATGGTGGTAAAGAGCGGATGTTGCGCTCAAAAGCCCCTCAGTCTATGAAGCATGGGTTTAATAAACCCGTTGCTGCGGTAAACCGTGATGTGCGCATTGGTGAAACTATCACTGTTAACGATCTGGCACAGCGTATGGCAGTCAAGGCCACTGAAATCATTAAAGCTATGATGAAAATGGGCTCGATGGTCACCATTAACCAGGTGTTGGATCAGGAAACTGCACAACTGGTTGCCGAGGAAATGGGTCATAAAGTGATTCTGGTGCGTGAAAACGAACTGGAGCATGAAGTACTGGCCGACCGTGATGGTGAAGATGTCAAAGTAGAGCCCCGCGCACCTGTGGTGACCATTATGGGGCATGTTGACCACGGCAAAACGTCACTGCTTGACTATATCCGTCGCACTAAGGTGGCAGCTGGCGAAGCGGGTGGCATCACTCAGCATATCGGTGCTTACCATGTGCAGACTGATAACGGCATGATCACCTTCCTCGATACCCCAGGACACGCCGCATTTACCGCGATGCGTGCACGTGGTGCCCAAGCGACCGATATCGTGATTCTGGTGGTTGCCGCCGATGATGGCGTCATGCCGCAAACCATCGAAGCTATCCAGCACGCCAAAGCTGGCGGTGCGCCGCTGATTGTGGCTGTCAACAAGATTGATAAGCCAGAAGCTGACGTGGAACGGGTGAAGAGCGAGTTGTCACAGTATGGCGTTATGTCTGAAGATTGGGGCGGACAGAACATGTTTGTCTACGTTTCCGCCAAGACAGGCCAAGGCGTCGATGAATTGTTGGAAGCGATTCTGCTAGAAGCCGAAGTCCTAGAACTGACTGCTGTTAGAGATGGTATGGCTGCAGGTGTGGTTATCGAATCCAAACTGGACAAAGGGCGTGGCCCGGTGGCTACGGTACTGGTTCAGGAAGGCACTCTGCATCAAGGGGATATCGTACTGTGTGGTCTGGAATACGGTAAAGTCCGCGCAATGAAGGACGAAGATGGTAACAGCATTACTGAAGCTGGCCCATCGATTCCGGTAGAGATCCTCGGTCTTTCCGGTGTGCCATCAGCAGGTGATGAAGCCACCGTTGTGAAAGATGAACGTAAGGCCCGTGAAGTTGCGTTATATCGTCAGGGCAAATTCCGTGAAGTGAAACTGGCGCGTCAGCAGAAAGCCAAGTTGGAAAACATGTTTGCCAACATGACTGAAGGCGAAATTCAGGAACTGAATATTGTACTGAAGGCTGACGTTCAAGGTTCTCTGGAAGCGATTTCAGATTCTCTGACTAAATTGTCTACCGATGAAGTCAAAGTGAACATCATCGCCAGCGGTGTTGGTGCATTGACAGAAACCGACGCTACTCTGGCGGCAGCTTCTAACGCCATTATGGTAGGCTTCAACGTTCGTGCAGACGCGCAAGCACGTAAAACGATTGAAAGTGAAAGCGTCGATTTGCGCTACTACAGTGTGATCTACGATTTGATTGACGAAGTGAAGGCTGCCATGAGTGGTATGCTGGCGCCGGAATTCAAACAGCAGATCATCGGTATGGCGGAAGTCCGTGACGTGTTCAAGTCACCAAAACTGGGTGCTATCGCAGGTTGTATGGTCACCGAAGGTCAGGTGAAGCGCAGTGCGCCTATCCGAGTGCTGCGTGATAACGTGGTGATCTTCGAAGGTGAACTGGAATCTCTGCGACGCTTCAAAGATGACGTCAGCGAAGTTCGAGCGGGTACCGAGTGTGGTATTGGTGTGAAGAACTATAATGATGTTCGCGTAGGCGATCAGATCGAAGTATTTGAAACCGTCGAAGTCGCCCGGACACTCTAAACAGGCTGTTGCGACGAATAAGGGCGGCTTCGGCCGCCTTTCTTAATTTGGGGGAATAAGATAATGGCAAGAGAATTTAGCCGTACTCGACGCATAGCACAGCAGTTACAGCAAGAGCTGGCTTTTGTGCTACAACGTGATATGAAAGATCCCCGGATTGGCATGGTGACAGTAAATGATGTTGACGTGTCACGGGATCTGAGTTTTGCCAAGGTGTATGTCACCCTGTTTGAAGAAGACCCAGAGCGTATCCAGGAAAAAATGGCCGCGCTCACCAAGGCGGCACCCTATGTCCGTACATTGGTTGCCGGTCGCATGCAATTGCGGGTCATGCCGGAACTGCGTTTCGTCTATGACAAATCCCTGGTTGAAGGGATGCGTATGTCTAATCTGGTAACTCAGGTCGTGAATAGCGATAAAGCTAAACATCAGCAGTCTGAACATGATGATGACACATCCGGGGATGAGGAAAATAACTAATGGCAAAACGACCTAAGGGCCGTTTCGTAGATGGTGTTGTGCTGTTGGATAAGCCCACCGGCATGAGTTCCAATCACGCATTACAGAAAGTTAAGCGGATTTATAATGCGGTTAAGGCGGGTCATACTGGTGCGCTCGACCCTTTAGCCACCGGAATGCTGCCCATCTGTTTGGGGGAAGCAACCAAGTTCTCACAGCATCTGTTGGATGCCGACAAACGTTATCTGGTTACCGCTAAGCTCGGCGTTCGTACCGATACCAGTGATGCTGATGGTGAAGTGGTCAGCACCCGGCCGTTGACTTTCAGTTCGGCGCAACTCGAAACCGCGTTAGCGCATTTTCGCGGTGACACCTTACAGGTGCCTTCGATGTTTTCGGCCCTGAAATATCAAGGACAACCTCTTTATAAATATGCCCGCGAGGGCAAAGACGTGCCACGAGAAGCGCGGCCGATTACAGTGTACGAGCTCAAGTTTATCGCGCTGACAGATGATGAACTGACGCTGGAAATTCACTGCTCTAAAGGTACCTATATTCGTACTATTGTGGATGATCTTGGTGAACTGCTTGGTTGTGGTGCGCATGTGATTATGCTGCGGCGTTTACAGGTTGGTCATTATCCCTATGAACGTATGGTCACGCTGGAGCAACTACAACAGTTGTTCGATGAGGCGATAGCACAGGAGATTGCACCGTCACAGTTATTAGATCCATTGTTGCTACCTGCCGATGCGGCCGTGGCAGATCTTGATGAATGTAATGTCCCAGAAGCATTAGGGACTTACCTGTTGCACGGTAATCCGGTGCGGGTCAATGGATTAAAACCAGCGGCGTTGGTGCGTATCACCTTGGGGGAAGCACGTCGATTTATCGGCGTAGGCACCATGAACGATGATGGTTTACTAGCCCCTAAACGCCTTATAGTCATGCACGAGACTACCGTTGACTGAACTTGCACTGTAATAGGTAACAGGTTATTATTCTGCGCCCCTCGGCTGAGTTAGTGATCGGCTGAGGTCATTTGATTAAATATTTGGAGAGACTCATGTCACTAAGTACTGAAAAGAAAGCTGAAATCCTGGCTGAATTTGGCCGCGGCGAAAACGATACTGGCTCACCTGAAGTTCAGGTTGCCCTGTTGACTGCTCAGATCAATCATCTGCAGGATCATTTCAGAGAACACGCAAAAGATCATCACTCTCGCCGTGGTCTGTTGCGCATGGTTAGCTCTCGTCGTAAGTTGTTGAGCTATCTGCAGAAGAAAGATGCTGAACGTTATGCTGCTTTGATCCAGAAACTGGGTCTGCGTCGCTAATCAGTTTCTCATCGAAAGAGGAGGCTTACGCCTCCTTTTTTGATCTATTCTTTGAACAATCAAAGCCCTACCTTACTGGGCTGTGCTACCACATAACGCTTTTCAAACTCTGCCAACGGCAATGGCTCGCTAAAGTAGAAGCCTTGACCGATACCACAACCATGACTTTCCAACCAGTCTAGCTGTTGTTTATTTTCAATCCCTTCCGCAATAATTTGTAACCCTAATTGCTTGCCTAACGTCAGAATAGTGGAAGCGATAGCGCTATTACCCGGTAGTTCAGAAATAAATGCGCGATCAATTTTGAGTGTCGTCAGTGGTAGCCGACGCAGATAAGACAGCGATGAATAACCAGTTCCGAAGTCATCCACCGCAATACCAAAGCCTGCAGATTGCAATTGTTGCAGCTTTAATACTGCCTGCTCGACATCATTCATAAAGGCTGTTTCGGTGATTTCGATTTCCAGATACTCAGGTTTTATCTGATAGCGCATTGCCGAACGTTTAATATGTGGAATAAGCCCAGGATCGGCGAATTGCTTTGTGGATACGTTACAGGCAATAGTGGTCTGGAAGTTGTAAAGTTTTTGCCACATATTGAGTGTCTTGCAACTTTGCTCAATTACCCATTCCCCGATTGCCACAATAATGCCGGTTTCTTCTGCAATGGGAATAAAAGTCATTGGGCTGACAAGTTTGTCTCCCCGTTGCCAGCGGATCAGGGCTTCGCAACCAATCAAATGGCCGCTTCGTAGATCCAGCTGTGGTTGGAAATACAACACAAACTCGTCATTTTTGATGGCGTCGTGCAGCGAGGCTTCTGTTCGCAAACGAGTAACGGCACGTTCTGTCATCTGTTGCTTGAAAAATGCCCAGTGGTTGGAGCCTGCAGCTTTGGCGCTATACATGGCAATGTCGGCATGGCGGATCAGATCTTCTGCTGTTTCACCATCGTCAGGGTAAAACGAGATCCCCACTGATGCTGCTGGATGTACAGAATGGTCGCCCAGCTTAATGGTCATCTTTAACTGTTCAAAAAGTTTTTCCACGAAATCTGCTACTTGGCTGGGAGAATGCAGATCTTCGGCCAGAATTACAAACTCGTCACCACCCAAGCGCACCACTAACCCTCGGTTGTCTACAAAACGTTTCAGTAGCAGTGCAATACGGATCAAATATTGATCGCCTAACGAATGTCCCAATGAGTCATTGATATTTTTAAACCGATCTAAGTCAATAAACAGCAGCGCCAGGTTACTTTTGCGAACATTTGCTCGCTGAATCGCAACTGTGAGGGTTTCCAACAGCAGCGTACGGTTTGGTAACCCGGTAAGTGAATCTCGGGTCGCCATTTTCCTGAGTTTTTCTTGGGCTTTACTGAATTGCACCAAAATTTGATTTAATTTCGAGGCAACCAATCCTAATTCATCGTCTTTATGGTTGTTTAGTACGGGTAGCAGATGCTCGTCAGGGCATTCAGGATCGATGCGGTCAATCGCTTCACCGATTTTCGCAATGGGTTGCGTCAGAAATCGGTGAAATACCAAAGATAACACTAGGGTAATAAAGAGGGCTCGTGCCAGCGTCGCCGTAAAACTCACTTTTAACTGGCTGATCAGTCGCTCTGTTAACTCGCGGGTATTGTAATTTATCTGCAGCGTGCCTATTAACTGTGGTTTTTCGTCATTTCCTAGGTATGTAGGCTGATGCAGTTGACGGTTGATTTGGCGAAATTCACCAAATAACTTCAGGCTGATGGCAGAAAAGATATCGTCCGGCAGAGATGTTGTGTTACCCACACTGACAAAGGTATTGCCATCATCTAGGGTAATGATGGCTGAACCGACATAATCGACTTTCAGTAAACCTTCCAGCGTTTGTTTGGCAAGATTGTCATCCAGTGCCCAAACCGCATTTTCTACGGGCTGTTCAACAGAATCGACAACTTCTTTTTGGCTGCGCTTTAGCGTTTCACGTTCGGTGGATAGCACCATCAAAATTTCAACGATAAAGATAGCAATAGCGAAAAAAAGCGCTGTAAATACCACCAGATTGGTTTGTTTCCACGTCAACGACTTGAAACGTCTGGCCCGCATCCGCTTCTTCCTTTGCATCTAAGCCCTTTTTAAAGGCACCGTCGGTTTATATACGAATAATGTTAGTCCATAACTGCATATTTTATGGAATGAATCCCAGAGATCTTACTTTATGGGAAAGTTGTTGTTTTGTCACTTGGTTACGCTCTTTATCTGTACAACTGCTTTGCAGTATACTTACGCGCGAATTCAAGATTATTGAAATTAAGGAATGGGTCACGTGAATCCAATAGTAAAAAGTTTTAAATATGGTCAGCACACAGTTTCTCTGGAAACAGGCGTAATCGCACGCCAGGCCGATGGTGCCGTTCTTGCAAGTATGGGCGACACCACCGTTCTGGTAACCGTAGTCGGTAAGAAAGAATCAGACCCAAGCCGTGACTTCTTTCCTCTTACTGTTAACTATCAGGAAAAAACCTATGCAGCCGGTAAAATTCCCGGTGGTTTTTTCAAACGCGAAGGTCGTCCCTCCGAAGATGAAACGTTGGTTGCCCGTTTAATCGATCGTCCTATACGTCCTCTGTTTCCCGATGGTTTCACCAATGAAGTTCAGGTCATCATTACTGTGGTTTCAGTCGATCCGCAGATTGATCCAGATATCATCTCGATGATTGGTACGTCAGCTGCATTGGCTATTTCTGGTATTCCATTTAATGGTCCGTTGGGTTCCGCCCGGGTGGGTTACATTAATGGTGAATATGTCCTGAATCCAAGTGTTGCGGAGCTGGATAACAGCGATTTGGACTTGGTTGTTGCCGGTACTAAAAATGCGGTACTGATGGTGGAATCGGAAGCGAATATTCTGCCAGAGGAAGTGATGCTGGGTGCGGTCGTTTATGGTCACGAGCAGCAGCAAGTGGTTATCGAGGCCATTGCTGAATTCCAGAAAGAAGCCGGTAAACCTCGTTGGGATTGGACTGCGCCAGTAAAAAATGAAACGCTGGCAGAGAAGATCAAAGCGCTTGCCGAAGCAGATTTTACTGCCGCTTATCAGATTACTGCCAAGCAGGAACGTTATCAGGCTGTGGCAGATATCAAGAAAGCCGTGGTTGAAAAGTTGCTAGCTGAAGATCCGCAACTGGATACCACTGAGGCTGACAACTTGCTCGGTAGTTTGGAAAAACGCGTAGTACGTAGCCGTATTCTGAAAGGTTTGCCTCGTATCGATGGTCGTGAACCGGATATGGTGCGTGCGTTGAGCGTAATGGCGGGTGTATTGCCCCGTACTCACGGTAGCGCATTGTTCACTCGTGGTGAAACTCAGGCGTTGGTTACTTGTACTCTGGGGACTGAACGCGATGCTCAGAAAGTCGATTCTATTCTGGGTGAGCGTACCAAACGCTTTATGCTGCATTACAACTTCCCGCCGTTCTCTGTAGGTGAAACCGGTATGGTTGGTTCACCAAAACGCCGTGAGATTGGTCATGGTAAGTTGGCTTGGCGCGGTGTTAATGCGGTTATGCCATCAGAAGCGGAATTTCCTTACAGTGTGCGCGTGGTATCTGAAATCACCGAATCAAACGGTTCTAGCTCAATGGCTTCTGTGTGTGGTAGCTCTCTGGCGTTAATGGATGCTGGTGTGCCTATCAAGACTTCTGTTGCCGGTATTGCCATGGGCTTAGTGAAAGAAGGTGATGATTTTGTGGTGCTGTCAGACATTCTGGGTGATGAAGATCACCTGGGTGACATGGACTTCAAAGTCGCCGGTACCCGTGATGGTGTTACTGCGTTGCAGATGGATATCAAGATCGAAGGTATCACCAAAGAGATCATGGAAATTGCGCTGCAGCAGGCTTACGGTGCGCGTGTGCATATCCTAAACGTGATGGATCAGGCGATTAATAAAGCCCGTCCAGAAATCTCTGATCATGCTCCTCGTATCACCACTATCAAGATCAATCCGGAGAAAATCCGTGAAGTGATTGGTAAAGGTGGCGCGACTATCCGTGCGTTGACTGAAGAAACTGGCACCACTATTGAGTTGGAAGACGATGGCACAGTGAAGATTGCTTCTAATAACGCGGATGCTACCAAGGAAGCCATTCGCCGTATTGAAGAGATCACCTCTGAAGTGGAAGTTGGCCGTATCTATAAAGGTAAAGTTATCCGTATCGTGGATTTCGGTGCCTTTGTGAATATCCTGCCGGGCAAAGATGGTTTAGTTCATATCTCACAGATTGCTGAAGAACGTGTTGCTAACGTGTCTGACTATCTGCAACTGAATCAAGAAGTCACTGTTAAAGTGATGGAAGTGGATCGTCAGGGGCGTGTGCGTCTGTCCATTAAGGAAGCACAACAGGCTGCTGCGGCTGCACCGACTGATTCAGCTGAATAAGTCATTGACAAAGTTTTAAGGAGATCTTCGGATCTCCTTTTTTATTTGCCCATAGTTTTTTTATGTCGTAGGGTAACTTGGCCGATGGCAGTGGCTCCGCTCTGTTGCTATGATGAACAGCGCATTGGAATTAAGAAGGACTTTTGCATGAATTTGAATTTGCGGGCTGCCGTATTTTGCGTTGTGGCTGTTGGCAGTCTCCTAAACGGCGGTTGTGCGGCAACGTCTGCTGCTGATAATCAAGGGCAGTTATTGGTCGCGCCGTTGTTGCCTGATTACAAGATGGAAATCGCCCTGGCAAAGCTGAATGAGATTATTTCCAATGCCAAGCTTACTCAGCAGCAGCTAGCACGTTTTCATTATGATCGTGGCGTAATATACGATCGTCTCGGTTTACGCATCATGGCGCGTATTGAGTTTCACGAGGCGTTGAAGTTACAACCTGACTTGGCTGATGCGTACAACTTTATCGGCATTTACTATACCCAGGAAGGTGAGTTTGATGCCGCTTACGAGGCTTTTGATTCCGCATTAGAGCTGGCGCCTGATTATGACTATGCCTATCTCAACCGTGGCTTAGCGCTTTATTATGGCGACAGACCACAGCTGGCTGTGGACGATATGCAGTCCTTTCTGAACAAAGAGCCATCCGATGGTTATCGAGTCTTGTGGCTATATCTGGCTGAGTATCAGCTCGAGCCGAAACAGGCATTGCTCACGATGCAGCATAATCGCAGCAAACTCAATGATGACACTTGGTCGACAGTACTGGTGGATTATGTGTTGGGTAAAACCTCGGAAGCCCAGGTTTTTGCATTGGCAAAACAGGGGTTGAAAGGGCCTGCTGAATATGCTGAACGTCTCTGCGAAGCCTACTTTTATCTGGCAAAAATAGCGGAAGAACAGCAGCAAAATGACAAGGCCGCTAACTACCTGCGATTGGCGCTGGCAACCAATATCTATGACTTTGTTGAACATCGATATGCTCGGGTTGAGTTGGCGCTATTGGCAAATACCATGGATAACAGTAAAGACAGTTCGCTGTAATGCTCTCAGATTAGCGGCAACTACGGTTGCCGCTTGCCACAGTTGTTCGAGGCTTTTACCAGAGTTTCAGGTTTGTACGTTGTTTATCCCGTCAAGATCATAGAAAATAGCCGCCTTTAACAGTTGTCATCCTCGCTCCGGCACCGCTGGTTACTCGTCGTGTCGGCGCCATTTATGCAGAAGATAGTTATCCATGTCGAATAAGCTAATCCAGCAGGAAGTGGGCAAACGCCGAACTTTCGCCATTATTTCGCACCCTGACGCGGGTAAGACCACCATTACGGAGAAAGTGCTGCTGCACGGCCATCTGATCCAGCAAGCGGGAACGGTAAAAGGTCGCGGCTCAGGTCAGCATGCTAAGTCTGACTGGATGGAGATGGAGAAAGAACGTGGTATCTCGGTAACCACCTCAGTCATGCAATTCCCTTACAATGATTGCTTGGTGAACCTGTTAGATACTCCGGGGCATGAAGATTTCTCGGAAGATACCTATCGTACACTTACTGCCGTTGACTCCTGCTTGATGGTGATTGATGCCGCCAAAGGTGTGGAAGACCGTACCCGTAAGCTGATGGAAGTCACCCGCTTGCGTGATACCCCGATTATCACCTTTATGAACAAGCTAGACCGTGACATCCGCGATCCGATGGAATTGCTCGATGAAGTGGAAAACGAGCTGAACATCATGTGTGCGCCCATCAGTTGGCCTATTGGTTGTGGTAAGTCTTTTAAAGGCGTGTATCACCTGCATCGCGATGAAACCATCCTGTACCACAGTGGTTTAGGTCATACCATTCAGGAAGTACGCATTATTAAGGGGTTGAATAACCCAGAATTGGATAATGCCGTTGGCAGCGATTTAGCCCAGCAGTTGCGCGAAGAGCTGGAGCTGGTGCGCGGCGCCTCCAATGAGTTCGATGAAGAGCTGTTCCTGAGCGGCGAATTAACACCGGTATTTTTTGGTACGGCGTTAGGCAACTTTGGGGTAGATCATATGTTGGATGGTCTTACCCAATGGGCACCCGCGCCGAAGCCGCGGCAAAGCAGTGATCGACTGGTTGAAGCAACGGAAGAAAATTTCTCCGGTTTTGTCTTTAAAATTCAGGCCAATATGGACCCGAAACACCGCGATCGCATCGCCTTTATGCGCGTAGTGTCTGGACAGTACACCCAAGGGATGAAGATGAAGCATGTGCGCATCGGCAAAACGGTGAGCATTTCCGATGCAGTAACTTTTATGGCGGGTGATCGCGAACGCGCAGAAGAAGCCTTTGCTGGTGATATTATCGGATTACACAATCACGGTACTATTCAGATTGGCGATACATTTACGCAGGGCGAAGAACTGAAATTTACCGGTATTCCTAATTTTGCCCCAGAAATGTTCCGGCGTATTCGTCTTAAAGATCCGCTGAAACAAAAGCAATTGCTTAAAGGCTTGGTACAGTTGTCAGAAGAAGGCGCGGTTCAGGTATTCCGGCCGCTAGAGAATAACGATCTGATTGTAGGTGCCGTTGGGGTGCTGCAGTTTGAAGTGGTTGTCGGCCGCTTGAAATCTGAATATAACGTTGAAGCCATTTACGAAGCTGTCAACGTTGCAACCGCGCGTTGGGTATATTGCAACGACGCTAAAAAACTGGATGAATTTCAACGTAAATGCACTGTTAATTTGGCATTGGATGGCGGCGATAACCTCACTTATATCGCGCCGACTATGGTCAATCTCAACTTGTCGATGGAACGTTATCCCGACATTGAATTTGCCAAAACGCGAGAACACTGATAAAAGGCGGAGTCATACTCCGCTTTTTTCTTGGGCGCATAGAAAGGGTTGGCAACATGAATAAAATGCTTTCACTGATAAAACGTGGCTGGCTTAAATACACCAGTTGGTGCGATAAGATGGGTTTGACTGAGAACAGCCAACGCTGTTGTATGCCGCGTTTGCAGGATCCGCCACTCGAGAAAAAACCATTTAGCAAAGATCCAACCAATTAGTTGGAGATAATGCAGGCCGCAGTGTGTCTTCAATAATACTGCTTGGCTCGTCATTATTAATATATCGATGCTGACTGATTCTCACGCCCATCTTGATGCCATCGAGTTCGATGGCGACCGTGAGCAACTGTTCCTTGAAATGCAACAGGCAGGGATCAGCGGTGCATTAATTCCGGGCGTGTCACCTGCTGATTGGGCCAAACAGCAACAGATTGCTGCTGCCTTTCAATGCCCTTATGCACTCGGCATTCATCCTTGGTATTGCCCGACAGATATTCCTGCGGCGATGGCTTTATTGGAGCGTCAACTTCAGCAGCACTTGGCTGATCCATTGCTGGTCGCCGTAGGCGAGTGTGGTCTTGATAAACCCAGAGCAAAATTCGCGGAAGACGATGTTCGTCGCGTTGCCTGGGAGCAACAAATGGTTTTATTGGACGCGCAGTTGGCATTAGCGGTGAAATACCAATTGCCGGTAGTGTTGCACGCGGTGCATTGTCACGCGGCGATGCAGGCGCTTTTGCAAAAATACCCTAGCTGTCATGGTGTTATTCATGGTTTCAGCGGCAGCTATGAAGTGGCTATGCAATACTGGCAGATGGGTTTTCGTTTGGGGATCGGTGGTTTGTTACTTGAGGCATCCGCTAAAAAGCTGCGTAGCGCGGTGAAGCGTTTGCCGCTACCAGCGTTGTTGGTGGAAACTGATGCGCCAGCCATGGCACCAGCAGCGCTGCGGCCAGCGCGCAACACGCCGTTAACGATACTGGCGGTGGTGGCTGAGATAGCAAAATTGCAGGGAAAAACTGCCGTTCTGGTATCAGAACAGTTACAGAATAATTTTGTTCAACTGTTTGAGCGCTAAATAGAATTAAGGGAACATCGCAAAGTTTTTTGTAAGGTTTTGAAAAATAAACCCTAAAATGTACTACAGCAGGCGATTTTGTGGCGCCCGTTGGTTATAATGCCGCCCAAATAAAGGTCGGTTAACGCCATTAACAAAGCAATTAACAATAAAAAGGGATAGTTAATGAGTATCGTCATGAGTTTAGTGGGATTGTTTTTCCTACTGTTTATTGGCTTCTTGTTTTCCAACAATAAGAAAGCGATAAATCTGCGCACTGTCGGCGGTGCTTTTCTGATCCAGGCGGCTTTTGGTGGCTTTGTTCTGTATGTGCCGGTAGGTAAAGACATCCTTAAAGGTGTTTCCGACGCAGTGTATAGTGTCATTGATAAGGCTAACGATGGTATTCGTTTCCTGTTTGGCGACCTAGCTAACTTTAAAGTCGGCTTTATCTTTGTGATTCATGTGTTGCCGGTGATTGTCTTTTTCTCCTCGTTGATCGCGGTGTTATATCATCTGGGCATCATGCAGTGGGTGATCCGTTTATTGGGTGGCGCGCTTCAGAAAGCGCTGGGTACCAGTCGCACCGAATCTATGTCGGCCACCGCCAATATTTTTGTCGGTCAAACCGAAGCGCCATTAGTGGTACGGCCTTTTATTCCCACCATGACGCAATCTGAACTGTTCGCCATTATGGTGGGCGGTATGGCATCCATTGCTGGTTCAGTTATGGCAGGATATGCGCAAATGGGCGTGCCGATGGAATATCTGGTGGCCGCTTCATTTATGGCGGCACCTGGCGGGTTATTGATGGCTAAATTGATGCATCCAGAAACCGAAGCCCCACATGATGATATTGTGGCGCTGCCAGATGATCCCGATAAGCCTGCCAATGTGTTGGATGCGGCGGCTAGTGGCGCCTCCGCTGGTATGCAACTGGCATTGAACGTCGGCGCTATGCTGCTGGCATTTATTGGCCTTATTGCCTTAATCAACAGCATTATTGGTGGTATCGGTGGTTGGTTTGGCTATGGCAATGCCGCGCTCGCAACAGCATTTGATGCATTAAAAACTGCCGCAGCAGCGACTCCGGAATTGCAGGCAGCGTTCAACAGCAGTGTGCAAGCACTGGCTGATCAAGCGCATGTGGCGGTAACGGCCTTAACAATTACCGATATTGACCGACAACTGGTGATTGAGCAGTTTAGTAAGCTGCAACAACCTGAATTAGCAACTGCAACCAAGGCGGTTGTTGATGCTGCAGCCGCTAAAATTTCCTTGGAAATGATCCTCGGTTACCTGTTTATGCCTCTGGCCTGGATGATTGGCGTACCCTGGAAAGAGGCGATGCTTGCTGGTTCCTTTATCGGCCAGAAGATAGTGGTCAATGAATTTGTGGCTTACTCTAATTTTGCCCCTTATCTGAAAGATCTGGCTGAAGGTGGCAAGCTGGTGGCTGAAACCGGTATGGTGATGACTGATAAAACCAAAGCCATTGTGTCTTTCGCCTTGTGTGGTTTTGCCAACCTTTCCTCCATTGCTATTCTGCTGGGGGGGCTTGGCGGCATGGCACCCAACCGTCGTCATGAGTTAGCGAAACTAGGGATGCGCGCGGTTATCGCCGGTTCGCTGGCTAACTTGATGAGCGCTACACTTGCCGGTTTGTTTGTCGCTCTTTCCTGACCTTTGTTGCCGGGCCAGATCTATGTCTCTGGCCCGCGCGTCAATTTGCCGCTACAGCTATTTTTCAATAATTGTTCGTTAATCTGAACCGCTGGTTCTGGAAATGAAATTATCCGCGGTATATTATTGGCCGCCTTGCAGGAGTCACTCGTCCCTTGCTGTGCTGCTTGCCAGTGACGGCGTATTGATTCAGCTATTTTTCGCGTTAAAAGGAATTTTTCGCGGTAAGGGTGCCCTTGGGGCAATCCTTTCCGGTCTTCACGGAGCCAAGTCGTGAGCCCGATGATTGGTCGTCATGTGCGTACCAGCGCGGGATGTCATGTCGCTGGTAGTGGTAACCAGTGATGAACAGATTATTTCTCGGAGAGCTTACCCATGACTGATTTGAAACAGGCCGCCCGTCAGGCCATTCGACTGATGGATTTGACTACGCTGAACGACGATGACACCGAGCAGAAAGTCATTGCCTTGTGCCATAAAGCGAAAACCCCAGCGGGCAATACTGCTGCTGTGTGTGTATACCCACGCTTTGTTCCTATCGCCCGTAAAACCCTAAATAGTATTGGTGCGACAGATGTAAAAGTGGCAACTGTGACCAATTTCCCTCACGGTAATGACGACCTCGATATTGCGTTGTTGGAGACCAAAGCCGCTGTCGCTTACGGCGCTGACGAAGTGGATGTGGTGTTCCCCTATCGGGCGTTGATGGCGGGTAACGAGACGATTGGGTACGAGTTAGTCAAAGCCTGTAAGCAAGCTTGTGGTAAGCAAGCCTTACTGAAAGTCATTATTGAAAGTGGTGAATTGCAAGATCCAGCATTGATCCGTAAAGCTTCCGAAATCGCGATTGACGCAGGTGCCGATTTTATCAAGACCTCAACCGGCAAAGTGCCGGTAAATGCCACTATTGAAGCGGCTGAAATTATGCTGACGGTTATCAGCGAGAAAAATCCTCAAGTAGGTTTTAAGCCAGCCGGTGGGGTTCGCGATGCCGCGCAAGCCGCGGAGTTTCTTGGGGTAGCCCAGCGTATTTTAGGGGCGGATTGGATCAGTCCCCGCACCTTCCGTTTTGGAGCTTCTAGTCTGCTCACTAATCTGCTGCATACGCTGGAACTGGGTCAGGCACCCGGTACTGAGCAAGGTTACTGAGTTAAACAACGCGTTATGGCAGAGTATTGACCACATGGCGGTCAGTCACAGAATTCTGACTCACAACGCAGGAGCAACTGATGTATCTGGCACAGGAAATCATTCGCAAAAAACGTAATGGTCAGGCGTTAACCGCGCCGGAGATTGCTTTTTTTGTCAATGGCATCACCAACAACAGCATCTCTGAAGGGCAGATCGCCGCCTTAGGTATGGCGGTTTACTTCCAGGGGATGGATATGGCTGAACGTGTTGCGTTGACGCAGGCCATGCGTGACTCTGGACAGGTGTTGAATTGGGATAGCCTACAGTTACCAGGACCTGTGCTGGACAAGCACAGTACTGGTGGCGTTGGCGATTGTACTAGCTTGATGCTGGGGCCGATGATAGCCGCTTGTGGTGGCTACGTGCCGATGATTTCCGGCCGCGGTCTTGGCCACACTGGCGGTACACTGGATAAGCTGGATGCTATCCCCGGTTATCGGACAGAGCCTGACAGCCAGCGCTTTCGCAACACGGTCAAACAGGTCGGTGTGGCCATTATTGGGCAGACAGGCGACTTGGTCCCCGCCGATAAGCGCTTTTATGCCATCCGTGATAACACGGCGACGGTGGAATCGATAGCCTTGATCACGGCCTCTATTTTGTCAAAGAAGCTTGCTTGTAACCTCGATGCTCTGGTGATGGATGTGAAAGTGGGCAGCGGTGCCTTTATGCCCTCTATGGCCGAATCACAGGCCTTAGCGCAATCTATTGTCAGCGTGGCAAATGGTGCCGGAACGCGCACGTCAGCACTGCTGACCGATATGAATCAGGTGCTGGCTTCCAGTGCCGGTAATGCCTTAGAAGTTGCCGAAGCGGTGCGTTTTCTCACGGGTGAGCAGCGCAATCCTCGACTGTTTGACGTTACTATGGCGCTGTGCAGTGAATTATTACAGCTCGGCGGTTTGGCACAAAACGATACTGATGCCAGACGGCAATTGCAGCAGGTACTAGATAATGGTCAAGCGGCGGAACGTTTTGGCCGTATGGTGACAGCACTTGGCGGACCTTCGGATTTTATCGAGCACTATCAAGACCATCTGCCTCAAGCACCGGTTTGCAAACCTGTGTATGCCGAGACTACCGGCATCGTGCAGACCATCGATACCCGCCAACTGGGGTTAGCAGTGGTGGCGCTGGGTGGTGGTCGCCGTAAGCCCGGCGATATGTTGGATTACAGTGTTGGGTTGAGTGAGCTCTGTACTTTAGGTCAGTTTCTGCAACCACAGCAACCGTTAGCGCTATTGCATGCCCGCAACGAAAACGAATGGCAACAGGCGGCAGCTATGGTGCGCCAAGCAGTGCAACTGGGCGATGCTGAACGCGAATGCCCGCCAGAGATTTATGGCTGTATCCGTGATACAGATATGGCCGCGGAGAGTAAATGAAACGCTGTATTATTTTAATGCTGGATTCTTTTGGTATCGGCGCGACAGCTGATGCCGATAAATTTGGTGATGTTGGCGCTGATACTTTCGGCCATATCGCCGAGCGGTGTGCCAACGGTCAAGCAAATATTGGCCGTCATGGGCCGCTGTCATTGCCAAATTTGGCGCGATTGGGACTGGCACATGCTGCTCAGGAAAGCTCTGGTACCATGCCAGCCGGATTTAGCGGCGCCACTCCGGTCAGCGGCGCTTATGGGTACGCAGCAGAACTGAGTTCTGGTAAAGATACCCCTAGCGGCCATTGGGAAATGGCGGGGGTTCCGGTGTTATTTGATTGGGGCTATTTCAGCGAGCGGCAGCAATCGTTTCCGCAGGAACTCACCGATAAGATTCTGGCTCGCGCTGGCCTCAGTGGCTTCCTCGGTAATTGTCATGCGTCTGGTACGGTGATCCTCGATGAACTCGGGGAGCAGCATATGCAGACCGGGTTACCGATTTTTTATACTTCGGCAGATTCGGTATTTCAGATTGCCTGCCATGAGCAAACCTTTGGATTAGACAAGCTGTATCACTTGTGTGAAATCGCCCGTGAAGAATTAGAACCCTACAACATTGGGCGAGTGATTGCCCGGCCATTTGTCGGCAGTGGACGCGGGGCGTTTAGCCGTACCGGTAACCGCCGTGATTATGCAGTGGAACCGCCAGCAGCGACAGTTTTAGACAAATTGAAAGCAGCGGGTGGCGACGTTATCAGTGTTGGCAAAATTGCCGATATTTACGCACACTGCGGCATTACCAAAAAAGTCAAGGCTTCGGGGCTGGAAGCGCTGTTCGACAGCACCCTTGAACAGGTAAAATGCGCCGCCGACAATACTATCGTGTTCACCAACTTTGTGGATTTTGATTCCCAGTTCGGGCATCGGCGCGATGTGGCGGGTTACGCCGGGGCGCTGGAGTATTTTGATCAGCGCTTGCCAGAGTTGCTGGCACTATTACAGGCAGACGATCTATTGCTGCTGACCGCTGATCATGGTTGTGATCCCACTTGGCCGGGTAGCGATCACACCCGTGAACATGTCCCAGTCCTCGCACTGGGCGCTGGATTGCGCGCCGGGTCACTGGGACGTCGCAACAGTTTTGCGGATATCGGGCAGAGTATTGCTCAATATTTTGGGCTAGCGCCTATGGCTTATGGTGAATCTTTTCTGCCGTAATGCTGCAACTCCGCTATGGTTGTGCGGAGCATAACGAATTTATTTTTGAACCAAAGGGGTTATTTTTTCATGGCAACACCACACATCAATGCAGTAGACGGCGCATTCGCGGAAACCGTGCTGTTCCCAGGCGATCCGCTACGTGCCAAATATATTGCTGAGACTTTCCTAGAAAATGTTGAGCAAGTGACTGACGTGCGCAATATGCTGGGTTTTACCGGTACTTACAAAGGTAAGAAAGTCTCTGTGATGGGGTCTGGCATGGGCATCCCTTCATGTTCTATCTATGCCACTGAACTTATCAAGGATTACGGTGTTAAAAACCTGATCCGTGTCGGTACCTGTGGTGCAATCAGCCGTGATATCAAGGTTCGCGACGTGGTGATTGGAATGGGGGCCTGCACCGATTCACGGGTTAACCGCATGCGTTTCAAAGATAAAGACTTTGCTGCTATCGCCGATTATGAACTGCTGACTGCCGTGGTAAATGCCGCCAAAGCACAGAACATCAAGGTACGGGTTGGCAATGTGTTCTCGGCTGATCTGTTCTACTCTCCAGAACCGGATATGTTCGATGTGATGGAGAAAATGGGCGTTCTGGGCGTCGAAATGGAAGCGGCCGGCCTGTACGGTGTGGCAAAAGAGTTTGGGGCGCGGGCGTTGTGTGTGGTAACGGTATCAGACCATATCCGCACTGGTGAAGTGACCACTTCTGAAGAGCGGCAAACCACCTTCAATGACATGATCACTATGACACTGGAAGCGGTGCTAGCGCTGTAACTCTAGCGTCAATTGCGTACAATATTACAAAGGAGCCCAAGAGCTCCTTTGTGGTTATTTGAGTGTGGCGCTGTTGTTGGTGGCGGCAGTCTCTGCCGCATTGCGGATGTTTTTAGCCGTTGTAGCAAGCTGCTTTAGTGCTTTTCGCCGGCGCTTGACTCGGGTGCGACGCCTGTCAAAGTCAGCGCGCTTGAAGGATAATGCCCGCGACAACAGCATACCGATAACCCCGGCGACCAACAGCATAATCTGTTGCTGCTTCATGTTTTGTTCGTGGGCCGCTTTGATCTCGTTAAAAAATAGTTTGGGATCTAACCGAACTTCGATAAACCCAAGATTTTTCCCATCCTGTACCACGCTCTCTACGTAGGGCGGATAAGGGGCCAATAGATTTTCCAGTTCATCGCTATCCGGGTCTACTTGCTCTTCGGTGATATCTTGGGCAAAAGATAGTCGCTGACCTGCCTCGCTGTAGATTGTGGCGGCCATTACTTTGGGGTCTTCTACCAGCGCAGTGGTGAGCCATTGTAATTGCTCATCATTCTGTAACTGTAATGCCGGTGCTGCGCCGTAAGCCGTTTGTTGTACCAATAATCTGGCCATCTTTTCAGTCTGGGACTTTAGCAAAAGCTGGCCTTGTAGTAGGCTGGTCTGCCACAACTGTACCAGCCCAACGATCAGTGTTATTGCTAACGCAATCTGCAGCAGTCTGATAAAGGTGTGGGTAGTCTTTAGCCCCTTGAACAGTAACACTTTGTACCTTAATACCCAGAGGTTTAGCGTTAATCATAATCGATTATCGTCAGCCCCGATAGCCGGAGAAACTTACCGTATGCTGCCAGCGTTTAGCCACTTGACCCGTTCCTCAGCCAATAACAGTGACACCTATCGCTTCCAGCAACAGTCATGGCCCGCTGCGGTGGAAGGTGACCACCGCCATCAGTGGCGTTTACGTTTGGTATTTCCTGCCGCGGTGGAAGCTGAGATGTTGGCGCAATTAAGCGCTTTCCCAATCGCTGCGGTAGTCTGTCTGCAGCGGCAGCAGCCGTTACTGGGGTTAGAATTGCTACTGACCACACCACCGGAAGCTGCATTGCTCGACGTGTTGACGGAGGATGAAGCGCTAGAGTGGTTACTATTGCAGCCGACTGACATTCTGCCTGAGTTGACCCAGCCAGGACTTTTGGTCATGGATATGGACTCTACCGCTATCCAGGTAGAGTGTATCGATGAGTTGGCGGCAGCGGCAGGGGTAGGGGCACAGGTTGCCGCAGTGACTGAGTTGGCCATGCAGGGTGAACTGGATTTTGAGCAGAGTTTGCGGGCGCGGGTGGCCAAACTGAAAGGTGCAGACACCGCCATTATTGAACAGTTGTGTGAACGGCTGCCATTAACGCCAGGGCTAGCATCGATGATTGCCGAACTGCAGCAACATGGTTGGCGTACTGTGGTGGCGTCTGGTGGTTTTACACCATTCGTCAACCATCTGAAACAGTTATTGGCACTGGACGCCGCTTACGCCAATGAGTTAGTACTCCAAGATGGCAAATTTGTGGGTGAAGTGACAGGAAAAGTGGTGGATGCTGCATTTAAAGCCGCTGTGGTTACCGAAAGTGCCACACGTTGGCAGATAGCTGACGGTCAGAAAGTGGCCATCGGTGACGGTGCCAATGATATTCCGATGATCTGCTGTGCCGATTTTGGCTTGGCTTATCATGCCAAACCCAAATTGGCAGCAGTAGCGGATGCTAGGATCCGCCATCTTGGATTAGAGACCTTGCCGTTTTTTTTGCAGGCCAGAGGTTGATAGTTATTAGTTTTTGGGCGGCAGCCGCATCCGCACTTCCGCAGTAATATCTAGCAGTTCACCAACGCCAATGATCCGCCACAGCTGTTGTTCCAACTTTTGTGCCCGATGTTTAGCATGGACTTTGATGTAATCCAGTTCGCGTTGCAGGTAGCTAAAATCCGGTTTACCTGTAGCGCCACGATAGACTTTGAGCGCCATAAAGCGGCCAATATAGTCCGATTGCTGGATGAAATCGGAAAGTGCCTCAGCGTTTGCCATGTCTTCGGCCCGTTTACAGCTGAGAATTTGCGGATGGCCGCTAGTACTAACAACAGCATACAGCTCAAAACTGTCAACATTGTCTTGAGGTTTCATCTGCCGCACTGGTTCGACAAAATCCAGTTTCAGGCGTCCATCGTTTAGAATCGGGCCTAAATCAAATAACAACCGATTACCTTGCTCACGTGTAAAAAGATCGCTGATCAGGTCACGTTGCATGCCAATCCCGATACAGGCCATACGAAATGATTTAGCGGTTTTTTCTAACATGAAAGGTACTGAGTGCAAATGGCGTATCAGTTGATTTTTCAGACCATCGGCTAACTCTTTGGCTTGCTGATTGTTGTCCGTCAGTTGCTGCAGTTTTTCACGGTTACGGATAATTAAGCGATTAAGAAACTCCACCCCTGTATGTGGCGTGTGTCCAACAACCGCTGCTAGATGTAAAGTAGTGCCGTTTTTGCGGCTATGCACTACCCGGTAAGGCAACTCCTGCAGTTTAATTTTGGTGGACAATTCCTGGAGTTTGGGAAAACTGAGCAGCAGTTCTTTACTGGTGTCGAGCTTATGAGGATGCTCCAAGTGCAGTTGCAGACCTCGGCTGGAAATATCGTGGGTCATTGCCGTCAGTTGTTCGCCATCCTGATGGATAGTGACTAGTGTTTTGAACGCAAAACGCGCTTCTCTGCGGCGTTCACTAAAGTTCAGCGCCGCTAGTTTTACCGTATTCCGAGGCGTTTTTGTCATGCCAAAACACTTCAGATCGTTGATGTGCAATGCTGATTGCCACTGCTGATATTGCATCGCAGCGACTTGGTCGGTGAGGTCTATTAGCTGTACCAGACAACGATATTGAACCAGTTGCTGTTCAGTCAGCGGGCTATAGTTAACGTCATCTCCCGGCAGTGCTGAAGATTTATGGGGCTGCTGATGATCGAGCATATCCAGCGACAGTCGACAAACTTTCCAGCTGGATTTGGCCGCACCATAATGGAAAAACAGCGATATCAGCCCAGATGCTTGTAATTCTGCCAAGGTTGCCGCATAAAAAAACAGCCGACCTTTAGCGTTGTAAGTGAAGCAATAAAGGAGGCTGTGACTATCGTCAGCAGGATGATCAATCAGCGCCTGCAGCCTTTGGCTGTGCAGGATCGTTGGCAATTGGTTGACATCGTTTTCGTCAAGAAAATAGTGCAGTAATTCCTGATTATCACTGCTAAGTAAAATGGTACTGATTTCTGGCTGTTGCTGATTGTCGCTGATGAACAGCGGCAGGTGCGGATAATGAGGCAAATAGAAGCGCTCAAATCCTAGGCCACTGGCATTTACCATGACATCGTTGATATCGACTTTGTAACGGAATTTGTAACCCTGAATAAGATCAGACAACATCTGTGACAACTGCTCAGAGCCGCTGACACGTTTTAGCCGCATCAAGCAGTTTTCACCTTCATCATCGGCATCGACCACTTGATAATCGACACCCTGCTGCAGATCGGCAAAATAGAATTCGTCTCCCAGTTCCTGCAACTTAACCGTTAATGGTTGCTGCAGATCAAAGCCATGTTTCAGTGGTAACCGAATACGGGCACCGCTGACTGAGAGATCCAGCGTGTTACCGACGATTTCCCGTTGTCCCGGCTGTGACACCAGAATTTTAATGCTGTAATTCATTCGCTCTTCAGTACGGCGAATGTAGTTGCCTAGAATGATGCCTGGCACCAGCGTTGACACTGACTCCACTTTGCTGGGCTCTTTTTGTTGACGTCGCAGCTGATGTGCCTGCATCACTTCTTCGTATACACCCATAGTGTACTGATTGCGATATAGCGCTAGTGCGTTCTGGAACACCTGCTTGGCGGGTTCATCCAGATAGTGGTGTTGTTCACCGTATATGACTTCAGTACAGGGCAATTCAGATTTATCGCGTAGGTCGATAATCCGCAGGCAAGGATTGGCAAGGCGGCTGATTTCCATTTTCAGCAGAAAGCGACTGGAACTCGATTCTCCTTCGGTCATCTGCTCAAATACGTCATCAAAGTTGGGCTCCATCATCAGCGGTTTTAACTGCTCAATCAGGAGACTGTGGGCGTCTGCACTCATCTATTCACTCGTAAAAGATGCTAAACTGCGGATCCTGTATATTCTATGTCGGCTGCCGCGGCGGTAACTGAATGTAAAATGCCAGTTATCGTGTTGAAAGGGCAGTTATTTTATTTATTTTTATTCAAATTACCCCAAGATTCCATTGCGTATGGCGAAAAATAAAACAGCTTATGTCTGTACCGAGTGTGGTCAGGATTATCCCCGTTGGCAGGGTCAGTGTAGTGCGTGTCAGGAATGGAACACCATTACTGAAGTGCGATTGGGGGCGGCAACTGCGGCGCGTAGCGGCAGTTTCAGTGGATACGCCGGTGCTGGCAGCAGTGAAGTTAAAACTCTAGATCAGATAGATCTTAACGAAGTGCCGCGTATTGCCAGCGGTTTTGCCGAGTTTGACCGGGTGCTGGGCGGTGGGATTGTTGCCGGTAGCGCCATTTTGATTGGCGGTCATCCTGGGGCCGGTAAAAGTACCTTACTGCTGCAGACCTTGTGCCAGTTGGCAGAAACGCTCCCGGCGTTATATGTCACTGGTGAAGAATCGCTACAACAAGTTGCTATGCGCGCCAAACGACTTGGGTTACCAACTGGCAAGCTGAAAATGCTGTCGGAAACCAATGTCGATACCATTTGTGACGTTGCCTTGCGTGAGCAACCGAAAATTATCGTCATTGACTCCATCCAAGTGATGCATATCAGTGATGTGCAATCTTCGCCCGGCAGTGTTGCCCAAGTCCGTGAGTCAGCAGCGTTTCTAACCCGTTTTGCCAAGCAACATAATATCGCCATTATCATGGTGGGACACGTGACCAAAGATGGTAGTCTCGCCGGACCGAAAGTACTAGAACACTGCATCGACTGTTCAGTTATGTTCGAAGGCGATAGCGATAGCCGATATCGAACGCTGCGTTCCCATAAAAACCGCTTTGGTGCAATCAATGAACTCGGCGTGTTTGCCATGACTGAACGTGGCCTGCGGGAAGTGGCAAATCCCTCAGCCATCTTTTTGTCGCGTGCCGATGAGGCCGCATCCGGCTCACTGGTGATGGTGGTGTGGGAAGGTACCCGGCCGCTGCTGGTGGAATTACAGGTGTTGGTGGATCATTCTGCGTTAGCCAACCCCAGACGCGTGGCGGTGGGAATGGACAGCAACCGTCTGGCGATGTTGTTAGCGGTGATGCATCGTCATGGCGGTTTGCAGATGGCCGATCAAGATGTGTTTGTAAACGTGGTTGGTGGTGTCAAAGTGACAGAAACCAGCGCCGATTTAACCTTGTTGCTGGCAATGTTATCCAGTTTTCGCGGCGAAGTATTACCGCGGGATTTAGTGGTGTTTGGCGAAGTGGGGTTATCCGGTGAAATCCGGCCGGTTCCCAATGGCCAGGAGCGTTTGGTTGAAGCTGCTAAACACGGTTTTCGCCGTGCCATTGTGCCTATTGCCAATGCTCCCAAAAAAGCGCCGTCAGGGATGGAAATTATCGGTGTCAGCAAGCTCAGTGAAGCGCTGACGGCGCTATAACGGAGTGGCTCAGGAGTTGTCGTGCTCCTTGATAAATTGGTCCAATTCTCGATGCAGTTGTGAGGCATCACCAGTGTTGAGCTCTAACAACCGCCGCAGGTGGGTAATGCTGTCTACATCAATAAAAGCGCACTTAAGCCCTAGGTAACTGCGTTTACGGTATACCGGTTCGGCAAGCATGCTGACTTCAATATCAGAGGCCGGCAGACGAAAGCTGAGGATCAATGACGGCGATGGCTCGAAATCATCAGGTAATTGTACCATCGCGCCATTGAGACACAGGTCCACTAGTCTGGTATTCCAGATTTTTGTTTCAGTTCGCAATTGGGCCGGTGTTTCAAACAGCACTCGCGAAAATTTGCGCTTGTCTTCCATCAGATGCCTGCATTGTCCTTAAGTTGCCTAAATTGTAGACAGATTTTCAGCGCTTAGCATCTGTCTTTTCATTTTTGTATCACTGTTGCTCAGAATGTGTGCTTTATACGTGCAATTATGCGTTAGTTATTGCCTGTTCACACCGCAGTTGCCAGCTACCGCACAGTTCTTCATTCGGTTATCGCAGTCGTGCGGGAATTGTTTTATGATCGCGCGTCCAATATTACCGCTGGTCGCCTGTTATGACGTCATTTACAGGTATTCTGCTAGTTCCAGCGGGATGTTAAGTACCCTATTTTAAGAACAAGGTAACTTCTATGCAGTCATCTAACACCAATAATGCTGTAACCGCATCATGGCTAGAGCGCTATTTTTGTATTCAGCAACGTGGCAGCAGTGTACGCGGCGAATTGATCGCGGGTCTGACCACGTTTCTGGCAATGGTTTACTCAGTCATCGTGGTGCCATCAATGCTTGGCAAGGCGGGGTTTGATCCAGGCGCTGTGTTTATTGCCACCTGTTTGATCGCTGCCTTTGGCTCACTGTTGATGGGGTTATGGGCGAATTTGCCGATGGCCATCGGCTGTGCGATTTCGCTGACCGCATTTACCGCATTTAGTCTGGTGTTGGGGCAGCATATGTCGATACCCGTGACGCTGGGTGCCATTTTCCTGATGGGGGTAGTGTTCACTCTGGTGAGTGTTACCGGTATTCGGCAATGGGTACTGACCAATCTGCCTCGCGGTATCGCGCACGGAACCGGTATTGGTATTGGTTTGTTTTTATTGCTGATTGCCGCCAATAACGTCAGTTTGATTGTCGGCAATAGTGGCGGCGGTTTGCCGGTGAAACTGGGCGATGTTAACAGCTTGCCCGTTATTGCTACCATCGTGGGCTTAGCCGCCACCATAGGTTTGGAAAAACGCCGAGTGCCGGGCGGTATTCTGTTGGTGATCATTGCGTTATCGGTGTTTGGCTTATTGTTTGACCCCGCTGTGAAATATAGTGGTTTGTTTGCGTTACCGGATTTGACCTCAGAACACAGCTTGTTTGGCAAGCTAGATATTATGGGGGCTCTGAATCCCGTGGTGTTGCCAATAGTGCTGGCGCTGGTAATGACCGCGATTTTTGATGCCACCGGGACAATTCGAGCAGTGGCGGGGCAGGCTAATCTGTTGGATAAAGACGACAATATCATCAATGGTGGCAAGGCGCTGACATCCGATTCGGTCAGCAGTATGTTTGCGGGTCTGGTGGGGGGCGCTCCCGCGGCGGTATATATCGAATCTGCGGCTGGAACTGCAGCTGGTGGCAAAACGGGTCTGAGTGCGACCCTGGTTGGCGCGTTATTTTTACTGCTAATTTTTCTCGCACCACTGTCTTATCTGGTGCCGGCTTATGCCACTGCGCCAGCGTTGATGTACGTGGGGTTGTTAATGCTCGCAAACGTCACCAAACTGGATTTTGACGACAAAGTTGACGCGATGGCAGGTCTCACTTGTGCGGTGTTTATTGTGCTTTCCAGCAATATTGTTACCGGTATTATGTTGGGTTTTGCAACCTTGGTCATTGGCCGGATCTGTAGTGGTGAATGGCGGAAAATCAAGCCGGGTGTATTACTAATCGCTATCGGCTTGGTAGTGTTTTACATGGGTGGTTGGGCTATCTGACCGACCAAGAAAAAAGCGGCATATGCCGCTTTTTTCTCAGACGATGCCTTGATTCAGGAACAACTAAGGCCATCGGCCCCGTATTTTATCATTCCTGAAGTACTGACAGTGATACTGCGGGAATTAACACTGCTGCTATCGGTACAATATATGAAAGTTGCGGCTCCGCTGCTTAAGCCATCAGCGCGAAACGAGACATCTGTCCCTTTCACCGAGTCACCACTGTTAAATCCATCAACGACTTTTAAGGTTTTGTTGTTCCCATCAGGGTCCACTGCATATACCAGAATGCCGTTACGCCAATTGCTGCCGCATACGCCATCACTGGCATAAGCACAGACAGACACTGTCATGCCATAACTGACTGCTTGGTTGCGGGCAAAGGCCAATAGTTGCTCGATACGGCTGATTTCGGAACGTACCCGGTAACCATCATAGAGCGATTTCAGTGATGGTACGCCTACCGAAAGCAGAATGGCTGCCACGGCAACGGTCACCATTAACTCTACCAAGGTAAACCCGCGATACTTGCCTGACATGTGACACCCTGTTATTGAATCGTGAATTTTAAGTATAGGGCGTTCAAGTGTTGAATGTCAGCAGAAATCGCCGTAATCCTTAATGGATGATTAATCATCACATTTAACGTTATCGGTACTGCGACGAGTTCTACCCGCTTGATTAACGACGATACTCTGACCATCCTCTACAGTTTTATCTGGACAATAGCTCAGAGTGCCATTGCTGCCACTGGCGAGACCGTCAGCTAAAAAACGCACCGTCGCGCGATTATAAAAAATGCTGTCCTGGGAATGAAATGGCCCTGACTCCAGCAATAATCGCTCATCACTGTCTAACTGCTGATTACCATTACGATCGATAAAAATACTGATGCCGGGTTGCCAATTACCATCTTGACAGCGATTGTCTTCAAGATGGCACACTGTTACCCGTGAACGGTAGCTGATCGCTTGGTTCCGGGCGAACGCCAGTAACTGCTGCAACTGGCGAATAGCGGAGTCAGTACGATATTGCCGCTGTAGATCGGCGAGTGAAGGCACCGCAATGCCAAGCAATATTGTGAATACCAGTAAAGTAATGATCAGCTCCACCAAGGTGAAGCCGCTGTAGACTTGGCGCTTCATAAGCAACTCCTTTTGCCGAGGCGATCTCGCATCCTGCGAAACCGTTATCTGTCTCAAGTGTAGTCGCCTGCAGGTGTGAATGCTGTGGCGCTTTTAGATCATTAGCTAATAAATGATTAGCTTTTTTATAGTAAATTATCGTCTTTGGCTGTTGGTTTCGCAGGGCTGCGGAGCGTGATAAGCTAGCGCGACAAGACAGTGGTATTTAGGTCATGAAGGAGTGCCTGATGAAAAAAGTAGAAGCCATAATCAAGCCTTTCAAACTTGATGATGTCCGTGAAGCTTTGGCGGAGATTGGCATTACAGGGATGACGGTGTTGGAGGTTAAAGGGTTTGGGCGTCAGAAAGGCCATACAGAATTATACCGCGGTGCTGAGTATATGGTGGACTTCCTGCCTAAAGTCAAAATTGAGCTGGTGATCCAAGACGATTTGTTGGAACAGGCGCTGGATGTGATTGTGGATGTTGCACGTACCGGCAAAATCGGCGACGGCAAAATTTTTGTGACTGAAGTAGAACGGGTAATTCGTATTCGTACCGGTGAAGAGAACGAAGAAGCCGTGTAGTTTACCAAAAAACAAGGGTGGTCTTTTTTGACCACCCTTTGTTATGTTCTGTCCCTTCAATGCGGGCCATGTACCAAAGTTTAACAGTAGCTTAGCGGCATCATTTCCACTTGTCTTCCTTATAGAAGTCCACTTCGGGAGTTTCATCGTAATAACGGCGTTTGGTGTCACGACGACGTTGTTTTACGCGCTTGCTATTGCGTTGTTTGTTACGCAGATGCTCTCCCCATTGAGAGTCATCATCATCAAATTCATTTGGGTTTGACATGGTCCTGTTCCAGAAAATGTGCATAAACGTCGCACACTTCCTTTTTACCTAAAGGGCCTGTCAAGCTAAAGCGAAATATTTAATGTGTATTGGTAAAAATTATTTAACAACAGTCATTATCATCCCGGAGCGAAGTAGACTCAGTTATTTGCGCTATTGACGGCACATGCGGACAACAAACATGCCATCTGTGTCGGCTTCAAACGGCCATACGGTCAAATATTCTGTCCTTTCCCCGGTAAACGGATGTTGCAGCGTTTGCAGTCGAAAATCCGGGTTACTGCTAAGGAATCTGTCCACAACGGCTCGATTCTCTGCGTGTGCTAAGGAACAGGTGGCATACACCAGCTTACCCCCGGTTTTCACCGCGGCACTGGCCCGCTGCAGAATATCTAGTTGCAGTGAGGGTTTGTCGGTTACAGCAGTCACATCATCAAGCCAGCGCATATCGGGGTTACGACGCCAAGTCCCGGTGCAACTGCACGGCGCATCTACCAATACGCCATCAAACTTTTCTTGGGCAACGGGGAGGTGATCAGATTGCCACAGTGCTGTACTGATGATGTCAAATTGAGCGCGACTGGCGCGCTTTTGCAGTTCCAGCAGCGCATGTTGACGAATATCCGATGCCACAATACGGCCACGGTTTTGCATTTGTGATGCCAGTTGCAGGCTTTTGCCGCCAGCACCACAGCAGGCATCCCACCAATGTTCAGTTGCTGTCGGCGCGCAGATATGCCCAATGACTTGCGATGCCAAGTCCTGCACTTCTAGGTAACCTGCTTTATAGAACGGCAATTCATTCAAGTTGATGCTCTGATGACCTAGGCTGATTGCATTGTCAAAGAATGTTGATGCTTTAACAGATAACCCAGCGGCTTCCAAGGACTGAATGGCTTGTGCTGTCGGCAGTCGTTGCACTCTTAACCATAATGGTGGTCGAGAGCTAAGGCTTTGCAATAGCTGCATTTTTTCATGTTCGCTGAGTTCAGGCAATTGTGCCCATAACCATTCTGGCACCAGCGCCTGAGCAGGAAAATCACTGCCAGCAAACCACAGTTGCAACTGTTCAGTGGCTTCCGTTAATTGCTGCCAAGGTGTAGCGACATGTGGTAATAACCCTGCTCGCTGTTGCCAGGCTTCTAGCGTGGGTTGCCAGGAATGTTGCTCCAGTAACCCACAAACGGCGAGTTGCCGAAACCACCGCTGTTCTTCATTGGCTGCTGGTAGGCGTTTTAGCCAGCCGTACCAGCGAAACAGCGCAAACAGTGTCTCACGAATGATGCGTCGATCTCGGCCACCATGTTTTTTATTGAGGCGGAAATAACTGGCGACGACCCGATCAGCACTGTGCTTAGACTGCAGGATGTCAGTAAATAATAAACGGATCGTTTGTGCGTAACTGTCCGCGTGTTTTTCAACAGGAGTCATGACGTAAAAGCGTTGGAAATAACTGGCGCCAAGTGTAACAGATGCCGGGCGTCAACGCGTCAGTAGTCGAGTTCCAAAGCAAAACACAGATAAGCCATCAGTCTCTGCGTGTGTTGCAGCTGTTGGTGACAGTACTCCACAAAATCATCCGCAATGATTGCACTGAGTGGGACTGTTTTTACTGCAATAAAATCCTTACGTTTTAGTTCGTTAATTAACGGATGTTGCTTATCGTAGCCTTTAGGCGGGCGTTGCAGGCTGTCACCATCAAGGTAAAATCCGCCGTTATTGAGGTCCGAGAGCGCCTTTTTGTAGCCGTTGGGATTTTCATCAATACAGGCACGGATTTTACTGAGAATCGGCGATTCTGGGTGCCAAATCCCGGCGGCGATAAAGCAGCCATCGTTGGCAAGATGTACATACAACCCGGGCGCGTGAACATCTTTCCCTTGAAAATGGCGAAACTGGATCCCCACATTGGATTTATAAGGCGCTTTATCATGACTAAAGCGGGTATCTCGCTGTGGACGCATGAGGCTACCGCCAACTTTTTTGGCTACAGCAGTGAGTCTCGGAGAAAGGGCAAATACATGAGGTTGCATCTGTTCAATAAATTGCAACGCCGGCGTGCGTACTAATGCTTCATATTGATGCTGATTAGCCTTAAACCAAGCACGATCATTGTTAAGCTGCAACGCAGCAAGAAAATCAAAACAGCCTTGAGTAAACATGGTCCCTTCCTTGACATCATTAGGGGGAGTATCAATCGCCATTCAGCGCTTGGGAACTGCGGCTTCCAGCTCTATGTCGGTACAACCTCGGTTACAGCGAATGTAGCCAACACTGTTTTCACCCGCCACGGGTAATTGGGCCTGCAATTGTTGGCCGCAATGGCGACATAACACCATGCGACCTGCCAACAGGTTTTTAATTAGCTGTTTTTGCTCATGGAAGGAGGTTGCACTGCGGCGGTTGAGTTCACTAAAGTCCTGCGTGTCCATAGTCGTATGCCGTCATCCACTAAAGTCGCGATTATAATCTGCTTTATGGACAGGCTTCAAACGCCTGTGGCCAAGTTATAAAAAAGCCTCGTAATCGTACGAGGCTTTTTATAACTTGCTAAATTACATAGCGTTTCTGAATATCTGGCAGATTTCTTCGTGTGAGGCCTGTTTCGGGTTGGTCAAGCCACAGGCGTCTTTCAGTGCATTAGTTGCCAGCACAGGAATATCTTCAGCCTTAACACCGATGCTAGTGAGATTAGCCGGAATACCAACATCTGCCGCCAATTTCTTGATAGCATCAATAGCCGCCTGTGCACCAGTAGCATCATTCATGGCGCTAACATCAATTCCCAATGCCTTGGCAACATCTTTTAAACGCGGCGCAGCAACCTGTGCATTGTATTCCTGCACGAATGGCAGCAGCAGCGCGTTACAAACCCCGTGTGGCAGATCATAGAAACCGCCTAATTGATGCGCCATTGCGTGGACATAACCGAGACTGGCATTGTTGAAAGCCATGCCCGCGAGGAACTCCGCATAGGCCATCTGCTCGCGCGCTTCTATGTCATCGCCGTGAGCAACGGCAGTGCGCAGGTTGTCACGAATAAGCTCCATGGCTTTTATGGCACAGGCATCGGTAATGGGGGTGGCGGCTGTGGAGACATAGGCTTCAACTGCGTGGGTAAGTGCGTCCATACCCGTTGCTGCTGTCAAACCCCGGGGCTTCTTCAGCATCAGTTGCGGATCGTTTACCGATAGCAGCGGCGTCACATGTTTATCAACAATAGCCATTTTGATGTGACGGGTTTCATCAGTAATGATGCAGAAACGGGTCATTTCACTGGCAGTACCAGCGGTTGTATTGATGGCAATCAGTGGTAGCTGCGGTTTAGACGACCGATCCAGCCCCTCGTAATCACCGATAGCACCACCATTGGCTGCGACTAACGCAATCCCCTTCGCGCAATCGTGTGGTGAACCGCCACCCAGTGAAATTACACAGTCACAGTCATTTTCCCGCAGTAGTTTCAGACCCGCCTCTACATTTGACACGGTAGGATTGGGATGCACGCCATCGTACACTGTCACTGATAGCCCGACTTGCCCCAGTTTTTCAGCGATAGAGCCAACAATGCCTATGCTGACCAGTGGTTTATCGGTCACAATCAGCGCATGTTTGAATCCGAGAGTTTTTATATCATTAATGGCGTCATCCACGGCGCCTTGACCCAGTACGTTGACTGACGGGATGAAAAATTTCGCAGCCATTTGTACACCTCCTAGTGTTTTTTTGGGCGATTGGATGTGTAAGCATACTTAACACAAGAAAAATCTAATGTAAATGAAATAGGCTTACAGTTCAGATAATTGAATAAATTTACGACAATAATCCCTTATTGTTATTCAATATCTTTATTAGATAAATGTGAAACAATAACACTCGGTTCCACTACATACAAAGTATAGTTCTCTGTACAGTCTGAGGCGCTCTCCCGTTGTAATTCTCTGTCGCTATCAAAGGGATTTGTTATCATGACGTGGTTGTCTTCGTGTACATCTCAATCCTGGCCTAATCAAATGGAAGCAAAATGGAAAAATATGAACAGTTGCTGATTTCATTGCGTAAGATCATTCGGGCCATTGATCTGCATTCTAAACAGCTCAGTAAGCATTCGGGGCTGACTGGCCCACAGTTGATTGTTATGCAGAAAATTGCCTTACTGGGAACGCCTCTGGCAAAGCAGGTGGCGGCGGAAATTAACCTCAGTCCTGCCACGGTGACCACCATTCTGGATCGACTGGAAGCTAAAGGGTTAGTGATCCGCCAGCGCAGTGTCGAGGACAAGCGTAAGGTCCATTTGTTACTGAGTGATGCAGGTCAGATATTGCTGCAATCTGCGCCCAAACCGCTGCAGGAGCATTTCATAAAACGCTATCAGTTGTTGGAAGAGTGGGAGCAAAGCCAGTTGTTATCGGCGGTGGAACGTATTGCAAATATGATGGATGCTGAGAAATTAGATGCCGCACCTATGCTCTTGGTCGGGCAGATCCTGTCACATGAGGATGATGAATCGTCGCGGTAATTTTTGGTACAAGCGTTGCTGCAATCTGGACATTATTTTCCCTAATGTAAAGACTCCACTCTCAATACTCTGAATTAACAATAAAAACCCATAGTTACTTTGGTGGATACTTCACCGCCATATGCACCGCTTTGGTGAACAGTTGCACATTTTTGCACCAACAGCTCATCTGTCTACGCAAAGCCGATAAACCATCAGTCACAGGCAATTTGTCATGTCACTGTAATAGTTATTTGATTTTAAACGTGTTAGATCATGCTGCAGCACGTTACTGTGATGCTGCAGGCGATGGATTTGCTTCTGGCATGGTAACTGCTCAATAATTGACTACTAGCCAACCAACAAACAGGGAGTGCGTTGATGGATCTGGAGAAGTTGCTGTACTTACAGGGAGTAGGTAATGGCTTTGTGGACTGCGATAGCCATTACCACACCACCCCTGCTGCCGATCGGGAAGCGATCCTGCGGGCAATGTGCCACGCGGAGTTACCCGTGGCTGGTGAGCCGCTTACTGCAGATTGGGTGACACAACGCATTAATTTACTTGATGCCGCACCGTGGCATAATTTTCTTCAGCCTTTTCAATGGAGCTACGTCGACGCCCCTTCTATCCGAGTGCGTTGTCCACAAGCTTATACCGGTGCGCTCACGCTGAACCTTTGTACCGAAAATGGCATTGCTACCGAGCTGACCTTTGTCGTTCCTCCGTTGCCAGTGGTTGGTGATTATTACACCGATAACCGTCTGTATCAGGAGCGTGAGCTACGGCTAGCGGAATACCTGCCAACTGAGCAGTTATCGGCACTGAGCGCGGGTTATCACCAGATAAAAATCTCCGCAGCAGACTGTCCTGATGGCATGAATAACGCTTGGTGCGAGGGTATCTGGATGCTGGTGCCCAGACGCAGTTATGGTGCTGAGCTACCACAGCAGTTGTCGCGTAAGCCCTGGGGGGTGAGTGTGCAGCTGTTTTCACTCTGGTCTAAGCAACCAAGTGATAGCCGTCGTAGCGGGATCCCCGCGAAAATTGGTGATTTTCGGGTATTGAGCGAATTTATCCGTTTAATGGCCGCCAAAGGGGCGGATTTTATTCAACTCAACCCCTTGCACGCTCTTCCATTACAAGATTCCGAGGCCGCCAGTCCCTACAGCCCTTATGACCGAAGACGGTTGCATCCTCTATACATCAGCACCTCGATGTGCCCAGAAGCCTGCCACGATGACTGGCAAGCTGCATTACCGCAAAAAATGCCTGCTAATAACAACGGTAGTCTGTGGATAGATTATGCGGCGGCGTTTAAGGTAAAAGTCGCCGAATTGAAGGCGTTGTTTAAGGTTTTTAAAGGTTACCCATCGCATCACCCTCGACAACAGGCTTATGCACGCTTCATCGACGATAACGGTGAGGATCTGCAGTTTTATGCCAGGACACAGGCGCAGCAAGTAACGGCGCCGTGGTTAAAAAATCCCGACTTCTATCTGTATCTGCAATTTGTTGCTGAAGAGCAACTGGCCCATTGCCAGGCATTAACACAGGAACTCGGCATGGCTATCGGGTTAGTACGAGATTTAGCTGTGGGTGCCATTGGTGCTGGCGCTGAAGTTCGCCAGCATCCAAACCAATTTTGTACTTATGCCAGTATCGGAGCGCCACCTGATCCATTCGCCCCGCAGGGGCAGAATTGGGGGTTAACGCCGCTGGATCCCATCGGATTACGGCAGGCAAATTTTGGGCATTTTATCGCTTTGCTGCGCAGCAATATGCGGCATTGTGGTGCCTTGCGTATTGACCACATGATGGGGTTGTTTCGACTTTGGTGGTGGCCGGAGGTAGCCGTTGGTGGCACTCAGCATGGTGGAACTTATGTGTACTATCCGTTCGAGTGTTTGATGGCGATTTTGTTGCTGGAGAGTCAGCGGGCGGCTTGTATGGTGATAGGCGAAGACTTGGGATTAGTTCCTACGGAGATTATTGAGCCGATGTATCGTAGCGGTATTTTTTCCAATGAGCTGTTTTACTTCTGTGTTGACGAACCGCGTTTGCCGCAGTATGCCGGATTCAAACCGCCATCGGAATACAAGCCGCATGCACTGATGATGTTGGCTAATCATGATGTACCGACGATGGCAGCGTGGTGGCAGGGAAAGGATCTGCTGCAGCGTCAGCAACTCAAACTGTATTCCGCGGTGGAGTTACAACAGGCGCAGCAACGTCGAGACCATAAGCGGCAGGGGCTGCTGCATTGGATACAGGATATGACCGGCTGCCAGCTTACTGTGGATGTTGATTTTGCCACACTGTTGCCCATCTGGGCTGGTGCGGTTGCTGCTGGCAACAGTGAGCTGTTCAGCTTAGCACTGGCAGACCTGCTGGCAGAAGAAGATGCCGTAAATATTCCTGGCACCAGTCGCGAGTACCCTAACTGGCGTCGACGTTATTCATTGCCGGTGGAACAACTGTCACAACACGCACTCTTTGGGCAGACCATCGATACCGTTGCTGACGCCAGAAATACCCCTCGCAATTAACTGACAGGAGAACTTGCTGATGAAACCGCAACCATCCGCTCAATCCAATCAACGCTCGGCCGTCGCTGTCGCTCAAAGTGATGGTGCTAGTGGTCTTTGCGGTGATACAGCAACCTGCCAGGCGCTGGCGCAAGGTTGTCATGGCGATGCTTTCAGTTGGTTGGGGATGCACCAAATTGTATTGGAAGGCAAATCAGCCTTGGTTGTCAGAGCCGTATTGCCTGGCGCTACTGATGTGTTCGTTATTGAGCGCAAATCCGGCAAAAAGGTAGCGCAGTTATTACCAGTTGCAGGTGCCGAACCGCTGTTTGTCGGTAAGCTTGGACGACGGACCACACCTTTTGCCTATCAGTTACAAGTGCACTATCCCGAGGCGCAAGTATTATTGGATGACCCTTATGCCGCGCCATCTATCCTAGATGAACGGGATATCTACCTGTTTTGTGAAGGTCGCCAGCAACAGGCTTGGCAGTTCCTCGGTGCTAATTGGCGTCAGAGTGATGGTCTTGACGGGGTGTTGTTTTGTGTTTGGGCACCTAATGCAAAAGCAGTGTCAGTAATTGCGGATTTTAACTGTTGGGATCAACGTCGCCACAGTATGCGTTTTCATCCAGGTTCTGGGCTCTGGGAAATTTTTATTCCAGGTCTGCAAGGGGGTGAGTACTACAAGTATGCCATTCAAACCGCAACTGGCGAGTGGCAGCAGAAAGCCGACCCGTTTGCCAGAGCAATGGAGCCACCGCCTCACAATGCCTCACGAGTGCCTTTTGCTGAAACATGGTCCTGGGGAGATGAAAGCTGGATGCATGGGCGCAGCCAGATTGCTTGGCACAAGGCCCCCATCAGTATTTACGAAGTCCATTTAGGATCTTGGCGGCGTAAAGGTGCTGATGGCCGTGAATATCTGAACTATGAGGAGCTGATTGCCCAGTTAGTGCCTTATGTGTCGGCGCTGGGATTCACCCATGTAGAATTCATGCCGCTGAGTGAATATCCCTTTGATGGTTCCTGGGGTTATCAACCGGTGGGTTTATATGCGCCAACCTATCGCTTTGGTAATGCTGCGGCGCTGAAGGCACTGATTGATGCTTTTCATCAGGCGGGCATTGGCGTGATATTGGATTGGGTGCCAGCGCATTTCCCGAAAGATCCGCACGGTTTAGCACGTTTTGACGGCACCTGTCTGTATGAACATGAAGATCCTCGGCGCGGCAGTCACCCAGACTGGGACACCTTGATATACAACTATGGACGTAAAGAAGTACAAAGTTTTCTGTTGAGCAATGCCTGTTACTGGTTACAGGAGTTCCATATTGATGGCCTGCGGCTGGATGCGGTGTCTTCGATGTTATATTTGGACTACAGTCGCAAAGCGGGTGAATGGGCTCCCAATCAGTATGGCGGTCGTGAAAATCTGGATGCCATCGCTTTGCTGCAGGATCTCAATACCAGGCTCTACTCTCGTTATCCCGGCATTATGATGATCGCCGAAGAGTCTACGGCTTGGGGCGGTGTCAGCCGCGATGTTGGCTCCGGAGGGCTCGGGTTTGGCTTTAAGTGGAATATGGGCTGGATGCATGACACCCTCAGCTATATCAGCCGCGATCCTATTCACCGCAGTTTTCATCATCATGAGATGACCTTTTCTCTGGTGTATGCCTACACTGAAGAATTCATTTTGTCACTGAGCCATGATGAGGTGGTGCACGGTAAACGCTCCCTAATAGAGAAAATCCCCGGCGATGATTGGCAAAAATTCGCTACATTGCGGGCTTACTATGGTTTCATGTGGGCGCATCCAGGCAAACAGTTGTTATTCATGGGCAATGAATTTGCCCAACGCCATGAGTGGCAGCATGACTACAGTCTTGACTGGCATCTGTTGCAATATGCGCCGCATCAGCAGTTACAGCAATGGGTAACTGATCTTAATCAATGTTATCGGCAGTGTCCGGCACTGTGGCAGCGCGATGGTGAAGGCAGTGGCTTTGCTTGGCTGGATTGTACCGATGCGGCTGACAGTGTGCTGGCCTTTTGCCGGTTTGATGATCATGGTAATGCTTTAGTGGCGGTGTGTAATTTCACCCCAACAGTACACCATGGTTATCGTATCGGTTTGCCCAAGGCCGGACATTATCGGGAGCTGCTCAACAGTGACAGCCATTTTTATGGTGGCAGTGATGTGGGAAATGGCGGCGGCATTAACGCCGAAGCCGTGCCTTGGCAGGGGATGCAGCATAGCGCCATGATGAGCCTTCCACCACTGGCGACTGTGTATTTTCAATGGCAGGAGAGTGACTGATGCAGATGCTCAGTGGTCAACCTTATCCGCTTGGTAGCCAGGTTGTCAGAGATGCTGACGGTCAAGTGTTGGGGGTGAATTTTGCCTTATTTTCAGCGCATGCGACGCAGGTCGAGCTATGTATCTTCCGCACTGAAACCGGAGGACACTGGCAGGAGGTTGGTCGTTACTCTTTACCACAGCAGCGCCAACAGATTTGGTGTGGTTTTCTAGCCGGGGCCGAACCGGGTATGTTCTACGGTTATCGGATCGACGGCCCCTACCAGCCACATCTTGGGCACCGTTTTAATCCGAACAAGCTGCTACTGGATCCCTATAGCCGTTGGATCGCTGGAACATTGCAACCTGGCCCCTGGCATCTTGGCTATGCCAGAGTTGACGCATCCGGCAGGCCTCTCGATGACGAATGCCAGCTAGAATTGCCAGAACTTGAACGAGATGGTGCCAAAAAAGTCAGTGCTGACGGTGGCATTGGCGACGATTCCCTTCCCAATAGCTGTGATAACGCTTGGGCTATGCCGCGTTCAGTCGTGGTGGAAGATCAATCTTTTAATGGGACGCGGATATTGCCGCGGCCACTGAGCCATGAAGTGATTTATGAGATGCATCTCAAAGGCTTCAGTGCCCGTTTACCTGAACTGGCTGAACATCTACGTGGCACGTTTGCCGGATTGGGCAGCGATGTTGCTATTCGTTATTTGAAATCCCTAGGCGTTACCTGTGTAGAGCTATTGCCGATACAGAGTTTTTTTTCCGAACCTTTCCTGACTGATAAAGGTATGACTAACTACTGGGGCTATAACAGTATTGGCTTTTTTGCGCCCCATCCGAGCTACTGTGCAACGGCTGATGGCATTCAGGAGTTTAAGCGGATGGTCGATGCCCTGCATCAGCATGATATTCGCGTGGTGCTGGACGTAGTTTATAACCATACCGCAGAAGGCAGTCGGCTTGGCCCCCATTACAGTTTTCGTGGCATCGATAATGCCAGTTATTATCGGCTGCACCCCAATGATAAACGTTTTTATATCAATGATACTGGTTGTGGTAATTGCCTCAATATCAGTCACCCGCGAGTGTTGCAGTTGGTGATGGATTCGTTGCGCTATTGGGTGTCGGTCATGGGCGTTGATGGTTTTAGATTTGATCTGGCCACCTGTCTAGGGCGGGAGCCGCAGGGATTTGATCGTGGCAGTGGTTTTTTCGATGCACTGATGCAAGACCCGGTGCTCAGCGGCGTTATGCTGATTGCTGAACCCTGGGACATTGGACCAGGCGGCTATCAGTTAGGACAGTTTCCGTTGGTGTTTTCTGAGTGGAATGACCGTTATCGCGATACTATTCGCCGTTTTTGGCGTGGCGATTACGGCATGCTGCCGGAACTGGCCAAGCGGTTACACGGTTCCGGTGATCTATTTGAGCACTCAGGACGAGGCCCTTGTAGCTCTATCAACTTTATCAGTAGCCATGATGGATTCACACTCCGTGATTTAGTGAGCTACGAACAGCGCCATAATGAAGCCAATGGTGAAGATAATCGCGATGGTCATCACGAGAATTTCAGTTGTAATTTTGGTGTGGAAGGTCACAGCGATGATCCACAAATCCAAGCATTAAGGGCGCGCCAGTGTCGTAATATTTTGGCCACTTTACTGTTATCGCAGGGAGTGCCTATGCTACTGGCTGGTGATGAGCAGGGTAATAGCCAGCAAGGTAATAACAATGCCTATTGTCAGGATAATCCGCTGGGATGGATTGACTGGCGTGATGATGAACACAGTCATGCGCTGCAGCGCTTCTGTCGGCGATTGATTGATATTCGGCGTCAATCCTCAGTGTTTTACTGCTCGGCTTATATCCATACAGATGATCTTTTGGCACCACAGGCCTTAGCGTGGTTTGATGCCCGCGGTGAGGCGATGAGTCGAGTGCATTGGGCGGAAGGCCATTGTCGCAGTTTACAGATGTTGCTCAAAGGTGAGAATGACAACGGGCAGCCGGAAATGTTGCTGTTGTTGCTGCATGCCGGTGACGACCAACACGCTTTTACCATTCCCAAAACTAGCCTTGCCGCCCGTTGGCAGCCGTTGTTGAGCAGCGCGACTGCCGATGGGGCACCGCAAGACAGCACACCACGAAAATCCGGTCAGCAGCAGTTGTTGATATCGCATAGCTTGCTGTTATTTAAGGCTATTATCTCGACCACTCATTAACCACATTTGACGTTTGCCGCATCCAACCAGGAGGAAACATGACCGACACCTCGAAAACCCCGGCCCGCCGCACCGCCAAAGGACGTAGCCAAAGTCAACAAAGTACCGTTGCCAGCCCGGCCAAAATGCCGGCCCATGAGCCCTGCGAACCATGTGATTCACTGAAGGCCGCATTTGCTAGACAGTTGCGTTATGACCTGTGTTGGGATGAGCAAAATTCGGAAGCGATGTTTCATGCGCTGGCGCTCAGTGTCAAAGAACAGTTGTTGGATAATTGGCGTGACACCCGTAGGCAGGATTTGCAGCAACACAAAAAGCATGTGGCTTACCTGTCACTGGAATTTCTCATGGGGCGCACACTCGGTAATGCCTTGCTGAATTTGGAATTGACTGATGAGTGCCGCACCGTCTTGCAGGAATATGCCGTTAGATTGGAGACGCTGGAGCAACAGGAACATGATGCCGGGTTAGGAAATGGTGGTCTGGGTCGGCTGGCCGCCTGTTTTCTCGATAGTTGCGCTACATTAGGGCTAGCGGTGACGGGTTATGGCATCCGTTACGAATATGGCATGTTTTTACAGAAGATTGTGGATGGCTATCAGGTGGAACAACCGGACCGCTGGCTGCGCGATGGTAATCCCTGGGAAGTCCGGGTTCCGCAGCACAATGTGACAGTACATTTCGGTGGCCGAACCCAGAGTTATGTGGATCTGCGTGGGCGGCGTCATATATTGTGGCTTGATACTCAGGACGTACTGGCGGTGGCATATGATGTACCGGTTCCCGGTTATCGCAATGGCCGGGTCAATACTTTGCGTCTGTGGAAAGCCGAAGCTACCAATGAATTTGATTTGGCCGAGTTTAACCAGGGCGATTATACCGAGGCGGTAGCTGCCAAAAACCAGGCTGAGCAGATCACTATGGTGCTGTATCCCAATGACAGCAGCGAAAACGGTAAAGAATTGCGGTTGCGGCAGCAGTATTTTCTGTCTTCAGCCAGCCTGCAGGACCTGTTGCGTAACTGGGTGCAGCTGCATGGCATGGATTTTACTGAATTTCCCAAGTTTAACGCGATCCAGTTAAACGACACCCATCCCGCCATTGCCGTGCCGGAGTTGATGCGGCTACTGGTGGATGTTTATGAACTGGAATGGGACCCGGCCTGGCAGATTGTCAGCCGTTGTTTGGCTTATACCAACCACACTTTATTGCCAGAAGCGTTAGAGCGCTGGCCGGTACGCATGTTTGCTCACATGCTGCCGCGTATTCTTGAAATCGTCTATGAAATCAATGCCCGCTACCTTGATGAAGTAGCGCATCGCTGGCCTGGAGATGTCAGCAAATTGCGGGACATGTCGATCATTGAAGAGGGACCAGAACCCCACATCCGCATGGCTTATCTGGCGATTGTGGCGAGTTTTTCCGTCAATGGTGTGGCGGCGCTGCACACGCAACTGCTGACTTCAGGGTTGTTTCATAATTTCCACGAATTATGGCCACATAAATTCAACAATCGTACTAACGGTGTGACACCGCGCCGATGGTTGGCGTACTGTAATCCAGCACTAGCCCAACTGATCAGTAGTCGTTTAGGACATGACTGGGTAACCGACCTTAGTAAATTATCGGCACTCAATGCTTACACCCAGGATCATGCTTTTGTTGAGCAATGGCGTAGCGTTAAACAGCATAACAAGCAGAAGCTGGCAACGCTGGTGGCTGAGCGTTGCCGGGTGGAATTTGATACCGGCATGTTGTTTGATGTACAGGTGAAACGTATCCATGAATATAAACGTCAGTTACTGAATATTCTGCATGTGATTCATCTGTACCAACGAGTGCTCACTGGTGACACTCACGGAATGCAACCCCGTTGTGTCTTAATCGGGGGTAAAGCGGCGCCTGGCTATGCCATGGCTAAACTTATTATCAAGTTAGCCAACAACGTGGCGCATATGATCAACAGTGACCACCGCGCCAAACCATGGCTGCGATTTGCCTTTTTGCCCGACTATAACGTCAGCGCTATGGAAACCATCTGTCCCGGTACCGATCTGTCGGAACAGATTTCCACTGCTGGTAAAGAAGCGTCCGGTACTGGCAACATGAAATTTATGATGAATGGTGCATTGACTCTCGGGACTTTGGATGGCGCCAACATTGAGATGTTGGAAGAGGTGGGGGAGGACAACTTTTTCCTATTTGGGCTTAATGCGCCATCGGTGGAGGAGTTAAAGGGGCATTACCGCCCATGGGAATATATTGCGGCATCAGAAGCGCTAACAGGGGTGATGGCACTGCTAAAAAGTGGCCATTTTAACCTGCAAGAACCGGAGATTTTTGCGCCGATTGTGGCCGCTATCGAATCGCCTACTGATCCGTGGATGTTGGCAGCAGATTTTGAATCTTTGCGACTAGCACAACTTGACGTGGCAAAAGCTTATCAGGACTGGCAGCGATGGACCGCCATGAGTATTCGCAATACTGCCGCCAGTGGCCGGTTTTCCAGTGATGTCACGATTGCTGGCTACCGGGATCATATTTGGAAGGCGCGTTAACGGGCCTTTTTTCAGTTGGGGAGACAGAGGATATGTCAAATTCTAGTTTGCGCTTTATCAGCAACTTAACCCGCGATACCTATGCGTTGATCCTGGCAGGAGGCCGGGGCAGTCGTCTGCATGAACTGACCGACTGGCGTGCCAAACCAGCACTGTATTTTGGTGGTAAATTCCGTATTATCGATTTTCCGCTTTCCAACTGCGTTAACTCAGGTATCCGCCGCATTGGGGTAGTCACTCAGTATAAATCCCATTCACTTATCCGCCATATCATGCGTGGTTGGGGGCATTTCAAGAAAGAGTTGGGTGAATCAGTTGAAATTCTGCCGGCATCACAACGTTACTCAGATAACTGGTACCAGGGAACGGCCGATGCGGTATTTCAAAATATTGATATTATTCGCCATGAATTGCCACGCTATGTGATGGTGCTTTCTGGCGATCATGTGTATCGCATGGATTATGCTGGACTGTTAGCCGCGCACGCGGAGTCTGGTGCGGATATGACAGTCTCCTGTATGGAAGTGCCCGTTGCCGAAGCTGCCAATGCGTTTGGGGTGATGGAAGTGGATACTGGCAACCGCATCCTCGGTTTTGAAGAAAAGCCGGCGCATCCCAAGCCATTGCCAGACAACCCAGAGCTGTGTTTGGCATCTATGGGCAACTATGTCTTCAATACCGACTTTCTGTTTGAACAGCTAAAGCGCGATGCGCAAAATGCCGAGTCACAGCGCGATTTTGGTAAAGATATCATTCCGTCGATTATCGAAAATCATCAAGTGTTTGCCTACCCGTTCCGCAGCTCTTTCCCTAATGAGCCTGCCTATTGGCGGGATGTTGGCACGCTGGATTCATTTTGGATGGCCAATATGGAGTTGCTTTCCCCCACCCCGGCGTTAAATCTTTATGATGCCAAGTGGCCGATCTGGACCTATCAGGAGCAATTACCACCCGCTAAGTTTGTGTTTGATGATGACGGCAGACGCGGTATGGCGGTAGATTCCGTAGTTTCCAGTGGTTGCATCATTTCTGGTGCCACGGTACGTCATTGCGTGTTATTTAATGAAGTTCGGGTGTGTTCCTACTCAGTGGTTGAGGATGCGGTGATCCTGCCTGATGTGGTGATCCTACGTAACTGTCGTATCCGCAAAGCGATCATTGACCGTGGTTGTATTATTCCCGAAGGCATGGAAATAGGTTATAACCACGACCACGACCGCGCCAAAGGCTTCCGGGTATCGGAGGATGGGGTGGTGCTGGTGACCCGCGATATGTTGGGTCTTCCGGTAGGCTACGAATAACTAATAACAAAGGATAACGGAAGTAAATGCGGGTACTAATGCTGGCTGCAGAAAATGCAGCCCTCAACGGGGCGAAAGTTGGCGGTATGGCTGATGTGTTGCGGGACTTGCCGCTAGCACTGCAGCCTCATGGGGTTGCCGTCGATATGATTATGCCTGATTACGGTTTTTTGGCGCGGGAGCAACAGGCCGAGTTTGTGTGTGACTTTGTGGTGCCATTTGACAGTGGTCATTACCCGTTGAAGCTGTATCGCCTGCCTAATCCGTTGCTGCCTGATGTCTGGATCTACCTGTTGGCTCATGAGATGTTTGTCTCGCCAGGTCATGTTATCTATACCCAAGATGGGCCTGGTCGCCCGTTTGCTACCGATGCCAGCAAGTTTGCTTTGTTTTGCACTGCGGTTGCTACCTTGCTCTGTGGTGGCTTGCTGCCGTTACCAGAACGGTTGCACTTACATGACTGGCATTGTGGTTTTTTCAGCATGTTGCGAGCGTTTGAACCCGCATATGTCAAATTACAGCAAATCCCTACGGTGCTGAGTATTCACAATTTGGCGATGCAAGGGATCAGACCGCTGACCGGCGATATCTCCTCATTGCAGTCTTGGTTCCCCGCCATGACAGCTATGGGGGTAAAAGCGTTAGCACCTGCCATTGATCCCCGTTATCCCGATTGTGTTAATCCGCTACGTGCGGCCATTAATCTCAGCGATGCCGTGCATTTGGTGTCACCCGGCTATGCCGAAGAGGTGTTGCAGTCGTCGCGGCCTGCGGATGGTTTTTTTGGCGGGGAGGGCTTGGAGCTGGATCTGCAACGGCTACGTCGTTGCAAAAAGCTGTTTGGCATTCTCAATGGTTGTGACTACAGCACTGCGCCACCCGAAGTGTCGCGAACACAGATGCGTCAGCAATTAAATCCGCTGGCATATCAGGCACTGCTGAGCAAACTGGGATACAGTGAATTCGTGCATTCATCGGAGATGATTGCACAGATCCGTTTGGCGCAACATGAGTCTCCACAGGGCTTTTTACTGACATCCGTTGGCCGGTTAACTGATCAGAAAATGCTGATTTTACGGCAACCCTGGCAAGGTGGCTTGGTGTTGGATGCAATATTGCAGCGACTGGCGTCGTGGAACACCTCTGCTTGCTTCTGGTTACTCGGTAGTGGCGATGCGGCATTGGCGCGGGAGTTCAGTGAGGTGGCTGCTCGCCATCATAACTTTCTGTTTATCAACGGCTATCATGAACAACTGTCCTCGGCGCTTTATCACTGTGGCGACCTGTTCTTGATGCCCAGTTCATTTGAACCCTGTGGCATTAGCCAAATGCTGGCACTCAAGGCTGGACAGCCCTGTCTGGTGCATGGCGTTGGTGGTCTTAAAGATACTGTTGAGGACGGCCATAACGGCTTTGTTTTTCATGGCGCTAATCTGCAGCAACAAAGTGAGGCGCTATTGCAGACATTGGAACGGGCATTAACGCTTTTTGGTACCTCTCATTGGCAGCAATTGGTGAGTGCCGCACATGCCAGTCGCTTTGAATGGCACACCAGCGCTCGCGAATATGTGGACAAGCTCTATAGTTCTGCTAATTAACCGAAGCAATTCAAAGGACCCTGCTAAAATCAGATCGATTGTGCTGAGAATTTTCTCTGGGGGCTTCGGAGCCTGATATGTTTCTTCCATTAGTGCAGAACGCAGCTTTGCTGTTGGCGTTGCTCTTAATTTATGACGCTATTCCGCTGTATCGTAAAGACAGTCGCTATCTGTTGGGGGGACAGTTGCTGTCGGGGTCGCTGATTGGGGGGATCTGTATTGCGGTAATGCTGACTCCGTGGACCTTCAGTCCTGGGGTTATCTTTGACAGCCGCAGTGTACTGCTGTGTATGACCGGGTTGTTTTTTGGTGGCATTCCAACATTACTGGCCTGCGTTATTGCCTCATTGTTTCGTATCTATCTAGGTGGCGAAGGTGCATTTATTGGCGCTGGCGTTATCTGGACATCCGGGATAGTGGGGATTTCTTGGCGTAAATGGCGTAACTGGAATCGCCAATCACTGACTCATATCGGCTATCTGGAACTCATCATTTTTTCGCTGCTGACCCATGTGTTGATGCTGCTGTGGATGTTGCTGTTGCCTGCAACGCTGGCTGTGGATGTCATCACTCGTATCGCTTTTCCGGTGCTGATACTCTTCCCAATAGTGAATGTGCTGATGGGCAAAATGCTGTCGCAACGTCTGGAACGGGAAGTGACACAACAGTTGCGGTTGCAGGATGATTTTTTATTCCGTTCACAATTTAACGTAGGCAATTACGGTATCTCCATCAGTTCTCCAGAACGTCTGTTCTTGAAGGTCAATCCGCATTTTTGTCACATGGTGGGTTATACCGAAGAAGAATTACTGCACAAAACCTGGGACAGCCTGACACATCGTGACGATATAGACGAAAACATGTTCAATTTCCGTCGGATGATGGCAGGTGATATCGAGCGATATGAGCTGGAAAAACGCTTTATCAAAAAAAATGGCCAGGTGCTTCATACCCATATGACGGTTTCCTGCCAGCGCAGTTTCCATCAAGTACAACTGGTCATCGCCGGTTATATTGACATCAGTGCAGCTAAGGAAGCACAGCAGGCGTTGGCGGTGAGCCATGCCGAGCTAGAACTAGTGCTCGCCAGCAGCCAGTTAGGCTACTGGGTGTGGGATCTTTGTAGCGATCGCATCACCAATGATAAACAAACCGCAGCTATGCTGGGCTGTACGCTGGAGGAACTCAATAGGGGACGACAAGTGTGGCTTAACGCCATATTGGTTGAAGACCGCATGGAAACACTGCATGCACTTGAACGGCACATCTCCGGCGATACGCCTTCCTATAACAGCGAGTATCGGATCCGCCGTACTGATGGAGAGATCCGCTGGATCCGCGATGTCGGCCAGGTGATGGAACGTAAAGCTGCCAAACCAGTAAAAGTTTGCGGTATTCATCAAGATATCACCCGCGAAAAACAACGTGAGACCTCCTTGAAGTTGGCGGCATCGGTGTATGAAAACAGCAGCGAGGCCATGAGTGTGCTCGACCGTCATGGTAAGATCATCAATGTGAACCCGGCGTTCTGCACCATCATTGGGTATCGAGAAGCTGAGATTATTGGCAAAAATATCACTCTGTTGAAAAGTGAGCGTTACTCGGCGGCAGATTTTCGTGCCATCAAAAAAGATATCGGTAAATACCAGCGCTGGCAGGGCGAGTTATGGATACGGCGCCATGATGGACAAGAAATTATCACTTGGTTGACCATCAACACTATCAGCGGCAGAAAAGGTGAACCACCGCAGTGGGTGGCGTTGTTCTCTGATATCACCGAGAAAAAGCATTCAGAGCAGGTTATCTGGCATCAGGCTAATTACGATCCGCTGACCGGATTACCTAATCGTCGTATGTTACTGGATCAGCTGTATCATGAAATCCAGCGGGCCCGTCGCCGCAGTAGCAAACTAGCGCTGTTATTCCTTGATTTGGACTTCTTTAAGGAGGTCAACGATACCCTAGGGCACGATATGGGCGATCAACTGCTGATCCAGACCGCCGCCAGGTTGCGTGAATGTGTGCGGGAATCCGATTTTGTGGCGCGTCTTGGGGGCGACGAATTCACGATTATTCTAACCGATGCCATTAGCTCGCAGGGGATTGAGCGGGTAGCCGGACAGATCCTGGCGCGTATTGCTGAGCCCTATCAACTTGGTGATGAAACCGCCTATATCAGTGTCAGTATCGGTATTACGCTGTATCCCGATGATGGCGAAGTGGAAGATGTATTGCTGAAACATGCTGATCAGGCAATGTATGCCGCCAAAGAGCATGGGCGCAATCGTTATCACTACTTCACTGATTCCATGCAGCAACAGGCACATTACCGCATGCGTTTGATCCAGGACTTGCGTTCGGCGGTGGAAAGCTGCGCGTTTCAGCTAAGTTATCAACCTATTGTGGAATTGAAGAACGGTAAAGTAACCAAAGCTGAAGCACTTATCCGCTGGCATCATCCGCAACGAGGGCAAGTATCTCCGGCGGAGTTTATTCCGGTTGCTGAAGACACTGGGTTAATTTTTGCTATCGGTAATTGGGTGTTCCAACAAGCCGTCAAACAAAGTGCCCAGTGGCGCGAGCAATTCGGCGCAGAAGTACAAATCAGCATCAACAAATCACCGGTACAATTTCGCGATGAAGGCTCTCATTTCCATGAGTGGTTACAAACGTTGCAGCAACAACCAGATGGCGGTATCTGTATTGAGATCACCGAAGGATTGCTGCTAGATACCAATATGCCGGTGTCAGAAAAACTCTTGGCGTATCGGGATGCAGGTGTACAGGTATCACTGGACGATTTTGGCACTGGCTATTCCTCTTTGGCCTACCTGAAAAAATTTGATATCGACTATCTGAAAATCGACCAGTCCTTTACTAAGAATATTGACAGCGACGCCAGCAATCAGACCTTGTGCGAAGCGATTGTGGTAATGGCTCACAAACTCGGCATGAAAGTTATTGCTGAGGGCGTGGAAACTGCCGCCCAGGCAGCCTTGTTACAGCAGATTAACTGTGACTATGCACAAGGTTACTTTTACTCTAAACCGGTTTCTGCGACAGAGTTTGCCTCGCTTTATCTACAGCCAACGGCGATTGCAAGTCACTCGGAATAAAGTTGTGCGCCGTGTATACTGCGCGCTTTATATGGTGTGGACCTGATTATGCTGTTTTCTGAAACATCGCTACCTCATCAACTGCTCACTGCGGTGGCAGATTACGGCTATCGCCAACTGACACCGGTGCAACAGCAGGTATTACCGTTGGCGCTGGCAGGTAACGATCTGCTGGTATCGGCGCAGACCGGCAGCGGTAAAACGGCGGCATTTGGGTTGCCGATTGTGGCACGGCTGAGTGCTCAGCCACCAGCAATCGGTGCTACTCCCAAAGCGCTGATCCTTACCCCAACTCGGGAACTGGCACAGCAACTGGCAATACATCTCAACGCCTTTGCGGCCGGGTCATCACTCAAGATTAGCGCTGTCTATGGTGGCGCTAATTTTCGGCCGCAGCGGCAGCGGTTACTGCAAGGGGTTGATATTCTGGTCGCGACCCCTGGGCGTTTGTTTGATCATTTGAGTCAGGACTATCTCGATCTCAGTCAATTACAGTTTTTGATACTGGATGAAGCCGATCGCATGTTGGATATGGGTTTTATTAAAGATATTCAACGATTGCAAAAATGGTTGCCAAGCAAGCGGCAGACACTGTTGTTTTCTGCTACTTTCCCGCCAATTGTGCGCCAGTTGGGGCAACAACTGACGCAGCAGCCACAATGGATTGAATTGCCACACAGTGTCTCTCAGGGACGCATCCAGCAACAGGTATTGCTGGTGTCAAAACAGCGTAAAGCCGAATTGCTGGCCGAATTGGTGGGTAAACACAACTGGCAACAGACGCTAGTATTTGTCAATACCAAAGATGCTGCCAGCCGTTTGGGGCAGGAACTCTCTCTGGATGGCATCAGCAATGAAGTGTTTCATGGTGACTGTACGCAAGGCGCTAGAAATCGAGCATTAGCCGCCTTTGTTGACGGTAAGATTCGGATATTGGTGGCTACCGATGTCGCCGCCAGAGGACTCGACATCCCAGCACTACCGCGGGTGATTAATCTGGAGCTGCCGACGGAGCCAGAAGATTATGTGCACCGCATTGGTCGAACCGGTCGCGCTGGCTTGGACGGTGAAGCCTTATCTATGGTGAGTCCTCAAGAATTGCCGCAATTGCAACAGTTGCAACAAGTTCTCGGATTGAATTTGCCGCAGCAGACACCTGTGGGCTATGAAGTCACCGCGCCATTACCAGAACGTTATCGTCACGCTGCTAAGCTCACCAGTACTAAACTGCCACCCAAACAAAGGGTGCGTAGTAACCAGAAACCTAAGCGACCACGCCGATAACAGGTGTGGCTGGCAGCGGTTTTGGGTACACTTGGCAACCTGCTGAATGCCAGTCTCAATAACTTATTATGATCATTACCGCCGTTCCGACCCATGTTATCACCGGTTTCCTCGGGGCCGGAAAAACTACTTTTATCAAAGCGTTATTGCAGACTAAGCCAGTCGATGAAACCTGGGCGGTGCTAGTAAATGAATTCGGTGAAATCGGTATAGATGCCGGACTGATGGGCAATGGCAATGCACAGGTTGTGATCCGCGAAGTGGCGGGTGGCTGCATCTGCTGTGCCGCTGGCGTACCATTGCAAGTGGCGGTGACACAGTTACTTGCCAAAGCCAAACCACAACGTTTGTTGATTGAACCCACAGGTTTAGGCCATCCACAGCAGATCATTCGTACGTTAAAATCAGACTGGTTTGCACAATCGATTCACTTGCTTTCGTCCGTGTGTCTGTTGGATCCGCGGAAACTGGGTGATGCGCGCTACTATGAGCATGAAACCTTCAACGCGCAGCTTGCCAGTGCGGATATCTTGCTGGCAGCTAAAGCCGACTTATGGCAGGAACAGAGCCAAGTTCAGCAGCAATTACAGCAGTTTGTTGCCAAGCATTATCCGCAAAAGCCGTGGTTAGTTTGGTCACAGCAGTTACCTGTGCCGTCAGCATTATGGGCGTTAATGCAGCATCCAGGCAATGATACCAGCGCTCCTAGCCGCCAGATACCTTCACTATTGCAACCCACATCTGAGTTCAACATAGATGCCGACACTGCTGATGAAGCTTTTGACGACAGAGGTGTACTCTTCAAACAACATCTGGACGGTGAGGTCTGTAGTTATGGCTGGGTTTTCTCTCCGGCTTGGGTGTTTTCATTAGCGCCTTTGCTGCAATGGGTTAAAGCCCAGCAAGTGATGCGATTAAAAGCGGTAATGATCACCGCCGATGGCATAGCCGCCTGCAACATGCTTGACGGTGAGTTACAGGTGGCGGAGTTGGATGATGCACTGGATTCCCGCCTAGAGCTTATCAGTCGGGAACCACTAGATGCCGTGCTGCTGGAGCGGCAATTGTTAGCGTGTGCGGCAGCGGAGTATTAATGGGTAGCACCGAAAATCGAGGCGCCGCGGCCGATCTGGCGTTGCTGCAAGCGCCAGTTGGCAAACTGTTTTGGCGTTATGCCGTGCCAACTATCGCTTCGATGTTGGCGACCGGCATTTATGTAACCATCGATGGCATGTTTATCGGCCACTACTTGGGAGCCGATGGCTTAGCGGGGATCACCTTAGCTTATCCTGTCGGCGCAATATTATATGCGGTGGGGACCTTAATCGGCATGGGCGGTGCGGCGCTAGTGTCTTTGTTGCTAGGGCAAGGTAAGGTCACTGAGGCCCGTCAGGTCGTGGGTAACAGTTTCACGCTGGCCTTGCTGTGCGGCATAACGTTGGCGGTAATTGGTAGCGCTGGCAGTGAGTCGGCGTTGCGACTGCTCGGCGCTGATGGCGCAGTACTGGCTTACGCCCGCGATTACCTGTTCTGGTATTTTGCCCTTGGGACTTTACCTATTCTGGCAACCACCTTTACCGCCATGTTACGTAATGATGGTCATCCGGGAACGGTTACGCTGATCCTGATCTTGGGCGGTGTGTTGAACACGCTGCTCGACTGGTTGCTGATCGTGGTATTGCCGTTCGGGCTGGCCGGGGCGGCTATCGCCACCATGTTGTCGCACGGTGTTACCGCGGCATTGTGTTTGCGGCATTTTTTCAGTGACCGTACCCGTTTGCAATTAAATCTGCGACAAATGCAATGGCAATGGCCTCACGTGCGTGGCATTGGCCGATTGGGTCTCTCCAGTATGTTGATGAGCCTTTATCTGTCGGTAGTGCTGACACTGCATAATATTGCGTTGTTATGGCAGGGCAATGAGTTGCACCTCGCCGCCTATGGCGTGATCGGTTACACCGAAGCTATGTTTTATCTAATTTTTGAAGGTATTGCTCTCGGCACTCAGCCCATTCTCAGTTTCAATACCGGTGCCCTACAACTGCAACGTGTGCGTCAGGCGGCCAAGCTGGCTTTTAACGTCACCATTGCCACTGCCTTGCTCGGCTGGCTGTTGATTTATGGTAGGCCACAGTGGATGTTGTGGTTGTTTGCTGGCGATAATCCGCAGTTGGCACCAGTAGCGATTGAAGGGATGTATCTGTATTTCTGGGGATTGCCGCTGGAAGGCATGGTGCTCGTCGGTGCCAGTCTGTTTCAGGCTATCAACCGTCCGAAAGAAGCGGCGATGTTGACCGGCGCCAAAATTGTGCTGGTGGCCTTGCTATTATGGTTACTTGGCGGCTTGTTTGGGGTGCGTGGTGTGTGGGTTTCGTTATCTTGCTGCAGTACGCTGTTATGGTTGTGGATGTGTCATACCTTAAAGCGCCTGAATAATGCAGCATAATAATTTATCTATTTGTTTTAAAATGAATTAATTTAAATGGCACTAAAGAAGCGATTACCATATTAGCGGTTTTGTGTTATTAATGGAGCCGAATTCTCGTCTGTAGCGGAGGTAGAGGTCGTGGCCCCTAAAAGAATCGTAATCGTTGGTGGTGGTGCTGGTGGTCTAGCACTTGCCTCAAAGCTGGGGCGTAAGTTAGGGCGTGCAGGTAAAGCAGAAGTATGCTTGGTGGATAAAAGCCCGGTACATATCTGGAAGCCTAAGCTACACGAAGTTGCCGTCGGTGTTATCGATCAGTCGATTGAAGGCCTGCTCTACCGCGATCACGGCCTGAAAAACGGCTACCGTTTTCTGCGTGGCGAAATCACCGGTTGTGATCCTCATAACAAGCAAATCACTCTCTCAAAAGTTGTGAACGATGATGGCGATGCATTACTGGATGAACGCCACGTTGACTATGATTGTCTGGTGCTGGCAATTGGCAGTGTTTCTAACAGCTTTCACACTCCTGGCGCCGAAGAACACTGTATCTTTCTTGATAATCTGGAAAGTGCCAACCTGTTCCACCAGAAATTATTGGATAATTTGCTGCTGCTTGACGAAACCAGCGAGAAACTCAGCATAGGGATTGTGGGGGCAGGCGCTACCGGGGTGGAACTGGCGGCTGAACTTTATCACGTGTTGGAGTCTGTCAAAGACTTTGGTTACCTGAATATCGATAAATCCCATTTGGAAATCCATCTGATTGAAGCCGCGCAGAAGATCCTGCCAGCGCTGCCGGACAAAGTCAGCGCCGGGGCACAGTCAGTGCTGGACCATATTGGTGTGCGCTTGCATATCGGTGTGCAGGTTAAAGAAGTCACTAAAGAGGGGTTTGTGACTCAGGATGGGGGCATTATCCCCGCTGGCTTGAAAGTGTGGGCCGCCGGAGTTAAAGGCCCGGATTTGCTGCAACACTTTACTGAACTGCCCATCAATAAACGCAACCAAATTGAAGTAGATGCCTGCATGCGCGTGAAAGGGCAGGAATACATCTATGCGTTGGGGGATTGTTCGGCCATGGTCATGGACAATGGCAAAACCGTCCCGCCACGCGCACAAGCTGCCGCGCAAATGGCCGATACGCTCTACAAAAACCTGCTGAACCGACTGGAGAGCAAGGCCGAGCTGCCATTTCGTTATCGCGACTACGGCTCGCTGGTATCACTCAGTCGCTTCTCCGCTGTTGGCAATCTCATGGGCAATCTGCGTTCACGCTCATTGTTCATTGAAGGGTATCTGGCGCGAGTTATGTACATGTCGTTATACCAGCGGCATCTGGCCAGCCTTTACGGTTGGTTCTCGGCACTGGTCTACCGCTTTGCACAGCGTCTGCTGAAATGGCAACGGCCAAAACTGAAACTGCACTGACAGATTGTCGAAATTCCCGGCAGTCGTATCACGTTTGCGATGGTTGCGGTTTTTTAATCACCAGTAATCAGGGTATAAATAGGGTTAGGGAAGCTATTTCCTTTCATTTTTTTAACGGAATTTTAAAATTACGAGCCCCAAGGAGCTTTCAATGAGCGAACCATTTGCACTGCTTGATAATGAAAAGCATGCTGACGTTAAGTTTACCGCGCCCAAATATGCTCACGTAGCTGATCAGCACATGCTGCCAGTTTCTTTGCATGAACTGCTGTATGCTGCGGTGGAAGTACCAGTAGTATTTATTAAAAATAATGACACTGAAGAGTTTCAGGCGGTGATGATGTTAGGTCTAAAACCTAATCAGAACCTGTTGGTAAAAGGTGAAGAGTGGTTGGCGAACTATGTGCCTAACGTGCTGCGTGATTTCCCTCTGACAGTAGTGCTGAATCCTGAACATAAAGATAAAGTCTGGATTGGTCTGCGGGAAAACAGTGAGCAGGTAAGCAAAGAAGAAGGTGAACCACTATTTGCAGATGGCAAAGAAACGGAGTTTTTGAAAAACCGTCGTGAAGCCTTGCTGAAGCATTTCGAACAGGATCAGCAAAGTCGCGCCATTCTTGGCTATCTGAACAGCAAAGGGCTGTTGAGCGCTCAGACATTGACCGTAGAAGTGAAGGGCGATCAGCGCAATATCAACGGCATCTACCTGATTGATGAACGTAAACTGGCTGAACTGTCAGATGAAGATTTCCTGGATCTGCGTAAACGTGGTCTGTTGGGACCTATCTACAGTCATCTCACATCACTGAATCAGATCCCTCGCTTGGTGAAGTTTGAATCTGAACTGTAAGTGTTGATTCTCTTAAGAGAGGGCGCTCAGGCGCTCTTTTTTATGCGGATTTTTTGCTGAGAAATATCAATACAGGAAAGCAAAAAGCCACTCAATTGAGTGGCTTTTCTAAATTCATGGTGCCGGCACCAAGAGTCGAACTCGGGACCTACTGATTACAAGTCAGTTGCTCTACCAACTGAGCTATGCCGGCAAAAAAGTGGTGCCCGAACCCGGAATCGAACCAGGGACACGCGGATTTTCAATCCGCTGCTCTACCGACTGAGCTATTCGGGCGACTGATTTTAGCGTCAGTACACTACTTCAATAACCATTAACAACGGCTGTTTTTGAAGTGGGCGTATGATAAAGCAGGTTATTTTACTACTGCAAGTGGTTTTTGGCAGTAGTGCCACTGTTCGCTCAGTTAATGGGCAGAATGACAGATATTCCGCCTGTTACATGCTACTGCAACAGATTAAATACAGTATTTGAACCCCACATGCCGAATTATCATGGCAAGCCAATGGCGCGACAACTTGCTATGATATGCGCCCCGCAGATATGAAGGAATTTGCGGTTTCTCCATTCTCCATTGTTAAGGGAACCTACCATGGCTCAGACTCAAGCGCGCATGCTTTCTCCATTACTTATTTTGCTTATGGCGGTTGCTACAGGTGTCGCCGTTGCTAATAACTATTATGTGCAGCCGCTGCTGGATACCATTGCCAATTCTTTTAAAGTGTCACATACCGCCGCAGGCATGCTAGTGACCACAGCTCAGCTGTTTTATGGGGCAGGTTTACTGCTATTAGTGCCATTAGCCGATATGGTTGAGCGGCGGCGCTTAATTGTGGTCATGATGTTATTGGCAACCTTGGGACTACTCATCAGCGCGTTAGCGACTAACCTGTACTGGTTACTGCTGGGAACTGCCGTTGCCGGGGCCTGTTCGGTGGTGGCTCAGGTTTTGGTGCCATTGGCAGCAACCCTAGCCGATCCATCACAACGTGGCCGGGTGGTAGGAACCGTGATGGGTGGCCTGCTGTTAGGCATACTGCTGGCCCGAGTGGTCGCCGGGGTGATTTCCACATGGATATCTTGGCAAGCAGTGTATTGGCTGGCCGCAGGCGCAATGCTGCTTATTACCTTATTGCTGGCGCGTGCCTTGCCGGTGTATCAATCTGAAACCACCATCCGTTATGGTGAACTGATGCGCTCTCTGCTTGGGCTGTTTCGCAGTGAGCCCAAGTTACGCTCCCGCTCATTTTTGGGGGGCTTGTCGTTCGCTATGTTCACTATGTTTTGGACTCCATTGGCGTTTTTGTTGGCAAATCCGCCTTATGAATATTCAGATGCCACAATTGGCTTGTTCGGCCTTGCGGGTGTGGCCGGTGTGGCTGCGGCGCGCTGGGCTGGTAAGTTGGCTGATAGTGGCAAGGGGAATACCGGTACTTGGGTGGGACTTGGATCTGCTCTCGTTAGTTGGTTGTTGTTGTTTTTTGCTGCCGACTCGCTGTTGCTACTGTTAGTCGGCGTGGTGCTACTGGACTTAGCGGTACAGCTGACCCATGTCAGCAACCAGAATGTGATTTATGCGCTACAACAGCAACTGCGTAACCGCCTCAACGCCGGTTATATGACCTGTTACTTTGTTGGTGGGGCTTTGGGGTCCTGGGTATCCGTCAACCTGTATCAGTTCGGCGGCTGGCATGCGGTGTGTTACGGCGGTGCAGCCTTAGCCATTATCGGTTTACTGTATACCGGGCTTAAAGGCCGTATTGCCAATGCGCTTTAATGGCTAGGTCGGTTAAAGGACTTGAGTATTGTGGCACTCACCGATAACGGGAGTGCTGTTTTCTTTGGCAAGTGCCATCTTAACCCTTTGGTTTCTTGGGCTTGATGGTGATTAGCGCAATCAAAATAACAACCGCAATGACAATTTCCTGTGTTAGCGACATGCCATGATTGTTGTTGGGTGCCGTGTGTGGGGTTTCGGTTACCGCCTTATGCTGTGACGTATCGGCGCTTGTCTTAGGCGCACCACCCACCTCATCGGATACGAAAAACACACCTTGACTGCGGCAAAATGGCACCGGATTTGTGCCATCAATACAGTGTCTTTGTGAAAGCATCTGACCTCCTGTCTGTTATCGACAAAATCCAGCTTAACCTAATTAAGCTATTCTTCAAATTTTGGCTATCTCTGACCGTTGCAGGCACTTGTATGGTTAAGGCTGATTAGTTAGGTGCAGATCAGCAATTCGGCGGTAGCATCTAAAGGTTAGTGCAGCGATGCTAGGCGGTGAGTCCATCACATTAAAGCTGAGCAGCGCATAGAGTGGCGGTTCGCCGTTGGCCTGCTAACCTGCAAAGTCTATGTGAACTGCTACGCAGTGCGTTGCAAAACCGTGGGGTAGGTGAGATGGATGTACTGGCCGAACACCTTGCCACCCTGAACGGTAACTACCTCGGCTGCCGCAACATGTATATCCCCAGCGGTGAACGGCTCAAAGTGGCCCAGCGTGATATCCGTATCTGGCGCGAGTTTAAGGGCAATAACATGGAACAACTCAGCCGCCAGTATGGCCTCAGTGAACGCCTTGTCAGTCAAATAGTTGCGGAGCACCGCACAGTGTTTGTGGCGCGGAAGCAGAGGCGGTTGTTTTAGGATAAAACGCATTATAAGCTAGAAATCCTATCATCCATAAAAATGGACTCGTTATGGTTAAGGAATATAGTCGCCCTTTGGATTACCCTGTTTTAGCTAATACTTTTTTAATTAATGTTTTAGAAATAGCTCCAGACGATGCAGAGACATACTGTTATCGGCTTAGTAATGTTGAAGCGTTACTCTCCGGTAGAAGGCTTGAAAATACATTAAGATCAAGGAAGTATCGTAGTCCAAACTGTCAGAGTGATGAACAGCGAATTAAATTGAGGGAGCGCATATTTGAAGAGCTTTATACCTCTCCTAGGCTAGAGAATGATGAAGAAATAAGACTTGGTAATGGTGGTGCGATGCCATTGACCGATGTGAAAGATGAACACGAAGCTTATATTATAATAGGCCCTCCAGCATCGGGGAAATCGTCACTGGCCAATAAAATTGCTGATATAACAGGTTCTTATATACTTGACAGTGACTATGCTAAGCGGAAATTTCCGGAATTTAATGATCCCACTGGAGCTGGAGTTCTCCATGAAGAATCTTCATTAGTTGTTTTTGGTGACGATGGGCAATACGAAGATGAACTCAATTTGAAGCAGGCAGTTACGTTTTTTGGTTGGAACATTGTGATACCAAAGATTGGTGCTGATGTCAGTAAATTAAGAGCACTAAGAGATTCTTTGATAGAAGATGGTTATAGAGTTCATTTGATTTTGATTAGCCTAGATCGGCAGGAAGCGTGCAGAAGAGCTTTTTTTAGATTTTTAGAAACGGACAGATATGTAAATTTAGGACTGGTTTTCGATGTGTATAGTAATGAACCAACTCTTTCATATTATAGATGTCAACATGATAGGGAATGGTACAGTGTAAGTAAAATCAGTACATTAAATCTTCGAGAAGCAGGTCCAGATTTAAAATATACTAGCTTAGATGAAGGTAGTTTTTTGCATAGAGTAGTTGGAGGTTGGCATGGAGAGTAAAAGTCGTAAAGAAGCTGCTAAGACTGTGCATTCTTCCAAAGAGGAATCTATTCGCCTTCGGAATGGTAAATTAGTTAAAATAGACGTTTTTGAAAATTCTAAGTACGATCAAAAGATTAATAAATCTGCCAATGCTCGGGATGAGACAGCTAAGTCTGTTTCAAAAGCTCAGACGTATCAGCACAATCTTTCGTTGCAAAACGATTTTGCTACCATGTCTGGAAGTGTTTCAAAGAGCAAAAATAAAGATAAGTTAAAAGAAAAATACTCCAAATATGCGACTGCTAGCTCTAAGGTAAAATCTAAGGATTAAGAGTTATTTATAATGATCGCATAGGTGAATAACCATGAAATGGATTTTACTGGTTGTTGCAGGATTTACCTTTAGTATCCAAGCTGAGATCTACAAGTGTGACGTCAATGGCGTCACCACCTTTAGCCAAGATCCATGTGGTAATGATGCTCAAGCCGTTTCCGTTGCCCCTCCGAAAAAAATGAATTCCGGTGGTCTCAATCAAGAGGCTCTTTTGCAGGCTTGCCTGCATCTCATCACTAGAACGTCAGGTTTTAAAGATCCTGAGTCAGTAAGACTCGAAGGTCACTACGACAAATGGGAAAGCGATAAGTCTGGCGCACGTCATGTGATGGTACTGATGATCAATGCGAAAAACAGTTACGGTGGTTATGGTGGAGCTGAACCATTCAACTGCTTTATCAACCATGCTGGCGATGGGCTGAATAATGTGCAACGTTATGTAAATTAATAGGGTTTGGGTATGACAACGGAAAAAACACCTATATGGATAGCTGGATGGGCAATCGCGTTTGCAGTGTGTGTTGCAGTCGCTGCACTAACCCTACTGTGGTTGTCTAAATTGTCTGGTGCTGAGTTTGTTTCTCTGGTGATTGCTAGCTGGGTGGTTGCATTGGTAATACCACAAATTAGCCGATTAGAAGAGTTAACCATTGGTGGCAATGTACTAAAACTGAATCGTGCCAAAGAAGAGGCCAAACTGGCTATTGACACCTTAAAGCCCATGATCCTAGCCAGCTTTAAAGCACAGTTAAATCACTTGCTGCTAATGCCTGCCCCCCAGATGCTTGAACTGCATCATCAAAGTGATCATCGCGTTAAACCGTTCTTAGCGTTGGTCGATTTGATCAAACAGCAAGATTTATACTCACTATTACATGAAGATATTAAAACTGTGGCTACAATCATAGCGGCAGCGCAAAAGCAAATCATAACTGATTCCGCTTTAAGTGCTGAACATGCAGATAAGCTTTGCAAAGACAAATGTAAACCAGAGGCTTTTGGCGGTTGTAATTGGATTAATGACCAACTTAAAAGTGATTACCAAAAATTGGTATTACTTTTAGAATGAGCAAACAGTTTCAGTGGAGGAAGCAAAATGGAATTTTATCATGTACAACAACTCTCTAAAAAATATAAGGAAGCATGTGAACAGAAGTCAGAATTGGTAACGGCTCTCTTTGAATGTTTGAATAAAATGAAAGATGACTTCTGCATTGAAGTTGTTGGAAATAAAGATGTAATTAAACTCTTTGATTGCGACGTCAAATTGGTACATAGAGCGGTCTTAATTGGAGATTATCAAGATTGCTACTGCGCCCTTGATTTTATTTATCTCAAGAACAAAGACACGGAACACACTATAACTACATTGTTTTTTGACCAATATGGGAGCGTGTTTTGGAAACATGGGCAGGAGTTTGCCCCGGCTCTAAATAGTCGAGAAGCTGACACACTTACTTCGAAAACATTAAAGGAAAAAGTGATATTTCCAGTTACACTGGCTCTTATGGAACACTTGAAAGACTAACCCCGAAACCTTTCCAATCCAGCAGCCATATGCAAACCGGGACAATGAGCAAAACTCAATGTCCCGGTGTCGTTTATGGCCTTTATCTCTCACAACCGTACTCGCAGTGCTGTAGTTTGATGGCAACCAGGAACGCTGCATTCAAAACCCAATGTACCGCGAATGTGCGCTGGACGGTTTTAAGCAGCGACTTACTAAAGAACTGCTAGGCATTGTTACTCCAGAGCCACCGCTTTATAGTCATCACGATAGGGAGCCTATTTTTTGCGGTGTGCTAAAACCTCTTACAACTCTTCTTCTTTTGGTGGCACGTAGCCTTCAACCTGCACATCACCGCCTTCAAACAGGAAGTGCACCATCTGCTCTTCGAGAAATTTGCGATGTTCGGCGTTCATCATGTTGAGTTTCTTTTCATTGATCAGCATGGTTTGCTTGTGCTGCCATGCGGCCCAGGCTTCTTTGCTGATGCTGTCGAAAATGCGTTTGCCGATTTCACCCGGATAGAGTTGAAAATCCAGCCCTTCCGCTTCTTGGTTGAGATAGACGCAATGAACTGTGCGTGCCATAAGATGGTTACTCCTCAATTGCACTAGGTTTTAAGCCGGCCAGAACCCGCTCGGTGGCGGCGGCCAGTCCGACCCGTGATGGTTGGCTTAAGTTATACCAGAGACTGGGGGCGGCTTCCATGACGGCCGCCTGTGATGTTGCCGATTGCTGTAATTTTGCGGCAATCGCGTCGGCATCGTGATGCAATGTCAGTAGCAGTGGTTGTGCATCCAGATGGAAGTGACTAAAGGTATGGCGAAACCCCGGTAATGCTTCGAGTTCAGCGACTGAGCAGCCCAGTGTGGTAACAGTTTGCTGCAAGGCGGCTTTAGTGTTGTATTGCGGAAAACACCAGAGCCCGCCCCAAATGCCCGCTGGCGGACGTTTCTGCAATAAGATGTTGTCCCGATCTCGAATAACCAGCAGCCAAGCATCTTTGGCCGGAATGGTTTTCTTGGGCTTCTTGCCGGGATAATCCTGTTGTTTGCCCATCTGTTGCGCCTGACAGTCCAGTGCTACCGGACATTGCGCACACGCTGGCCGTGAGCGGGTGCAGATGCCAGCGCCCATATCCATCATCGCCTGATTATATTGGGCAATATCGGTTGTTGGAGACAGCTCGGTTGCCAGTTGCCACAGCGCTTGCTCGACCTTAGGTTGCCCCGGCCAGCCATCAATGGCGGCATGACGGGCCAAAACCCGTTTAACGTTACCGTCCAAAATCGGGTGATGCTGACCCAGTGATAGTGACAGTATGGCGCCAGCCGTGGAGCGGCCAATACCGGGCAGCGCCATCACTGCGTCAAATTGTTCAGGAAATACTCCGCCGTGATTATCACGGATCAACTGTGCCGCTTTATGTAGGTTACGGGCGCGGGCGTAGTAGCCTAGCCCGGTCCACAGGTGCAGCACTTCATCAATATCCGCATTGGCTAAGGCCACTACATCTGGGAAGCGCTGCATAAAACGGTTGAAATAGGGGATGACGGTTGCCACCTGCGTTTGTTGCAACATGATTTCTGAAACCCATACTTTATACGGGGTTTTATTGAGTTGCCACGGCAGGGTTTTACGGCCGTGTTGACCGTACCAACTGATAATGCGTTGCGAAAATGACGTCGTTTTCATGGGCCGCAGTGTAGCTTTAGCCGGATCGCCATACAAGGGGTATTACCAGGGCTGATAGCGAACTCATTGCTTATTGATATACTTTTCTACAAGCGGGGCTTGCACTCATTGGTGAACTTTGCATAATGCCCTTCTTTTATGAAGTCTGGCTGGGTCAGGGGTAATCATGAGCGAAGTCACCACTGCTGAATATAATGAAGAAGGCAAGTATCTGCGCAAAGTTAAAAGTTTTGTTTTGCGAGAAGGACGCCTGACCAAAGGCCAGGAACAGGCTATTGAGCAACATTGGGATAGCATGGGGTTGGAATACTCCGCCGAGCCAATGGACTTGCAGCAGGTATTTGGTCGCAATGCCGATGTGGTGCTGGAGATTGGTTTCGGTATGGGCGCATCACTGGTGGCAATGGCACAAGCGGCGCCTGAGAAAGATTTCATCGGTATCGAAGTGCATAAACCGGGTGTTGGTGCCTGTCTGGCCGCCGCCGCTGAGGCGGGTGTGACTAATCTGCGGGTGTTTCATCACGATGCGGTAGAAGTGTTGCAGCACACTATTCCAGAATCTTCGTTGGCACGGGTGCAGTTGTTTTTCCCTGACCCTTGGCATAAAAAACGCCACCATAAACGGCGTATTGTGCAGCCGGAATTTGTGCAGTTGCTGCGTTCCCGCTTACGCATTGGTGGTGTGTTCCATATGGCAACCGATTGGGAAAACTATAGCGAACACATGCTGGAGGTGATGAACCAGGCTCCAGGCTATAAAAATCAGTCAGTTGATGGTACTGTGGTGGCTCGGCCTGACTATCGGCCACTGACCAAGTTTGAAGCCCGCGGCCAACGTCTTGGGCATGGTGTTTGGGATTTGATGTTCGAACGTACTGAATAACGAAAGTAACAGAGGGGTTGCCATGGCCATTCGTAGTCGCCGTTTGCGTAAGAAGTTGCGGGTTGATGAGTTTCAGGAGCTGGGTTTTGATGTCAGTTGGCGCTTTGCTGATAGTCTGAGCGAAGAAGAGATTGATGATTTTGTGGAGCGCTTCATCAGTGAAGTGATTGAGCCGCGCGAACTTGGTTTCCACGGTGGCGGCCATAGATTATGGGATGGTGTAGTCGCTACTCAGCGTCTTGGCAAATGTACTGATGATGATCGTAAGGCCGTAGAAAGTTTTCTGAAAAGCCTCAATGCCGAAGAGATAGAGATCAGCGAACTCTACGATATCTGGTGGGGCTAACAACCTCCGTTTTATTAGAAGCAGTGCTGCGGCGCTGCTTTTTTTATGTCTGTTCCAACCTTTTTTGCCTCTCGGATTGTCATATTCACCAAAAGCTAGTGTGTTTTACTATCTAACGGTTATTTCATAATGTCTAATAAAAATTAAACCAATAAAATCAATCAATTAAATTTTGGCATGAGCTGTGCTTTATCTAGGGCAGTTTGATGAATAATTTGAAAAGGATAAATCGAATGAAAACTCTGTTGCTGGGCATGACTCTGGGATGTGCACTACTGGCTCCCGCTTCTTCGGCTTGGGCTTTGGGATTGGGCGGAGATAACGATGCTTGCGATGTGTCGCTTAATTATGACGTGACGCTGACGCCGAAAAAACTGGTGATAGGCGATCAGGGCCAAGAGCGCTATCGCGTAGAAATGGATCGCCTATATGTAGATGGCAAAGAAGTAACGCTAGATGCAAAGCAGAAAAAACTGCTGACAGAATACCAGCAGGGCATGGCTAAGCAGTTGCCCGAAGTGGTTGCTTTGGTCGATGAAGCAATGGATATGGCTAATGCTGCCGTGAGCACTGCATTGACGCCGCTGCTGGGCGATGAAACCGGCACCAAACTGAACGACATGATGACACAACTACACGAACGGGTCGGCAAAGTGGTGTATCACAAGGGTGACACCTATTTTATCGGTGCCACCGACGACACTATTGATAAAGCGTTTGATGAAGAGTTTTCCCGCCAGATGGAAGACCTGGTGATGCAGTCGATGGGCTCCATCATGATCAACATTGGCAAAAGCATGATGAACGGCGAAGGTGACTTCAGCGAACGTATGGACGCCTTTGGTAAACGCATGGATAAGTTGGGCGAAGAGATCGATCAGCAAATGGATGAACGTTCTAAAGCGCTCGATAAACGTGCCGACGCGTTATGTGATGATTTTCAGCAGCTAATGGCAGTAGAAGACCAACTGCGACAGAGTGTTCCGGCATTGTCTGCTTACCCACTGGTGTCCGGTCGCCCATAACCCAATAAACGTCTCCTTGGACGTAGACTTGCCCCGCATCCTCCTTCCTGTTGCGGGGATTTTTTTATGTTTCTTTTTTGCGAATACAGAACAATGGCGTTAGAGTAGCGAACAAAGACTTGATATACTTTCGAGCGTTAACCCCCGACGTCCTGTCGGCGGCTCGGTAAAACAATCATTGTATTTACGATTTACAGATTTTTCCGTACCACTCCAGCTGGCTGGAGCGATAGCGTTTTCTTTGTAAAACATAAAGAAGTAAAAGGCTTAAGGCGACTTTCATGTTAGAACTATTGGAACCCATTGCGATTTTTACCCATGTCGCCCGTGCCGGCAGTTTCAGTGCTGCTGCTCGTCGCTTGGGAATTTCAAAGTCCAAGGTCAGTACCCAAGTAGCTGATCTGGAACATAAACTGGGCGTTCAACTTATCCAGCGCACCACCCGTAGTCTTTGTCTGACGGAGGCGGGTAATTTGCTGTACACCCAGGGTGAAGAGTTGTTACGTGGTGCTGATCAAGCGGTAGCCAGCGTGCATAACCTCAATGATGCTACCCGCGGTGTGCTGAAATTGGGGATCTCTCAGTCATTTGGCACCGCGCATATTATTCCCGCGTTGCCTGAGTTTATGGCGCGCCATCCCGAGCTGGAATTACAAGTGAGTTTGCTGGATCACAAGGTGGATGTGGTCAGTGAAGGGTTGGATCTGCTGCTGACCATGTCAGAACAGCTACCACTGGGCATGGTTGCTAGACCACTGATGAAGTGTCAGTTTATGCTGCTGGCATCACCGGAATATGTTGCCACGCATGGTAAGCTGATGCGTCCAGAACAGTTAGTCGAACATAACTGCTTGGTGTATCACGGTGAATGGCACGAACACAGCGTTTGGCAGTTCAAGAAAGGTGATGACTATTGCGAAATTGGGGTTAACGGTAATTTCCGCGTTGATAACGCGCCTGCCCTGAAATCGGCAGCCGTCAGTGGTCTGGGGATTGTGTATCTAGCCACCTATCTGCTGGAAAACGAAATAGAAGAGGGGAAATTGGTGCCTCTGCTGCCTGAGTGGCATTTGGTGAACCACCTGCCGCTGCAGGCGGTGTACCCGCGACGTAAACATTTGGCACCTAAAGTCAGCGCTTTCATCGATTTCATTAAGAACCACATCGGTACGCCACCGAAATGGGATGAAAAATACGCAGAGATTTTTGCTAAACGGCAGTAACCATCGGCTCGCTTTTCGTATTCATGACGATTGATGCTAAAAAAATCCTCCACGACTGGGAGGATTTTTTTATGGTGTTACACCATACGTATTATGTGAGCGGTCTGTTGGTCTTTCAGCAAAATTCGCCCAGTAGCTCATTGACGAAGAAGTGACCTTGCTCCGTCAGTTCCCAGGCATCATGGTGTACTATGACTAACCCTTTGTCGGCACCACGCTGCATACCCGCATCCAACAGTGTCGCCGCTAACCCGGTTCTGGCCGTAAACTCCGCTTTAGGAATCGGCACCATTAAGCGCAAGCGATTCATCAGGTATTCCAGCGGTAATTCCTCTGCGGCAACTTCAGTGGTTTCATAAAGGTAGTTGCCAGCCAAATAGCCTTTGGGATGTTTTACTTTAACGGTGCGGATAACTTGTTGCGGTTGCAACAGGGTAATTTTACCGTGGGCACCGCAGCCAATTCCCAGATAATCGCCAAACTCCCAGTAGTTGCGGTTATGGCGGCATTCATAGCCGGGTTTGGCGTAGGCAGAGATTTCATACTGACAATACCCCAGTTCCGCGAGGCGTTGTTGACCTGAGCGGTAAATCTGCCATAAGGCTTCGTCATCTGGCAGCTGTGGCGGTTTGGAATGGAACAGGGTATTGGCTTCAATGGTGAGTTGATACCAGGAGAGATGCGGTGGGTTTAACGAGGCGGCGGTTTCAATGTCCTGCATTGCCTGTGACAAATCCTGCCCAGGTAGCCCATGCATCAGATCCAGATTGAAGCTTTGATAACCTGCTGTCGCCAAAGATTGGGCGGCTGTCACCGCTTCATTGCGACCATGAATACGCCCGAGAATATTGAGTTTGTCTGCGGCAAAACTCTGTACTCCCATGGAGATACGCGTTACACCTGCCTGGCGGTAGGCCGCAAAATCATCATGTTCCAGCGTCCCAGGATTGGCTTCCATGGTAATTTCAATATCATCACAGAAAGGGATCTGCTGCCGTACACCTTGCAATAATCGACCTATCTGGCCAGCATCAAACAATGATGGTGTGCCGCCACCAATAAAAATGCTGTGCAGTGAACGCTGCTGCACATAAGGTAGATCAGCCTGTAGATCCTGCAGCAGTGCATCAACATACTGCTGCTGTGGCAGTTCACCATGTTGTGCATGTGAGTTGAAATCACAATAAGGGCATTTACGTACACACCAAGGAATATGAATATAAAGGCTTAGTGGTGGCAGCTGTAACATCAGTCAATGATCCCTTGCTGACGGAAAGCTTCCAGCAATAATTTCAGTGCTTTACCTCTATGGCTGAGTTGATTTTTCTCATCACTGCTGAGTTCTGCCGCGGTTTGTCGGAAACCTCTTGGAATAAACACTGGGTCATAGCCGTGACCATGTGTTCCTTTGGGTTCAGCCGCAATCTCACCTTCCCAGGCCGCCTGACAGATAATCGGTGTTGGATCGGCCGCATGACACATATACACCAGTACGCACTGAAAGCGTGCGCGGCGAGGCGCTGGAACATCCTTGATAGCGTCTAGTAGCTTCCGGTAATTAGATTCAGCGGTGGCATACTCGCCGCTATAACGGGCCGAGTAGATGCCGGGAGCTCCGTCGAGTGCGTCCACCTCCAGTCCTGAATCATCAGCAATTGCCGGTAATCCGGTCGCGAGTGCTGCGTGGCGAGCCTTAATAATGGCATTTTCCACAAAGCTCAGGCCATCTTCGACAGCTTCTGTGATATCAAAGGCACTTTGGGGCAATACTTCCACGTTAAAACCCGCCAACATATCGGCAAATTCCGCCAGTTTGCCTTTATTACCACTGGCTAACACAATTTTTTTCATGGGATTTCCCTGCGCTGCGTTGTTGACCATGATAGCCAACCCTTGCTGCGATTGACAAAACATCATCTCAGTCGTTAAAGAATTTCTGGCTGAAATCAATGGTGGTGTTGAGATCGTTCTTGTTACGGATCACCAGCTTGAAACGGATCTCTTCTGTGTCACGATAAGGACATTCTGCCAAGTAATAAACCGAATGGCCTTCGCGTATTTCACGGAATTTCAGTTTGAAGCGAGCATCAAGAATATTGGTGGCAATACCGCTGATTTCCACCGCAATCATGGGGTTCCCTGGTTGATTACGGTCTTGTACTACCACGTTCAGAAACCCGGTATAGGGGCTGCGGTCGATGCCATAGTTATGGGCGATAGCAGGCGTCAGAAAAGTGCTGGGCAACGCCATATAGTGAATATCATAATGGCCCACCTGCAATTTCTGCTCTGCATAGGCAACACTGACTACGGCCAGCCATAACACAACGAACAAGAGGAATCGGCGCACTGATATAATTAAGTCTTTACTGTACCATGTGGCGGATTATAACCGCTTAACCGACGGAAGCCTATGGCAGTAGATGCGATGACTCAGAGCAGTTGTTGAATGAACTCAGGTAACTCTCGGGGGGCACTGATACGCACCTGTTTATGCCGTCCTAATTCGCCTTTGATTATTGTCACCTGGTTTTTCGGCACCTTAAATGCTTTGGCCAGCCATTTCTCCAGATAGGCATTGGCTTTGCCATCAATCGGTGGGGCCGTTATGGCGACTTTCAACTCGTCGCCATGCATGCCAACCCACTGATCTCGGCTGGCTTTCGGTTGGATATAGAGGTTGAGCAGCAGATCCTGCTGCTCTTGTACAATTGCAGGCATCAGGCCATGGCCCAGAACGGAACATATTGGGCCAACAGCATGTTGAGAAAGTTAAGACCAATCATCAGTAACAATACTGACAGATCCAGCCCACCCATAGGTGGAATAATGCGACGGATAGGGCTGAGGATTGGCTCGGTCAGTTGGATCAGTACATACTCAAACGGATTACTGCCTTGGCTTACCCAGCTCAAAATCGCACGGATAATCAGGATCCAGAACAGTAATACCCCCGCTTCTTTGATGACAGAAACAATTGCAAAGATAATCGTTGTGCCAAAATCAAAGCTCGCGCCCGCTATCAGCGACAACGACAGTATTTTGAGGACCACTACCGCTAATGCCAGCACGATAGAGGCGGTATCAATCGTACCTATGGCCGGCAAAATGCGCCGCATCGGTGCCAGGATTGGGTGGGTGGCTTTGACAATAAACTGGCTGAACGGATTATAAAAATCTGCCCGAGCCAACTGCAGCCAGAAGCGCAAAATCACCACCATCAGATATAGATCAAACAGGGTGTTAACTAAGTAAGCGAATGCATTCATGGATGTTATCGTTCTCTATGGTTGATCAGAATTCTTGCGCCATTGCTTCAGCTCTGGCAATACAGTTGTTCATTGCTTGTTTTACCAGCCCTGAAAGATTGCCTTGTATAAAGGTTTCGACCGCTTCATGAGTAGTACCACCTTTTGATGTTACATTTTGTCGCAGCTGTTGCGGCGATAGTTGTGGGTTTTCCAGTAACATTTTGGCGGCACCTAAAGCGGCTTGCTGTGCCAGTGCTCTAGCCGTCTGCTGTTCCATGCCTAATTCGGTTGCTGCCTTTATCATAGCTTCGACAAACAGGAAAAAGTAGGCCGGAGAACTCCCTGCAAGGGCAATGACCAGATTCAAATCCGCTTCTTTCTCTACCCACACTGCTTGTCCGCCACTGGTCATGATGAGATTGCAGATAGCTTTGTCTTCATCGTTAATATTCGCTGGTGCGAACATCCCACTCATACCTGCGCCAATCTGCATTGGGGTATTGGGCATGGTGCGGATCAATTTCACGGGTTGTGCCAGATAGTCACTGTCGCTGTAGCGTGCGGCACTAATACCTGCGGCAATGGTGATAAGTAGTTTGTTGGACAAATCCAGTGACTGCAATGCTGCACACACTTGTTGCATCAGTTGTGGCTTCACCGCTAATACAATCACATCTGCAGCTTTGGCCGCAGCCAAGTTATCTGTGGTCACCTTAATGGCAAAGTCTGCCTGTAGCGCTTGCAGTTTGCCGGTGCTGGGGTTACTCGCCTCAATCAATTGCGGGGAATAACCACTGTTAACTAGGCCGCTGATGATGCTGCGGCTCATATTACCGGCGCCGATAAAACAGATGCGCTTGTCTGACATAAAATCCTCTGTCTGCCTGAAATTCTGCGGAGCTTCACCGCGAATGCCAATAGTATTTGGGCTTAGGGTAGCAAAAACAAGGGCACTACGGCCAATCAAGCTGGTTTTTGACCATAATCTCTTGCGCCAAAGATAGCACTGCCAATGCGTACCATGGTGGCGCCGTTAGCAATCGCTAACTCCAGGTCGTGACTCATGCCCATGGACAAGGTATCAACCAGAGGAAAAGCTTGCTTAAGTTGGTGAAACAGTTGCTGCATTTGCTGAAATTCATTCAGGAGTTTGGTGCCTTCCTCGGCGCTGGGAATGGTCATCAGACCGCGCAATTTCAGGTGAGGTAACTGCTGGATTTCGTTGGCGAGCGCCAGCATATCCTTGGCATTCGTAACCCCAGATTTGGACACTTCGCCGCTCACATTTATCTGGATGCAGACATTCAGTGGTGGCAAAGTGTCAGGTCGTTGTTCGTTAAGTCTATGGGCGATTTTGCTGCGATCTACCGTGTGCATCCAGTGAAATAATTCGGCCACAGGACGGCTTTTATTTGATTGCAATGGCCCGATAAAATGCCACTCTATATCTGAGTACTGTTGACTGAGTTCGAGAATTTTTTGCTGCCCTTCCTGTACATAGTTTTCACCAAAGCAGCGCTGGCCAGCAGCATAAGCGGCAATAATATCGGATACCGGTTTTGTTTTACTGACTGCCAGCAATGTGATGTCAGTCGCTTGTCTTGCGTTTTGCCTAGCCGCCAGTGTCATCCGGCGCTGGGCGAGCGCCAGTCTCTCTGCTATTGTTGTCATGATGTTAATCTTTCGCTTGTAAGGGATATCCCGTTCTATGGAAATCACTGAATTATTGGCTTTTAGTGTAAAGCATAACGCCTCGGATCTGCATCTGTCTTCCGGGGTGCCGCCGCTGATCCGCGTTGATGGGGAAGTACGAAAACTCAATGTTCCAGAGCTGACGCATCAGGATGTTCATCGGTTGGTGTATGACATCATGAACGACAAACAGCGCAAGGATTATGAAGAGTATCTGGAAATTGACTTCTCCTTTGAAGTACCCAATCTGGCACGGTTCAGGGTGAACGCCTTTAACCAGGCCCGTGGCGCGGCCGCTGTCTTTCGTACTATTCCCAGTGATATTTTGACGCTGGAACAGTTAGGTGCACCAGAAATTTTCAAGAAAATTTCCTCATATCCTCGTGGCTTGGTGTTGGTTACCGGGCCGACCGGCTCGGGTAAAAGTACTACTTTGGCGGCAATGATTGACTACGTGAATGATAATCGTCGTGATCATATTCTGACCATTGAAGACCCTATCGAATTTGTGCACAAAACTAAAAATTGTCTGATCAATCAGCGTGAAGTCCATCGCCACACCTTGAGTTTTGCTGCCGCGTTGCGCAGTGCCTTGCGTGAAGATCCGGATGTGATCTTGGTGGGTGAAATGCGCGACCTAGAAACCATTCGCCTAGCGCTGACCGCCGCTGAAACCGGTCACTTGGTGTTTGGCACCTTGCATACAACTTCTGCGGCCAAGACCATTGACCGTGTGGTTGACGTATTCCCATCGGGAGAGAAAGACATGGTGCGCACCATGTTGTCTGAGTCATTGCAAGCGGTTATCTCGCAGACGCTGATTAAGAAAATTGGCGGTGGCCGGGTGGCAGCTCACGAGATCATGATTGGTACGCCAGCTATTCGTAACCTCATCCGCGAGGATAAAGTGGCGCAGATGTATTCTGCGATTCAGACTGGTATGGCGCACGGTATGCAAACGTTGGAACAGAGCCTGCAACATCTGGTCGCCAGAGGGGTCATTACCCGCGAAGATGCGCTATCCAAGAGTTCCAATAAACAACTGAATCTGTAAGGAGCGGTGATGGACGTCAGACCTTTTCTTGAGGAAATGGTAGCCCGCAAAGCCTCCGACCTGTTTATTACGGCAGGCTTTCCTCCTAGCGCCAAGATTGATGGTGAGCTGCGGCCGCTGGCAGAAAATCCTTTCACACCGGCACAGGCGCTGGAATTTGTTGAATCATTGATGACACCAGAGAACAAAAAAGCCTTTCATGACAGCAAAGAGTGTAATTTTGCTATTGGTGTTAAAGATTTAGGACGGTTTAGGGTTAGTGCTTTCTGGCAGCGTGAAGCCGCTGGCTGTGTGATGCGGCGTATTGAAATTCGTATCCCCACAATGGAAGAACTGAGTCTGCCAGCGATTCTCAAAGATCTGGTGATGAGTAAACGTGGGCTGGTGATTATGGTCGGTGGCACGGGTACCGGTAAATCTACTTCGCTGGCGGCACTTATTGGCTATCGTAACAGTAATTCCAAAGGGCACATTCTGACTATCGAAGATCCCATCGAGTTTGTGCATCAGCACCGTAAGAGCATTATTACTCAGCGCGAAGTCGGCATTGATACCGAATCTTTTGATGCAGCGTTGAAAAGCTCTCTGCGACAGGCGCCAGATGTGATTCTTATTGGTGAAATCCGTAGCCAGGAAACGATGGAATTTGCGTTGTCTTTTGCTGAAACTGGCCACCTGTGTATGGCGACATTGCATGCCAATAATGCTAACCAGGCGCTGGATCGCATTATGCACCTCGTGCCAGAAAGTAAACACCGACAATTGTTATTTGACCTGTCATTGAATTTACGTGGCATTGTGGCGCAACAATTGATCCCCAAAGCGGATGGTAGCGGTCGCCGTGCGGCCATTGAAATTTTGATCAATACTCCCCGAGTCGCCAGTATTATTCAAAACAACGAGTTACATCTACTGAAAGAGACTATGGCTAAATCGAATGAGCAAGGGATGCAGACGTTCGATCAGGCGCTGTTTAAGTTGTTTAACGATGGTGAAATCACCTACGCCGAAGCGTTACGTCATGCCGATTCTCCAAATGACCTGCGTTTGATGATCAAACTACAAAGTGGCTCTACTGGCTCTACTGGAGCGATGGAAGGCGTCACACTGGATATGGATTGAGTATAATAAATAGAGGTTTTTTACTATAAATATTTCATTTTCATTGTGTAATTCGAATTTAAATTAATTTTTTGTTAGTATCCATCGCCATTTTTTATATAAACGGAGAAGAGGATGAGAATTAGCAAAAGACTAGGGGTTGTGGTTGCGACCTTGGGATTTTCCTTTCCGGTTTTGGCTGTGCCTGTTTCCGATAAGCTGGATATTGGCGGGGCGGTACGTTTGAACTATGGCTGGAAGGATTACGATAACAATGCCAAGTTTGAATTTGAGCTGTTCCGCGCCGATGTTAACTATGATGATGGACAGTTGTTTGCTTCAGCGCAGTATCGCTGGTATCAGGATCAGGACGTTATTCATCACGCATGGATGGGTTATAAGTTTTCGGAACAGTCCAGCGTGAAAATTGGGGTAACCCAAGTTCCTTTTGGCTTGTTACCTTATGCGTCGCATTCTTTCTGGTTCGGCGGCACTTATTATCTTGGTTTTGAAGATGATTATGATGCCGGTGTCCATTGGCAATACGAGCAGGATGGTTGGCGCTACGATTTAGCCTATTTCGCTAATGATGAATATGGTGACGGTAGCCGCTTCAAGCGTTATTCCTTTGACACTGCCACTACAGCCGCGAGTCCCTATGAAGAAGCAGGACAACTCAATGGCAGAATTGAGCGGAGTTTCAGTAGTGGTGGTATCAGTCATAAGCTCGGCGCCTCTTTGCAGCTTAATCGGTTTGATTATCGCCCGGTAACAGATGCAGTGGCGGGAAGTGATAGCGATGGTTTTGCTGTAGCTACACACTGGCAAATGGACTGGCAAGGCTGGCAGACACAGTTGCAGTATCTGCATTACGATAATGATATCGCTGGCGGTCGTATGGCAATGTCTGCTTTTGCCTATCCATTTGAAGTGGCGGCTAAAGCGAATGTGCTCAGTGCCAATCTGTCTCGCAGTATGGATGTGCACTGGGGGCCGGTCTCCAATATCACCTGTTATAACGATTTCACCCACATAGCGGCATCTGGCACTGGTCTCGATGACTCCATCCAAAACGTGACTGGTTGCTCAATCACTGCGGGGAAATTCTACAGCTACGTTGACTGGATTGCGGGTAAAAACATGTGGTTTGCTGGTGGTCCGGGGATTGGTATTGATGATGGCAATAACGGTTGGCATTCGCGCCTGAATATTAATATCGGCCTTTATTTTTAACGCTGGTCGTCAGCCTTGTGCTAGCCTCAGTCAGAAATCTCATTTATTTATTAATACCGAGGGACAGAGTATGAAAGTGCAAGGCTATCTGCCAATGATGTTGCTATGGGCTGCATCGGCTACTGCGGCCCAATGCCCGGATTATCTCAATCTGCAACTGCGAAAGTTACATTCCCAGGAAATGGTCGACTTGTGTGCTCTCACTCAAGGGAAACCCGTGTTGATAGTGAATACTGCCAGTCATTGCGGTTTTACCCCACAGTTTAAAGGGCTGGAAGCGTTACATGAAAAATACCGTGATAAAGGTTTGGTGGTGATTGGCTTCCCTTCTGATGATTTTTTCCAGGAGGAAAAACAGGAAAAAGACACGGCGAAAATCTGTTACATCAACTACGGAGTAACTTTCACCATGATGGCGACATCAGCGGTGCGAGGCAGTGATGTTAACCCGGTCTTTGCCTATCTTGATGATAAAGCTGGCTCGCCAAAATGGAATTTCTTCAAATATCTGGTCAGTGGTGATGGTAAAAATGTGCAGCAGTTTAATTCTCGGGTTACGCCTGACAGCAAAGAACTCAACGATGCAATTGATAAATTGCTGGCAGCTGAAACTGCATCAACACCGCATTAGCGGTCGTTTTGTCGTAACTAAAAGGTGTGGTTTGCTAGCATCTTATTATTAACACTCAAGCTCCATACTGATTTTCAAAAAAGCTTTCAATAATCAGTACTGCAGAGACAGCATCCACTTTGCTTTTACCTAAGGCTTTAAAGCCACCGAGTTCGAATAATCTGGCTTTGGCATCCGTGGTGGTCAGTCGCTCATCCTGAGTGACTACCGCCACTCCAAAGCGACCATGGATGCGATTAGCAAACTTACGGGCGCGCTGTGTCATTTCCTGTTCACTGCCATCCATATTTAACGGCAAACCAACCACCACCAGATCAGGTTGCCATTCCTGTAACAGCGCCGCAATCTGCTGCCAGTCGGGTACGCCATCATTGGCTTTGAGTGATAACAGCGGCTGAGCACTTGCCGTGATCTCTTGTCCTACTGCTACGCCGATGCTTTTGGTGCCAAAATCGAAACCAAGTACAGTTTTACTCATGCATGACCTATATCGCCGGACATTTGCCAGGCATCAAAACCCAGCGAATGAGTTGCTTTTTCCCAGCGTTCTTCGAAAGGAGTGTCAAACAGCAGCGCTTCTGTTGCCGGTATCGTTAACCAAGAGTTTTCTGCTAATTCCTGTTCCAGCTGATTACGACTCCAGCCTGCATAACCCAGCACCACCAAAAAATGTATTGGCGCTTTGGCCGTGCCTAATGCCGCCAGAATATCTCGGGAGGTTGTGAGCATGAGTTCATCACTGACCTGATTGCTGTTCGCCCAATGTGGCTGGTTGCTGTGCAACACAAAACCACGCTCTGGATTAACTGGCCCGCCAATCAGCACTTGATTTTCCAGCGATGGAATAATTTGCGGTGCTTCCTTTAAGTCCAATTGTGCCAGCAATTCCTGGACTTCCAGACCTATCGGGCGATTAACCATCAACCCCATTGCGCCTTTGGCATCATGTTCACAGATATAAATCAATGAACGCTCGAAAAATGTGTCGTTCAGCGAGGGCATGGCGATAAGGAAATGGTTTTGCAAACTGTCCATTCAACGACTCCTGGTTAGCGGTTTGTTAGCCACCGGCCAACTTCACCTGGTAACCCATTTTTTCCAGCAGGGTTTTAAGTTGCTCTCGATTATCAGTCTGAACCTCGATAGTAAACTCCTTGACTGTACCACCACAACCGCATTGTTTTTTTAGCTTTTGCGCTAAGGCTTTCAACTCATCAATATTCAGAGCGAGCCCGCTAATAACGGCAACGCCTTTGCCTTTGCGCCCTTTGCTGTCGCGATGAATTCGTACTATGCCATCTCCTTTTGGGATTTCTGGCGCAGGCGCGGTTTCGGTAATACGGCCCTTATCTGTACTGTATACCAAGGTAACATTGGGGTCGGATTTCATGGCGATATTCCTGACGTCATCATGCTAATAGTCTAACAGATTTACTATACAGGCCCATAGTTTACAGTATGAGGCTGCTCCTAAAAAAAAGACCACCAATTGGTGGTCTGAAACTGACTTTAATTGCAGGGATATAAAATCAGTATGGGTTGTCTCATTAGAGACACAGATGAGGAAGCGTTAAGTTCACCCCAGCAATGTGCCCAGTAACACCGAGATCATGGACAACAGTGCACAGGCTAACACCCAGGGACGCCAGGCCGGGATAAGTAATGTTAATGGTGTCAGTACAAAACCAACGGCGGCAAGGCTGAAAAATGAAAATGCATTAGTAAACAAGTGGCCACCGAGCCAGCACAGTATGGTTAATGGCAGTAATAGCCAAGATTTATGCAGATCTAGTGATGATAATCCTGGCATATTGAGATTTTCAGATGATGATGTGAGTCGGCTGGGTACGGTCAGTAACAGCAAGCCGGCGATGACGAAGACACTTAAGAACCAAACCATGATCATCTTCCTTAATTTGTTAATGATAATTATTATCATTTATGATTTAGGAAAGATCAAGTGATATTGAAATAAGATGCAACTTTTTAACGGTTGTTGTTGAGTTCACTGACTTGTAAGCTGTCTAACTGAAGAGATTGCGTGTTGTTAACGCGGAAGCGAAAGGTGAGTCCCATGAAAAAACTGATTTTTGCGGCATTAGTGCTGTTGATGGGTGGCTGTAGTGCTCTGGATACCGGCTGGGATTACAACCCAGAGGTGAATTTTTCACAGTACAAACACTATGCCTGGGTGCCTGCAACCAAAGAGAATGGTGCGGAATATCAATTAAACGGATTGCTGGATCAACGTGTGAGGGAAGCCGTTGATACGGAAATGGCTCGCAAAGGCTATGTCAAAGTCGCTGCGAAAGATGCCGATGTTCTGGTCAATTATCTGACTAAAACAGACAAACGTTTTAAAGTCGACAGTATTAATTCTGGCATGGGGTATAGCCCATTTTGGGGACCACGCTGGTATTTTGGCGGTTCAATCCAGAGCAATACGCAAGTGAAAGAGTATGAAGTTGGAACTCTGATCCTTGACTTAGTGGATGCTAAAACCAACAAGCTTATATGGCGCGGTGCCGCTAATGGCGTGATCCGTGACTACAAGACCCCTCAGCAACGTATTGCTAAAATGAACGAAGCGGTTACCGGAGTATTAGCGAATTTTCCTCCAAAACCAGAAAAATGAGCGTTATATCCAACCCACAAAAGGCGGCCTCAAGTCGCCTTTTTCATTAGCGCAATTGTTTAGCTATCATGACTCGCCTTTGTAGCACGTCAGTTAATGAATTCTAGATGCAAGCCTGTTCACAAAAGGTTATCTTATTAGGCGATCCCGCTGGGATGCGCAAGCCGACAAGGACGCCTCTGACCGCAGCATCGGGTTAGTCAAATTGTTAATAAAGGTAAAGGGAGTACGTGAATGGATAACATCGAAGAGCTCATGAAACAGGTGCCGGAATTGGTGGCAGTGTATGGCCTTAAAATTATTCTGGCACTGGTAATTTTCTTCGTTGGTAAGTATTTTTCCGGCGTTGCTAAAAAGATCACTGAGCGTCTGCTGAACAATCGTAAAGTGGATAAAACGGTATCCACCTTTGTTGCCAATATGGCATGGGCGGTGGTGTTTACCTTTACCGTGATCGCGACCTTGGGACAAGTGGGGATCCAAACTGCATCGCTGGTTGCGGTGCTCGGTGCTGCAGGTTTGGCGGTTGGTTTAGCGCTGCAAGGTTCATTATCTAATTTCGCGGCGGGAGTGTTGTTGGTGATGTTCCGCCCCTGTCGGGTTGGGGATTATATTGAAGCTGGCGGCGTCGCAGGTATTGTGGACGAAATTACCATCTTTGCCACTCGTCTGAAGAGTCCTGATAACAAGGTGATTACCGTCCCAAACTCGTCCATTATGAATGGCAGTATCGTCAACTATTCCATGATGGATAAACGGCGTCTGGATTTGACCATTGGGGTTTCTTACGATGCTGATATCCGTAAAACCAAGCAACTGTTGTGCGATATTCTCGAAAGCAACGACAAGGTGCTGAAAGACCCAGCGTATACAGTTGGTTTGGCAGCATTAGGTGATTCTTCAGTGAATTTTGTGGTGCGTCCTTGGGTAAATGCCGCTGATTATTGGCCTACTCACTTTGAATTGATGGAGCAGATCAAGCTGGCATTGGATGAAAACGGTATCGGTATTCCTTATCCACAAATGGATGTCCACATCAAAGAGATGCCTGCCAAGTAATCAGATTTCGATAAAGACCGGCTCTGTGCCGGTTTTTCATTAGCACTATTGGAGGAGGCGATTATGTATAAGTATGCGGCATTATTGGCGTTGACCTTATTAGGACTCAGCGGCACAGCACAGGCAACGGAAGTTACCCTAGCAGGGAAAAATGTGTCACTACTTGGCAAAATGCCGCAGTTAGGGCAGATGGCTCCGGGATTTAGAGTCGTTGACGATAAATTCCAGCCAGTAAGTCTTAGCGATTTTAAGGGGAAAACGGTACTTATCAGTGCGGTGCCCAGTCTGGACACTGGGGTGTGTGCACTGCAAACCAAACGCTTTAACAGTGAAGTGGCAAATTTTGATGCTTCGTCTGTGGTGATGCTTAGTATCAGTGAAGACTTACCCTTTGCGCAAAAACGTTTTTGCAAGGTAGAGAATGTAGATAATATCAAAGTATTATCAGATTCCGTTTGGCGTGATTTTGGCGAAAAATATGGCCTCGTTATAAAAGATATGGGGATTTTGGCTCGCTCAATTTTTATCATCGATCCTCAAGGGAAACTGCAATATCTGGAGTTGGTTCCAGATGTCAGCCATCATCCAGACTATGATAGGGCATTGGCTGCGTTAGCAGAGATCAGCAAGCAGTCCTAAGCGGCTTTTATTAGACGCCAGTGCTTTGGCCGGCGTCTAATAAATTCACTACTCATGGTGTTGGTCGGTGGAATAGTGAAAGGTTGGAACGGACCAACAGAAGCGAATTGCCAGCATCCGCAGACTAAAACCCAACCAAAGGCTGATGCCAAGGCTGAGCCAGGGTTCAGTTCCGGTTATCTGTAACATCACGTAGCAACTGGCGGTAACGATGGCCACAATGCCATAGAGTTCTTTACGGAAAATCAGTGGCATCTGATTGCAGAGAATATCGCGGAACACGCCGCCAAATACCCCGGTAATGACACCCATTACTACAGCCACGGCAGGGCTAAAACCAAGTAATAGCGTTTTTTGTGCCCCAATGACAGAGAATACGGCCAGGCCTAAGGCATCGATGGTCAGAAACAGTTTTGCCAGATAGCGCATCAGTGGTGCTATCACTACCGTAAGCAGGGAGGCGAGTACAATGGCTAACAGATAGTGCCAGTTCTCTACCCAGATAAGTGGATAATTCCCCAGCAACATATCGCGCAGTGTGCCGCCACCTATGGCGGTGGCACAGCCCACAATAACCACACCAAACAGATCCATGCGTTGCTTCCCAGCGGCCAGCGCGCCAGTCATGGCCTCAGCAATAATACCGACAAACCACAACAGCAATACAAATTGAGTGTCCTGCATTTTATATCCAGACGAACGAGAAAGTGGGCATTTTGAATGATGTTACAGTAAAACCCAAGTGAGATATTTTTATTTATACATCAATAAAACTAATGACTAATTTTTATATTTTACTGATTATTAATGGTTATTTTTAAAATATTGATATTTTTGAATAGTAAATATTGGTGTTTCTGCCCGTGCGGTATTTATGGTTCCGTGCTGTACAGCTACTAAGTGGCAGAGTAAAGTTTAATCCCCCAGATTTTAGCGGATAAAGTGATGATTGATTTACGAAGTGACACGGTGACACAGCCTACGGCAGCAATGCGAGCAGCGATGGCTAGTGCAGTTGTTGGCGATGATGTCTATGGTGATGATCCGACCGTCAACCATTTGGAACAAATGGCGGCAGAGATGCTCGGTTTTGATGATGCCTTGTTTACGACTTCTGGCACCCAGGCAAATCTGTTGGCATTGATGTCACACTGTCATCGTGGTGATGAATATATTTGCGGGCAACAAGCACATAACTATAAATACGAAGCTGGTGGTGCGGCGGTATTAGGTAGCATCCAACCTCAGCCTATTGCTAACCAAGCCGATGGTAGTTTGCTGTTGGCTGACGTGAGTGCTGCCATCAAACCGGATGATTTCCATTTCGCGCGAACCCGCTTAATCAGTTTGGAGAACACGATTGGTGGCAAGGTGCTGCCACAACAGTATCTGGCTGATGCTCAGCAATTGGCGTTTTCAAAAGGGCTTAAAATCCATTTGGATGGAGCTCGCGTTGCTAATGCTGCAGTTGCTCAAGGACTGGCGATTGCCGATATTATGCAGTTCTTTGACTCCGCAACTCTGTGTTTGTCAAAAGGGCTGTGTGCCCCGGTGGGATCACTGTTATTAGGGGATGAACACTTTATTCAACGAGCTCGGCGTTGGCGTAAAATGTTGGGTGGCGGTATGCGTCAGGCGGGCATTTTGGCGGCAGCCGGTGAACTAGCGTTGACTCAGCAGGTGGCGCGGTTGGCAGACGATCACGCCAATGCCCAGATACTGGCCGAAGGCTTATCGCAAATCGCGGAGTTAACTGTTGATCGGTCGCTGGTGCAAACCAACATGGTATTTGCTGAACTGGACAGCAAAGTAGATCCTCAATTACTGACAACAAAGCTGGCCGAAGCTGGGGTGCGGATCAGCGCCAGCAAATCATTGCGATTGGTGACCCATAACGACATTGCTACCGCTGATATCCATAAAACCATTGCTGCCTTTAAACACTGCTTGGCACATGTTTAATCAGGCGTTAGAGGAGCGTCAATTGCTCCCTTTTTCTGTGAGCTTACATGACCGCTGTCAACAGCGCTGTTACGGTGCAGTCATTGACTAAAAATGGTGCATCAGTACACATTTTCTTTTATCTTTAAAATATAACCATTTGAATATTATCAATAAATAAAATTGGCTCTGTACTTGCTAACTCACTGATATATGTGTTTTAGAAATGGACGCGTCAGTATGAAGTACTATAGTCGCCGCTTGATTAAGCATGAACATCTGAACCCGGCAGGCTCACTTTTCGGTGGTCAATTGCTCAGTTGGATCGATGAGGAAGCGGCCATCTTTGCCGGATGTCAGATGAAAAGTCGCAACCATGTCACCAAGTTGATATCTGAAATCAACTTTATGACAGCCGCAAAATTAGGGGATGTGATTGAGTTTGGTTTAGAACTGATAAGTGTGGGCCACACCTCGATTACGGTGCGCTGTGAAGTGCGCAATAAGCAAACCCTGGCACCTATCGTTAGCATCGACAAGATGGTGTTTGTCAATGTCAACGAGGCAGGTCTGCCCGTTCCCCACGGTGCAACTGCCGACGCAGCTTAAGGTTAGCGTCAGTCTTATTGTATCTTTTGTTTTACTCATTTGACCGCATCGCGCGAGGCAAGACCAACGTCCCAGGTAACATCTCGCGCGGTGTGGCCAATCTCAGTCATTCTTTGCGTTGCGGCTTGTGTGGCGGATATTCTGTCGGTTCACGTGAGTCTGGCACAGATGATTAGCCGCGAGATACTCAATATAAGCTCATGTGCTTGACGCTTCTGATTGGCCGGTTTCTGACGATGGCTTAATCTTTTAGCTTGCCAGTCAATCGGGCATATTTCAGTAGCAGCTCATCGTGACTCTCTAGCCGTTGAGGGTCAACCTCAATGCAATCGATAGGACAGACGGAAACGCAGGTTGGTTTATCATAGTGACCAACACATTCAGTGCAGCGCTCGGGATCGATAAAGTAGATTTCTTCTCCCATGCTGATCGCCTGATTCGGGCATTCAGGCTCACACATATCACAGTTGATACAGGTGTCGTCTATCAGTAACGCCATGGTCCGTCTCAGTTATTCGCTTTGGTGTGGGTTGCGGGTGTCCTGACCTGTTGGCAGATTGCGCAGCAAAATACCATGCTCAAGAGCCACTTCCTGCGGTACTGGTAAGTAAACAGTATGGCCATTGCCTGGGCCGCAATCAATGGCTTCACCTTTGCGATTCCGCAGTGATTCAATAGTAAGGCTGATGTTACCTTGCGGCGTCATCAGTTCGACACTGTCACCGACACTGAATTTATTTTTCACTTCGATTTCGGCCAGCCCGTCAGCATTGCGTTTACCCGTCAGCTCTCCTACAAACTGCTGGCTGTCGCTGACAGAGTAACCGTAATCATAATTCTGATATTCATCGTGTACGTGACGACGCAGGAAACCTTCGGTGTAGCCACGATGTGCCAATCCCTCCAGTTGCGTCATCAGACTGCGGTCAAAGGAATGACCAGCAGCGGCATCATTGATTGCTTGACGATAGAGCTGTGCGGTGCGGGCCACATAGTAAAATGACTTGGTACGGCCTTCGATTTTTAGAGAATCCACGCCCATGCGCGCCAGGCGTTCTACATGCTGTATGGCACGTAAATCTTTAGAATTCATGATGTAGGTGCCGTGTTCATCCTCAAACGCTGGCATGTACTCCCCGGGACGATTGCCTTCCTGTAACAGGAAGATTTTATCAGTCGCTGGACCTTCGCCGAGGGTCGGCTTTTCAATCTGAACCGCAGTGTCATTGACTGGATTAACGGCAATGATGTCACCTGAATCGTTCTGGGTAGCTTCATGAACATCATATTTCCAGCGGCAGGCATTGGTGCAAGTGCCTTGGTTGGGGTCGCGTTTGTTAATATAGCCGGAGAGCAGGCAACGCCCAGAATACGCCATACACAGCGCGCCATGTACAAACACTTCCAATTCAATGTCCGGGCAGCGTTGGCGGATCTCTTCGATTTCGTCCAGTGACAGCTCGCGTGACAGAATTACCCGTTTAATTCCCTGGCTTTCCCAGAATTTGACTGAAGCCCAGTTAATCGCGTTCGCTTGCACCGACAGATGAACCACCTGCTCTGGAAATGCTTCGCGCACCATCATGATGAGGCCGGGATCAGACATGATTAATGCGTCTGGTTTCATGGAAACCACAGGTTCCATGTCCTTGATGTAGGTTTTCAACTTAGCGTTATGTGGGGCAATATTGCTGACAACATATAATTTTTTGCCAAGCTGATGCGCTTCATCGATGCCGGTGGCCAAGTTCTCCATATTGAAGTCATTGTTGCGTACCCTCAAGCTGTATCGCGGCTGGCCGGCATATACGGCATCGGCACCGTAGGCAAAGGCGTAGCGCATATTTTTCAATGTCCCGGCAGGGGACAACAGCTCTGGTTTGAACATAACTTACTCTCACTATTGGAAGTCCGGCAGTCACGAATGCGTGACAGGCGCCGCATTTTACTGAATATCAGCCTGTCGATGCAAATGAAAGACCGATTAATTTACTCTGGTTTTTTAGCCTAGGTACTGACATAGAAAAAGGCGCTATTACCGATAACATATCGGTGGATTCCCTGATTAGCTAAATCCTGTGGAAATACCGGCAGATATCACGGAACACCAGCGATATCTCCTCCCTGTCGCAATGGAAGCTGATATAATGAATCACATATTTTAAACATCAAGGTTACATTGGGGCGCGCATGTCAACAGAGCACCAGCTGTTGGTCAGTCTTCTGAAAAAGTTGAAATACGATACTCTGGTACTGCCAACCCTGCCGGAAGTGGCAATTCGAGTGCAGGAAGTGATGAGCCGTCAGGATTCCAGTTTGAAGCAGATTGCCGAAGTTATCGGGCAGGATGCGGCGATTTCGGCTCGATTAATCAAGGTGGCCAATAGCGCCTTATATAGCCGTGGGGTTAAGGCTGAAAATATCAGCCAAGCGGTGACTCGTATCGGACTGGCACAGATTAAGTCCATTGTTACTTCTATTGCGATGGAGCAGTTGTTTATCTCCACCAACGAAATGGTGTGGGAGGTCATGGATGAAGTCTGGGGCACTTCAATTGAGGTGACCGCGGCGGCGGCCTCTATGTTGTTAATGTATAAAGCTCAGCACCCGGAAATCCAGCTCAACTATGATACGCTGACATTGGCCGGTCTGGTACACAATATCGGGGCGCTACCAGTGCTGACGGAGGCTGAGTCTCATCCTGAATTCTTCAGCAGCATCGGTCAATTACGCGCACTTGTGCGCAAATTGCAAGGGCCTATTGGCCGCGCGGTATTGAACAGTTGGTCGTTTACGCCAGAAGTCACCGAAGTCGTCGAACGCTGGGCGGATTTGCATTACTTACCGGAACAGGTCACTTATCTGGATTTTATCCGTGCTGCGGCATTTTATATCGGAGAATTGCGTGCGGGACCTGAGCTGCAACAACGGTTGGATGTGTTTATCAGCAAAGGGCTGCCGGTGACTCCTGATGACCTAGCAAGTGATGAATTTTTGGAACATTTCCACTCAATAAAAGCCAGTTACGATTAGCATTAAATCGGGTATGCTGCGAATACACCGTAAATTCGAATCACACCGGACGGGTGTTTGGTGAGTTGGGGATAGCAGATGAATTTTGGGTTGATAGGATTGTTGACCATCAGTGTGCTGGCAGGAGCCATCATTTGGATACGTTATCACCGACTTAAGCAGTTTGTGGCACGGTTGGCAGACGATTTGCGGTTTCAGGTTGAGCAGCGTCAGCCTCTAGAGATCCTCTCCGTTCCTGAACGTGCCGTGCCGCTGTACCTCGCCATCAAATCCCTGTTGCGGCAACTCCCTTCTAACATTGGTCGGGATCCCTTGACCGGACTTCCTAATCGTCAATGGTTCAAACGTGCCATTACCCCGCTAATGCCGGTTACCCGTGGTACGCTGGTGATGTTGGATATTGACCGTTTCCGTCTAGTTAACGATTTGTTTGGTTTCAGCACCGGTGACGAATTACTGCAGGGCTATGCTGCCAGATTACGGCAGAGCCTGTCGCAACCACGTTTGGTGGCGCGCATGGACGGAGACGAATTTATACTCTTCTACGAGCAGCCACTGGCAATTGAGGCGCTAAAGGGGTTACAGCTGGAGTTACAGCAGCCATATCTAGTAGACAAAACCCCTATAGGGATCAAGGTCAGAGTCGGTTATTTGCAACTGGAAGCACACCACGCCGATATCAGTTTGATGTTGAAAAGAGTGGATTTAGCCGTTAAAAAAGCGCGCGATAGCCGCAATGGCATTGCCGATTATGAAACGGGGGATGATAGCTTGCATTTGCGCGAGATGCAGATCATTCATGGCTTACCTAAGGCTCTCCACAACAACCAGCTGTACTTGGTTTATCAACCGAAAGAGAGCCTGCATTCCGGTAAATGTAAGCAAGTGGAAGCGCTGCTTCGCTGGGAACACCCACAGCTGGGTATTGTTCCACCGGCGGAATTTATTCCGCTGGCGGAGTGTGCGGGGATGATTTCATTGGTGAGTCATTGGGTACTGGAAAAGGTACTGCAGCAACAGCAGCAGTGGCGAGCTAATGGCGTCGAAATCAGAGTGGCCGTAAATCTCGCTGGCAGCGATTTTGAGCAGGATATTGTGACCTGTATTGAACAGAAGCTACAGCAGTACCAACTTCCGGGTGATGCATTGGCGTTGGAGATAACTGAAGGGGTGCTGATTGCCAATACTGGCGGTACCCGCGATAAGCTGCAACAATTGCGGCAGCTGGGCATTGAAGTCGCCATTGATGACTTCGGTACTGGACACTCATCGCTGGCGTATCTAAAAGATCTTCCAGTGGATGAAATCAAGATAGATAAAGCTTTTGTTGATGATTTACTGTTGGATTGCCGTGCTGAATATATCATGCAATCCACCATCAATTTAGCACACCATCTGGGCTTCCGGGTGACTGTTGAAGGGGTGGAAAACTCATCTCAGCGTGAAGCACTCAAAAAGATGGGCGCTGATTTACTACAAGGCCAGTTATTTGCGCATCCGATGCGGGCCGCAGAGCTGGTTTACCATAGTCATCGGCTGAGCCTGGGCAATGGTCTGCCGTTAACCCATGCAATCAGTTAATGACGTTGGCCCGCGGCATCATTTAATCAACGCCGTTATCAACGGCAGAAAAGCTGTTGAAATGCCAGATGACTATGTCAAAGGGACGCCCACTGGGCGTCCCTTTGGTTTGATATTGCTCAGTCTTCACTTGGGTTTAGGTATTCGGCTCGTTTTTCTGTTTTGCTAAGGCGTCGTTAAGTTGTGCCTCAACCCAACCGGGCGACTTAGTGTTATAGGACAGCAAGCGATACATAGCGGGGATCACCAATAGTGTCACAAAGGTAGCGAAAGCCATACCAAAGAAAACGACCGTCCCCACAGCTTGACGACTTTCTGCTCCAGCACCGCTGGAGAGGATCAATGGGATTGCGCCAACTAACGTGGTAAAAGCCGTCATTAGAATCGGCCGCAGTCGCCGCGCTGAAGCGTCAACAATCGCCTGTTCAAAGGCTAGACCCCGATCGCGTAACTGGTTGGCAAACTCCACAATCAGAATACCGTTTTTAGTCACCATGCCAATCAACATAATCATGCCAATCTGGCTGTAGATGTTCAGCCCTTGCTGTGTCAGCCATAACCCCAGGAAACCACCAAATACCCCCATGGGCACAGTGAACATCACCACCAGTGGATTGATAAAACTCTCAAACTGCGCCGCAAGAACCAGATAGGCGACCAACAATGCTAACCCGAACACTACCAATACGCTGCTCTGGTTCTCCTTGAAATCTTTTGACTCGCCGGAATAGCTGATACTGATATCGCCAGGCAGTAGCTCTATTGCTTTATGATCCAGAAACATAAGCGCTTCGCCCAGGGTGTGACCCGTATTGAGGTTGGCGCTAAGGGTGATGGATTTTTTCTTATCCGTGTGACTCAGACGTTGAGCCGATGCTTCCTCTTCAACATGTGCCACACTGTCCAGTGTCACCAATTGGCCTTTAGCGGTGCGTACGTAAATTTTGCTTAAGTCCGTCATGCTGTTGAAATGATTTTCGTCACCACGCAGATAAACATCATATTCTTCGCCACGCTCCACATAGGTGGTTTGGGTGCGTCCCCCCAGCATCACTTCGAGGGTGTCTGATACATCGGAGACGCTGATCCCCAGTTCGGCAGCTCGCTGGCGATTGACTGTGACTAAGAGTTCCGGGGTGGTTTCAGCGTAATCCAAATCAGCGCCATTCATGATGCCGCTATTGTTGGCCTGCTGTTGCAGCAACTGCGCCCATTTGAACAGCTCTTTGTAATCGGAGCCACCAATGACGAATTTCACTGGTTCGCTGGAGCCGCCACGAAATCCGGGCAGCATGGGGCGCACCATAATATCGGGAATATCTTTCAATGCTTGCGTGACGATCCCTAGGATCTGTTGCGCATTCATCTGCCGCTGTCCCCAGTCTGGCAGGCGCATGATCACAAACCCTGTCTGGTCACCCGCGCGGCCACCAAATGCGGGCGCTTGGATGCTGAAGGACTTCAGTAGCCCCTGGTGTAACAGTGGCATCAACCGACTTTGTACAATATCCATGTTAGCGGACATGCGGTTGTAACTGGTACCTTCTGCCCCTTTGACAAAGGCATAAATCACTCCACGATCTTCCATTGGAGCCAGTTGCGACGGCACTCTTTGCATCAACAGATAGCTGCCCGCAATACACGCCAGAATGACTAACGGCGCGGCCATCTTGTGCTGGATAGAGAATTGCACCGCACTGCGATAATAACGTTCGAGGTTAGCGAAGACGCAATCCAGCAACCGGTTCAGTGCATTGGGTTTTTCATTGGCTTTGAGCAGCTTGCTGGCTAATACCGGTGTCAGGGTCAAGGCCACAATGGATGAAAACACCACCGAAACTGCCAGCAGCACCGAGAATTCGGTAAACAACAGTCCTACCATCCCTTCCATAAAGGAGATTGGCAGAAATACCATTACCAGCACTGCAGTGGTGGCAATTACCGCAAAACCTACTTCGCGGGTGCCTTTATAAGCCGCAACCAATGGCGCTTCACCGCGTTCAATATGATGGAAAATGTTCTCCACCACCACAATGGCATCATCCACCACCAGCCCAATTGCTAGGATCAGTGCCATTAACGTTAGCAAGTTGATGGAAAACCCCATGAAATACGCCACCATAAACGCGGAGATCAACGACACCGGTACGGTGACGGCGGGGATAAGTGTGGCGCGTACCTGTCCAATAAAGATATACAACACCAGTACCACCAACGCACCGGTGATATATAACGTGCTGTATACCTCATCAATGGCTTGGTCGATAAATACGGTAGCGTCGTAACCGATTTTCAGTTGTGTCCCTTTGGGAAGAAACTCTTGCAGTTGCTTGACTTGCTGTGTCACTGCTTTGGCTACTTCCAACGGGTTGGCATCTGACTGCGGAATGATCCCTAGGCTGATATTCGCGATGCCGTTACTCTTGTATGTTGAGTTTTCGTTTTGGGCGCCGATGTAGACATCGGCAATATCTTTCAAATAGATAGGTGTTCCGTCACTGGCGGTCCGTACCTGCAGATAATCAAAATCCTGAGGATGCAGATATAAACGTGCCGTCCGCACTGTCATGGTGGTGGCATCGTTACGGATCTGGCCGCCGGGAGACTCCATGTTCTCGTTATTGAGCGCAGTAATCACATCATTGACGGTGATGCCACGGCCTGCCATCTCTTCGGGTTTGAGTTTTACGTACATCACCTGCGTGAGACCGCCGGAGATATTAATCGAGCTGACGCCACTGATCAGGTTGAACTTATCTTCCAATACCCGGCGCGAATAATCGGTCAGTTGGGTACGATCCATTTCTGTGGAACTCAAATCCACATAAATGGCCGGATCGCCGTTACCGTTATCTTTATAGACAATCGGGTCCAGCGCTTCTTCTGGTAAGCGCCGTTGTGCCCTAGCGACCGCGTCACGCACATCGCTGACACCCTCGGTGATATTCCAGCCAAGTTTGAAATTAACGGTGATGCGGGATGAGCCGTTACGACTGACGGAGGTGATCTGATCGATACCGCTGATGCCGGTCAACTGGTCTTCAATATTTTTGGTGACTTGGCTTTCCATGATGGAAGCGCTGGCACCTGTATACGTGGTGCGGATACTGACAACGGGTTTTTCCACATCCGGCATTTCGCGGACGGACAGTTTGCTGAAAGACACCAAACCAAAAACACACAGCAACAAGCTCAGTACAATAGCCACAATTGGGCGCTTTACCGAAACATCAGAGAGCAGCATTGCCTGGCTCCTGTTTCATGGTCTGGCTGGATTCTGGGTTCTCCGGTATGGTTTGCAGGAGTTTTACATGCACGCCATCGCGGATATTGACCAATCCCTGTACCACAATTTGATCACCCGCTTGCAACCCATCGGTAATCAAAACCAGATTATCCACGCGGGCGCCCAGATGGACTTCTGTGCGGTGAGCTATCTGCTTATCATCGACTTTGTAGACAAAACGCTTGGTACCTGAATATTCCAGTGCTTGCACTGGGATCACTGGTTGGTGCACTGGCGGAAAGCTCATCACCGCTTCGAGCATCATGCCGGGCCTCAGTTTATTGTGTGGATTTTCAAACTGCACCCGCGTACGCACGTTAAGGGTTTCTTCATTGATGCGGGGGTCAATTGCGACGACCTTGCCTGGAAACTGTTCTCCCGGCCAGGCGCCACTGGTGGCAGAAACTTCCATGCCTAGGCTTAACTGCGACAAATGGGCTTCTGGCACCTGCAGATCGAGTCGCAGCAGACTCAGATCATCTAGCGACAGCAAGGTATCGCCCTGACTCACCATCTTGCCACGACTGAAATCTACCAATCCCACAATGCCGTTGAACGGGGCTTTGATGTGATGATAAGACAGGTCTGCTTTGGCTGATGCTAGTCTGGCCGATGCAATGTCAACACTGGCGCGTTGGGCGTCAATCTCGGTCTGGGTGATGGCATCACTGTGTGCCAGTTTTTCATATTCCCCCAACTTACGCTTTTCGTCTGCCAGATAAGCGTCTGCTTCCATCACTGCGGCTGCGGCTTTGGCATCTTCTAACGCGACTAACAACTGACCTGCTATCACTTGCTGATTGGAGCGTACGGCAATGGTTTCCACTTTGCCCGCGACTTGAGGCGCAATATATACCGAATGTTCCGCACTGAGCTTGCCCACCAGTTTGATGTCGGATGCCAACTCTTTATCAGCCACTTCGGCGGTGACTACCGGGATAGCCCTATCTTTTTCATTATGCGGTGCTGCTTGTTCTGGTGCTGATGCTTGCCAGCGATAAATGCCCGCGGCACACAAGCCGACTATCACGATAGTGAAGATAATTTTTTTCATAGGATCAGTACTGCTGCAGTTGTATATCCGCCCCCCGGATATTGGTAGCCATTTTAGGTGAGGGATGGTTAAAAACTAAGAGCTAGTGGGGGAAAAAGTGTAAACAAATACTCTGTGTTACTAACAGAATCGCAGCATTGCTATGTGTTGATAATGTGGCATATAAAAAAGGAGACATATGTCTCCTTTTCTACATTAAATGCGTGACTTACTTAGTCATACGTTTGTATTTCAGTCGATGCGGTTCAATCACGTCCGCACCAAAATTATCTTTCAGCCAGTTAGAATATTCGCTGTAGTTGCCTTCGTAGAAGTTCACTTTACCCTCATCTCGGTAATCCAGAATATGGGTACAGATACGGTCGAGGAACCAGCGGTCGTGGGAAATTACCATGGCGCATCCAGGGAACTCCAGTAACGCCTCTTCCAGTGCGCGCAAGGTTTCCACATCCAGATCGTTGGTCGGTTCATCCAGCAGCAATACGTTACCGCCCGATTGCAGCAGCTTGGCCAGATGCACACGGTTGCGTTCGCCACCTGAAAGGGTGCCGATAACCTTTTGTTGATCGCCACCACGGAAGTTAAAGCGGCCAACATAGGCGCGGCTAGGGATTTCCAATCCGTTGATCCGCATGATGTCTTGTCCGCCAGAGATCTCCTGCCAGATAGTGTTTTTGTCGTTCATCGAATCACGGAACTGCTCAACCGATGCAATCTGTACGGTATCACCAATTTCCACTTCGCCTTTGTCTGGCGTTTCGGCACCGGTGAGCATTCTGAACAGAGTGGATTTACCGGCACCGTTAGGACCGATAATACCGACAATGGCACCTTTAGGGACAGTGAAAGACAGATCATCAATCAACACGCGATCGCCGTAGCTCTTGGTGAGATTACGGACTTCAATCACCTTATCCCCTAGACGTGGGCCTGGTGGAATAAACAGTTCGTTGGTTTCGTTACGGCGCTGGTATTCTTGGCTGTTCAGTTCTTCAAAGCGAGACAGACGCGCTTTGCCTTTTGACTGGCGGCCTTTGGCTCCCTGACGAACCCATTCCAGTTCTTTGGCAATAGTCCGCTGACGGGCATTTTCAGTTGCTGCTTCCTGTTGCAGCCGCTGATCTTTCTGCTCTAACCAAGAGGAGTAGTTACCCTGCCACGGGATACCTTCACCGCGGTCCAGTTCCAAGATCCAGCCTGCGGCGTTATCGAGGAAGTAACGGTCATGGGTGATGGCGACCACTGTCCCTGGATATTCGTGCAGGAACTGTTCCAGCCAAGCCACTGATTCCGCATCCAGATGGTTGGTGGGTTCGTCCATTAGCAGCATTTCCGGTTTTTCCAGCAGTAGTCGACAGATGGCGACGCGACGGCGCTCACCACCGGAAAGCACTTCAATCTTGGCATCCCAATCTGGCAGGCGCAGCGCATCGGCGGCTCGTTCCAGAATGTTGTCCAGATTATGCGCATCATGTGCCTGGATGATTGCCTCCAGTTCGCCTTGTTCTTTAGCGAGTGCATCAAAATCGGCATCTGGTTCCGCATAAGCGGCATATACTTCATCCAGACGGGTCAGCGCATTTTTGGCTTCGCTTACGGCTTCTTCAATGGCTTCGCGCACGGTCTGCTGTGGATCTAACTGCGGTTCCTGTGGCAGATAACCGATTTTCAGCCCTGGCATAGGACGGGCTTCGCCGTCGAATTCCTTATCCACTCCTGCCATAATGCGCAGCAGTGAGGATTTACCAGAACCGTTAAGACCCAGAACACCGATTTTGGCACCGGGGAAGAAACTCAAAGAGATGTCTTTGAGAATTTGCTTCTTGGGTGGCACCACTTTGCCTACCCTGAGCATGCTGTATACAAACTGAGCCATAGTTACTCTCTGTGTTTTTGCTTGGCGGCAGTGTACTAAATTGCGGCGATTGCTGCCAATCCAGCCTTAATGGAAACGAGGACGTTTTTTCTGGGTATATTAGTAACAAATTGATAAAATTCGGGATGTTAATTTATTTTATCCCACCTTTAGTTTGTGCCGGTATCAGCGGTTTGATGCTGGTCGGTATCCTGTGGAGCACTTTATGTTGAGAAGACACCAGCCACTGGCAAATGTTCGTAATAAGATGCTGTGGTTGTTCAGTGGCTTGTTGTTTTTAGTTTTTTTTGTGATGAGCTGGAGCAGCTACCATGTGGCGCAGAAGTCCATTTCGCGTCAGATTGAGCAGAATTCGCTGCCGCTTACCAGCGATAATGTCTACTCACAGATCCAGCGGGATCTGGTGCAACCCATTTTTGTGGCAACGTTGATGGCGCATGACACCTTTGTCAGGGACTGGGCGCTACAACCTGCGCCGCCAAAAGAACCCATGCAACGTTATCTGCAGGAAATAGACCGTCGTTTTGGCACCATTATCTCTTTCTTTGTGCTAGATAAAAGCCGTCGTTATTACCTGCCGGATACGGCAGATCACATTATTGATGAGCATAGTCATCGTTATGAATGGTATGAGCAAGTCAAGGCATTGCCACAATCCAAGCCTTATCTGGTGACGGTTGGCCCGGATGAACAACGTCCCGGTAAAATGGATATCTATATCGATCACCAAGTTTATGACTATCAACAGCAACTGATTGGGGTGACAGGTGTCGGCTTGTCAGTTGATAAAGTTGGCGAATTGATCAATCTCTACGAAAAACGTTATCAGCGCACCATCTATTTTGTCGACCAACAGGGGAAGGTGGTGTTACATGGTGAAAATTTCACTGGGGCAGCGACGTTGCAACAGATGCCAGGCATGCAACAAATAGCATTGCGTTTGTTATCCGCGCCGTCCGGCAGCTTTCATTACGTGCTTAGTGATGAAAAAGTCTATGTCAACGCACGCTTAGTGCCAGAATTTAACTGGTATTTAGTGGTTGAAGAACACGCATCACCCGCGCAGCAAGCGGTATTTCGCACTTTCATGATCAATCTCGCCATTGCCATAGTGATTACCTTGCTGGTGCTTGGACTCAGCTTGCTGACGCAGGGGCGTTATCAGCGCAAGCTAGCGGCTCAGGCGGCGTTAGACCCTTTGACTAAAGCGATGAATCGGCAGACTTGCGAGGAGTTTTACGAATTACTGCTAGAACAGTGCCGACACCAGCATCAGTCATTGTCGGTTCTGGTGTTCGATGTCGATTATTTCAAATCGGTGAATGACAAATATGGCCATGATATGGGAGACCTGGTGCTGAAACGTCTTGTTAAAGAGTTGCGTTCCCAGACCCGTTACGCCGATGCGGTATGCCGTTGGGGGGGTGAAGAGTTCGTATTGTTACTGGGGAACTGTAACCGCGAAAAAGCATGGAGTCTGGCAGACCGTATACGTCAGCGAGTTATGACGCTAGATTTCAATGCGGGTACTGGTACTTTCCAGATCACCCTCAGTTGTGGCGTGGCAGAAGCAAGATTGGAAGAAGACCTCGCGGAGGTCGTTAAGCGGGCCGATGCGGCACTTTATCGTGCCAAGGACAGCGGCCGCAACCAAGTGTTGTATGCTGATGAATAACTGTTCGCGCTAATAAAACGCCCGGAAAATCCGGGCGTTTTGCGCTAGTTTACAAGGCTTTTAATATTTCACTCAGGTAGTCGGGTTGGCTTTCAATCCGTACCAGATGCGGGTACATCAGACCGCCGTGATAATTGATGCTGATGGTTTTATATTGATCAAACTCTTTAACCAGCAGTTCTACCGGCGCTTTGCTGGTTCTGGCTGCGGTGATGGCATCTTTTAGATATTCAGCCTTATAGGCTTCACCGTTGACGGCAATTAAGGTCATGCTAGGTGACAAGCCTGCATTAAACGCAGGACTATCCCATAACACGTCCTGCAATTTGCCGTCTTTATTGACAGAAAAACCCAGGGAGTAGGTGAAGTCAAAGCGTTTAGCGCGATCTTCCATCGCTTTTACTGCTGCTGATGGGGTGTCGTTATACTCCAACTTCCAGCCTTGATCTTTCAATGAGTCAGACAGATTGACATGGCCTTTCAGCCGCGCATTGATAAAACTGGCCCAGTCGTATTTCTGGATACCATCAAGCGTTGCCACAACATCATCAAACGTATAAGTGTTGATATCCCAGGCACCTGGATGCACACCAAAGAAGGCTTTGGCAAAATCATTAAGGGATTTTTTATCACCAGAGAGATTACGTAATTTGGCATCGACGGCGTACCAAATCAGCTGTCCTCCTTGGTAATAATCCTCACTCATCTGATAGTTACGAAACGCCAGTGGTGAACGTTGGGCAATGGTTGGATCGTTGGTGGTATCCAGAATGGTGCGCCATTTCATGCCAGGACGGCCTTTATCATATGTTGCCCCCAGCAGTGCCAGCATATCCATGGCATTGTCATGGCTCCACAGGCCGGAACGTGCGGCTACAATGTAACCCCAAAACTGTGTCTGCCCTTCGTAAACCCACAGCCCCTGATCTTGCTTCACTTGGTTGTAGGTCGGTGTCCACAACTCGGCCGGACGGCGGTATTTGCCATCCCAAGAGTGGTTGAACTCATGTGCCAGCAGATCGCGACCTAACCAGGATTTATCCCACTTAGTAAAATAATCTTGCTTGCCACTGTTTTCGCTGGAACGATGATGCTCCAAGCCGATACCACCGAGCTTGTCAGTTAGTGCCAGCAAAAAGTCATAATGGTTGTAGTGGTGGGCGCCATAGAGCTTATACATCTGTTGTACCAGTGCTTGGTGCGCCTTGAGACCTTCGTCGCTGATTTCTAGATCTTTGGCCTTATCGGCAAATACGTTGAGATGTACCGGAGTGTCAGCACCGGGATCGAGATCCACTTGCTTATAATACTTACCCGCAAACATAGGGGAATCGACCAGATTTTCAAAATCGATGGTCTTAAAGCAGTAGCTGCTGTCTTTATGATGACTATCTTCCAGTGCGGTGGCATAGTGCCAGTCTTGTGGCAGTGTGACACAGGAATCTACCTTAATTTGCCGGGTGTAATAGCCCGCCGGATACAGGGCGACAGTATTCCATTGCAGGTTAAGCATTTCCGGGGTCATCACCACCCGACCTTGGCTACGGTCCTGGGGTGACAAAAATTTAAAACTCACTTCTACACTGTCAGCGCCTTTGGGGACATCAACATGAAATGCATACACATTTCCTGGGTCACGTTCCCAAGACAGCGGCTTACCATTAGCCTTAAATTCAAAACCGGCAACTTTATCAATGGGGCCGGTAGGTGAATGGTGACCAGGGATCCACGACGGATACAGTAACGTTAATGGTCCAGGTTTGGCGGGGATCACTTCGCTGATATTAAAAATACGATGTGACAGGTCGGTGGCGTCCACCTTGAGTTTAAGGGTACCAGGGTAGGCTTGATCCACTGGTGCCGGAATATCGGCAAAAGCAGACCCGGCCGCACCCATTAGCACGCTGAGAACAGCGGCCTTGACGGCAGAGTTATTCACTGGGAGCTCCTTTCTTCTTGTTGTCGGGCGCTCATTTCGGCGCCTCTTTTCAGTGCCGGTGTCCGGCAAAAAAATTATTGTTAGTTCCGGCGCTGTGGCTGGATTTTGACCTTTATTATTGAGGGTCGTTGGTATCGACGCCAGTATCAGCGGCAACTGATACAACATACACGGCGGAAAAACGCTTTTAAAGGCACAAACCGGACGCTAGGCAGGCTTAAGTGTTGCTGTTTGTTTCAAAAATCTAGTAGGTGGTGTGATTTGCCACCGCAAAATCGATAACTATCAGCATGCTTTATCGTAAAAATTGCGCTTTAATCTGTTAAAGCGCCTGAATAATTTTGTACAAGCGTGGTCGTGGGCAGCGCAATTCTTGCTGCAAGGAGCCGTTATGACAATTCCAGCGAACGAGTTTGCACATTATCATGCTCATTTATATTTCGATGAAACGACACAGGAGTTTGCGGCCGAACTGCGTTATACCATCAGTCATGAATTGGGCTTACCGGTTGGTCCGTTTAATACCCGTTTGGTGGGACCGCATTTGTGTTGGAGTTTTGAAACCGCATTTACCCAGGCTGAATTTCCTCAGTTTGTCCCCTGGATGGATCGGCATCGCAGAGGACTTTCGGTAATGATCCATGCGGTGACCGGCGCACATTATCATGATCATACCCAGCACATCTTCTGGCTGGGGAACCCTAAGCCACTAAATCTCAACGTGTTTAATCCAAGTGTTGCTGCGGATTAAGGGTAGTTTACAGTTGTTTAAGATTGATAGCATTGGCCAACTGTTCAATAACGGACTGCGCCGCGGTGTCGCCTCTAAGGGTTATCATGGCGTTACTGTGGGTGACAAACTGCAGTTCAAACTGATCGCCTTCAGTTTTTTGTACCGCGTTTAATCCCTGCACTTTTACCAGCTTGCCGCCTGACATGACGATCACCGAAGGATTACTTAGCATCGCGGTAAACGCCTGCAACATGGGCGAATCTAGCAGCATCTCAATATCAACGCTGTGCTGATCGTTATAGTAATTGCGTGACACACTAATGCCGCCACCCAACACCGCACCAGCGGCAACATTAGTGTCAGCATCCCGTGCTTGCCAGCCAGTGGGAGCATCGGGAAATGCTTTGACGACTTCAGCCGCTTTTTGCTGCCGTATCAGCGTTGCCGCATAATCAAGTTGGGCGGCGGCTTGGGATAATTCTCCGGCCTGATAGTGTTTTGAAGCATTGTTGATAGCATCGGTGACATCATTCGCCTCGACAGCAAAACAGCTGAGTGTCAGGAACGCCAGGGCTGCAAGTCTGAACATTTTCATTCCTTTGATTGATAAATAACCATCGCCAGTATAGCCAGCCATTTCACACCTTGCTAGTGCCTATCTTGGTTTCGTTCCATGATCAAAATACAGTGACGAAATTTTTTTAATTATTTGAAAATAATCAGCTTAATTCTCAAATTTGACACGCTTGCTAGCCGTTAGAGCAGCACTTTTGCTATTGTGAAAAGCGTCTTTATCATGCTCAATAAAGAACACTTCCAATTGTTGTGCTTTGGCAACTTGCTGGCCGGCATTTGGCCCCAGACACAACATGGCGGTGGCCCAGGCATCGCTGACTCTAGCGTCCGTCCCAAAAACGGAGGCGGATACCAGATTGTGGGTGACTGGTGCTCCGGTGCGTGGATCCAGAATATGGGAGTATTCTTTGCCGTTTTCGTCAAAGTGATGCCGATAAGTTCCAGAAGTGTCTAAGGTCACTCCATTTTCATCATTGGTGGTGATGATACTGTAGGGTTGTCGTTCATCATCTTGTTTGTCAGGGCGATCAATCGCTATGCGCCACTTTTTACCGTCCGGTTTATGCCCGCGAATTTTCATATCTCCGCCAAATTCCACCAGATAGTTGGTGATGTGATGGTTTTCCAACACGGCGGCGAGTTTGCTGATGCTGTAGCCTTCTCCCATAGAGGAAAAGTTTAACTGCAGCCCTGGCAGGGTCTTGCGGATACGTTGACCAGTATGATCAATTTCTATCTTGTCCATGCCAATTTCGGCTTTGATGGACGCAATTTCAGCGGCTGTAGGCAGATTGAATTCATCTTTCTGAAAACCCCACAGGTTGAATAATGGGCCGATCGTTGGGTCATAACAACCGCCGGTTTTATGATTGATATCCTTGGCAATCTCTATCAACTGAATAAAGTCGGCTGACGCTGGCTGCCAGTCGGTTGAGCTGCTGTGATTGAGTTTGGAAATATAGGAGTCATCCCGATAGGTGGATAGCTCTGCATCAATCTGTGCCAATGTGGCATTAAACGCTTGTTCAATATCTTGCGTTGGCACCATTTTTTCGGACCACCAACTGATGTGATAAGTCGTGCCCTGCGCGTATCCTTCTATTTTTTGTAGTTGTGGTGATGCAGAATAGTGCCGCAAGCCAAAGATAATGGCGATGCAGAACAGCAGGGATAGTAGGATTTTTAAAGGAGAAAGTCGCGGTTGTCCAGAAGTTGACACTGTGAAGCCCTGTGGCATAACGAGAGTGGCCCAAGTCTATCATTCGTGTTTGGCCGACTCCAGCGTCAGTCCCGTGCCGACGGGAACGTGCTAAGTTTATGAAATTTTTCACGAGGTGTGCCAGTGTCCCGTGAAGAGTGTTACGCTTCGCGGCAAAGCATTTTGATGGAGCGACAATGATCGACTGGAATCTCAATCCGATATTGGTACATTTTGGACCCATTGCAGTGCATTGGTATGGACTGTTTTTTGTTGGGGGATTTTTGTTGGGTTATCGCCTGATGCAGTGGATTTGTGTTCGAGAAGGTTTCGACACTGAGCCCCTTGATAATCTCCTGTTGTATATTTTTGCCGGAGCCATCATCGGTGCGCGGTTGGGCCATGTGATCTTTTATGATCCGGCTTTCTATTTTGCACACCCAATAGAGATCTTGAAAATCTGGCGTGGTGGTTTGGCTAGTCACGGTGGCACGGTGGGGGTCATTTTGGCGATTTGGTTATTTGTGCGAAAACATTCCCAAATTGATTTGCTGTGGTTATTGGACCGATTGGTGGTGCCTACGGCGCTTACCGCTTGTTTTATCCGCCTTGGCAATTTCATGAATTCAGAGATCGTGGGATTGCCAACTCATGGTCACTGGGGCGTAGTGTTCGAGAGGATCGATAATTTGCCAAGACATCCGGTGCAACTTTATGAAGCCGCTAGCTACCTGTTGATTTTTATCTTGTTGCTAATGCTTTATCGCCGTAATGGTTTCCCAAAACGAGGCTTCAGTTTCGGCATTTTTATGGTGTTGGTTTTCGGTAGCCGTTTCCTCTTGGAATATGTCAAAACACCGCAGGCAGCCTATGCTGCGGATTGGATGAGTGTCGGTCAGTGGCTGAGTATTCCATTTATTCTATTAGGCGGGATATTCATCTGGCGTAGTTATCGACAGCCGATGCTTAGGTGAACTCGATAGGGTTTCTTTATTAGGACACATTGAAATTATCGAAAATATGCATTAATTGCTGCGATTTATTGGCATTTTAATTGTTAAAAAAGAGTTTATTATCAGCATTAGCTAATAACTTATAGAGAACACCTCATGGCAACTCAAAACAGATCATATACTGGAACTGCCAAAGCGCTGCATTGGGCGATGGCAATTGTAATTTTAACGGCTATGGCAATCGGCGCCTATTCAGGGCTGTTTTTGTCATATGGTATTGATGCGGCGCACGACCTGCAAAAAAGTGACACCATCACCTTGCATAAGTCGATTGCTACCATCAGCTTATTCTTGATTGTGCTGCGTATCATTTGGCGCGTGACTCATCGGCCGCCAGCGCTGACAGGTATGAGCCCAATGATGATAAAGGCCGCGCATGCCGGGCATCATCTGTTGTATCTGCTGATGGTATTAGTGCCGGTTGTTGGCTGGGCATATAGTTCTGCCGCAGGTTATCCTATTCCGGTGGCTGGTCTGTTCACCATTCCACCATTACTGCCTAAATCCCCAGATTTGGTGCCATACATTTCTACCATTCACAGTGTGTTAGCATATACCTTGTTGGTAGTGATTGTGGGTCACGTAGGCTTTGCGCTGAAACATTACTTTATTGATAAAGATGACACCTTGCAGTCGATGCTGCCGGGTCATAAGCAATAACTGGTTGCAAGCCTATATCAATATAGCCACAGATAGCTTGCTGTCGGTGGCTATTTTTTTAGGTGTTTTAAGACATAATATGTCAAATAAATCTTGCATCTAGTGCCGAATTCGCTAAGGTAGGTTGTATTGTTGACATAATATGTCTTGGTTAAGGAATGACATCGAAATATTATTTTAACTGGCCTTTGTTATGGTTGCTGTTTGTACTAGGTATTAGCGGTCAGTTATCGCTGCTACCAGTGCTCAATACATTGTTGTCTGCGGTGGTAGCTCCTTTGCCATTACCACAGTGGTCATTAATACTGCTGTCTATCTTGCAAACGACCGTGATATTGCTTTGTGCACTCATGCTAGGCAATTGGTGTAGTGTCAGAGTGGACTTGGGCGCTCCATTATTCGCGGCGTGGTTGGCGCGGAAGCCTATTCGATGGCGAGATGTGCAGGATCCATTACTGATGGCGGGACTGGTTGCCATCCTCTGTAGTATTTTGTTGTTATGTTTACAGCAGGTCGCTATTCCACGATTACCGGCAGATTTTATTGCCAACAGTAGTAAGTTGGATTTGCCACTTTACAGTCGGCTGCTGTATGGCGGCCTAACGGAAGAATTACTTGTCCGTTGGGGCGCCATGTCATTTTTGTTGTGGCTGTTTTATCGTATTTTTTGTCGCGGTAACTTGGCTCCCCCACGTACGTATATTTGGTTAAGTATTGTCTTATCTGCATTGCTTTTCGGTTTAGGGCATCTGCCTGCTGCATCAATGTTAACTACCTCCGCCAATTCATTTCTGTTCATTTACCTGTTGTTGGGCAATGGTATCTTCGGTATTGCTGCTGGCTGGTTGTTCTGGCGTTATGGCTTGGAGGCGGCGATGTTGGCACACATGCTGATTCATCTGATGCTATATATGGCTAACTAACAGCCGTAAACTTAGGTGTATAGGTTATTGTGGGTCATTAAGGTAAAATTTCAAATATATTCAACATATTCCTGGTTAGAGTACTATGAAAATTTGGGTTGATGCTGACGCCTGTCCAGCAGTGATTAAAGAGGTACTGTATCGTGCAGCGGAGCGTTGTCAGGTGGCTGTGACATTGGTGGCAAATCAACCGCTACGAATACCAAAGTCTGCGTTTATCAACACATTACAAGTGATGAAAGGCTTTGATGTGGCGGATAATGAAATCGTAGCGCGAGTGGCCGCGGGCGATCTGGTGATCACCTCGGACATCCCATTGGCAGCCGACGTGTTGCAGAAAGGTGGCAGAGCATTGAGTCCGAGGGGGGACGCTTTTACCGCTGACAATATTCGGGCGCGTCTGACCATGCGCGATTTTATGGATACGTTACGTGCCAGTGGTATCGAGTCTGGTGGGCCTGCGGCACTGAACCAGGCAGACCGTCAAGCCTTTGCTAATGCGTTGGATAAGCTACTGGCGCAATATCAGAAATCCCGGAATTGATTTTGCGTTATTGCTTTTTGCATTTTGTATTAATCGTCTCGCGATACGCATCAGTCGAATCACTCAATGCTGGAATTTGAATTTAATTTATTGAGTTTTAATGATTTTTTGTTATTTCAGTTGAGGAATGTTCTTCAGCTCCGCACAAGGCTGTTGTGAGGCGTGCCCACGCTGAGCGATATTCAATGCCGTGTTAGCCAGGCTGGAAGCTCCCCGTGCAACGTGAAGGTTATTGGCTATACCAGCGCGGTTTCTTTATCGATCCCCAAGCGTTTCATGCGCGACAGTAGGGTGGTGCGTTTCAAACCGAGTTTGTGCGCTGCACCTCGCGGCCCAGCAACAATGCCGTTAGTTTCCTGCAACACGGCAACAATCCGCTGGTATTCGTCGTCTTCTTCGGCATTACGCTGTGGTTGCGGTTCGTAAGGGCTTAGCTGTAGTTCCTCTTCGGCATCAAACAGGCCCAGTTCGGGAGGTAGTTGCAACACATGACCAGTGGTCAGGAGTACCGCCCGTTCAATAACATTCTGTAATTCACGAATATTACCCGGCCAGTCCATCTCCTGCAGTTGCCGCAACACCCTCGATGGGATGCTGTCGATGTTGCGCCCCATGTGCTTGCTGGCGCGGAACACAAAGTACTTTGCCAAGTGCGGAATGTCGTCGCGACGTTCACTTAACGGTGGCAAGCGGATAGGAAATACATTGAGACGGTAGAACAGATCAGAACGGAATTCCTTATCTGTCACCATCTGTTTCAGATCGCGATTGGTAGCCGCGATCAGGCGCACATCGACATTGATCAGCCGGTTGCCGCCAACCCGCTCAAACTCTTGTTCCTGTAATACTCGTAGCAGTTTAGGTTGCAGCTCCAGCGGCATATCACCGACTTCATCAAGGAACAAACTGCTTTGATGTGCCAGTTCAAAGCGCCCCATACGTTCTTTACTGGCGCCGGTAAAAGCACCTTTTTCATGGCCGAACAGATCGCTTTCCAGCAAGCCTGCGGGCATGGCGGCGCAATTCATTTTTATCATGCGTTTGCCGTTACGGGGACTTAGGCGGTGGATGGCACGAGCAAACACCTCTTTGCCTGTTCCGGTATCGCCGAGTAACAGCACACTGCAGTCGGTTTTCGCCACCAGCTCTACTTGCTTCAATACTTCAGTGATGGCTTTACTCCGGCCAATAATTTCATCAAATTGCTGATGGCTGAGACTCTCCACTTGTTCACTGAGATAGTTATTCTCCTGCACCAGATTATCTTTCAGGCGGTTGATTTCCTGGTAGGCTCGCGCGTTATCTACGGCGATGGCCGTGCGCTCGGCAACTTGTGCCAGCAACTGCAAGCGCGAACCTTGGAAACACGCTTCGTCAGCCTGCGCCAGCTTCAGCACGCCTAACACTTGTCCGGCAAATTTTATGGGGATCAGACACAGCAGGTGTGAATCTGCTGGCCACAGATTAAATAATTGGGTTTCGTTACAGGCCAGAGGATCGTCCTTTGACAATTGTCGTAACAGGATTTCGCCACTGTCGAGCACTTGTTGGCAAATACTGCGTGAAGCGCTGATATGGATCTGAGCTTCCTGTGGTTTGCCGGGCTGCACGAAAAAGGCGTTATAAAGCGTCAGATTGTTGGGATCCGTTTCTGGCAAACATACGCTGATGGCGTTAATCCCAAAGTAACAGTGAATTTCTCTGGCGATTTTATCCACCAGCGATTCGACACTACGCTCGGTGATAACGGCGTTGGTGACATTGACCAGCACGTGGAAGTCATCGCGTTCTTCACACAATTGCCCTTGTTCAAAATTCAGTGCCAGCCGTGACTGCAGGTGTTCCAGCGCAATACCGATAGATTCGGCCACCAGTTCCAGATGGGCAATGTCGTCGTCTGTGAACTGCCCGGTATCATGGCGAGTGATCTCCAATAATCCCATGAGTCGGTGATGGTTCAGAATAGGCAGGGCCAGATAATCACCAAATGGCTGGGGACGGATGCTCACGCTTAAACGCGGATAGCGTTGACGGTAGTCTTCACAACTAAGATGCAGCACGGTCCTGGATGCTTGCACTATGCGTAACGGGCCGTTTTGCAGTAAGGAGGCTTCGTCAAAACTGCGGATGCCGCCATCATCAGCTTCGAGGTAAAGCCGTGGTACTGCCATCGGGCCATCCACTAGCACCGAACAGTCATAGGGTAATCCTATTTCAACAAAATGCTGATTCAGGCTCTGCAGCATAGTATCAACACTGGCTTGATCCAGCAGTTGATGCGTCAGCCTCAGGCAGCTTTTCTGTTCACTAAGGTATTGAAATCGCTGTGCCATAGTTCCAAATTCTATTACAACAACATAAAGGCCATTGTGCCGAGACAGGGTTGTTTTTGACAGCTGTCACTCGGTACACAGCGCATCCATGCAGTTCGCTAAGACGGACGATTTATTAAAACATATTCTCATCTATCAAAATGCGATTACATCCCAACTCTCCAGGGGTTCCTGACGTAATTGCAGTGTTAGTCACAAACTACCTGAATTATATGAATTAGGGCAAGCCAGCCTGGTTGGCGAAGTAACTGAATGGGTCATTATGGCCTGCAATGTTGTTGGCTTGCTGGCATGTGAACCGGGTAAAGAAAATGGTGAAAGCATCTGTATGGGAATGTTGCATAAGAAGTTTTCCTTAAGGCGCGGTACGCCCTCGTTATTATTAGTTTGCCTAGCGAACCACCGCAATTTCGTCGGCTACGCCTTGGATAAGACGTCACACACTTTTTACGATCATCAGTTTGTGCCGATCACCGCAAAACCACAGCGGTTAATTAACCGCATTTCTCCCCAAGGAGCGGTAAATACGCGGTGTTGCTAACTCGAAATACCGATGACCAGTGCGGTGTATCTCAATATGTTCCTTCAACATGGCAGCAACATGGCAGCGCGGTTGGCATAGAAGTATTCGTTGCCATTACCACTACCTTTCCTTATCTGGCGCGTTAGCACGTGCACATATAGAACTCAGCAAAAATAGTGCCAGCCATGCCATCGAGTTAACCGCAGGTTATCAAGCGGTGTCACTACTGTCGAATTCAGCTAGTGTCGAAGCTCAATTGAACGTTATGTTACCCTGAAATTTATTGCAACTATATGAAATTAAACGGTTAAAAAATATTTTTCGCAGTTGGCGCAGAAAATGCTCACTAGGGACATTGGTCAGCCATTTGGGGTGGCCGCTTAACCGGAGCATTGCTCGCCGGGATGCAGGTCAGACGATCAGCAATATAGCCCCGATACGCGCAAAGCCCCGCTTCATGGGAAGTTGTCCCGGTTTTTAGCTCAGGGTTACAGGTGTCGACAGATCTGTCAGTGGCAGCTAAGTCGTCAAAAGTGACGAAATGGGCTCAAGGTGGGATCAAGTGCTTAGAGAGAGTATATGAACCGTTTTGTCATTGCCGATCCGCAACTGTGCATCGGCTGCAATACCTGCATGGCGGCGTGTTCAGAGGCACACCGGCTACAAGGGTTACAGACCGAACCAAGACTGGTGGTGATGCGTAGTGCTGAAGAATCAGCGCCACAGATGTGTCATCAGTGTGAGGATGCCCCTTGTGCCACTGTGTGTCCCGTCAACGCTATCCGCCGTGAGGATGAAGCCATCGTACTCAACGAAAGCCTGTGTATTGGCTGTAAGCTGTGTGCTATTGCCTGTCCGTTCGGTGCCATTACCCTCAGTGGTTCTAAACCACTGGATATTCCATTGGATGTCTGCACGCCTTTGGCGGCTCCAGCCCCACGTCCCCCTCGTGCCATCAGCCCGCTATTGGACTGGCGACCTGGGATCCGAGCTGTTGCGGTGAAGTGCGACTTGTGTAGCTTCCGGCCGGAAGGCCCCGCCTGTATTGATACCTGCCCGACCAGTGCCATTGTACTGGTGAGCGACGCGGAGCTTGCTAAAGCATCGGCGCGTAAACGGCAATTGGCGTCGCTGCCCAATTCCGGGAGCTGGCATGCTCAGTCTGCCACTGGCACTGTTGCTGCAACTGATGAGGGGCAAAAATTATGATGACGCCATTAAGCTGGTTGGGACTCTCGTTGGCGCTCTACATGGTTGGCGCCCTGTTGTCGCTGCTGTTGTGCCGCAATGAGGCACTGGCGATTCGTGTGAGTGGCTTACTGTCGCTCGTCGGCGGGATTGCTGGGGTTATCGCAGCGTTGCCAGTGCTGCTAGACGGAGGGGTTATCACTGCCGATTATGCCGGACCTTTTGCGGCGTTTGCGCATCTGACACTGCGACTGGATATGCTGGCAGCGTTTATGGTGCTGGTCATTTCCATTCTGGTGGTGGTGACTTCGCTGTATTCATTCGCTTACCTGCAGGAATATCGTGGAAAAGGTGCTTGGGCGATGGGGTTCTTCATGAACCTGTTTATCGCTTCTATGGTGGCGCTGGTGGCGGTAGATAACGCCTTCTACTTTATCGTGTTGTTTGAAGCGATGTCTCTCAGTTCCTATTTCTTGGTGATCTCGGAGCAGGATGATGAAGCGGTAGGGGCGGGGTTGTTGTACTTCTTTATCGCCCATGCGGGATCTGTGCTGATCATGCTCGGTTTCTTCCTGCTGTACCGTCATGCGGGAAGCTTAGATTTTGCCGCTTTCCGTGAAGCGCATTTGCCCGTCGGTGAAGCGTCTGCAGTGTTCTTGCTAGCGTTCTTTGGCTTTGGTGCCAAAGCTGGGATGCTGCCGCTTCACGGGTGGTTGCCTCGCGCTCACCCGGCTGCGCCTTCTCATGCATCCGCCTTGATGTCTGGGGTGATGGTGAAGATAGGGATCTTCGGTATCATCAAGGTGGGCATTGATTTGCTGGGGGCGACCGAAGTGTGGTGGGGCGTAGTGGTGCTGGCCTTCGGCGCCGTCTCCTCCGTACTCGGTGTGTTGTATGCACTGGCCGAGCACGACATCAAACGTCTGCTGGCTTATCACACCGTTGAAAACATCGGCATCATCCTGATGGGCGTGGGTGCCGGGATGATAGGGATTGCCACCCATCACCCATTGCTGGCGCTACTGGGATTGCTAGGGGGATTGTATCACCTGATCAACCATGCGCTGTTTAAAGGCTTGTTATTCCTCGGCGCTGGCGCGGTTATCTACCGCACCCACACCAAGGATATGGAGCAGATGGGCGGACTTGCCAAACTGATGCCGCGGACAGCGGTGGCGTTCCTCATCGGCTGTATGGCAATTTCCGCACTGCCGCCACTGAACGGTTTTGTCAGTGAGTGGTTCACTTATCAGTCCCTGTTCACCATGAGCCACGACGGCAGTGTGGGCCTAAAACTGGCAGGTCCGGCCGCTATCGTCATGTTGGCGATTACCGGGGCGCTGGCCGCCATGTGCTTCGTCAAAGTGTATGGTATTTGCTTCTGTGGTGCGCCGCGTAGTGAAAAAGCTGCCAATGCCCGTGAAGTGCCTTTCAGTATGACCAGTGCCATGTGGCTACTCGCCATTCTGTGCGTACTTCTGGGGGTGGGTGCCGCCGTGGTTGCGCCAGTGATCACCAATATCGCTGCGCAACTGAGTCATACCTCGGCCATTGCGATGGCCAGTGGTGCCAGCGTGTTCCCGGGCGATGTGACTCAGACCAGCCTTAACACACCGTTGCTGTTTATCTTGCTGCTGGCGCTGCCGTTGTTGCCGCTGATTATCTACAGCGTCAAAGGTGGCAGTGATCGACTGCGCTTTACCCGCCGTGGTACGCCTTGGGCTTGTGGTTATGGCTACGAGGCCAAAATGGCCTTGTCTGCTGGAAGTTTTGCGCAGCCATTGCGGGTGTTGTTTGCGCCGCTCTATCGCTTGCGTAAGACACTCGACCCTGCGCCCATGTTGCAACGGTCTCTAGCTGCCACTACTGACGCAGCTGCCAAAGTTGAACCAGTCTGGGATGAACATCTGGTATTGCCAGTTGTGAGTGGGGTGCAACGACTCAGTCGTCTGGTGCAGTGGATCCAGTATGGCGATTTTCGTGCCTACTGCCTGTATGTGGTCGCAGCGCTGGTTGTGCTGTTGATCGTCACCATGGCCTAAGGAGTAGAGGATGATGATGCAAAATTCCTTGGTACTGGCACTGATTGCAGGACTGCTGCAAGCGGTGTTGTTAATGGCCGTGTCGCCACTGTTGTCAGGCCTGTCGCGGGTGATCCGCGCCAAGATGCACAGCCGCAAAGGGCCCGGTGTGTTGCAAGAATACCGCGATATTATGAAATTGCTCACCCGCCAGGAAGTTGCGCCTAGCAACTGTGGTGGGGTATTCCGGGTGATGCCGTTTGTGCTGCTTGGCACCATGTTGCTGGTGGCAATGACCTTGCCGCTAGTGACTCAGGTATCACCGATGGCGGCGGGTGGTGATGTGATCACCTTACTTTATCTGTTCGCGGTTTTCCGTTTCTTCTTCTCGCTAGCAGGGCTGGATTCTGGCAGCACCTTTGCCGGTATTGGTGCCAGCCGTGAGCTGACGCTGGGGATCTTGGTGGAACCCATTCTGATGTTAGGCCTGCTGGTGGTGGCGCTGATAGTGGGGTCTACCAATATCAGCAACATTAGCAGCACGCTGGCATCGCAGCAATGGGCAGCCCCAACCGCTACTGCCATGGCACTGCTGGCCTGCGCCTTCGCAGTGTTCATTGAAATGGGCAAAATCCCGTTCGATGTGGCCGAAGCCGAGCAGGAACTGCAAGAAGGTCCGCTATCTGAATACTCTGGTGCCGGTCTGGCGCTGGTGAAATGGGGCATCAGCCTCAAACAGGTAGTGGTTGCCGGATTGTTTCTCGCCATCTTCGTGCCGTTTGGTAAAGCCGACACCCTCACTGTTGCCAGCCTGTTGCTAGGAACCTTGGCCTTTGTGGTCAAGCTGGTACTGGTGTTTGTGGTGGCCGCCGTGATTGAAAATACGCTTGCCCGTGGTCGTTTCCTGTTGACCGGACGGGTGACCTGGATGGGCTTCGGCGTTGCGGCGCTGGCGTTCATGTTCTATCTGACCGGGCTATAAGGAGTCAGCATTCTTATGGAGAATATTGCGCTTGCGACCATGCTGCTGCCGTTTATCGGCGCACTGTTGATCGCTTTGATGCCACAGCGACACGCCAAGGTGCTGTGCACGCTGTTCGCGCTGCTGGCCACTTTGGGTATGGCGGCTCTGGCCTACGCCTATCTGGACAGCGGTAAAACCGATGTGACGTTCACCCTATACAGTTATGGGCATACCCAGCTGTTTGGTTTTGTGATGGATCGCGTCAGTCTGTTGATTGGTTTTGCCGTGGTGTCCCTCGGCTTTCTGATCAGCCTTTATTCCTGTGGTTATCTCACGGTTGGCAACCGGGAACATCCGCACGAAGGCAGTAATCGTTATTATGCCTTGTTGCTGGTGTTCATCGGGGCGATGGCGGGCTTGACGTTGTCATCCACCATCCTCGGACAACTGTTGTTTTTCGAAATCACTGGCGGCTGTTCTTGGGGGTTGATTGGCTACTATCAGAGTCCCAAGTCATTGCGTTCAGCTTTGAAAGCCTTGCTGGTGACTCACATCGCCTCTGTTGGTTTGTATCTGGCGGCGGCTTGGCTGTTTGCCAAAACCGGGACTTTTGAGCTAACGGCTATCAGTCAGCTCAGTGATGCCGACAAGCTGGTGGTGTTCGGCGGTGTACTGTTTGCAGCCTGGGGTAAATCAGCACAACTGCCACTGCACATGTGGTTGCCAGATGCGATGGAAGCGCCAACGCCAGTCAGTGCCTACTTGCATGCTGCTTCCATGGTGAAAGTGGGCGTTTACATCTTTGCCCGCGCCATTATGTCGGCGGGGACTGTGCCTCATGAAATCGGGGTAGTCGGCGCGGTAATGGCAACCATCACTATGGTGTATGGCTTCCTGATGTATCTGCCGCAGAAAGATATGAAACGTCTGCTGGCCTATTCCACTATTGCGCAGTTGTCTTACATCTTTCTGGCACTGTCACTGTCCATCTTCAATTCGAAAATGGCCTTTGATGCCGGTATTGCTTACATCTTCAACCACGCTTATGCCAAGAGCTTGTTCTTCCTTGTGGCTGGTGCCCTCAGTTATGCCTGTGGCACCCGTATGTTGCCACAGTTGAAAGGCCTGTTGCGTTGTATGCCGCTATTGGGCATTGGCTTCTGTGTGGCGGCAATGGCGATTGCCGGGGTGCCACCGTTTAACGGCTTCTTTAGTAAATTCCCGCTGTTTGCGGCGGGCTTTGAACTGAGCCATGAGCACTGGTGGCTGTTACCGCTGTTGATTATTGCGCTGATTGAATCGGTCGCCAGTTTTGCCTGGTTGCTGTTGTGGTTCGGTCGTACCGTGCCCGGTGAACCCTCAACTGAAGTGGCTAATGCGTCCGCGGTGCCAATGTCGATGAAGATAGTGCTGGTGGTGTTGATTGTGATGTCGCTGATCTCCAGCGTTATTGCGGCAACCTGGCTGGCGTAAGGGAGAAATCATATGACTGGAACATTGCTTGTCAATAACCTCGCCGGGCTGATGATTGTCACCTCCATGCTGGTGATTGCTGCGAAAAAACCGACGCTATCCGCCGGTCTGTATGCGCTGCAGTCGTTGGTGTTGGTGGGTATTTTCATCACGCTGGCGAATATGTTCGGGGCCCATGAGTTGTATATGTGGTCCATCAGTGCCTTCATTACCAAGGTGGTGCTGGTGCCACTGATCATGTATCGCGCCTTTTGCAAACTGGCAGATCCTAAAGCTGATGGCGGTGTTATTAGCACGGCGGCACTGTTTATGATCGCTGCCGCGATTGTGCTGGTGAGCTATTTTGCGGTGCAGCCGGTACAACTGCCAATGCTGACTGAGCTCAAGCCGGTGCTGGCGGTGTCGCTAGGGCATTTTCTTATCGGGCTGCTGTGTATTGTCAGTCAGCGCAATATCCTCAAGCAGGTGTTTGGTTACTGTCTGATGGAGAACGGCGCACATCTGACCCTCGCTTTGCTGGCACATGGTGCCCCAGAACTGGTGGAAATCGGCATTGCTACTGATGCCATTTTCGCCGTGATCATCATGGCGCTGATGGCGCGGCGTATATACCGCACCATGAACACTCTTGATGTTCAAAAACTGATCTCATTGAAAGGGTGAACAACATGGCTACATTGGATCTTTTTATCACCCTGCTGGCCATTCCACTCGTGACCTCGCTGCTGGCGTTTGCCTGTCGTCTAACTGGCGACGGCTCGCAAAAACTGGTCACTATGGTGCATGCTATCGGCAGTACCTTGCTACTGGTCACTTCACTGGTGGCTGTGTGGACCGTCTATCGTCAGGGCGAATTACTTGCCGCCCATAACTGGCTGCATCTTGATGGACTGAGTGCGCTGTTTCTGGCCATTCTCGGCATCATCGGCTTTATTACCGGTATCTATTCCATCGGCTATATGAACCATGAGGTCGATGATGGTGAAGTCAGTGTCGGCTCACTTTGCAGTTACTACGGCTTTTTCCATCTGTTCCTGTTCACCATGCTGTTGGTGATCACCAGCAACAATCTGATTGTGATGTGGGCGGCAATTGAAGCGACCACTCTCAGCTCAGCGTTTTTGGTGGGGCTTTATGGGCAGCAGTCTTCACTGGAAGCGGCCTGGAAATACATCATCATCTGTACCGTAGGCGTGGCGTTCGGTCTCTACGGTACTGTGTTGGTGTACTCCAATGCGGCCAATGTGATGGCCAATCCCGGCGATGCAATCTTCTGGACCGAGGTACTGCATCATGCTGGTGAACTGGATAGTACGCTGATGCATCTGGCGTTTATCTTCGTGCTCATCGGCTTTGGGACAAAAACTGGTTTGTTCCCTATGCACGCCTGGCTACCGGATGCTCATAGTGAAGCGCCAAGCCCTACCAGTGCGTTGCTGTCAGCAGTATTGCTGAACTGCGCGCTGCTGGTGATTGTGCGTTATTACATTCTGATTAGCGCTGCCATTGGTAACGAATTCCCACAGCGGCTGTTGCTGATCTTTGGCCTATTGTCCGTGGGTGTCGCCGCTTTCCTCATTTTGGTTCAGCACGACATGAAACGTCTGCTGGCCTATTCCAGTGTGGAAAACATGGGGCTGATTGCGGTGGCCTTGGGGATCGGTGGCCCGCTGGGCATTTTGGCCGCCATGCTGCACACCTTGAACCACAGTCTGGCAAAAACCCTGCTGTTTTGTGGCTCAGGCAACGTACTTTTGAAATATGGCACCCGCGATATGAATGCCATTAAAGGGTTGTTGCGGGTGGCGCCTTTCTCGGGGGCGTTACTGGCGGGCGGAGCCTTGGCTCTTGGCGGTATGCCACCATTTAACGTGTTCCTCAGTGAGTTTATGACAGTCACCGCGGGTATTCATGCTGGTCACTTATGGTTGGTATTACTGCTGCTGGCACTGCTGACCATTGTGTTGGCGGGACTGGTACGGATGGTAGTGATGTCGGTGCTGGGTAAGCAGCCTGACAATGTTAGCAAAGGTGAACTTGGTTGGCTGACGACAGCGCCGCTGGCGTTGCTACTAGCGCTGATGTTGCTGATGGGCACCCATATTCCACAACCGGTGACACAGTTGCTGCAACAGGCCACCACCATTGTGCTGAACGGTGATAAAGCCGGTGAAGCCGAATTGCGGGCGCTGTCGGTACCGGGTATGTCAACTACCGGGGCTGTCAGCACCACCGCTTCTCAATCAACCCCTTCCCAGCAGGAGATGTACCGTGACTAATCAAAACACTGTTGCCAATGCCGACCATAAAGCCGCTGGTTATCTGGCCCGGGTCAGAGCACAGTTTCCAAACGCCGTTCTGGAAGAGGAAAGACAGACTCAGGATCAGGTCACCATTACCGTTAAAACCGGATTATTGCCGGAAATTGTGGAATATCTGTATTACCGCCAAGGGGGCTGGTTGAGTGTGCTGTTCGGCAATGATGAACGCACCTTGAATGGCCATTTTGCCGTGTATTACGTGCTGTCGATGGAAGAGGGCGAGAAATGCTGGATTGTGGTGAAGGTGTTGGTGGATGCCAATACGCTCGAATATCCGGCGGTTACTCCACGAGTGCCTGCGGCCGTGTGGGGCGAACGTGAAGTTCGTGATATGTACGGCTTGCATCCAGTTGGACTGCCGGATGAACGGCGACTGGTACTGCCAGATGACTGGCCAGAAGATCTGTTCCCGCTGCGTAAAGACAGTATGGATTATCGCCAGCGTCCCGCGCCGACAACGGATCGCGAAACCTATCCGTTTATCAACGAACTGGGGAGTGACAAAAACCGCATCGTGCCCATCGGCCCGTTGCATGTGACTTCTGATGAGCCGGGACACTTCCGTCTGTTTGTGGATGGTGAACGTATTATCGATGCTGACTACCGTTTATTTTATGTGCATCGTGGCATGGAAAAGCTGGCGGAAACCCGTATGGGTTATAACGAAGTGACCTTCCTGTCGGATCGGGTTTGCGGTATTTGTGGGTTTGCCCATAGCACTGCTTACACCACCTCGGTTGAAAACTCGCTGGGCATTAAGGTGCCAGCGCGGGCACAGATGATCCGCGCCATTCTGTTGGAAGTGGAGCGGTTACATAGCCACCTGCTGAATCTAGGCTTGTCCTGCCACTTTACCGGTTTTGACTCTGGGTTTATGCAGTTCTTCCGCGTGCGTGAAGTGTCCATGAAAATGGCCGAAATTCTCACCGGCTCCCGCAAGACTTATGGTTTGAACCTGATAGGTGGGGTGCGTCGCGACTTACTCAAAGATGACATGCTCGCCACCCGTAAACTGGCGCAGGAGATGCGCCGCGAAGTGAACGACCTGGTCGATGTGTTGCTGAGTACACCCAACATGGAAGAACGTACCGTTGGCGTCGGCATTCTTGACCCGCAAATCGCCCGCGATTTCAGTAACGTTGGTCCTATGGTACGTGCTAGTGGTCATGCCCGTGACGCCCGTGCCGATCATCCGTTCGTGGGTTACGGTCTGTTACCGATGCAAGTTCACAGCGAACAGGGCTGCGATGTGTTGTCGCGCCTGAAAGTGCGCATTAATGAGGTTTATACCAGCCTCAATATGATCGATTACGGGTTGGATAATCTGCCTGGTGGGCCGTTGCAGGTGGATGGTTTTACCTATCAGCCACATAAGTTTGCACTGGGCTTTACTGAAGCACCGCGTGGCGATGACATCCACTGGAGTATGACCGGAGATAACCAAAAGCTGTTCCGCTGGCGTTGCCGTGCGGCGACTTATGCCAACTGGACTACGCTGCGCTATATGCTGCGGGGCAATACGGTCTCCGACGCACCGCTGATTATTGGCAGCCTCGACCCTTGCTACTCCTGCACTGACCGCGTCACTTTTGTTGATGTCAACAAGCGCTCTAGCAAAACCGTGTCCTACAAAGAGGTGGAACGTTACGCCATCGAGCGTACCAATTCCCCGCTGAAGTAGTCTGCCAAGGAGTCAATTATGCTGAAATTTTTGAAAAAGGCGCTGCAGACTGGCGTGGTTACCGGCACAGATCCGCTGACCCCACCAGAGGTAGACAAAAACTTTCGCGGCAAACCTGAACAGGACCCGTCCCAGTGTATCGCCTGTGCGGCCTGTATGAATGCTTGCCCGGCGAATGCGCTGACGGTGCAAACCAATCTGGTTAGCGGTATGCAAGAGTGGTCATTGTTCCTCGGTCGCTGCATCTTCTGCGGTCGCTGTGAAGAAGTTTGTCCAACCCATGCCATCGTGCTGACCCAAGAAGTACAGATGGCGGTGTGGCGTAAAGAGGACTTGTATCAGAAGTCAGCGTTTCCGCTGGCAACTTGTGCTGAGTGCGGTAAACCGTTCGCCGTCGCTAAAGAGTTGCAATACGCCGAAGATCTGTTGATGGCAACTGGCCAGTTCGAAGATCGTGAGGCGCTGCATCAGCAGCTTCACACCTGCCCGCATTGTAAACGCGCGCACAATATCACCCAGTCACAGCGCATCAATCTGAGCCGGTTATTACGGGAGCCAGTGCTATGAGCTTAACTTTACCAGACACACGAGATGCCAACGGTATGCCTATTCCACTGACCGTGGATGAAAGCATCGCCAAGATGAAGGCGTCTTTGCTGAAAAATATAGGTCGTTCGGCTTATGTTTATCGCGTTGATTGCGGGGGGTGTAACGGCTGTGAAATTGAGATTTTTGCCAGCATTTCCCCCCTGTTTGATGCTGAACGTTTCGGCATCAAAGTGGTGCCATCTCCGCGGCATGCCGACATCTTGTTATATACCGGTGCGGTCACTCGCGCTATGCGCGTACCAGCTTTAAGAGCCTATGAGTCTGCGCCGGATCCCAAAATCATCGTTTCCTACGGCGCCTGCGGTAACAGTGGTGGTATCTTCCATGATCTCTACTGCGTCTGGGGCGGTACCGACAAAATCGTACCTGTGGATGTTTACATTCCGGGGTGCCCGCCAACACCGGCGGCAACCTTGTACGGTTTCGCTATGGCACTGGGACTGTTGGAGCAGAAAATTCACGCTCGTGAACCCTCTGCTATCGACAGTCATCCAGCCCAGCTTCGCCATCCGCAAGTGGCACCACAACTTCGGGTTGTAGTAGAGCGTAAGGCGCGTGAATTAGCGGGTTATCGTTACGGACGGCAGATTGCCGATAAGTATCTGGAACTGCTGATAACGCCCGACAGCGATGCGGCTGTGGCGCAGTATCTGACCATGCAGAGCGACCCACGGCTGAATGAGATCATCGGTCAATTACAACAGGTTACAGGAGCACTACGGGCATGAGCGAATCGGTTACCTTTTTCATCCTCAATCAGAAGTTTGTCGATGACAAGGATGCCAAACCAGAATCGCAACAGCTGGTGTATTACGGTCTGGCCATCGGCCATCACTTAGGGGTGATTGACTGTTTTAAACCCGCATTAACTTGTCCATTGGAACGTTATCAGGAATGGCTTGCTGCCATTCCTGACGAGCAGGCCCGTCAGAAACTGGCGGGCATTCCTAAGTATGGCGAAATCGTGATCAACAGTACTCATGTGGTGATGCTGGCCAAGGGATTGGCGGCAATGGATGACACTGTCGATAGCGAGATCCTGCACTGGCGCGATCAGCTGATGACTATGCTGGAGATGATCCAGACCGAAACTGCAATTCACCTGATCGTCAGGAGGCTCCATGACTAAAGCAAACCCGGACACCGACCGCGCAGCCAAAGTATTGCTGTGTGTTGGTAACAGCATGATGGGTGATGATGGTGCTGGCCCCTTACTGGCTCAGCAGTTGGCCGACAGGCCGATTTATGGCTGGCAAGTAGTGGACGGCGGCAGCGCCCCGGAAACCGAAACCGTACATATTCGCGCATTGGCACCCAGAGTGTTGGTGGTGGTGGATGCGACTGAAATGGGCCTCAATCCCGGAGAAATTCGGCAAATTGACCCTGATTGTATTGGTGAAATGATGCTGATGAGTACCCATAGCATGCCGCTCAATTATCTTATCGATGATTTACGTGAGGCGGTGGATGAAGTGGTAATGATTGGCATCCAGCCAGACATCGTCGGTTTTTGTTATCCCATGACGCCAGCGGTCAGCCAAGCTGTGGCGGCGCTGTACCAGATGTTTGCTGACAACAATTGGCGGCAGATCCCGCAGCTGAGTGTCGAGGGTGAGTGCTGCTGACACTCGACAGTTTTGTCGAAATGACATGACGACAGTGTCGTGAATTTTGGTCTTAGTCTTATGTTCTTTATGTAACCTAATGTTTTTAATTGGGAAAAATAGTTGGCTTGAATTATGTATTAAAGCCATAGAGTGTGTAGGTGCTTTGTAATAACAGGTAACAAGAGCCTGTGGAAAACCGGAGAGTATTATGAATCGTTTTATTCTCGCTGATGCCAATAAGTGTATCGGCTGCCGCACCTGTGAGGTAGCCTGCGCTGTTGCCCATCGCCCAGACGGGGACGTGACCGGTGTCAGCGCCGTAAACTTCAATCCCCGTATCCACGTTGTAAAAGGGGGCGACATCAGCACTGCGACAGCGTGCCGTCAGTGTGAAGATGCTCCCTGTGCTAACGTTTGTCCCAATAACGCTATTCGCCGCGAACATGGCTTTGTGCATGTGCTGCAGGATCGCTGCATCGGTTGTAAAACCTGTGTGGTGGCCTGTCCGTACGGCGCCATGGAAGTGGTAACCCATCCGGTGGTGCGCAATACCGGCGCTGCCGTTAATGTCCTGGTTGAAAAAGCCCAGGCCAACAAGTGCGACCTTTGCTACACCCGCCCACAAGGGCCGGCGTGTATCGAAGTTTGTCCGACAGAAGCACTCAGATGTATTGACCGCAACGAACTTGAGGCCATGAGTGCTGAAAAACGCCGCCGCGCCGCACTGGACGCCGGGGCTCAGCTCTACTCTTAAGCTGGTAAAGGTAGATAACTATGGAAAAAGCAACCGTTGTATGCCCGTATTGCGGTGCGGGATGCAAGATGAATCTGGTGGTGGATAACGGCAAGATTATCCGCGCCGAGGCCGCAAATGGTTACACCAACCAAGGGGAATTGTGCCTCAAAGGCTATTATGGCTGGGACTTTCTCAACGACACCAAACTGCTGACTCCGCGTTTGCGCGAGCCAATGATCCGTCGTAGCAAAGGGGTACCCTTTGAAACTGTGTCCTGGGATGAAGCAATCAAATTTGTCGCTAAACGTTTTTCTGAAATCAAACAGAAGTTTGGCCCTCGTTCCATTATGACCACAGGATCTTCCCGTGGTACTGGTAACGAAACCAACTATGTGATGCAAAAATTTGCTCGCGCAGTGATCGGCACTAATAACGTCGATTGTTGCGCTCGAGTCTGACACGGCCCATCCGTCGCAGGTCTGCGCGCTACACTGGGCAACGGCGCTATGAGCGTTTCGTTGGACGATATTGAAAATTCAAAATGCTTGTTTGTGTTCGGTTATAACGGCGCGGATTCTCATCCGATTGTGGCTCGGCGTATTGTCAAAGCCCGCCAGAAAGGCGCCAAAATTGTGGTGTGTGATCCACGTAAGATTGAAACCGCACGCATTGCTGACCAGTTCCTGCAGTTGCACAACGGCAGCAACATGGCATTGATCAACGCCTTTATTTATACCCTGATTGAAGAAGAGCTGTATGACAAAGAGTTTGTCGCCAAATATACCGAAGGCTTCGATGGTCTGTGGGATGTGGTGAAAGACTATGCTCCGGAAGCTGTAGAAGCAGCGACTGGCGTACCGGCAGCGCAGATCCGTCAAGCGATGCGTACTTACGCCGGGGCCGAATCCGCTGTCATTATGTGGGGTATGGGGGTAACACAGTACGGTCAGGGCACTGAAACCGTTAAAAGTCTGGCGGCGTTGGCATTGCTCACTGGCAATCTAGGCCGTGCCGGTGCTGGGGTAGCGCCTGTCCGAGGACAGAATAACGTCCAGGGGGCTTGTGATATGGGCGTGCTGCCGGATCTGTTCCCAGGCTATCAGTCCGTAGCCGACCCGGCTATCCGCGAGAAATTCGCCAAAGCCTGGGGTATTGATCCGGCGCAGATGGATCCTGAACCTGGGGTGCGTTTGTCACTGGTACCGCATCTGGCAATGGAAGGCAAAGTCAAAGCCTACTACATCATGGGTGAAGACCCGATGCAGACCGAAGCGGATACCAGCTCAGTGCGTAAAGGCCTGGAAGCACTGGATTTGTTAGTGGTACAAGACATCTTTATGACCAAGACCGCCGAAATGGCCGATGTGATTTTGCCTGCCACCTCTTGGGGTGAACATAGCGGTGTCTATACCTGTTGTGACCGTGGTTTCCAACGTTTCTATAAGGCAGTGGAACCTAAGTACAACGTTAAACGTGACTGGGAGATCATCTCGCTGATAGCGACTGAGATGGGTTACCCAATGCACTATGACAACGATCAGCAGATTTGGGACGAACTGAGAGAACTGTGTCCAATATACTACGGTGTCACCTACGAGAAGATGGGCGAACTGGGGCATATTCAGTGGCCGTGTCCGACATTGGAACATCCAGGAACACCAATTCTGTACACCGATTTGAAGTTTACTGCGGTTGCTTCTGGTAAGGGACAACTGCTGACTCATCAGTGGCGTAAACCGGCGGAGCTGACAACACCGGATTACCCGCTGGTACTGAGTACCGTTCGTGAAGTGGGCCATTACTCTTGCCGCTCGATGACAGGTAACTGTGCGGCGCTGAAGGCACTGGCAGATGAACCGGGGTTTGTGCAGATCCATCCAGATAATGCACGGCAACTGGGGATCCAGGACCAGGCACTGGTTTGGGTTGAGTCACGTCGTGGTAAAGTGATTACCCGCGCCAACTTTAACGAACGCGTCAATCGCGGGGCGGTGTACATGACTTACCAATGGTGGGTCGGTGCCTGCAACGAACTGACACAGGAGAATATGGATCCGGTCACTAACACGCCGGAGACTAAATACTGTGCGGTAACCTTGAAATCGATTGACGATCAGAACTGGGCAGAAAGCCATGCGGAGCAGATTTATCAGGATCTGAAGGCGCGTCTGCGCAGTGTGGTAGAGAATGCCAAACCGGCAGCCGTGGCGATGTAGTTGCCACAACATGTTGTTTGTTATGCGTTAACACGTTAATACTCACACTTAACTTTTGGGGACAGTTTACTGTCCCCACTTTTTTGGTCGCGACGGACATTGACGTTGCCGCGTCGTTTTTCCGTAACATTACTTTGCTAACTGTCCGAGACGATCGGTTTCAACAATCGCTTCAATGAACTTTTCTTTCGTAGGTGTCCCAGGGGCATGGCGCCATTCAATCACCGATGCGGCTTTATCGGCAATAATTGGTAGGTCATCTGTGGTTAAATCGATATCAGCCAAGGTGATAGGCAGCCCCAAAGATTTATTAAAGGCTAAAATCCGGTTAAATTCGGTATCATTAGCATCATATTTCAACAAACACAGCACACCGAAAGCGACGATTTCACCATGTAAATGTGACTCACATGCCGGGATCAAGGAACTGCCGTAATACACACAATGCGCCAGTGAACTGTTGTAGTAATACTGATCCGCCGGGGCAATTTGATCGCTGATATGCACTGTGCAGTTGGACACAATCCCCGTGAGCATGATGATATCCAGTACCACTTCTTCTAGCTCCGCAGAAACTCGATGACTGCGGCAGTCTGCCAGCGCCTTTTTAGCGTGCTTCAGCAGTGGTGCGGTGCAGGTTTTGGCAATGCCTAACCCTAATTGGGGCAGATGTGACAGTTGCTTGTCGCGGCAGCAATACGCCACTTCATACTCTTTGCTTAAGGCATCGCCTATCCCTGCCCAGAACAACGATACTGGTGATTCAGCAATAATCTGGGTATTGATAAAGGTATGTAGTGGCGGATGATTTTGATAGGCGTAGTCCTTGAACGAACCATCCTCATGATACATAACGCTTAACGAGGTACAAGCGGCACAATTTGACGCCAATGTTGGAAAGGTAAACACGGGTTTATCGAGCAAGGCGCCCAAGACTTTTAACGTATCACAGGCGCGTCCACCACCGACAGCAAAGATCATATCCGCCTGCTGCACCAGTGGGTCAGCTTGTAGACGTTGGACATTTTCCATGGTGGCATTGCCACCATACCAGAGAAAGCCTAACAGTGTGATTGCCGTGTTTTCGACACTGTTGCTAAGTGCCTGCCGCGCTTTGGACATGGCAATTTCGCCACCAACCACCACGGCCTTTTTGCCATAGGGTGCCGTGATATAAGCAATTTTGTCGTAGGCATCTGCGCCAACGGTATAGTTGGGGAGGTAAATGGTCTGGTTTGACATCGCTGGATCCTGTTTACACACTCATTTTTGATGAATAACTATTGATAATGCTTTGACAGTAATACACTTTTTATCTGCCGATGTCATAAAAATTGTGAGGGTTCAACCGCCAGATATTCTGTTAATAACGCTATACGGATGATAAATATCCACGGCTAAGATAATGTGAGAGCAGGCGTCAACAAGTCAGCATTTTTTGTTACGACGAACGTGAAGCATACAGAAGTTACGGTCTAAGTCGTGGCGTTTGATAGGTGTTGTTCGATTCTAACAATCCTTTTATAACAATTGGTTAATCCAATTTATAGCAGTGTAAGGAGTCATCAACATGAAATTCCTGCTCGTTGTGATTGGTTTCATGATGGTTAGCGGTTGCAGTTGGCATGGCACTCGTGTGGGGGCTCAAGTTTCGCCACATGGCACGGCCGTGGTGGTTAACGGTAAAACGAAAGATGGCGATATCAAGGTATCTGATATCCCTAAAACGGAGCATCCGTTAAGCAACAGCAAAGAAGCTGGTAAATCGTAATTTGCTACAGCGGTATTTGGTAGAGTTAACAGAAGTTAATGTTTTAACGGTGTTTGTTGCTGGTATTACGCAATATCTTTAGGCACTATTTCAAACATTTGATAACAGGTATTTTGCAGGGAATAACGTGGTAATGAAACGTCGTATGTGGCTGTTGGCCAGTGTGTTACTGGCTGGAATGAGTGTTGTGGTGGGCACGAGTGCCGAAACGCCGCAGTTTAAAGAAGGGCAGGATTACATCACCGTAAATCCAGCCGTCAAGGTGCCAGGCGTGAAGGCTCCGTATGTAATTGAATATCTGTGGCTGGGGTGCCCTCATTGTCAGGCGATGAATCCTATCGTCGAGAAATATGAACAGGCTAACCCTAAAGTAACATTTGTGCGCCGTCCTGCTATCGGGCGCGATCGCTGGGTGTTTGATGCGCATGTGTTCTACGCACTGGAGCAGAGTGGTAACAGCAAACTCGTCTATAAAATCATGGCGTTTTATCATGATTTTGCAGCATCTGAGCGGCGCTTACCGGATAGAGTAGATCTCAAATCGTTCCTAGTGGAGCACCACATTGATGCCGACAAGTTTTATAGGGCGATGGATAGCGATGCCACGTTAGACAAACTATCGCTAGCCTTTAAAGATCAAGACAGCCTTGGCATTAAAGGTGTGCCCGCATTTCTGGTAGGTGGTAAGTATATCGTTAATCTTACTTCCATCACTCATGCCAAAGATCCAGAGGCCTATTTTGCCGCGCTGGTAGATTATCTGTTGACGCAAGCCGGAAAAAATTAAGGTGACGATACGTGCTATAAGCAAGGGACAACATTATGTTGTCCCTTGTCATTTCGATAGCCAAGCCACCGTGACGAGCGTTAGCGGAAGAAATGCCAGATAACACTGTTTTCTGACCCCATGCTCCACAGCAGCACGACCACTGCCAGCAGAATTTCTAGCACCAGAACACCAACACCAAGTGTGACACCCGACAGGATAAACCCTTGCTTGTGGCTGATCCCCAAAAAGCTAGGTGTTCCGGTATATAACAGGTATGCGGTATAGAGTACCCCAACAATCAACGCTAGCAAGCACAACCAGAACACCGGATAGATGGCAAATATACCGCTGAGAAACATCGGCGTGCCCACATAGCCAGCGAAAATAATGCAGTCTTTACGACTCGGTCGATTTGGGATATTTCGCGCTAACCAGTGCAGCAGGCTACCGACAACTCCCACCGCCAATAGTATCAGCGCATAGAAAGCTATCCCTAACGCTAAACCATTTAGCGTGGACACTTTGAAGGATTCTTCACCACCATATGTCCAGCCGAACTGGGTCGTGCCAATAAATGAACTCAATACCGGAATTGCCGCCATCCACAGTGTATGGTGTGCATACATGTGGCCAATGGTTTCGTGCTCAGCATTGATATTGTGCCATTCGTGTTCGGGATGCAGCATGAGTCCCCATACATGATTACTCATAACAGACCTCTCAGCTTTTTGCAGCGAAATGCTAATTACTGCTTAAAAATTGATCTACATCAATAAGTGTAGTCAGTGTGTCTGAAGAAGTGCAATTGAAGATAAAACCATGCGCTTGCGGTGTTTCCCATCACCTCACTTGTTTGTCAGATTATCCCAAAATACGTCAATGTGCCGAATGCGGCTGCGGTTATCGGTAGCGATACCAGTGTGGTTACTGCAATGATACTAGCGGCGAGTCGATGATCGCCACCCAGATAGCGCACCATCACATAACTTGCTGCAGCAGTAGGCGCGATAGACAGTAGCAGCACAATGCCTAGATTCATTCCCCTAAATCCCATCAAATAGGCCGATAACACCATAAAGCCAGGATACAGCAGACACTTGCACAGGGTACTGATACCTATGTTGAACCAGTCAGCACTGAAAGAACGGAATTGCAGAGAGGCTCCAGTGCAAATAAGCGCTAGCGGCAGCGTTAGTTGCGAAAAATATTTACCGGTTCGAATCAGCACCTCCGGTAGCTGGATTTGCCAGTAAGAGATAGGTAACGCCAGCAGAATGCCGATAATCAGCGGATTTGTGACAATGCCTTTAATGTGTTGCCGTACCGAACGCTTACCGTCCAGATAGAAATTCAGGACGAACACAGACAGCACATTAAACAAAATGGTGATACATCCCAGGTATACCGAGGCCGCAGCGAGTCCGTCATTGCCATAGGTATTGGTACAATAGGCAAGCCCAATAATGCCCATATTGGCGCGAAAACCGCCCTGAGTGACCACGCCCCTGGCGTTGGGTGGTGATACAGTGAAATGGCAGAACAGCATCAATAATAGGAAAAAGGCCAAGGTTGCTATCGCACCAGTCATGATAAGCCTGAAATTCGCGGCATGGGAAAAATCTGCCTGACTGATAGACAGGAATAGTAACGCTGGCAGTGCCGCATTAAACACCAGCTTGGACCCCGCCTCGATAAACCCTTCGTTGAGCATTTTTATGCGGAAAAACACCCACCCCAGTAACAGCAGAATGAGCACAGGCAACAGCGTATTAGTGATAAAACCAAACATCAGGATCCCTTTAGTGGCAATGTGGCTCGGTATAAGCTTCCATCGGTGAATAGTGACATCATATCAAAGGCTTCTAGAGTTAATAGCCAAGCAATTTTGGTTTTGATGGGGTAGCTGACGCTTTATTCATGCGCTTTCACGCATTTGTACTTGGGTTGCGACCACTTTTACAAATCGGTAATGGTGAATTTTGGCCGTCAAAATCTGTATTATCAGGAATGATTCATGCTGAGATAGAACATCAGCGGTGCGTATGACTATCCCCGATAACTCCTAGTATTTGATAGTAAATCTTATGGATTTTTCAGTTGGCTGATTTCTTTGAGAGTGGCATTTTTCAAGATAATTTATCAATTTCTACTTCAATATGGACGAAAATAATAATGTGATATTTCAATTGATATTGCCTTGAAAAGTATACTTGAGCTATTTACATCGGTATTGACGTAAATATTGTGTATTAGGAAATTATTCATGTGGCGATGTACAAAACACTGCAAATTGGGAATGGTTATCATTTATCCTGTATGCATTTTAAATGTCATACATATTATTTATTTGTGTGTTTGAGTATTTCACTTTAACATTGTCATTTCCTATTAAGCATAACTAATTGTGATAAAAGGCTGGTTTTAGTTCAATAGTGCGATGTTGATTAATTAATGAAAAATGTATTTGCTGAAAATATATATTATTATTTCTAGGAGATTAAAATTATAACTATATGATATAAAATGATTTTATATGTGTACCTTTGATTGGTTTAGCAAATGGTTTGGTTGGAGTAAAGCTTATTAGTTATATATCTATTACTTAAGTTATGATTTCATGAATTATTATTCTTGAACTATTGATTCATCGCTAACCCTTGCGCTATAGTGCTTTTCGCCGCTGAAGTTGTTCATATGATTTCCCTTCGTTAAATATTTTTCAATAAATTCCAATATTAGAAAATGACACATCTGAAATTTAACATTTCAGATGCTGTAATTTACTCCTAACTTCACAATTAGTTATCTGGAAATTAAATATATACTTACAACTAGGTATAGTGTCTATGCGACAGGACAGTGTTCGTTAAAGATGATGCTTAGCTAAATATGTAGGTCGATATCTTATATAGGAAGCGTACATCGATATTCAAAGACTATACCGATGATGAACCGGAAATGAATTTGAAAGCAGATGTCAGTCGTTTCTATGCAACATGGTCCTGAGTGTGTGATAAATAAATTAAACAAGGGATGAAGTGATGAAAAATCATAACAAGTCATTGCTAGCACTATTCCTGTTGGGCCTGTTCGGGCTTTCTGCCTGTACATTTGATGGCGACGACGGGAAAGACGGTGTTGATGGCGCACCAGGTACACCAGGTCAAGATGGCCAAGATGGACAAAATGGACAAGATGCTGGTTCAGTTGTCTCCACTATATACAAGGCTGGCGATGTTAGCTTTGAGATCGTTCCTGCCGACAATACTCTGGCAGGTAGTAATGCCTTTGCTTTAAAATTTACTGCAACTGCTAAGAACCAAGCTGGTCAGGAAAAACCTCTGACTGGACTGAACATGGTCTCCATTTATTCAGTGACTGCTATGACCAACGCTACCAGCGATGGTCCATCTGAGTACTGGGTAAACAACGGCGTTGCCGCTGGTAACAGTTCTTCAATGTACTGTACCCTGGATGGTACTTACACTTCTCGTGGTACCACCGGCGATGCCTGTACACTGGTAGAAGATCCTGCTAATCCGGGTACTTATACCGGTACTTGGGCACATGATGGTGCTGCACCTATCATGAACCCAAATGATGATTTGAATGCGCCTCATCGTGTATTCCTGCGTGTTTATAACTTGACTGATGCCGATGGTGTTGCCATTGACGATAAAGTGCTGTCAACACCGCTTGATTACATTCCTGCTACTGGTGCACTGGTAGACAATACCGGTAAAGACACCGTGACTGATGCGGCTTGTAAGCAGTGTCATGGTGAAAGTGGCACTACAGGTAATCTGGCCAATATCGAAGCGCACCACAACTATCAGAGCGTGAAGAATTGTATTGCATGTCACAACCCTGCAACTCAGCCTACTGCAGAGCAAACTGCTGAAGGTTGGGTGTATGATTTGCCTGCAATGATCCACCGCATCCATGCTGGTGAGCATCTGGCTGGTTGGGCGGTACAGACTGATGAATGGGCTGAAATCAAATATCCAGCACCTATCTATGAATGTACTGTGTGTCACAGCAATGATGAAGGTAAGACCAGTTGGAAAGATGAACCCACTCGTGTTGCTTGCGGTGGCTGTCACTCCAACATCAATTTCACCACTGGTGCTGGACACTCTGAATTCAATCTGGCTCAAGCCGATGACTCACAGTGTGCGGCCTGCCACTCAACTGGCGCTTTGGCTCCTGTACAGGCTCACAGAGTTGGTAAGCAAGCTGAATACGCTAATCTGCTGACAGTGAAATATACTGGTGCGAGCAAAGTTGCTTCTGTGACTCCTGGTTATCAAGTGGTCACTGTAACCGCTGAGGTATCACTGAATGGTGCGCCTTTGGCTGATGTTGCTGATCTAGCTGCTATCAAGAAATCTGCAGTGTTGCTGGGTAGTATTGATGCCAATGGCGAAGTTCATCGTTGGGGAGTAAGTTTAGCACTGACCAACGGTACACTGGCTTCTGCAGGCGTGCTGTCACTGTCTACTGAAGTGACCGATGCTCAGGCAACCGGCACTATGTATGCGTCAGGCGATATGCAGTATTGCGTGAGCACAGCGGGTAAAGCAGTTAGCTGCTCCGAAACTGATCTGTCATTTGGTGATGACGACTGGATTGGTGCAAACATCACTGTTGGTTTCTTCAACCTTGACGGTGGTACAGTTGTTAAATCCCGTTATGTTGACCCAGACCGTATTACAGTTACCGAAGCCAAGTGTAATGCATGTCACTCTGACATGAACTACATCAAGCGTGGCCACCATGGCGTTCACAATTTTGACCAGTGTATGGATTGCCATAACAACAATTATCCTGGTGCCCACAACGGCTTTGATAATAAAGATCTGGCAACTTCTGTTCACTACTATCACAGTAATGATGTAGTGCCTTATCCTGCACCGGCTACAGATTGTACCGTGTGCCATAAAGATGGTGCCGCGTTGTTTGCTACTGATGGTGGCCTGACTTCTGGCAGACGTGCTATCCAGGTGACTGGCGGTTATATCACTCCGGTTGCTGAGACTTGCCATGCGTGCCACATCTCTGAAGCTGCGGTAGCACACTTCAAGTCTAATGGTGCCTATGTCTTAGATGATGTTGCAACAACTGCCGACTTGCCCGTTGAATCATGCGCTACTTGTCACGCTGAAGGTAAGTCCTTCGGTATCGACAAGTTCCACAAGATGCAATAACCGATTTGCCAGGGACTATGTTCTGACTCGGGCTCCTCCGGGAGCCCATTTTAGAAGCTAAGTTTTCCAAGATAACGTGACTCTAGAGCATTAGTTGTTAGCAGCGTCCCCTGTTCCAGCGATTAAATGCTTGTTGAACGTCACTTATGGTGCGATTCAGGAATAGCGTTTCGGCGGTAAACGGCAATGGTGAATAGTCCTTGGCACCTAATAAAAAACAGCCTTTTGGCTGTTTTTTATTAGGTGATTATCAAGAGCTAGTCAGTGCTTCTAAGCCTGAGATTAAAAAACTGCAAAGTGCGACTCCAAGCGAGTTCAGCCATGGCCTCATTGTAACGAGCAGTAGAGTCATTATGGAAACCGTGGTTCACGTTGGGATACAGGTAGGCCTGATATGTCACTTTGTTGGCCGCGAGGACTTTTTCATAACCAGGCCAACTGGCATTGACTCGGCTGTCCAATTCAGCAAAGTGTAACATTAACGGGCCTTTTACTTGTAATTGCAGTTCTTCCGGCGCTGGTGTGCCATAAAAAGGCACGGCTGCGGCGAGGTCATCGGCAATGGTGGCCGCCAGCATATTGACAATGTAGCCTCCGAAACAGAAACCCACTGCGCCGAGCTTACCGTTACTGGCTGGATGCGATTTGAGATAATGGGCGGCAGCTATAAAATCCTGTTCAATCTTGTGCTGATCCATATTTGCCTGCATCGTTCTGCCTTCATCATCATTCCCGGGATAGCCGCCCAGTGGGTATAAGGCATCGGGGGCAAACGCGATAAAACCACTCTTAGCTAGGCGTCTGACCACATCTTCAATGTAGGGGTTTAAACCGCGATTCTCGTGAACAACCAATACTACGGGCAAATGGGATGTTGCTTCGCGTGGCATGACCAAATATCCGCGGCCTTTACCGTGGCCTTTGGCTGAATCAAATGTCTGATAACTCGCCTTGATGGCCGGGTCATTAAAACTGACTTGCTCTGCTAAGGCATAATCAGGCAAAAGTGCTGCCGTCAGTGTTGTCAGGTTGAATCCCAATACCGTCAATCCGGCCAGACGTTGCATAAATTCACGTCTGTCGATCATGCCGTGCGCATATTCATCGTACCAATCAAAGGCCGCTTGCGGGATTTCTTGTGAGGACGATACAGGTTGCGCGGTTTTTGTGTGACTAGACATGGCATGACTCCTTCAAGCGGGTAGAAAATTCCTGTTCTGAAGATCCAGCTTAGGCGAAAATCCCCGCATAGAAAAAGTCAGATGTGTTGTCGCGCTGCATTTATTCCGCCAGCAAGGCTTCTCTGGCGGATTTCTGCTGCCTGACCACCGCCGCAAAATTAAGGGCTGGCTGCGATGGATGCAGACTCGGGTAGGCAACCGCCAGTTCTACTTTGGAGGCGGTATCACCAATGCTGCGAAACACCACCCCTTTGACACTTAACTGGCGCATCGACTCTGGCACCAGCGAGATCCCTAATTCGGCAGAAACCATCGACAATATTGACGCAATTTGTGGTGCTGCCTGGCCTTCGATAGGTTCAAATCCGGCAGCATGGCACACAGCAACTACTGCATCATGCAAACTGACCGCCAACGAGCGCGGCGTCATAATAAATGGCTCTTGTTGCAATGCCAGCATATTGATGGCATTGGTGTCGCGGGCTAATGGGTGCGCCGAGGGTAGGGCAATGACCAACTGCTCGGTTAGAAAATGCTCTATCGTCAGTGTCTTGGGATCGGGGTCTGACGGTCGCAGAATCGCCGCATCCAGCCGATCAGTTAACATCCCTTGCGCTAGCGCCAGCGAATTGGCTTCTTCAATGGTCAGCTCTACCTCGGGATAACGCCGACGAAATTGTCGGATAACCGCCGGGATTGCCGGGTGTAGTGCGGCGGTGCCGGTAACCCCCAAACGTAGCTTTCCGGTTTCGCCTTTAGCGGCTTTTTGGGCGGCTTCTTTTGCTTGACGTATTTGCAATGGCAACACTTTTACCGCCTCGAAAAATGCCGCGCCCGCGTCGGTTAACTCGGCACCATGGGGCGTGCGATGAAATAACGGGGTGCCCAGTTCATATTCCAGATCTTTAATCTGCTGACTCAGTGGTGGCTGGGCAATATGCAGCTTGGACGCCGCGCGGGTGAAATTTTTCTCTTCGGCAATCGCCAGAAAGTAGCGGATGTGGCGTAATTCCATATTTATATCTAAAACATATCAACATGTGATTTATTATATATTAGAACTATCAAAGTCTGGTGAATAAAATGGCATCACTTTCACAGCCGTAACGTTAAAGTCGTTATCAATATCATGAATAGTCGTACCCCAACTGTGCTTCATAAGCGCAGTGCTTGCCCCGAAACTGTTGCCAGTGAAGAAATCCCCTCCTATATAAAGCAAGGTTCTAAAGCATACACTCGTGCCGGTATTGCTTTGTTTCTGGCGGGATTTGCCAGTTTTTCGCTGATCTATTGTGTACAACCATTGTTGCCGGATTTTGCCAACAGTTTTGGTATCAGCCCCACGCAGAGTTCGCTGGCGTTGTCAGTGACAACGGGATTTCTGTCATTTGCCATCGTGTTAGCTGGTGCGTTTTCTCAGGCAATGGGGCGGCGCGGATTGATGTTTTGTTCCATGGCGTTAGCGGCACTATTGAACTGTGTTGTCGCCGTATTGCCTGAATGGCATGACGTGTTGCTAGCCCGCTCGCTAGAAGGGCTCGTGTTAGGCGGTGTTCCCGCCGTAGCAATGGCCTGGTTGGCCGAAGAGATAGACCCAAAAGATTTGGGTAAAGCCATGGGGCTGTACGTTGGCGGTGTGGCATTTGGTGCCATGATGGGCCGAGTCAGCATGGGGTTGCTGACCGAAATTGCCTCTTGGCGTGTAGCCATGGGGGTACTTGGCGCCCTCTGTTTGTTATCTGCCATAGGCTTTTTGCTGTTGTTGCCCGCATCGCGACACTTTGTCAGGAAACCCGGATTGAACCTGAATTATCATCTGCAATCGTGGAAAATGCACTTGCAGGATCTCAAGTTGATCAAGCTGTATGTCATAGGCTTTATGCTGATCAGCATATTTGTCACCTTGTTCAATTATTCAACCTTCCGCTTGACGGCAGAGCCTTACGGCTTTAACCAGACGCAAGTGAGCTTTATCTTTCTGGCATTTGCTTTTGGGATTGTTTCGTCTTCAATGGCGGGCAGTTTGGCCGATCGTTACGGTAGAACACCGTTGTTGATTGCCGCATTTATGCTGATGCTGGCAGGCGCACTGCTAACCTTGATGACACCGATTATCGGAATTATCTGCGGTGTGGCGTTGGTCACCACCGGTTTCTTTGTTGGCCATTCTGTGGCCAGCAGTGCGGTGGGGGCCGCGGCCAAAAGCGCTAAAGGCCATGCATCGTCACTTTACTTACTGTTCTACTATCTGGGGTCGAGTATTTCAGGCTCTGTCGGTGGTTGGTTTTGGCAACATGGTGGTTGGTCGGCGGTGGTAACATTTACCGCCAGTTATGCTGTAGCTGGCTTGCTGTTGATCTATGCTGGTATTTGGCGCGAGAAACACGCCGCTCACAGCCAGGTGCTTTAACTTCTTAGCAGACAGCTCCAGCCGGGGCTGTCTCTCTCCCTTAGCTTATCTGTTGCAAACTCTGGTAGCTGACGCCGTCAGCTACGGCTGTTTTGTGTCCGACACTTTCGACAGTTTTGTCGAAATGACATGACGAAATTGTGGTTTTTAACTAGAATAGTCTGCCACCAAATCTATAACTATTTGTATTTTAAATATAAAAATATTTGGCATGGTTTATGTGTACTAAACCAATGTATGACAAGACGCTTTGCGAGAACAGGGACTTAACGCTTGTATACAACTGGAGAGTACTATGAACAGCTTTATTCTTGCCGATGCTAACAAATGTATTGGCTGCCGTACGTGTGAGGTGGCCTGTGCCGTTGCGCACCGTGCAGACGGGGATGTTACCGCACTCAGTGCGATAAATTTTACCCCGAGGATCCATGTTGTAAAAGGGGCGACTATCAGCACTGCGACGCAATGTCGGCAATGCGAAGATGCCCCTTGCGCCAATGTCTGCCCAAATAATGCCATCCGCCGCGCCCACGGTTTTGTACAGGTACAGCAGGAACGTTGTATCGGTTGCAAAACTTGTGTGGTGGCTTGTCCGTACGGTGCGATGGAAGTGGTGACCTACCCGGTAGTGCGCAACACAGGCGCAGCCGTCAATGTCCTGAGGGAAAGAGCCCAGGCAAACAAATGCGACCTTTGCTACGACCGCCCAGAAGGCCCGGCCTGTATCGAGGTTTGTCCGACCGCGGCGCTCAGATGTGTCGATCGTGACGATTTGGCAATGCTGAGTGCAGATAAACGCAGACGTACCGCACTGGATAACGGTGCAGGGTTCTGTGTTTAGTACTTCTAAAGGTAGAGAAACAATGGAAAAAGTGACAACAGTCTGTCCGTACTGCGGTGCGGGTTGCAAAATGAAACTGGTGGTGGATAACGGCCGTATTATCCGTGCAGAAGCAGCCGCAGGTGCCACCAACCAAAGCGAACTATGCCTTAAAGGGTACTATGGCTGGGATTTCCTCAACGATACTAAACTGCTGACTCCCCGCCTGCGCGAGCCGATGATCCGCCGTGAAAAAGGTGGCCCATTTGAGACAGTATCCTGGGATGAAGCCATCAAATACGTTGCCAAACGTTTTGCCGAAATCAAGGCAAAACACGGCGCCCGCGCCATTATGACCACAGGGTCTTCCCGCGGCACTGGTAATGAAACCAATTATGTGATGCAGAAGTTCACCCGTGCGGTGCTTGGCAGCAATAATGTCGACTGCTGTGCTCGCGTGTGTCACGGCCCGTCTGTTGCCGGGCTACGTGAAACCTTAGGCAATGGTGCCATGAGCGTTTCCATCGAAGATCTGGAACAGGCTAAATGTCTGCTGATCTTTGGTTACAACAGTGCTGATTCTCACCCGATTGTCGCCCGCCGTATTGTGAAGGCCAAACAGAATGGGGCCAAGATCATTGTGTGCGATCCTCGGCGCATTGAAGCCGCCCGTATTGCTGATCAACATCTGCAACTGAACAACGGTTGTAATGTGGTGATGGTCAACGCCTTCATCTACACCCTGCTGGAGGAAAACCTCTACAACAAGGACTATGTCGCAAAATACACCGAAGGTTTCGACAGCCTGTGGAATGTGGTCAAAGACTATGCTCCTGAGAAAGTTGAGGCCATTACCGGCGTCAGCGCCCAAGAAGTTCGCCAGGCAATGCGCACCTATGCTTCCTCTCCCTCTTCAGTGATCTGTTGGGGCATGGGGGTTACTCAGTTCGGTCAGGGCACCGAGACAGTTAAGAGCCTGTCCACGCTGGCACTGCTCTCCGGTAACCTAGGCCGTCATGGCGCGGGTGTGGCACCTGTACGTGGTCAGAATAATGTGCAGGGTGGCTGCGACATGGGCGTCTTGCCGGACTTATTCCCCGGCTATCAGAAAGTGACCGATGCGGCTGTCCGTGCCAAATTTGCCAAGGCATGGGGTATCGATCCTGAGTCTATGGATAAGGAAGTAGGGGTTCGCATTACAGACGTACCTCATCTGGCGCTAGAAGGCAAAGTCAAAGCCTATTACATCATGGGTGAAGATCCATTGCAGACCGAGGCTGATTTGAGCCTGGTGCGTAAAGGGATAGATGCGCTGGATTTGCTGGTAGTACAGGACATTTTCATGACCAAAACTGCTGAAGCAGCGGATGTGATTCTGCCCGCCACTTCCTGGGGTGAGCACGGTGGGGTATTTACCTGCGCCGACCGTGGGTTCCAACGGTTCGAAAAAGCCATTGAGCCTAAATATAACGTTAAACGTGACTGGGACATCATTTCACTGATCGCCACTGAAATGGGTTACCCAATGCACTACGACAACAACCAGCAGATTTGGGATGAATTGCGTGAGTTGTGCCCGCTGTATTACGGCGTTACTTACGAAAAAATGGGCGAATTCGGCCATATACAGTGGCCTTGTCCAACACTGGATCATCCCGGCACGCCGTTGCTGTATACCGACAACAAATTTGCCACACCTAGCGGCAAAGGGCAGTTGTTTGCAACACACTGGCGCAAACCCGCGGAACTGACCGATGAAGAGTTCCCGCTGGTACTGTGTACCGTGCGCGAAGTGGGGCACTACTCTTGCCGTTCTATGACCGGTAACTGTGCAGCACTGAAAACACTGGCAGACGAACCGGGGCTGGTCAACATCAATCCTGAAGATGCGCTGGCACTCGGCATCAAAGATCAACAACTGGTGTGGGTCGCATCGCGGCGCGGTAAGGTGATCAGCCGCGCTAATGTCAGCGATCGCATCAACCGTGGTGCTGTTTACATGACCTATCAATGGTGGATTGGCGCCTGCAACGAGTTGACCCAGGACAACCTGGACCCCACCTCAAAAACGCCAGAAACCAAGTACTGTGCGGCTAACGTCAGTGCTATCGAGGATCAGACCTGGGCAGAGAATTATGCGGCACAGGTCTACAGCGAGATGAAAGCTCGCTTACGCCATGCTGTGGAGGACGCCAGGCCAGCGGCCGTCACTGCATAAGTAGTATGCAAAACTACATCAACGTCGAAAGTAAAAGGGACCGGTAACGGTCCCTTTTTTCGTGGGCCACTCTCGTTGCTAAAAACTCCTCGGCTTTATACTGAAAATGGCTACACTCAGAATTCACAGCTTTCTATCCTTGAAAGCCATTCCAGCTTGGCTCTCCCAGCCTCGTGCTAACAAACTTGAAAATTTGTCTTTCACCTTACTCAATCCTCGAGGTTTGTATCTGCCGTGCAGAAAACCCAAATGCTGTAGGACATAGATGTTTAAAACAGTTTGCCTTGATAATTTAGTGACAGTGAAACGTTATATCGCAGCGCCGAGGGAAAACCGGAGATGTCTGTAATTGCACGATTAGTTTTTATGCAAGAGATAATCTTGGGGCGTGCAGCCAAAAAGACGTTTAAAGGCAACAATAAAACTGCTAACGCTCTTGTATCCTAGTTCATGGGCGATCATCGTCGTATTTGAGCCATGGATGACATTATCAAGAGCGTGCATCAATCGAAAACGACTGCGCCATTGGCGATAATTCATACCAGTCTCCGCTTTAAAAAGACGTTCAATAGTTCGTACACTGGCACCAACGTCGTGCGCTAATGTTGATAACGCCAATGATTGTGAAGGGTTATTGACGATATTGCTTATAAGCTTTTTTAAGCGGGGATCGTTGCCCGCTGGGAGATATAGCAGGAACGATTTCATTACGTCCAACTCATCTAATACCACCCAACCTAATCGCTGAATACGGCTTTTACTCATAGAGGCATTGCTTTCCGTGAGTTTCAAAATCAGTTCACGCATCAATGGGCTCATTTCTAGCATGGTGATTGATTTCTCCCCGTCCCGAACAGTGTAACTAGGGTCTACATATATGTTACGCGTTTGCGCTGCCGTCTCTCCACTCACCTGATGGTACACATTTCCAGGGATCCAAACTGCATGAGTCGATGGAACCACCCATACGGCGTTTTCGCTGGTGATACGTAGAATACCTTCCACCGCCCAAAGTAGCTGTCCCCTTGGATGAGCGTGAGGAACAATACCTGATTCTGCTTGCATACTGCGTTTATGGGACAAGACTGGTTGCGACGCATCTAGGATATATGCAACGTCGCTGGGGGACTGCATTGACGTATTGAGAATATCATTTGTCATATTTGGCTATTAACCCGTCATAAACTATCGGATATCTTAAAAACTCATAGATGTTTTGCAACTGCCTAACTGGATCTCACTCTATGGCGAATAAATTTAGCCTAAAAACCTTCCTTGTAGCGTTAACCATCGCTTTTGCAATATTTATTAGTATTTACCCGATTTCTGGCTATTCAGTGACATTTCTGCGTAGTGCCGCAATTGTCATTGTAACGTTGGTCTTGTGGAGTTCAGGATTTCTACCTCCATTTCTTACCGGATTGCTATTTTTCGCCTTTGCAACAGTGTTTAACGTAATTCGGCCAGATCTATTGTTCTCTGGGTTTGGTTCAACGGCGGTGTGGCTCATTATATCCGGGTTCGTCATTGGCTCGGCTATCTCTGTCTCCGGTTTAGGCGAACGGATCGCATCATATATTGCACCTCATATAACAGCCAGTTACCCCCAATTAATCACCGGGCTAGTTGTGACTGCCGTGCTGCTTGGTTTTGTCATGCCATCCTCAGTTGGGCGCGCGGTAGTATTACTCCCCATCGGCATGGCCTTGGCAGATAAAATAGGTTTTGCTAAAGGCAGTAATGGCCGATTAGGGATTGCCACTTCATTGGCAATAGCGTGCAATATGCCGAGTTTTGCCATTTTGCCAGCCAACATTCCCAATATGATCCTTGCTGGCGCGAGTGAGAATTTATTTCACATCCATTTCGGCTATACAGAATATCTCCTGTTGCATTTCCCTGTGTTAGGGATTTTGAAATCAATACTGCTCATATGGATAGTCATTAAGGTGTTCCCTGCTCAAGTTACCCAGTGTGCCCCTTTTGACCAATACCCAGATGAGGAAAACGAGTTAAACAGTCGGCGTCAAAAGCAGGTAGGACTTTTGTTAGGCATAACGTTATTGTTTTGGATGACAGATTCAATACATGGGATCAATCCTGCGTGGGTAGGCCTTGTGGTGGCGATTTTGCTGCTGATGCCCAGATGGGGTGTTGTTGATCCCAAGGCATTTAATAGCGCTATAGATTTCAGTACCGTGGTATTTGTTGCTGCGGCGCTGGGGCTTGGAGCATTAGTCAATGACTCTGGAATAGGAACCTCTATGGGAAAGCTATTCCATTACATTTTACCTGATAGCTCGAACACGCCGTTTTTAAGTTTTATGGCGTTGTCGATGATTTCCACGCTTGTTGGGCTTATTGCGACCATTCCCGGCGTACCTACGGTATTAACGCCAATGGCGGCCGATTTAGCTCAGTCCACAGGTTTTTCTGTCCCCGCGGTACTTATGACACAAGTCGTTGGATTCTCAACAGTAATATTTCCGTATCAAGTTGGGCCATTGATTGTCGCTATGCAATTATCGAGAGAACCTTTACCAAAACTTTTGAGAATAACAATCCCACTTGCTATCGCTACCATCACTATATTGATGCCTCTTGATTATCTGTGGTGGCTCATCATGGGTTGGATTGACTGATAAAGTGGGGCTCACAAGCAACGCTAAGTGCTTGCTCAATATATGTAGACCGCACTGCCATTCCGCTTTTTGTTGTGGATAATGACGTAGCTCTAATTGTTACTTGAGGAAGACTAAGAATCGAACTTTCAGATGAATCGTGGTAAATGTGGTGAATTTGATAACGCAATATAACCAGTGAGTGAGAACAGTGGAAAACCACTCACTGCGTTCTGGGTTCCCGCTGTTTAGCACGTTATGCACCATTTCGAATTCAGCTTTAAGAGGATAGAAAATGAGCAATCAAAAAGTGGCAATTGTGACTGGTGGTGGCCGAGGGATTGGGGCCGCTACCGCAAAAATTTTTGCTCAAAATGGTTACGCCGTATGCATTAACTATAAATCTAATGCTGAGACTGCGAATACGTTAGCTCAAGAAATCAAAGCGTTAGGTGGTCATTGTATTTTACTTCAAGCGGATGTTTCCAAAGAAATTGATGTGCTTCGTATGTTTGAAATTGTCGACCGCGAGCTTGGCGCTATCTCTGTACTTGTAAACAATGCGGGGATATTAAAGCAACAGACGCGCCTAGAGGAAATGAGTGCAGATAGAATCAACTCAATTCTGGTCAATAATGTGACGAGTTACTTCCTGTGCTGCCGTGAAGCGGTAAAACGAATGTCCACTCGTCGTGGTGGTTTGGGTGGTGTCATTGTAAATGTTTCTTCGGGAGCCGCTCGAACAGGCTCACCTAATGAATACATTGATTACGCGGCATCGAAAGGCGCAATCGACACATTAACAAAAGGTCTGTCGCTGGAAGTGGCTGCGGAAGGTATAAGGGTTAATTGTGTACGTCCTGGATTGATTTATACAGATATGCATGCTGACGGGGGCGAGCCTAATCGTATTGACAGGCTAAAGAGTAAAATTCCAATGCAGCGAGGCGGTTTACCTGATGAAGTTGCCGCGGCTATTTATTGGTTAGCCTCTGAAAAATCATCTTTTGCCACGGGGAATTTTTTGGATTTGACAGGTGGTTTGTAGTGCATTGAAATGACCAATGGGTAAAAATTGCTGAGGAGACCAGAAGTCTAGAAGTATCGATAAATAGACATCTGATAGTGTTGGGTTTGGGACAAATTTTCTAAATCTACTGTGTCGCGAACGCTATATGCTGTAAGGAGAGTTTATGCTGACAATTATCAAAGAAGTTGATGGCGTGCAGATTAAACCGAAACACAGAGCAACTTGCCATTGTGGCGCGGTTGAGTTGGAACTTTCACTCCCCGATGGATTAGTTGATGTAAGACGTTGTGATTGTTCGTTTTGTCGCCGCCGCGGCGCCATTGTTGCGTCGGTGCCACTGGCTAGTATCCATATCCTTAAAGGCCATGAGTACCTGAAGCTCTATCAATTTAATACCAAAACGGCGAAGCATTATTTTTGTGCTAACTGCGGTATCTATACACATCATCAGCGCCGCTCAAATCCGTCACAATATGGTTTCAACGTGGCTTGCCTTGAAGGCATTAATCCGCTCAAGATGGGAGATGTTCCGACCGTTGATGGTGTTAATCACCCCGCAGACCGCCAGTGATCTCGCGCAATCATGACATTCGTTGCTGATGATGACATGACTATACAAACGATCGGTTAATATTACGGCGCAGATAACCGCGCCGCTGTTGTTATGACAGTTGGCTGGCAGCCCATTTTGCGCGGCTTTCGCGGCTCTCGCCAAGTCCAGCCTGTTCGCGGAAGGCTTTGTAGGAATCAACGTCCAGTGGCACCAGGGCGATCTCAACCTCCAGCACCAGCTTACACTCTTTTTTGATGCGCCAGGCGGCGGTGGTGTAGAGTTCAGTCAGTGGTAATGAACTGAGAAATTCTGGGTTGTATTGGGTATATATTGCTTGCGATGGATATACGACAAATGCCAGTCTTCGCTTGGGTTCCTTCTTGAACATTGCTTCAATGCCATCACAGGTATTGAGCACCTGCATTTCAATGATGTCATCAATATCCAGTAACTGTTTTTGTGCCAATTCCGTGATGGTTTGGCTGCCATCCTCCCATTGCTTGAGGGTTTCAACGCTAACTTTCAGCAGTTGTGCGGCAAGTGCTTCATCTAGGCCAAGCGACCAACGTAAAGCGCGAAATTCAATAGGATTCAGCGGGTAAGCAGACATAAATAGGTTCCGTGAGTAGGATTAACAGGCGTGGTAACTTGGGATTAACTTGGCAGCCATACTTCTTCGGCCCAGTGCCAGAATGATTCCCAGTAGTCATCTTCATCTAGGTGACCGTCTTCCCAGAAATACACCAGTCCCTCTTCATCCATGCAGTAAAAACTGTCGCCTAGCTGGCAGATGGGCACCAGATAACGAGGTAAGCCGATGGACCAGGCATAGGCGGCAACTTCCGGCAGATAGGTATGCGAATGCGGGTCGACTGCGGTAACCGGTTCTAGGCTACCAACGATAACATTGCTGACTTCCAGCAGATATTCTTTAAGATCGGCGGGCAACGGCAATAGCAACTGTTCTTCCACATCGACAATATCGTCAAATTCAGGCAACTCTAAAGGAACGGGAACTGGCTGATTCAATTGCTGAAGTTGTTCAATAATGTCATGCATGGCACATCTCCAAAGCGACATAAAACCGAGGCGGCAATGCTGCGAGAGTATAGCGGCTTACTGTCTCGGCACAAGGGCATCTGAGTCAAAAAATAAGGCACCCGCAGGTGCCCTATGTTACTGAACTGGTCTACTTACCAGATTTTCACGCGGTTAGCGGGTTCCAGATACATGGCATCACCCGGTTTTACATCAAAGGTGGCATAGAACTGCGGCATGTTTTCCAGTGAACCAATAGCGCGGAACTTGGCCGGTGAGTGTGGATCAGTGGCTACGCGGTTACGCAGCGCTTCCTCTTTCACTTTGGCACGCCAGATTTGCGCAAAACCGATAAAGAAACGTTGATCGCCACTCAGACCATCAATCACAGGCGCTTCTTTGCCTTCCAGTGACTTTTTATAGGCTTTATAAGCAATGGTTACGCCTGACAGGTCACCAATGTTTTCACCCAAGGTCAGCTCGCCATTGACGTGCAGATCTGGGAATACATAGTAACCGTTGTATTGGGCTACCAGTGCTTTGGTCTTAGCATGGAACGCATCCAAATCTTTCTGGGTCCACCAGTCGCGCATGTTGCCGTCACCATCAAACTTGGCGCCTTGGTCATCAAATCCATGACCCATTTCATGACCAATCACTGCGCCGATACCGCCGTAGTTAACCGCATCGTCAGCTTCCATGTTAAAGAATGGAGGTTGCAGAATTGCGGCCGGGAACACGATTTCATTCATGGTCGGGTTATAGTAGGCGTTCACAGTTTGTGGCGTCATATGCCACTCGTCGCGATCGATGGGGCTGTTCAGTTTTTTCAGATCTTTCTGATGTTCAACTTCGCCAGCGCGCATTTCGTCACCCACTAGATCGGTAGCGCTGATGGTCAGTTGGCTATAATCTTCCCATTTGTTGGGATAGCCAATTTTTGGATTAAATTTTGCCAGTTTGGCTTTGGCTGCTGCTTTGGTTTCTGGTGTCATCCAGTCCAGTTCATCTACGCTATCAGCATAAGCTTGGCGCAGATTTTCAACCAGTTGCTCCATGCGTGCTTTGGCTTCTGGAGTAAAGTGACGCTTCACATACACCTTGCCAACCACTTCGCCCAACAGGCTGTTGACCTTGCTAACGCCACGCTTCCAGCGCGGTTGCTGTTCTTCCTGACCGTTGAGAATGCGGGAATAGAAATCAAAGTTCTCATTATCAAATGCTTCACCCAGATCACCGGCAAAGCTGGTGAGCAGATGCCATCGCAGATAGGTTTTCCAAGTAGCCAGATCTGTGTCATTGATGATTTTGGCCAGACCAGTGACATAGCTTGGTTGGTTGATGATGATGTCAGCCTGCTTATCGGCACCTAATGCAGCCAGATAGGCATTCCAGTCAACGCCGGGGGCCAGTTCTGCTAAGTCTTTCAGTGCATATTTATTATAGGTTTTGGTGCTGTCGCGGCTAGCAACCACGTCCCAGTGGTCCTTAGCGATCGCGGTTTCCAGCTTCATAATCGCTTCTGCGCTCTTACGTGGTTGTTCAAAACCAGCCAGCTTAAACATCTTGCGCATGTGTTCCACAAACGCTTCACGGATTTTTACAAAACGTTCCGCATCGTTAAAGTAGTAATCTTTTTCTGGCAGACTCAAGCCATATTGCCAGATGTGAGTGGCATAACGAGTGGAATCTTTGGCATCAACATCCACATAAAATGCCATTGGCGTACCGCCACCGATGATCTGGCTGCTGCCAAAATAGGCCATCAGCTGATCTTTGTTACCGATAGCATCAATTTTTGCTAGCTCGGGTTTCAATGGGTCGATACCCAGTTGGTTGAGGGTGGTGGTGTCCATAAAGGCGCGATACAGATCGGCGACTTTTTGCTCGTCTGTGCCCGCTTTCAGATCTTTCTGAGCGGCAACTTCTTCAATAATAGCTTTAATGTCGTCACGGGATTTTTCGCGCAAATCATAGAATGCGCCAGTGCTGGTGCGGTCAGCTGGGATTTCAGTATTCTTGATCCAGGTGCCGTTGACATAACTGTAAAAATCGTCCTGTGGACGTACAGACTTATCGAAGTTGGCAAAATCAATACCGGATCCCAGTACTTTGGAGACTGCAGCGGCAGTGGCGGTTTGAGTTGTCTGTGGTTTAGCTGCTTCTGCAGTCTTGGTCTCAGTCTGTTTGTCATTACAAGCGGCCAGACCGGCAATCATGGTGGCACATAAGCCGCCAATGAGGATTTTTCTCATATGGATTCCTTTCACTCTCAGTCGTTGGAGTGCTCAATAGGTGTCGGTATGCCGACATAGTTATTACCGCACACCATAGCAAGGCTGATGGTCGCAGCGTGACGGATTATGTTAAAGCTTGTTTACACATACTCTCAAGCCACTGCGCAGAGTAATACGCGGGTGATGTGTAAGCAAAATTTACATACGGGCGTTAGCCACAACACAATATCGCTTGGTAGCTCATCGGTGATCACCGATAATGGCCGCGTTTCAGTAGTTATAAGGACAGTAAAAGTGCGGCTTGATAAATTCATCTGTGATGCCACCGGATTGACCCGAACGCTGACAAAGAAAGCGTTGCATCGCGGCGATGTGGCGGTAGATGCCGTGTTGGTGAAAGATGCGGGTTTTAAGGTGGCGCCGGGGATGGAAGTGACGTTGGCGGGGGAGCCGTTGACGTTGCCGGGAACTCGTTATCTGATGCTGAATAAGCCGCAAGATACGCTATGTTCCACTATCGATGAATATTATCCGTCAGTGCTTAGCTTGCTGGATATACCGCGGGCGGATCTGTTGCACATCGCCGGGCGTCTGGATGCTGATACCACGGGGTTGGTGCTGCTGACGGATGATGGGCAGTGGTCACATTGTGTGACATCTCCTAAGAAAACCTGCGGTAAACGTTACCGGGTACAGTTAGTTGAACCGCTGATTGATACGGCTGAGGCACAGTTTGCCGCCGGGGTGCAACTGCATGGTGAGCGTGAACTGACACTTCCTGCGGTATTGCAAAGGTTGTCGGCAACTGAAGTGTTACTAACCATCAGCGAAGGTAAGTACCATCAGGTGAAGCGCATGTTCGCGGCAGTCGGTAATAAAGTGTTAGGGTTACATCGGGAAGCGGTGGGTGAGATTGAGCTAGATGCTGATTTGGCACCGGGTGAATGGCGTGCGCTGACAGAGGCAGAGATAGCCTCTGTCAGACGCTAATCATTACTGCTGTTTTACTTTAATATCGCCACTAATGGTGGTGATATTCACATCAGCCTTGCCTGATCCAGTCTGAAACTTCAGCACTTCGCTACGCATATCTTTGGTGGTAACTGGTTTGGCATCCGTCAGCTCGTTATGAATTTTGCCTCCAGGACCGCCATTAATGTTGAATTCCGCATCGGGCATGCCATCAAATATCAGATCGATATCGGCATTGACACTATCCAGTTGCGCCTTGGTTTCCAGCGATTTCAACCTGACAGTCAAATCACCACTGACACTGCGCAGGTTGAGACTATCGACTTGCTGTAATTGTAGTTTCGCCGAGCCCGATACCAGATCCGCAGCAATTTTGTTGGCTTGACTGTCGGCAGTCAAATCGCCACTGACCAGCCGATAGCTGATGGTGCCGCTGCTGCCTTCATCATCGATATCCCCAGAAACCGTTTCCAGCCGGATATTGCCACTGTTATTGCGGACAGTGATATTGCCAGAAACGGTCTTTACGGTCAGTTCTCCCTGTAGCGCATTGCTTTTGATATCACCGCTGATATTGCCGGTGGTCACTTCACCATTGATGCTGTCCAATGCATAATTGGTTGATACGCCTTTTATTTTGACAATCACTTTCGTGGGCAGATAGATCTGCAGATTTGAGCCTTTCTCTTCATGGCTGGAGTAGCTGATTGGCATCTTGTCTTCAATCACAAAGCTACCGCCATACTGAGCGAATATGAGTCCTTGACTAAGATCATCCAAGCTACCCTTGATGGCGACTTCCGCTTTGTCCCAGCCATGGACTTTTACATCCCCGCGCTGAATGCGGATGTCCAGTTTACTGCCGGGAGTTAACTGGGCACTCTTGTCTACTTGCTCCGCTGCCATCCCCCAAGGACTGGTGAAAATGGCTAAGGTGAGTAGCGTTAAGGCGACGTAAGACTGTTTCATATGCGGGTTCCTTTTTTCTCTGCGTACATTTTTTCCGGCAGTTGCTGGCCTTGAGTCAGTAATTCGATTTCTCGTTGCTGTGCCCAGATCCAGAGTTGCCACAACTGTTGGTCTTTGGGGTCTTTTTGTAGTGCCTGATATATCTGATCTGAGGCGGTGCGCAGTTCATCAACGCCACGGCTTAATGGCGCAGTCAGGCTGGCATGTTGCCACTGGTTAAAATGACTGTTTTTTTCAATGAAATTCACCTGTTGTTCATGCTGTTGCCGCAGTTGTGCCATCATTGCCAGCATTTGCGGGTCACTGACGGCTTGTGGCTCAGAAAACCACAAGCGATAGCCAAACCCACCTAGTAACAGTAGGCTGCAGGCAACGGCAAACTGCTTCCACGAGCTGTGCCCGCGGTGATGGACTGGTGCCGTGTCTAGACGGCGGGCGATTGCTGGCCACAAATCGTGTTGCGGTGATAGCTCTTTTGGCAACTGTTCAATCATCTCATCAAGTGACGGCTTGCTCATGACAACATCTCCTTAAGCAATGCTTTCGCTCTGTGATACTGTGCTTTGCTGGTGCCTGCCGTGGTGTGCATCAGCGCAGCTATCTCTTCATGGCTGTAGCCTTCGATGGCAAACAGCACAAAAACAATCCTTGCTCTTTCTGGTAACTGCATAATCTTTTTATCCAGTAACGAGGTGTCTGGGATTTCTGTGCCATCACTGCATGTTTCGGCACTACCGTCGGATAGTGGCAGAAATCGCGCCCAGAAACTGCGATGCTTTTTTAGACTGGTCAGCGCTTGGTTAACGCTAAGACTATGCAACCAGGTGCTGAACTTACTGTCACCACGGAACTGATCAAGTTTTTCCCATAGCCGGATAAAGCAATCTTGTGTTATCTCTTCCGCTAGCGAGGATTGGCCAGCTAAACGCAGACATAATGCGTATACCCGTTGGTGGTGCAGGCGGTAGATTTCAGCAAATGCCATCTTGTCACCTAGACGCGCACGCTGGATTAGCTGCCTTTCTGTCTCATCCACAGTGAAAACTGCTGTCAGTTCCCCATTGCTTCTGGCATCCACGGCACTTCCTTGCTCGTTATTGTTAAAAGTTACTTATATGACATTGTGGCGTTAGCAAAAGGTTTGAATGATGACGTAATTTTTTTGGCAAAACATTAAAAGTAGTAAAAAGCGGATTATCATCATGTGTATGCAAGTTAGCCCGTCAAGTCGATAAGATTGTGTTGATTACCTAGCACTGTTGGTGCAGGTGAACTACTTTTGAGTTAGTCAGTTGTTAATCTGCCCTAGGAGAGCTTTTCGCTATGCTGATCCGTAATAAATTGTTGTTAAGCGCAGCGTTGTCTGTTGGCTCACTGATTATCATCTTCATCATAAAGGAATATTCCGGTGTGGTGCAGGAGCAGCTTTCTCAAGGGCAGCAGCTAGTGCTGCAGTTAGAAAATAAAGTGCTTACCCTACGTAAACACGAAAAGGACTTTTTTAGTCGACTGGACATGAAATATGTTGAGCTGCATCAGCAAACTGAAAAAAGCCTGTTACCAGTGGCGGAACAGTTGCGTGTTATTTCCAAGCAACATGACATAGACACCACTGCGGTTGCGACCTTAGATAGTGCCGTTAACCGCTACTCCAAATTGTTCAGTGATGTGGTGACGTTACAACAACAAATAGGGCTTACACCAACCTCAGGTTTGTACGGTAAATTGCGTGATGCTGTCCATAATGTGGAAAGCCTAGTTAAGCAACATAATAACGCACCGTTGCTGGTGATGATGTTGCAGTTGCGACGCAATGAAAAGGATTTTATGTTGCGGCGGGAAATGAAATATGTCGATACCTTTAAAGGCAACTTCACGGCATTTCAGCAGACACTGGCAGATTCAGCGTTAAGCGCTGATGTCCAATCCCAGATAGCCAAATTGATGGACGAGTATCGTAGTTCATTTCTGGCATTAGTAGAGGCTGAACAGCAAATGGGGCTGGACGAAAAATCCGGCAAAATGGCGGAGCTGAGAAGTGCGGTGGCGGCGACAGAAGACGCTTCTTCACAGCTTTTGGTACAGACGCAGGCACGCATTGATGCCGAGAAGCAAAGTACCTTTTGGTGGGGCGTGATCTGTTTCTCCTTTATTATTGTGGCGGTGTCCTGGGCCACCTGGTTGATTATTCGCAGCATTATGCGCCCAGTGGAGAGCATTACTAAAACCATTACTGAGATAGAACAACATAAAGATTTGTCATTACGCTGCGCCGCTCACAGCAACGATGAATTGGCGTTAATTGGCAACTCGTTTAACAATATGGTGGCGAGTTTCCAGCAGGTTATTCGACAGGTGATGGCAGCGACCAATACCATGAGTGGTGCCAGTCATGAACTGGCCGAAAATGCCATACAAGCATCTGAAAGTGTGAGTCGTCAGTTGCAAGAAACCGATCAGGTAGCAACGGCTGTCACTGAAATGGGGACGACGATTGACGGTATTGCTAAAAACACCGAGGAGGCGGCAGCAAAGGCAGAATCTACTCACCTCAATGCTGAAAAAGGTCGTCAGGAAGTAGAAGAAAGCATTCGCCAGATCCAAGCCTTGGCCAGTCAGCTTAATCAGTCAGCTGAGGTAGTGCAGCAGTTAGAGGTAGACAGTCATACCATAGGTAATGTGCTGTCAGTGATCCGTGGAATTGCGGAGCAAACCAACCTGTTGGCGCTAAATGCCGCGATTGAGGCGGCTCGGGCAGGTGATCAAGGCCGTGGTTTTGCGGTGGTAGCTGATGAAGTGCGCAGTTTAGCCATGCGTACTCAGGAATCTACTGCAGAGATAGCTGGGATTATCACCACATTACAAAATCGGACTCAAAGTATTGTCAATGCGATGGAACTCAGCCAGCGCCAGGGCAGTGATAGCGCGCAACAGGCAGCCAATGCTGGCAGCTTATTGGGTAAGATCACTGACGATGTAACTGACATCATGGATATGAATACTCAAATAGCGGCCGCTATTGAGGAGCAGAGCACTGTCGCCGCAGAGGTCAATCGTAATGTGATTGCTATTCGGGATATTGCTGAATTGTCAGCTCAAGCAGCGGAAGCCAATGCCACTGCTTCCGAAGAGGTGCGGGAAAAGGTAAATGAGCTACAACAGGTGGTCGGACAATTTCGCGTGTGATTGACGGAACTATGAACTAATTTTGCCAGCGGATGGCAAAATTCAGGCACAAAAAAACCTCGTTAAACGAGGTTTTAAATATTGGTACAGGTGAGAAGACTTGAACTTCCACGCCCGTAAGGGCACCAGCACCTGAAGCTGGCGTGTCTACCAATTCCACCACACCTGCACGACATATTTTATTGTTCACTCTGAATTGGTACAGGTGAGAAGACTTGAACTTCCACGCCCGTAAGGGCACCAGCACCTGAAGCTGGCGTGTCTACCAATTCCACCACACCTGCACATCACAGAGTGAATTTCAGCATAACTCAATTTTCGTAGTTGGTACAGGTGAGAAGACTTGAACTTCCACGCCCGTAAGGGCACCAGCACCTGAAGCTGGCGTGTCTACCAATTCCACCACACCTGCACTGTACGGCTACGTATTTCTAGTTAGCTGAACACCTTGAAAATCAAGGTGGTGCCCGAACCCGGAATCGAACCAGGGACACGCGGATTTTCAATCCGCTGCTCTACCGACTGAGCTATTCGGGCAACGGCGTGCATTAAACGGCTTTTGCCGATTTGAGTCAACAATTTTCTATTAAATATTTCAAAACATCGCGCATTTGAGCAAGTTTTATCCGTAACCTCAGATATTACTCAGCGATCGCTTGAAAACCGCACTATTACAGGGTTCGCTGGTAATGCCCATGCAGCCAAATGGTCACTCGCTGGCGGTTCAGTGGGGAAAGTTTCGACAGAATCTGCCACTTGCTGGAAAAACGATTCGAAAGTGCGAAACAACGAAGCCCCACAAGGGGCTTCGTGTCAAAAAATCAATCCTGTTTCAACATTTCGTTGTCGGGGTAATTGGCTTTCATCACCATCAATACGTGCTGCTTTAACTCATTCTGACCTAATTTCCCATAGGCTTCAGCCATGATTGCTAACGCCTGCTCCACGTAAGGTGTGTCAGAGTAACTTTCTAAGACTGTCTGAGCGCGCACTGCCGCAGCACTCCAAGCATCCATTTTTACATAATACTCGGCAACTTTGATGGCATAACTGGCCAGACGGTTTTTCAGATACTGCATGCGCTGCCGAGCATCGGCGGCATATTTGCTGTCAGGATAGGCTTTCAGCAATTTGGCGAAATCCTTGAAAGCGTCTTTGGCATTCTGTGGATCGCGGTCAGTGCGGTCTATATGCAGCAACTCATGCAGCATATAACTATCGGCTTGCATATTCACCAGACCGCGCATGTAGGTCACATAATCCGCGTCCGGGTGAGTTGGGTTCAGTTTCAGAAACCTGTCAATATTAGCGATAGCATTAGCAGTATCCGCCTGCTTGTAGTATGCGTAGATAAGATCCAACTGAACCTGGGTTTTGTAGGGGCCGAAGGGATATTTGGAATCCAGCGCCTCAAGGGTCTTCACGGCCTTAGAGAAGTTGCCCAATTCCATAGAGTTACGCGCCTGAGAGTAGAGTTCTTCCGGAGACTGCTTCCCGGCAAGTAATTCCTCTTCGTCGGGTTTGCTGCTACAGGCTACAATAGCCAGTGAAAAAAAGGCTACCGCAGCGCCTTTGACAAATTTATGCATACTTGAATCAGGTTCTTTTTTGAAAGTTATAGTTAAGAAATCCGCCAATTCACGATAAACTAGCAAATTTCCGTGTTAAAACGATAACACAGTTCTATGACCCCAATAATTGGGGACGGTTCCTATGACCCAAGAGATTAATCTAAAAAGCGAGATATCAGCAACCCAAACCGGTCAGAGATTAGATCAGGCAGTGGCAGAATTATTTCCTGACTACTCCCGAACCCGTCTAAAAGACTGGATTCTGGCTGGAAATGTTTTTATTGATGGCGTAGCGATTACCCGTCCAAGGGAAAAAGTGCTGGAGTCACAAATAGTGGAAATTAACGCCACTATTGAGGAAGAAACCCAGGCAGAAGCTCAGCCTATTGATTTAGATATTGTCTATGAAGATGACCATATCATCGTAATCAATAAACAGGCAGGGCTGGTGGTGCATCCAGGGGCTGGCAACAGCGATGGCACTTTGATGAATGCTTTGCTGCATCATTGTCCCGAGATAGAACATGTGCCGCGTGCAGGCATTGTGCATCGTTTGGATAAAGATACCACCGGGCTGATGGTGGTAGCGAAAACAGTTGAAGCGCAGACACACCTGGTGGCAGCTTTGCAAGCGCGGGAAATCACCCGTGAATATGAAGCGATTGTCATTGGAACGATGACCGCCGGTGGTACGGTGGATGAACCCATTGGCCGTCACGCCACTAAACGCACGCATATGGCGGTGATTCACTCTGGGCGGCCAGCGGTGACCCATTATCGTGTGGCGGAAAAATTCCGCGCCCATACCCGTTTGCGTTTGCGTTTGGAAACTGGTCGGACGCATCAAATCCGTGTGCATATGGCCTATATTGGGCATGTGCTGGTGGGCGATCCGGTTTATGGTGGGCGTCCGCGTCCGCCCAAAGCGGCCAGTGCGGAATTTATTGAAGTTCTGAAAAACTTCAAGCGTCAGGCGTTGCATGCAGTGCGTTTAGAACTAGCGCATCCCCTGACCTGTGAAGTGATGAGTTGGCAAGCGCCGATCCCCGATGATATGGTGCAACTGACCAAAGCCTTGCGTAAAGATACAGAAGAGCATCCCGAGGATATGTTGTGATATTGGCACATCACTGGCCACTTCCCCCAAATATCAGAATAGCGATGACTGACCGACAAGATGGTGTCAGTCTGCCGCCTTTTGACAGCCTGAATCTGGGAATGCACGTTGGTGATGATCCTGCAGCAGTAAAACACAACCGCCATTTGTTGCAGCAGCAACTGCAATTACCCGCAGAACCTGCCTGGCTGGAACAGGTACATGGTACTCATGTTGTTCATTTAGGGCAGGATGATAATCGTACTGCCGATGGCAGCTATGCGGATACGGTAGGACAAGTTGCCGTTGTTATGACGGCTGACTGTTTGCCAGTGTTGCTGTGTGACACAGATGGAACCCAAGTGGCTGCCTTGCATGCCGGATGGCGCGGGTTGAATGCGGGTGTGCTGGAAGCCGGAATTGCTCATTTCCGCCAGGGATCGCAACTACAGGCATATCTTGGACCAGCAATTGGTCCGCAGGCATTTGAAGTGGGTGCCGAGGTGCGCGAGGCGTTTATTGCATCGACGCCAGGTGCCGCCAGTTGTTTTACCCCACATGGCGATAAATTTTTGGCCTCGTTGGAAGCGCTGGCAAGCTTGCGCTTGCAGGCCGCGGGTGTCTCACAGATTTATGCGGCATCTGCCTGTACCTATCAGCAATCTGCACGCTTTTTCTCTTATCGTCGTGAGCGCGATACTGGCCGTATGGCTTCTCTTATCTGGCGTGAATTTTAACCACTTTTTCTGTGGTTTTTACTTGAATTGGCGCTAGCTATCCCCATCTTTAAGGTAACAAAGTTATTCCCCCTTATTTTGAGATTTTCAGGAGGCTGTATGCGACTTGATCGTATGACCAATAAATTTCAGCTTGCTATCTCAGATGCTCAATCACTGGCGCTCGGACGCGATCATCAGTTCATTGAACCTATCCATCTGATGATGGCTTTGTTGAATCAGGATTCGGGATCGATTCATCCCCTATTGACCCAGGCCGGGATCCAAGTCAGTAGCTTGCGTTCGCTGCTGACCAAAGAGCTGGAACGTCTGCCACAGGTGGAAGGCACTGGTGGTGACGTGCAGTTATCTCAGGCATTGATCCGGCTGTTGAACCTTTGCGACAAGCTGGCGCAAAAACGTAAAGACAAATATATCTCCAGCGAGCTGTTTATTCTGGCGGCGCTGGAAGGCAGTGACACTCTGGCTAACTGCTTGAAACAGGCTGGTGCCACTAAAGAACTGATGGAAAAAACCATTGAGCAGATGCGTGGTGGGCAGAACGTGGATGATCCGAACGCTGAAGATCAGCGCCAAGCATTGAAGAAATACACCGTCGATCTGACGGAGCGTGCCGAACAGGGCAAGCTAGACCCAGTGATTGGTCGTGACGATGAGATTCGCCGTACCATTCAGGTGCTGCAGCGCCGCAGTAAAAATAACCCGGTGTTGATTGGTGAGCCTGGTGTCGGTAAAACCGCCATCGTCGAAGGCTTGGCGCAACGTATCATTAATGGTGAAGTTCCGGAAGGCATTAAAAACAAACGGGTACTGGCACTGGATATGGGCGCACTGGTTGCGGGTGCCAAATATCGTGGTGAGTTCGAAGAACGGCTAAAAGCAGTGCTGAATGAGCTGTCGCAGGAAGAAGGGCAGGTGATCCTGTTTATCGACGAACTGCACACTATGGTTGGCGCGGGTAAATCTGAAGGTTCCATGGATGCGGGCAATATGCTCAAACCGGCATTGGCACGTGGTGAATTGCATTGCGTTGGTGCAACAACCTTGGATGAATACCGGCAGTACATTGAAAAAGATGCCGCGTTGGAACGGCGTTTCCAGAAAGTGCTGGTGGATGAGCCGAGCGTTGAAGATACCATTGCTATCCTGCGTGGGCTGAAAGAACGTTATGAACTGCATCATCATGTGGAGATCACTGACCCAGCCATTGTGGCGGCGGCTACGCTGTCGCACCGTTATATTTCTGACCGTAAGTTGCCAGATAAAGCTATCGACCTGATCGATGAAGCGGCATCCAGCATCCGTTTGCAGATTGACTCCAAACCTGAGCCACTGGATCGCTTGGAACGCCGAGCTATTCAGCTGAAACTGGAAGAACAGGCGTTGTCGAAAGAAAACGATGAAGCTAGTCGTAAACGCTTGGAGCACTTGCGCACAGAGTTGCGCGATGTAGAAGAAAAAGCCGCAGAACTCAACGAAGTGTGGCATGCCGAAAAAGCTGCGTTGGCAGGTACACAACATATCAAGGCCGACCTAGAACAGGCGCGACTGGATTTGGAAGTGGCTCGGCGTGCTGGCGATCTAACGCGTATGTCTGAGTTACAGTACGGACGGATCCCTGAACTGGAAAAACAACTGGATCTAGCATCGCAGGCAGAAATGCAGGATATGAAACTGCTGCGTAACAAGGTTACCGATGTTGAAATTGCCGAAGTGTTGTCAAAAGCTACTGGCATTCCGGTTTCTAAAATGCTGGAAGGTGAACGTGAAAAACTGCTGCATATGGAAGAAGCGCTGCATGAACGAGTGATCGGCCAGAATGAAGCGGTCGATGCGGTTGCTAATGCCATTCGTCGTAGCCGCGCGGGCCTTGCTGATCCTAACCGGCCGATTGGTTCTTTCCTATTCTTGGGGCCAACCGGGGTGGGTAAAACCGAACTGTGTAAATCACTGGCGAAATTCCTGTTTGACACCGAAAGCGCCATGGTGCGTATCGATATGTCAGAATTTATGGAAAAACACTCAGTGTCACGTTTGGTCGGTGCCCCTCCAGGATATGTCGGTTATGAAGAAGGGGGTTATCTGACCGAGGCAGTGCGTCGTAAACCTTACTCTGTGATCCTGCTGGATGAAGTGGAAAAGGCGCATCCAGATGTGTTCAATATCCTGTTGCAAGTATTGGACGATGGGCGACTGACTGATGGTCAGGGACGTACGGTGGATTTCCGCAATACTGTGGTGATCATGACCTCTAATCTAGGGTCTGATTTAATCCAGGAAGGTTTTGCTGAACATAGCTACAGTGAAATGAAAGCCTTGGTTTTGGGCGTGGTACAGCATCACTTTCGGCCGGAGTTTCTGAACAGGATTGATGAGACCGTGGTGTTCCATCCGCTGGCTGCCGAGCATATCAAGAATATTGCGCGGATCCAGGTCGAGCTGCTGCGTAAGCGCTTGCTGGAAAAAGAATATGACTTGCAGGTCAGTGAAGCAGCGCTGGAATACATTGCCAGAGCCGGTTTTGACCCAGTCTATGGTGCGCGGCCGTTGAAACGTACAATTCAACAGGAAGTGGAAAATCCATTAGCCCAACGCTTGTTGCAAGGTAAATTACTGCCGGGGCAACCTATCAAGGTGGATTTACAAGGTGATGAACTGACGTTTCATCAGTAACGGTTGTCTCGTCCTAAGATAGGTTGAGTAAAGAAAGGAGCGTACCAACGCTCCTTTCTTATATCTGTTATTTTTTAGTGCAGAACAAGCGAATGCGTTCTTGTTGTTCTTTAATTGCGGTTTGCCGTTCCTCTTCCGTCATGCGCACTGGCTCTCCAGTTTTGTCATCTTTACGTTGCAGTCGGGTATGGGTTTGCAGCACATCGAGGTTAAACTTGGCACTGTCACATAATTTCTGGGCTTGGGCTTGATCTCGCTCTTTTATGGCGGCGGCGTCCTGTTCCGCTTGGCTAGGCTCAGGTGTCGCTTCCCTCTTCACTGGTGCGACTGTACCTATTTTCCCTGGTTCAATAGCGGTGCTGTCTAACGTTTTTACTTGCTTATCCACGGGAGGTTGTTGGCTATAGTGAGTAACACCCTTGTCATCGACCCATGTATAGATGTCAGCGGCAAAGCCAAACGGGTTGTAAAGTATTACCAATATCGCAGATATCAGGCCAATCCTTATCATAGTCAAATTCCGTTGCTGCCAGAGGTTCAGGGTTACCACAACTGTGTTATCTTTGAATACATTAAAGCAAACATGTGGATTCATTAAGTGTATGCAAAATATCACTAAGCCAACAGTAAAATCCAAAGGGATCTATCTGTTACCCAATCTTTTGACGACTGCCGGGTTGTTTGCCGGCTTTTATGCCGTGATCGCGTCAATGAACGGGCGCTTTGAGGCCTCCGCTATCGCCGTTTTTGTCGCGATGATTTTCGATGGATTGGATGGGCGTCTGGCGCGATTGACCAATACCCAGAGTAGTTTTGGCGCGGAATACGATTCGATGGCAGATATGGTATCGTTTGGCATGGCTCCGGCGCTTATCGCTTACAATTGGGGATTGGCCGATATCGGCAAAATTGGCTGGCTGGCGGCTTTTATTTATTGTGCTGGAGCGGCCTTACGACTGGCGCGCTTCAATACACAAGTGGGTGTTGCCGATAAACGATTCTTTCAGGGTTTAGCAAGTCCGGCCGCGGCAGCCATCATTGCCGGGAGTGTTTGGCTTGGGCAGGATTATGGGATTGATGGTAGTAGCGTTTCCTGGCTGTTTGCCTTAATTACTGCGGGTGCCGGTTTATTAATGGTCAGCAATTTCCGCTACCACTCCTTCAAACAGGTAGATTGGAGCGGTAAAGTCAATTTTCTGGTGATGCTGCTAGTGGTGGCCGTTTTTGTGGTGGTGTCGGTGGATCCCGCATTGATCCTTTGCTGTCTGTTTTATATCTACGCCTGTTCTGGTCCCGTTATGACGATGCGCAATATTAAGCAGCTTAAGGTGTCTGATGTTGTCGGGGATAAGGAAGAAGAGCTATTTCAGAATGACATGGTAGATACTGAGCACCCGAATAATAGCTCGGTCACTGCCGATGACACGCGTAAAAAGTAATATCGCAAACAGTAAAAAGGTATGTTTATGGTCTTTTTACCGTCAAATGTGAATTTTATGTGTGTTGATGGTTGGTCATTTGTGGGTGTTTGCTCGCAAAATCAACTATTAAAAAAATAATTAGAAATTCCCTCTTGCACAAAAGATTAAGCTCCCTATAATGCGCACCCACTGACACGGCAACAGCGAAGCGCTGGCGGTGTTGCAGGCAAGGCAGCGAAGCTGAATTGTCTGGGCGAAAAAAGATTGGCGCAAGCCACTTGACGCCAAGTTGGGGTGGT